>NZ_BOSJ01000132.1 GCF_018403285.1 Paenibacillus sp. J45TS6 | reverse complement strand
AGAAATATCCTTTAAGCTGAACTTGTGTTAAACAAGTGAAGATTAATAGATTGCTGAGTGAGGTTTTTGGATCGTGAGCGACTTTTGGCTTTGCGTAAGCAAAACAAGTGGAGCGAAGGAGACAAAATACCGAACAATATGGTTAAGCTATTAAGAGCACACGGAGGATGCCTAGGCGCTAGGAGCCGATGAAGGACGTG
>NZ_BOSJ01000131.1 GCF_018403285.1 Paenibacillus sp. J45TS6 | reverse complement strand
CTCATGCGAGAAAAGAACCTATCCGGTATTAGCTACCGTTTCCGGTAGTTATCCCAGTCTTATGGGCAGGTTGCCTACGTGTTACTCACCCGTCCGCCGCTAAGTCTCAAAGAAGCAAGCTTCTCATTGACTCCGCTCGACTTGCATGTATTAGGCACGCCGCCAGCGTTCGTCCTGAGCCAGGATCAAACTCTCCAATA
>NZ_BOSJ01000130.1 GCF_018403285.1 Paenibacillus sp. J45TS6 | reverse complement strand
ATCCGGTGAAATTTTAATACCTGTGAAGATGCAGGTTACCCGCGACAAGACGGAAAGACCCCATGGAGCTTTACTGCAGCTTGATATTGGATTTGGGTACGATCTGTACAGGATAGGTGGGAGCCTAAGAAGCATGAGCGCCAGCTTGTGTGGAGGCAACGTTGGGATACCACCCTGATCGTATCTAGGTTCTAACTTGGTACCGT
>NZ_BOSJ01000129.1 GCF_018403285.1 Paenibacillus sp. J45TS6 | reverse complement strand
GAAGCATGAGCGCCAGCTTGTGTGGAGGCAACGTTGGGATACCACCCTGATCGTATCTAGGTTCTAACTTGGTACCGTGATCCGGTGCGAGGACAGTGTCAGGTGGGCAGTTTGACTGGGGCGGTCGCCTCCTAAAGAGTAACGGAGGCGCCCAAAGGTTCCCTCAGAATGGTTGGAAATCATTCGCAGAGTGTAAAGGCACAAGG
>NZ_BOSJ01000128.1 GCF_018403285.1 Paenibacillus sp. J45TS6 | reverse complement strand
ATAAAAATGGCGGAACTGACGGGATTCGAACCCGCGATCTCCTGCGTGACAGGCAGGCATGTTAGGCCTCTACACCACAGTTCCAGGTATTACAATTGCGGGGGCAGGATTTGAACCTGCGACCTTCGGGTTATGAGCCCGACGAGCTACCGAGCTGCTCCACCCCGCGATATTTATATGGTGGAGATTGAGGGGATCGAACCCCCGACCCTC
>NZ_BOSJ01000127.1 GCF_018403285.1 Paenibacillus sp. J45TS6 | reverse complement strand
CTCTCAGGTCGGCTACGCATCGTCGCCTTGGTAGGCCTTTACCCCACCAACTAGCTAATGCGCCGCAGGCCCATCCATAAGTGACAGATTGCTCCGTCTTTCTTTCTTCTCTCATGCGAGAAAAGAACCTATCCGGTATTAGCTACCGTTTCCGGTAGTTATCCCAGTCTTATGGGCAGGTTGCCTACGTGTTACTCACCCGTCCGCCGCTAA
>NZ_BOSJ01000126.1 GCF_018403285.1 Paenibacillus sp. J45TS6 | reverse complement strand
AAGATTAATAGATTGCTTAGCGAAATTTTTGAATGATGAACGACTTTTGGCGAATGCCAACCGGAGTGAATCAGTCAAAAATGAGCATATGGTTAAGCTATTAAGAGCACACGGAGGATGCCTAGGCGCTAGGAGCCGATGAAGGACGTGGCGAACAACGATACTGCCTCGGGGAGCTGTACGCAAGCTTTGATCCGGGGATGTCCGAATGGG
>NZ_BOSJ01000125.1 GCF_018403285.1 Paenibacillus sp. J45TS6 | reverse complement strand
GGACGAGCCTTCCTCAGGAACCCTTAGGTTTTCGGCGGATCAGATTCTCACTGATCTTTTCGTTACTCATACCGGCATTCTCACTTGTATACAGTCCAGCAGTCCTTCCGGTCTACCTTCAACCCGGCATACAACGCTCCCCTACCCCTGATGCAAAGCATCAAGCCATAGCTTCGGTGGTGTGTTTAGCCCCGTTACATTTTCGGCGCAGAGTCACT
>NZ_BOSJ01000124.1 GCF_018403285.1 Paenibacillus sp. J45TS6 | reverse complement strand
GCCACCATTTAAAGAGTGCGTAATAGCTCACTGGTCGAGTGACTCTGCGCCGAAAATGTAACGGGGCTAAACACACCACCGAAGCTATGGCTTGATACTATGTATCAGGGGTAGGGGAGCGTTGTATGCCGGGTTGAAGGTAGACCGGAAGGACTGCTGGACTGCATACAAGTGAGAATGCCGGTATGAGTAACGAAAAGATCAGTGAGAATCTGATCCGCCGAA
>NZ_BOSJ01000123.1 GCF_018403285.1 Paenibacillus sp. J45TS6 | reverse complement strand
TTAAGTTCTCGTCAGCATTTTCTAAATGAGCTTATCGCTCTTTTCAATAACTTTATTGGAGAGTTTGATCCTGGCTCAGGACGAACGCTGGCGGCGTGCCTAATACATGCAAGTCGAGCGGAGTTAATGAGAAGCTTGCTTCTCTGAGACTTAGCGGCGGACGGGTGAGTAACACGTAGGCAACCTGCCCATAAGACTGGGATAACTACCGGAAACGGTAGCTAATACCGGATAG
>NZ_BOSJ01000122.1 GCF_018403285.1 Paenibacillus sp. J45TS6 | reverse complement strand
TCGCCCTATTCAGACTCGCTTTCGCTGCGGCTACGGCTTTTCACCTTAACCTTGCACGGGAACGTAACTCGCCGGTTCATTCTACAAAAGGCACGCCATCACCCATTTAACGGGCTCTGACTTTTTGTAAGCACACGGTTTCAGGTTCTATTTCACTCCCCTTCCGGGGTGCTTTTCACCTTTCCCTCACGGTACTGCTTCACTATCGGTCGCTAGGGAGTATTTAGCCTTGGCA
>NZ_BOSJ01000121.1 GCF_018403285.1 Paenibacillus sp. J45TS6 | reverse complement strand
ATGGGTGATGGCGTGCCTTTTGTAGAATGAACCGGCGAGTTACGTTCCCGTGCAAGGTTAAGGTGAAAAGCCGTAGCCGCAGCGAAAGCGAGTCTGAATAGGGCGATTAAGTACGTGGACGTAGACCCGAAACCGTGTGATCTACCCCTGTCCAGGGTGAAGGTGCGGTAACACGCACTGGAGGCCCGAACCCACGCACGTTGAAAAGTGCGGGGATGAGGTGGGGGTAGCGGAGA
>NZ_BOSJ01000120.1 GCF_018403285.1 Paenibacillus sp. J45TS6 | reverse complement strand
TCCTAAAAAGTTCGCAACGGAGAAAGAGGGATTCGAACCCTCGAGACGCTTGTGACGCCTACACGATTTCCAATCGTGCTCCTTCGGCCAGCTCGGACACTTCTCCAAAAGTGGCTCCCCGAACAGGACTCGAACCTGTGACAACTCGATTAACAGTCGAGTGCTCTACCAACTGAGCTATCAGGGAATATTGGTGGAGCCAAGCGGGATCGAACCGCTGACCTCCTGCTTGCAAGGC
>NZ_BOSJ01000119.1 GCF_018403285.1 Paenibacillus sp. J45TS6 | reverse complement strand
GTCGCAAGACTGAAACTCAAAGGAATTGACGGGGACCCGCACAAGCAGTGGAGTATGTGGTTTAATTCGAAGCAACGCGAAGAACCTTACCAGGTCTTGACATCCCTCTGACCGGTCTAGAGATAGATCTTTCCTTCGGGACAGAGGAGACAGGTGGTGCATGGTTGTCGTCAGCTCGTGTCGTGAGATGTTGGGTTAAGTCCCGCAACGAGCGCAACCCTTGATCTTAGTTGCCAGCA
>NZ_BOSJ01000118.1 GCF_018403285.1 Paenibacillus sp. J45TS6 | reverse complement strand
GTCGCAAGACTGAAACTCAAAGGAATTGACGGGGACCCGCACAAGCAGTGGAGTATGTGGTTTAATTCGAAGCAACGCGAAGAACCTTACCAGGTCTTGACATCCCTCTGATCGGTCTAGAGATAGATCTTTCCTTCGGGACAGAGGAGACAGGTGGTGCATGGTTGTCGTCAGCTCGTGTCGTGAGATGTTGGGTTAAGTCCCGCAACGAGCGCAACCCTTGATCTTAGTTGCCAGCA
>NZ_BOSJ01000117.1 GCF_018403285.1 Paenibacillus sp. J45TS6 | reverse complement strand
TGCTGGCAACTAAGATCAAGGGTTGCGCTCGTTGCGGGACTTAACCCAACATCTCACGACACGAGCTGACGACAACCATGCACCACCTGTCTCCTCTGTCCCGAAGGAAAGGTCTATCTCTAGACCGATCAGAGGGATGTCAAGACCTGGTAAGGTTCTTCGCGTTGCTTCGAATTAAACCACATACTCCACTGCTTGTGCGGGTCCCCGTCAATTCCTTTGAGTTTCAGTCTTGCGAC
>NZ_BOSJ01000116.1 GCF_018403285.1 Paenibacillus sp. J45TS6 | reverse complement strand
GTCGCAAGACTGAAACTCAAAGGAATTGACGGGGACCCGCACAAGCAGTGGAGTATGTGGTTTAATTCGAAGCAACGCGAAGAACCTTACCAGGTCTTGACATCCCTCTGACCGGTCTAGAGATAGACCTTTCCTTCGGGACAGAGGAGACAGGTGGTGCATGGTTGTCGTCAGCTCGTGTCGTGAGATGTTGGGTTAAGTCCCGCAACGAGCGCAACCCTTGATCTTAGTTGCCAGCA
>NZ_BOSJ01000115.1 GCF_018403285.1 Paenibacillus sp. J45TS6 | reverse complement strand
CCTTCAGAAAGCTTGTAGGATAAGCCCTCGACCGATTAGTACTGGTCAGCTCCATGCATTGCTGCACTTCCACCTCCAGCCTATCTACCTCGTCGTCTTCAAGGGGTCTTACTAATTGGGAAATCTCATCTTGAGGTGGGCTTCGCGCTTAGATGCTTTCAGCGCTTATCCCTTCCATACATAGCTACCCAGCGATGCTCCTGGCGGAACAACTGGTACACCAGCGGTATGTCCATCCCGGT
>NZ_BOSJ01000114.1 GCF_018403285.1 Paenibacillus sp. J45TS6 | reverse complement strand
TACCAATCGAAGTTGCTTATGTTGAAAGGTTTCAGTGCTTCTCCGAGATGACTTCCCCATTCGTTAGGTACCTCAAACTGGATTCCTCTTTTCATATCTACACTCCTTTAGATTGTTAAACTATTCTCCCTCTATGGAGAATCACTTTTCTCTTAAATGCTCATGTTTTCTTAGAATTTTAATGTCTTACATATTTAACAGACATCTTTTTCATGGATCAATATTGAATATAAAGAAAATTATGGAGTTAC
>NZ_BOSJ01000113.1 GCF_018403285.1 Paenibacillus sp. J45TS6 | reverse complement strand
CAGGTCGAAATTCCTGTACCACCGTAAATCGTTACGAGCGATGGGGGGACGCAGTAGGGTAGTGACGCAGACTGATGGATGTCTGTCCAAGCAGTGAGGCTGATGTGTAGGCAAATCCGCACATCGTTAAGGCTGGGCTGTGATGGGGAGTGAAAATTACAGTAGCGAAGGTCATGATCTCAGACTGCCAAGAAAAGCCTCTAGCCAGATGAAGGTGCCCGTACCGTAAACCGACACAGGTAGGTGAGAAGAGA
>NZ_BOSJ01000112.1 GCF_018403285.1 Paenibacillus sp. J45TS6 | reverse complement strand
GCAAGTCGAGCGGAGTCAATGAGAAGCTTGCTTCTCTGAGACTTAGCGGCGGACGGGTGAGTAACACGTAGGCAACCTGCCCATAAGACTGGGATAACTACCGGAAACGGTAGCTAATACCGGATAGTTTCTTCTCTCGCATGAGAGAAGAAAGAAAGACGGAGTAATCTGTCACTTATGGATGGGCCTGCGGCGCATTAGCTAGTTGGTGGGGTAAAGGCCTACCAAGGCGACGATGCGTAGCCGACCTGAGAG
>NZ_BOSJ01000111.1 GCF_018403285.1 Paenibacillus sp. J45TS6 | reverse complement strand
CCCAGGACCCTGCGGTCCAAGTACCATCGGCGCTGGAGGGCTTAACGGTCGTGTTCGGGATGGGTACGTGTGGAACCCCTCCGCTATCGCCACCAAACGAGCATTTTTGCAAATGCGGTATTCAAGGATTTGCTCCCTGAAAACTAGATACGAAACAATCTTTGCAATTTAATTGTAGGATAAGCCCTCGACCGATTAGTACTGGTCAGCTCCATGCATTGCTGCACTTCCACCCCCAGCCTATCTACCTCGTCG
>NZ_BOSJ01000110.1 GCF_018403285.1 Paenibacillus sp. J45TS6 | reverse complement strand
CTCTCAGGTCGGCTACGCATCGTCGCCTTGGTAGGCCTTTACCCCACCAACTAGCTAATGCGCCGCAGGCCCATCCATAAGTGACAGATTGCTCCGTCTTTCTTTCTTCTCTCATGCGAGAAAAGAATCTATCCGGTATTAGCTACCGTTTCCGGTAGTTATCCCAGTCTTATGGGCAGGTTGCCTACGTGTTACTCACCCGTCCGCCGCTAAGTCTCAGAGAAGCAAGCTTCTCATTAACTCCGCTCGACTTGC
>NZ_BOSJ01000109.1 GCF_018403285.1 Paenibacillus sp. J45TS6 | reverse complement strand
AGTCGACATTGCAAAATTCAAGCATGTGGCTCGAGCACAAGACTACCGCGGAGTCGAGTTTGGGAAGCCCATTACGTTTGAGAATAACCGAGAAGGATTTGAGTTGTTCGTGAACTGGTTCTGGGAGGTCTCAAAGGAGCAATCCTTCCGGGATGTTATCGTTGGAATGGAACCAACAGGGCACTACTGGCTGAACCTTGTTTATTTTTTAAAAGAAAAGCACGTAAAATACGGTGTGGTGAATCCACTGCATGT
>NZ_BOSJ01000107.1 GCF_018403285.1 Paenibacillus sp. J45TS6 | reverse complement strand
GCCACCATTTAAAGAGTGCGTAATAGCTCACTGGTCGAGTGACTCTGCGCCGAAAATGTAACGGGGCTAAACACACCACCGAAGCTATGGCTTGATACTATGTATCAGGGGTAGGGGAGCGTTGTATACCGGGTTGAAGGTAGACCGGAAGGACTGCTGGACTGTATACAAGTGAGAATGCCGGTATGAGTAACGAAAAGATCAGTGAGAATCTGATCCGCCGAAAACCTAAGGGTTCCTGAGGAAGGCTCGTCC
>NZ_BOSJ01000106.1 GCF_018403285.1 Paenibacillus sp. J45TS6 | reverse complement strand
AGGTGCGGCTGGATCACCTCCTTTCTATGGAGAATCGTTTCCTGAAACGGAAACATTCAAATATACGGAAGCTAAGCTTCCAACACACTCACTCGTTGTTCAGTTTTGAGAGTTTAATCTCTCAAAACTTGCTCATTGAAAACTAGATAACGAAACAATTTTGCGATTTTAGAAATATCCTTTAAGCTGAACTTGTGTTAAACAAGTGAAGATTAATAGATTGCTGAGTGAGGTTTTTGGATCGTGAGCGACTTT
>NZ_BOSJ01000105.1 GCF_018403285.1 Paenibacillus sp. J45TS6 | reverse complement strand
GGTCGCAACAAAGTTGCTCTTTGAAAACTAGATAACGAAACAATTTTGCGATTTTAGAAATATCCTTTAAGCTGAACTTGTGTTAAACAAGTGAAGATTAATAGATTGCTGAGTGAGGTTTTTGGATTGTGAGCGACTTTTGGCTTTGCGTAAGCAAAACAAGTGGAGCGAAGGAGACAAAATACCGAACAATATGGTTAAGCTATTAAGAGCACACGGAGGATGCCTAGGCGCTAGGAGCCGATGAAGGACGTG
>NZ_BOSJ01000102.1 GCF_018403285.1 Paenibacillus sp. J45TS6 | reverse complement strand
CCCCCCCCCCCCCCCCCCCCCCCCCCCCCCCCCCCCCCCCCCCCCCCCCCCCCCCCCCCCCCCCCCCCCCCCCCCCCCCCCCCCCCCCCCCCCCCCCCCCCCCCCCCCCCCCCCCCCCCCCCCCCCCACCCCCCCCCCCCCCCCCCCCCCCCCCCCCCCCCCCCCCCCCCCCCCCCCCCCCCCCCCCCCCCCCCCCCCCCCCCCCCCCCCCCCCCCCCCCCCCCCCCCCCCCCCCCCCCCCCCCCCCCCCCCCCC
>NZ_BOSJ01000101.1 GCF_018403285.1 Paenibacillus sp. J45TS6 | reverse complement strand
AAGGCAGATGCTCTCCCAGCTGAGCTAAATCTCCATATAAAGTGACCCGTAGGGGATTCGAACCCCTGTTACCTCCGTGAAAGGGAGGTGTCTTAACCCCTTGACCAACGGGCCTTACTGTATTAAACATCCTAAAAAGTTCGCAACGGAGAAAGAGGGATTCGAACCCTCGAGACGCTTGTGACGCCTACACGATTTCCAATCGTGCTCCTTCGGCCAGCTCGGACACTTCTCCAAAAGTGGCTCCCCGAACAGG
>NZ_BOSJ01000100.1 GCF_018403285.1 Paenibacillus sp. J45TS6 | reverse complement strand
CTCCGCTACCCCCACCTCATCCCCGCACTTTTCAACGTGCGTGGGTTCGGGCCTCCAGTGCGTGTTACCGCACCTTCACCCTGGACAGGGGTAGATCACACGGTTTCGGGTCTACGTCCACGTACTATGTCGCCCTATTCAGACTCGCTTTCGCTGCGGCTACGGCTTTTCACCTTAACCTTGCACGGGAACGTAACTCGCCGGTTCATTCTACAAAAGGCACGCCATCACCCATTTAACGGGCTCTGACTTTTTG
>NZ_BOSJ01000099.1 GCF_018403285.1 Paenibacillus sp. J45TS6 | reverse complement strand
TGAAGTGACCCCTAAATGTTAGACACGGTTATTTCATTAGGCAGCTTGGGTAAAACGAGTTCGGTACTGTACCGGACTCGTTTTTAATTTTGCCTTCAATCGTTTTGTGTTGTAGTAGTTCATATATTTTTCTAGTTCTAATTTAAAATGTTCTACACTCTCAAATTCCTTTAAGTAAAGGAGTTCCGACTTTATAATCCCAAAGAAATTCTCCATTACTGAGTTATCATAGCAGTTACCTTTACGCGACATACTTT
>NZ_BOSJ01000098.1 GCF_018403285.1 Paenibacillus sp. J45TS6 | reverse complement strand
CTCAAAGATGTGAGTTTGTTAGATATGCTTATTGGGAAGACAGTTGAAATTGCACTAGAAAAAGAAATCATCCAAAGTAAAACAATTATCGTCGATGCTACACATACAAAATCACGTTATAATCAAAAATCACCGATACAGTTTCTACAAGAGAAATCAAAAAATGTCCGAAAATCCGTATATAAAATCGATGAATCTATGAAAACTAAATTCCCATCAAAATCTAATTCTAACGATGTGAAAATAGAAGTGGATTAT
>NZ_BOSJ01000097.1 GCF_018403285.1 Paenibacillus sp. J45TS6 | reverse complement strand
TTGAAAACTAGATAACGAAACAATTTTGCGATTTTAGAAATATCCTTTAAGCTGAACTTGTGTTAAACAAGTGAAGATTAATAGATTGCTGAGTGAGGTTTTTGGATGAAGAACGACTTTTGGCGAAGCCAACTGGAGAGATTCAGCCAAAACACCGAACAATATGGTTAAGCTATTAAGAGCACACGGAGGATGCCTAGGCGCTAGGAGCCGATGAAGGACGTGGCGAACAACGATACTGCCTCGGGGAGCTGTACGCAAGCTTTGATCCGGG
>NZ_BOSJ01000096.1 GCF_018403285.1 Paenibacillus sp. J45TS6 | reverse complement strand
ATCTAGTTTTCAAAGAGCAACTTTGTTGCGACCATAAAATTCTCGGTCCATCACGAAAAGTGTGGATGAAATTTTATGACTTGATTTTGAGAGATTAAACTCTCAAAACTGAACAACGAGTGAGTGTTACTTTGCTTTCGCAAAGTGGTCCGTCGACTTTCGTCGTACGTATATTTGAATGTTTCCGTTTCAGGAAACGATTCTCCATAGAAAGGAGGTGATCCAGCCGCACCTTCCGATACGGCTACCTTGTTACGACTTCACCCCAATCATCTACCCC
>NZ_BOSJ01000095.1 GCF_018403285.1 Paenibacillus sp. J45TS6 | reverse complement strand
TCCTGTTTGGTGGCGATAGCGGAGGGGTTCCACACGTACCCATCCCGAACACGACCGTTAAGCCCTCCAGCGCCGATGGTACTTGGACCGCAGGGTCCTGGGAGAGTAGGACGTCGCCAAGCAATAGATAAAGACACTGCCATTAGGTAGTGTCTTTTTTGTTATGGCTTTAGCCAGTTGAGTGCGTGAAACGCGCGAAACAAAAAACCACCCGCTATGCGGGTGGAACAATCAAAGGTTTGACCACTAAGACCATTCCGATAGAATTGAGATGTTCAGGCT
>NZ_BOSJ01000094.1 GCF_018403285.1 Paenibacillus sp. J45TS6 | reverse complement strand
GTACCATCGGCGCTGGAGGGCTTAACGGTCGTGTTCGGGATGGGTACGTGTGGAACCCCTCCGCTATCGCCACCAAACGCATGATTGAAGCCATTCAATCATATAGTGTATAAGTTGAAAGAGTCTTACTCTCTCAAAACTGAACAACGAGTGAGTGTGCTCGGAAGCTTAGCTTCCGTATATTTGAATGTTTCCGTTTCAGGAAACGATTCTCCATAGAAAGGAGGTGATCCAGCCGCACCTTCCGATACGGCTACCTTGTTACGACTTCACCCCAATCATCTACCCC
>NZ_BOSJ01000093.1 GCF_018403285.1 Paenibacillus sp. J45TS6 | reverse complement strand
CAAGATGAGATTTCCCAATTAGTAAGACCCCTTGAAGACGACGAGGTAGATAGGCTGGAGGTGGAAGTGCAGCAATGCATGGAGCTGACCAGTACTAATCGGTCGAGGGCTTATCCTACAATTAAATCGCAAAGATTGTTTCGTATCTAGTTTTCAGGGAGCAAAACCTTGAATACCGCATTTGCAAAAATGCTCGTTTGGTGGCGATAGCGGAGGGGTTCCACACGTACCCATCCCGAACACGACCGTTAAGCCCTCCAGCGCCGATGGTACTTGGACCGCAGGGTCCTGGG
>NZ_BOSJ01000092.1 GCF_018403285.1 Paenibacillus sp. J45TS6 | reverse complement strand
GTACCATCGGCGCTGGAGGGCTTAACGGTCGTGTTCGGGATGGGTACGTGTGGAACCCCTCCGCTATCGCCACCAAACGCATGATTGAAGCCATTCAATCATATAGTGTATAAGTTGAAAGAGTCTTGCTCTCTCAAAACTGAACAACGAGTGAGTGTGCTCGGAAGCTTAGCTTCCATATATTTGAATGTTTCCGTTTCAGGAAACGATTCTCCATAGAAAGGAGGTGATCCAGCCGCACCTTCCGATACGGCTACCTTGTTACGACTTCACCCCAATCATCTACCCCACCTTCGACGGCTGGC
>NZ_BOSJ01000091.1 GCF_018403285.1 Paenibacillus sp. J45TS6 | reverse complement strand
TCTTAATCACATTCTGCATAACAGGATTTCTGAGCTTCTTAATGTGGATACAACAATCGTTCTTATTTTAATGAAGTAATCATTTATCAAAGTCATTATAATAAAAAAATACATAAAATTGGAGGCTGCTGTTTGAAGGTTAACCTTAGTGTAATTAGTTATGTAGCTTATCTATTAGTTATATCGACCACATCATTCTTATTTTACTGGGTATTTAAGATATGGATAGCAATGGGACGATTCACAGCAGCAGATGCCCCACCAGGTGACATTGGTGCAACAGAAAAAGTATTTTATAGTTTCGTTATACCGA
>NZ_BOSJ01000090.1 GCF_018403285.1 Paenibacillus sp. J45TS6 | reverse complement strand
GAGCCAGCCGTCGAAGGTGGGGTAGATGATTGGGGTGAAGTCGTAACAAGGTAGCCGTATCGGAAGGTGCGGCTGGATCACCTCCTTTCTATGGAGAATCGTTTCCTGAAACGGAAACATTCAAATAAACGTGCGACGAAAGTCGGCGGACCACTTTGCAAAAGCAAAGTAACACTCACTCGTTGTTCAGTTTTGAGAGTTTGATCTCTCAAAATCAAGTCATAAAATTTCATCCACACTTTTCGTGATGGACCGAGAATTTTATGGTCGCAACAAAGTTGCTCTTTGAAAACTAGATAACGAAACAATTTTGCGATTTTAGAAATATCC
>NZ_BOSJ01000089.1 GCF_018403285.1 Paenibacillus sp. J45TS6 | reverse complement strand
ATCCGGTGAAATTTTAATACCTGTGAAGATGCAGGTTACCCGCGACAAGACGGAAAGACCCCATGGAGCTTTACTGCAGCTTGATATTGGATTTGGGTACGATCTGTACAGGATAGGTGGGAGCCTAGGAAGCATGAGCGCCAGCTTGTGTGGAGGCAACGTTGGGATACCACCCTGATCGTATCTAGGTTCTAACTTGGTACCGTGATCCGGTGCGAGGACAGTGTCAGGTGGGCAGTTTGACTGGGGCGGTCGCCTCCTAAAGAGTAACGGAGGCGCCCAAAGGTTCCCTCAGAATGGTTGGAAATCATTCGCAGAGTGTAAAGGCACAAGG
>NZ_BOSJ01000088.1 GCF_018403285.1 Paenibacillus sp. J45TS6 | reverse complement strand
ACTCCGGTTGGCATTCGCCAAAAGTCGTTCATCATTCAAAAATTTCGCTAAGCAATCTATTAATCTTCACTTGTTTAACACAAGTTCAGCTTAAAGGATATTTCTAAAATCGCAAAATTGTTTCGTTTATCTAGTTTTCAAGGAACAAGTTTTGAGAGATTGGACTCTCAAAACTGAACAACGAGTGAGTAACAGGCCTAAAACCTGATTTTAGATTTGAATGTTTCCGTTTCAGGAAACGATTCTCCATAGAAAGGAGGTGATCCAGCCGCACCTTCCGATACGGCTACCTTGTTACGACTTCACCCCAATCATCTACCCCACCTTCGACGGCTGGCTC
>NZ_BOSJ01000087.1 GCF_018403285.1 Paenibacillus sp. J45TS6 | reverse complement strand
GAGATTTCCCAACTAGTAAGACCCCTTGAAGACGACGAGGTAGATAGGCTGGAGGTGGAAGTGCAGCAATGCATGGAGCTGACCAGTACTAATCGGTCGAGGGCTTATCCTACAAGCTTTCTGAAGGGAAGTTGCTTCAGGAGCATATGCTACAAATCGCAAAATGTTTCGTATCTAGTTTTCAGGGAGCAAATCCTTGAATACCGCATTTGTAAAATGCTCGTTTGGTGGCGATAGCGGAGGGGTTCCACACGTACCCATCCCGAACACGACCGTTAAGCCCTCCAGCGCCGATGGTACTTGGACCGCAGGGTCCTGGGAGAGTAGGACGCCGCCAAGCGAAAACCC
>NZ_BOSJ01000086.1 GCF_018403285.1 Paenibacillus sp. J45TS6 | reverse complement strand
GGGGTAGATGATTGGGGTGAAGTCGTAACAAGGTAGCCGTATCGGAAGGTGCGGCTGGATCACCTCCTTTCTATGGAGAATCGTTTCCTGAAACGGAAACATTCAAATATACGTACGACGAAAGTCGGCGGATCACTTTGCAAAGTTTATGCTTACGAAGCAGTTTTGCTTTGCAAAACTTTTAACTCACTCGTTGTTCAGTTTTGAGAGTTTAATCTCTCAAAAAAAGACATGTAATTTTATCTACACAGTTTGTGTTAGACCAAAATTCCATGGTCGCTGTTTCGGTGAAACAGCTTTGCTCATTGAAAACTAGATAACGAAACAATTTTGCGATTTTAGAAATAT
>NZ_BOSJ01000085.1 GCF_018403285.1 Paenibacillus sp. J45TS6 | reverse complement strand
GTGCTCTACCAACTGAGCTATCAGGGAATATTGGTGGAGCCAAGCGGGATCGAACCGCTGACCTCCTGCGTGCAAGGCAGGCGCTCTCCCAGCTGAGCTATGGCCCCATAATGGGATTATGAAGTTACATGGTGGGCCCTAGTGGACTCGAACCACCGACCTCACCCTTATCAGGGGTGCGCTCTAACCAGCTGAGCTAAGGGCCCTCATCGTTAATTACACCATTAGGGCAAAAAAAATAACCCAAAAGGGTTTTCGCTTGGCGGCGTCCTACTCTCCCAGGACCCTGCGGTCCAAGTACCATCGGCGCTGGAGGGCTTAACGGTCGTGTTCGGGATGGGTACGTGTG
>NZ_BOSJ01000084.1 GCF_018403285.1 Paenibacillus sp. J45TS6 | reverse complement strand
CCGGTGGGGTAACCGCAAGGAGCCAGCCGTCGAAGGTGGGGTAGATGATTGGGGTGAAGTCGTAACAAGGTAGCCGTATCGGAAGGTGCGGCTGGATCACCTCCTTTCTATGGAGAATCGTTTCCTGCGATGGAAACATTCAAAATTACGTACGACGAAAGTCGACGGATCACTTTGCAAAAGCAAAGTAACACTCACTCGTTGTTCAGTTTTGAGAGTTTAATCTCTCAAAAAAAAGACATGTAATTTTATCTACACAGTTTGTGTTAGACCAAAATTCCATGGTCGCTGTTTCGGTGAAACAGCTTTGCTCATTGAAAACTAGATAACGAAACAATTTTGCGATTTTAGAAATAT
>NZ_BOSJ01000083.1 GCF_018403285.1 Paenibacillus sp. J45TS6 | reverse complement strand
AGGAGCCAGCCGTCGAAGGTGGGGTAGATGATTGGGGTGAAGTCGTAACAAGGTAGCCGTATCGGAAGGTGCGGCTGGATCACCTCCTTTCTATGGAGAATCGTTTCCTGAAACGGAAACATTCAAAATTACGTACGACGAAAGTCGACGGATCACTTTGCAAAAGCAAAGTAACACTCACTCGTTGTTCAGTTTTGAGAGTCCAATCTCTCAAAATCACATGTATTCTTTATTCGCACATCCGTGCTGAACCAAAGAACGCATGGTTGTTGTTCCTTGAAAACTAGATAACGAAACAATTTTGCGATTTTAGAAATATCCTTTAAGCTGAACTTGTGTTAAACAAGTGAAGATTAATAGATTGCT
>NZ_BOSJ01000082.1 GCF_018403285.1 Paenibacillus sp. J45TS6 | reverse complement strand
ACTCGATTAACAGTCGAGTGCTCTACCAACTGAGCTATCAGGGAATATTGGTGGAGCCAAGCGGGATCGAACCGCTGACCTCCTGCGTGCAAGGCAGGCGCTCTCCCAGCTGAGCTATGGCCCCATATTTTGGATTATGAAGTTACATGGTGGGCCCTAGTGGACTCGAACCACCGACCTCACCCTTATCAGGGGTGCGCTCTAACCAGCTGAGCTAAGGGCCCTTATCGTTAATTAAAGCATTAGGGCAAAAAAAATAACCCAAAAGGGTTTTCGCTTGGCGGCGTCCTACTCTCCCAGGACCCTGCGGTCCAAGTACCATCGGCGCTGGAGGGCTTAACGGTCGTGTTCGGGATGGGTACGTGTG
>NZ_BOSJ01000081.1 GCF_018403285.1 Paenibacillus sp. J45TS6 | reverse complement strand
GGTCCAAGTACCATCGGCGCTGGAGGGCTTAACGGTCGTGTTCGGGATGGGTACGTGTGGAACCCCTCCGCTATCGCCACCAAACAGGATTTTCTCAGCTTACGCTTCTCGAAAATCTTCGGAAAATCTATAAACTCTTCGCGTTTGCTTGGGTTCAACACCGAAGTGTGAATCAAGAAACAAGCGTTTAGTTTTCCTCAAGGATTTGCTCCCTGAAAACTAGATACGAAACAATCTTTGCGATTTATATAGCATATGCTTTCGAAGTAGCTTTCCTTCAGAAAGCTTTTAGGATAAGCCCTCGACCGATTAGTACTGGTCAGCTCCATGCATTGCTGCACTTCCACCCCCAGCCTATCTACCTCGTCGTCTTC
>NZ_BOSJ01000080.1 GCF_018403285.1 Paenibacillus sp. J45TS6 | reverse complement strand
CGATGCTCTACCGCTGAGCCACGTCCGCAATTAAAGGATGCGCGTGAAGGGACTCGAACCCCCACGTCAAAGACGCTAGATCCTAAGTCTAGTGCGTCTGCCAATTCCGCCACACGCGCATATAAATGATGGTGAGCCATGAAGGGCTCGAACCTTCGACACCCTGATTAAAAGTCAGGTGCTCTACCAACTGAGCTAATGGCTCCTAACAATAAGGAAGCTAGTCCCTCAATCAGTAATACTTCTAGGATAAAAATGGCGGAACTGACGGGATTCGAACCCGCGATCTCCTGCGTGACAGGCAGGCATGTTAGGCCTCTACACCACAGTTCCAGGTATTACAATTGCGGGGGCAGGATTTGAACCTGCGACCTTC
>NZ_BOSJ01000078.1 GCF_018403285.1 Paenibacillus sp. J45TS6 | reverse complement strand
AGGTGCGGCTGGATCACCTCCTTTCTATGGAGAATCGTTTCCTGAAACGGAAACATTCAAATATACGGAAGCTAAGCTTCCAACACACTCACTCGTTGTTCAGTTTTGAGAGTTTAATCTCTCAAAATCACATGTATTCTTTATTCGCACATCCGTGCTGAACCAAAGAAAACATGGTTGTTGTTCCTTGAAAACTAGATAACGAAACAATTTTGCGATTTTAGAAATATCCTTTAAGCTGAACTTGTGTTAAACAAGTAAAGATTAATAGATTGCTTAGCGAAATTTTTGAATGATGAACGACTTTTGGCGAATGCCAACCGGAGTGAATCAGTCAAAAATGAGCATATGGTTAAGCTATTAAGAGCACACGGAGGATGCCTAGGC
>NZ_BOSJ01000077.1 GCF_018403285.1 Paenibacillus sp. J45TS6 | reverse complement strand
TCTGGGCCGTGTCTCAGTCCCAGTGTGGCCGATCACCCTCTCAGGTCGGCTACGCATCGTCGCCTTGGTAGGCCTTTACCCCACCAACTAGCTAATGCGCCGCAGGCCCATCCATAAGTGACAGATTGCTCCGTCTTTCTTTCTTCTCTCATGCGAGGGAAGAACCTATCCGGTATTAGCTACCGTTTCCGGTAGTTATCCCAGTCTTATGGGCAGGTTGCCTACGTGTTACTCACCCGTCCGCCGCTAAGTCTCAGAGAAGCAAGCTTCTCATTGACTCCGCTCGACTTGCATGTATTAGGCACGCCGCCAGCGTTCGTCCTGAGCCAGGATCAAACTCTCCAATAAAGTTATTGAAAAGAGCGATAAGCTCATTTAGAAAATGCTGACGAGAACTTAA
>NZ_BOSJ01000076.1 GCF_018403285.1 Paenibacillus sp. J45TS6 | reverse complement strand
ACAACTCGATTAACAGTCGAGTGCTCTACCAACTGAGCTATCAGGGAATATTGGTGGAGCCAAGCGGGATCGAACCGCTGACCTCCTGCTTGCAAGGCAGGCGCTCTCCCAGCTGAGCTATGGCCCCATAATCGAATTATGAAGTTACATGGTGGGCCCTAGTGGACTCGAACCACCGACCTCACCCTTATCAGGGGTGCGCTCTAACCAGCTGAGCTAAGGGCCCTCATCATTAAATGTAACGACCAGGCAAAAAAAATAACCCAAAAGGGTATTCGCTTGGCGACGTCCTACTCTCCCAGGACCCTGCGGTCCAAGTACCATCGGCGCTGGAGGGCTTAACGGTCGTGTTCGGGATGGGTACGTGTGGAACCCCTCCGCTATCGCCACCAAACGAGCATTTT
>NZ_BOSJ01000075.1 GCF_018403285.1 Paenibacillus sp. J45TS6 | reverse complement strand
TGTGCAAATACCACATTGTATTCACCCCGAAGTATAGACGGAAAGAGATCTATAATCAAGTAAGAAAAGATCTAATTGAAATATTCAAACGTTTATGTAAGTACAAAGGAGTAGAAATCATAGAAGGCCACATGATGCCAGACCACGTGCACATGTTGGTAGCAATCCCACCCAAAATAGCAGTCTCATAATTTATGGGCTATCTAAAAGGTAAAAGTTCTCTAATGATCTTTGAGAAACATGCCAGCAAAAATACAAATACGGGAATCGAAAATTCTGGGCAGAAGGATATTATGTGAGTACGGTGGGCTTAAATGAAGCAACGGTACGAAAATACATCCGAGAACAAGAAGCACACGACCAAGCAGTAGATAAGCTGAGTGTTAAAGAGTATGAAGATCCAT
>NZ_BOSJ01000074.1 GCF_018403285.1 Paenibacillus sp. J45TS6 | reverse complement strand
ACTCTCCCAGGACCCTGCGGTCCAAGTACCATCGGCGCTGGAGGGCTTAACGGTCGTGTTCGGGATGGGTACGTGTGGAACCCCTCCGCTATCGCCACCAAACAGGATTTTCTCAGCTTACGCTTCTTGAAAATCTTCGGAAAATCCATTCGCTTTTCGCGTTTGCTTGGGTTCAACACCGAAGTGTGAATCAAGAAACAAGCGCTTGGTTTTCCTCAAGGATTTGCTCCCTGAAAACTAGATACGAAACAATCTTTGCGATTTATAGCATATGCTTCCGAAGTAGCTTTCCTTCAGAAAGCTTTTAGGATAAGCCCTCGACCGATTAGTACTGGTCAGCTCCATGCATTGCTGCACTTCCACCCCCAGCCTATCTACCTCGTCGTCTTCAAGGGGTCTTACTAA
>NZ_BOSJ01000073.1 GCF_018403285.1 Paenibacillus sp. J45TS6 | reverse complement strand
GAGCCAGCCGTCGAAGGTGGGGTAGATGATTGGGGTGAAGTCGTAACAAGGTAGCCGTATCGGAAGGTGCGGCTGGATCACCTCCTTTCTATGGAGAATCGTTTCCTGAAACGGAAACATTCAAATCGACTTAATAAGTCATATCATTCATCCATTTGTTCGGTTTTGATGGAATTTGAGGGGCCATAGCTCAGCTGGGAGAGCGCCTGCCTTGCACGCAGGAGGTCAGCGGTTCGATCCCGCTTGGCTCCACCATAATAATTTCATCATTATTTGTGTTGTTCTTTGAAAACTAGATAACGAAACAATTTTGCGATTTTAGAAATATCCTTTAAGCTGAACTTGTGTTAAACAAGTGAAGATTAATAGATTGCTTAGCGAAATTTTTGAATGATGAACGACTTTTGGCGAA
>NZ_BOSJ01000072.1 GCF_018403285.1 Paenibacillus sp. J45TS6 | reverse complement strand
CTCAGCAATCTATTAATCTTCACTTGTTTAACACAAGTTCAGCTTAAAGGATATTTCTAAAATCGCAAAATTGTTTCGTTATCTAGTTTTCAATGAGCAAAGCTGTTTCACCGAAACAGCGACCATGAAATTTTGGTCTAACACAAACTGTGTAGATAAAATTACATGTCTTTTTTTGAGAGATTAAACTCTCAAAACTGAACAACGAGTGAGTGTTACTTTGCTTTCACAAAGTGATCCGCCGACTTTCGTCGTACGTAGTTTTGAATGTTTCCGTTTCAGGAAACCATTCTCCATAGAAAGGAGGTGATCCAGCCGCACCTTCCGATACGGCTACCTTGTTACGACTTCACCCCAATCATCTACCCCACCTTCGACGGCTGGCTCCTTGCGGTTACCCCACCGGCTTCGGGTG
>NZ_BOSJ01000071.1 GCF_018403285.1 Paenibacillus sp. J45TS6 | reverse complement strand
GAAGGTCGCAGGTTCAAATCCTGCCCCCGCAATTGTAATACCTGGAACTGTGGTGTAGAGGCCTAACATGCCTGCCTGTCACGCAGGAGATCGCGGGTTCGAATCCCGTCAGTTCCGCCATTTTTATTCTGAATAAGGCTCGGTAGCTCAGTCGGTAGAGCAGAGGACTGAAAATCCTCGTGTCGGCGGTTCGATTCCGTCCCGAGCCACCATTCAAAAATTAGCCGATGTAGCTCAACTGGTAGAGCAACTGACTTGTAATCAGTAGGTTGGGGGTTCAAGTCCTCTCGTCGGCACCAGTTTCATATGGAGGATTAGCGAAGTGGCCAAACGCATCAGACTGTAAATCTGCTCCCTTACGGGTTCGGTGGTTCGAATCCATCATCCTCCACCAGTTTTTAGGGGCATAGTTTAAAGG
>NZ_BOSJ01000070.1 GCF_018403285.1 Paenibacillus sp. J45TS6 | reverse complement strand
GGGTTTTCGCTTGGCGGCGTCCTACTCTCCCAGGACCCTGCGGTCCAAGTACCATCGGCGCTGGAGGGCTTAACGGTCGTGTTCGGGATGGGTACGTGTGGAACCCCTCCGCTATCGCCACCAAACGTGATTTTTGCGCTGTGATATCTTCAGTGAATACTCACCAGCAAAATATCAGTCCTTAGAAAGGACATGCAGCTTAAAATCTTCGGAAAATCCATTCGCTCTTCGCGTTTGCTTGGGTTCAACACCGAAGTGTGAATCAAGAAACAAGCGTTTAGGTTTCCCTCAAGGTTTTGCTCCCTGAAAACTAGATACGAAACAATCTTTGCAATTTAATTGTAGGATAAGCCCTCGACCGATTAGTACTGGTCAGCTCCATGCATTGCTGCACTTCCACCCCCAGCCTATCTACCTCGTCG
>NZ_BOSJ01000069.1 GCF_018403285.1 Paenibacillus sp. J45TS6 | reverse complement strand
TCGGCGCTGGAGGGCTTAACGGTCGTGTTCGGGATGGGTACGTGTGGAACCCCTCCGCTATCGCCACCAAACATGATTTTTGCGCTGTGATATCTTCAGTGAACACTCACCAGCAAAATATCAGTCCATAGAAAGGACATGCAGCTTAAAATCTTCGGAAAATTCATTCGCTCTTCGCGTTTGCTTGGGTTCAACACGAAAGTGTGAATCAAGAAACAAGCGTTTGGTTTTCCTCAAGGATTTGCTCCCTGAAAACTAGATACGAAACAATCTTTGCGATTTATAGCATATGCTTTCGAAGTAGCTTTCCTTCAGAAAGCTTGTAGGATAAGCCCTCGACCGATTAGTACTGGTCAGCTCCATGCATTGCTGCACTTCCACCTCCAGCCTATCTACCTCGTCGTCTTCAAGGGGTCTTACTAGTTGGGAAATCTC
>NZ_BOSJ01000068.1 GCF_018403285.1 Paenibacillus sp. J45TS6 | reverse complement strand
AGCCCACCTCAAGATGAGATTTCCCAATGAGTAAGACCCCTTGAAGACGACGAGGTAGATAGGCTGGGGGTGGAAGTGCAGCAATGCATGGAGCTGACCAGTACTAATCGGTCGAGGGCTTATCCTATAAGCTTTCTGAAGGAAAGCATAAGCTATAAATCGTAAAGAATGTTTCGTATCTAGTTTTCAGGGAGCAAAACCTTGAGGAAAACTAAACGCTTGTTTCTTGATTCACACTTCAGTGTTGAACCCAAGTAAACGCGAAGAGTGTATAGATTTTCCGAAGATTTTAAGCTGCATGTCCTTTCTAAGGACTGATATTTTGCTGGTGAGTGTTCACTGAAGATATCACAGCGCAAAAATCATGTTTGGTGGCGATAGCGGAGGGGTTCCACACGTACCCATCCCGAACACGACCGTTAAGCCCTCCAGCGCCGA
>NZ_BOSJ01000067.1 GCF_018403285.1 Paenibacillus sp. J45TS6 | reverse complement strand
ACAGAAAAAGTATTTTATAGTTTCGTTATACCGATTGGGTACTTTGCTATCATGACCTTACTTTCATTTGTTTTTCGTCGCTACTTAATAAAATATTCAGTTAATCTGAAAACAATATTTATACTTGCAATAAATGTACTCATTACTGTTTACTTAATAGCACAATTCACAATCTTTTCTTTTAGTTAATTTCTATAGGAGCCGAATGATTGATTTTATTAGAGATAACTCATTAAGCTAACGGAAAAACGATAGTTCAAGAAGAACAAGTAAGCAATCGATCAACAGATTGGTTGCTTGTTCTTTAAGTTATTGGGCAGGTTAGTTTAACAAAAATCACTTGAATAATTCGATTCTGAATCTGTCCATCTTCTGTTTGAAAAATCTCCACAGAAAAAGCGCCGGCTCACGATGTTATCGTGAAATCGGCGCTTTTTTAAT
>NZ_BOSJ01000066.1 GCF_018403285.1 Paenibacillus sp. J45TS6 | reverse complement strand
CCTCTGCTTGTAAGGCAGATGCTCTCCCAGCTGAGCTAAATCTCCATATAAAGTGACCCGTAGGGGATTCGAACCCCTGTTACCTCCGTGAAAGGGAGGTGTCTTAACCCCTTGACCAACGGGCCTTGCAAAAATATAGTGGCGGAGAGAGAGGGATTCGAACCCTCGAGACGCTTTTGGCGCCTACACGATTTCCAATCGTGCTCCTTCGGCCAACTCGGACACCTCTCCGTGGCTCCCCGAACAGGGCTCGAACCTGTGACAACTCGATTAACAGTCGAGTGCTCTACCAACTGAGCTATCAGGGAACATCATATATATTCAAGGATTTGCTCCCTGAAAACTAGATACGAAACAATCTTTGCAATTTATAGCATATGCTTTCGAAGTAGCTTTCCTTCAGAAAGCTTTTAGGATAAGCCCTCGACCGATTAGTACTGGTCAGCTC
>NZ_BOSJ01000065.1 GCF_018403285.1 Paenibacillus sp. J45TS6 | reverse complement strand
CTCTGCTTGTAAGGCAGATGCTCTCCCAGCTGAGCTAAATCTCCATATAAAGTGACCCGTAGGGGATTCGAACCCCTGTTACCTCCGTGAAAGGGAGGTGTCTTAACCCCTTGACCAACGGGCCTTAATAAACAAGCTCTCAACCGGGATCGAACCGGTGACCTCATCCTTACCATGGATGCACTCTACCTACTGAGCTATGAGAGCAATGGCTCCCCGAACAGGGCTCGAACCTGTGACAACTCGATTAACAGTCGAGTGCTCTACCAACTGAGCTATCAGGGAATAGTAACCATTAGTAGTAAACACATTCCTCAGTTACCTGAGGTAAGGATGTTCGCTTGGCGGCGTCCTACTCTCCCAGGACCCTGCGGTCCAAGTACCATCGGCGCTGGAGGGCTTAACGGTCGTGTTCGGGATGGGTACGTGTGGAACCCCTCCGCTATCGCCACCAAACATGATT
>NZ_BOSJ01000064.1 GCF_018403285.1 Paenibacillus sp. J45TS6 | reverse complement strand
TACAGTCTGATGCGTTTGGCCACTTCGCTAATCCTCCATATGAAACTGGTGCCGGCGAGAGGACTTGAACCCCCAACCTACTGATTACAAGTCAGTTGCTCTACCAGTTGAGCTACACCGGCTAATTTTGAATGGTGGCTCGGGACGGAATCGAACCGCCGACACGAGGATTTTCAGTCCTCTGCTCTACCGACTGAGCTACCGAGCCTTATTCATAATAAAAATGGCGGAACTGACGGGATTCGAACCCGCGATCTCCTGCGTGACAGGCAGGCATGTTAGGCCTCTACACCACAGTTCCAAGTAATTCAATTGCGGGGGCAGGATTTGAACCTGCGACCTTCGGGTTATGAGCCCGACGAGCTACCGAGCTGCTCCACCCCGCGATATTATATGGTGGAGATTGAGGGGATCGAACCCCCGACCCTCTGCTTGTAAGGCAGATGCTCTCCCAGCTGAGCTAAATCTCCATATAAAGTGACCCGTAGGGGATTCGAACCCCTGTTACCTCCGTGA
>NZ_BOSJ01000063.1 GCF_018403285.1 Paenibacillus sp. J45TS6 | reverse complement strand
AAGACTCTTTCAACTTATACACTATATGATTGAATGGCTTCAATCATGCGTTTGGTGGCGATAGCGGAGGGGTTCCACACGTACCCATCCCGAACACGACCGTTAAGCCCTCCAGCGCCGATGGTACTTGGACCGCAGGGTCCTGGGAGAGTAGGACGCCGCCAAGCGCAACCCTTTATAGGGATGTACAAGCTTCATATTGAGGGCCCTTAGCTCAGCTGGTTAGAGCGCACCCCTGATAAGGGTGAGGTCGGTGGTTCGAGTCCACTAGGGCCCACCATTTAACTTAATAATCCTATTATGGGGCCATAGCTCAGCTGGGAGAGCGCCTGCCTTGCACGCAGGAGGTCAGCGGTTCGATCCCGCTTGGCTCCACCAAAAAAATTTTTTAAACTTGATCCTTGAAAACTAGATAACGAAACAATTTTGCGATTTTAGAAATATCCTTTAAGCTGAACTTGTGTTAAACAAGTGAAGATTAATAGATTGCTTAGCGAAATTTTTGGATGATGAACGACTTTTGGC
>NZ_BOSJ01000062.1 GCF_018403285.1 Paenibacillus sp. J45TS6 | reverse complement strand
TGACTGAGGAAGAATTAGAACATGCCCTCCAACTTATTAACAACAGACCAAGGAAATGTTTAGGATGGAAAACTGCTCACGAATCATTTGAAGAAGAAGTGTCGCACTTGGATTGACAATCCGTCACTTGCAATAAATGTACTCATTACTGTTTACTTAATAGCACAATTCACAATCTTTTCTTTTAGTTAATTTCTATAGGAGCCGAATGATTGATTTTATTAGAGATAACTCATTAAGCTAACGAAAAACGTTAGTTGAACACAGCAGGGAGCAGCTTACCAGTTGGCAACTGCTCCCTTTTTGTTATGCAAACCGGCAGAGTAGGATAGCGCGACGAAAGGTACGAAACTTTATCTCGATGAATAATAAGTTTTGCTCAGGTAACCTTAATAAAAACATGGATTTTTTATTAAGGAGGAACAAGAGTGTTTAACTACATAGTACTCGTATTAATGGTGATGATAAACGTATCAGGACATAACGAATGGGTGAACATTGATCAAACTGAAGAGAAAGTTATCAAGTCATATG
>NZ_BOSJ01000061.1 GCF_018403285.1 Paenibacillus sp. J45TS6 | reverse complement strand
GAGCTGACCAGTACTAATCGGTCGAGGGCTTATCCTAAAAGCTTTCTGAAGGAAAGCTACTTCGAAAGCATATGCTATAAATTGCAAAGATTGTTTCGTATCTAGTTTTCAGGGAGCAAATCCTTGAGGGAAACCTAAACGCTTGTTTCTTGATTCACACTTCGGTGTTGAACCCAAGCAAACGCGAAGAGCGAATGGATTTTCCGAAGATTTTCGAGAAGCGTAAGCTAAGAAAACCCTGTTTGGTGGCGATAGCGGAGGGGTTCCACACGTACCCATCCCGAACACGACCGTTAAGCCCTCCAGCGCCGATGGTACTTGGACCGCAGGGTCCTGGGAGAGTAGGACGCCGCCAAGCAAAGTTTTAATAATCTGGGACACCCAGTTTATTGATACCTAATTATAATACATATTCCCTGATAGCTCAGTTGGTAGAGCACTCGACTGTTAATCGAGTTGTCACAGGTTCGAGTCCTGTTCGGGGAGCCAGCGGCCCGTTGGTCAAGGGGTTAAGACACCTCCCTTTCACGGAGGTA
>NZ_BOSJ01000060.1 GCF_018403285.1 Paenibacillus sp. J45TS6 | reverse complement strand
TGAACTGCACCCCAAATGTTAGACATCAACTAACATTGGAGGTGCAGTTTTTATATGGCTAAGTTTAGTTCAGATGAAAAATTACAAGCAGTTATGCGCTATCAAAATGGATCGGAAGGTATAAAATCGATTGCGAGATCTATAGGGATCCATCATTCTGTTTTATTAAATTGGATTAAACAATATGAGCACCATGGTGAAGAGGTTTTTAAAAAGCGCTATACACCGTATTCCTTACAGGATAAACTAGACGTACTTAATTATATGAACGAATTCGGGACGTCTGTTAGAGAAACGGCAGCAATATTTAATATTGCGAGTCATAGTACCATTTTAAGCTGGCAAGAGAGCTTAGAATTACATGGAATGGACGCCCTAAGACCAAAGAAAAAGGGGCGTCCATCCGTGAAAAAAGAATCGATCAAACAGAAGAATCAAACGTTAGTAGAAGGGTCTGTAGAGGCCTTACAGGCAGAAGTGGAACGTTTACGAATGGAAAATGAGTATTTAAAAAAGTTAAATGCCTTAGTTCAAAACAAGAAAAAATCACCAAGGAAGACAAAGTA
>NZ_BOSJ01000059.1 GCF_018403285.1 Paenibacillus sp. J45TS6 | reverse complement strand
TTCTTCAATAGGTTTGGCTCATGTGTGATTCCCTCTGGCAAACTTATAGAGGACAAGCAGAATAAACCAATTCAAGGTCGTTGTAGCTGAAGGCCTGGCCTGCCTGACAGTTAATTATGAGCATGTCTTGCCCTTCATGGTGGATATTCACAGCTGAAAGTGGTATTGGCATTTTTTTCTGAGGACACAACGAGGAAATCTGATAAATACGGCCACCTGAAGTCTAGCTCGGAGTTAACAATTTACCACGTTTAGAGCGGCCGCGATATCCTGCAGATGCATCCAGTACTAGTATGGCCCGGGGGATCCTTGGACCGTTAATTCATATATCGAAGTAGCAGGTTGTTGCCCCGCCTGATGTTGCCACTACTTGCTCATGACAGTTTTTTTAGGCAATGCAAACTACTATTTGATATTTTTTTCCAAGTACAGTTGTAGGGTACTCCTTATACTGATTCTTCTGAGCCTGTACGGGGAGCATTAGGTACTGATGTAGTAGGAGTTGAGCTTCACAAATTCACCAGGTAAGCCCAAATTTATTTTCTGCTTGGACAGGTCCACCTCACATGGGTCTGTCTA
>NZ_BOSJ01000058.1 GCF_018403285.1 Paenibacillus sp. J45TS6 | reverse complement strand
TTGGGAAATCTCATCTTGAGGTGGGCTTCGCGCTTAGATGCTTTCAGCGCTTATCCCTTCCATACATAGCTACCCAGCGATGCTCCTGGCGGAACAACTGGTACACCAGCGGTATGTCCATCCCGGTCCTCTCGTACTAAGGACAGCTCCTCTCAAATTTCCTACGCCCACGACAGATAGGGACCGAACTGTCTCACGACGTTCTGAACCCAGCTCGCGTACCGCTTTAATGGGCGAACAGCCCAACCCTTGGGACCTACTTCAGCCCCAGGATGCGATGAGCCGACATCGAGGTGCCAAACCTCCCCGTCGATGTGGACTCTTGGGGGAGATAAGCCTGTTATCCCCAGGGTAGCTTTTATCCGTTGAGCGATGGCCCTTCCATGCGGTACCACCGGATCACTAAGCCCGACTTTCGTCCCTGCTCGACTTGTAGGTCTCGCAGTCAAGCTCCCTTGTGCCTTTACACTCTGCGAATGATTTCCAACCATTCTGAGGGAACCTTTGGGCGCCTCCGTTACTCTTTAGGAGGCGACCGCCCCAGTCAAACTGCCCACCTGACACTGTCCTCGCACCGGAT
>NZ_BOSJ01000057.1 GCF_018403285.1 Paenibacillus sp. J45TS6 | reverse complement strand
AACGGGCTCTGACTTTTTGTAAGCACACGGTTTCAGGTTCTATTTCACTCCCCTTCCGGGGTGCTTTTCACCTTTCCCTCACGGTACTGCTTCACTATCGGTCGCTAGGGAGTATTTAGCCTTGGCAGATGGTCCTGCCGGATTCATACGAGGTTTCACGTGCCTCGCACTACTCGGGATCCGTCTCGGAGGGAACAGACTTTTGACTACAGGGCTTTTACCTTCTCTGGCGGGCCTTTCCAGACCTCTTCAACTAATCGGTTCCTTTGTAACTCCATGTGAGACGTCCCACAACCCCAACCAGCAAGCTGATTGGTTTGGGCTAATCCGCGTTCGCTCGCCGCTACTGACGGAATCACTATTGTTTTCTCTTCCTCAGGGTACTTAGATGTTTCAGTTCCCCTGGTATGCCTTCAACCACCCTATGTGTTCAGGTGGAGATAACTATCCATTACGATAGCTGGGTTTCCCCATTCGGACATCCCCGGATCAAAGCTTGCGTACAGCTCCCCGAGGCAGTATCGTTGTTCGCCACGTCCTTCATCGGCTCCTAGCGCCTAGGCATCCTCCGTGTGCTCTTAATAGCTTAACCATAT
>NZ_BOSJ01000056.1 GCF_018403285.1 Paenibacillus sp. J45TS6 | reverse complement strand
TAAGGCTGGGCTGTGATGGGGAGTGAAAATTACAGTAGCGAAGGTCATGATCTCAGACTGCCAAGAAAAGCCTCTAGCCAGATGAAGGTGCCCGTACCGTAAACCGACACAGGTAGGTGAGAAGAGAATTCTAAGGCGCGCGGAAGAACTCTCGTTAAGGAACTCGGCAAAATGACCCCGTAACTTCGGGAGAAGGGGTACCCCGGTAGTGTGAATAGCACGAGGGGGTCGCAGTGAAAAGGCCCAAGCGACTGTTTAGCAAAAACACAGGTCTGTGCGAAGCCGCAAGGCGAAGTATACGGGCTGACGCCTGCCCGGTGCTGGAAGGTTAAGGGGAGTGGTTAGGAGTAATCCGAAGCTATGAACCGAAGCCCCAGTAAACGGCGGCCGTAACTATAACGGTCCTAAGGTAGCGAAATTCCTTGTCAGGTAAATTCTGACCCGCACGAATGGCGTAACGACTTGGGCGCTGTCTCAACGAGAGATCCGGTGAAATTTTAATACCTGTGAAGATGCAGGTTACCCGCGACAAGACGGAAAGACCCCATGGAGCTTTACTGCAGCTTGATATTGGATTTGGGTACGATCTGTACAGGATAGGTGGGAGCCTA
>NZ_BOSJ01000055.1 GCF_018403285.1 Paenibacillus sp. J45TS6 | reverse complement strand
GCTGTTTAAGCGGCAATGAGATGACTTCGGTATGCTGCGAGGCCACTGAAAAAGTCCAATATCTAAAATCAGGATGCCTTTCCTCAATATTGAGGAAAGGCATCCTGATTTTTTGTATAATAAAAGTATAAATTTCAGGTGGTGTCTCGGATGATTTCAAATCAACAGACCTTCAATCTCAGTCCATTTATGGCAATTTACGATATAGTCGTGCCTAAAGACAATATACTGCGCCAAATCAATGAAATTGTAGATTTTTCTTTTGTTTATGAAGAATTACAAAATAAATATTGCCTCGATAATGGTCGCAATGCAGTGTCGCCGATCCGCATGTTTAAGTATTTATTATTGAAATCTATTTTTGACTTATCTGATGTTGATGTAGTTGAGCGGTCAAAATATGATATGTCATTTAAATACTTCTTAGATATGGCACCTGAAGATCCTGTCATTAATCCAAGCTCATTAACAAAATTTCGTAAACTTCGTCTCAAAGATGTGAGTTTGTTAGATATGCTTATTGGGAAGACAGTTGAAATTGCACTAGAAAAAGAAATCATCCAAAGTAAAACAATTATCGTCGATGCTACACATACAAAATCACGTTATAATCAAA
>NZ_BOSJ01000054.1 GCF_018403285.1 Paenibacillus sp. J45TS6 | reverse complement strand
TTTAAAATGTTCTACACTCTCAAATTCCTTTAAGTAAAGGAGTTCCGACTTTATAATCCCAAAGAAATTCTCCATTACTGAGTTATCATAGCAGTTACCTTTACGCGACATACTTTGTGTGATCCCTCTCTTTCGAAGAACTTCGCGATATGGTTTCATTTGATAATGCCAGCCTTGATCTGAATGCATCATTAACTTGTGATCCTCTGGTAAACATTCTAATGCTTTTTCTAGCATCTCAGAAACGAGTGAATACGTTGGTCTAGAGCCAATTGTGTAGGAAATGATTTCACCGTTAAACAAGTCTAATACAGGTGATAAATAAAGCTTCTCACCAAATAATTTAAATTCTGTAATATCTGTAACCCACTTTTCGTTCGGAGCTTGTGCTGTAAAGTTACGGTTTAGAATATTTGGTGCAATTTTGCCCACTGTTCCTTTGTACGACTTATATTTTTTCATGCGAACTACGCTTTTTAACCCTAATTCTTTCATGATACGTTGCACTTTCTTATGATTCACTTTTTGCCCACGATTGGCTAGTTCATCTCGAATGCGACGATAGCCATATCGACCTTCATGTTCCTCGTAAATCGCTTTGATTTCAGCCTTCAAATCAGCATCTGGATCTGGACGATCTAGCTTCTTCACTACATCGTAATACGTGCTTCGTGGAATAGCAGCGAATGCCACAAGCGCCTTCACCGAGTATTTATGCCTTAATTCATAGATGACCTTTACTTTGTCTT
>NZ_BOSJ01000052.1 GCF_018403285.1 Paenibacillus sp. J45TS6 | reverse complement strand
CTGATTCGTGTAGAATTAAGTTACCACACCAAATTCACACAGGAGAATCAGTCCATGAGCTATTCACATCTTAGCATAATTGAACGCAGTAAACTAGAAGCACTCTCTCAGATAGGATTGTCTGCTCGAGCCATTGCTCGTGAATTGGACCGCCACCACTCTACCATCAGCCGAGAATTAAAACGAAATCACCGTTTAGAAGGTTATCAAGCGGTAGATTCAAATGAGCGGTATCAGTGCCTTCGCCAAGCCCAAAGTTCACGCGGAAAGTGGACTGAGGCACTTGGTGAAGAGATAGAGAGAAGACTTCAGGAAACCTGGTCACCTGAGCAAATTTCAATGAGCTATGTTCAAAAAGATATGCCCATGGTTTCATTCAAAACGATTTACCGGTGGCTGTATGACGGCCGTTTAACTCGCACTACAGTTCAGCAGTTAAGACATAAAGGTAAGAGACAGAAACCTCAGGAAAAACGAGGCCGCTTCCTTGTAGGCACTTCTATTAAACAGCGTCCTAAAGAGATTCGTTCTCGCGAAACCTTCGGCCACTGGGAACTGGATACGGTTGTCTCTAGCCGAGGAAAAAGCAAAGCTTGTGTCGCTACTTTTATCGAACGAAAAACACGGCTATACACTGCCATCAGCATGCCTGATCGTACCGCACTATCCATGGAAATTGCTGTAGGTGTAGCCGCTGCACAGCACCCAGTGGGTACCTTTCAGAGTGCTACTGTGGACCGAGGTAAAGAGTTTGCATGCTTTCGAAATCTAGAAGAAACACACGGTATGAAGGTGTATTTTGCAGATCCTTATTCTTCTTGGCAACGAGGTTCCAATGAGAATGGAAACGGCTTGTTACGAGAGTTCTTTCCAAAAGGAAAAGACTTCGCAGAGGTATGTGATGAAGAATTGGAACATGCCCTCCATCTCATTAACAACAGACCAAGAAAATGTTTAGGATGGAAAACAGCCCACGAATC
>NZ_BOSJ01000051.1 GCF_018403285.1 Paenibacillus sp. J45TS6 | reverse complement strand
GACGGATTGTAATATGAAGTGCGACACCTAGTTCAAAATAAAAAATGGCCCATGGCCGGATTCGTGTAGAATGGAGTTACCACACAACACCTACAAGGAGAATCCGCCATGAGCTATACACATCTTAGCATAATTGAACGCAGTAAACTAGAAGTATTACATCAACTGGGGCTGTCCGCCCGAGCCATTGCTCGCGAATTGGATCGTCATCATTCTACGATCAGCCGGGAACTGAAGAAAAATCAAAGCCTAAATGGTTATCAAGCGGCAGCATCAGAGCATCGTTATAAGCATCTTCGCCAAGCTCAGAAACCTAGAGAAAAGTGGACGGAGACACTCGGAAAAGAAATTGAGCAGCGACTTCACGAAACCTGGTCTCCTGAGCAAATCTCTATGCGTTATAAACTGAAAGGAGAGCCCATGGTTTCGTTCAAAACGATCTATCGCTGGCTTTATGAAAAACGTATGATTCGTAACACCGTTCAGCAGTTAAGACACAAAGGAAAGAGACAAAAACCTCAAGAAAAACGAGGTCGCTTCCTCGTAGGCACTTCTATCAAACAACGACCGAAAGAGATTCGTTCTAGGCAAACCTTCGGGCATTGGGAACTAGATACAGTCGTCTCCAGCCGAGGAAAAAGCAAGGCTTGTGTTGCTACATGTATCGAGCGAAAAACAAGGCTGTACACTGCTATTAAAATGCCAGATCGCACTTCATTATCTATGGAAATTGCTATTGGTGTAGTCGCTGCACAGTATCCTGCCCAAACCTTCCAAACTGCTACCGTTGACCGTGGTAAAGAGTTCGCATGCTTTCGTGAATTGGAAGAGTCACACGGTATGACGGTGTATTTTGCAGATCCTTATTCCTCATGGCAACGAGGCTCCAATGAGAATGGAAATGGGCTCCTTCGAGAGTTCTTCCCAAAAGGGAAGGACTTTGCAGAGGTGACTGAGGAAGAATTAGAACATGCCCTCCAACTTATTAACAACAGACCAAGGAAATGTTTAGGATGGAAAACTGCTCACGAATCATTTGAAGAAGAAGTGTCGCACTTGGATTGACAATCCGTCA
>NZ_BOSJ01000050.1 GCF_018403285.1 Paenibacillus sp. J45TS6 | reverse complement strand
CCCATTCGGACATCCCCGGATCAAAGCTTGCGTACAGCTCCCCGAGGCAGTATCGTTGTTCGCCACGTCCTTCATCGGCTCCTAGCGCCTAGGCATCCTCCGTGTGCTCTTAATAGCTTAACCATATTGTTCGGTGTTTTGTCTCCTTCGCTCCACTTGTTTTGCTTACGCAAAGCCAAAAGTCGCTCACGATCCAAAAACCTCACTCAGCAATCTATTAATCTTCACTTGTTTAACACAAGTTCAGCTTAAAGGATATTTCTAAAATCGCAAAATTGTTTCGTTATCTAGTTTTCAAAGAGCAACTTTGTTGCGACCATAAAATTCTCGGTCCATCACGAAAAGTGTGGATGAAATTTTATGACTTGATTTTGAGAGATTAAACTCTCAAAACTGAACAACGAGTGAGTGTGCTCGGAAGCTTAGCTTCCGTATTTGAATGTTTCCGTTTCAGGAAACGATTCTCCATAGAAAGGAGGTGATCCAGCCGCACCTTCCGATACGGCTACCTTGTTACGACTTCACCCCAATCATCTACCCCACCTTCGACGGCTGGCTCCTTGCGGTTACCCCACCGGCTTCGGGTGTTGTAAACTCTCGTGGTGTGACGGGCGGTGTGTACAAGACCCGGGAACGTATTCACCGCGGCATGCTGATCCGCGATTACTAGCAATTCCGACTTCATGCAGGCGAGTTGCAGCCTGCAATCCGAACTGAGACCGGCTTTTAAGGATTTGCTCCACCTCGCGGCTTTGCTGCCCGTTGTACCGGCCATTGTAGTACGTGTGTAGCCCAGGTCATAAGGGGCATGATGATTTGACGTCATCCCCACCTTCCTCCGGTTTGTCACCGGCAGTCACCTTAGAGTGCCCACCCGAAGTGCTGGCAACTAAGATCAAGGGTTGCGCTCGTTGCGGGACTTAACCCAACATCTCACGACACGAGCTGACGACAACCATGCACCACCTGTCTCCTCTGTCCCGAAGGAAAGGTCTATCTCTAGACCGGTCAGAGGGATGTCAAGACCTGGTAAGGTTCTTCGCGTTGCTTCGAATTAAACCACATACTCCACTGCTTGTGCGGGTCCCCGTCAATTCCTTTGAGTTTCAGTCTTGCGACCGTACTCCCCAGGCGG
>NZ_BOSJ01000049.1 GCF_018403285.1 Paenibacillus sp. J45TS6 | reverse complement strand
CTAGCGGTTAAACAAAACCAAGCTGGCAAAGGACCGGCAGAAATTTTCACAGAAGCTGGATTTGATTTGAAGGTGATTGGCCTAAGTAAAGCACGAAGTGCTTTAGATCGTTGGCGCAGAACCTTTCAAGCCTATGGAGAAAATGGTTTTTTTGAAGAACGTCGAGGAAAAGGCAGTAAAGGACGTCCTAAGAAAGAAAATGCCTCCGCAGAAAGGAAATTAGCTCAAGCAGAAGCGCGTATTCGATTGCTAGAGGCGGAGTTGTCTTTACTAAAAAAGCTAGACGAGTTAGAAAGGCAGGCGAAGAAGAATCGTCGTTAACAGCTCGAGAGAAATACCAAGCCATCAATGAAACGATTCGACTCTATCAATTAAAAAACATGGTCCGTTACTTATGTGAAGTAGCTAAAGTAAGTCCTAGTGGCTATTACAAGTGGCTTCAAAACGGAGAAAAACGAGCCATGAGTGAAGAATCAGATTATCAAGATTATCTCTTTCTAAAAGAAATTTATGATCAAGCCAATGGGAAAATTGGTTATCGTGGTTTGTATATGAAAGTTGCTGAAAAGGCCGGTCAGCCCATGAATCATAAAAAAATCTTGCGTTTAATGCGCAAGTTTCAGTTCTTTGCCAAAGTACGAAGAGCAAATCCTTATCGTACGCTAGCCAAAGCTACAGAAGCTCACCGCCAGGTACCAAACCACTTAAAACGTCAGTTCAAGCAAGAGGAACCTGGGAAAACATTCGTAACCGACATTACTTACTTGCAAATTCAGGGTGGTAAAACGGCTTATTTGTCTTGTGTAAAAGATGTGGCGACACGGGAAATTGTCGCTTATGAACTTTCAACGAGTTTACGGATGGAAATTGTCTATCGAACGTTAAGCAAACTAGAAGACTTTATCGGGAATCGACTACATCCGGAAGCCATGATTCACTCGGATCAAGGTTTTCATTACACCCATCCGGAGTACCAGTCTCGTGTAAAGAGGATGGGACTCCTACAATCTATGTCGCGAAGAGGGAACTGCCTAGATAACGCGCCGATGGAATCCTTCTTTGGGCACATGAAAGATGAAATACCTTATAAACAAGCAAACAGTATAGTAGAACTAAAACGAATGGTTGATGATTACATGGACCACTATAACAATACAAGAAAGCAATGGACATTAAAAAAGATGACTCCGGCAGCATAC
>NZ_BOSJ01000048.1 GCF_018403285.1 Paenibacillus sp. J45TS6 | reverse complement strand
TGGATCGTCTACACTTAGTTGGACAGAAAAATTAAGGGCTAGTAGAATGAAGAGAATACGATTAGGAGCGGATCTACTATGCCAAAGCAAAGACGCACATTCACAGCAGATTTCAAAAGACAAATGGTTCAGTTATATGAAAACGGAAAGCCAAAAGCAGCTATTCTGAGAGAGTATGAGCTTAGTCCATCTGCACTTGATCGTTGGATCAAACAAGCTCAAACCTCAGGTTCGTTTTCGGAAAAAGACAACCGATCCGCTGAAGAGAATGAGCTCATCGCTCTTCGCAAACAAGTTCAGCGACTCGAAATGGAGAATGACATTTTAAAGCAAGCCGCGCTGATCATGGGACGAAAGTAAAAATCATCAAGCAAAACAGTGATAAATACTCGGTATCAGCAATGTGCGAAGTCCTGCAAATCGCAAGAAGCACGTTCTACTATGAAGCGAAAGAGAAAGATCAAGAAGAGGCAGTGACTACGGCTATTGTAGAAATCTTTCATACCAATCGAAAAGCATACGGAACACGTAAGATCAAAGTCAAACTTAAGGAACAAGGATTCATCGTTTCCAGACGCCGAATCGGTCGTATCATGAAAGAGGAAGGCCTTGTGTCTACGTACACGATAGCGCAGTATAAGCCGCATAAGACTGCTTGCAACGAAGCAACAACTGCGAATGTGTTGAAACGTGAGTTCGATCAAACGGAAGCAAAACGCTTTGTAGTCAGCGATCTCACGTATGTCAGAGTTCAGCACAAGTGGCACTATGTTTGTGTGCTCATTGACTTATTTAATCGCGAAATCATTGGACAAAGTGCAGGTCCCCATAAAGACGCTGCTCTAATTTCTCGTGCCTTCGCCTCGGTAGAAGGCAACTTGAGCGACATTCAATGGTTTCACACGGACCGTGGAAGTGAATTTAAGAATAGATTGATCGATGAGACTCTTACGACATTCCAAATCGGCCGCTCTTTAAGTATGAAGGGTTGTCCCTATGACAACGCCGTTGCTGAAGCCACCTACAAAGTGATGAAAACGGAATTTGTAAACCAAGTGAATTTTCAAAGTCTTCACCATTTAGAGTTGGAACTATATGATTATGTGAATTGGTTCAACAAGCATCGCATTCATGGCACTTTAGGATACATGACCCCAATTCAGTACAAAGCTGCATCCCTTAAAAAAGTTGTCTGATTTAATGTTGACAGTCCA
>NZ_BOSJ01000046.1 GCF_018403285.1 Paenibacillus sp. J45TS6 | reverse complement strand
CTCAAAGATGTGAGTTTGTTAGATATGCTTATTGGGAAGACAGTTGAAATTGCACTAGAAAAAGAAATCATCCAAAGTAAAACAATTATCGTCGATGCTACACATACAAAATCACGTTATAATCAAACCGATACAGTTTCTACAAGAGAAATCAAAAAATGTCCGAAAATCCGTATATAAAATCGATGAATCTATGAAAACTAAATTCCCATCAAAATCTAATTCTAACGATGTGAAAATAGAAGTGGATTATTGCAATGAGATCATTTCCATCGTAGAAAAAGAATCGCAAATCGCTACAATTCCAACTGTGAAAGAAAAGTTAAATGTATTAAAAGAAGTCGTAGAAGATTACAAGGAACATCTTAGTTTCTCCAGTGATCCTGATGCACGGGTCGGGCATAAAACAGCTGATTCTTCTTTTTTTGGTTTTAAAACACATATCGCGATGAGTGATGAACGTATTATTACAGCTGCGATCGTCACAACTGGTGAAAAAAGTGATGGGAAATTCTTAAAAGAATTAGTCGAGAAAAGTAAAGAAACCGGTATGGAAATAGAAACAGTAATAGGTGATGCAGCGTACTCAGAAAAAGAAAATATTCAATATGCGAATCAAAATGAACTACAACTAATAGCGAAATTAAATCCTAACATCACACAAGGTACTAGAAAAAAGGAGGATGAATTTGAATTTAATAAAGATGCGGGCATGTACATATGTAAAGCAGGACATTTAGCTATACGCAAGGCACGTACAGGTAAGAAAGGTATTAATAAAAATCAAAAAGACACTTATATGTTTGATATTGAAAAATGCAAAGTATGTCTACTACGTAATGGATGTTATAAGGAAAGTGCAAAAAGTAAAACGTATTCTGTCACAATTAAATCAACTGAGCATCGAGAACAAGAAGCATTTCAAAATAGTGAAGAATTTAAATCATTAGCAAAAGAAAGATATAAAATTGAGGCGAAAAACAGTGAACTCAAACATAGACACGGGTATGATGAAGCATCATCGTCGGGTTTAATTGGCATGCAAATACAAGGAGCAACAGCTATATTCGCAGTCAACCTCAAACGAATTCTCACGCTGATTAAAGCAGAGAAGTAAGTCAATATAAAAGAAATAGATCACTTCCTATTCAAAAACTAAACAGGAAGTGATCTATTTTGTTTTGAGAAACAATTACTAATTTAAAAGCGCAACTTTTTCAGTGGCCTCGTATGCTGCCGGAGTCATCTTTTTTAATGTCCATTGCTTTCTTGTATTGTTATAGTGGTCCATGTATTCATCAACCATTCGTCTTAGTTCTACTATACTGGTTGCTTGTATATAAGGTATTTCATCT
>NZ_BOSJ01000045.1 GCF_018403285.1 Paenibacillus sp. J45TS6 | reverse complement strand
TCTCAAAGGAGCAATCCTTCCGGGATGTTATCGTTGGAATGGAACCAACAGGGCACTACTGGCTGAACCTTGTTTATTTTTTAAAAGAAAAGCACGTAAAATACGGTGTGGTGAATCCACTGCATGTGAAGAAAAGCAAAGAACTAGACGACAATTCACCTACAAAAAATGACGTTAAAGACGCAAAAGTGATTGCTCAATTGGTCAAAGATGGGAGATACGCCGTACCTAGCCTTCCGGAGGGTATTTATGCAGAACTTCGGGAAGCGATGAAAATTCGCGATCACCTGACAACTGACCTTTGTGTGGTGCAAGCACGTGTCCATAACTGGTTAGATCGGTATTTTCCAGAGTTTCTAACGGTATTTAAGGATTGGGAGTGCAAGTCAGCCATACAGATGCTGAGCCTTTATTTACTGCCATACGAGCTTGTTCATGTACCGAACGATACCTTGCTGCAGCACCTGAGAGTAGTTGCTAAGCGAGGTCTTGGTCATGGCCGAATTCAGAATTTGAAGGCAGCAGCCAGCTGTTCAGTCGGTATTAAAGAAGGAGCAGAAATGGCCAAGATGGAGCTGCGATTGTTGTTGGATCAGTATAAATTACTTCATGATAAGCTTGAAGAACTAGAAGCAAAGTTAGAGGAATTGTTAAAGAAAGTGCCAAATGTTCAGCAATTATTAGCGATAAAAGGGATTGGCCGAGACACCATTGCTGGTTTTCTCGCTGAAGTTGGAGACATTAGTCAGTACCGACATCCGAAGCAGATTAGTAAGCTCGCAGGGCTGAATCTAAAAGAAAATACGTCAGGTAAACACAAAGGACAGACCAAGATTACGAAGCGAGGTAGGAAGCGACTTCGAGCTTTACTCTTCCGCGTCATGATGCCATTGGTTGCGAAAAACAGAGCATTTAGAGCCTTGCACGAGTACTATACCAAACGAATGGATAATCCGTTAAAAAAAATGCAATCGCTCATTGCGCTGTGTAATAAGCTCATTCGAATTCTGTTTGGAATCATGAAAAAAGGACATGAATTCAGTGAAGAAAAAATGATGCAGGATATTCCTCAATTCATGAAAATCGCACGAGCAGCTTAAATGTAGAGTTTGCTCTTAGAAATTTAAATTGTAATAAACAACAGACAACGAAAGCACGGATGAGTCGGAATGAAACTAACATACGGACGAAGATCCTGTCGGGCAGCATATCTGACCTCCACCTCATGGACAGGTTGAATGAAGGAATGTGGGAGCGTAGACTCTGTGAGACATGGGAGGGTAGACCGCCATGAGTCAGTGTGGAGATCTATAGGTGCAGTTATATTTTACCGAATAAGCCTCTTTTTACACATGAGTGGTCTAAGTAACGATGTTTTCTGCATTTTCTGTAACTCCATAATTTTCTTTATATTCAATATTGATCCATGAAAAAGATGTCTGTTAAATATGTAAGACATTAAAATTCTAAGAAAACATGAGCATTTAAGAGAAAAGTGATTCTCCATAGAGGGAGA
>NZ_BOSJ01000044.1 GCF_018403285.1 Paenibacillus sp. J45TS6 | reverse complement strand
TGACTGAGGAAGAATTAGAACATGCCCTCCAACTTATTAACAACAGACCAAGGAAATGTTTAGGATGGAAAACTGCTCACGAATCATTTGAAGAAGAAGTGTCGCACTTGGATTGACAATCCGTCACATATAAAAACACAGGTTATTGAACTAGCCTGCCGAATAGCTTAAAGAAAAAGCAACCGGTCGTATGAGCGGCTGCTTGTATGGTATGTTCTGATTAAATTAACGTTTTCTCGTAACGAGCCGGGATCATTTGCTAACTAGACTAGTTTCCTCAGTATCTCAATTAGTTAGCCTTATTCCGAATAGTTATATTATCTGATACCAAGCTGATAGCGTGGGTTCGATTCCCATCACCCGCTTCTTTAAAAAAAGAGATCCATTCGCCAAATAAAATGTACCCTTTGTAAAGGACATTTTAAAAGTGAATGGATCTTCTTTTATTTTACTTAGCAAGAATAAGTTGTCCAGCTTGATCCAGCACAAAGGCTGAAGTTCTACCATTGAACTACACCCGCATATAACAATCGGGATGACACGATTTGACATGTGACCCCCTGGTCCCAAACCAGGTGCTCTACCAAGCTGAGCTACATCCCGTAATATATGATGCCGGCCGTTGTGGAATCAACCCCCCACGATTTCCCTCACGAATTTGAGTCGCGCGCGTCTGCCAATTCTGCCACACCGGCTGATTTAATTAAAATGGCGCGCCCTAAGAGATTCGAACTCCTGACCTTTTGATTCGTAGTCAAACGCTCTATCCAGCTGAGCTAAGGGCGCAGGCTAAAAATGCGGAAGACCAGACTTGAACTGGTACGATAGTCACCTATCGCAGGATTTTAAGTCCTGTGCGTCTGCCGATTCCGCCACTCCCGCTTAAAATAGATGAAGGCGCCACCCAGATTTGAACTGGGGATCAAGCTTTTGCAGAGCTATGCCTTACCACTTGGCTATGGCGCCGAATGATGGAGCGGACTACGGGAAGCGAACCCGCTGAGCCACGTCCGCAATAAAAGGATGCGCGTGAAGGGACTCGAACCCCCACGTCAAAGACGCTAGATCCTAAGTCTAGTGCGTCTGCCAATTCCGCCACACGCGCATAATAATGGTGAGCCATGAAGGACTCGAACCTTCGACACCCTGATTAAAAGTCAGGTGCTCTACCAACTGAGCTAATGGCTCTTACTAAAATGGCTGGGGATATAGGATTCGAACCTATGCATGACGGAGTCAAAGTCCGTTGCCTTACCGCTTGGCTAATCCCCAATAGTGATAAGGTTTAAAAATGGGGCGATCGATGGGACTTGAACCCACGAATGCCGGAGCCACAATCCGGTGCGTTAACCCCTTCGCCACGACCGCCATAACAAAATTCTATAAAACAAATCTGATGGAGGATGATGGATTCGAACCACCGAACCCGTAAGGGAGCAGATTTACAGTCTGATGCGTTTGGCCACTTCGCTAATCCTCCATATAGAAATGGTGCCGGCGAGAGGACTTGAACCCCCAACCTACTGATTACAAGTCAGTTGCTCTACCAGTTGAGCTACACCGGCTAACTTATAAGTGGTGGCTCGGGACGGAATCGAACCGCCGACACGAGGATTTTCAGTCCTCTGCTCTACCGACTGAGCTACCGAGCCTTACTTTAGAATAAAAATGGCGGAACTGACGGGATTCGAACCCGCGATCTCCTGCGTGACAGGCAGGCATGTTAGGCCTCTACACCACAGTTCCAGGTACTCTAGTTGCGGCAGGATTTGAATCTGCGACCTTCGGATTATGAGCTAGGCATGCTACAGAGCTGCTCCATCCCGCGATATTTATATGGTGGAGATTGAGGGGATCGAACCCCCGACCCTCTGCTTGTAAGGCAGATGCTCTCCCAGCTGAGCTAAATCTCCATATTAAGTGACCCGTAGGGGATTCGAACCCCTGTTACCTCCGTGAAAGGGAGGTGTCTTAACCCCTTGACCAACGGGCCGCTGGCTCCCCGAACAGGACTCGAACCTGTGACAACTCGATTAACAGTCGAG
>NZ_BOSJ01000043.1 GCF_018403285.1 Paenibacillus sp. J45TS6 | reverse complement strand
AAAATGCTCGTTTGGTGGCGATAGCGGAGGGGTTCCACACGTACCCATCCCGAACACGACCGTTAAGCCCTCCAGCGCCGATGGTACTTGGACCGCAGGGTCCTGGGAGAGTAGGACGTCGCCAAGCATAGATAAAGACACTGCCATTAGGTAGTGTCTTTTTTGTTATGTCGTTTTTTAAGTTAAACACCCAATTTACTAAGGCGAAATGTATAGGATGCCTTTTAATATCATGATGACCATAGCTTATGTTCACTATTAATGAATCAATATTTATAAATTTTCTTTGTATTAGGCTTAGTATAAGTAATTAATATAGCTGCAAGTGATCTTCTATGACTTATTCCTTCTCTGATCGAACCTTAACTGGGTCAGAGCTGAGAACTATTTTGTAGAGTGAGTCTTCCAAAAGCAATACAATAGAAGTTTGAATGTTGTCTATCTTTCCTTTTGACCATAGAAGGGATCGGGAATAAGGTGTTCAGGATATATAATATGCGCTAAAACGTTATAATTATTGTGTTCTACATTTAGTAAGGTGAAGAGAAACTTGAATTAGAATGGAATAAAAACATAAAGATTCACAGATGATAGAAATACACTAATACCGAAATATGTTAGGTGCTCGTTCAGAACATTAATAGTAGTGAGTCATTAACGGAAACAATGAATACCTTTCAAGAAGATACAGTCCTTATTTTTGATTCATCCTGGAAGTATTGGCTTTTGCCACTGTCTACTCTACATTTAAAACAGTTAGATATGACCGATTAGTTTTAATAAAATCTCAAATCAGAAAGAGTTAGCTCAATAGGGAAGCTGGTCACTCTGTAAAGTAAGTATTTATGGAATTATCAAATTGTTATTAGATACAATGAAGAAGTCAATGCTTTAGTAAACATTAATTTTTCAGGTATGGACTCATTTCTGATAATTAATAATTTCAATGTTTAAGCGGGAATTATTATGAGTAAAAGGAAATATTCATTTTTGTATGTAGAATATTCAATCATGATATCAAAATTACTTTATGTGAAAGATAGTGATACTTCTATGTTGAGAATCAGCAAAGGAAGATTAGTTGGACGGGAAAGGTACAGAGATGTACCAGGCGATAGTTCGGCGTTTAGCTATACTACATTTATATACTGGCATTAACAATTGTAGCTCTGGTATTATCTCCTCAAAGTAGACACTCGAAAAAAAGGCTCATCTTATTATGAGATATTGAGAGACAACATGGAGGGGTATTTTTATGGATAAAAAAAGAATTAGTTATTTAATCATTTGCAGAGAAGTTTAAGTTAAGAGAATTTCAATGGCACATCTAGGGAGCGAGGAGTTATCTAGCTGTAGCAGACAAGGGGAATGTGTAGCAGCACACAATTTTCTTAAGAAGTTGGTGAGAAAATATTGATGAGATGGAGAGGTGTGTTCAATACCAGTAAAGGATCGACCAGAGGTCCAATAAAAGAGGCCTTCCCACGATATTCTCAAATATCTTACAGAATGGGATTATCATAAGTGCAGGGAAACTATTAAAGAAAGTCACACAGCGTTAAAGTTATTAGCTATAGTGGGAGTATAGATCTAGTTACTACAATTGGCTGCCAACCGCTTAAACCATAGCTAAAAAGTAACACTACATTCTAAATCAAGGGCCAGAGAAAATATGACGCTAGTACTTGAATCATATAATTCGTTTAACCTTCGGATGTGAGGGCTCAGCGGGAAGTAGGCTACTTTGTCATTTTCGTTATGGGGTTTGGTCATACGTAGTTATATTAATGTTGTTTATCTAAACTCGATTATAGGATCTAATATATATCATTTTTAATAATTTCTACAAATTGTGCCTGCAATTCTTCATTAGAAAGAGTGTTGATATGTAGAGAAGCGCAAATAGAGAGTATAGAAGTAATTCGTTCTATGTTTTTTTAAGCAGGGAGTTAATTTGGGAGCGCTCCTTTACTTTGAGTAAATAATGGATTTAAACAACATTATTAAAATCAAATAATTTCAAATAAAAGACTTGCATAATTTTTATCAGCATGGTATATTCTAATTCCGGCCAAGAAGTTAGCCAGTAAGCAACACACTGAATAACCAAGCAACTTAACGAAGTTAAAAACTTCTGGAAAAAAGCTTGACACTCTGAACCGGACATGATATGATATAAAAGTTGCTGACGACGAGAGTTGTTAGCGAGATTGATCTTTGAAAACTGAACAACGAGGAGTTTTACGTAAGTGAAACTCGTGAGTG
>NZ_BOSJ01000042.1 GCF_018403285.1 Paenibacillus sp. J45TS6 | reverse complement strand
GGGGTGTCTCTTAGACCGTGTCTTTTGCACTTAACCCCTCCATAACAAATAATAAATCATATTTTACCCGGGTAATATTGACTTCTTATTTTATCCGGGTAAAATTATTAAGGTATTCAAAGGAGGATGTACAAAATGAGAGATAGTCAAACGAATGTATACTGTACAGCATTTCTGGGTGTGAGAATCGTCGCCAGCGGTACGTTACGGCACGTTGTTTCTACAGTGAAGGATGCATTGGATGAGGGAGACCTCGCACAGCTGCTTATATTTGACGATACCACGGGGAAACAAATAGATGTTGATTTTCGTGGGGAGACAAATGACGTGCTCTTACGATTAGGAGAACCGTTCGGTGACTTGTCAGGTACCGAAATGAATCATCAACCTACACGGCGGGTCGGTCGACCTAAGCTGGGGGTTGTATCCGGTGAGGTTACGTTATTGCCACAGGATTGGGAATGGTTAAAGAGTCAACCTGGAGGAGCATCGGTAACATTACGAAAACTCGTTGGTGAGGCTCGCCGTGCTGGAGGAAAACAGAGTAAGATACGAGAGGCACAAGAAGCAACATATAACTTTATGACAGCTATGGCTGGGAACTTCCATCAATATGAAGAAGCTCTGCGTGCACTGTATGCTGGTGATTTGGATCGTTTTTACCACTTCATCGATGACTGGACACCTGATATCAGAAACCATATCAAAAAATTAGCCTCTAATTCATTCCCTGAAGGGGACTTATAAAAGAAAGCATCTGTAGACATATAGAATTTAATTTGGAATAAAGAGAAAACCACGAAAGGAGCTTCGCTATGACAGAGTTTAAAGCTATTCGCTATATCGAACCATCACAACACGCTGGCAAGAGGTTTATACAGCGAGGCATTGAGGGCAGCATCGTTATGTTGAACCTGATGCGTTTTCGTGATGTTGCCGATTATACAGCCAATCCTGAACTAACACCGGAGGTCCCAATCAGCGGTGCCGAAGCTTTCAACCGCTATATTGATCACACCCTCCCATTTCTCCGTGAAAGCGGAGGTGAAATTATGTTTCTTGGCGATGGCGGAGAGTTTCTTATCGGGCCCGAAGATGAAAGATGGGACCTTGTCATGATTATCCGTCAGAGCAGCGCGCAGTCGTTTCTTGCTTTTCCAAGTCATCAAGAGTACATGGCCGGTATAGGGCATCGCACTGCAGCGATCGAAGATTCACGCCTTCTACCTATGACAGAACTTCCGACAATAAAATAAAAGGAGAAGAACATTATTATGAACATTCTGAAAGTCAACAACATCGATTTGGCCTATGACAGTTTCGGTAACGAAAATGACGAGGCTATTATCCTTATCGCCGGGCTTGGAACCCAGATGATCCGATGGTCGGATTCGTTTTGTCGGATATTAGCAGCGAAGGGCTTTCGTGTAATCCGCTTTGACAATCGCGACGTAGGTTGCTCGACACACTTTAGCCATTATCCGACACTGGATTTCAACGCACTGGCGACTGCTCTCATGTCGGGACAGCGACCAGACATCCCTTACACTCTCTATGATATGTCCAAAGACGCTATTGGACTGCTCGACGCCCTATCAATTGACCGAGCACATTTCGTTGGCAGGTCGATGGGCGGAATGATCGCCCAGATTATAGCCAGTGAGTATCCTGAACGGGTTTTATCACTCACATCCATTATGTCCAGCACCGGTAATCCTGCTCTTCCGCAAACTTCCCCAGAAATTATGGCGATGATGACTAAACCGGCGCCGAACCCATTTGAGGATGAAGCAGGATTTTTGGCGCAAAAACTCTCTTTTGCCAAACGCATCGCCGGCACCGGTTATCCGTTTGAAGAGGATTCTTATCGGGCGCTCATTCTGGAGGAAATCCAGCGAGACTACGATCCAGGCAGTGTCGGACGACAAATTGCTGCTATGGCTGTCGCCGGTGACCGTCGTCCGCGGCTTGCGACCATAAAAGTACCAGTACTTGTAATTCATGGGGTAGACGATCCCCTGATTCTACCGGCGTGTGGCGAAGACACGGCTACTGCCATCCCTGGGGCCGAGCTAATGTTGGTGGACGGTATGGGACACGACATTCCGCACCAATTGTACAAAGTAATCGCTGATGGCATAGAGCGAACGGCTCGTCGCAATTGACAGTGCTTCCTGAATAGTAAACAGCCGGATCCTGCGGCGTCCAATAGGGCTGAGTAGGCCCAGGGACGGAGGGTTGATCAGTGTAATCCAGCGGTACCATTGGAACAGTTGTTAAAACAGATCCATATCATCAATTAATGAGGCTTCCTAATAGAGACTCCATCTGAACGTATATTTGGTATCGATTAAAAAAGCGCCGATTTCACGATAACATCGTGAGCCGGCGCTTTTTCTGTGGAGATTTTTCAAACAGAAGATGGACAGATTCAGAATCGAATTATTCAAGTGATTTTTGTTAAACTAACCTGCCC
>NZ_BOSJ01000041.1 GCF_018403285.1 Paenibacillus sp. J45TS6 | reverse complement strand
ATTTTGTAGTCTCCTTGGTTTGTTTTTTGGATCCGGTCGCTGGCCAGCTTTGGGACCCAATAACATCATACCAAGGAGTCTTTTTGTTTCTCAAACCACGTATTTCTTCATTATAGGAATGCTGCCCGTTAACTTAATAAAAAAGCAGCCGATCGCATTGATCGGCTGCTACTTGTGTATTCAACTAATGTTTTACCTTTAGATTAACGGACTACCATTCTTTAATCCCAATAGTTATCGTTCAATATTTCTTGTTCCGCCTTTACGAAATCCTTAAAGACAGTCACTTTACACCCAGGACGATCATAATCAAATATACAGACTGGTGAAATGGTTGGGCTACTTCCATCACTTGCGCAAGGGACAGAAAGAATTCGAAATCCGTTTTTACCTTATCCTTTTATTCATGATTTTCCTCACTCTAGTACTTTATTTATGTTCTCAATATGCCATTTTATTAAAACTAACCTACCCGATGGCTTAATAAATAAGAAATAGATCAGCTATATAGCAACTGCTCCTTGTTTGTTCAACTATCGTTTTTTTGTTAGTTCAATTATCTATAATCTCACCATGGCAACCTCTTTGGGCAGTTGCTTTGTTAATGATCTCATTAAACTCAGAAATCAATCCGCTTCCAACATGTTTTTTTCCAATTCGATTAATTGCCCATGTTGCAAAAGAAATAGCCTGCTCATTATTGTTCATATGCAAATGTATTTTAGAAAGCACTAATGCTAGTCTCTCTCTTGTATACTTATTACCCATTCGCTTTACATTTTTATTCCAATGTTCTATATCCTTTATACTAATATTGGTGAAACATTCAGGGAAATTACTGAATTCCTCAAAGTATTGCAAACCATATTCTAAAAAGATTTCTGTCATATGCCTGATGTTCACTAGAGCTTCGCTTTCCGTCTCGCCATAACTCCACCATAAGTCTTCATTTTTAAGGTTTGATAGTCTCCACCGAAATTCACAATCATAAGGAGAAACTTTATTGAGAGGGACATGAACACCCAAAGTGTTTGGGATAAAGTCAATGTATACTCCAAGTTCAACACAACAAGACCCACCATATTGATCACCCTGAATATTAACAGTATAGATTAAATGATTATTAGGTTTGGTTCTATACCTACCTGCTGTACCTTGGAACCCATGTTTTCTTAGTTCTCGTGAGAATGTTTCTTTTAACAATTGCTTAAACTTTTTTGTATCAATCATTGATAATATAACAACTTCCTTTCCTGACACATTGATTCAAAGTGTTGGATACATAAATTACAATATTTCAAAAAAACATTTTATCATCATCAACCTGATAAAGAATCCTCCTGAATCTTATATACTAAGAAAAGCTTTATTTATTTAAGTGTTTCTACATTTTTTCTTCAACTAAACTACCGAATAGCTTAAAGAAAAATCAACCGGTCTATTGATCGGTTGATTACTTTTTCTTATTGAACTATCGTTTCTACGTTAGTTGACCGAAGATAAGATTATTGTTTAGTCCATTATAGTCAGTTTCTATGAATTCATATTTTCTACTTGACCTTCACTAGCGTAATGTTATATTGCAATAATTCACAAAAAACACAGTTAACAGGAAATCCTTCTAATATAAATAACTTTCTATCTTTTTTATGTAAAAATATTCTATTTATTGCTAGTTTTATTATACTTTTATTAGAAACGATTTGTTAATATATATTAATTGATTTTAGATAAAGGAGGATTTTTTTGAAGAAAATAATGATGATTGGTGGCGGAGTTGTTCTAGGGATTTTAATTCTTGTAATTGGTTTTGTGTTCTATGTTTTTTACCTTCTTCAAACTCCACCGAAGAATGATCCAGAAATTGTTGCTTATACTGAGGAAAAGGTTACAGATTACTTAATTGAGGAGAAAGGGTATTCGGAGAGTGATATTTTAAGTGCTAATTCAAAAAGAAAACCAAAGAATAAAGATAAAACAGCAACTGGATATCAAGTTTTAGTTGTATTCACAGATGAACCCGATACTACTTATTATTATGAAATAGTTGATGAAGATGAAAATAAAATTGAACAACTTGGAATTACTGGAACAGATATTAAGCATAAAGATTTTCCATAAAAGATATTAGAATTATAACAACATCATTAAAATATTAGATTGTATAATTTATCATTATCTATTACTTATACATAAACGGATAATGATTGATAAAGCGAGTATAACGTTACAATAGACACAAAGAATGTAGCCCACAATAGATGATGGCAGCTCTTGAGTTATAATTTCCACTTCATCTCTAGTCATTCAAAGCTCTAGTTCGCCAATACTTTCTCCTACTTTAATGTCAATATGATACATTATTTGCTTAACGGATTGTAATATGAAGTGCGACACCTTATTCAAAAAATAAAAATGGCCCATGGTCTGATTCGTGTAGAATTAAGTTACCACACCAAATTCACACAGGAGAATCAGTCCATGAGCTATTCACATCTTAGCATAATTGAACGCAGTAAACTAGAAGCACTCTCTCAGATAGGATTGTCTGCTC
>NZ_BOSJ01000040.1 GCF_018403285.1 Paenibacillus sp. J45TS6 | reverse complement strand
GAACTATATGATTATGTGAATTGGTTCAACAAGCATCGCATTCATGGCACTTTAGGATACATGACCCCAATTCAGTACAAAGCTGCATCCCTTAAAAAAGTTGTCTGATTTAATGTTGACAGTCCATCTCCTCCAAACGGAGGCTTGATCAGTACGATAATAAGAATTACAGCAAGAACTCCTGATACAATCATCCATACTAAGCTGCTCTTCCCTTTTGTAGTAACCTCAGAATTATCATCTGCTAACTTCTCCGCATTTTCCTCTTGTACTACTGTCTCTGGAGATGTTTCTTGCTGTGCTGTTTCCTGCTCTTCAGTTAAAGAATCTTTCTTTTCTTCTTCATTATCGTTTTGTAATGGCTTATTATCCAATTTTTAAAATCTCCCTTCGCGGTTTCCTTCTTACTCTATTAAATATAAAGGTTTTATGAAACAAAACATTAAAATAACATAAAAATTTTAAAAGATATCAAATTCAATAACTTTCACCAAAAGATAGATACTAGACTAGTCCACTACTCAAGTTCACTCTTTCGATAGAAATTAGATATAGATAGATACTAATAATAAATAAAAAAGACCTTAACAAGGTCTTTTTTGCACGTTTGTTCAAATGAATAAGCACACCATTAATTCTTATACATCAAATTCTAAACTATGAATCTTCCACTCCTCGTTAACCTTTATAAAACTTAAATATAGGAATGTTGGAGGACTTTCAGGTTCACCATTTAAGCTGATGTAGAATTCTCTTATAAAGATATGATATGTATTTGATTCACGATCATATTCATACCCCTGGATTACCCAATCATCGAATTGAGTCTTTTTTTCATTATTAAATAAGAGCCATTCATAACCCTGAGCGTTTTTGGCGTATAACTTGTTATCTTTTTCTTCAAGCAAGATGTCGTCTGATAACAATTGGCGAAGTTTATCTTTATCTCCTGTTGTGTGAGCTTGAACAAATTCCATTGAAATATTACTTATAAAAGCATAGTTTTCTTTTTCTGTATTATAATTATCAATCTGTGTATTCAGCTGCTGGATCGTTTGATTTAATTCTTCTATCTTTTTTTCTTTTTCATTTAATGTTTCCGTAAATTTTGTTTTTTCTTCTTCAAGCTTACTTTCATACCCTTCTAATGAATCATCTTTTTGAGAACAAGCTGTAAGCAGCGTAAAGCTACAAATAGCTACGATCAATAATTTCCTCATCAGATTCCCCTACTTTCTCACTTCATTAGAAAATCACTATTCCAAAATGACAAAGCTCGAAAAAAGAAAATACAGCCCTACAACAAATACAAAAAACACGACTACATTAAATACGAGCACATTAACAGCCCTTCGATTCTTATAAAAAATAACTGCTATAAAACTTGCGATTATAGATAATATTGAAAACGTAATGCTAAATACAATAGGTAAAAACATTATCGACAATAATACAATGATTCCTAGAATATACGAGATCCGAATTATGCCAAAGCTCTCTCCCCTTTGACCTTTCATGGTTACCTCACTCCTAAAATCCAAAACACACCCTCATTTTACCATATATAGGTTTGAAAAACCTAAAAAAAGCAGCCGGACATTGATTCGGACTGCTCTTTCTCTAGACAGAGATAATAAAGATGATACCTTCATTCTTTTTTACCATAACTTTTTAACAATGTTTCAAATGCTTTATTCCGTTTAACACTACCAAACCCAACAGAAACTCTTTTTACATAATGATTTTTTAATAACGGGATATAATCATCAATATCCATATTCATTGCCGACGAATGTATGAATTCAGCTAGTGCAGGGGCTTCTCCTAAACTACTGATATCCTTAAGCCCTTTCATGTCTTCAATGTTTATTTTCTTCAATTGAGACAACCCTTTTAACGCTGGTAGTACTTCAACATTTTTGAGTGATTGAAGGAACAAGGATTGCAGTCCGGTTAAACTAGAAATAAACGATAGATCCTTAAGACCACGAATCAGCCATAGCTCCAGGTGCTTGATATTTTCCATTCCTTCGATAGCAGAAAAATCTTTTATCCCACCAAGCTTAATATCAAGTGAAGACAATTTTTTCAGAGATGTTAGAAACTCTATATTTTTTGTTGTTATCGACCTCAACGTAACATTCTCAAGATGATTAAGACTACTGATTACACCAATGTTTTTGGTATGTCCTTCGATATATATTTTTTTCAATTTACTGAACCGTTCAAGAACTGATAGATCAGGTTTTTTAGATTTCGTCTGACCTAAAGTAATAGACTCCAAGCTGTCAGTTACACGGTTTAATATTTCAAAGCTATCCAAGTTGAAAATACCGATATGTAGTTCTTTCAATTTATTAAGCTGGGTAATCGTATCTAAATTCGTTACCTCGCTCACTATACAATCTAAAGTTAAGCGACTCACATTGTGCATTATAGAAAGAAAGCTTAAATCACTGTTATAATCTCCATAAATCCGGAGTTCAACATCATCTCTTTCAGAGAATAATATATTATTTAATAATTCTAATGTGTAATGATCAACTGGATTTGAGAACTGGATAATCTCTAAATCTTTATAAGCCAGTAGCTTGTACACTTCTTCTTCTGACAGTTTATTAATGATTTCAAGCCTACCTCTGGAAAATTCGCTAAACATGTTTACTTTTTTGTTAGGTAAAGACGCGAAATTTGGGTAATAATCATCTTTTATAGGCTTATATATTATTTCCTTGAATAACGTTTTCCAATTTTGTGTATCTAATATGGCATTCAGGGCATCTTCCAGATATCCTGCGGAGTATGCGATGTTCTCTGAATACTTATTCAAATCTTCTTTTGTAGCTATACGAACAAAATGCTCACTCGCAGTAACTACCTCAAAATCATCTAATCCATCTCGAATATAGTACTTAGGAATATTTAAGTCTGTAGGTAAATCTGCATTTCCGATAACATCCCAATAACCATCATCTATGTTTACAATGGTTGTCCTTAAAAGAAACACGATGTCCTTACTTAAGATTTCTTGCACATCTAATATTTTATCGCGACTGATAAAATCGAAGGCAATTAGAATGTCATACATTTCTCCAATCTCAACTACTTGTCCATACCCGTAACGATTTTCATCTAGTGAAATAGTAAAAATATCACCAATATTCACTTTCTTTTTCCTCATGATTCATTCTCCATTATCTTTTAATCCCATGTTTGCTTCATTTTTTTCGTGAATTTGATTTCGCGCATTTTCTAGCAAAAAAACCCCTTCGCTTTCGCGAAGAGGTTTACTATGAAGCGGGTGATGGGAATCGAACCCACGCTATCAGCTTGGAAGGCTGAAGTTCTACCATTGAACTACACCCGCGTATAAATATCGGGATGACACGATTTGAACATGCGACCCCCTGGTCCCAAACCAGGTGCTCTACCAAGCTGAGCTACATCCCGTAATATATTATGCCGGTGAAGGGACTCGAACCCCCACGGTTTCCCTCACGATTTTGAGTCGCGCGCGTCTGCCAATTCCGCCACACCGGCTTATTTCTTGTTTCTTATCTAAAAATATAATGGCGCGCCCTGAGAGATTCGAACTCCCGGCCTTTTGATTCGTAGTCAAACGCTCTATCCAGCTGAGCTAAGGGCGCAAAAAATATAAAAGCGGACGACGGGAATCGAACCCGCGACCCTCGCCTTGGCAAGGCGATGCTCTACCGCTGAGCCACGTCCGCAATTAAAGGATGCGCGTGAAGGGACTCGAACCCCCACGTCAAAGACGCTAGATCCTAAGTCTAGTGCGTCTGCCAATTCCGCCACACGCGCATATAAATAATGGTGAGCCATGAAGGGCTCGAACCTTCGACACCCTGATTAAAAGTCAGGTGCTCTACCAACTGAGCTAATGGCTCGTACTAAAATGGCTGGGGATATAGGATTTGAACCTATGCATGACGGAGTCAAAGTCCGTTGCCTTACCGCTTGGCTAATCCCCAACAGTGATAAGGTTTAAAATGGGGCGATCGATGGGACTTGAACCCACGAATGCCGGAGCCACAGACCGGTGCGTTAACCCCTTCGCCACGACCGCCAAAATTTAAAATAAATCTGGTGGAGGATGATGGATTCGAACCACCGAACCCGTAAGGGAGCAGATTTACAGTCTGATGCGTTTGGCCACTTCGCTAATCCTCCATATGAAACTGGTGCCGGCGAGAGGACTTGAACCCCCAAC
>NZ_BOSJ01000039.1 GCF_018403285.1 Paenibacillus sp. J45TS6 | reverse complement strand
GAATTCATCGAACAAGATTGGGCTTTCCAAGGAAGGTATGATTACTCTAATTGCAACTTGGCTTAAAGAAGCACATATTAGTAAAGAGGATAAAGAAAAGATCAAAGAATTGCTGTAAGCACCCACTAACCGGTGCTTTTTCTTTTACATAAAATTCGGGACCAGCGGGGAGTTCTGCATAATTTTCACGTTAAAAACTTGGCTTCTACCTTTTAAAACCAAGGTTATAGATGACCGTTTTTATTAGCGTTGTCTTTTCATATTTGACGTTATGGCTTTGTCACGCTAGCGTGCCTTTTCTTTGTTTTTCTTGTCACGCTAGTGTTCCAAAAATGAAATTGTTTGTACCCATGAAAACATTAGGCTCTGACTAATCCCACACTAAAAGTGGGGGCAGTTTTCCCTTATGCTCTTTCTGTCTTTAAATGGAATTTCGGCGCATATTAGGTCTGAGGTAACAAATGATTAATAGCGACACTATAGATGTTTTGTTATAGATTTATAATTTTTTCTAAGATATGATTAGTAGCACTATAGCTCTATAGAACTATATATATAATTAATAGGGGGATTTTCAGTTATGGCAGGATTGGTACAATGTAAGGCATGTAATAAAGAAATTGCAAAAGGTGTTAAGAAATGTGTGGGTTGTGGCAAAGACCAACGTAATTGGTTCATGAGACATAAGATCATGACATTCATTGGAGCAATCATTATTCTAGTTATTGTAGTTAATATGGGTGGTGGCAGTGGAGAGGAAAAAGTCGCAGCGACTAATGGAGATGTAAGCACAAAACAAACTGAGAAAACAGATACGATATATAACGTGGGAGACACTGTAAAGGATAAGCAATTAGAATTAACAGTAACTAAGTTTGAAGAGTTGGATGAAATTGGAGACCCTAGCTTTTTAGGAAAAAAAGCATCTGACGGTGGGACTCTCGTGGCAATCCAATATACCATGAAAAATGTTTCTGACGAGCCAGTAGGCATGTTTAGTTATCCGTCTGTTAACTTAGTAGATGAAAAGGGCACTAAATATGATTCAGATATTGACGGCACTAGCGCTTATGCAGTAGAGACAAAAATTGATGACTCCAAAGTTTTTTCTGACCTAAATCCAGACATAAGTGTATCGAGTGTAGAGGTATACGAAGTTTCTAAAACTAGGTTTGCTGAAGGCTCATGGTTTATTAAAATAGGTGATTCAAAAGTTCAAATCAAATAATTCCTAATCTCTCAAAAAGGCAAAAAGGTTGGACACACCAAAAAAGGTGAGTTTCCCTATAACATGGGTGGCTCACCTTTTTTTTGGCGATGGGGGTAACAGGAATTCGGAACAATCGCTTGTGTGAAAAGTAATAAACTTTCCTTTGAACGCTATGAACGGTCTAACCCAGCAAAAGTGGAGAAAGGATGAGTTTGAAATTTCACGATTCACGAGAGTGCCCATTTATACCCCTGCTTCGCAGGGATGGGTCTTGGTCATAGTTTTGCCTGTGGCAAATAACCCGGCAGGGCCCATCGTGAGAAGAACAAACATGTCTTGAGAGTCCTTATATCGGGATATCGCTATTCCACGTCATTACTGGATTTATTCGTATTTTTGTTAGTTTACTAGCTTCATAGTATCATGCTAAAATCTTCTAAACGAGAAAAAAGCGCCCTATGCTTTGGTCGGCTAGGCGCTTCTTCTCTATACATCAAGGGGCATAGTCTGCCCTTATTTAGTTACCCCTATTATAATAGGCGCTAACCTGAATAGGCAAGACTATCTGCTCCTTAAATTTAAGGAGGCTATTTTTATGAAAACAGACCGTAAATCAAATACCAATACCATTATTCGAACAAGCAAACGTGAAAACCCTTATGTGATGATCGATAAGTACGGTTTAAACGATGAACGCTTATCATGGAAAGCGAAAGGTTTATTAGCTTATCTTCTCTCTAAACCGGACGACTGGCAGGTATATGAATCAGACCTAATTAAACGTGCAACTGATGGACGAGATTCGGTTAGAACCGGTTTGCGCGAATTAGAAAAATTCGGCTATCTATCAAGACGCCAGATCCGCGGAGAAAACGGAAGTTTCGGACACATGGAATATATTATTTATGAACGTCCTGTAACAGAAGATCTTCCCACTGACGGAAAACCCGTCGACGGTGAAAAACCGCTGACGGAAAACCCGTCGACGGAAAATCCGCTGACGGAAAACCCACTACTACTAAATAATGATTTAAATAATAATGATTTAAATAATGATTGTTTGATTGAAGAAGCTGAAGCTTCTAGCTCTTTTAATAACGAGAAGATTTATGAAGCATTAACTACACACTTGCCCGAATCCATTTATTTGGAGGGCATACCTGTAGGATCCGCTTATGTACAAGAAATACTTCTTATGTTGCAAGAACAGTTTCCAAGCCAGTTAGATCCAGAAGTTGTACGTATTGCTGCTGATCGATACTTTGAACGTACTGCTTATCTGGCTCCAGATGCACCGAATGGTGTAAAAATGAAGATTGATGTTCGAAATCCCGTAGGTCTATTTAACAAAGCGTATTCTGAGGCAATAAAACTTTATAAGATTAAAGCAATGAAAAATCCCAAGGAACGAGATTTAACCTTTCAAAGCCAAGTCTGATATTGGGTGACCCTTTAGTATGCATTGGGCTATGAGACGAGCATAATCCTACCCTGTAGAGGTTTTTGAAAAAACAAAGTATCCAATTAACAAAAAAATATAAAATGCGTTATACGGCCATTTGAGAGTCTTATATGAGGTGTATGATCAAATTAATCAAATTCAGTACCATAGGTGCAAAATAAATAATCCAAGGAGGGAAAGAAAAAATTGAGTATTGAATTTGGTTCTAAAGAATTTTTTGAAGATCAAATAAAAAATTAAATCATCATCTATCTCCAGAAAGAGTTGTATGTCTTATATTATCTGCTGTGGTTCAAGCTGAAAAAGATGATAGTTTTGGGGAAATAATCATTTAGATTTGGGAGTGCAGAGGGCTTGCCCTTTGCTTATACCATGTGTTGTCTTTAAAAAATATTTTCAGCGAGATTCCTTTTATACCATTCTGCCGAACCGGCAGGGTAAGAGAGGACAACAATGAACGTAATATATATTCATTCACACACATTCATACATAAAAGCCTTTATTTAAAAGGTTTTATCATGGTGTATATGTGGTGGATTAGTGAACGTTCATGAACAAAAGGAGGGATTTATATGGCTTGGTTAAGTGTGGCAGATGTGTCAGATCGGGCAGGTATACCTCCAGAGACTGTTCGGAGATACATAACGCGTCATAGCTTGCATCTGCAGGTGAAAAAAGGACATAAATCATATTCAATTGCTGAAAACTGTATTCCAGTATTTATCCAAATTAGAACGTTGTATGCTGCAGGGAAAACTGCTGAGGATGTAGAGACTGAATTGCTTCGATCCGGGCGACCTACAATTATAAGCGTGAATGCTGATGGTGAATCTGTGAACGTAAATGTTATAGAAAACCTTGCTGTACTTGATACTAAGATGAATGCAATTATGACTATGCTTATGAACGTAGATGAACGGTTGAAAGAAGGAGAAAAAAATCGTAGTGAGATGAACGAAAACATCAAGGATATCTGCGAACAGGTCATGAATGTACATAAAGAGGTGGCGACGGCAACAGAACAGTTTCAAGAGATCCAGAAAAATCAGAAGGAGACACGGGATCAGTTGGTGGAGATTGTCTCACGTATTGAGACTCATGGAAAACGTCGAGGCTTGCTTGAGTGGTTTAAACGATGATTGGATCTACCAACAGTAATTAGAGAATCCGCACGGCTCCCTAATGCTTATGCGTCTCACAGATCTAGCGTTGATTTAATGATCTCAGTCATGATTTCCGAGGGGTAAATAGAATGGCCAAAACCTGCAAAGGGCGTCTTTTTAATGCAGGAGCTTCCCTAGAGATGTCGAATTGTGATGTCGAGGAGGGTGATAAATTTGAACCAGATTACTTCTTACTTGATCGAGGTCATACATTCACCGCATAAATCTGTAAAGTATCCATGGCAATGGTAAGTCAAGTTAGCTAAAGGTGCGGATGGGAACTATCTTGGATATGCATCGGAAGCCTTGAAGCCCCATGAACACACTCATGGCTGGGTTGAAACAAAAACAGACAATCTTGATGATGCTTTCGAATATATGAAAAATATATGCGAGAGCAAAACGAAATAAACAATCTTGAATGGAGGGAGGAAAGGTATATATGAGTTTCTCAAACGACGACTTAAGTAATTATAATCGGGCTGACTCACCTTGGTTCCAAGTGTCACTAAACGGAAAAGTTGATATCGGATCCGAACAAGGGAATTCATCGAACAAGATTGGGCTTTCCAAGGAAGGTATGATTACTCTAATTGCAACTTGGCTTAAAGAAGCACATATTAGTAAAGAGGATAAAGAAAAGATCAAAGAATTGCTGTAAGCACCCACT
>NZ_BOSJ01000038.1 GCF_018403285.1 Paenibacillus sp. J45TS6 | reverse complement strand
ATACAATTGGGAGGGTGTCAATCCTGACGGTTATTTCCTAGACAAATTAGAGCCAATACCATCAGCTTTACCGTCTTTCCAGAAATTGTTCCAAGTATCGGCAACAGCTTTATCAATACCATGAAAAATATCAACCACACCAGAAGCAGCATCAGTGACGACATTAGAAATATCCTTTGCAGTAGCGCCAATATGAGAAGAGCCATACCGCTGATTCTGCGTTTGCTGATGAACTAAGTCAACCTCAGCACTAACCTTGCGAGTCATTTCTTTGATTTGGTCATTGGTAAAATACTGACCAGCCGTTTGAGCTTGAGTAAGCATTTGGCGCATAATCTCGGAAACCTGCTGTTGCTTGGAAAGATTGGTGTTTTCCATAATAGACGCAACGCGAGCAGTAGACTCCTTCTGTTGATAAGCAAGCATCTCATTTTGTGCATATACCTGGTCTTTCGTATTCTGGCGTGAAGTCGCCGACTGAATGCCAGCAATCTCTTTTTGAGTCTCATTTTGCATCTCGGCAATCTCTTTCTGATTGTCCAGTTGCATTTTAGTAAGCTCTTTTTGATTCTCAAATCCGGCGTCAACCATACCAGCAGAGGAAGCATCAGCACCAGCACGCTCCCAAGCATTAAGCTCAGGAAATGCAGCAGCAAGATAATCACGAGTATCCTTTCCTTTATCAGCGGCAGACTTGCCACCAAGTCCAACCAAATCAAGCAACTTATCAGAAACGGCAGAAGTGCCAGCCTGCAACGTACCTTCAAGAAGTCCTTTACCAGCTTTAGCCATAGCACCAGAAACAAAACTAGGGACGGCCTCATCAGGGTTAGGAACATTAGAGCCTTGAATGGCAGATTTAATACCAGCATCACCCATGCCTACAGTATTGTTATCGGTAGCAAGCACATCACCTTGAATGCCACCGGAGGCGGCTTTTTGACCGCCTCCAAACAATTTAGACATGGCGCCACCAGCAAGAGCAGAAGCAATACCGCCAGCAATAGCACCAAACATAAATCACCTCACTTAAGTGGCTGGAGACAAATAATCTCTTTAATAACCTGATTCAGCGAAACCAATCCGCGGCATTTAGTAGCGGTAAAGTTAGACCAAACCATGAAACCAACATAAACATTATTGCCCGGCGTACGGGGAAGGACGTCAATAGTCACACAGTCCTTGACGGTATAATAACCACCATCATGGCGACCATCCAAAGGATAAACATCATAGGCAGTCGGGAGGGTAGTCGGAACCGAAGAAGACTCAAAGCGAACCAAACAGGCAAAAAATTTAGGGTCGGCATCAAAAGCAATATCAGCACCAACAGAAACAACCTGATTAGCGGCGTTGACAGATGTATCCATCTGAATGCAATGAAGAAAACCACCATTACCAGCATTAACCGTCAAACTATCAAAATATAACGTTGACGATGTAGCTTTAGGTGTCTGTAAAACAGGTGCCGAAGAAGCTGGAGTAACAGAAGTGAGAACCAGCTTATCAGAAAAAAAGTTTGAATTATGGCGAGAAATAAAAGTCTGAAACATGATTAAACTCCTAAGCAGAAAACCTACCGCGCTTCGCTTGGTCAACCCCTCAGCGGCAAAAATTAAAATTTTTACCGCTTCGGCGTTATAACCTCACACTCAATCTTTTATCACGAAGTCATGATTGAATCGCGAGTGGTCGGCAGATTGCGATAAACGGTCACATTAAATTTAACCTGACTATTCCACTGCAACAACTGAACGGACTGGAAACACTGGTCATAATCATGGTGGCGAATAAGTACGCGTTCTTGCAAATCACCAGAAGGCGGTTCCTGAATGAATGGGAAGCCTTCAAGAAGGTGATAAGCAGGAGAAACATACGAAGGCGCATAACGATACCACTGACCCTCAGCAATCTTAAACTTCTTAGACGAATCACCAGAACGGAAAACATCCTTCATAGAAATTTCACGCGGCGGCAAGTTGCCATACAAAACAGGGTCGCCAGCAATATCGGTATAAGTCAAAGCACCTTTAGCGTTAAGGTACTGAATCTCTTTAGTCGCAGTAGGCGGAAAACGAACAAGCGCAAGAGTAAACATAGTGCCATGCTCAGGAACAAAGAAACGCGGCACAGAATGTTTATAGGTCTGTTGAACACGACCAGAAAACTGGCCTAACGACGTTTGGTCAGTTCCATCAACATCATAGCCAGATGCCCAGAGATTAGAGCGCATGACAAGTAAAGGACGGTTGTCAGCGTCATAAGAGGTTTTACCTCCAAATGAAGAAATAACATCATGGTAACGCTGCATGAAGTAATCACGTTCTTGGTCAGTATGCAAATTAGCATAAGCAGCTTGCAGACCCATAATGTCAATAGATGTGGTAGAAGTCGTCATTTGGCGAGAAAGCTCAGTCTCAGGAGGAAGCGGAGCAGTCCAAATGTTTTTGAGATGGCAGCAACGGAAACCATAACGAGCATCATCTTGATTAAGCTCATTAGGGTTAGCCTCGGTACGGTCAGGCATCCACGGCGCTTTAAAATAGTTGTTATAGATATTCAAATAACCCTGAAACAAATGCTTAGGGATTTTATTGGTATCAGGGTTAATCGTGCCAAGAAAAGCGGCATGGTCAATATAACCAGTAGTGTTAACAGTCGGGAGAGGAGTGGCATTAACACCATCCTTCATGAACTTAATCCACTGTTCACCATAAACGTGACGATGAGGGACATAAAAAGTAAAAATGTCTACAGTAGAGTCAATAGCAAGGCCACGACGCAATGGAGAAAGACGGAGAGCGCCAACGGCGTCCATCTCGAAGGAGTCGCCAGCGATAACCGGAGTAGTTGAAATGGTAATAAGACGACCAATCTGACCAGCAAGGAAGCCAAGATGGGAAAGGTCATGCGGCATACGCTCGGCGCCAGTTTGAATATTAGACATAATTTATCCTCAAGTAAGGGGCCGAAGCCCCTGCAATTAAAATTGTTGACCACCTACATACCAAAGACGAGCGCCTTTACGCTTGCCTTTAGTACCTCGCAACGGCTGCGGACGACCAGGGCGAGCGCCAGAACGTTTTTTACCTTTAGACATTACATCACTCCTTCTGCACGTAATTTTTGACGCACGTTTTCTTCTGCGTCAGTAAGAACGTCAGTGTTTCCTGCGCGTACACGCAAGGTAAACGCGAACAATTCAGCGGCTTTAACCGGACGCTCGACGCCATTAATAATGTTTTCCGTAAATTCAGCGCCTTCCATGATGAGACAGGCCGTTTGAATGTTGACGGGATGAACATAATAAGCAATGACGGCAGCAATAAACTCAACAGGAGCAGGAAAGCGAGGGTATCCTACAAAGTCCAGCGTACCATAAACGCAAGCCTCAACGCAGCGACGAGCACGAGAGCGGTCAGTAGCAATCCAAACTTTGTTACTCGTCAGAAAATCGAAATCATCTTCGGTTAAATCCAAAACGGCAGAAGCCTGAATGAGCTTAATAGAGGCCAAAGCGGTCTGGAAACGTACGGATTGTTCAGTAACTTGACTCATGATTTCTTACCTATTAGTGGTTGAACAGCATCGGACTCAGATAGTAATCCACGCTCTTTTAAAATGTCAACAAGAGAATCTCTACCATGAACAAAATGTGACTCATATCTAAACCAGTCCTTGACGAACGTGCCAAGCATATTAAGCCACTTCTCCTCATCCAACGCGTCAGTTTTTGACAGAATCGTTAGTTGATGGCGAAAGGTCGCAAAGTAAGAGCTTCTCGAGCTGCGCAAGGATAGGTCGAATTTTCTCATTTTCCGCCAGCAGTCCACTTCGATTTAATTCGTAAACAAGCAGTAGTAATTCCTGCTTTATCAAGATAATTTTTCGACTCATCAGAAATATCCGAAAGTGTTAACTTCTGCGTCATGGAAGCGATAAAACTCTGCAGGTTGGATACGCCAATCATTTTTATCGAAGCGCGCATAAATTTGAGCAGATTTGTCGTCACAGGTTGCGCCGCCAAAACGTCGGCTACAGTAACTTTTCCCAGCCTCAATCTCATCTCTCTTTTTGCGTTCTGCTTCAATATCTGGTTGAACGGCGTCGCGTCGTAACCCAGCTTGGTAAGTTGGATTAAGCACTCCGTGGACAGATTTGTCATTGTGAGCATTTTCATCCCGAAGTTGCGGCTCATTCTGATTCTGAACAGCTTCTTGGGAAGTAGCGACAGCTTGGTTTTTAGTGAGTTGTTCCATTCTTTAGCTCCTAGACCTTTAGCAGCAAGGTCCATATCTGACTTTTTGTTAACGTATTTAGCCACATAGAAACCAACAGCCATATAACTGGTAGCTTTAAGCGGCTCACCTTTAGCATCAACAGGCCACAACCAACCAGAACGTGAAAAAGCGTCCTGCGTGTAGCGAACTGCGATGGGCATACTGTAACCATAAGGCCACGTATTTTGCAAGCTATTTAACTGGCGGCGATTGCGTACCCGACGACCAAAATTAGGGTCAACGCTACCTGTAGGAAGTGTCCGCATAAAGTGCACCGCATGGAAATGAAGACGGCCATTAGCTGTACCATACTCAGGCACACAAAAATACTGATAGCAGTCGGCGTGTGAATCATTAGCCTTGCGACCCTCGGCAGCAAGAACCATACGACCAATATCACGAAAATAGTCACGCAAAGCATTGGGATTATCATAAAACGCCTCTAATCGGTCGTCAGCCAACGTGAGAGTGTCAAAAACGATAAACCAACCATCAGCATGAGCCTGTCGCATTGCATTCATCAAACGCTGAATAGCAAAGCCTCTACGCGATTTCATAGTGGAGGCCTCCAGCAATCTTGAACACTCATCCTTAATACCTTTCTTTTTGGGGTAATTATACTCATCGCGAATATCCTTAAGAGGGCGTTCAGCAGCCAGCTTGCGGCAAAACTGCGTAACCGTCTTCTCGTTCTCTAAAAACCATTTTTCGTCCCCTTCGGGGCGGTGGTCTATAGTGTTATTAATATCAAGTTGGGGGAGCACATTGTAGCATTGTGCCAATTCATCCATTAACTTCTCAGTAACAGATACAAACTCATCACGAACGTCAGAAGCAGCCTTATGGCCGTCAACATACATATCACCATTATCGAACTCAACGCCCTGCATACGAAAAGACAGAATCTCTTCCAAGAGCTTGATGCGGTTATCCATCTGCTTATGGAAGCCAAGCATTGGGGATTGAGAAAGAGTAGAAATGCCACAAGCCTCAATAGCAGGTTTAAGAGCCTCGATACGCTCAAAGTCAAAATAATCAGCGTGACATTCAGAAGGGTAATAAGAACGAACCATAAAAAAGCCTCCAAGATTTGGAGGCATGAAAACATACAATTGGGAGGGTGTCAATCCTGACGGTTATTTCCTAGACAAATTAGAGCCAATACCATCAGCTTTACCGTCTTTCCAGAAATTGTTCCAAGTATCGGCAACAGCTTTATCAATACCATGAAAA
>NZ_BOSJ01000037.1 GCF_018403285.1 Paenibacillus sp. J45TS6 | reverse complement strand
CCTACGTGTTACTCACCCGTCCGCCGCTAAGTCTCAAAGAAGCAAGCTTCTCATTGACTCCGCTCGACTTGCATGTATTAGGCACGCCGCCAGCGTTCGTCCTGAGCCAGGATCAAACTCTCCAATATAGATTTTTCGAGTCAAATACTTCTTGAATTACTTCAAGAAAATATCTAACCTTCAGTACATCGTTGAGAGCGATAAGCTCATTTAGAAAATGCTGACGAGAACTTAAAAGTTCTCTATTTCATTTGTTATGACCAACAAATGAAACTTGTATTAATTCACTCACGAGTTTTACTTACGTAAAACTCCTCGTTGTTCAGTTTTCAAAGATCAATCTTCACGGCGTTTTCCGACCGGATTTATAATCTATCATATTTCAAAAACATATTCAACTGGTAATAAAAACCATTAATCACAATGAATTGAATATCTTAATTACTGCATCAGATACACATTGTAATTGTCTTGTCTCTTTCTTAAGAGAACATAAGTAATATATCATAATGAACAGTGTTTTTCTAATTGTAAATTATCCCATATGAATATAGTTAATTTATATCTATTAAAACAGAATTCTTAGCTGGTATGAAGCAATAATAACTAAGTTTGTTATTAGATATAAAGTTCCCCTTCTTTCTATGCATGAAAATTAATACTCAACTCTCCATCTGTACACTTATTAGAGGATATCATTAATTGATAATTTAGAACCTCAGTTCAAATATCAAAGTGATTGAAGATGCACATATCTACATAGTAAAAAACTCCTGATCAAATTATCATCTTCAAATACAAACAGTTCTTTTATTCATTAGATCGCAGCCCTCAGGAAACGACAATTAAGTAGTTTTTCCTATACTAGATATTTTCATGAGAAAAATCACTTTATCAAATAACCAAAGGCATTCAATTTTTAATGTCAGAAACCTCGATTAGTGACTCCTCTATGAAAAACAAAAAGCGCAGGACCATCCCGCGCTTACTACACTAAGAATATCATTATAGATCTAATCTCTACGTATTAGTTTGGCTTGTTTTCTTACTATTATATTTAAACGATAAATCCAATCCCCTTGGCTACTGATCTAATCAAACATAATTACATGGTCCTACTCCATTTCATTATTTTATAGCTTGACTGAAGGGAAGCCAGTCATCGCTATCGGATAGAATGTGATTCACCGTATACTCAGATGCTTCCTCCTCAGTCAGCATCGTAGCCCAGAAGACCCGCCCAGTTTTACTCCCAGCTCCCGGACCAGTACTATTAAATTCAGCAAACAATGCGGTAGATTCTGCATCCGTTTTGTTCCAGTTATGCCAGCCCTCCTGTTTCACATGAGCACCCATCCAGCAGTTCAGGAAACACACTTTGGCATGATTTCGCCACGGCCTGCCGAGGTATACCGATTGCGGAGGAGCATTACTCTCCAGCGTACAATCCATGAATACATAACCATAACGGACACCTTCCGGTGTAGAGGCCGCTGTAATCCAGCCATTCACCTCGTTCTCTACTGCTGCAATATTAGATAAACGATTCTTGGCAAAGATTTCACAGCCCTTAAATACAGCCGTAGCCGAGCCAAAAATAAAATCAACATCACCTTCAATATAACAATCCTCATAATACTGACGCAGTTTTCGGCGTTCTGCGCCATCGCGCGGTCCCCCGAAAAAGCTCCGATCAATGGGCTGCGGCGGGAGCGGTCCGGTAAAAATTGTATCTTGATGCCCGATAAAGCGGCAACTTCGGAAGGCTGCACGGTCCCCATCCACGTATATGGCAAGGGCCTGCCCAACATCCTTGCCGGGACCAGCAGAATTCACGAAGGAAAGTCCCTCTGCTGTGAAATCATCTTCTCCAATGAAAGCCGTATATGAATGGAAAGTATGATACATCTCCCCGTCAGGGAACTCCTTCAACGCATAATCGTCATAAGTAATAACCGTTTGTTCAGCCCCCTCACCGATTAGATGGATCTTAGGCTTTTCAATATGAAGCTTCTCATAGTAAACACCTTGCTTAATCCGGATCTCCGACTCATCACTAGCATTGTCCGGCACCGCGTTAATCGCAGCCTGTATGGTAGAAAAATCACCACTTCCATCCTGAGCGACAGTATAGTGACGAGATGGACAGCCTTTTGACGCCTGCTTTTTCTTAGCTTCTTCCTCACTTTTATTCAGACCAGATGCGCTTTTGTGTATCTGCATATCTCACCTCTTCTTAGAGTCGCTATTAATCAAACAGCTCTCCCCGGTATACTGCCGTTCAATTACGGTGACTTAGCTGCGGTTGGATTACGATCGGATAATCCACCTCTTCTTCACGGATCAACGATACGATTAGTTCTGCGGCCTGAATAGCCAGTTTAGACACCATTCGTACAATGGAGAGCACAATTTTTTTTATAAAAAAAGCTGTCATCACTCGCTAACACACTGAGTGGGACAGCTTTTGTATTCCAACCTTTACTCTAGATGTTGTATTCTCCGCTTTTAATCTGCCTTTACTTCACTTTGCTGACCTTCATAATAATGCGCGATCTCTACAATTAAAGCACCCATTCGTTCTTTTTCGGGCACGATAATCCGGCTTACTCCTTTATCCTGGAGTGCTTCAGCCGTTACTTTGCCGACAGCGGCAGCCAGTACATCCTGTTCAAAGACGGATTTCAACTCTTCTTCACGTCCATGTTCTCTCGCGTAATCAAATAAATATCCGACTTGAACTCTTGTCGTGAAACAAACGGCATCCACTTCTCGCTGAATCAGTTCATTCATAAGCGTTGCAAGCGTCTCCTGCTCAGGAGCATGATAACGATAAGGCAGTACGGCCTGAACATCCATGCTGCCCTTGCTTTGGATAAACTGATATAACTGCGAAGACAACTCGCCATGAAGCTGAATCCATACCTTTTGATTGGTAAATTCAAACACTTCAAGCTTTTCGATCATACTAGCAATCGTTCCATCGTCATCACAGACGACCGGATGAATACCGGATTTCTTTAAATAGGCGTTTGTTTTGTAACCGCGGCAGGCAATTTTGGTTTCTTTCAATCTCTCTTCAAATTCAGATACGGCGTTAAGTCTCTCTGCAGCCTGAATCATGGCTTCAAATCCAATACCTGTCGTGAAAATAAACCAATCTGCCCCCTGCTGGATAAAACGCTTTACATCCTCTTCCACTTCAATCGGATCAGAATCCGTTAATCCCTGAAGTGATCGGACAAGGGGGACTCCACCTCTTCGTTCAATAATTTCAGCCATTTCTTCCGTCTTTTGCGACCCGGCAATGACAATTTTTTTGTTCTGAAGATCTTTACTCATGGAACAACCCTCCCTCATTCATAAGTAATCCAACTCGTACCTCGTTACCGAGAACATGAACCGGATAGGTCCGAACCTGACCCGTATCAGGATCTAGCACCTGACCATCCGTCAGCGAAATTTTCCAGTCACAGATCGGGTCGAACAGGACCTCCCCAGATATAATTCCTTCTGCAATCGTGCCTCCGCGCGGCCCAGGGCTTTTATTCTCAAGTGCATAGATTTGTCCGTCCGTTGTCTTAAATACCGCAATTTCTTCCTTGCCCAAGCGCACAACCCGTCCCAATCTCTCCGTGAAATCATCGACATTGCCAACCAGGTAAAACGTATATTCGTCTCTATTCAATATCGGTTCCATCTTGCAGCCCCTTCCTATTTCTAGTCCTGTTTCGTGGAGACACTAATCTCTTCAAACATCCGTTCCCTTAAATTTGAATTATTCAGAATTTCACTCCAAGGTTCCTTCACCTGCGCCAGGGCGACCTCCATTCGCTCCGCCAAAGCCCGGCGGTTATCCAGATCACCAACTACAGCTTCGGTGACGGAGTCAAGTCCTATCCGTTCGATCCAATCTGAGGTCCGCTCCAAGTATTTGCCTGTCTCCCGGTAGTACTGCATGAAAGCGGAGACAATCTCCAGAAGTTCTTCATCTGTACGTACCTTGCACAGCAGTTCTGCAAGTCGGGCTTTAATCCCGCCATTACCGCCAACATAAATTTCCCAAGCCCCCTCATTGCCGACGATCCCAATATCCTTGGTTGATGACTCTGCGCAGTTACGAGGACAGCCGTTTACAGCAAGCTTGAATTTGGCTGGCATATCTAACCGCTCGAATTTCTTCTCGAGCAATATTCCCATTCCCATCGAATCTTTCGTGCCAAAACGGCAGAACTGCGATCCCACACAGGTCTTGACCGTGCGCAGCGCCTTTGCATACGCATAACCGGACGGCATGCCAAGGTCCTTCCAGATCTTCGGCAGGTCCTCCTTTTTGACCCCAAGCAGGTCAAGCCGCTGACCACCGGTTACCTTAACCAGCTTAACGTTGTATTTCACCGCAATATCCGCAATAAGTCTGAGATCATCTGGTGTGGTTACCCCGCCATACATCCGCGGCACAACGCCAAATGTTCCGTCCTTCTGGATGTTCGCATGCATACGTTCATTCACGAAACGTGAATCCTTCTCGTCCACATGCTCAGCCGGCCAGATCATACCTAGATAGTAGTTCAGCGCAGGTCGACATTTGGAGCAGCCCTCCGGATTATCCCATTCCAGCGCATACCTTACTTCTTTAGATGTGATCAGCCCCTTTTCTTTAATGGCCGTCACAACTTCATCTCTGCTCAGTTTGGTACAGGAACAGATTGCTTCCTGTTTCGCCGCCGCTGAATCATATTTATCCCCGAGCACATATTGAAGAATCTGCTCTACGACAGGCCTGCAGCCTCCACAAGAACGCGATGCACTTGTTGCCACCTTGATCTCTTCCACCGTGGTTAATCCTTTTTCGTTAATGGCATCCACAATGTGTTTCTTCGTCACACCATTACAACCGCATACGATTTCCTCATCCGCCAGCTCTGCGGCCGTATTCTCGGTTTCGACCGAGGCTTGCCCCACAATCGCATTATGAATGGCTTCTGTCATCACGGTGCCTGTTCGAATCCATTGCTGCAGTCTGGAGGATTCCTTTCCGTCACCAACCAGAACACCGCCGACGATCCGTCCGCCGCGCAGCAGCACTTTTTTGTAAATACGTAGCCAGTCATCATGCATCCGCACAATAGACAGCCCTTCTGCATCCATAAACTCACCAGCGGAGAACACGTCTACGCCAGATATTTTCAGCTGAGTAGATACCACAGATCCTTCATACGGCTTCGTATCCACTCCGCACAGATACTTCGCAAGAACAGCCCCCTGCTCAAACAGCGGAGCTACGAGCCCATATGTAGTGCCCCGATGCTCGTTACACTCCCCTACCGCATATACATCCGGTGCTGAAGTACGCATATAATCATCCACAAGAATACCGCGATTAACCGTAATGCCGCTTTCCTTGGCTAATGCAATGTTTGGCCTGATTCCCACCGCCATAACTACGAATTCCGCATCCAGCGTCGTTCCGTCGGAAAAACGAAGACCGCTGACCCGGTCATCACCCAGAAACTCCTCGGTCTGTTTGCCGGTAGCAAATTTCAAGCCCTGGCTTTCCAGCTCTGCCTGAAGCATCAGTGAAGCGGTATGATCAAGCTGGCGTTCCATTATCTCCTCAAACAGATGGACTACTGTCACATCCATCCCCAGTTTAAGCAGCCCCTTGGCTGCCTCCAAGCCGAGCAAGCCCCCGCCAATAACAGCAGCCTTCTTGTACTGATCTGCTGCATGCAGCAGATTCTGGCAATCTGCGATGTCTCTGAAACCTACAATTCCTTCTTTATCCGCTCCTGGAACCGGAAGCATAAACGGGTTGGAACCGGTTGCAATAATGAGCGCGTCATATGGAACCTCTATACCATTGTCTGCCTTCACGATTTTTTGTTCCGTATCAATATGCGTTACAGTCGTTCCCGTATACAGCTCTATTTCGTTCTCTAAATACCAATCCCAGTCGTTCAGAATGATGTCTTCTACTGCTTTACTCTTCTCTAGCACGTACGATAATTGAATACGATTGTAGTTGGGATAAGGCTCGCTCCCAAATACGGTGATCCTGTAGGTGCTGGGCGCCAGTTTTAATATCTGTTCCACCGTGTTGATCCCAGCCATCCCGTTGCCAATTAAGACTAGATGCCGACGTTCTTGTACTTTCACCATGCAGAAACCTCCTCAATATATATTCCTATCCATGCAAAGAGAACTTGTAACCTACTAAACATCATACGTATAATCGAACCATTTTTAGCAGATTTTCTCTATTTCCATCATAAGAAAAGAAAGTTATAAAAGAAACCCTTTTACTTTAAATTCAACTAAATGATTCATATTATGGTAACTCGATGTCTCTCCTCCAGCTTTCGCATGGAAAAAGCAGCTTCGGTTAGTCCGAAGCTGCTTTAACTGATTAATTATCTTGTTCTACCCGTTCAAATAGCTTCCTCTTCCTCGGAATGTTAATGTTATAGTCTCTTTTATTCTTTTAATTAATAAGTTAGTTTTTTTATATGACGGATTGTCAATCCAAGTGCGACACTTCATACTCAAAAGATTCGTGGGCTGTTTTCCATCCTAAACATTTTCTTGGTCTGTTGTTAATGAGATGGAGGGCATGTTCCAATTCTTCATCACA
>NZ_BOSJ01000036.1 GCF_018403285.1 Paenibacillus sp. J45TS6 | reverse complement strand
AAGTGAAAGTGACAAATAACAATGAGCCTGAACAGATTTACTGTCAGGCTAGCGTCTTTAGGCGCGGTTTGGCAACAAGGGGTTATACCCCAAGTACAAACCACCCGTTTTACGGGTGGTCCTGATTGTATCTCCCATTTCCGATTGGACACGTTTCTAATTGATTACGTTCGTTAATTCTAAGCTAGCGGACAGGAAGAATGGAATATGGTAACGAATACATCATTTATCTGCTCGAAATAGTCAGGATAACTTAGATTTTTAAATTCGAGTAATGAGAGGGCTCATAAAACGAAAAGGAGTACTTTTACAATGAAGGATATACATAGTTTGGTCTCAGATTACACGAAAGATAAAAAACATTTACAACTTGTTATCGGGATGATTAGGGATGGAGATGTTGAATACTACTCGTTTTGCAATAATAAAAAGAAAAGTATGATCCCCCCTGAACATAGGTTGTTTGAAATCGGCTCCATTACTAAAGTTTTTACATCCATACTCTTATTAGAAATGGAAAGGGAAAAACTTCTTTCCTCGGATGACATCGTTGGTAAGTACGTGCCAAATGCCAACAACGATTATTTGAATAAGATTACCTTGAAAAGCCTTGCTACCCATACCTCTGGATTACCTGTATTAGCAACAAACCACATTTTATCTAAAAACAGATCGAATCCTTATTTAATTTATACCGAGGAAGATTTAACTGCTTTTTTATCTACTGCAGACTTCACGGATCAGATCGGTTCTTTTGGATATTCCAATATCGGTGCGGCCATACTTGGAAACATTCTATGTAAGGTGTCAGGTCATACGTATGACGAACTGTTGAAAAAATACATAACGAGTCCATTAAAGATGAACGAGACAGCCGTTAAGCTTGTTTCAGAACAGAATGGCAGGTTTTTAAATGGACATGCTTCAAGTGGGAAAAGAGTCCCTCATTGGGATGATCTTTCTATACATGAAGGAGCTGGGGGGATTAAGTCATCTGTTAGCGATTTGAGCTTATTTGTCCAAGCCAATCTAAATGATGATAATCCGGTAGCCTCTACACTGCTAAAAAGTCATCTTCCTATATCGATTGAAAAATCAAACCGTTATTTTGGCTGGGCTGAGGATAATCTTCTAAATCAAGGAATCCTCTGGCATAACGGGGCTACCGCTGGTTTTAATAGTTATCTAGCTTTCAGTAAGGAACTCCGTGCAGGAGTTGTATTGCTATCCAATTATTCATTTTTCTCGAATTCTCTTATCGATTATTATATCGCTCAACTAAAGAAATGGATTACTAAAAAAGAGCCTTCGCAAGGAACGATGATAGACTCTGCAGGCAAAAAAATACTTGAAGCAATCATAAGAAGCAAAACTCATGAAAGTAACAAAGAATTTCGAATTGTGGGTGAGGGCTAAAAATGAATTGTACTTGGTAGTAAACAGTGTTACTCTAAAAGTCTGTGTTTGATAATACTATTAATAATAGCCAACATTTTAGTTGTAAAGAAAGGTAACACGATGATAAAAGTTGATAACTTATCCTTCTCATTTCCACAAAAGGAACTATATAATAACATTTCGTTTACGCTTGAAGAGGCGCAACATTGCGCTTTTATAGGAACCAGTGGCAGTGGGAAAAGTACACTGATCGATATACTGATGGATCCCGAAAGACATTTGTTCGATGGCAAGTTAGAGATAGACCCGGATTGCAGCATCGGGTACGTAAGTCAGTTCTCACAAGTAGACAAAACGAAAGAAATGACCGTTTTTGAATATATAGGAGAAGAATTTATTAAGATACAAGATGAAATCACATCGATTTATGCTGAAATGGCAACCACGTCGGATATGGATGCGCTCTTGGAAAAGTATCAATCTGCTTTGGACGCCTTTGAGTCGATGGATGGGGATAATTTTGAAAGCACCATTAATAAGCAGCTGAATCTGGCAAACCTTATGAAGCTAAAAGATCTTAACATATCCTCCATAAGCGGAGGGGAATTCAAACTCATTCAAGTGATGAAGGAAATGCTTAGTCGTCCGGACCTCATGATTATGGATGAACCCGATGTATTTTTGGATTTTGAAAATCTAAGAGCGCTTAAAAATTTGATTAATTCTCACAAGGGAATGCTGCTCGTTGTTACACACAACCGATATCTATTGAACCATTGTTTCAACAAAATTATACACCTTGAAAACACAGAGATCCAAGAGTTTGATGGTCGATATATTGAGTATAATTTCTCATTACTTCAGACAAAAATAGAGTTGCAAGAAATCGCAGTCGCTGAACAAGAAGAAATTGAAAGATACGATGGCATCATTGATAATCTTAGAGCGATCGCAACTATTAATTCAGAAGCATCTAGAGGGAGAGCATTAAAAGCTAGAGTTAGATTCCAAGAGAGATTGGAAGCACGTAGAATTAAAGCACCATTTGTTGATATTAAGCAGCCGAATATTCGTTTTGATATGGATCATGAGATGGATGACACTACGGTTATAAATGTCAGTAATTATCGTGTTGCCTTCGACGAGCTGCTGTTAGACAATGTTAGCTTTGAGATTAAATCTACAGATAAAGTAGCCATTATCGGTCCAAACGGTACCGGGAAAACGACGTTACTCCGAGATATCTTTAAAAACAGTCATGATTCAATTGAAATAAATGCGGATGTTACCGCGGCTTATTTATCTCAGGTTCAAGGCGAAATGCTAACGGATTCGAATACAATACTAGATGAGTTCATCGATGCTGGGTTTAAAACTTATGATGAGATTAGGTCGTATGTTGCAAACTATGGCTTTGAAGGAGAAATCCTTGATCAAAAGATTGGATCATTATCTGGTGGAGAAAAAAACTTGCTTCAATTGGCTAAGGTTTCTGCCACTAAAGCAAACGTATTACTTCTTGATGAACCGACAAGCCATTTAGACACCTATACACAAATCGCACTGGAGAAAGCCACCCAAGACTATAAAGGTGCGGTTCTCATGATTTCTCATGATTTCTATTCTGTTGTAAATGGGATGGACTACGTTTTAATCATTGACGATAAGACGATTAGTAAAATGAGTATGCAAGAATTTAGACAGATGATTTATACGAGTCATTTTAATAAAGACTATCTCGAAATGGAACAAAAGAAAAAATCGATTGAAATGAAAATAGAATTGGCTTTAAAGGATACTAATTTTGAATTAGCAAAAGTATTAGTAGATGAGTTAGAAGAGCTAATTAAACTGCTATAACCGAAAGAGACACTGATGGGTAGAATATCAGTGTCTTTTTGCTGTATGGATTTCTTTATATGAGGGGGAGAGATCCACACAGGAAGGAGAACTCAATCGGCAGCTCGTTGAACGGACTGGCAGGAATATTTTAATCATCACGCGAATACTTTCCAGGTTGGATAATTTTATGTAATTTGTAAATATCACGTTATTCTAAAGAGACGCAGTGATTACATTTTGAAGGGATGATTACTCTGAAGCAAGGGATATTAGTATACTTAAATGGGACTTCAAGTTCTGGAAAGACATCCATATCGACTGAACTGATAAATCAGAAAGAAATTCATTTTTATCATTTATCTATTGATGAATTTTTTATTAATTACAATCATTTTGTTAACAATAAATTTCCAGATGAAGCTCCAAGAGGAATAGATCATCAAGTTGTCTCACAAATCGTTGATGATTCCATATTCTCAGTGTACCATTCGACAATTACATTGTTATTGGAATTGGGTTTTAATGTAATAGCCGATACCGTAATCGACAATGACAAAAGGTTTACTGCGTTTCTTGATCAATTTTTCAATCGGCCTACGTTATTTGTAGGTGTAACATGCTCAAAGGAAGAACTCACAAGAAGAGAGCAAGCAAGAGGAGATAGACAGATTGGACTAGCAGCTTCACAGTTTAGCAAAGTATATTGCTTTGACGAATATGACCTCGAAGTAAATACAGAAGAGTTGAATCCAGCAGAATGTGCCGAAAAGATATTAAGCTATATTAAGACCGATAAGGAATACTCGGTATTCAAGAATTTACATAAAAGAAAGGTTAGTATCTCCTAGACGGCGGATCTATCAGACAATACATATTCAAAACAACCTCCAACCAATTCAATTGTTTGGGGGTTATTTTATATAAAGATTGAGAGGGGAATGTCAATTGAAGTACTTAAATATATTTACTGAAATTGTTTCTATTATGCATCAGGATTATGCAGGATATGAAGAGAAAAAAGGGTGGGATCATCCTGATTATTATACAAAGAAAATAGATAATCTTGAAACAAATGAGTTCATTACGCCGCAACTGTTTACTGAACTTGTAAATGAATACCTTATTAGTTTCAAAGATCGTCATATGTATTTTAATTTACATAATTCAGAAAAGGTAGAAGTTAAAACTTGTGGTTTTACTGTAAGGAATTACGAAGACACTTTATACGTAACAGAGACGAATGAAGAGGATCGATTTGAAAAAGGGGCAAAAATTGTTTCCATCGATGGAGAATCCATTTCTTCTATAAGAAAAATGCACCATACCATGCTTAGGGAATCTCATCCTGAGAGAGAAGAATGGGATGAAATCCTGAATAAAGCTTCGTATTTTGAGATGATGAACAAGAATAATGAGTTAGAAAAATTGGAATTAAAACTTTACAAAAAAACTCCTAGAAAATCAACGTATTCTATTGATCTTATTAACGAAGACACTTTACTATTCACCTTTTCTGATTTTGCAGATACCAATAGAATAGTGAATTTAATAGAAGAACTTAAAGATGACCTGCTTAAAAGTAAAAATATGATTGTTGATGTTCGGAATAATAGGGGAGGTAATTCTCATGCTTCTTCTTCTCTATTGAGATATATCTTTAAAAAAGGAGAGAAGCCAAGTTCTCCTCTTAAAGTCCGAGAATTTAATTGTTCTGACCGTAATGTGGAACTTTTTTTAGCACAGGCCGAGAAAGTTCGAAGTTCAACAAATAATGAAGAAACTCTGAAAATGATAGAGTACGGTGAAAACCAATTTAAAACATATCGGAATCAAGGCTTTGTTGCTTTTGATTTTTCGGAATATATTGCAGATTTAGAAAACAATTTCGAGGGGGAAAACAACCCAGAAAAAGTAATCATTTTATCTGACTATTACTGTGCAAGTGCGGGGGAAGAATTTGTTGAAACCAGTAAAGATTCATCCAAAGTAACCATAGTAGGACGTGCCACCATGGGATTAAACGATTATAGTGACATCGTGTGTGTCCAGTGGGACAAACAATTCTCCCTATGTTATCCAATATCAAGACTTCAGCAGAAAACAGAAATAGACCCTGTACATGGAAAGGGAATTCAGCCTCATGTATATATAAAATGGACACCTAAACACATTGAAGAAGATATAGATCTCCAGCAAGCATTGAAATTAATAGAGAAGAGTTAAGGAACAGTTCTAGTAAGAAGAATGGAATTCAAAACAAATCGTTAATCCACAAATGTTTACAAAAGGGACGCTATTCCAACCGATATACTAAACATTGCTCTAAAACCCCATCCAGTATGAATAGTTATATTTTACGCCTGTTACATTATACGGGCTTAAAACTGAATAGAAAAAAGAGTTCAAGCCCCTCCTATTTGCTCTCTGTACTATATTTGATGACGCATTATCATGGAGAACAAGTAACGGTGTCAAATCATCTTATGAGCGATCCACTAAATTAAAACACAGAATCCGTATGTAACAGCCAACATGCCATTCTCCGCCAAGAATGCCTCATATCCTGCAGACCCAATAGCGATCTTAATTAATTTAGCTGTATTTTTGTCGTCTTCTACAATGAGGATTTTGAACGTCTTCCTTATTCCCTTCTTGGACATCTGTACGTAAGTGAACTGCATTCAATCACAAAATCCCCCTTCAAGTGAAGGGGGATTACTCTGCTTGTAGTTTATTTTCAGTTTATTTTTTCATGTTAATGTTAATCAAATGCACTAGCAGATTTTTAAAATATGCAGCAACCATCTCTGTTCGGTCGATCTATGATTACTTTCGGACAGATTCTAACTGGTATTGAATGCACTAAGAAGGAGATTAAGCAAGATGAAAAGAGCGTTAAAAAAAATGTTGAAAATCATTGGAATTATAACACTAGTTTTTGTTGTTCTATTAACTTTACTAGTTGTTAAGATCGTACGAACCCCAATGGTTCCTAATGATTATACGCAAACCGTCGTAACTGGAGGAGATATTGAAGCAAAATATTTAGCGATGGGTAATTATGAAGTGAAATATAAGGAAGAAAAAACGACTGAAGTATTGAAAAAATATGAAGTATATTATCCTGAAGAATTAGAACAAAGTGAAAGAAAATATCCAGTAGTCGTATTTGTAAATGGAACTGGTGTATATGGATCAAAATATAAAGCTTTATTTAAACATTTATCATCTTGGGGCTTCATTGTGTTAGGTAATGAGGATCCTGGAACGTGGTCAGGAGAATCCGCCGATAAAACGTTAGAGTATATCATTAAAGAAAATAGTAACAAGGATAGTATTTTTCACAATAGAGTTGATTTAGATAATATCGGCATATCCGGGCATTCTCAAGGTGGAGTAGGGGTATTTAATGCAATAACAGAAAACAATCATAGTGATCTTTATAAAACTGCTGTAGCTCTTTCGCCAACACATGAAGAAGCAGCTATTAAGCTAAATATTCCATATGACTTAACAAAAATAAAGATTCCGACCATGTTAATTGCAGGAACTGGGAACTTTGAAACTCAGATGGTTATTCCTCTAGAAAGTATGAAAACAATGTATGAAAAGATAAATGCACCAAAAGTTATGATGCGTAAAGCGGGCCATGAACATGGAGACATGTTGTATGCGGCAGATGGCTATGTGACAGCTTGGTTTATGTGGCAATTACAAGATGACGAAGAAGCAAGTAAAGCATTTATTGGAGATAATGCGGAGATAGAAGGCAATGAATTATATCAAAATCAAAGTTTAAATATTTTTGAGGATTAAAACAGTACAACTGATTGCAAAGAGCAGATGGCACTTACAGATAAGTCTCCGTCTGCTTTAATTATTTTCAATGAATATCCAAATCACAAAAAAATTCACAGTCTCTTTGATGGGAGCGGACGTATATAGTGGTGAAGACCTCTTTGTTAATTCATTCTGAGAAGAGTATATATCAAATCGGGATATTCAATTTTTTATCATTAAATGAAAAGGAGTTTAAAATGGAAGAAGTATATACTTTTAAGAAACCAATACTCAAAGGGAATATTAGTCCTATAATCATCTATGACATACATAATAAAAAGATTGGTTCAGTTCAAAGGGTTTACAAAAATAGATTTCAGAGAATTTGTGATCTAGTGATGAATCATACCTTTGTTGTAAATATTAAGGCATCTGATAATAGTGATAATGTTGTTTGTAATATAAACGAAAAATTAGGGCTTGATAATTTGATAAAATCTAAATGGGAGGGCACTTCCATTATTATTGGAGATTTTTCGGTTGTTGATCGAACTAAGATAAAAACTAATCCAAGAGTTGATGTTCAAATTGATGGAGAGATTTTCTTGAAAATTAAAAAAGACGTAGGAGATAAGAGAGTTTTCTTTTCAACAAGTGAGGATAATGAAATAGTAGCAGAAGTTAGTTATCATAACCCTGTGTTTCCAAGAGACATAACAATAAGTTTAAGATCATTAAACCTACATTGTTTAGATATAGCAGCTTTATATTATATTTTTGATAGTAGGTGTTGATATATGAAGATCAATTTGAGGAGGAAACGATGAAAAACGATAAACATAAATTTTTATCAGTATTTCTTGTTGTTGGATTTATTATTGGGGCTTGTATAGGCATGATAATATGTAATTTCTTAGACCTTAACATAGGTTTCAGTATTGCACTGGGGGCAGGTTTTGGAATGTTATTAGGCATTGTTGTAGGTTCCGTAATAGATTATGAACGGCAGAATAAAGAAAGGTAATCCCAGTTTGTCTACAATTTAATATTCACTGAATTGATGTCGCACGTAAAGGGCATGAAAAAGGTATTCGGCACAAGTTGTTGTCCAGAGCCAAGAAGAAGAACATAGACCGATTATCGATCTGATACATATCTAAATAGTGATTAGATGTACTGGTTAAATGGAGTGGTATCCCTTTGTTGGGGTATCGCTCCATTTTTGTGTGTCAATTCTACAGATACAGCACTTTCACTTGTTTTAAGTTTTTTCCAGCTTTGCAATTCAGCCGCGAATGTAGACCTTTACGTTCACTATGACCTACCGAGCATTTCTGTTTACATACTTACTTTCATGAAAATGTTCATTTTGTACTATTTTATCATCATGATAATCCTAACGTACCGATCATCCTCTACGTTACAATGACATCAGTATAAGACAAGATTAAGATTAAGATTAGGAGAGGGAGACTGTGATGTATAAATTTAAAAAATATCAGAGACCTGAGGTTTTGCAAAATCATTTAAATCTTGGAGGGGAAAATCCTGAAGGAGATAAGATTAATGTAACAAGTTTATATATTACACGCAATGGTAAGCCTTCTATTCCGGTCATGGGTGAATTTCATTATTCCAGATACAATAGAAGTGACTGGTATGAAGAGCTTTGTAAAATGAAAGCAGGCGGAATAACGCTTGTATCTACCTATGTGTTCTGGATCTATCATGAAGAGAGCGAAGGGGTATTCGACTTCTCAGGTGACAATGATCTCCGTGCTTTTATATTGGAATGTAAGAAGGCTGGACTTGAAGCTGTCATAAGGATTGGACCATGGGCGCACGGCGAATGCAGAAACGGCGGACTTCCGGATTGGCTGCTCCAGAAACCATTTAAGCTGCGTGAGAACAATCCAGAATATCTTAAGAAAGTACGTATCTTTTATGAAAATATTTCGAAGCAGGTACAAGGACTTTTCTATAAAGATGGAGGAAACATCATTGCCGTTCAGTTGGAGAATGAGTTAACCAATGATGCTGAGCATCTGGCCACGTTAAAAGAAATGGCTGTTGAATGCGGCATGATTGCTCCAATATATACGGTAACTGGATGGAATGCTGTGGAGGGAGCTCGAATTCCTGTTGATGAGGTGTTTCCTGTATTTGGGGGATACTGTGATGCTCCATGGGACGATCACCTAAATCAACTTCCGCCATCTCCTCATTATTTCTTTACTGGTATGAGAAATGACACAGGCATAGGAGCTGATCTCCTTCCTCAAGAAATTGAAGAAGATGGGCAATGGCGATTGCCATATGAAAGATATCCATTTGCAACTTGCGAATTGGGTGGAGGTATTCAAGTCACACATCACCGCAGACCAATAATTAAAGGTATGGATATTTACAGCATATCGCTTGTAAAGATTGGTGATGGTAACAATCTGATTGGCTACTATATGTACCATGGTGGAACCAATAAAATTGGCAAGCTGTCGACTTTCCAGGAATCAAAAGCAACAGGTTATCCGAATGATTATCCCATTCTTTCATATGATTTTCAGTGTGCATTATCGGAGTATGGAGAAGTTCGAGAGCAGTACAGACTGCTGAATATCCTTCATTTGTTTGTACAGGATTTTGAGGAGACACTTGCACCGATGACTAGAGTAGAAGCTGAGAATTCAGTTTCAAGAAAGGATACTACCTCATTACGATATGTGATGCGGACAGATGGTAAGAGTGGATATGTATTTGTTAACCATTATCAAAGGCTTTCTAAGCTTCAGGATGTGCGGAATGTTCAAATTGATACAGGGAGTGTCATATTCCCGTCGATTAATGTATGTGGAGAAGTAAGCTTCTTCATGCCGTTCCATATGGAGTTGTCAGGTATTGTTCTTGACTATGCCACAGCGCAACCGCTATGCAGAAAAGGAGATACCTACTTCTTTGCGCAAATTCCTGGAATTACACCAGAATATCAATTTAGTGATGGACAGAATATAACAGCTCAGGCGGGGTTTGAATCTGCATTTCAGGTCAACGGCACCACTGTTGTTACACTTAGTTGGGATCAGGCACGTTATCTGCGCAGACTGGATGGGGAGCTTTATGTAGGTGATGGATGTGACCTGTACAAAGTTGCCGGTGAAATTCGTTCTGTGGAAGACGGTGAATTCCAATATTGGTATTGGAATGGTGTAAGATTTAAACGAAAGTCTATTCAGCAATCTTATACAGCACCTGCTATTAGGTATTATGATGTAGAACAGCCTCCATTTGAACCGAAACATACAGAGCAACTCCATATTGGCGGGGAGCGAAAAGTCAAATGGCAAAAAATCTCCGTTACAGGATCAGAAGGGTTCTTAGATATTGATTACTATGGCGATGTAGCACAAATCTACGCAGATGAAGAACTCGTTGCTGACAGTTATTATTATGGAGATGTGTGGAGAGTACCAGCAAGGTTGTTGAATGGAAAGCAATGTTACCTTGCGGTATCGGAAATACGAGACGATTTCTATAGAGAGTTTGAAAGCAAGAACCATTAAGAAAGTTATACAGTAGATTTGAAGCAGCGTAGATTTATTAACATGAGTTCATGTATTTAAAAACCAGAATCCTACATTTGAGAGGGTTCTGGTTTTATTTAACGATGGGTACTAATCATGAACTAAGTTCATCACCTTGTTGGGATTAATCAATCCTTAGTTCATTTCGATTAATTACTGATCTATAATTATATATAAGTCTAAGATTAGAATATAACTACATTCAGATTGCAGTACTTCAGAACAGTATTGTTGTCTCATTTTGAAGGAGAGATCTAAGAGGAGCATGTTACCATTCAGGCTTTTTCATAATAAAGGCAAAATCGAATTACCATTGTCATTGTATAGTTGCGGATTACATCACCAGCACATGATGCATCGGCCTATTGGTTATCCAACATTTCAGTGCATGATTTGCTTTGGAGGATCAGGTACCTTTCACTTTGAAAACATGCCTTACATTAAGATGAAAAGGGGAGATATCTTGTTTGTGCCAGGCAAACTCGCTCATGATTATGGTCCATCGGCAACTGAACCCTGGCTATTAGGATATATGGGAATCGAGGGAAGCTTTGTTGAGTCCCTTGTTAACGCACTACAACTTACAATTATGAAACCAATCTCAGTGAATGAATCAACGATACAGCAGCTTGAATCAGATATCAAGGAGTTATGGCATGTAAGTGAAACTGAGGAGAGCGATCCATATCATACGGCTTCTACGAAAATATATAGTATGATAACGTACATCGCTACAACGACTCATAGCGAGAAGCCAATGCAAAACTATCGAAGGAGCACGAGCGCCAAAGAAATGCTTCGCGCCTCGGTACAATATATGGAACAGCATTATATGGAAGACTTAAGCCTCGCTAATATTGCAGATACGGTCGGTTACTCCAAGCAGCATTTTCAACGTAAGTTTAAAGAGATATATGGCGTGAATCCCAGTCACTATCTACAGCGCCTTCGATTACACAAAGGGGCAGCATTCCTATAATGAAGAAATACGTGGTTTGAGAAACAAAAAGACTCCTTGGTATGATGTTATTGGGTCCCAAAGCTGGCCAGCGACCGGATCCAAAAAACAAACCAAGGAGACTACAAAATGAATTCTACTCAAAATGAACGCATTAATCAAATTACTTCTTCTACCTTAATTGTTGGAGTCGACATTGCAAAATTCAAGCATGTGGCTCGAGCACAAGACTACCGCGGAGTCGAGTTTGGGAAGCCCATTACGTTTGAGAATAACCGAGAAGGATTTGAGTTGTTCGTGAACTGGTTCTGGGAGATCTCAAAGGAGCAATCCTTCCGGGATGTTATCGTTGGAATGGAACCAACAGGGCACTACTGGCTGAACCTTGTTTATTTTTTAAAAGAAAAGCACGTAAAATACGGTGTGGTGAATCCACTGCATGT
>NZ_BOSJ01000035.1 GCF_018403285.1 Paenibacillus sp. J45TS6 | reverse complement strand
ATATATGAACTACTACAACACAAAACGATTGAAGGCAAAATTAAAAACGAGTCCGGTACAGTACCGAACTCGTTTTACCCAAGCTGCCTAATGAAATAACCGTGTCTAACATTTAGGGGTCACTTCAGTTCGGGAGGTTTTTCTTCGTACCATATTATAGTGTCCACATTCGCTGGGTGAGTATAGGAACTGCGTTCCTCTCTCCCCATTCATGTATCTCATCGAAGGCATGATCTGCTTTTTGCTTATCCAACACTCGAAAAGCAAGCATCATGGGTACGAGCATCTTATTCTTAGGTTTAATTCCGATATGCGGCCCATAATACTCCTCTATAATAATGGACTTCAACTCATCAGTACGAAATATACGGTTACCTATGATAAGTTGCCCCTTATGAAGTTGGATGCTTTTAGGTTTGACAGACCATTGATATAGCAGCAGCCCTAGTTCAAATAGAAACAATACAGCGGTTATAACTATGAATACATTTATGTAATCCCTATCCATATGAGCAATCGCTTTATATCCCCCCATCAATAAGGTGTACATCCCCATGGCGAACAGATTCCTGTATCTTCTCCTCGAAATAACTTCAATCTGAGGCTCATTCATAAATATTCCTCTCCCTTCTATACTATATTATCGATCTGATTTTTCCCTCCCGGATTTCAATCTGATATGTATCTGCCCATTCCTGCAACTGATCAAATGCTTCTTGTTCCTTATTAGGATTTGCAAATATAAATTGTAAACGCTGAGGAATCCATTTGCGCTTCTTTAGTTTAATTCCTATTGAAGAATTGATATATCCTTCTGAGACAATCAGATCGATCTGAGAAGGGAATACCACCTCTCCTTGCAATATAAGCCGATCTTCCTTGATGATCAGTAACTGTTCTCTACGAGTGCGAGTATAGGTAAAGTAATAATAAAGTTCATACCCTATAAGCACGATATATACCAAAATCAATACAAATGAAAGAACGTGCAGCAACAAATGATCCGTCTTTCGTTGAAGAACACTAATACCTAACAGCATTAAAAATAATAATATAGTAGCTGCCAGCTGTGATTTACGATCTTTTTTCGTAATTACATATTGTTTCTGCTCCACCTCGGTATCCTTCCTCTCTACTAAATTAGTAAGATATGCGTTTGTACTGAATAGGAATCTGGTGGATCTCGGACCAGGTTCGCAGCTCCTTCATAATTTCGTCTTCCTGCAATGTATTCTGATATTTCAACCTTAAATGAAGAGGAATTTGTTTTCTCCCCTTCAGCTTAACCCCTATAGTGGAATTCCAGTATCCATCGATCCGAATGGCTTCAATCTCCGAAGTCTTCACGCTACAAGAGCCTAGACGAAATGACCCAGGTAATAACTCGAGTTCGACGAAGCGAAGTGGATAGTATGTAAAACAATACTTTAGTATTAGAAATAATTTATACAGGAAAAATCCGATCACATACATATAACAACATACGGATAAGACATAAAGAAGTAGCGGAATCTCAAGCGTACTATTTTTGACCAGAAAATAAATATAAGAGGAAAGTAACGGGATCAAAAAAATGATTACTCCTATATCTCTTTTTCTTCTTACTACATGTATTTGTTCACTCACCCGTTTTCCCCTTCCTGATCATCCGTGTTATTCCGGTTCGAATCATCATATAGACGAAGAGCGTCAATAAAGCCAAACCGATCATCAGTAGAGGAGAAGCTTCAAATGATTGAACAGATGCAGACTCACTTTGCATCATCTGAGGAACATACATCCATGTCATAACCATTCCCGATAGAATCGGCATAATCACAAAGATCAGCATGAGAACCACTGCCCCTTCAAGTACAAAACGCCATGATTTGCTCAATTCCTCACCCCTAATCTACATATTTTCGAAATCCTACCACTGACTCTTTCTCATTGTATCCAAGAGACTCATACAGCCGATGTGCTTCCGCTCGCCCTGCTCCTGATACCAAAATAAGGTAAGAGCAATTCTTGCTTCGTGCAAGTTCCTCCATTCGGTCCATCATTTTACGGCCGACTCCTCACAATAGATTCCCATCACTGATCCAACAAGCTCCCCATCGTAAACAGCATCCAGCACTTCATAATTCTCATTATGCAGCAGCCTTTGATAGGTTTCTTCTAATTTAGTGGAATTTGTTTTTTCACCTGTTAACTCTTCGAGCAACATTGCTAATGTCGGTAGATGTTCCATCTCCACCTTTTGAATGGTAAGCATTCATTCCACCCCTTTTCACTTTCCTTCCAACTTTTTCTTTAAAAAATACTGTTTGATCCCCTCTGGGTACTCATCATTTACGCCATAGATTTCATATCCATTCTTCTCATAAAAGGAGGGAGCTTGATAAGAAAACGTGGAGGTATGTGCGAATAAGCAGCCCATCTCCTTCCCCCTGCGCTCTGCCTCAAGCAGCATCTGCCTGCCATACCCCGCTTTTCGGTAATCTTCTGATATCCATAGCACATCAATGTATAGCCCATATAACCATGACTCACAAAAAATACCTCCGACGACTTCTGAACTGGCATTTTTCAAATACAAGTGGATGTTTTGCCCCGGCTTCTGCAGCAGCCCGTTACTCGCTCTTACATTATACCCGTACAGTCTCCGGCAAATATTTTGGTAATCTTCAGGATGCTCTCGAAGCTCTGATAGTCGTAAATCACCAATCTCGATATCACTCATTATGTATCTTCCCTCCCGATCTCTTACTAGTAACCGCTGATATTTCTCGGGTAATCGCAGGATATTATTTTCTTTGACAAAGTTTATGTTTTCTTGTCAGGAACCTTGGGAAACTCCTGATGAAAAGAGTAAAATCTCGCACACATTTATCGATTTATAAGAACCAGACACTCTTGTTTCAGAATAAAAAAACAGGAAATAACTATGATATTTCCCCTCAGATTAATACATGCTAGGCGTTTTGTTTCCATCCTTGTGTATACATCATACCTGCTTTCTCCTCCATAAAATAAAGAAACCCGTTCTTTCCTAGAGGGAAATCCGGGTTCATCCAGTTTTTACTATTATATAATTTGATAGTTATGAACGAAAGAATTTTCTTATCTGTGTGAAAGGGAATCAATCTTAATCAGATCTTTTCCATAACGATGCTCTTCACCTGAGATCGTAAAACCGAGAGATTGATAAAGCTCCAATGCTTTTTCATTCTTTGTCTGCACACTTAGTCTTGCTGCAGTATATCCCTTTTCCTGCAAGTATTGCAAGCCATAACGGATAAGATGCGTTGCAATTCCTTTTTTTCGCCAAGCCGGTACGACAAAGACTTCTTCAATGGAACCTGATTTCTCATTTTCTTGACACACCATGACGCTGGCTACGAGCTGGTTATCCGGATCTAGTGCAGCAAAGCTAGTGAAATCAGTTCTTCCTTTCAACTGACGAAGTCGATGTAACCCAAGTGGATATTCCGGCCATATCGTGCTTTCTGTACGCAGATAGCGTTGTTCTTCATCAGAAGATTCAAGTGCAGTTTGGATGAACTGAAGTTCAGGGATCTGTAAATCGGGAGCTTCCTGTACACGATTCAGCTCTTTTTCCATCTCATACTGGCGATACATCGGAGTAAAACCACACTTCTCAAAAAGCGCTGAATTCTCCTGTTCTGCCTGATGATTTCCTACACAAAGCTGTACGGAATGAGTCTTAGGAAGATCTTGAGCGAGGACAAGCGCACGTTCATATAATGCACCGTAAAGTAACTGAAACACTTCCTCCTGATTGGATACTTCAGGCCTTAACTTTATGTTCATATAGATTTGGTGATAGCTCTCCACTGTACCGTCTTTCGTTCCTTCATATTCACCGGCCTCATCTTGAGATTGAATGGTTATGACTTGCACTTGCCCTTTTCCTACAAGGATTTCTCCGTCAAAGGCGCAGTACACATTATCGTGATTTTCTTCCGGACCTGGCCACCAAAAAATCGCATGTTTATACTTCGCTGTCACCGCCAGATATAACTGTACAACTTGTTCATGCCATGAATCTTTATAAGATTTTAAGACGATTTGTCCCATTCGCATCCTCTTTCCCTGTTTTCTTCTATTGTTACTCCAAAAAAATACCATAAACAAGTTATTATACATCTATAAGTGTTATCTACCACCTGCACAACCTTTTCATGAAATCGAAGGAGTGAATTCAATGTATGTCGGCCGGATCAAAGAAATTGTACGTCATCCTATAAAATCGTTTCAAGGAGAACGGGTACCCTGTACTCAAGTGATGGAATATGGACTTTATGGGGATCGCAGTCATGCATTTGTACACAAATCAAATCAAAATCAATATGTAACGATTACTCAATTGCCACAAATGGCTAGTTTTCAGGCACATTTTACAGGTCAAGAAATAGGGAAGCATTATCCACCTGTAGAAGTCATTACACCTGAGGCACAGAAATATTATTTTGGTGATGAGGAACTGACTCGTAAATTAGAGGAATTGTATAAAAAAGAAATCGTGCCGATCCAGTACGAACCTGCTCATGTGCCTTTAGGAGCGATTGAAGAGGAACCTATTCAACTCGTCACAGACGCTTCCATTACACAACTTGAGAAGCTATGGGGAAATGATGAAGTGGATTCACGTAGATTTCGACCAAACTTCGTTTTGTCGCTGGCTGAGCAGATTCCTTTTATGGAGGAACAATGGTTTGGTAAAAGGATGCAAATCGGAGAGAATGTTATCTTACTAATTAAACGACCCTGTAAACGATGCTCCATCATTAATATTGATCCAGAAAATGCGAAGCGAGACCCCTCTCTGCTGAAGAAGGTAGTTACAGAGCGGAATAACCAGTTTGGTATATATGCTTCTGTACTGCGTACGGGTATTGTTACCGAAGGCGATGAAGTCACGCTTCTGGATTAGTCTTATAAAAAAATAAAACCCGGAAGGACATTCCCTTCCAGGTTTCATTTTTAATATCTTATGCTTTTACTTCAATTGGTTTTTTCCATAATCCGAGAATCAGACCAGACACAACTGCACCAATGACTACAGCAAGTAAGAACAGCAGTGCATGGTTAGCAAGTGCCGCTACAAAAATACCGCCATGCGGTGCAGGAAGGTTAATTCCCCACAATTGTGTTAGTCCGCCTGCAATACCGGAACCAATAATACAGGAAGTCAGGACACGAAGCGGATCTGCTGCTGCAAATGGAATCGCGCCTTCGGTAATGAAGGAGAGTCCCAGCACGTAATTCGTTATACCTGATTTACGTTCTTGTTCTGTAAATTTATTTTTGAAGAACGTCGTAGCCAGTGCAATGGCAAGTGGCGGAACCATACCGCCGGCCATTACTGCTGCCATCATTAGTCCGTTCTCGTTCCCGCTGGAAGTAAAGACACCAATGGAAAACGTATATGCCGCTTTATTAAACGGACCACCCATATCAACGGACATCATTCCAGCAAGAATGACGCCCAGAAGCACCATGTTCCCTGTACCCAGGTTATTCAGTATATCTACCAAACCTACGTTAATCCAACTGAAAATCGGTGAAAGAATGTAGTACATTACTGCACCGGTAATCAGAAGACCAAAAACAGGATAGAGCATAATGGATTTTAGTCCATCAATCGCTGATGGTAAATATTTAAATACTCTACGCAGACCAAGGATCACATAACCCGCTAGAAAACCGGCTGCAAGACCGCCAAGGAATCCAGCGTTTGCATTAACTGCCATTAAACCGCCGACCATACCTGGCATGAGAGCTGAACGATCTCCAATACTCATCGCAATAAAACCAGCAAGGACCGGAATCAGGAAGTGGAATGCTCCATCTCCGCCTCCAATCGTCTGCAATAACTGGAAGATAGGACTGTCCGCACCAGCTGCTTGTTCAATCAAGAAGGAGATGGCAAGCAGGATACCTCCACCCACCACGAATGGCAGCATATGCGAAATCCCGTTCATGAGGTTTTTATAGAGCGTACTTCCTATGCTTGTCTTTTCTTCATCCGCAGAGGAAGAAGATGATGCAGCATCCGCATGAAGTATAGGTGCATCACCTTTTAAAGCCTTGGTGATTAGTTCTTCTGGTTTACGAATTCCGTCCGCTACAGGGCGCTGAAGTACAGGTTTTCCATGGAAACGGTCCAGATCCACCTTTTTACCAGCTGCAATGATGACCCCTTTTGCTCGGCGAATTTCATCTTCAGTCAGAACGTTCTTCGCTCCTTCTGCTCCGTTGGTCTCTACCCGGATATTTACTCCCATCTCTTTTGCTTTTTTAAGCAATGCATCTTCTGCCATAAAAGTATGAGCAATACCTGTCGGGCAAGCCGTAACGGCTACAACAAAATCTTCGGAAGAATCAGCTTTTGTTTCTGCTTCTGTTTTTGATTTCGTTTCTGCTTTTGCTTTTGTTTCTGCAGGAGCAGCTTTTGCCTTTTCTGCTTCTTTTTTCGCTTGCTCCGCTTCTTCGGTTTGTTGCTTTTCATCAAATAATGCCGTTACTTCATCCGGCGTTTTCGTGTTCATCAATTGCTCGATGAAATCAGCGTCAATTAATAGCTTAGACAAAGCAGCAAGTGTACGAAGATGCGTATTCCCTGCTCCTTCTGGGGCAGCAATCATAAAGAATACATGAGCTGGTGCTCCATCTAACGAATCAAAGTCAATCCCTGCTTTGCTTTTTGCAAAAACAACCGTTGGTTCATTCACTGCTTTAGTTTTGGCATGCGGCATCGCAATACCTCCACCAATCCCCGTACTTGATTGCTCTTCTCTCTTATAGATCGCTTCCTTGAACAATTCCGGGTCATTAATACGTCCGCTTTTGTTAAGGCTCGCAATCAGTTCATCAATTGCTTCCGCCTTTGTTGTTGCCTTTAAATCCATTATCATTACTTCTTTGATCATCAGATCCGTAATTCTCACAGTATGCACTCCTTTACTTAGGCAAGTATTAAAAATCGAATATCCTTACCCATGATGTAAGTTATTTCCACTCATTAATTTGTACTTGAGGAATCAGCGACTCAATCTGTTCTTTTAATGCTAGATCATCGGAGAACGCAGTTGCACTGCCTGAGGCAACACCCGTACGGAAAGATTTCAGTACATCGCCTGTAAGAGCGAACGTTCCAATAAATCCAGCAATCATGGAATCTCCAGCACCTACTGAATTCTTCACTTTACCAGCAGGAACATTCGCATGATATACCTTGTTATCCGTAATCAACAATGCACCTTCACCCGCCATAGAGATGAGCACATGTTTAGCACCTTCTTCAAGAAGTTTCCGGCCATATTTCACCAAATCTTCCTTGGTATCAATGGTAACGCCAAATAGTTCAGCCAGTTCATGGTGATTCGGCTTTACAAGAAGAGGTTTATCTTTCAGTGCTTGTAACAAGGCTTCTCCGGTTGTATCGATAACAAAGTCAGCCCCTGCTTCTTTACACACCTGAATCAATCGCTCATAAAAGTCACTGCCTAGAGAAGGAGGTACACTGCCCGATAGAACAAGAATATCACCTTTTTTCAATTGAGAGAGCTTTGCTACAAGAGCTTGTGCTTCTTCATTCGTGATAGCAGGTCCAAGCCCATTAATTTCCGTTTCATCGCCATGCTTCAGCTTCACATTAATTCTTGTATCATCGGAAATCGATACAAAGTCGGAAGCGACCGAGCTCTTGGATAAGAAATCACGAATGAATTCACCTGTGAATCCGCCAAGGAATCCCATCGCTGTATTCTCTGCACCAAGCTGGGTAAGAACTCTAGAAACGTTAATCCCTTTCCCTCCAGGTAACTTCAAATCCCGTTTCATTCGGTTTAAATGTCCCAGCTGTAATTGTTCAACTTCCACGATGTAATCAATGGAAGGATTCAGTGTCACTGTATAAATCATTGTTCATCCCTCAATTACTTTATATTTCTGACCAATGGGAACTTTATATGGTTCTGGCACCATATCGGTAATTAACGTTGCTTCATTCAAGTCAAACAACTTAGCAAACGTAATCTCACCAAATTTACTGGAGTCAGCTAGCACAAAAGTTTCACCAGACAACAAATGCGCATTCCGTTTTATTAAGGCTTCCTCCGGGTCAGGAGTAGTATACCCCATCTTTACATCAATTCCATTCGTACCAATAAACGATTTATCAAAACGGAATTGATTCATATTTTGAAGTGCGATACTCCCTACGACTGCTTTCGTATGCGTTTTCATCAAGCCGCCAAGCAAGTAACTGCGAATATTTTTGGAGACTAACGCATCCACATGAGACAAACCATTCGTTACCACTGTAATATTCTCTGCTTCTATATAAGGAATCATGGAAAGTGTTGTTGTACCTGCATCTAGATAGATACAATCGCCATTTTGCAATTGCTCTGCTGCAAGCCTGGCAACTTTATTCTTCTCATGAATGTTTTTGAATGTTTTTTCATCCATACCGGGTTCAGTGCTTTTCTGGGTAATTAGTGAAGCACCACCATGCACTCGCTTGAGCAGACGATTTGCCTCCAGATCAATAAGATCTCTTCTAACTGTTGATTCAGAAGCCCCTAGCAACTCTACAAGTTCTTGCAGTTTGACAACGCCGCGTGATTGTAAGCGTTCTAAAATCAAACGGTATCGTTCTTCAGTAAGCATTCCCATTCCTCCTGCCAGCTCTTATAGTATCATAAAATCATTAAAAAACAATCATTTTCTATCAAAAATATTCAAAATCTATCATCCATTCATTTATTCTGTCACAATTTTTTTAAAAATAAAGATGTATTTTCTATTGTGTCCTAATTCATAGCCCTCTTCCACTTCTCACTTCTATAATCATTACCCTTTATCTATAAATCTGTTCCATCTCTTCCACTGATTGTGTTGTAATTTATCCCTTCACGTTTGCACATACACAAATCCTAGTTTTCCTAAAATGATCGACAGCAATCACTCTAATTCTCCGGCATTTTCTACTCTCTTTGTCCTGTTTCTATATTCTTTATATAACTGTCCTTTTAGAGACATAAGAAATGACCAGAACACGGGATTTAGGAACTATGTACAAATTTTTTAAGGATTTTTATGATATGTTTGGGAACCAAGTCCATTTTAATGAGTGGAAGGAGAATGACGATGAATGAAAAGAAACGTCCGGCTAAGAAATCCCTTGCGTATAAAAGTGTAGGCATTGCCCTCAGCTCAGCTCTATTACTATCACCTTTAACTACTGCCGCCCAGGAACTAAAAACAAACTCAACTTCGCCAGCTTCTAATACTTCATCCGAAGGACTAACGAAATTAAGAAGTCTCAGCTTAATTCAGTACAAAGGCAGCACCCTAGAACTCGGAGAACACCGTTTGCTATCTCGTAAAGATATTACTCAGGAATGGGACGATATCGATCCTGATTATTCTCCTGAAAAATCTATAGAGGCGGTAAAAGCATTATTATCGGAGCAAGATTTTGAGGAGTTATTTCCTTATCGGCTTGGTTCTAAAGAATGGTTCAAGGTTGCTAAGGGAAAGGAGTACTTCAAAGAGGATCAAAGTGATTATTTTTCGTACGCCAACTTAATGCAAGCAGTCCAAGAAGTATCTAACCTAAAAATTAAAATTAGTACACGAACAGGTTCGCCCTCTTCGCAAGAAATCATTAGATTAGATAAAGAAGCAAAAGTGGAAACCCTTATTCTTCGATCGGATGATTTTAATTCAGATGAAAATAAGAAAAAAACGTTAGAAACGGTTATTGTGGACTTTGGTGCTTTCTTAAAGGAAGGATTTAAAAAAGACCGAAAACGAGAACTTGCTGCTTTTCTCGCTAATCTATCCCATGAAACGGGAGGAGGATGGGCTGGTGCACCTGGAGGGGAACTAAAATGGGGCCTATTCTGGAATGAAAATATTGCAGGCCGTACAGGAGTAAATATGGATGCCTTTGTTGATCCAGCTTCGGCCAAGCTATTTCCTGGAGTAAGTGGTCAGCGATATTACGGACGGGGTCCGATCATGCTGAGCTGGAATTTTAATTACGGGCTGTTCAGTTCTATCATTTACGGAGACAAAAATGTTCTTCTACAAAATCCAGATCAAGTGGCGGAAGACGGAAAATTAGGATATATGACGGCAATCTTATTCTGGATGACACCACAAGAACCTAAACCATCAGCACATGATGTGATGGCAGGCAGATGGAAACCAACTTCGGCTGAAAAAGAGAAAGGGCTTATCCCTGGTTTTGGAGCGAGCATTCTTGTGCTGAACGGACTTGAAGCCGGTCTTGGTGAAGTAGAAGGTAGTCCTGTTCTCCGAAGAGCTGGTCATTACCGTGACATTACAAAACGTATGGGGATTGATATCACGGGTGAGAAAATCGACACCTTAAACATGAAGCCCTTTTAAATCATGAAAACGGATTCACCCTTTAAGAATTAAGAATGACTTCTTGTTGTTTTTTGGTCAGGCTTTTTAATACCAGCTCATAGGAATGATCAATCATTGATGTAATATCGTCAAGTGATAAGCTTCCTTGAAGGGATATCGAGTTCCAGTGCTTCTTGTTGAGATGATATCCGGGAACAACTTCTTCATGTTGTTCCCGTAGATTCTCAGCTATCACGGGATCACATTTGAGAGAAATGTCTGTCGATTGCTGTTTCTCATTGAACGTAATTAAGGCAAACATCTTGCTTCCAACTTTGACAACAAGGGGCGCAGGACCAAAAGGGTAATCTTCTGTTGCCCCCTTTTTAGAAAGACAATATGCTTTAATGGTATCGTTCTTCATAAATCGTTCTCCTTTATTCTTGGTGTATGGGGGTATTCCACATGCGCTCTACTTTAGTCAGCTTCATATCACGAAAAATTAAATGATAGATATCCGGCATCGTGGTTTGTTTCCAAAAGCGAAACCCATAATTTGAATCGTAATAGTTCATCATAATGGTCATAATATTTCCGTGGGTACCAATGACAACATGCTTTCCTGCATATTGTTCCAACAGAAGTTCAAGTACAGGAATAGACCGCTCTTGCGCCTGCTTTGTCGACTCCCCTCCGTGCAGCGAGTAATCCTTGTCATCAAATGACTTTTTGATGGCCTGGAGAATGACCTCCCATTTTTCCTCGTAAAGGGGTCCTTTTATCAAACGTTCGCGTAAATTTTCATATTCATCGATCGGTAGCCCTTTTTGCTTTGCTACATATTGAACCGTCTGAATAGCTCTTCTATATGGACTTGAGACCACAGCATCTACCTTAATATCGGCGAACACATCTGCGACACACTTCGCGTACTCTAATCCTATCTCCGTAAGACCTCGTGAACGTTCCTCTCCATGAATATATATAGATTCTGCATGTCTAACCATATAAATATGGGTTTCGGTAGATGTCATGTCAGGTGCCCTCCTTTGATGTGATCCAAAATCACCTTAACGACTTCTTCTCTTTTCATCTGGTCTGTACCAAGTTTAATCTCAAACCGTGCGTCTTCGAATGCCGCGATACAACGTTCCGTTTGTCGATATACCCATTCACCAGGTGTTTCTCCTCGGTCATTCAGCCTACTATGGATTGTATCTTTAGATGCAGTAAGACAAAAATGATACATCTCTGAATCTATTTCCCCAAGGCCTTGCCTTATATATTCATAATTCTCAAGTTTATATAGAGTCATTGGTATAATCAGTGTACGGTTATATTTTCGTTTTAATTCTTTAGCACAAGCGACAACAAGTGTTCTCCACAACTCTAAATCTTGAAAATCATCCGTTTGTTCTTCCTTATATTTCACCTCGTCTGGTATAACCTTTCTCAGCATATAACCAATCTCTTCCGGGTCAAAAATCATACTGTTTGGAATCTTCTTATTCAAAGCCTCCGCGGCCGTCGTTTTTCCCGATCCAAATGCACCATTAATCATGATCATCATAAAATAATATCCTTTCTAAGCGCAAAAATTACGTATATATTATTTTGTATACTTCTCTATCCTGGATCAAATACCTTGTTCAGATATTAAAACTGTTCTTGTCACAGGACTTAAAATATCAAAAGCGTTGAAAGCATTAACCATGTTACGTATCCATCGATTCTACATAAGATGGTAAGATATGCGAATAACAAAGGGGTGCCATTAATACCATTACATTTACAATGGCCAAGGAGTTAGGCTCAAAGGGATATTACACTCAATTCAGTGATGTCAGCGGGAAAGGCAACTTGGAGAAATTAAAAGACGTTATTTCATATCTAGCAAGTGAATAAGCCAGTTTTATTTGGGGACAAATTATAATGAAACTAGAGGAAATCATCTATATAATCCGACTGTTTACAGAGCACATAGATTAGCAAGTATACATACAAAAACACACTTCCGATATACATCGAAAGTGTGTTTGTAGTGCTGTGCTTGGCAACGTCCTACTCTCCCAGGACCCTGCGGTCCAAGTACCATCGGCGCTGGAGGGCTTAACGGTCGTGTTCGGGATGGGTACGTGTGGAACCCCTCCGCTATCGCCACCAAACATGATTTTTGCGCTGTGA
>NZ_BOSJ01000034.1 GCF_018403285.1 Paenibacillus sp. J45TS6 | reverse complement strand
GAAAGGTTCTGCGCCAACGATCTAAAGCACTTCGTGCTTTACTTAGGCCAATCACCTTCAAATCAAATCCAGCTTCTGTGAAAATTTCTGCCGGTCCTTTGCCAGCTTGGTTTTGTTTAACCGCTAGCAGTTTAAAGTCAGGGGTATATTGAATCGTTCGATCTGTCACGATTCTAACATTTGGATTGGCCTCTAATTGTCTTTGTTGGTGTTCATTAAAGATAATCTTACTCATGAAAAATACTCCGTTCTAAAAAATTGTAATGTTAGTATAACGGGACTTTTCTAGAAAGAAAATAGAAAAACCCCGAATGGTAGTCACTTTTTTAAGTGTCTACCATTCGGGGTTCAGTTCAGGTTGCTCTTTTACGTTGGTTTTTTCTTTTTTTATAAACAAGACGGTCTGGTTTTTTAATTATGTGACGATTTTCTTAACCATGTCTTTCTCTTCATCAAAAAGATAGTCCCACTTTTTCGATATAATCCATTCAAATAGTTCTTGAATGTGATTATATTTTTCTCTATATCGATTTAGAAATTCAAACGCAGGCACTAATTCATCGCTTTTTATTGATCGCATTCTTTTTAACATCGTTTTTACTCGTTGATAGACAGAGTCTATCGCAGTTTCATCTCCGTGATTCTGAATTGCTAACAAAGCAAAGGATTTAACAGCTGGAGAGCGATCTTTCAGTGCTTCAATAAAAACAGGCAGAAAAGTGGAATCTCCCAGTTGATCTAGGGCACTAAGAGCAGAGCATCTCACTTCGCCTTTTGGATGTTTCAATAAAGGAAGAAGATAAGGGACCGAGCTGGTTGCCCTAAGATCACAGAGAGAACCGATTGCATAAAAAAGATCATATTCATCTTGTGATGTAGTAATAACTTGGATTAAAGCTTCTTCCGCGGCAGAACATTTACATTTACTTAAAGCTTGAAAGGCGGAATGACGCACTAACCAGCGAGGATCATCAATAAATCGAAGGATAGGCGTACAGTCCGGCACTTCTTTTTGCTGAGCTATTTGAGAGAGAATATGCTCTAAAGTATACTTGTTTTTTTCTACTGCGAGCCGTTTTAAAAGAATGTTCACTACACGTGGATCGCTTGTATTTACTCCAATGTTACCGAGCACAAAATAAATATCTTGTTTCATGGTTTCTTTTTTTGCTTTTTCTAATAGGTTACAGAGGATCGGAATAAGTGCAATATGATCTAATTTCTCTGCTGCTCTAGTTGCATTCCAAGCAGGTGCACCTTCACTTGTGGAATATCCTTCCTCTTCTATATATACGAGACCATCTCCCGCCATTTCGTTCAATAGGTTTATTAGTTGTTGTTCATTCATTGTTGAAACTCCTATATCTCATTCAAAAAGGATTGAATAAAAGTGATAGCAGCACCATTAGAAACTCCATTTTCAGATGAACGGCTAATATAAATAAATGGCTCATTGCTAGGAAAAGCGGTGCGCTCATAAACTTTTTCATGAAGAAGTTGAATATCATGTTCTGTTAAGTAAGGAGATATATGACCGCCCAGAATAAATTCTCTATTAATGACAAGATGAATGTTGTTAATCGATAGTGCTAAATGATCTAAGAATACATTCCATCTTTCCATATAGGAAGGGATTCCAGAACGTAACTGTTGGAAGAAAAATTCTAACGATTCCTCTTCTTTTAATAGCGCACTAATAGAACAAAGTGTTTCCATACATCCTGTTTTTCCGCAGTAGCAAAGAGAACCACGTGGATCGATTGTCATATGTTCTACCGTGCCGCTATGTCCTTCATTCCCCATATAAATTTGGCCATTGATAATGATGGCTCCCCCAAGATGCGTACCAATCGACAGATAGACAGCATCGTCAATATCTTTCCTGATCCACAGTTCCGTGGTTGCAGCACATTTGGCATCATGAAAAAACCGGCAAGGATAATCAAGGTGCTGTGAAAAAACAGAAATGTGGAGCCCCGTACAATTTAATATTTTTCCGTAGGTGATGTTTTGTCCATCCGCTGATGTTAATGCTTGTATTGCAAAACCAACACCCAAGACTTGCTCTTGTTCGATCATAAGAGAGGAGATGAAAGCTTGTACAGCTTGACTTACTTGTTTGAAGTAACTCTCTTCATTTGCGTATGTAAGTGACAGGTTGGTTTTATGAAAAACAACACCAAGCAAATCTACTGCGGAAATACAAATTGTATTTCTTTGAATTTCAACCCCTATGCTGACACGAGCCTGCGGACATAATGCATATGCCGTTGCGCGTCTTCCAACCGAGGATTCAAATTGCCCGCTCTTTTCAATCAGTTTTTCCTTTTCTAAGCGAACTAAATTTTGAGTTACCGTTGGCAGACTCAGATGAAGTTGATTTGCGATTTCTTGTTTTGAAAGCTTCTCATTTTGATAAATAAGATGATAAATCGATGAGTAATTACTTTTCTTTATATCCCTAAATGTAATGTTATGATCCATAACTAAACCCCATTATACAAACGACTTTTATAAAATTCTTTTAAATATAACATAGCTATCGAATAAATAACAATTGGAAGCAAATTGAAGTGACTAACGAATCATAAAATCCATGCAATGAGTGTGAAATAAGTCGCTGTTTTTTTATGGAAGGTTGACTTGTTTTATAAAGTGGGTATATTATGTAAATTGATTTTATTAATCTATTTAATAAAACGGTTTTACAAAATAGAAAGGGGAAATAGATTTATGGGAATTATTGAAAAAATGAGATTAGACGGAAAGAAGATCTTCGTTACAGGCGGTGCGAGAGGAATTGGTAAAAGTGTTGCAACCGCTTTCTGTGAGGCAGGGGCTGATGTGGCTATAGTGGATTTGGATCTTGAAGAAGCGCAGAAAACAGCTGCCGAACTCGAAAAAAACCATGGAATTCAAGCGATTGCTATTAAAGCGGACGTCACAAATCCTGAAGATGTGAATTCTATGATTACTAAAATCCTGAGTGTCTTTGGACGTTTAGATGTTGCTTTCTGTAATGCTGGAATCTGCATGAATATACCTGCTGAGGATATGACATATGAACAATGGAAAAAAGTAATCGATATCAATCTTACCGGGGTGTTTTTAACAGCTCAAGCAGCTGGAAAAGTGATGTTAAAGCAAGGCGGAGGTTCCATTATTAACACAGCTTCTATGTCAGCACATATCGTAAATGTCCCGCAGCCGCAGTGTTCTTATAATGCTTCTAAAGCAGGAGTCATCCAATTGACAAAATCTCTAGCGGTAGAGTGGGCGACTAGAAATGTGCGCGTGAATAGTATCAGTCCAGGCTACATAGGAACAGAACTTACGTTAAATTCCCCAAGCTTACAACCATTAATTGAACAATGGAATCAAATGGCTCCTCTTGGCAGAATGGGAAGACCGGAAGAACTACAATCCATTTGTGTTTACCTTGCAGGGGATACTAGCAGCTTTACTACGGGAGCAGACTTTGTAGTGGATGGCGCTTTTACTTGCATCTAATCTAATAGACTTAAATAAAGAAACAATTACATCAGGAGGCGACATCCTTGTTCTATTTACTCGGCACAGATATTGGAACATCCGGTACCAAAACCATTTTAATGGACACAGAAGGCAACTTAATTGCCCAAGATTTACAGGAATATGATGTGCTTACACCGAGACCTTTATGGGCTGAACAGTGGCCAGATGTATGGCTCGAAGCAGCGAAGGTTTCTATTAAAAACACAGTGAAGAAGGCAAATGTCCCAGCAGAAAAAATACGCGGAATCGCGATTAGCGGTCTGTATGGAGGTTCTGGAATTCCGTTAGATGAAAATATGGAGCCAGTTAGACCTTGTATGATATGGATGGACCGCAGAGCAGAAGAAGAAACCAAATGGGTTCTAGACACGATTGGAGAAGAAAAACTATTAGATATTACCCACAATGGAGCAGATCCTTATTATGGATTTACCAAAATACTATGGATGAAAAATAATGAACCCGAAAACTGGAAAAAAACGAAATTATTTTTGCCCCCAAATGATTACGTTATTTATAAATTGACAGGAAACATTGCGATTGATTATTCCTCAGCGGGGAATATTGGCGGTATTTTTGATATGAATAACAGAACATGGTCTAAAGAAATGATGGATGCCATGGGTATTCCTATGTCGATGATGCCGGAAAACATAGTAGAATCGACAGATATTATTGGAGGACTAACAAAGGAAGCTGCATCTGAATTAGGGCTCTCTGAAGGAATGCCAGTGATTGCAAGCGGTATTGACTGTGGTGCAGCGAATATTGGTCTTGGTGTATTTGAATCGGGTATTTATGCAGCCGCAATTGGAACTTCCATGTGCGCAGCGTTAATTTCGGACAAACCAATCAAGGGAAAGAATCTCATTGTCTGGCCTTATCTATATGATGCTCAAAGACTTTCTTATTATTTTGCCGGAGGTGCCACAGCAGGAGCAATTGTGAAATGGTTCCGTCAAACCATGTGCCAATTTGAAGTGGAAGCCGAGAAAAATGGTGGAGAAAATGCCTATGATGTATTGAATAAACAAGCAGCTACGATTCCAGTTGGCAGCGAGGGCCTTATTGTTCTTCCTTACTTCATGGGGGAAAGAAGCCCAATTTGGGATTCAGATGCAAAAGGAACGATGGTTGGACTTACGCTGGCACATACAAAGGCTCATATCTACCGTGCATTTCTGGAAGCGGTTGCGTTCTCATTACGTGATGCAATGGAAGCAACGGGGGAGAACTTAGGTGAATCTATTATAATCGCCGGCGGTGTAACGAAGTCAAAACTCTGGAGACAAATCTTTGCCGATGTGACGGGTTATTCCGTTGTCTGTCCGATTCATGATGTGGAAGCCAATATGGGGGATGTAATGCTTGCCGGAATTGGTACAGGACTTCTATCGTATGAAGACGTGAAAAAGTGGCAGGTACTGGATCAGAAGATTATGCCCGACCCGCAAAACCATGAAAAATATAATGAATATTACCGTGTATATAAATCGGTATATCAGAATTTAAAGCAAGACATGAAAACGTTATCAAGATTATCGAAAATATAGAGTAGTTCACATGGAACTTTTTTCATGAGATCAGGGAAAGCGACATCGATAGATTAGTAGGGACGGAGTGAAATTATGTCTAAGTGGAAAAAAAGGATTGGATACGGGATTGGCGATCTAGGATGTAATCTTGTGTTCAGCACAATGGGTTCGTATCTGCTCTTCTTTTATACTGACGTTTTTGGAATAACAGCAGCAGTTGCAGGTACGTTAATGTTATTAACGAAAATAATTGATGCTTTTGCAGATACCGGCATGGGATTACTAGTGGATCGAACACATACCCGATGGGGTCAAGGAAGGCCTTACTTTATCATTGGTGCTATTCCTTTTGCTGTATTTACGATTATGACATTTATTGTGCCTGATTTCAGTATGACAGGGAAAATTATTTGGGCCTATGTCACATATACCTTGCTGAACATTGCCTACTCGGTTGTTAATATACCATTAAATACGATCGTACCGAGATTAACTTCAGATAACCATGAACGTAACTGGCTAGTATCGACAAGAATGATCTGCGCATTACTTGGAACCGCTTTAGTCATGTCCATTACCATGCCAATGGTTGATTTCTTTGGACAAGGTGATGAACAAAGAGGTTACTTAATCACAATGAGCATCTATGGCATCATGGCGCTTATCATATTTGTGATTACTTTTATGAGTACCAAAGAGGTTGTTCCGCCAACCATCAATCCTGGAAAATCTTCCTTCAAAGAAGACTTTAAAGGATTAACCGGTCAAGCTGCCATATTTTTTATCGTGAATTTTCTCTACTTCGCTCTTTTTGTTATACGAAATACTACTGTAATTTATTATTTTACTTATAATTTGAATCGTCAAGATTGGCTTACTTTTGTTGGGCTATTCGGAATTTTATCGGGTCTGCCTATGCTCCTTATTTTACCTTGGCTTCAAAAGAAGATGTCAAAAAGAAATATACTGCTTTTAAGCACGATTATTTACATCGTAGGAGATTTGCTTATTTATTTCGGAAAATCCTCATCGTTTTTAGTCATAGCAGGGCTTGCGATAACAGGTCTTGGTATTTACGGGATTTTCGGAGTTACATTTGCTATCCAGCCCGATATTATTGATTATTCAGAGTATAAAAAGAATAAAAGTATATCTGGGATGATTGCAGCGATTCAAGGTTTCTTTGTAAAAGTAAGCTTGGGACTCGGGAGTTTCTTAATTGGGGTTGTCCTAAAAATGGGAGGCTATGTTCCCAACGCCACACAAAACACAACAGCACTCAGCTATATTGAAATCTGCTTTATTTGGGTGCCGCTAATCATTTGTCTGTTGATTGGAATTACGATGTGGTTCTATAAATTGGATGATCAGCGGGCAGCGATGGATGTAGAACTTGAAAGACGACGTGCACTTATTCAATAAAATGTTTATATAAAAAATATTACTAGCTTCCTTGAGTATAAATCAGGGAAGTTTTTTCCTTTTTATGAAGTACATAAGATAGAGATTGAATAGAAGTTAAAGGAATAATGACCGATGTAATATTTTCCATTATTTGATAGAATCTATTCACCTTAACTAACAGTGAGAGTGAAATCCTTATGGTGAAAATAATGGTCTCACCTGATCAGCTGATGGAAGTTGTCAGACACTTCTTAAACCAGCGTCAGGAACTGGAACGGATGTGCAATCAATTAGACAAGCAAATTTACTTTATAAGTGAAGGCTGGTCAGGGGCGACAAAAGAAAGGTTTTTTCATGAGTATTTATCGGCCAGGCAATCCATGGGTGTGACGATGGAGAAAATTTCGTCGATTGCCCAGCAGCTGAACTTTATAGCCAGGAGTTTTGCTGAGGCGGATGGTGAAGGAGGATCGGCGATCGTTATGCCTAGCTTACCTCCAAAAGTGGAGGCAAAGCTAGAAAGTCGTGTTGATTATACTGCCTCTGCGCTTAAGGGAGTAGGAGCTACGATCGAAGGGCTCTTTGACGATGCGGTTGGTACAGTAAAGAGTTTTTGGGAGAGTCCCTTCGGAACAGTATATGATATAGGATATGCATTTACAGTTGGGAGAGCAGTCGATGCATTATTAGGTGCACGCTTTGCATGGGATTATGCATGGGGGACGGGGACTGCACGATCAGATGCTGAACAATTGTTAGAGCAAATAAAGCGAACAGAGGAAGAAGAGGGAAGAGGGTATTATACTGGCTATATAGTAAGTCAAGCAGCTTCTTATTTAACGCTAGGGAAGCTTCTGAAGAGTAAGAATAATGTTCAAGATGGTCCGGATGGGAAGGATAAGACTGAGGGGACGGGAATTGGTGATAAGGATAATTACTTCATAGGAACGTTAAAAGGAGAGAAGATTCATTTAAAAGGTGTAAAGGTAGAAGAAATTATTTACACTAAGAGACTTCCAGAAGAAACAGCTAAATTTAGAAAGGAATTTAATAGCTCTGTTAGGAAGAATTTTCTTAAGGAATTTGCTAACGATCCTGTAAGAGTTGAATATCTTAAAAAGGCCGGTTTAGGTGAAGATGATATTTCTAGAATGAAGGATGGACTTAACCCAAAAGGGTGGCAAGTACATCATAATTTACCTTTAGATGATGGTGGTACAAATGATTTCATTAACTTAGTCTTAATAAAGAATGACCCTTATCATAAAGCGGTTACCAATGAGCAAAACACCCTAACAAGAGGATTAGCCCCAAAACAAAGTGAAAAGATAAATTGGCCGATATTTGAGGATGATGTTTACCCACCAAAACCTTTTAAAAGAAAGGAAGAGTAGATATGGCCCAGTGGAAAGACTCCTTGATAGAAATAGAAAAGATTGAAGTAAAATACGGAAGTACACTTAGAAATCCAGTGTCAGATACAGAAATTGTAAAAATGAATCATGATATTCATCAGAAATTAGGAAACTTTATATTACCTGAGTCATATATTGAATTTTTGAAGAAAATAAATGGGTTAGACTTTAACGGATTAGTAATCTACGGTGTTGATAAAGTTCTACTTGATAGGGAAGTAGAAGAAGATATCCATGGTTTTATTGAGACAAACGAGCTCTGGTATGAAAATGAATGGCAAAAGCAATATATATTTTTTGGAGATTCTGATACAGCATGGTATTGTTATGACCAAAAAGAGAGTGTATACGTAGAACTCGATAAACCCTCAGGGACTTTAATTCAGTCATTTGAAAGTTTTGATTCCATGTTAAGTGATGCACTTGAAACTATTCTTTTGTAATGAGTTTACCTGATGATATTTGGTAAGACAATAATTGTAAAAATGTGACCTTGATTGGCTATATGTCTTCATGGTCCTTTCAAAGAGGTTGATTATGGTCAGATATCACCATGATCAACCTCTTTTATTATGGCTTCTGACAGGACACCCAAATGATAAGAAGGTAGAAACTCCTTTAATGAGATTGGACGAAAGTTCAAAATTCTTTAAGAACGTCACAAGCGTAATTCATGAATAAGAAAAATGAGGCGAAATGAATAAAGTAGAAAGATCTTAAGTGAAATTGATGCATTGAGCTATTGGGATGCTAGAGAGAGTATAATTTATCAATGGTGTAAGTTCTGGAGGAAAAAAATGAATGTAGTGTTCGATTTGGGTAAATTCAGAAAGGCAGTAGTATGGAAGGATGACTATCCAATCCTTCCTAATGAATCAGACGATGAGTTGAAAACATCATTACAATTAAGTATGCCTGTAGTTTCTCATTATAAAAAAATAGCAGTAGAGTTGAAGTTACCTAGGCATAGTTCGTATTATGCATTGCTGGGGGTAGAATATACACCTAAGCAAACTTCAGAATTAATAATTAAAGTTAAAGTAAGTAACGACAATGATGTTTTGTATAGCTCTGAGTTTAAGATAAACGAAGAGATTTATTTAGGAATTCCTACCGAATATGCTTATTCAATTATTAATTCTGCAAAGGAAAGAATGCTAGAATCAAACTGGCAGTATGCAGGTAGTATTACTTTTGCTCTAGGAGCTCACAGTTTCGTTGGTTCTAGTGAAGCTGTTTTTTCGAAGGTCACAAATATTTTAATATCTTTATTGTCAAATGAACTGTCTTTAGATTTTTCTTTGAGTGATGCTTCTTTAATCAATGAAGAGCTAGATAAATAAAAAAGGCTACCCAGATGATCAATCTGAAAGACCGTGGAATGGAAAGAAAAACGATGAGGAGGAGAATCATGGCAGTTTTTGTATTGATGTTAAAGGAATTTGAGGACGAAGATAGAGTAGTATATCTATATGGACCAAATGAAAATTCAATGGGAAAAATTGAATATGACAAAAGAAAGAAGGTTATAAACCAACTTTCGTCAATTGATTCAATCTATTTTTCTGATGAGTTCTTCTTTAAGAGAGCAGGGCGACGTCTAGCAAGAATGATTATTAAAGAAAATCATAACTTTGTTGATCGAACAACTATAGAATCTTGATAATACGTACGAGACTTGCTATTCATTGATAGATAGGAGTCGGTTTTTAGGAAACCATGTTTTAATAATTTTATGAGTTAGATTAATGTTAGATTGAGATCGAGAGGAGACTGATATAAAACGTGCGAACCTATAATAAGCTAGTAAGGGATTTAATTCCGAATATCATCCATTCTCAAGGGAAACGTTGTAAGACTTTGATTCTAAATGAGGAAATTTACAAGTCAGTGCTGAGAGCAAAGCTGGAAGAGGAACATAGAGAATATCAAGAAGCGGAAACAGATGTACTAGCTAATGAAGAATTAGCGGATATACTGGAGGTCATTTACGCACTGGCTTCGGTTCATGGTATTAGTGAAGAGGAACTAAACAAGATTCGTAAAGAAAAGGCAGATCAGCGAGGGGCATATAAAGAAAAGATATTTCTCGTGGAGGTGGATTAGTAGGGTCAGTGATGAAAAACATATCTATTAATTCACTGAATTTTCCTTTTTATGAAGTACATAAGATAGAGATTGAATAGAAGTTAAAGGAATAATGACCGATGTAATATTTTCCATTATTTGATAGAATTTATTCACCTTAACTAACAGTGAGAGTGAAATCCTTATGGTGAAAATAATGGTCTCACCTGATCAGCTGATGGAAGTTGTCAGACACTTCTTAAACCAGCGTCAGGAACTGGAACGGATGTGCGGTCAATTAGATAAGCAAATTTATTTTATAAGTGAAGGCTGGTCAGGGGCGACAAAAGAGCGATTTTTTCAGGAGTATTTATCAGCCAGGCTATCCATGGGGGTGACGATGGAGAAAATTTCGTCGATTGCCCAGCAGCTGAACTTTATAGCCAGAAGTTTTGCTGAAGCGGATGGTGAAGGAGGATCGGCGATCGTTATGCCTAGCTTACCTCCAAAAGTGGAGGCAAAGCTAGAAAGTGGTGTTGATTATACTGCCTCTGCGCTTAAGGGAGTAGGAGCTACGGTCGAAGGGCTCTTTGACGATGCAGTTGGTACAGTAAAGAGCTTTTGGGAGAGTCCCTTCGGAACAGTATATGACATAGGATATGCATTTACAGTTGGGAGAGCAGTCGATGCATTATTAGGTGCACGCTTTGCATGGGACTATGCCTGGGGGACAGGAACTGCACGATCAGATGCTGAACAATTGTTAGAGCAAATAAAGCAAAAAGAGGAAGAAGAGGGTATTATACTGGCTATATAGTAAGTCAGGCAGCTTCTTATTTAACGATAGGAAAGCTTCTAAAGCATGATGAACCGGGTGGTTCGGGAGGTTCAGGTGGAAAGGGGAAGACTGAGGGGACGAGTACTCCTAAAGGGAATTTCGCAGGTGAAATTATTACTGAAAACATTCCTAATATGTCTAAACAAGAAATTCTAGACAGCTTGCCAAAAGATTGGGGATATACTGACAATAATGGTTTTGTTCATATTAGAGATACCAAGGGGAAACATTCGTATGAGAATCGATCCACCTGATAAGGTAACCAAGTATGATCATGTTCATTTGTTTGATGAAAATGGTAACTCGGTTGATATTAATCAGATTATTGTTGATAGAAAAAGTTCTGATGCTCATATCCCATATAAGAAGTGAGGTGATATGGATGAAGGCAAGAAAAATCTTAAGTGAAATTGAAGATATGCATTATTGGGATGCTAGAGTATTAAAATTTGATTCGAGTTTCTTTGGTGACGAAATGACCCTTGTATATGAGGATACAGAGCGGAATGTCGAATTGTCCTTTACGGGATGTACAGAATTTTCCTTTCATACAACAATTGATGATAGGAGAAGACCTATAAGAGAGTTAGCTAGATCTCAAATCCCTTATTTTCTTCAAGATATTGATATCACAGATGTAGAATGTGGAGATTTTAATTTACTAAAGTGTAAAATTTTGATGCCCCCTCTTAATGTAGAAATAGTGTGTAATTTTATTTCAGTTGTAAAGATATAATTTGCTCTTTAATGTGATATAAGTTGTTTGTTTTTTTATATTTGTAACAATAGAGATAAAATTGGGAAAATTGGTTTAGGCCTCCTTTAGATAATGATACACGTTTAAGAAGAGATGAATTAGAGTATATTATCGAAAAAATAAAAAAAGTAATTAAAAAAGTAATTTCCAGACACCTGGGGGCACCTTTAAGGTGTCTTTTTTCTAGAGAAGGTCTCGTAGTGGATATAAAACACATAATAGCTAATATGAATATCAAAACCACTAATATATCGATCGTTAAGTAGAAGGAAGGTTAATAGCAAAGGAGTACATCGTTTGGATAACCTTGAAATTATACTAGTAGACTTAATAAAAGATGAGCTAGATAAGATGGTTTTTGAAGAATTTAAGATTAACGTATTAGAAGTGAAGTCATCACATTTCTTTGATAATAATAGTAAAGACGATATTGTATTTCATCAAATTAATAGTTTTCAAGAAATACTCTCACCTATTGGTACAGGAAATATATTTCTTAGTCATTTAGAAATAGGATACATTATTAAAGATGTAATGGTTGTGTTTTCCTTTGATAAGGACTATGGAGATATAACCATAAATTTTCCGGAAAATGAGTTATTTGCAGTAGACAGATCAGTACAAAAACAGAGAGCATATAAGTTGGTAGAATTTCTTTTGAGGTTAAGAGACAAGTATAACATTGCAAAAGTGAAAATTGGTTTTGAACCTGCTTCTGATGATGATACATGTTTAGTAACGATCGAAGAGGAAGTAGATGATTTAGAGCGTATTATTGAAAAAATAATAAGGTGAACTCACAAGACCTCGTGAAGAAAATGGATTCATAGAATATAAAAAGATTTAACCTAGGAACTATGTTTTCAATTTTAACTAGCTTCCCATTCATCAAATCACAGTGTTGAGATAAACTTTTATTTAACGCTAGGAAAGCCTCTGAAGAGTAAGAAGAGTGAGGTGGATTTAATTGTTTGAACTAGAAATTATTAAAGCTAATTCAGTTAAAGAAGTGAACCTCATAACAGTCGAAGCTAAACTATCAGGGAGCATAGACAGTCCATTGATAAAGACAGTTCTTGTCGATAAGGGTCAAAATGACAGACGTTTTTTTTGGAAAACTATAAATGGTGTGAATGTTCCTGTAATTAACCCAGCTGAATAAGAAAGTAAGAAATAAGTATGAGATATGTGGCTCTAGTTAAGAGATTAGACCCACACATTGAAGAGGAAGTTACACTTGAAATACAAGGAGTCGAATATACAGGTTTCACGTTTATCTGCCCTTATGAAATTGAAGTAGGAGGCAAATATCCAGTTTCAATAGGATTTACGGTTTTAGAAGGGTTAGAAATTAGTGAAGTATTTGACGGCAAAAAAGATTAGAACGAATAGGCACAAGTTATAAGTACTATATCCGTGGTATCTTAAATGAAGATTCGATTGAGGCAGGAATAGTTATTTCTGATGATGATGAATACTTTGCTAAATATCCTGAATTGATTGGCAAAGTCGTAGAATTTTTGAAAGAATAATGTTGTTAAAACCTTGTCTAGTTCCGAACCTTTCAATGTTCTTTTTTAGGTGGGTTGGGTGACGAATGAATTTATCATTTAACCAATGAACACAACTAACTCATGTTATACCCGTATGAAGGTTTTGTCGTTTTTGATTGTACGGATAAAAAAGATGACTAGATAGGGTGGAGAATAGATGTTCAAAATCAGTTATAAGTTATTTGAAAGTGAGGATTTAGAGGGAAACGAATTAAAAGGGACAGAGGGATATTTTCAGCTTGAAATTGATAATGAAACTTTGGACTGTCAACATTAAATCAGACAACTTTTTTAAGGGATGCAGCTTTGTACTGAATTGGGGTCATGTATCCTAAAGTGCCATGAATGCGATGCTTGTTGAACCAATTCACATAATCATATAGTTCC
>NZ_BOSJ01000033.1 GCF_018403285.1 Paenibacillus sp. J45TS6 | reverse complement strand
AGATGTGTATAGCTCATGGCGGATTCTCCTTGTAGGTGTTGTGTGGTAACTCCATTCTACACGAATCCGGCCATGGGCCATTTTTTATTTTGAACTAGGTGTCGCACTTCATATTACAATCCGTCATGTATAAAAATGTATAATATAGTTTGAAAAGGGGAGATGGAGCTATGTCGCAATCACTAATTTTTGATATGGATGGAACATTATTTCAAACAGAAAAAATATTAGAGACATCACTCGAAGATGCTTTTGATCGTCTAAGGTCACTAAATGAATGGGATAGAGCAACGCCTATTGAAAAATACCGTGAAATTATGGGAGTGCCTTTACCAAAAGTTTGGGAAGCATTATTACCCAATCATTCTGATGAAGTAAGAAAAGAGACGGATGCTTACTTTCTGGAAGTGTTAATAAAGAATATACGATTTGGGAAAGGTGCTTTATATCCAAACGTAAAGGAAATTTTCACTCATTTAAAAGAAAATAATTGTTCAATTTACATAGCAAGTAATGGTTTAAAAGAATATCTAAATGCAATTGTGAGTCATTATAACTTGGATAATTGGGTTACTGAGACCTTTAGTATTCAACAAATTGAATCTTTGAACAAGTCGGACTTAGTCAGAAGTATTATCGTAAAATATGGGATTACTAATGCAGCAGTAGTGGGAGACCGCCTATCAGATATAAATGCAGCAAAAGACAACGGTTTGGTTGCCATAGGATGTAATTTTGATTTTGCACAAAGCGATGAACTTACTCAGGCTGACATCGTTATAAACGATTTGATTGAGCTGAAGACACTATTACTACAGTAGATAAGAAAAAATATGACGTTAGTATTTAGAAGGTCAACAATGAAGATTGAACCACTACACTTATAAAAGTTCGATCAACTAACGAAGAAATTTAGTTCAAATATGGTAACATAAGGATATATTTTTGAGGTTAGGTGTGAGGTACCCATGAAAGATCAAAGGGAAACGAACTTGGGCATAATTCAAGTCTCATATATTTTTGGAATAATTGCATTCTTATCAATGTTTTTATTTACTGTACTTAGCATTACATTTTCAATATTATCATTAATTTTAAGTTTTATAGCAATAGGGTTTAACGCAAGACGGGTGATAATATGGATGATAAAATTACTTGATTTATTGCAGGGGCGACGTTTGCAGTCACTTTGATGAAAGTGATGGCGAAAATCCTTAAAGACGCAAAAAAGAAGTAATCCACCCCAACTCTGACAAGTTGATGGATTACTTCTGCTGTAGCAGGGCTTGATACAACTGACTGTATACCCGCCCTTGCCTTATTATTTTGCTTTATTATACAGAAGATGCGAGGTGCAATCAATTGGAGCTGGATATGATGAATGTGATGGATACCATCGCGAATAACCTGCAGCGCCTATGAATCTCTCATGGACTTTTGAGTCGAAATTCTGATAAAATGTACATGAAGACGTTGGTGGAAAAAATTGTAAGCAAACGATACCAGATGACGACAATATAAAAAAGACATACGACAAGGGGCTAGCTTATCGTATGTCCTAACGTTACTTTAGGACTTATTAGATAATGTATCTTGTTTTATAAACGCCTTTAATCTCCATAGGAGGGAATAGGCTCGCCACTGTCTGTTCTTCAAATAAATAAATATTTTGCCATGTACCTCCATTTACCTGAGCATAGACTTCAAAGCTAGGATATCCATCGTGCATACCTTCGAGTTCGATTTTCCCTTGTTTATTGGCATAAACATAGAACTTATAGTTTACCGCTGGGGCAACACCAATTAACGGATCGGCAACGGCTCCTTCACAAAGGACTCTGATCCAATCACTATTTTCTCCGAGAAGATGAGAAGCATCGAGCTTGGCTGTTATGCCAGATACGCTAGCTTGGCCAGTTGAATAGGTAACTTTTCCGGTGTTTCTGTTTGTAAGTCTTTCAGTAGTTATCCCTGTTTTAGCATATTTGTTCCAATCGCCTGAGTTGTTATCGAATTTGAAATTAATTTGTTGAACCGTACGGTATGAAGCATTTTCCATGTCTTTAGAGAACGTTCGATTGTCACCTTTGAAATCTACTTTGTAAGCAGGACTTGGGGGATCAAAAGGTGAGTTTACCCAAGCTTCTGAAATAAATGAGATAATACGAACAGCAAATGAAATAGCCATGTAAGGCACCTCCGTGTTTTTTCCTGCTATGAGCAGGATTAGTATATGAAGTCACTCTACTAACGAGCTCTTCATATATAGGGGAGTTTTATAATGGCTTTTAACAACCAGAGAGGGTGGTTTTTTTGAAAAAGTTATCTATTTTTTTTATGGCAATATGTTTTGTTTTCGTTGCGGCAGGTTGCAGTAAGGCGAATGGAAAGTTTGAATTTCTAATTCCAGAAGATTACGTTGGATGGGCTTATATCATATACGATCAATCAGAGTATCCAGAGATTAAGAAGGAGAACGGAGTAACTACCTTCCGAATTGGAGAGGATGGCATCCTTAAAACATCTAACAAAGATGCTTTTTATGGTACTTCTACTGACAGATACTTTTATGTAGACGAAGAAGGAAATAAGGTAAAGGAACTTGACCAAATAGAGGATATTCATAATAAGGGCGCAGGAAAGATGGACGGAGGAGGCGGAGTCAAGAACGGTGTAGAATATACTATCGAAGCTCTTCCTGTTGTCGAGTCCTTTTTTGTAGGGGACAAGAGTTTGATGAAGAACTACAAAGAAGTTTATCCAGAAGACGAAATGGAACAAACAAAGTAAACAACATTATTAACTAAAGCAAGAGCAGCGCGATATGTACGCTGCTCTTTTTTAATTAACAATGTTATAAATAAAAGCAAAGGATTTCAATTTTCAGACCATTTTATACATACTTGAAATTTACCAACTGTTAAAATATGTTTTTTTGTGATAAAATAAGAACATACGTTCTATAAATAAGAATAGCCATCTAGGAACTCCTAATTACAAGCATAGTTGCAGAAGGGGAGATCAGCATTGGAAAAGCAAGATTTTATGGTTGAACGGTTTCGTAGTGAAGTCTATCGGATTGGTTGGCGTCTGCAGTATCACGAAAAGAAACAACGAAAGCAGGAACTATCTTTATTTAATGGCACTCCTGAGGCATCATACCGCACGGACAATTGGGATAGTAGAATCTTGGTTAAAGACCTTCTTTTAACACTGCCAAAACAAGGTAGAACTATTCTTTACAAACTTTATGTCGAAGATCTAACAGAAAAAGAAGTAGCTTTGCAGTTAAATATGAGCCAGCAGGCGGTGAACAAATGGAAGAGAAAGATGCTACAACAGTTATTACAGACCGTGAATTTTTAAAATTGCTTCAAGAAGCGAGACAGAAAGAATCGGAAGCTATGCTACAGATTATTGATTTGTATCAGGATGATATCGAAAAAATCAGCAATTCCATACGTATTCCGAAAGAAGATGCCAAGTCACATATCATTGTTGAATTGCTTGAGTATATTCAAAGCGAAAAGAATGACTGGCTAGTGAAGCGCCAGGGTGATCGTCATCGCACACAAAAGTATGCTTTGCCTATAGAATGAACAATAGAAGTAGTTTTAATATGTAATATAGAGGGGTGCTGACAATGACATTTCGATGTTGGCACTTTTTTGTTATATCATGCTGTCGAGGGACGAAAACATGGTCCCATTGAAGTCGCTATTTTAGCGGCTTTTTTGTTTTATCGGTACAAGTTCTTGTCACGAGCCAAGGACAAGAACTTATTCCCATTACCGATCAGACGAATATCTAAGTTAAGGTGGTAAGTTTCTTTAGAATGACTGAAACGCTAAAGGCTGCTTTATGGTCAAGGGACCAGCTTCATTGCTCTAAAGTATATTGAACAGGAACTGTGTTCCCATTCAATGGCTATAACAAGCTCATCAATAAGTACTCTAGCAAAGAATTGGAGAGGAAATGTACTTTTGATCAAGGGTATACCGAGTTGTCGAGGGACAAGAACATGGTCCCATTGAAGTCTCTTTTTTAGCAGCTTTTTTATTTTATCGGTACAAGTTCTTGTCACGAGCCAAGGACAAGAACTTGTACCGATTGCCGGAATGGACAAGAACATAGTCCGATTACCGATTAGATGGAATTACAGCGTGTGGAAAACCACGGGGGTGAGTTAGGTGAATGGATGTATAATAGTAAAAGTGAGAAATCTAGATACCTGTAATTTAATGCAGTAAGCTAATGGATTCAATTATTGCTGAGCCAGAAATCACTATATAATGCTTGTATTAAAGACTGATAATTGTGAAGCTGATTTATTTTATCGCTCTATTGGATTTTCAAAAAAGCTTGACTCACAAAATGAAACCATTTTCTAGAGTAAACTAACGGAAAAACGATAGTTGAACACAGCAGGGAGCAGCTTGCCAGTTGGCAGTTGCTCCTTTTAGTTATGCAAACGGGCAGGATAATGCAACGTTAGTTGAACACAGCAGGGAGCAGCTTGCAGTTGGCAGTTGCTCCCTTAGGGTATGTGTGAACTGCTAAGGAAGGATAGTAAATTATCCTTCGAGAATATATGATGCAATGAAGTTAATAGAGATTCCCTGGAGGTAATATAATGTTGAACAAAGAAACTGTAGTAAAACAACTTGAACAAGTAGGATTAGGTCAATATGGACATGCCATTGCAAACTGGGCTTTTCCTACAGCTCAACTTTTTCTTAAACCTGTATCTGACATTATGATTCCTATTGGAGGAAGCAAGGTAGGAGGTAATCCTGATCTTCCTGATGATATAGAATGGCCATTATGGAAAGATTATGATATGACTTTTATTGCTCAAATTAACTTGGCAGATTGTCCAGTAGATATTTCTCTTCCTAAAAGTGGGTTGCTGTCTTTTTTCTATGCTGTAAAAGCTATGTATGAGGACGATGACTTTTATAATGATCCTCACACATGTCGAGTAATCTACATCGATTCAGACCGCCTCTCGAAAATTTCACGAAGAAATATTCCTAATAATTCAATTGATTCAGAAATAATAAAGCCGAACAAGATTTTATATGAAACGAGTCTATCTGTACCAACTGCTGAGTCAGCTTATTTGAAAAGTTTGGGGTTAGACTGGAATGGTAACAGAGATGATTATGATAAGTATTGGAAATCATTTTTACCGCATTGGTCAAAGGAAGGGTACGTAAACAGACTTATGGGTCATCCTGATCAAATGCAAGGCGATATGCAAGTCGGTTGTGAAATAGCCGTTGGTCCGTACAGCTGGGATGATCTGAATAATTCGGATATTCGTGAGAAGGTTGTTAATTCCGCATTAAAATGGCGTTTACTACTACAAATTGATTCCGAAGAAGAAAAAACCGGAATTATGTGGGGAGATGTTGGAAGGATTTATTTTTGGGTTCATGAGGATGATCTTACTGATTCATGCTTTGAGAGAGTAGTTTGTGAAATGCAGTGTGGCTAAACTAACGAAAAAACGATAGTTCAAGAAGAACAAGTAAGCAATCGATCAACAGATTGGTTGCTTGTTCTTTAAGTTATTGGGCAGTATAGCTCAATAAATGTGTGGCACCTGGGTATGCATATTGTGCCTACTGTATACACACATAAAGTTGAACATTGGTAAATTATAACTGCTAAGCATAACAATGTCGTGATATACTTCTGTCTTAGGGGCTGGGTAAAGGAGTGAAGTTAATGAAAAAGTTTCGTATATGGTTACCTATCATTGCCTTTTTAGCAGTAATAGTAAATTTATTAGGGCTAGATGAATTAAATCTTTTACTTATGGGAGTTAGTCCTTTAGCGTGGGTTAAAGAATTTATTCCGGGTATGCACCGAGTTGATATCCCGATATCCTTAGCTTATATTGCTGCCGTATTGTTCTGGTTTGGTGTGGGGTTTCTAATAGATATGCTGATTCAAAGTTCAAAGAAAAACGCATAAGAGCGTAAAGACAGTGGTTCCCTATCAAACGGATAATGATTACAGCCCAGCTAAAGACAGACAGGGAAGCAGCGATAAGATCCCAGAGTTAATCAAGGAGTTTGAAGATTGGGATGATTGAATAACGTAGAAACGATAGATAGTCTCCAATGTTGTGATAGGTGGAGTCATGTTCTTTATAGGTCTGTTTTTCCTCTGTTTATCTTTTTATTTTAATTGCAAGAAGTTCAACTAACGAAAAAACTTTAGGATTATGAAGCTTATGATGAACGGAACGATGTATATCTAAGTCCTCCGGGAACCTGTTATTTTAAAGTATCATCTGCAGATTTACAATATCATTTAAACATTAAGAAATAAGGAGTAAATAATGAAAAAGTTATGGTCTTTAGCAATATGTTTCTGCTTAATTTTGTTATTAACTGCTTGTGGAGACAAGATATCTCCTAAAAAAGTTGGAGACATGTTAAGTAATGAAGGAATCGAAGTAACATTCGGGGATAATATGGAGGAAAATTATTATCATTATTTTTTAAATAAAGATGCAAATTTTGCGATATATTTTCTTAAAGATACAGAAGAAGCAGAGGAACAAGAGAAATCTTTCAAAGATTCTAAGTATAAAACTTATCTTGTGAATAATGGTAATTTGATAGTCTATTATTATATGAACGGTGAAGCAGATCAAGAATTAGATTCTAAAATTTCAAATTTTGTTGAAAAATTTGATGAGCTAATAGAGGATAAATAAAGATCTCGATTCAGAAATCCTATTGATCGTAACCTTCTCTTTAGATGACGAGTTGTGATTTATGAGAGACTATTGGATTCAATATTGTTAGCGAAAATATGATAGACAATAAAAGTATAGAGTAAAAGGAAAGGGACTCCTTGAGCAAAAGCCGAGGATTCCTTTTTTGTTCAAGTATCACACAAAATTTTACAGGTTACTTACTAAATATTTCCTGAGTAACCGATTATTATCGTGAGCCTAATGAGGAAGAAGAGAACGATGGTTTTCTACATGACGAGATTTATGGTACTTAATGGGATTGGAAAGAGTATAGAAATAAAGATAAATTATCTCTTTAGCTCTCGATTGTTTGTGAATTATTTTGTTAAACTCATTGAACTAACGGAAAAACGATAGTTCAAGAAGAACAAGTAAGCAACCGATCAACAGCCCAGTTGCTTTTTTTAAACTATTGGAGCAGAAACCTGCTAAATATATGTGGTATTTATGGGGAGAGAATTTAAGTCGTAAACCATTTAAAGTAATTGGAATAAATACAGATACAAAACAAGAGGTAGTTATCTTTAATGATAAAGTTTTAGGTTCAGAGTTAAATGATGCTGATGCCCATACTCCCAGTACAATGGAATTTCCTACTGCTGGTATATGGAACTTAGATGCGTATGTTGGTGAAGAACTGTTTGGAAATATTGTTGTGGAATTAAATAAATTCACTCTTCTTGCACTAACGAGTGCTTTAGTGAAATGTAGGGCTGATAATACAGCTCACTTTTAAGAAGCACGTTACTACAATAAGGAAATAGACTTTAAAGTAGTAATGTAGTAATACCATTGTAAAGGGGAAAAGCGAATGCGTAACATAATCTTGATACAGCATTGTCAATCAGAGCATCATATAAATAATATGTCAGGTGGATGGACAGATACACCATTAACAGAGTTAGGTAGAAAACAAGCACAAACTGTGAGTGAAAAATTAACAAGAATGGTGGGTAATACTGACTTTACATTGTATTCATCTGACTTGTTGAGAGCGTCACAAACAGCAGATATAGTTGGTACACAATTAGATTTAGATGTGATTCAAGATAAAGGTTTACGTGAGATTAATACTGGAGTTGCCGCAGGAAAAACCAAGGATTGGGCAAGAGCTAATAGAAACCCACGATCAAAAAGTAGATTTGATATAGATTATCAGGAATTTCAAGATGGCGAGAGTTGGAGGGAATTTTATATTCGAGTTTGTAATTGTATGGATAGAATATATGATGCAGAAAAAGACAATAATTTATTGATTGTAACGCACGGGGGAACTTTAGGTTACATAATTGCTTGGTGGATGAAGTTTAAACCAGAGATGATAGAAAATGCGTACTTTTCATCGTCAGTAGGTGGAGTTACAGTTCTAAGTCAAAATATTTTTGAGCAAAATGTTATAAAGAAATTTAATGATACATCTCATTTTGACTTATTAAACTAACGAGAAAACGATAATTTAATTAGAAAAAGTAAGCAACCGATCAATAGTCTGGAATACTGTTATTTTCCTCCAGACGCTCTGCGAACGAACCGCTGCTCCGTGCTGAAGCACCCCACTGGAGATCAAGAAAAGGCATAGATTCTTCAATAGATGAGAATCTATGCCCTGCTATTCTTTTAAATGACGAAACAATCAATAAAGAGCGAATTCAGCTGTCCACGGGCTGATAAGGAATCTCTCTGTACAAGTCAAATTTCTCCATAATCTGATTATAGTCGTACACAACTTCGCCTTCATCTACCCTTCCGGAAGCAACTAAGCATGAGGCAGAGGCCCGGCATATCTTATAGAGATTGTTCTCTTCATCTTCTTTTCTGGTTTGCTCAATAATCTCAAATTCATCAGGACTCATGTAGTAGAAAGCGATCATTACATCCTCTATCCCTTTTTGCAGCAAGCTTCTCTGGATTAGGTCAATGTTTTTTGCCTCAGCCATTTTATCTATGCTCTTCGTTTGCTTCACATATACGTTAACAAGAGCAGAGTAATCATAATCCCCGGTTAATGTAGCGGGAGTGTATTTAGTATCCGGCATATTTCCCCAGGCCCCATTATCATATCCGGCGTCGATTTTAATGTCCCTGCCCAAAATGGGAGATATGAGCTCCGATAATTCGCTTTTCAATTTCTCAGCCATAAGGTGATTTATGTAGTCATCCTCAATGATGTCCTTTTCTTCCCAATACTCTATCTTAAACGTTTTTTCGGGCGCATCTACCGGATAAGCCTGTGTTTCAAAGCCCACTACATCTCCAGTGAGTTCTCCAGGAACGTGTATAAAGAGATCATCAGCTGTTTCCACTGTAAATTCCTTTTCATACTTTTCTACAAGGTGTTTTTCGATCTTCGCGGTTGCTGCTTTTTTTTCTGATGTCGAATGTCTGTCACAGGCTGTTAATACTACTGTAAATATCAATGTGATTACAGCCAGAAACCAAATTCTCCGGTTCAAAACCATCCCTCCGCGTATTCGTTATCCCATGTGCGATGTGCTCAAAAATACAGTCAAGTTATAAGGTGTATCTTTTACCATTATATACTACATCCTTAAATGATTTACAGTACTCGATATCTATAATGATAGTCGCAGCAACTTTAAAAATAGTACTGGGGATATGCTCTTTTAATGCATGCATAAATATGGAATTAATTGCATTTACAATATTTATTAATACTGGTAACCTGATCCGGTGTCATTTTTTAAATGATTACAATATTTTATATTTATTGGGAGGTAATGCGTAGGTGGGAAATTTAGGATTAAGAATTCAAAGAAACATGGCAGCTCTATTAGTATTCATCTTATTTGTAGGGTTGTTGCCAGCACAAGTTTTTGCTGCAGAATCAAATGATTTTGGTGACATTAAAGGTCACTGGGCAGAAGAATCTATTTCAAAGGTAGTACAAGCGGGGCTATTTAAAGGAAGTTCAGAAAGTAAATTTGAGCCACAGGGTTCAATGACAAGAGCAATGTTTATTACTGTTTTACATCGGTTATCGGAAAAGTTAGATGGTCCTGATGTTGTACTAAAAGATCAGAGCTTTACTGATGTTCCTCCGAATGCTTGGTACGCGAATGCAATAACTTGGGCTAAAGGGGCAGGGCTTACTGAAGGGTATGGCAATGGAACTTTTGGTCCAAATGATCTACTGAATCGTGAGCAAATTACAGTATTAATGATTAGATTTCTTACTACATATATGGGTTATGATCTAAGTAACTATCAATCTAGCGATTTATTTGCTGATAATGAACAAATTAGTTCTTGGGCTAAGGAAGCAGTATATCAAGCAGTGGCATTAGGACTTATTAAAGGTGAAACAGAAAATACGTTTAATCCTACAGGAAAAGCAAGTCGGGCAGTTGTAGCAGTAATTACTGAGCGTTTTCTAGAAAAGTCTGCTGAACTTAAAGTTGATAAACCAGCACCAACACCACCATCAACACCAACGACACCACCATCAACACCAACGACACCGCCATCAACACCATCAACACCATCAACACCATCAACACCAACGACACCATCAACACCAGCACCTACACCACCAAGCGGTGAAAGTAACGGAGACGATGAAGGTAGTTCCACGATTAAAGTAACAAATGCAACAATTCAACGTAACGATAAGGAAGTAACAGGTGCAGTTATTCGTTCTGGTGATGAGTTAACGGTTGCTGTAACACCATCTGATGCAACAAAAACTGTGAAATGGTTTGTTAGTGATAAACTTAAAAAAGAAGCAGACACGTATACTGTTGAATCTCTTGATGTAGGCTCAGTCATTACTGCAGAGGTGACTGGTACGGGAGCATATAGTGATACAGTAACTAGTTTGGCGACGGGTACAGTTATAGCGTCCGTATATCTTACTAATAAGGATGTAAATAGTACACCGGTTGTTGTTTCCGATGATGTGATTTATATGGATAAGGAAGGAAATGAGATTACTCTAAATGATACAGATCCTGTTTCTTTCTCCATAACAGCTTCTGAGACTGAAGTTCCTCAAGAGGAAAAAGAAAATGTAGCAGCAACTCTTGAAAATGAATTTGCAGATGCAAATGCCGCTGATCTTGCTATTAATTATTTTGCAATAGATGCTAAATTATTAGTAGAGTCAGAAGACAATACATCTACTGAAATTCATCCGGTTGGAAAAACGACATTAACGCTTTCTAAAGCGAATCTAGGATTGAAGTCAGACGAAGATATTAGTCAGCACGTATTCCTAATCGGACATACAAACAAAAAAGGTGAGCAGGAGAATTCGCTTGGAGAGGTTGTTGAGATTAACGGTGAACAATTTGTTCGAGTTGAGCTTAATGGTCTAAGCACAGTGTATATTGGAAATATTCCTCCATTGACACTTACTTTCGATACAGATGGCGGAAGTTTAATTGAACCTAAAAAAGTAAAGCTTGGCGAGATAACTCCAGCAGTTGACGCTCCTACAAAAGATGGCTATTTCTTTAACGGTTGGAATGTTGATTTGAATAAAACTCCAATCTATATGGATATGACGATTAAAGCTTTATGGCTTGAGGGAGCATATGTTCCAGAAAATCGCTTATCACTTGTAGATGCCAAAGGGGATAAGGTTAAAGATTACAGCTTTGGTGCAAATGGTATAGTTAAGGTTCTTTTATCTGAATCAGTTTCTTATGATGCTGATCTTAATTATATGCTAAACATTACGGCTGCTGATAATGCAGCGAAGTATGCACTTCGGGATTCAGCCGAGGCTGCTACTAGTGCAAAGGTTGAAGATGCTGTTGATGTAAATGGATATATTATTGTTCCAATAACAATTACGGATAAAGATGCTAAAGTAATTACAGGTAATCATTCTTCATTTGTAAAGTGGTTCAATGAAGATGGACAAGTAATTAATTTAGAGTCTGTAACTGTTGCTGTAGAAACAGACGAACGCGCAGCTACTAGAGAACAAACTTTTGCTGTGAATCGCGGAGTTGGAACGGTAGAGGCAGTATTACTAGCTACAAGTGATGAAACCGAGGATTATTATTCCTATTTAAATGGCTACTTAAGCGGAGATGCAGTATATAATAACTATGCTCTTTCTTTAAATGCTTCATTTGAGAAGAATATTTATGGGCAATCCGAAAAACCTGTACAAATTGATTATAATAATTATTCTGGCTTAAAACTGGTCTTTACTCCTTTTAAAGATGAATCATATGAGAATGAGGGAGTTAAAGCTAGCGGATACTATTGGGATGAAAATAGTAAACAACAATATATTGATTTAGACGCGAAATTAAATAATGAAGGCCTTCTAGAAGTGACAACAAAGGCTGATCAAAACCTTAAAGAGATGGCCGGAACATCAAATTACTTATATCTATATATAACGGCTGAGGCAAATGGTCGTAAGCAACAAGTGAATATTAATATTCAAGTATCATCTCAAAATGTAGGAGCAAATGAGGAATATATTAATACAGACAAGTGGACTGAAGTAGTTGCAGCACTAAAAGAAAACTCAGCTATTTATGTTTCATACTACGGAGATGCTATAACCTTGAACAAGGTGTTAGAGCTGAAAAAAAATCAATACCTTTCTATTACAAATTCTAACTTTACAATTGGTTCAGGAGGAGAGCTCCGATTAGTTGGAACTGATAACGGAGGATCATATGTTAGTGTCAATAAAGATCTCATAGTAGCTAACGGTGGGAAGATTACAACTAACTCGCAGCTAGATTCACAAAAAACTTACTATGTGACTTCTGTGTACTCGAATAGCACAATAAGAGTAGAACAAGGTGGAGAAATTTCTGTTCCAGAGCGCGGATTCTTATCTATTCGTGGTCAAGCTGGCTTACTTGTACAGCAAGAGGGTGCCATTAATGTAAAAGGTAATCTTAGCATTGATAATAATGTAGAACTGAATGGTGCACTAAACATCATTGGTTCAAATGAGAATTATACTACCTCTCTTAAAGGTTATGTGAGTGTTTATGGAGATCTTACAATTAATAAAATGCTGAATTTAAGCAATAATGCAAGTTTATCAGTTTCTGGAATGACAACCATTCAAGAAAACAGTGAGCTTCGTTTAAGTAAGGGTAACATTAATTTAAACGGAAAAACGTATAACCATGGAAAGATGGCTGTACAAGAGGGACAGTTAACGTTATCAAACGTTGGCTACGCAGTTAATAATGATGGTATCATTGATCTTGCAGCAAGCGCTAGATTAATAGTGCCAGGTACTACACTTGTGAATAATAAAACCATTACAGGATCTGGTTCAGTTATTTTGAAAGAAGAAATTAATGCCGCTGCAAATTATAAAAATGGTATTGAGTATGTGACAGTACAAGGAGCTCAGTCTCCAAGTAAATATAGTCGCTATCAGTTTGTGAGTGACCCAGATGCAACGGTAACAGGTATTATTTATGAAAGTAAAATTTCTGGAACAGGCATTGTAGCTCAGGAAGTAAACATTAATGAAATTAAAATTCCTGAAAATGACCAAACGGGTATAGCACTTAGTTATGAAGATAATATTTCTAAAACAGACATTGAGGCTCAGCAAATACATGTTATTGAGACTGAATTTCCTGAATAGTACCTCAAGTAAATAAAGAAGTAACTTGTAAGGCATGCGTTCTGTATATTACAGAACGCATGCCTCAGAGTGTCGACAAAGTCCGAAAGGACTTTGCGACATAACAATTTTTATGTGGGGAGACTCATCTCAACTGAAAAAAATCGTTTTAAATCGATCTGAGGACCCCATTTTTATTTAAAATTAGACATTCTCGATTCAATAACGAGTTTGTCTACAGTCTGAGGCATGCGTTCTGTATATTACAGAACGCATGCCTTTGTGTTATATGTTTGGAATTGTGAACTGCATCCCATTCCCCATTTGTTAGACACCCTCTAGCAAACGGAGATGAAGTTGCAATAAAAGACTAGTTCAAATTGCCTGCGCCCGTAGCTCAGCTGGATAGAGTGTTTAACTACGAATTAATAGATCGCAAGTTTCCATCTCTTTAGACATACCACTTCAAATACCGGGACGTAGCTCAGCTTGGTAATGCACCGGTTTTGGGCCAGGGGGCCGCATGTTAAAATCGTGTTATTCCGATACTTTATAACGCAGGTGTATTTACTGGTATAACTTCAGCCTTGCAAGCTGAACACGCCGGTTCGATTCCTATCACCCGCTTCATAACAGATCTCTTTGCTAGCGAAGGGGTCTTCTTTGTTATTTCATATAAAAGGTTAATTCTATTTTTGTAATACTGAACAAGTTCATCCTTCTGATCATTCATTAGCTTGTTAGCATACTTTCATCACTCTCAGAAATTCAAAAAATGTTGTCTTATCTAGACAGACGTTCTTTCATAAATATGAAACTTTTTAGAAAAAAACCGTTAAAAGGTTGGGGAATTATATTTATAAGCATATTAGGAGGAAACACCACGAAGAGGAGAATCGTTCGGCTTAACAATGAGGATAGCTATCCCACTACACTGGGTCTACACAGTTACAAACTAAATCAACTGGAGGAACTCATAAATGTCGAAAACTAAAAAAATCATGATCGTCGTTGCTTCTGTTTTTGTTATAACGGTCAGTTCATTGGTTGCTTATGACTTTATTAATATGACCATGAATAAAACAGTGCGAAAGGACGCAGGAGAACTCAACGGTCGCATTGACTGGGTAGGCCCGAGCAAAATCGGAGAAATTAAGACCGAATCTACAGATGCAGAAATCGACAAGGTAATGAAATTATATTCCGGTAAAAAATCGGAGCAAGATGAAGTTATTCGCTTAATGCTTGGTATGACACAACAGAAAATCTCTATAAATAGACCCGAAGTTTTTTCGGTTCAAATGACAACGGAACGCATTAAACAGTTAGTCAAAGTAATCGAGTATAACCACACAAACTGGGACGGTTACTCCGAACTAAGGAACATTGCTGGGAAATGGGAGACTGGAGACTTTTCAGAGATTGATGAGGAATATAACGAATTAATTGAATTGAAGGGCGAGAAACGGGACGTAACCGCTGCAATCGCGACGCCAGAACAAGAAGCAGCTTATATAAAAAGGATATGGGGAAACCCTTCCATACAAGAACACCAAGAATCATAAAGAACTGACTCCATATCTTGAGACAAATTAGCAACCATGTCATAAGGGTATGGACTGCTTGATATGATAACTAGCAATTTGCCCCACAGCAGATAACTATGACGCAGGTGGACGCCAGGATTTATGACGGTTCTACCGGAATCAAAATTTCTGATAAACAATCAAGGCTGGGCGAATTTCTTTTCTTTGCTGAAAGTAAGGTTGGATACGGAGTACCCCTGAAAACCGAAAGGTTTGTGGTGTTTTACGTCTCCAAAAACGTTAATATATTTTGTGTTTTATCTTTTTTGTTGTAGATAGTTCATTTTAATTGTAGACGTTATTTATAATATGGTAATCGCTGTAATATTCGATCCTTATGATGTATGTTAAAATTGCCAGGACAGTGATAGTGCTAATGGTGATGGCTCGTCATTTACTTCATTCTGTCTTTCTTTTAATGTACCCCTCCCTAAGAAGGAGGGGTAGTCTTGTTTTATGTTGTTATTGAAGGAATAAAGGAACCGTTCTCTTTGTTCCATTATCGGTCCTAACTGAATAGTATGGATTTCAAGGGATATGGTTAGAACCGGCTTAGGCTGGTTCTTTTTTTGTTCTGGAGTTAAAAAGGGGGAAGTGGCTGACCTTACAGTAGGACAAGCCTATCATCACTACATAATAGCTTAAGGACTAATTAGTTTGTTCGATCAGGACCAAATGAGGAAGAAAATTTAGCACACGACAAATATAGAGACCCCCGTTTGTAAGAGGGTTTTTTATTCAAAATACACGTACGTATGCGTTTATTGGATGGTAACTAGAAACAGCAAAGTGAAAATAAATATACGGTTGGACTTTCCTTTTCTGCCGAGACTCTCTTATCTTACAGGGGGAATCCTAGAGAAATGAAAACAAAAACACCGGATTTACTAGTAAAGTCATAAATACTGGTTCAAGTATAGCCAGGCACACATTTGATGATCTACTTTCGAACAATTTGAATGGGGTTATTTTAGTTTATATCCAAATTTTCACCTTGTTCTTTAGCTTCGTACAGGTTTGCTTATACTAGATACCAAGTATTTTTAGTAGTCTTAAAATAGATCCTATTCTATCAGAATTCATAAAATACTTACTATTAACTAAAAGAGCTTTTTGGGAAAAAACAAAAAGATGATGTGTATTAAAGCATAATTATGGAATAAAAAACTATTCACAGCACCTTGGTACTCAATGTGTGAATAGTTGATAGGTAAGACTTATTTATCTAGGTCTGAAATCTGCACCATGGTCAAGCAGCTGTATACCAGAATTTATATCAGTTATAAGCAGTAATAGACCCAACACCATGATGGTTGAAAGAATGGCCTTTTTCATTGGGAAGATCTCCTTTCATAATGATATTATTTAGAATATCATAGCATGTTTTAAGTTGAGAAACACTACCAAAACTTCTAAGAATTTCAAATAAAGAAACTGCTTTTTTAAAATATTTATCATTACTCAGTTTGTCTGCAGCAACAAGAATGTGAAGAGTAATGTCTATGGCAGTTTTATGATCCATTTTCTTATGGTTATAGAGAGCAAGCTGGTATTGGTAAGATAGATATTGTGAAGCTCTTACTTTATCTGTATAGACAGCATAATCATCTTTTACATTCCTAGAAAGATGATCAACTACGGAATCGACATTATAGTCGAACTTATTAGCAGAGCGAAGGATGTTAATTAAACCCGGGATTGCTTGATCTGTGTTTTTATCTAGGAATTCTATATATTCTGAAAGCCTTTCCTTTTTACCCTCTAAGATATCAAGTTGCAATTCGTTTGCTGATGCAAAAAATTTGAAACTATCAATGATATACTTACTTGTTTCTGACGAATCGGTAAGCCAATCTAGATTAGCATAAAATGATATGTACTCTCTAGATTTATCAAATTCGCCCAATTTTTGATATGACGGATTGTCAATCCAAGTGCGACACTTCATACTCAAAAGATTCGTGGGCTGTTTTCCATCCTAAACATTTTCTTGGTCTGTTGTTAATGAGATGGAGGGCATGTTCCAATTCTTCATCACATA
>NZ_BOSJ01000032.1 GCF_018403285.1 Paenibacillus sp. J45TS6 | reverse complement strand
AGCCTGAACATCTCAATTCTATCGGAATGGTCTTAGTGGTCAAACCTTTGATTCCTCCACCCGCATAGCGGGTGGTTTTTTGTTTCGCGCGTTTCACGCACTCAACTGGCTAAAGCCATAAATAAAAGACCAAGCAACCGCTTGGTCTTTTTACTGAACATCAAAAGCAATAATTAGTATCTCTTAATAGCTTGATACAATACAATATGACGATAAGCATCCTACTTGGAACCCCAAATTGAAGTGTTATTAGAGCCGATTAATGAGAAGGTCATAACTGCATTATGGCTAGACTGTTCATTTCTTTGTTTAAAGAAAACACCTTTATAGGTTACCCCATTGATCACCATTGTGCAGTAGTACGTTCCTGAGGTATACGACCATGTACCCGACACATCACCCGTTATGCTCCCATTCGAATTCAATGTCACGCTTTGGGTTGGCAGCATACCAACACCGGACGTAGAGGCATCAAGCCCCATATTCACATACTCATATGTCCCCGTCATATCGCTCATACTGTATCCGGTTGAAGAAATACTACTTCCTAAATATTCATATACAGCTGTTACAGGCCATTTGTCGGCGTTCATGAATTGTTGATGCACACGAACCTCATGCCCCTCGGTACCGTTATTAAATCTTGTATGGTACACCAAATATCTCATTCCGTCGGTATCAGCAAATGCAGAGTTATGGCCTCCCGATTTATATCCAACTGGTAATCCGGAGAAATTATAATTTCCAAACAACTTAATTCCATAGTTGGATTGATTAATGGAAGATGATGAATACACAGCTGGATTGCCAGCAGCATCAGTATACGTTCCATTAATGGATGTAGAGCGATATAAACGGATATGGTATCCGCCCGAATTGGCTAATCCGCCATAGGTTACATATAAATAGTAGTAGCCTGTTCTTGCATCATAAACAATATAAGGAGCTTCACCAGATTTACCATATCCACCGGCAATTCTCTTCCCAAAATAGCGATCAGTATCGCCGCTATCAGAACCAGGATAGTAAGGTTGGCCCGTCGCAAGGTTAATTTGAAGAATATAAATACCTCCGGACCAAGACCCATAGGTCATCCACATATTTCCTGAACTATCATAAACAAGAGTGGGATCAATCGCATTTGGAAAATTGGTATTGTTGAATCCGCCGTTGCTCGTAAACCAACCGCTTCTCGTTCCTGACAATGTACCGTTATCTATGAGCTCCGGTATATTCGTGTTCTGAACCCATGTATTCACGGTTTTTGTCCCTAACGACGAGCTCGTTGTAATCGGATTGCTTGCGTTTGTAAATCCAGAGTAAACAATCGTATCCACATATTCAAATGGACCGGTTATTGACTTAGACACGCCATATCCAATTGCAGAACGCATATAAGTGGATGACGTACAGTAGTACAACATATAGGCACCTTTCGAACCATCCGCCCATTCATAAGATGCATTGTAAATCGGTGCAGGAGCCCAAACCGAATGACCGCCCGAACTGTCTTGGTCGTTATATCCAGCCCATGCAAATGAAGAAGCCAGCGCAGAATTCAATGCCGCCCCTGTGCTTCTTGAAGAATTCCCTGTACCTCCCGCCTTTACTAGTTCCCATTTTTGCATGTCGCCGCCCCAGTAATTCCATTGTTGGACATTTGCTCCACTGGAGGTGCTGCCATCGGTTATATCAATCGCAGATTTATATCCAGATGCTTTAGAGAGAAAGGAAACTGTACCGTCATTGTTTTGCTCGATTTTAAATAATTGCATCGTGCCGCCCCAATACTTCCACTGCTCAATATTGGCGCCATCCGCAGCAGAATTGCTGTTTACATCAATGCTGCTTGTATAGGACGAATTTCCAGTTAGAATATAGTAATCTCCGCTGCCTTGGTACACAATTTTAAATTTTTGCGCATCGGATCCGTTATATGACCATTGTTGAATATTAGCGCCATCCGCAGACGAGCCATTCGCAACATCCAAATATAACCCGCTGTTTTTATTCTTTATATAATAGTAGCCTTCATATGTGGATGCTCCGTACAAGCTTGCGTTTGAGTAGCCCTGTGTCCCCAGATAAAACCAGTTTCTTAAATCGGTGCTGGAAGCTTGCCCTAAATGGGAACCGAAAACATAATATTGGTTTGTTGAAGAATCATAAAAGATGGAAGGATCATGAACGGAAGCCCTCGTCGTTGATGAGGTTGTCGATGAACTCGCGGCTCCGTAAGCGGCTCCGCTGCATACAAAAACGGCTAATAAAGCAAAAATAATAGCTAGTGAAATCCATTTTTTACTCCATTCTTGTTGGATCAGCTTCATGATTTGACTAGTCTCCTTTCATACCCTCGAAAATAAGTTAGGTTAAAGCGGTGATAGACTATCTAGCTCCTATTGCCTCTCTATAAATAAAGCGCTTACAATTTTCTATATTAGTTAAATCCTAGCTGCCATTCAGTCATCGATAAACTTTCTAATCCTCCCGTCTCATAAAGTGTGATTTGCCATTGTTATATGTTAATTAATTAACATGTATATTATAGTTTGCAATTCATTATTTTTCCACTACATATTCTTGAAATATAGATCATGGAGCAAAAACCCCATCCCCATACGGATGCGGCTTTTACTTAATAGGAAAATACAATCAAAACCCTGTTCGAAGATCATATTAGACGCCACTTAGAGCTAAATTATAATTTCTTTGCAAATTCATTCAACTGTTCTGACATCCGATCCACTTCTTCGATAAAATCGGAGACCTGGCGGGACGATGTTGCCTGTCGTTCAACAATTGCAGTCATTTGTTCAATGGATACGCGCATTTCGCTAATTGCCTCTTCAAATGTTTTCAGTGTAGTTTGAATCACATTCGTAGAGTTAAGCGACTCCTTGGATAATTTCCGTATCTCACTCGCTACAACACCGAAACCTCTTCCTAGATCTCCTGCATGAGCCGCTTCTATCGCCGCATTAATTCCTAATAAATTCGTTTGATCCGCGACTCTTTTGACAATTGTTACAACTTTATCTGTTTCTTTCACCTGCTCTACCGTCTGATGGGCGAACGTAAGCAGCTGCTGAGCAGAATCGGCTAATTTTGATGAATCTTCTGCCACTTCTGAGATCTGTTTATTGGCTTGGGTTAGTGAGAGCGAAATTTGATCCGCTATGGCTATTAGCTCACTTTGTTTGCGTAACTGAATGGCTATACCGCCAATCACATGACCACTTGAATTGTGGAGCGGTGTAGCCGTCCCTATAAATTCAAAACCATAAAATGAGGGAGGTACCTCTGCCTTTAATGCTATATTATCCCGAATTGCCTGCGTTAACGGTTCTTCGTGGTGCAAAGGTTGGCCGACATGGATCTCCAAATTAATATCTTCTCCAGGCCAATAGGCAATAAATTTCTCTGTGTCACAAATAGCAATGGATAATTCAGCAGGCACTGCTGCCTTTAAGATGGGAATCATGGCAATTAGATTATCCAAGGATTCAATGGTATTCATTTTAGAATTCTCCTTACTACGTAACTATGTATTAAAACTTTAGTTCATTTTAGTTCAAAAGATCTACTAATTATTCCATTTTACCATCATTAGTTAATTCTGTGAATGAGTGAAGAGGTATTACTCGCTATATAAATTTAAGAAACCCAGTCTTTGTAAATGGCTGGGTTTCTGGGTCAATCTGTGCCTCTTCTAAATCACAGGCTTTCTTTATTTAATAAGTTATACAGCTTTAAACTACATTAATTTCTTTGATACTTTTACTATGATCATTCGCCTTCCATTCACGTAAACCTTGTACGGATAGCAAAGTATTGATACCATAAAGAATTGCCATTGGATACAAACCGCTTAAGAGCACGGTACAAACAGCTAACGCATCGGAAAGAATAAAAAGGTGCCAATTCTCCAGATACTTTCGACTAAGCCAATATTCAGCTACTAGTCCTATAACTGCCGTTAGACTGTTTAGAAAAGGCAAGGATCCGCCAAATACATTTTTCTCAAGCAATCCCCAAAGGAACCAGGCTACAAGCATCCCAAGTATCCAAAATTGCAACTGTTTACGTGTAAAACGGTTAGTTCGTGGAACTTCATCACCTTGCTTGTGTTTATTCCAGAAAAACCAGCCATAGATTAGAAACATCGTTTGAACAAAAGCAACGACAGCCATAGCGTACAATTCGGAAGAAACATAAATATATACGTAACTGCCAAAAGCAATAATACCAAAAATAAAATTAAGCATCTTCTCTTTCATTAATAGCCATACATGCACCATGCCGAGCACGGATACAATCGTATCCAGAATGGGAGCCTTCATAACCCAACCTACGATAACAGCTAATATGCTAGCACCAATAATAAACAGAGGATGTTTCAAATATTTGCCCAATCTCTAGCTTCCTCCTGATCGAGTTACTTTGAATATTTTTGTTAAAACAATATATGTTTTACAGCTTCTATCTTACAAAATTAAGCCGACCACTGCCGCGGATAAGAAGCTAACAAGAGTCGCTCCATAGAGCAGACGAAGACTAAAACCGGCAACGACTTTACTTTGATCCGGACAAAGCCCTTTCAAGGCTCCGATGATCATACCGATTGAACCAAAGTTAGCAAACGATACCAGGAACACTGAAATAATACCTGTAGATCTTTCTGATAATCCTTCCATTTCTATAAAGCTTGTCATTGCCACGAACTCGTTAGACAGCAGCTTAGTCGCAATTAATCCACCGAAGCGAACTGCTTCGTCCCAAGGCACACCCATTAAGAAAGCAAAAGGAGCAAAGATATAGCCTAGAATGGTTTGGAAATCTACACCAAAAATACCACTAAAAATACCATTTAAGAAAGCGACCAAAGCTACAAATCCTAGCAGCATAGCGACAATCGCTAATACCAAATTGAAGCCGTCCATCATGTAATCAGACAGTACCTCAAAGAATCCGCGTTCGTCTTTTTCAGCTGGCTGATTAACGATCGCAAGTGCTTCATTTCTCTCATCTGGGTTATATGGGTTAACAATGGATAGAATGACGAACACACTAAACAAGTTTAGAATAATTGCTAGAATAACAAACTTAGGATCAATCATATTCATATAAGCACCAACAATACTTAGATCCACTGTTGATATCGAACAAGCAGCAATTGTATACATTTGTTGCTTGTTAAGTTTTGGTAAGAGGTCTTTGATGGAGACGAATACGGCTGTCATACCGATAATAACGGCACTTACCGCACTATATGATTCAAGCTTGCCAAGTCTGCTGATTTTGTTGAGTCCTGTTCCCATGATTTTAATAAACCAAGGAAGGATCTTAAAGTATTGCAAAATACCAAGTAACGCACAGATAAATACAATAGGAAATAATGCAGTCAATAAGAAAGTGGCATAACCACCTTCAATCATACCTCCAAATACAAATTCGATCCCTACATTAGCGTAACCTAATAACTTTTCAAAAAGTTTGGAAGCGCCACCAATAATCTTAATACCGATCGTTGTATGCAGGAATACATAAGCCAATAGGATCTGAATACCTAGAATAATAACAATTGTTTTGAGCTTCTTCTTAACCATTTTTCTATCGAAGCTTACTAAATATGCTAGTAGGAAAATTGCAATTAAGCATAGGATAAAAATTAGGTACTTCATGACAATCCCCTTTTCTGCTAGAAGGTTAAAGTGTCTGGATGTCCAAATCTGATGCAATACTTAATTTTAATAGTTAAAAATTTTCACTTCATTCGGTGTAATGTTTCAAGGAACCATGCCTGGAAAGCTTCCGAATCAATACCAACAGCCACATTCATATTCGTCGTCTCTTCTTCAAACATCTCCATTGTCATACCGCTTGCTGGTCCTTCGGTGATGACCTTCACATGTCTGCGTTCAATCGTAAATAATTCAGGTTTGGTCAGATACGCAATAGCACAGGAATCATGCATAACAACGCCATGATCCATATCTCCATCTCTATAATGATGGAAGATCGCGTTAAACATTTCAGCAGATTTGTTTTGACATTGTGTTAATTCTTTTTCACCAATGAGTGCTTTTAACGTTACGTCTAAGCCAATCATCACCACATTAACATCGGATTCAAGCACAATCTTCGCTGCATGAGGATCAGCCCACATATTAAACTCGGCTGGACCATTCATATTCCCTCCGGATAAAGATCCCCCCATGAGTACAATTCGCTCAATTTTGTTTTTTACATGCGGATACATTAACAGCAATACTGCAATATTGGTTAATGGGCCAATAGGAACAATCGTTATCTTCTCTTCTGATTCCTCCAGCAAAGAACGAATCGCTTCAACAGCATGCGGCTTTATAATCTGATTCGTAGGTTCAGGAAAATCATAACCATCCATGCCTGTTTCTCCATGTACTCTACTTCCTTCATAAGGTTTCAGTAACGGAGACTCCATACCTCTCGCAACGGGAATATCTCGCTCAAAGAAAGATACAAGTTTCAATGCATTGGTAGTGATATTGTCAATATCCACGTTCCCGGCTACCGTGGTTATTAATTTCACATCTAATTCATCTCTGTGGAGAGCCAAACCAATAGCTGCTGCATCATCAATACCAGGATCTGTGTCAATAATTACTGGAATTTTTCTCATGTTAATGTTCCTCCTTAGGATATAGATAAGTTGATTTCCTAATATCTGTAATCGGTTACACATTGAATATTACAAAAGACGGATTTCTAATGTAAGCATCTCTATTATATTCTTCCCTATAAACGATCCAATATAACCTAATCAAGACAACCCTCTAATTCTTGACGTGTCGGCATTCCTCCTTGGGCACCGAATTTCATTACAGATAGAGAGGCAGCACGATTCGCAAACTTCAATGCGTCCATTATCTCTTTACCCTCAGCTAGTGCTACAGCAAAGGCAGCGTTAAAAGTATCTCCAGCTCCTGTCGTATCAACCACTTCTACCGGGTAAGCAGGTACTAATATCTCTTCATTCCCATTAAAATAACGAACACCATTTTTCCCTTCCGTGATAAACAATTTGTTCGGATATTGCTTCAATACTTCAGATAGATTTTGCTCTTTAAATAGTTCAGCTGCTTCATGTTCATTAGGAGTTAAAAACGATACTCTTCTTAATATCCCTTCCGTCAGCGGCGCAGCCGGTGCTGGATTTAATAGTAATGGCACTCCATATCGCTCACAAACTTGGCTGACATAATCTACAGTCTCCAACGGAATTTCATGTTGAATAAGGACAATATCCGATGTTTGAATCACCTTCAGCGCTTTTTCAACAATGGCCGGTGTTACATGATTATTTGCTCCTTTTACCACCACAATACTGTTATCCCCATCAGCAATCGTAATATGAGCTGTTCCGCTTTGAATACCTGTAACCGGTTCCACATTGTGAGTAAAAACACCATTCTTCTTAAAATTATCTAAGATAACTTGACCATAATAATCATCACCAACGCAGCCAATCATAGTAACACTAGCGCCCAACCGGGCTGCAGCCACCGCTTGGTTCGCCCCTTTTCCTCCGGCAACGACCTTAAAGGAATCCCCCATCACTGTCTCTCCTACACCTGGGCGCATCCTTGTCGTTACCACGAAGTCCATAGAAGAACTTCCAATAACCGTTACTTTTACCACGTCTATCTCACCTTCCTTGTTGTATTACGATTTACATATGATACATCTAATTTAATATGCGATTTTTCAACCGCTTGTTTCTTAATTAATTTTATAAGCAGCTTAGCCGCTTCTCTCCCCATATCATAAATCGGTTGTCTAATTGTTGATAATGATGGAAAAAGTAGACTACTCTGTTGAATGTCATCAAATCCAATGATTTGGACGTCGTTAGGAATAACTTTTCCAATACTCAAAGCTTTATGCAAGATAGCTGTCGCTGTTATATCATTACTCGCAATAATTCCATCCGTATCAGGAAATTTTTCGAATATTTCTTGCGCTTTACTCAATCCTTCCTGGAAAGAAAGTGAGTTCATTGAAATCACCTGAAAATCAACATCCGATTGGGCTAAAACCTCAATACTTCCTTGAAAGCGTTCTTGCGCAGGCAAGACGTATGCAGGTCCTTTGAGAACAGTTAATTTGCGGCTGCCTCGTTTAATCATTTCAATAGCAGCCATTCTGCCACCTTCAAAGCCATCGGAGTAAACGGAGTATTCACTTTGAGAACCTCGGTCCAAGAACACAGTTGGAATGGGTAAGTTTTCATAGTTGATTTTATCAGCTAAATTCGTTGCCGATATAAGACCAACCACATTATTTTGTACAAAGGTCTGAATGTAATTCAGCTCTCGCTCTAAGCTTTCATCACTATTACCAAAAAGCAAATAGAATCCTTCTTTTTGGAGCTCATCTTCTACACCACGGGCCATTTCTGGAAAAAATGGGTTTGTTATATCCGGCAAAAGTAAACCAACTAAACGGGACTCTTTCTTATACAAAGAACGCGCTACTTCATTAGGAACATATCCAAGCTGATTGATCGCATCCTCCACTTTTTTCCTTGTATTTAATTGTACATACCCATTGTCATTCAAGACTCGAGAAACTGTCGCAACAGAAACTCCAGCTCTTTCTGCAACCTGTTTAATAGTAGCCACTAAAAGCATCCTTCCTAATCATCTGTAACCGATTACACGATTAGTTTAATTTATTTTATTAGGATAGTCAACAACCTATTTAATAAAAGTTCCTTTGAAAATATCTACTCATATTGCTATGAAAAACAATAAAAAAGACCACCGCAACCGTGGTCTCTCTGACTTTAGTATCCTTCTCGAATTCGTTGTTTACGCATCCATTGAGTCGCTACCCATTTCTCACCGCGGATGACAGGCTCTCCACTATGCAAAGTTAATTCGTTCAACTCCTGATTGTTATAGAAATATTCGAAGTAAATCGCAGAACCTTTCACTGGTTTCATGGTAATACCTAACCTCGGAAGGGTTGTTTCCCCTCCTTCTTCTACATCATTTAAATATATAATTAATGTACTGATTCGATTGTTATGGCTAGAAGGACTACTGGCCCCAAAAAAATCATAATGTTCTTTAAACTCTTGCCCAGGTTCATAATGTAATACTTGTAGTCCTTCCGCATGTGAGATGGGTACATGCATTAAAGTTGATATACGATTTTCTATTTCGGTTATTAAAGGGCTTTCATTTTCTTCAAAAAACATCCCACTACTAGTTCGAATTTGACTCTCTTCTTTATTCGCGAGTTTTGATTTTGTAAGACGTAAGGCAGCAGAATCAATAAACATCTGACATTCCTCATCATTTAATACCTGATCAAATTTCATTACTAAAGGTTCTTCATGTAGAACGGTGGCAGTAATCATGTGATTATCAATAGAATAGACGGATTGAATGGGTAAGATCGAAACTTCCTTTGTCATAATATGAATCAACCTCCTCTATAATCACTTACGATGACCAAAATGAGAACCTAAAACTAAAAAATAAACATTTTACATTTATTTCAAATATATTATAGAAACAGCTCGAGTATAGGAATATACTTCAATACATATTATTTAGACTATTTGAACAAATAAAAAACGTGTAAATGAATATAAGACGAATTAAATTAAGTTTGGGGTGGTAGATTCTAAATGGAAAAAGAAAAGAGATAACTCACGTAGTTTGAGAGTTATCTCTTTAGAATAGGCACATTTAGTTGATAATATTCGTACTCTACACTATTCGTTAGATTTTAATGCATCAATCATATTCACTTTCTTTAACTTCGCATGCATGATCATCATAACGATGGTTGAAAAGAATATTGTTATAGCTGCAGATAAGATATGACTAAGAATGGAAACATCCGGATACATCATCATCGTATCCGTTTCTGCTGTATAAATGATAAACGCGTGTAATAGATTCCCCAAAAATGAACCCGTAACGATTCCGAGTAAGGTGAGTATGACATTTTCTCTTACGATATACATCGTTACCTCATTGTCATAGAACCCTAGCACTTTTATAGTAGATAGTTCCCTTATACGCTCTGATACATTGATGTTATTCAAATTGTATAGGACCACAAAGGCCAAGCATCCAGCAGAAATAATGATAACGATCATAACCAGATTCATATTCGCAACGGAGTCTTCGCTAGCTTCTTGCATGTTAGATGTTAACGTCACATTTATCACATTTTCATGATTCATAAGCTTGGAAGATATCTCATCTTCATCAGCTAGATCTCGATCGAAATTGAGTAGCTGCGTTTGATATACAGGTTTCTTTTCAAGTACCTTTTCATAGTACGTAGGTGACATATAGATATAATGTTTAACGTAGTTTTCAGCAATCGCATCTATCCTTATGTCATACGTATGATTATCATCATCTGTCATCGATACCGTATCTCCAACAGAAACATCTAGGAGCTTGGCTAATTTTTCGGTTATCACAACACCATCATCTGATAATTTATACTTATCTCCAGATTCACGATTACCCAAAATGATAAAGTCATCTAAATGATCTGTAGATTGCGGCACATACAAGGTAGCTTCTTGATTATTCATATCTTCCTTACTAAATACAACAGACTCTTGGTGCAGATCTAATTTATCTTCATATCCAGATAACCTATTCAGCGTATTATCATACTCTTTCATTTCTTCTGTAGAATCGTCATCTAGGATGACCATCGCTTCATAATTCCACAACTGTCCAAACTGCCTGTCCACCATGCCTACATTTGAATCCTTAAGTCCAAATCCGGTAACCAGTAATGCCATACAGCCTGAAATACCGAATATCGTCATCAGCATACGTTGTTTATATCTAAAAATATTTCGAAATGTCACCTTATAATTAAAATTGAATCTTCTCCATATCGGCGTAACTCTCTCTAAGAGTATCTTTTTACCAACCTTCGGAGCTTTTACCTTCATTAGATTAGCTGGCTTATTTCTTAATTCAACTCTTAAGACAAACAAACTAGCCCCTACCGTACATAATATAGAGATGAATAGCGATTGAACGATATAGGACGGATAATAAACAATGCTTACTTTAGGCAGGCTGTATAAACTTTCATGTGCATTACTGATAATGCCTGGGAGTATACTCGCTCCAATGAGTATTCCTAATACAGCTCCTAAAATACTTGCTAAGGACGCATAGATAATATATTTCTTCGCTATTTCAAAATTGCCATATCCTAAAGCTTTTAATGTACCGATCTCGGTTCTATTTTCTTCGACCATTCTAGTCATCGTTGTTAAACAGATCATTACTGCTAGTAGGAAGAAAAATACCGGCAACACGGAAGCAATACTATCTAAACTATGAATGGAATCTTTATATCCTAAATACCCCGGGTTATCCGTTCGATCGGACACATAATACGCTAACTGATCTACATCCATCATACCTTCTGCCCGTTTGTCTACAGATGATTGACTCAATTGATTCATATTAGCCGTACTTTGAGACCATTGTTTTTGTAATGCTGCCTTTAATTCTTCTGCTCTTTCTTCCTTTCTGGCAGCGAATAGGTTTTCAAGATATTCACTATTCTCATCCATTACATCTTGATACTCATCACTATATCCATCAAGGCCTTGTACATTTTTAAATCTTATATATAGCTCGGTGTATGCATCCATGGATAGATCAGAACGATTCAATACGGCAAAGTAATCAATACTTCCTTTACCCACAGATGTTATGCCTCTAGATCCTTTTTCAATATACATTGGGCTTCTTACCATACCTACTACGGTGAACGTTGTCTGCTTAAAATTCTTCATTGTCTCATCGTCAGTCTCAATTGTATATTCTTGTCCGATCTGTATGTCCTTATTAAGCTTTAAGGCTTCTTCATCGATCGCGATTTCTCCACTGTTCTCAGGTAATCGACCTTCTACAATGATGAAATCATTGATATTACTTTCCTTATCGTATTCCATGAATCTAACTACATTACTGGCGTTTGTAAGATTCACATCTATGCTATGCGTAGCGTAAAAATCCAAGATGCGATCATCATTTCTAAGCACATCAACATCGTCATCATCTAATCCGAAATTCGATACAACTTTACTATCCATCAAATGATATTCATTAAAAAGATGATTGATCGCCTTGCTCATATCGGGTCCTGACGACTTTATACCTGAATAAAAAGCAACCCCTAAAAGAATAATGATCAATATCGAAATAAATCTGGCTTTAGAAGATAAAATTTCTCTAATCGTTAATTTCGTATATGGCTTAAGTTTCATCATGTACCCCTACCACTCAATATTTTCAATGGGAATCGGATTCTTATTCACTTCTACACTTCGAACCTTCGCATCATTGATTTTAATCACTCGATCTGCCATCTGTGCAATTGCCGAGTTATGCGTGATCACGATAACGGTTGTCCCCATTTTCCTACATGTATCTTGAAGGGTTTGTAATACTTGCTTTCCAGTATTGTAATCGAGAGCACCCGTTGGCTCATCACAAAGCAATAACTTAGGATTTTTGGCTACTGCTCTTGCAATAGAAACTCTTTGCTGCTCACCGCCAGATAACTGTGATGGAAAATTGTCTTTTCTATGATCAAGACCTACCAATTCAAGCGTTTGATCAACATCTAACGCATTCTTGGTGATTTGTGTAGCAAGTTCTACGTTTTCCTTGGCTGTTAAGTTTTGTACCAAATTATAAAACTGAAATACAAAACCTACATCGTCTCTTCTATATTTAGTAAGCTGCTTATTATTAAATGTAGATATAGTAAGCCCGTCCACGATGATTTCTCCTGAATCACAACTGTCCATTCCTCCAAGAATATTAAGTACCGTTGACTTTCCCGCTCCGCTTGGACCTAATATAACAACGAATTCTCCCTTTTCAATAGAAAAAGAGATCCCATTATTAGCGACAACGACGGTATCTCCCACCTTATATTTTTTATATACATCCTGAATTTTGATATACGACATTCTCTTCCTCCATTAGCTGCCAGGCTTGTTTTATATGCTACCGAATTAATGAGTATTCAATTCATATCGTCATTAAATAGACAACTTGTTTGTTTAATAGTACGTTAATATTATAAATTAGCAAAAATCCAATAACAACGACCACATATTTTCTTTGTGTTATGAAATGAACATATTGAACAAGTTTGTTCAATTGATAACAGTTGCAGAGTTAGTTCAAGTTCATAATACCTTTTAATGAGTTATGAAATTGATTCCGTTAGATAATTTAAATTTTTATAAGGAGATTCGTTATGGTAGGCATTAAAGGAAATCGAAGAGTTGTGTACACGAAGAAGGCTATTAAAGATAGTATCCTTACCCTGCTTGAAGAGAAAGAAATTCACCAGATTACGGTTACTGATATATGTAAAAGAGCAGATGTGAATAGAGGAACGTTTTATGCACATTACAAAGATCCACATGATTTGCTCCAGACGATGGAAGATGAGCTATTCCATAAAATCGTGAAATATATTGATGAAACGCCAGTGAACGAGTATTCAGATTCACTACTATTGAATGTACTTGAATTGATTTCAGAAAACAGGGCTTTGTGTAAGATTTTATTTTGCAAACAGAGGGACAATAAGCTGCTAGATAAACTTATTTCTATAGCGAATAAAGCTGATCTGGAACAGGTTTCTGAGGAATTTAGCAAGTCCTATTCCAATTATTATGTGAGATATATTGTTGGAGGCTGTATTGCCATTGTTCAAACATGGTTAGAAAATGACTTACCTGAATCCCCTGCTGAAATCGTTACAATCATCAATTCAGTAAGCACTTTAAATAATAACGATTTAACGCAAGCCGAGATCACCCTTAAGTGATTCTCGTTTATCACTGATAAGATGCTCTATAAATGCGAAAAAACCACCTTTGAGGTGGTTTTAAATTGTCGACATCAAACTGTATATAGCCAGTGCGAATGAAATTAGTATTCAATAAAGCCAGATCTTGCTTCAACAATTTCCTGATTTTATCTTGAGTATTCTCGCGAATATTCTTTGCTTTCTTTTAAATGAACGATATCATGGCCCGTAGGATTTTGGAAGGCACGAAGTCCAAAGGTCGGCGCAACTGCAAAGATATGATCGAAGATATCAGCCTGAACTGATTCATACACCGCCCAGTTGGTATCATTACTAAACGCATAGATTTCCAGTGGCAGCCCGTTATCGCCAGGAGCTAGCTGTCTGACAATCAGCGTCATATCCTTATGAATTTTAGGGTGATTCCTCAGATATTGATGAATGTATTCTCGGAATACACCTATATTCGTAAGCTGCCTACCGTTCACCTTGCTCTCCGTATTAATCTGGTGTTCCATATTATAAGTATTAATTTCATCCAATCTCGTCGTGACATAATCAGTGAGATAGTGTATCTTTTGAAGTTCCTCAATCATTTCCTCTGTACAAAAAGAGATACTGCTTGTATCAATATTAATACTTCTCTTAATTCTTCTGCCACCGGATGCTTGCATACCTCTCCAATTTTTGAATGAGTCTGAAATAAGGGCATAGCTAGGAATCATGGTGATTGTCTTATCAAAGTTCATGACCATTACCGTATTGAGTGTAATATCAATTACGTCACCGTTCGCATCATACTTCGGCATTTCTATCCAGTCGCCTACACGTACCATATCATTCGAGGATAATTGAACGCCTGCCACAAGGCCTAAGATGGAGTCCTTAAAAACTAACATCAGAACAGCCGATAAGGCACCAAACCCGCTGAGAATGATCAAGGGATTCTGACCAATGAGGCTCGATATCACTAAAATCGTAGCGATGATGTATAGTAAGATCTTTGCCACCTGAATGTATCCTTTGATCGGTCTGATCTTGGAAACCTCAAATGTACGATAAATCGCTTCAACAGCATTAAGCAGCGCACTAAACACCCTGGTGGTTACGATAATCATATAAATGATTGCCAGCTTCTTAATCAAAATCTCATATGACGGAAAGATGGGTGCAGAAGAATAGATAATGATGGCTGGCACGAGATGTGACAGCTTATGAAACACTTTTTTCTCCAAAATAATATTGTCCCATGTATACCGATTGTTATTAACGATATGAATAATCGTCTTCAGCACGATTTTTTTGGTTAAAAAATTGGCTAGAATGCAGACCAACGCTATAAAAACAGCCATGATCAAGTTTGATAGATAACCAACCGCAGCTTCGCTCATTCCATATCCGTCTAATTGATTTCTGATAAATCCCATTGTTTCCTCCTGACTATGTGTAGATTAGCCTAATATTATAGTGTAGTTTTAAAACCTAAGCAAATACAAATCCTGTCTGATAAGGCTGTAAAAAACAAAGGCGAACGCCCTTTTTTCTTAAAAAACTTTGCCTGGTTCATAAATTCTGTATTCTAACGACTCCCAACTACTAAAATATCAAAAGTAGATCCTCTTCCGTAACTACGGGTAGCAGTTTCGTCCATTCAGATGTAAGACGGTGAACCAGAGAATCAAAAACACTTAAATTCACGTACCTCCATACGGAGCGCGACTTGTAAAACCCTTATACATCTAGTCCCTAAAAGAGGTAATCGAAACTTCTATCTTTATATACAAAAAAAAGCCTAGTTATATAACCAGACTTGAATAAATATATTGGAGCGGGTGATGGGAATCGAACCCACGCTATCAGCTTGGAAGGCTGAAGTTCTACCATTGAACTACACCCGCGTACTAATATCGGGATGACACGATTTGAACATGCGACCCCCTGGTCCCAAACCAGGTGCTCTACCAAGCTGAGCTACATCCCGAAATATAATGGCGCGCCCTGAGAGATTCGAACTCCCGGCCTTTTGATTCGTAGTCAAACGCTCTATCCAGCTGAGCTAAGGGCGCAAAAAATATAAAAGCGGACGACGGGAATCGAACCCGCGACCCTCGCCTTGGCAAGGCGATGCTCTACCGCTGAGCCACGTCCGCAAAAATCAATGCGCGTGAAGGGACTCGAACCCCCACGTCAAGGACGCTAGATCCTAAGTCTAGTGCGTCTGCCAATTCCGCCACACGCGCATGTGATTATATGGTGAGCCATGAAGGGCTCGAACCTTCGACACCCTGATTAAAAGTCAGGTGCTCTACCAACTGAGCTAATGGCTCGTACTAAAATGGCTGGGGATATAGGATTTGAACCTATGCATGACGGAGTCAAAGTCCGTTGCCTTACCGCTTGGCTAATCCCCAACAGTGATAAGGTGTATAAATGGGCGATCGATGGGACTTGAACCCACGAATGCCGGAGCCACAATCCGGTGCGTTAACCCCTTCGCCACGACCGCCATCTTATTTTTCACTGAAATAAATAAGATTATGGCAGGGGCAGCAGGAATTGAACCCACACTAACGGTTTTGGAGACCGCTGTTCTACCTTTAAACTATGCCCCTAAGAAACTGTTAAAGGATGATGATTTCGAACCACCGAACCCGTAAGAGAACAGATTACAGTCTGATGCGTTTAGCCACTTTGCTAATTCTCCATATTGAAACTGGTGCCGGCGAGAGGACTTGAACCCCCAACCTACTGATTACAAGTCAGTTGCTCTACCAGTTGAGCTACACCGGCTAATTGATTACGCCATATCATGCTCTATATCATAGGACTGAGATAAAAGTGGCGGAACTGACGGGATTTGAACCCGCGATCTCCTGCGTGACAGGCAGGCATGTTAGGCCTCTACACCACAGTTCCAAGTATTACAATTGCGGAGTCTGGATTTGAACCTGCGACCTTCGGGTTATGAGCTAGACGAGCTGCTCCACCCCGCAATATTTTATATGGTGGAGATTGAGGGGATCGAACCCCCGACCCTCTGCTTGTAAGGCAGATGCTCTCCCAGCTGAGCTAAATCTCCATATAAAGTGACCCGTAGGGGATTCGAACCCCTGTTACCTCCGTG
>NZ_BOSJ01000031.1 GCF_018403285.1 Paenibacillus sp. J45TS6 | reverse complement strand
ATGTATTAGGCACGCCGCCAGCGTTCGTCCTGAGCCAGGATCAAACTCTCCAATAAAGTTATTGAAAAGAGCGATAAGCTCATTTAGAAAATGCTGACGAGAACTTAAAGTTCTCTATTCAATTTGTATGACCAACAAATTGAATTTGTATTAATTCACTCACGAGTTTTACTTACGTAAAACTCCTCGTTGTTCAGTTTTCAAAGATCAATCCCGCTAACAACTCTCGTCGTTAGCAACTTTTATATCATATCATGTCCGGTTCAGAGTGTCAAGCTTTTTTTCTCGAAGTTTTTTAACTTCATTTATGAAGCTTGTTATTCAGTGTGTTGCTTACTGGCTAACTTCTTGGCCGGAATTAGAATATACCATGCTGAGAAATAGAATGCAACCCTTTTTTTATAAAAAAGTCGCTAGATTTATCTCTACTCTATTATTAGAGGTGAAAATATATAGAAGCTAAGCTCCCCAAACTCTCACTGTTCAGTTTTGTGAGTCCAATCTCTCAAAACACAGACATGTAATTTTATCTACACCGTTTGTGATAGACCAAAATTCCATGATCGCTGTTTCGGTGAAACAGCTTTACTTAGCGAAACTTTTGAATGGCGAACGACTTTTGGCGAATGCCAACCGGAGTGAGTTAGTCAAAAATGAGCAGATAGTAATACATCTTTTGTCTTCTCCTATTCCTTCTATATAGAAGAAACAAAAGAAGCCTTACTCCGAAGAGCAAGGCTTTTCTATATGAACTACTATTATATATGTTTTATTTTACTCCGAGCCGATGAAAATGTATCTTGCCAGAACAATGGCGAACAAGATCCACATCAGCCAATGAATTTTCACCTTACGGCTTGTAGCTAGAGAAGAGAATGAAGCAAGAACAACGTAAGAGATAATTCCAAGTGAAATACCATTAGCAATACTGTTCGTAAATGGCATCATAACAATCGTTAAAAATGCAGGGAATGCTTGAAGGAAATCATCCCAATCAATATTACGAACTTGACTCATCATCAGCACACCCACAATGATCAGAGCAGGTGCTGTAGCTGCCGAAGGTACAACCAGTGCTAGAGGAGCGATGAATAAAGCTAGAAGGAACATGATCCCCGTTGTTACCGAAGTCAGTCCTGTACGTCCTCCCGCTTCAACACCAGCCGAACTTTCTACAAATGCTGTAATCGTACTTGTACCAAGCACAGCCCCTGCGCTTACGCCAGCCGCATCAACAAGCATTGCTTTTCCGACAATCTTCTCACCCTTCTCCTTATCTTTCATTAGACCCATCCGTGTAGATGTTCCAACAAGGGTGCCAAATGTATCAAACAACTCTACAAAAGTAAAAACAAAAATAATTTCGAACAAACCAAGTTTTAGAGCACCCATGATATCCAGCTGCCCTACTGCAAGCCCACTAAAAGAAGGAATCCAATTCGAACCGCTGAGACCGCTGAGATCAGTCACTCCCATTGGAATACCAATAATAGTAGTAACTACGATCCCGATAAGCATAGCACCTTTCACATTCAGTACCATAAGGATCGCAATAATAAGTAATCCAATCAGGGTAAGAAGAACATCTGCATGTGTCAGGTTACCAAAAGCAAGACTGAAACTTCCTCCTGCAACGGGTTGTGATATATCTGTATTAGCGTTCACATTTGCTACAACTAAATTACTTAATTTTAGTCCAACTACGGCTACGAATAATCCAATACCTACGGTTATTGCTGTTTTTAAACTATCTGGTACAGCAACTAGGAGTTTTTGTCGAATCTTTGTTACCGTCAGCAGAATAAATACTAGACCTGAGATAAAGACGGCACCCAGCGCAGCCTGCCATGTAATCATACCGTTCGAGCTCAGTACAACCGTCATAAAATATGCATTAAGACCCATACCCGGAGCAAGAGCAATCGGAACATTTACAAAAAGACCCATTACGATCGTCATCAGACCAGCGCCCACCGCTGTTGCAAAAAATACGGCATTATCTGGTATACCTGCTCCACTTTCACCTAAAAAGATCGTGTTTACTATCAGAATGTACGCCATGGTCATAAACGTGGTTAAACCTGCAATAATCTCTGTTCTGACATTTGTTCCGCGTTCCTTTAATTTAAAGAAACTCTCCATAATCCGAATATTCCCCCTTAGAGATAAGTCGAATAAACTTCAAAACGACAAAAAGCCCTTCAAAGAAATTGATCTTCAAGGGCTAACGCTAAAAAAGATACGCAGGAATCTCAAAAGTTTCAGCTTCTTGTTGTTGAATCCAGATGCTTAGAAACCCTTAATTTGTCATCCCATTGCATTATCTTTTTTCGTAGCCAGATCATTATGGTGATCTCGTAGAAACTCTCAGGCCAATCCCCGAGATTATACGAAAAAGCATGTGTTTATTCGTTTTTCATTTTTTATTCTAGGAGGGATAGATCATATTGTCAATACAAAAAGCGAATGTTAATACCTAACCATGCGTGTAACGTTCGTATATTACATTTTTGCGAAAGTACTGAAAATCATTCATCATTTTTCATGAAACTAATTTATGTGACGTATGAATAAAAATAGAACTAAAAAAAGCCCCTATATTTTAGGGACTTTTATATAACTCTAGAAACCTATAAAGGTAATCGTATTAATAGGACAACCAATCTAAGACCCAAGCTTTAAATTTAGCAAATCAAAATTTCCACACTTCTTTTGCCATAAGAAACAACTCTTTTTGTCGCTCCTCAATTCGTGTTGGCGTCCATTCATTGGATGTACAAAGTTTGCTTGTCATTACGATAGCTGATTTTTTATATGTTTTCTTCTTCTCATCAAACCCTTTATTTTTAATAGCTGTATTGTACTCATCCGCTAACAGTGTAAGGTTCCCTATTCTATGAAGGTACTTCTGATGAAGATCCTCATGTACTTTCCACGTTCCCAATTTCTTAGGCATGATATGTTCTAAATGTATGTCTTTATTACTCGGATTAATTAACGTTTCTTTTTGAGAATAATCATTTATTCTTCTAAGAATAAATTTGGCAACAGGGGCTTTTTTTATAGTACAGATTAAGAAATGGTTCTCGAATTCATCATCACTCAGCATTTCACTTTTCAACTCTTGAACAATCTCTGAAAATGACATGTGCTGTGCTGAAATTTTTTTAGCTAATTTCGCAAATAATAGTTCGTAGCGATTAGCTACTTTTCCCGCAATTACGCAGTTCCTGACAATGAAACTTTCAATTGCTTCCATCACATTTCTAATTTCCATTTCACTGTATGAACTATTTGCCATCGCAATAAGTACTGGATAATACGTACTAGCATTCAGCAACTTTAAATTTTCCAAATGCTTTTCTATATGTTTATCCTCAAAATATGCTTCATTATTAGGATCAACTAGCACTTTATAAACACCAATACTATTCACTAATACATCGGTAAATTCTAAGCACTCTTTTGGAGTTGTTATGACAGCTTTCAAATTTTTATAAAGCTCTTTCTCTCTAGTAAAATCAAATTTAGAATTCCAAATTGTTCTGATAAACTTTGTTAAATCAATACCTTCCGCATTTCTTTGCATTTTTAACCACTGATTTTTCACATCGTCAATTAAATTACCAGCTGTTTTAAATAAATGGTTTTTCAACAGATCGGAAGTTTCTAATTCCTTCCCTCTTGCATTCAGTGTCTCAAAAATAATAAATGCTTCATTCATATCGTCTGTTTCAACACACATTAGATTAAACCTATCTTTAAATCCAGTATAATAATCAACTAGCTTATTATATTTATCCTCATCATTCAAATTCGCAATTTTATCTGATAGTTCCTCATATAAAAATTCATACGCTTGTTTTATTCGCTTATGGGATGCTTCAGTTACATCATCATTTACGGGGAGGCCACGCTGAATAAAGTCTCTAAAAAATACATGATCTACTTTTCCTAAGTGGAACTGAAGTTCATTCTCTTCTTCACTCCAGCGCCCAATGATTTTCAATCGAATATCTTCTACTTTATTTCTTGCCCCATCTTTTTTTGTCTCCGTATAAATCTTCTCAAATAAATCTCTAATTACGGCCAAATAAATAATAGATGTTGAACTGCGTTGTTGACCATCGATGATATACTTCTTTTTATCTTCTTGATCATCATGCACTACGATTTGTCCAAAAAAGTGACTATCCCTTTTATTCTCAACTAAGTCCTCTAGATCCATCCAAAAATCTTTGACTTGTTCATCTTCTTCCCACGAATATTCGCGTTGATAATCTGGAATATAAAATTTGTCACTTATTAAAAATTGTCCAACAGAATAAAAATTAAATTTCTTAATAGACATAAAACCCCGCCATTTCTGCAAGTTTCTAATTACTCATGATGTTGTTATAGAGTTATAGTACCACCCTGGTATTTCTTGATTCAATTTATATATAGGAATGCCTACTATTCTGTTTCAATAGCAAAAACTCTCTTTCTTTTGCTGAACAAAGCAAATAAAAGAGAGTTTTTTATTACTCTTCAAATTACTACATACGGCGACAGTGTCAGGCTCCCAATGAATGAAAGTCCTAATCATATAACTTCGTTAAGGCGCGTTAGCTGATCATCTTACCAAGAATGGACTTTCCTGTGTTTTTTGTGAACTTATATTTTCATTTAAATGTATTTAATTTAATATTCGAAAATTGCTGCGGTATATAAAATTTATTATACATCAATGGAGGATCTGCCTCCGTTTTATTGTAAAGGGCTTCTAGCAGTAAAAAGCATTCATTTTGTCCTATTAATTTATCTTTCCGATTAGCCAAATTAACCGTATGTGTATATTTTATTTCAATATTTCCATGGTTAGCGATTCCATAGGCCTCATTCTCTAGAAATTCTAGTAGCCGCTCCTTATTATTAAGGTCCAGAGATAAGCTTTCTACTGTTTGCATGGACATGAAAGTGAAGGCATAAGCAAGTAAATCGCCTCCCTTTCTATACAAACGTTCTAAAGCCACTACAGCAGATGAATCCCTCTTTAAAACTTGTTTCGTATGCTCCGTTTCCGGATCTAATCGATAATGTAAGTCTATTTGGTCAAATGTACTTATATGGCATTTATGCATGGGATTACTTAGTTTTTCTAATTGAACATCCTCTTGTTTATAAGAAGATTCTAGTACAAAGTTTCCTTTGCCGCGTATATTTCTTACTAATCCATCATCTTGCAAAAGGACTAAAGCTTGTCTTAACGTTGCACGGCTAACCCCTAGTTTTCTAGCTAAATCCGGTTCTGAAGGAAGCTGACTTCCTGCCTGGTATTCTCCTTTCGTAATCTGAAGGAGAAGCTCGTCATATACAGTTATATAGAGTGGCCGTTTTAATTTATCTAGTTTATTTGTATTCATTAAAGTTGTGTCCTTTACTGTAAATTCAAACTATTAATTAACTCGTTTTAATGGCCGAACATTGACAAGAGATGGATAAAAGTAAAGGGAAGTAGGAGATTCTCCCTTAGCTTCCCTAGGTTAATCAATATTATAATTAACTCATTATGACATATCACTTTCTAGACGACAAGGAATGTCATTTTCTTCTCCAAATATAGCATACAAACCTCCAAAAAAAAGGTTTTTGGAGGTTTATACAAAGTAATCACTTATTTAAGAAATTGTAAGAAAGACTCACCGTAATCTGGCATATGAACATCAAAATTATCTGCTATGGTTGCACCAATATCAGCAAATGTATCATTTTCAGGTAATTTTCCACTATCCTTTAATTGCTTGGAATATACCAAGACAGGAATGAACTCACGAGTATGGTCTGTGCCAGGGAATGTTGGATCATTTCCATGGTCAGCTGTAATAATTAGCAAATCATCTTCTCGAAGTGAGTCGAATACTTCATCTAATCGCTTATCAAATTCCTCTAGTGCTTTTCCATAACCTTCTGGATCACGGCGATGACCGTATAAGGCATCGAAATCAACTAGATTCAAAAAGCTCATTCCAGTGAAATCTTTTTTCATGACTTCCAGCAGTTTATCCATACCATCCATATTGTCTTTCGTACGAATGGATTCCGTAACTCCTTCACCATCGAAGATATCATTGATCTTTCCAATGGCGATTACATCATAGCCTCCATCTTGCAGACTATTCATGACGGTTTTATTAAATGGTTTTAATGCATAGTCATGACGGTTAGATGTTCTCGTAAAGTTCCCTGGTTCACCTACATAAGGTCTTGCGATGATCCGACCGATTAAATAAGCAGGGTCTTTTGTGATCTCCCGTACCTTTTCGCAAATATCATATAACTCTTCGAGTGGAATGATTTCTTCATGAGCTGCAATTTGCAGAACCGGGTCAGCAGATGTATACACAATCAGATCCCCTGTTTTCATTTGATGTTCGCCATATTCATCAATAATGGCTGTTCCACTTGCAGGCTTATTCGCAACTACTTTTCGTCCAGTTACCTCTTCAATCTGTTTGATTAATTCGTCTGGGAATCCATTTGGATACACATTAAATGGTTTATCAATATTAAGACCCATGATTTCCCAGTGACCTGTCATTGTATCTTTGCCGACTGATTTCTCTTGTAATTTCGTGTAATAGGCAAGAGGTTTATCGGCTTTTGGCACACCTAAGATTTCTTCAATATTGGACAGACCCAATCTAGCTAAGTTAGGCAGATTTAATCCGTTCATATGTTCGGCAATGTGTAAGAGAGTGTGGGAACCAACATCATTAAAATCTGCTGCATCTTTTCCTTCTCCAATTCCCACAGAATCCATTACGACCAAATGCACACGTTTAAATTTTTTCATTTAACTCGCTTCCTTTATCTAGTTTCTTGAGTGTGGCTCTCTGATTTACGACCCAACAAAATCCAAAACAATACGATAGCCAGTACCGCAATTACCGCAAGAACAGCAACGATACTACTATAGTTTAATGCCGTTCCTTCCTCTGTTACAAATCTCAAAAATCCAAATTGTAAATCTTTCTTATCGATCAATAGAGCTGAGTATGTGAAACCAACGGACATTGCGATATTGATGCACAAATTGTAGAAACCTAAAGCCGTACCCGATTTTTCTGTTGGCACTTTTTTAATAGCAATATCAATAAGTGGTGCATATAGCAGTGCAAAGCTACAAGAGAATAAAATAAGCGATACAACAAATACGGCGATGGACATTTTAATAAAGAAGACACCAAGTAATAAACTAATAATAATTAAACTAATCGCTAAGTAAACACATTGCTTACTATCTAAAAATTTTCCTATTTTACCAGATAGAGCTCCAACACCTGCTGCTAGTAGACATGCTGGTATGAACAGTAGGGAGACTTTATCCAGATGGATATCATATACAGATGTTAGCAGGAACGACAACGTATTCAGTGCATAAGCAGCGTATAGAGAGTTAAGAATAAACGCCACAACTAATCCAAATAGAAATTGTTTGTTTTTAAAGAAATCAATTGTAATAAAAGCATTTTTATTTTTGCTGATATAAAGTAAGAATACAATCACAGCTGCAATAAAGAGGATGAAAAGTCCCCAGTTGAAAGAAGACATATACAGCATGATTGAAGTAGCAATCACTGCGACGATAATAAGACCTAAGAAGTCTACATTATTTTTCTTTTTCTCTTCTTTTGGCAAATTCTTAAGAATGAATGGCAGTAATATAATGCTAAGCAGCGGAATTAGGAACAAGTTCTGCCATGCCAGATAAGTCGCAACAAACCCGCCGGTTAATGTACCAATAACCGTAGCAAGCTGGAAGCTGCTTGTACTAAATCCCATATACTTTTTCTGTTCTTGTTCGGTTGCATATTTAGTAATAAACACCAAATACAGCGTTTCTGTCGCACCTAAACCGGCAGACTGAATAATTCTAGAAAAAACGATCAACCAATAATTCTCATGTGTAATATAACCGAGTAAAGAACCTACACAAATTAATAAAATACCTACCGTTAGTAGATTTCGTATACTGATCGAGTCAGATAGAGATGAATACACAACTGCACCGATACCAATCACTAAACCTGAAAGCGTTACTTGCCAGCTTACCGTACTTGCGGATACACCAAAATAATCAACTAGGTCTGGGGAGATGATCTTAAATGAGTTATCGATAACGATGGAAAAGATCATTAAAAGTAATATAACCGGAACGATTTTCCCCATGTTGACTACCGGTTTTCCAACTGAACTATTCATAATATACCTCCAAGTATCTCATGCTGCATAAACAAAGATGTTATAATAGCGCTTACATTATCTGCATAAAAGCAAACTTTTTCATTTAATTAACTATCTTACTTAGCATTTGATTAAGTATTTCACTATTTAAAGCTTCCTTCACTCACAACCAAACCGTAAAGTGAAGGAGGCTTATTTATATTTTTAGATGGTTCAAAAAGAACCGTTTACGCTAACTCTAATGCAATCTCCATCATGTTCGTAAATGCAGTTTGGCGTTCCTCTGGAGTCGTTTGTGCTCCTGTAATAAGGTGATCACTCACCGTTAGAATACAAAGCGCATTTACACCTGCTTTAATCGCATTCCAGTAAAGTGCTACAGATTCCATTTCAACGGCCATGATTCCAACGTCACGCCATTTTTGATTTGCTGTTGGATCTGCATTATAGAAAATTTCACTTGATAAAATATTACCAATATGAACTTTTTGACCTTTATCATCTGCGATTTTCTTCGCTTTTTCTAAAAGTTCAAAGGAAGCAGTTAATGGAAATTGTCCTGGTAAGTTAAATTGATGACCATAATTGGAATCTGTTGCAGCTCCCATACCAAAAATAACATCATATAGCTCGATGTCTTTTTGCATCGCACCACAAGTACCAATTCGAATTAAATTCTTAACCCCGAATACATTGATTAATTCCCAAGAATAAATCCCCATACTCGCTGGTCCCATTCCCGTACCCATTACAGATATTTTTTTCCCTTTGTAAGTACCGGTATACCCGAGCATTCCTCTTACTTCGTTAAAGCATTTGTAATCTTCCAAAAAGGTTTCAGCAATAAACTTGGCTCTTAGAGGGTCTCCAGGTAACAGAATCGTTTCAGCTATTTCTACTCCATTTGGTTTAATATGAGGGGTTTCTTTGGTAGTCATCATTTTCTTTTGCTCCTTTATAGATAATTATGCTGGTTAGAACAACATGTCTAACATGTCTAACTTGTATGTTTTTTATACAAGTTCAATTTATCATAACTTTTCATTCCTTGCAAGCACTTTCATAAAAGTTGTTTTGTCAATGTGAAACTTCTCACATATTTAAAATACTCATGATAGATCCGTGTAAAATGGTATCTTCACAACCAGTCATTACACGAAGAATCATCATGAGCTACTCACCTTTTTATCATAAACAGAATTCGTAGTGCTTATACTTTTATCCCTAAGCTTGACCAAAAATGTCCATTATACAGAAACTTGTATGGCAAGTTGTACACAAAAAAAACCTTCTACTTGCTGTATAAGCAAATAGAAGGTTTTGATTTTTATAAAAATGTTCCTATCCTATTCCCACTCGATCGTTGCAGGCGGTTTAGAAGTTACATCATAAACGATACGGTTTACGTTATCTACTTCGTTAACGATACGAACAGAGATTTTCTCTAACACATCCCAAGGGATACGTGCCCAGTCTGCTGTCATACCGTCGATGGATGTTACTGCACGAATACCTACGGTATAGGAATACGTACGAGCATCGCCCATAACCCCTACACTCTTCATGTTAGGAAGAGCGGTGAAGTACTGCCAAATTTCACGGCCAAGACCTGCTTTAATGATCTCTTCACGCAAAATGTAGTCAGAGTCACGAACAATCTTCAGTTTCTCTTCCGTTACTTCACCAAGTACACGGATCGCTAGACCCGGTCCTGGGAATGGCTGACGCCATACGATCTCTTCTGGCAATCCACATTCTTCACCGACTTTACGAACTTCGTCTTTGAAGAGTGCGTTCAGCGGCTCAATAAGTTCAAACTTCATGTTCTCAGGAAGTCCACCGACATTGTGGTGAGATTTGATTGTTTGCGCTGTAGCTGTACCACTTTCTACGATATCTGTATAAAGGGTTCCTTGTGCCAAGAATGTGAAATCATCAAATTTGCTGGATTCTTCTTCAAATACGTAAATAAATTCGTTACCGATAATTTTACGTTTTTGTTCTGGATCATCTACTCCAGCAAGCTTGGACATAAAGCGTTCACGAGCATCAATTTTAACCACTTTCATATCGAATTTACCTACGAAAGTTTCCATTACGCTCTCTGCTTCTCCTTTACGAAGAAGACCGTGGTCGATAAACATACAAGTAAGTTGATCACCGATTGCTCTGTGAAGCAGTGCTGCTACTACAGAAGAATCAACGCCGCCACTGAGGGCACAAAGCACTTTTTTGTCGCCAACTTGTTCACGGATTTCATTGATTTTATCTTCGATGAAAGTCTCCATGCTCCAGTTGCCTTCGCAACCGCACACGTTATATAGGAAGTTACGGATCATATCATTACCATTCAAAGAATGGCGTACTTCTGGATGGAACTGAACTGCATAAAATTTACGTTCTGGATGGCTCATTGCTGCAATCGGAGCACTTTCTGTTCCCGCATCAAGTTTAAAACCTGTAGGCAAGGAAACAACGTGATCTCCATGACTCATCCATACCGTTTGATTCAATTCAAGACCTGCTACAAGATCAGATCCTTCGTTAAACAAAACATCTGCTTTACCATACTCACGTTTGTGAGCACGTTCTACTTTACCATCTAATTGCTGGGCCATCATCTGCATACCATAGCAAATACCGAAAATTGGCAATCCCAGGTCATAAACAGCAGGGTCTACATGCGGTGCATTCTCAGCGTATACACTGGATGGTCCACCGGAGAATACGATACCTTTTGGTGCAAGTTCACGTATCTTCTCTGCAGGTGTGTTATATGGAAGCAACTCGCTGTATACTCCGAGATCGCGGATTCTTCTTGCGATTAGTTGGTTATACTGTCCCCCGAAATCTAGAACAACAACAATTTCATTTGGCTTTATCATTACCGTGCCTCCCTCAATTCAATGAGATTAATTATACTTGCCGACAAAACCTGACGTCAAGGAAAGCTCGCTTTCTTCTTATTAATAAAATTTTGTAAGAAAATGTATGTTATAAAAGGGGGTCATACCTCCAACTCTACATATTACTTTTAAGGGAATTATTCACAAAATTTTAGCCATCCGCAAGCAGCACTGTAAAAAAGCGATGCTCTCTCCTCGGGAAGGACCTGCCGGGCTATAGACCATCGTTTCCCAGTCTTTGGCGAACTGCCGCACTTCCTCACGCAGGGTGTCCTCTTCCACAGGCAGCCCTGCGATATATTCCCGCAGTGTAATTCCGCTGGCCCGCTCACCGTAACGCTTAGCGAGCATGTCCCAAACGGGAGCACCTATGTGAAGCAGGCGCTCTCGGTCTGGAAAGGTCCGGCGCGGCCAAATCATCCGAAGCCGGAGCTGTATGACCGGGCCGTAAACACGTCCCGCTGTAATCACTGCTGCGAGCAGCAGCATCGCTGCAGCAGCCCATGCAAGTATATTCGGCTGAGCAACGCTTCTTAGCCCTGTCTGAAAGAGAGTCATCAACTGACTCAGATCGATTTCAAACCCGCCATTCTTCATAGGCCCCGGTGCCGGTTCATCCGCAGCAGATGCAGCTTGCAGTTCAGAGGCCGGATCAAAGCCCGGTGTTGCTTCAAATGGAAACCAGCCGGCCCCCGGGAAATACACTTCTACCCAGGAGTGTGCATCCCCTTGAGTAACCGTATACTTGTCCGGCTGCTGTTCATCTCGCTGACCTGGAGCAAACCCCTGCACATATCTCGCAGGAATCCCTTTACTCCGCAGGAGAATAACCATGGCTGAAGAAAAATAATTACAATACCCTTTCTTGGTTACAAACAGAAAATCATCCACAAAATCTTGATCTACTGCCGGAACACGAGTATTCAGTGTGTACGTGTAGTTCGATTTTAAATACTTCGATACAGCCATGACCGCGTCATAACGCGTATTTGTATCACCAGTTATTGAATTCGCCAGCTTCGTGACCCTTGCAGGTAAACTAGATGGAAGCTGAAGATCCGTCTTCTGGATCGAAGCGGGATCTTCTCCCACCGCTTTACGAAGCACCGTTTTGTCTTGTACAGGAATCAGTACATCCATACTATAATGCTGAATCGGCTGTGCTTTTTGCTTATCATCAAATCTTACATTCCCCGAAGATATATCGCTCCATATGTAAGGAAAGGCAGACTCATTACCACTTTCTGTTAATCCACTTTCCTTCTTTGTACCGTCTCCCATACTATCTCCGAACGATAATCGCAGAGGAACTCCTCCCACAAAAATATCAGATCCGCCCTTAGCAGGTTCCTTAAGGCTAATTGTCTGTTTCACGATTTGAAAATACGGATTCTCTTCAATCTCGTCCTCTCTGAGTCTCTGTTCAGTACTGATGTATTCAAAGGATTGACCTGCCGATTCATTCAGCTTCCAGCTTCTCCCGTCGTAGATACTTCGAGATTGCCCCCTCCAGTAAGTTGGAATAGGAGTTATTGCCGTAAAATATACGGCATTACTCTGAACAAGCGGAGCTCCCATGTCTCTCCCCGCCGGATCATAACCTGTCGTTGAAAAAGCAGGTACTGCATTCGTATCAGTATCAGGACTCGTCCACTCAGAGATCTTATCCCACATCTTTGTCAGCACTTCTTTATTTTCTGATTTCGCAGGAATTGCAGAAGCAATGGACGATGTCATCATCGTCGTTAAAAGCACTGTCGCAATCGCTGTACCAGCCCAAATTAGATGCGATTTTTTATCCTTTACCAGCACTTTTGCTGTCCCTAATAATCTTGGCAATTGCAATAGGGATTGTACTAACAGAAAACAACAAACCGTACGTATCATCCCGCCTGGGGAATAGATACCGCTCAGCATTTCCATGCAGAGTAAATAGACCATCGTAACCACACCAAACAGAAGCACGGTCCGAAGCTGAATAGCCAGCATTTGAACGGAGGTCACAAAAAGCGTCCATCCGATCACAACGAAGACCGCTCTTGTTTCTTCACTCACATTCCGAAAATGCCCCGATCTCCCCCAGCTTGCGATATCGCTTTGAAGCGTATAGACATAATTAAATACCCAGCTCTCTCCTGCAGATGGGGCCAGCATCCACCATAAAAAAAACAGAGCACAACCTGCTCTCATAAAAACCATGTATTTTAGAGGAATATGCAGACTGCCGACCAGAAGGAGCACTGCCGTAAGGAGGAACATGATCCTCATCGAAGCAGTAATGTCGGGCTGCTCTCCGAAGCCAGCGGGCATGAGCCAATCCATAAACATGATATATAACAAAAAAGAGATGCCGACACGGTATAACCAAGGTTCGATATATCCTTTTCCCTTCCCATTTAGATCTGTTGTCTCCACCCGTGTTCCTCCTCCCCATACTTTAGACAATCTCAGAAAAAGAAGCGATCGTCTTCACACGAATCTGTTCCTTCTCTAGCTCTGCCGCTAACGAGTTTCCTTTGATTTGATGTGTTTTATTTTCCTGTTTCCAATCTGTCATTTCATAGAATCGAACACGTACTCCTTGTGTATTCAGCTCCCTAGCCAGCTTCGAATTTTGCTCATTTAAACTACCGGTGACCATATATACTTCTGACCCTGCGGGTAAGGAGACATCCAGCGTATTTCGTAACCTTTCTCCTGGTTCCAACTGCGCTAAAAAATCCAACTGATGGAGCATTTTATCGGTAGAAAATACGGCTTCACTCGTGTTAATATCCCCTTGGAACACTGCTCTCCCCGATTGGACAACATAGGTGGCTACTAAAGGCGTTATCCCCTTGTTATATGCATTTCTTAATATGGTTGCACAAAGTGAGATTGCCGAATCATAGGCCTTCCATGACAGTTCATTTCCTTGATCTTTCCCCTTATGCATATAGGAATCTGTTCCATTATATAGAAGAAGATATATTTTATTAGCAGCACTTTTTTCTGGAATACGAACTTGGAGTTTTCCTTTTCTTGCAGAGCTTTTCCAGTGTATAGAACGAAATCCGTCACGAGGGGTATACTCCCTCACTTCATACCCTTTCCACTCTTCTACCACACTGTTTCGGGTATGCTGCTGATGTAGAGATTCTCCGTAACCTTCTTCTAATCCCGGAAGACTTCGGTGGAAGGAAGGATGCACAATCAGTTCTCCCGGCACATGCACACGTCTGCTGCATGTAAACCAGCCGAATGCATCTCCCCATGTGATTTTACAGTGTTCATAAGCATACACTCCTCGGTGTACTGCTTTTAGATGATAAGAATAAGAACATTCATAGCTGCGTTTGCGAGGAAAAATAATATGAGTATGTTTGAAAGGAGCGGCCTCTTCTTCAATCTTTAACCACAATAAAGGGACCCAGCTATTTATGGTGACATTAATTCTAACTTCCGCTCTCTCTCCTGCTGTCACTCTGCCGGGCTGAAATTCTCTTGCAATGTGAACATGCCGAGGACCGATAAACTGAGCTAACAAGCCGTAACAGGTCAAGATCATACAAGATACCAACAGGAATAGCAGAGTCTCTCCGCCTTGAATCTGGTATAGAGAAAACAGAAGACCCGTAAGTAAAATCATAATCAGCGGACTGATCATGGTTCTCCACATAGACTCACCCCCTCATTCTTGAGGACTGTACGGGAATAGGGATGTGCTGCAACAAGTCCGTTACGCTACGCTCGGCATCGGAAGATTGCACAATCTCATATCGAGTACGAATCCGGTGAGTTAAGACAGGCAAGGCAACTTCTTTCAAATCATCAGGAATGACATAAGTTCGGCCATTCAGATAGGCGGCTGCTTGAGAAGCGATCATCCATGCAAGACTTCCTCTCGGGCTGATCCCGAGTAAAAGGTCTTTATGTGTGCGTGATGCAGCAGCAAATTCAGCAATGTATTTTTTGATAACAGGATCTACAAAGACGCCAGAAACTTCACGCTGCATCTTAACAAGTTCTTCCGCTAACATGACAGGTTTTATGAAAGAACGAGAACCTGACTCCTGCCGATTCATGATCTCAACCTCCTCATCAATACCAGGGTATCCAAGACTTAACTTCATAAGAAAACGATCGAGCTGAGCTTCCGGAAGACGATAAGTGCCTTCAAATTGCAACGGGTTCTGAGTAGCCATCAGTAGGAAAGGCCTCGGTAATGCATAAGTCACCCCATCCACCGTAACACTCTTCTCTTCCATCGCTTCAAGCAGTGCTGACTGGGTTCTAGGAGAAGCACGGTTGATCTCATCCCCAAGCACAATGTTTGCCATAACCGGACCCGGACGGTATTCAAACTCCCCCGTCATCGGTTTATATACAGAGGTTCCTGTCACATCAGAAGGCATGACATCAGACGTAAACTGAATTCGTCCAAAACTCGCAGAAAGGCAGGAAGCCAGTGTTCGAATCAGCTTTGTTTTCCCCGTACCTGGCACGTCTTCTAGCAGCACATGTCCTCCCGACAGCATCGCGATGAGAATGAATCGGACTTCTTTCCGTTTTCCTACAATGACGCTCTCTACTCGCTCAATCACTCTCTCAAGCAGCCCTGCAGCATATTCACTAGACTTCATATATTCCATGTCTAAATCCCTCCTATATCCACAGTATCACTCGTTTTTTCATCTACTCTATTTCTACTCTATGTTTGCTAGTATTCCCCTCACATAGAGTAAATAGACATCGGAATTCAAAACAAAAAAGCCTGGAGAGAATCTCCAGACTTTACTATAAGCATGATATTCGATTACTTGGATGTGTCTGTATCTTTTGCAGGCTGTTGTTCTTCGACTTCTTTGATCGCATTCTCATCATCGGTAACTTCTACCTTAGACGAAAGGAACCATCCAAGTGCAGCAATCGCTACAAGAACAAAATAGAATGAGATTTTCCAAATGCTATTATGCGGGAAGTGAGAATCGATTAAGCCAACATCAGGATGCGCTAGAGTAATCACGGCAAGTTTAACCCCTACCCAACCTACGATAAGGAATGCCGCAACTTCGAGGCCCGGACGTTGTTGCAGGAGCTTCACGAAGAAGGTTGCTGCAAAACGCATAATGATGAGTCCGATAAATCCGCCGAGGAAGATGACAATGAACTGCCCTCCGTCCAAACCGCCGATGTTCGGAAGTCCACTTGGAGGTAGTGCAACAGCCAAAGCAACAGCTGCCAGAATAGAATCCACAGCGAAAGCAATATCCGCAACTTCTACTTTAAATACGGTCATCCAGAAGCCAGATTGTTTCTTGGCCTTTTTCGGTGAATCTTGTGCCTCATCTGTCTTTGTCTTTCCTTTAAGGAAATGCTTGACGGTGTGGTTAATGGAAATGTACAGGAGATAGATCGCACCGAGCGCCTGTACCTGCCAAACGTCGACCAAGAAGGAGATCAGGAACAAGGACCCGAGCCTGAAGAAAAACGCCCCAACTAGACCATAGAACAAAGCTTTCTTACGTTTTTCTTCTGGTAAATGTTTTACCATAATGGCAAGGACTAGCGCATTATCTGCGGCAAGCAGCCCTTCTAGTACAATGAGTACAAGAAGTACCCAGCCATACTCTAAGAATAAATCCATAAAAACATCCTCCTAAAATAATAAAATAAAAAGAGACCTTGCCGGCTTGGCAAAGGTCTCCAACAAAAAAAGAGACCTCTACCACAGAGTGTGGTAAAGGTCTCGCTAACAACGAATGGTTGCCAACAAAGCCGGGGATTTTCTCCCGAACTGACGACTTTGCTGTAACAGCTACTCCCCTTTAATCACGTTCCTGCTTAACTGATATGATGATCAGCCAAACCGTGTAATAAACATATAAAAATCAAAGCTCATAGTCAAGAAATATTTATAAAACTCTTCTAGCTCAAGTGGCAGCATTCATCTTCCCTATATCACTGAACCCAATACGCAGACTAGCTCGCTTTTATGATAAGTTCAGCTTGATTTCGATCGATGGACTTGATCTTATAATCTGCGGCGGAAAGAAAATCTCGAAGAGAAACCCATAGGGAACCTGACTTCATCTCTACACGGCCTTCTATCGAGTCAAGCAGTTGCTGTGCTGGATTCACTGTAATTTCATTCCCAGCCCATTTAGCCGTTGCGTACCGATCCGTACTGTTCCACTTCACTGTACCTCCATATCGCTCCACAAGAACTCGAAGCGGAACAAGAAGTTCGCCTTGCTCTTCCTGATATTCACCAGGCGCAAGCTTTGTCACAAGTTTCCCTGCTTCAATCACAAGTGAAGGCCCTGTATCAAATAGAGCAGCATTTTCAGTGATATGATTATTTATCCATTCTTTGCTTGGCTGAATCATTTTTTCTTTAGAATTTTGCTTTTTCACTTGAAACTGAACGGGTTTCTCCGCAGGATTCAGGCCTCTAAATTCATAATTTTGCGCTTGGTAATATTCAATGATGGCAGGTAACGCTTTTACCGTCTCCGCATGACTCCCTCCATCATGTAGTAATACGATTCGATCACCACTCACTGCTGACTTTGTTGCATTCTTTATAATTTCCTCAGCAGGTACATCTTTTTTAAGCGAATCTCCACTATCCACATTCCAGTCGGTAACCACATAACCTGCTTGTTTCATGAGTTCGAAATAAGTGGCATCAAAATGACCATAGGTTCCCCCGGGAGCACGAACAAGCTGCGGTCGTTCTCCTGTGATACGCTTAACCGCTTCCTCTGTTTGCTTAATCTGTTTCCAAAAGTCAGGAAAAGAGCTGTACAGCTTATCATATTTATGGTCATAAGTATGATTCCCAATGACATATCCTTTTTCATGCATACGATTAATTAATTCAGGATACACTTCGACTTGCTTTCCTAATACGAAGAACGTAGCAGAAACTTCATATTCATCAAGAATATCCAGAACGGCTTCCGTATATTTCCCCGGCCCGTCATCAAATGTTAAATACACTTTGTTTGCTGCTGTTTTTGCTGCTGGAGCTGTTACTTTTTTCGAACTAGGTTGAACGATATCTGCTTCTTGTTTTTGGGCAGTCAAAGAAGTCGAATTTACTGGTTGCGTATGGACGGCCTGTTCTAGATTCGAGTGAATGGCAGCATTCGTTACTACCGTATGTACAACTTTTGATACTGTTTCTATTCTCGCAGGGTTCACTTCATTATCTATAAACACGGCTTGAGAATTCACAACGTTTGATAAAAAAACTTTATCCGTGAGAGCAACCGCTAAAAGAATGATAAAACCTGCGATTACTGTATAACTGAATTTTTTCCATCTGTTTTGTTTACTTATTCTTCTCATATCGCTTCGCCCCCATGATCTTTATATGAATTGTTCATAGATTTTAAGATTTATATATTCAGTCTATGAGTGTTTCTTATAAAAAAGACTACTTTTGAGTGCTTTAAAACGGAGATTTATAGGTGGATATTTTTTGAATTTCAAGCGTTTCACTTTTTCCTGTTAGGGTTGATGAATGAGTAAGCAAATAAAAAACCGACTCCTAAAGAGCCGGTCCTGATGTTCTAACACACGTACTTTATCTCACAGACTACATTTGTTTAATATACTCCAGTGCTTCTTCTATATGGCCTTTCACTTTCACTTTTCGCCATTCTTTCGTAAGTATGCCTTGTTCATCAATGACAAATGTCGAACGTACAATGCCCATGTATTCTTTACCGTACATTTTTTTGAGCTGCCACACACCATACAATTCAGCAACCTTATGATCCTCGTCCGATAATAGAATGAACGGCAGATTGTACTTCGCAATAAACTTCTCATGTTGTTTTATGGAATCTCCACTTACTCCTATGATTACTGTATTTAACGCTTCAAATGAGGTGTGTTCATCCCGAAATTGGCACGCTTCATCTGTACAGCCCGCTGTCATGTCTTTGGGATAGAAATATAATATGACTCGCTTTCCGCGAAAATCAGACAGCTTCAAAAGCTGATCTCCAGCGCCCCTTAGAACAAAATCTGGTGCTTCAGAACCGATCTTTATACTCATGATGTCAGTCTCCTTTAAAGTTACTGTATTTCTATCAATTGATTGTCTCCATAAAAAAAATTATAATGGAAGTTGTCGAATGAAATTTGTGTTAATTCATCCAAAATTATACCATACTACTTTTACGCAGGCAGTCAAACGGCCAGAGCCCTAACTGGCTTCATTCCATAAGATGGAAAGGAAGAACGTTACATGAACAGGAAGACGAAACGAACCGTATGGATGGTTCTCGCAGTAATCGTTGTTACTGCCGCCTTACTCGCAGTTTATTATTTTACTTCTGTTGTTAACGAACTACAAGATTTGAACAAAGAAGGAGAGAATTCTCCTTTTTACAACGTAGAGAAGGTAGATCAGGAAATCACCCCCGATCCCCCAAAATGGGAAGGTAAGGAACCTGTTAACATCCTGCTTATGGGCGTAGATGCCAGAGGTCTGACAGAAGGGGAGATCCCTCGCTCAGATACCATGCTTGTAGCCTCCCTAAACCCGGTCAGCAAAAAAATATCGCTTTTTTCTCTCCTGCGCGATACATATACAGACATCCCTGGATACGGAAGAGATCGAATTAATACGGCAATTACCCATGGTCCTAATGTAGCTATGCAGGCAGCCGGTGATCTGCTGGGGATTCCAATCCAGTACTATATATATACCGATTTCCAAGGCTTTATTGAACTCGTTGACGCTGTTGGGGGCGTTGAGTTTGAAGTCGAAAAAGATATGAAGTATACAAGCAAAGCAGATAAGCATGAGTATGATATTGATCTCAAGCAAGGAATGCAGCATCTCGATGGTGAAAAGGCACTCATGTATGTACGATTCCGGCATGACGCCTTGTCCGATTTCTCTCGTACAGAACGTCAGCGTGAACTCTTGAAAGCCATTGCGGATAAGATGCAAACAACAACTTCTATAGCTAAACTGCCTTCCATTCTTAATGAAGTAAATCCTTACATTGATACCAACCTAACTCTTAACGACATGTGGAAGCTGGCCTCTGTGGGCTATCAGAGCAGCATGCAAGGGAGCGAACAAGTTCCTCCTATGAAGCTTCTGGTCGAGGAGCGAATCGGCGGCGCTGCTGTTCTTACCGTTAGAGATAAGGATGAGCTGAAATCATACGTTCAAGAAGTCCTTCATCCTCAGGTAACCGAGCCAGATAGCAAATCCACGATAGATAAGTCAGCCAGTGGAGAAGAATAATACGCAGACTCTTCCTAAGAGCTATGGTTTCACAAAAAGGAAATGTTATAATAGATTTAAACTTGGTAAGGGCAGCAGATCGCTGCCCTTTTACATTGTACATACCATACCCTTGTGGTGACTTGCTTCAAAGAAAGGATGAATACAAATGAATCGTTCCAAATCGGAGCAGTACTATGCAGAAGCACTTGAACATATTGTCGGCGGTGTAAACAGCCCTTCTCGTTCGTTCAAAGCAGTAGGCGGCGGAGCGCCTGTCTTTATGAAACGCGGACAAGGTGCTTATTTTTACGATGAAGATGATAACAAATATATTGATTACCTTGCGGCATACGGACCAATCATTACGGGTCATGCTCACCCGCACATCACCAAAGCGATTACAGAAGCAGCTTCCAATGGTACGCTACTCGGTACTCCTACCGTGCTCGAAATCAAATTAGCAAAAATGCTAAAAGAAGCGATCCCTTCCATGGATAAGGTTCGTTTTGTGAACTCAGGTACCGAAGCGGTCATGACCACTATCCGGGTAGCGCGCGCTTATACGAAACGTAATAAGATCATTAAATTTGCGGGTAACTACCACGGCCATTCGGACCTGGTCCTTGTAGCGGCAGGCTCTGGCCCTTCTACTCTTGGCATACCAGACAGTGCAGGGATTCCTGCAAGTATTGCACAAGAAGTGATCACCGTTCCTTACAACGATCTGAGCGGACTTGAAGAAGCACTGCAAAAATGGGGTCATGATGTAGCTGCCGTCATGGTAGAACCGATTGTCGGTAATTTTGGAATGGTTATGCCAAAACCAGGCTTCCTCGAAGGCCTCTGCAAGCTGGCACATGATCACGGGGCACTCGTTATCTATGATGAGGTCATCACCGCATTCCGATTCCACTATGGTTCGACGCAAACCTATGCAGGGCTTGAAAACCATGACCTTATTAAGCCTGACCTTACGGCTCTTGGTAAAATCATCGGCGGCGGTCTTCCCATCGGCGCTTACGGCGGTTCAAAAGAAGTTATGGAACAAGTGGCTCCGCTTGGACCTGCTTATCAAGCAGGCACTATGGCAGGGAATCCAGCTTCCATCTCGGCAGGTATTGCATGCCTTGAGGTGCTTTCCCAGCCAGGAGTATACGAAGAGATGGAACGTCTCACCATTAAATTAACAGAGGGAATCCAGGCAGCAGCAGATCGCCATGGAATTCCACTGACAATTAACCGGGTTCGCGGCTCATTCTCCACTCATTTCTGCGATCATCCGGTAACGGATTATGAAGAAGCTCAGGATACGGATGGAGAAGCATTTGCTTCCTTCTTCCAACATATGCTGAACCGTGGAGTACACCTTGCACCTTCCAAATACGAAGCTTGGTTCCTGACAACGGAACATACGGATGCAGATATCGAAGCTACGATTGCAGCTGCTGATTCTTCATTTGAAGCCATGGCTAAAGAAAAATAAATTAACAACGTTAAAGAACCGCCCTTCAGTCGATCTGGTGAACTGCACCCCAAATGTTAGACATCAACTAACATTGGAGGTGCAGTTTTTATATGGCTAAGTTTAGTTCAGATGAAAAATTACAAGCAGTTATGCGCTATCAAAATGGATCGGAAGGTATAAAAT
>NZ_BOSJ01000030.1 GCF_018403285.1 Paenibacillus sp. J45TS6 | reverse complement strand
CTCTCAGGTCGGCTACGCATCGTCGCCTTGGTAGGCCTTTACCCCACCAACTAGCTAATGCGCCGCAGGCCCATCCATAAGTGACAGATTACTCCGTCTTTCTTTCTTCTCTCATGCGAGAGAAGAACCTATCCGGTATTAGCTACCGTTTCCGGTAGTTATCCCAGTCTTATGGGCAGGTTGCCTACGTGTTACTCACCCGTCCGCCGCTAAGCCAATGAGAAGCAAGCTTCTCATTAACTCCGCTCGACTTGCATGTATTAGGCACGCCGCCAGCGTTCGTCCTGAGCCAGGATCAAACTCTCCAATAAAGTTATTGAAAAGAGCGATAAGCTCATTTTAGAAAATGCTGACGAGAACTTATAAGTTCTCTATATTAATACTCACTCGTTGTTCAGTTTTCAAAGATCAATTCATTCCGGCGTTTTCCGACCGGATTTATAATATATCATGTTAAAACAGAATATTCAACTGGTAATATAAACCAACTCAGATGATTCAAATACTAGCTTTATCCGCTATAACATAACTCATTATAAAGCCACTCTCTTAGCGGCGGATTTATAATATATCATACTGTTCGGCATACTTCTACTTGTAAAATATTCCACAAAATTTACTATCATCATCTCAGATAGCTTTTACTCTACATATTTTAATAAGAAGTAATTTAATTAAGCACAGGCATGTCTGCCCAGCAATTTTCTAGAAGTTCCACCACTTTAAAACCTTGAAAACAGAAGGCCTCTCCCCAATCTTAACTATGCCCCCCTAATCACTAGAAGGAAACTGCGACTGTTTGTCAAATAAGATTTTATGAAATACAACACCCTTGAAAATATTTACTTCAGGTTATTCTAATGAACATAACAATCAAGACAAGAGACCCCCGATGTATTCCGTGAAATTAAATGATCCTTCTTTAATGAAACTATTATTTTCTTCAAAATGAATGATTTATATTAACCTCTATCGGTTCAAGATCTAATTATTTTAAAAAAATGGTAGTACATAATTGATTAATAAAACTAGTATTGTCTGAAAGCCTTTTAGTTCAATTCAGTATGTGTATGTGCGTTAAAGGGGGTGATAGATAATCGAATGTTTGGTAAGCGGTTACAAGGTACCATGATAAAACTCATTCATATTCTCATTGAATGAGACATCAGGAAGGGCGGATTAAATTTATATGTTTTTATGGGGCTGCCTTTTACAAACGTTTTCTTCCCCCATTTCTAAAAAAGTTATTAGATAGAGGAGGAGTTAGTTAGATGGACCGAAGGACTATTCCCATCCAAAAATCATTGTTTGTATCCTTTTTGGCATTTCTTATGATTATTTCATTAGTCATCCCCCCTTCTCCGATGTATGCAAATTCATCAGACAACCTGCCTGCTCGTCATGCAGAATATCTTAACCGAGGTTTGGTTGCAGTTCTGGTAGACAATGGTGTGTTCTTGAGCTGGAGGTATTTAAATACCGATCCTAATGATATCGCATTTAATGTTTATAAAAATGGAACTAAAGTGAACACATCCCCCATTAGTAATGTGACCAACTATGTGGACACAACAGGCTTTGACAGTTCACAGTATCAAATTTCTACAGTCATTGCAGGAAAAGAAGAAATGCAGCCTGAGGTAGTATCGGTTTGGCATAACGAATATATGCCTATTAAGCTGGATAAACCTGCTGACGGGCGGACCAAAGATGGCGAAATCTACTCATACTACGCGGGCGACGCTTCCGTAGCGGACTTGGACGGCGATGGTGAATATGAAATTGTCTTCCTTTGGAGCCCGAGCAACTCCAGGGACAATTCACAAAGCGGATATACCGGTAACGTCTATATTGACGCTATCAAACTGGACGGCACAAAACTGTGGAGGATCGACTTGGGCGTCAACATCCGCGCTGGAGCGCATTATACCCAGTTAATGGTGTATGACCTAGATGGTAATGGGAAAGCCGAAGTCGTTGTTAAGACGGCAGATGGAACAAAGGACGGACAAGGAACGGTCATCGGCGACGAAACGAAGGATTATCGCAATGAAGGCGGATATATCCTGACAGGGCCTGAATACTTAACACTCTTTAATGGTGAGACGGGAGCTGCTGTATCTACCGTTGATTATAATCCGCCAAGAGGAAATGTTGGTGATTGGGGCGACACCTATGGCAATCGTGTGGACCGGTTCCTCGGCGCCATAGCCTATTTGGACGGTGTAAAGCCAAGTGTAGTAATGAGCCGCGGTTATTATACGCGTACCGTACTTGCTGCTTATGATTTTACTGACGGAAAGCTCGTAGAGCGCTGGACATTCGACACAAATAAAGCAGGAACTCAGTATCAAGGACAGGGCAATCACAATCTAAGTGTGCTAGATGTGGATGCGGACGGCAAAGATGAAATCATGTTCGGCTCACTGGCGATTGACGATGATGGGACCTTACTCTACAGTACCCAACTTGGACATGGCGACGCCATACATGCTGGCAAACTCGATCCGAGTTTGGATGGCTACCAGGTCGTAAGTGTGCATGAAAACAGCAGTGCCGAATATGGGCTAGAGATGCGTGATGCAGCGACAGGTGACATCATTTGGGGTCAATACACAGGAAAAGATACTGGACGCGGAATGTCAGCTGATATTGACCCGAACTATCCTGGATACGAATCATGGGCATCGACCATCGTTGACGGAAAAATGGATCCATTAACTTCCGTATATTCGGCAAGCGGCGAGGTTATTTATGAACAAAGTGATGCTCCAAGAAGCACTAACTTTGCAATCTGGTGGGATGGAGATCTGCAGCGCGAACTGTTTGACCACGAGTGGAATAACAGTACAGCAAAAGGTATTCCTCTCATCTACAAATGGGACTATCAAAACAAAAAACTGAATGAAATCTTCCGGGCAACTGGCACACTGACCAATAATCATACTAAAGGGAATCCGGCGCTTCAGGCGGATATTCTAGGAGATTGGCGTGAAGAAATTTTGCTGCGGAGCGAAGACAGCTCGGAGTACCGACTCTATACCACAACTATTCCAACAGCATACCGGATACCCACACTGATGCAAGATCCCGTTTACCGACTGGGTATAGCTTGGCAAAATGTAGCTTACAATCAGCCGCCTCATACAGGTTTTTATCTTGGAGAAGAATCTACAGAGTTCCCTAAAGCTAATCTGACACTAACCGGCGGGGAATCAGCCATGGAGCCGGTCTATCATTTTGATTTTGGTACAGAAACCTCTGAGGGGAAAACTGCCGTGCAAAACACTTTATACGAACAAAAAACTGGTTTTGGCTTTATGGATACAAGTAACATTTCCGTAGGAGCAAACGAGGTTTCTGTTGCGGCAGGAACAACATTCGCCGTAGACCTAGCAAATGCCAACTATAAAGTGACACTGAGATTGGGCGGCGATGCGCAAGATTCAAAAATTGGCGTCAAATCTGAATTTGTCCAAAAGCTGGCGGTGACCAATATAAAGGCAGGACAGCCACTGGAATATTCTTATGACGTTGCGCTGGTAGATGGACAGCTCGATTTCCTCTTCACCGGTACAGCCATAGTCGTGCAGGACATCATCATTGAGAAGTATCCGGACAAAGCGCCAGGAGCAGCAACAACAATTTACATGGCCGGTGATTCAACAATGCAGTCTTACAGTGAAATGCAGGCACCGCAAGAAGGCTGGGGCCAGCAATTTAGCCAATACTTTTCAAACGGGGCAGTAATCGTGAATAACGCAATCGGCGGTAGAAGCAGCAAATCATTTATGGTTGACGGCCGTCTGGATACGATTTTGCAGCGGATTAAACCAGGGGATTTTTTCTTCATCTCCTTTGGTCATAACGATGCGAGCATAGGGATTCCGGACCGTTATGCATCGCCAGAGGATTATAAGACCTATCTAGCTCGCTATGTGAATGGCGCTAAACAGCGCGGTGCAACGCCGGTTCTGCTTACTCCTGTTGGACGCAGAGATTTTAATACCGTGACTCAGGAATTCAATGTCAGCTTCCCCGCATACGTAGAGGCTTGCATAGAAGTGGCAAAGGAGCTTGACGTGCCATTAATTGATCTAAGTAAGTTAAGCATCGCGTATTACGATCAAATTGGTAATCCAGCTACAGAGAAAGTATTCCTCTACGCTAAACCAGGGGAATATCCAAAATATCCAAACGGTGTAAATGATAACACCCATTTCAGCAGCTATGGAGCACAAAAAATTGCTGGACTAGTTGCGAAAGCGATCAAAGACATGGGGCTTAGTATCTCTTCACTAATCATAGATCCAGATATATCCGAACCAGAACCAGAACCGGAAATCCAGCGCTATGAAGAAAACTTTGAAGGGGACTCAGCCGACTACAAATATTCAATGGTAAATGCAGCAGGCATTGCAGGAACACTGGCCGGAACCATTATTGAACAGGACGGAAATAAAGTACTGTCCATTAGTGGGGGTGGCTCAGGCCACCGCGCAAAAGCGTTCCGACTATTTGATGCGGTTAACGGCGACATCGTTAATGTAAACTTTGACTGGCATTCCGGTAATGTGATTAACTACCCGTCAGAAGGGCATCTCACTGTCCAGGATTCAAACGATAACAATCTTTTTACGTTGGTTGCTAAAAACAGCAGTGAGCATATCCACTATTTTGTCGGCCCCTATACAGCTGATTATGGTACTGGCTTTACAGCTATACCTGAAGGTGGTAAGGCCACAGTGATTCCAAAGAATCAGTGGTTAAATGTAGATGCTTCTATTAATTTTGCTAATAAGACAATGGACCTGACTTTGAAAAGTCTGAAGGACTCGACTATTACACAGACCATTGAAAACATTCCCCTAAGCCCGGGTGTATATGCAGACAATGTGAGATCCATTCGTTTCCTAGGTACAAGAAAAAGTGGATCAGGTACTTTAAACTGGACTACCCAAATCGACAACATACGGATTGAAGGCACTCAGCTTCCTCCGGAACAAACCGATCAGACTGCCTTGATTGCTTTATATGATGAGATCAAATCACTGGATCTGTCATCATACACAGAATTATCGAAAGCCGTACTAAAGCGAGCTTTGACAGCTGCCGAGGCAATATTGGGTACGGAGGCCACTCAGGCTCAAATTAACCATGCGGTTAACATGCTGACTGTTGCAAGAAATTCACTGACAAGCACGCCAATCGAAAATGTAAGTGAATATAAATTTGACTTTGGTTCCGGCGATGTTGCCGATGGATACATCAAAGTAGATGCTAAAAGAGCATATATTGAAGAAAACGGCTATGGCTTTACTGATACCACACTAACCGAAGATGAAAACAGAAAAACCGGAGATGCTCTGACAGAGGATTTCATCCGGGTAAACGGCACCTCCTTTCTAGTAGAGATGGAGCCGGCTAATTACCGAGTAACAATGACCATCGGGGATGCAGAAGAATCGACCAATACAAACGTAGTTGTAGAGCAAATGACAAAGCTGCCTCTCACAACGATCTCTAAAAAAGAATTCAAAGAAATTACGTATGACATCGCTCTAATCGATGGAGTCTTCAATTTCGACTTCACTGGAAATTCACCAAAGATCAATGCGCTAAAACTTGAGCGTCTGCCTGATAATGGTGCCAGTAATAAACCAATCATTTATTTAGCGAGTGATTCCACAGTGGCAAATTACGCAGAGAGCTATCGTCCGCAAGCTGGCTGGGGAGAAACATTAGGAAGATACTTTGATCTAAATGAGGTTAGTATCGATAACCGGGCAGTCGGCGGTCTAAGTAGTAAAACTTTCCTTGTAGGTGGTTATCTCAACAATATTCTTCTGGACATTCACGAAGGCGACTATCTTTTCATGCAGTGGTCGCATAATGACTCTACGCCGTCCCGTCCAGAGCGTTATCTTACACCCGAACAGTTTAAGGTGTATTTGAAAAATTACATTAATGGTGCCAATCAAAGAGGAGCCATTCCGGTTCTGGTCACTCCTGTAAATAGACGTGATTTTACTGGAGATACTCTGAATAAGAGCTTTCCTGAATACGTGAAGGCGATGAAGGAAACGGCGCAGGAAACCGGAACGCTTCTAATTGATCTTAACCAGGCAAGCTGGGAACATTTCCAGGAGCTTGGCCCGGAAGGGACCAAATCAATTTTCATGTGGGTAGGTACAACGGAAGACAATACGCATTTACAGATGAACGGTGCGATTAAGGTATCTGAACTCGTAGCACGACTTGTTAAAAAGCTGAATATACCTTTGTCTACCTTTATCAAGCTCGAGGAAGAGTCTTCAGATAAGGAAGGACCGCATACTACGGCTACTTTGGAGGGAGATTCACATAACGGCTGGTATACTTCAGCAGTACAAGTAATATTCTCGGCTGTAAATGATCACTCCGGAGTCTCTGCGACCTACTATCAGGTCAATGGAGGAGATATAACAGAAGGTACACAAGTTACTTTAAGCGATGAAGGGAATCATGCAATAACCTACTGGAGCGTCGACCACGCTGGGAACAAAGAAGCGGAAAAAACACTAGCAGTAACAATTGATCTCGCACCACCGGTTATTGAAATACAAGGTCAACCGGAATATACGATTAATCAACAAGTGGAAATTAGCTATACTGCTACTGATACAGTCTCTGGTGTCGCAGAGCCAGGCGGCTTGTTAAAGAACGTACCCGCTTATACGTTGGATCCGGGCTTGAATCAAGTAGCTGTTACGGTATCCGACTTGGCAGGTAGAGAGCAGAGCGCCTTTTTTAACTTTGGTGTAACAGCTACCTTCCGCAGCCTAGCTGAATTAACACAAGCGTTTGCTGTAGAATCAGAAAATCCAAATGCTGAAGAGGTCGCGGTACGGATCATAAGTTACCTGGAGGAGGCTGAGCAAGCGGCAGCAGTCCATAATGGAACCAAATCACGCCAGTTACTGGAGAAATATAATAATGAAGTGATTGCTGGCCAAGATAAGACGTTTACTGCAGAACAAACAGAAGCTTTAAGCAGGTGGGCAACTTGGCTCAGCCAGATAACGCCGATCGCTAGCAGTGCACCAGGAACTCCTGAGCTATCCCATGATAACGGCTATGATACAGGTCTCATGGACGGAGATTATACCATTACAATGAACCTCTGGTGGGGTAATAATGGGACTCAATTTAAGCTGTATGAAAACGGGGTATTGATTAAAGAAGTTCCTTTATCCGATCAATCACCTTCTGCACAGTCCGTTCGGATTGACATATCCGGCAAGCAAAATGGCACGTATGTATATACGAGCGAGCTGATCAATTCACTGGGGACAACCGCAAGTACGCCTCTAACTGTTGTAGTCACAGATGCCTCCCCGGGCAAGGGTACTTTATCACATGATAACTGGGACGCAGATGGAAACTATAATATCAGCATGAATATGTGGTGGGGTACGAATGCCTCTAAATATGAGCTGTACGAGAATGGAGTTTTGGTAGACACACAAAACTTGCAGGTTCAAACGCCTCAAGCCCAATCAGCAGTTACGGCTATTACAGGAAAAGTACCGGGGATCTATAAATATGAAGCAATATTATACAATGCCGCAGGTGAAGTGAGAACGGAGGAATTAACAGTCATAGTACGTTAGAACTTCAATCCAATGTTATTAATCGTTGTATCTGCCGTAAAATGAAGAACACTAAACTAACTATTTAAATTTCTATAAGTACAATTCAAAACTCGTTATCTTCTCTAAAACAGAAGATAGCGAGTTTTTAAATCTTAGTACTATTTAGCCCATCGCGATGATCTCATCCAATCCCAAAACTTCGTAATAGCAATTTTTAATCCGATGTCTCAGCGGTCATAGATTTTTTTGATGTATATTTGGAGATTGTAGATAGCACTATGAAAGTATGACGCCATAGAAAATCTAAATAAGCCGTTTTAAAACGATCTGAAACTCCCCTTTTAGCAAACATTTAGGCATCGAATAAAGAAAAAGCATTATCTTTATCTCTTTACACTCATGCCCGTTATCCTCTTTTCTTAAATATTGGAATACTTAATGCAGCTTCTTCATCCATTATCGGTTTTGGTTTTTCAGCTAGTTTTGCAGAAGGTGATGCTAAAGACAAATTAAATTTCGGATCATCACCTAATAACTCTTTGCGGATAATATCACGTAAAATCATGCCTCTAACACCTTTAGGAAGTCGCTGAATAGCTTCCCATAGTTCACTTTCTTCCGCCTCAGGGAAATATATCGTTATTTTTTGTTTTGTTGCCATTAGCTTATTGTGCTCCTAGCGTACATATCATACCCGAGCACCTGCAAATCTTGCGGTGATTCAGGGAATAATGTCTTTCTTAAACTATTTTCTTTTAATTGGTTTTCCATCCGTTCAGAAGAACCGCCGAGGAAAACCACTTTATCAATCAAATGTCCTCTATCAATATATTTCCACTTAATGTCAGCCCAAACATTTCTCGCCTGCTTATCTAGCACATGTAGCACTTCTTCATCTTCTGCAAAGTATAGTTTCTCTTCTTGCGAATTTTTATTGATAATGGTTACGCCATGATCCAGTGCAGAATCAACATCATACTTCGTGTAATTCTTAACACCTCTAGTACGTCTGTTAATGATCTTGCCTATTTCATCATAAGCCGAACCAATACCCAAACTTGGATGTGTGTCAGCTAGTTCATTAAATACATTTCCTTTTTGCATATATACATAGTTCACAGTTTGGAAGCCAACATCTGCTACAAGAACATTTTCTTTTTTCAAAGTTGGATTTGAAGAAAGTAAATACAAATTAGCTGCGTAACCCTGTGGCATAACGATTACATCGTCAATAGATATCTTGAATTTTGATCCTCTGAACTCAATATCAAATTCTTTATCAGAGAATAGATCTACCAGTAAAGGAGCTTCGTCCTCCATAGTTTGAATAGGCAGACCGGTTACTATGTCAGTTTTAAGATCCTCACCCGATGCCTGCACAGCTAAGGGGTAAAGGAACAATATCTTATACTCTAAATCCTCAACCCTGTTACGTGTACTTGATGCAGGCACCACATTTAAGTGCACAAATTCATGTTTACCAATTATGTACTCTACGCCGTCTACGATTATGGTATCCAGCTCGCTTCTTGAGTCTAGCGCCCCTAGTGGAATTTCTGTAACGAGGGCCTGCCGCTTTAGCACCTGCTGTTCGCTATCCGTCCATTTAACATACCCAAAACCTATATCAACTGACTTTTTCATTTTCTCCTCCTTATGTATAGATACGTATCTATACTTTTGGTTTCATATTGAATTATATCAGTTATATCTTTGAATATACAGCTAAAAATTCTAATTTTTACCTTATTTAGAGTTTTAACACTGTCAAAAGTATAGTTATGTATCGTTACGTATCTATACCATGTTGTACGCTGCTGATTAACCGCTTATATAATCAAACTAGGCCGCATTAGGACTATTAACATAAGCCTCTTTTGCTTCCCTTTCTTTAAAGCTAAACTACGTATACTGGTATTCAATAAGGGAAAATAGTCGGGGGTCATCAAACAAGAAATATTTCAAGAGGCTCAGACAATAACATAGAGACTTATCGTAACGATCTGCAGGGAACAATTGTTTTCATCTTGGACGCAACTAAATATTAAATCATCCACTAGTGAAGGGGGAGTATACTGCAGTAACGAAACAGGGAGAAAAACAGTCAAAGAGCAGATCCCATATAAAAAAAGAAATCTCTAACAACACGTAGGGACAACGAAGATATAACATGTGAAAAATAATAGGAGGTCTATTCTATGAAAGGAATCGTTAATCGATTTGAAGGAGAATAAATAATTGAAATAATTAATGACATAAAAAGACATCGAGATTTATTATAGATACATCGTTAAAGTGGATGTTGTTGTTAACTTTAAGAGATAGAAACCCAACCGATTTGAAACAAAACGGCTTTAGCAAAGAATCAATCAACTCATGGAAAACGTCTGGAAAAATGGAAACAAGGAACTTACATATAATATTCTTAAATCATAGGAGCAGACTTGAAACCCTTGACTGCTCCTATTTTATCTTTATTAGACAAGATAAGTATTCTTAATTTTACAAATTCTTAAAGTATAAATCTAAAGCTTCATTAAGAATACGTGTCTTTGTACCTCGTCCACCCTCAATACTAAGCTCATCTAGGATCTTTTTTATATCGTTCTTGAACCATACAGTCTCTCTCGTGTATAATTCATCGAATTTTTCCTTTTTCTTAACTGTCCCTTTATTTTTGCTTTTACTTAAAAGTTCTCTCGCTGTGTTAGTAGTATCAATAAGTTCTGAATGGACTGCATTGCTTACTGGTCTTCTAATTTTATTTTTAAGCTGTTCCATTTTTGAATCAGACACGATTAATCAGCTCCTCTACAAATAAGCGATACTGTTTTAAACCAGCTTTTAATTCAGGGTTATTTGTAAATCCATTGATTGACAATCTCCCAATAGCAGCAGTTCGGGTCATAATCGTTTCAAAACAAAGATCCTCATATTCCTCTTCTACAAGCTCAATCAAAGCCTTATTATCTGTTCTTCTAGAATCAATTAAGGAGCGAAGAATACCAGCTATCTTTAAATTTTCGTTTGCGAGTTCCTGAACGTGTACGCAGGTTTCTAGAAACCTACCTAAAGCTGAATAACAAAATTTACTCGCTTCAAACATAGCCACTACTGCATCAGAAGCAGCTAATGCATTGATTGTTTGATCCCCTAAAGCTGGAGGTGTATCAATAATAATATAATCATAATCATCTTGAACACTTTCTAGAGTTTGCTTTAAAACGAGAGACCTATTACCTCTATAGGACCCATACAGCCAAGATGGGAAACGAGCTAGATGGTCTTCAGCACTTAAAAGATCAAGACGATCAGTTACTTTATGTATATATTTGCGAGCGTCTTGTTCTTGTAAAGCTTCAAAAACAGTTCTTTGATGGAAAACGTATATATCCTCTTGTGTCAATAATTCGGTCAAGTTCCCTTGCGAATCTAAATCAACAGCCAATACTTTCTTTCCGTATTCCGCACTTAGTATATGAGCAACTATACCAGAAGTTGTTGTTTTACTTGATCCACCTTTTTGAATGCCAAAAGAAATAACAGTTGCCACTAAATAGCCTCCCTATTTATTAAAAATTTCTGATATAAGTATAACATAATACATACGTGTACGTACACGTATACGTACACGTATGTATTAAGATTTATAGACCTTCCCACACTACATATTATTATCTACAGAATTTCATCGAATCTTTGATTCCTTCCCTCTAATTTAATTTACTTATGTTACAGCAGGAGAATAAACGGAAATACAGATTCTTATGATTCTAAAAAAGGTATTTCATGAAGAACGAGTTATATATAGCGCAACAAGAGAATGAGGGATTTGCTGAAGTAGCCTTGAATTATATGAATCTATATTAACGCATTAAAAACCAGCTTAAGTTAGCAATGAAAAAAAATAACAATCTAATTTCTACGGTAACGGACAATAAGCAAAGAGGACACTTTAAAGAAGGGGGCTTAATATGTAATGAATGGGTGGCAATAAACAAAATCGCCCAATTTATTATTAGTAAATTACTTGAAGATGAATTATCAGCCACTTCTAAGACCAGCTTTCATCAGACTAATTTATTACAGAAAGCGTTTGGCTTGTCTTTTGTATTTTCTAATAGAGCGATTAAGGGCTGAAACATGGGTTCATCATAGAAACTCTGACCGAAGATTCATGAGCATTATATGGGTCTTTTCCCCTGTTTTTTTCTTTGAATTGATGTAAAATTTAGAATTATCCAATATAATAAATTTTGTTTTATTAACCGAGAGGAACTATCATCATGAATAACATTAACGTAGAAATTACAGTAGTCGGTGAATATTCAACATATGAACAGCTTTATGCTGAGGCTGAGAAACTACCTAAAACAATACGTCTGCAATGGATCAAGGCTTTAAAAATAGTTAAGAAGAATCTCTATAATGAGAAGATTTATTTTCTTTCATCAGCTGCTTTTAGTGGTACCACAATGGGCTATTTGTTTATTACGGACACAAAGGCAATATTAGCTGAAATAAGGCCTTTTGGAAAAATAAGACCTCATGAGATAAAGTATTCAGATTACTCAGAAATCGATCATGATATTCTCAAAGCATTAGGTATGACGGCATCTTCAATTGAATTTAAAAAAAGAGGATTTCTGAGAAGTAAGAAAGTTAGAATTACTCATATTCCTCTAAATCAATTTGAAAATATTTTTAAATTCATTAAAAGGCATTTTAGTTAAATTTTTGCAATGATGAATAATCAACCCTTAATACGACTTTAGAGGACTTCCCCCTCTGAAACTTTATTAATTTTTTATGGTAGAGGGTTGCATCGTCAAAGTGATTGTCTATCCGGATTGAATAAAAGGGATATTTCTAGGTAGCATAGGATTTATTTCTTGTATGAAAGATTAGTCCTAAAAATGCGTTCTCAATTTTGCTAAGAACACCCTTTTCTCCCTCCTTCTGGCTCAATAATGCTATTTAACAGGTTATCCATAATTTTTATCGGATGGTAACTAGTTCTATTGCGTGAAATGTTTTCAATAATCCAAGCCTTTCGTGTCCAATAACGATAATCTTTAGCACCTTCATCTTGTCCGGACTTGAATTTCCAAGATTGCAATCTGCTCCTTTATTAACCACTCGGAACAGATTGTATTTGCAGTTAAACGCCGTGATATAGAAAGAGCTGCAGGGCGAAAAAGGGAAAAGGAGTAATACCTTTTATATGATAATACTGGTCCAGGAAGAGCGGACCCCCTGATGTAAGGGAATGACCGATCTCTGACGGTACAAGAAGCCCTCCTATAGCACCTTTAAGGTAACCTATGATGATAATTATGCATCGACGTAAATCTAGTTAATGATTTCAAACAGAAAGCTTAAATAGATCCTGGATTAATAAAATTACCCAAAAGACGAAAAATCCAATATCCATACCACACTTTGTTAAAGAAGACGGAAATTTTCAACGTCCTAGAATTTTACAAATACGCAAAGTTGATGGTAACGGCTTAAGATCGGAGTGATAAACATTGAGTGATAGAGTACGGGTCGAAGTCACTTTTAATGAAAAAAAACATGCAGATATCCTAGAAGCCATGAAGCAATATGGTAGCCAAGCTGGTTTCCTCAAATTTGCTGCTGTTTACTTCTTAAATGCAACAAAAAACGAAGGTTCTACTACTGCTGCTCCAGCCCCTAAACAAAGCACTCAGCAGCCTGCTATAGAAGCTACAACTGCCAAACCAGCAACAGAAAAACGCCGAAAACTCCCTCCAGGTATTGGAGGACAAGCATTTACTTCTCGTATGAAGGATTAGTTCTAGATACGAACAACGGAGGAATATTATGCTACTAAGCCAAGTGGAAAAGAAAACGATTGAATCGCTTCATACAGGAGAGAGTTATACGTTCGGTGGAGTCACAACTGGTAAAAATAAGCGCTATGAAGTACAAAAAGTTAGTGATGTTGAATATAAAGTTGCGGTTTATGACCTGTTGATTCGTTTAGATGCCGATTATGTCAAAACCCCAAAAGAAGTCATTGATTTTATAGAAACAAATTAATTAGTAAGTTTTATGGAAAAGACAGTCTGTCTAGCACTAGTTTGATAGATGATCAAGGACCTATAACTATTCATATAAGGGTGTTCTCATCATGCCGAGAACACCCTTTTAAGTTACTTAAATTCAAATGATAAAATTATTTTAAGTAACTTAAATTAAAACACAATATTTTATTTTAAGTTACCTATTTTCTTTCCAAGGAGAAACATTGTTAGAACGCAGGACAGATGCTAATATGATGTTGTTGAAACACCCTTAACTAAAACAAAATTTACATATATAGGATTTCAGGATCAATTTCATATGATTATAATATTTAAAATCATATGAAATTTAATGTTGGAAGGAGTCACTATAGTGGGGATTAATGAGGCGATAACAACAAGAGTCCGTCTTCTTTGCAAAGAAAAAGGTTGGACAATAAACGAATTGATTAGACGATCCAATGTAAAACAATCGACAGTAGCAGAGATTATGTCTGGAAGATCTAAGTATCCAACGATTATTACACTTGTAAAATTAGCAAATGGATTTGGAATCACTCTTTCGGAATTTTTTGATGATGATCTCTTTCTAAATCTAAATGATTATGATTAAAAACAAAAAATCGCTAGGTGAAAAAGTACACCGTAGCGATATCAAGAAAGTAATATACGATAGAATTAATTGAATAAAATGTTAAAGTAACTTAAATTCCTGATATTGCAATCTTTTAAGTTACTTAAATTAAAATGCTAAAATTGTTCGTAATCTCGCTGCGTTGGAACAATTACTTTGGAGAAAATGTCATTGGTTTTTGGTTACTTTCCTCCATTTGCTCAATGATGCTATTTAACATGTTATCCGTAATTTTTATCGGATAGTAACCCGCTCTATCGCGTAAAATGTTTTCAATAATCCAAGCTTTTCGTGTCCAATACTGGTAATTCTTCGCACCTTCATCTTGTCCGGACTTAAATTTTTCAGGCTGCAATTCGGCTCCTTTATTAACCACTCGGAGCAGATTGTATGTGCGCTTGCGTTCATTGCGAACCAGCTTTAGTAGTAAGGTCAAATAATAACTGTCCTTTTCCATAAGTTCCTGTGTCGGTCGTTCTGCAGCTGACAGAAACACTACTTTCTCAGCTCGTAGCGGCCTTCTCATCCCGTTTTCTTGCACCTCATCCCGGTAGACTTCCATATCACAAAATGAGCAATACAGCCCCTTACCGACGGGTTCAACAGCTGAACCACAATACCCACATGTTTGCATAATCTGGCTCCTTCCTGGCCTTTTTCTTCATCATTTATTTATAGAATCCGTTATTCTGTATGAAATGATAAGCTCAAAACCGAGGGATCCGGGAAAAAGTTCTTCACCCAGAGTCGATTAGTCAAATATAATCGGCTTCTCTTGTTGTTTTCCACTTCTACTATACTGGTTAATGAGTTCATCTAATAGCATCGATTGCTTTATTACAACCGGATGTTGAAAATCGTTATTGTATTCCTTAGCCAAGGCATTAAGCTTCTTTCTAGCTTGTTCAATACAGTCCCTGTTTTTTTCGATCAAATCAAACCCCTCCTAAGCGCATCTTACTTCATCCTTACTGTTTTAGAATTGGGTTAAGAAGTTTTCGACTATAAATTGCCTTGGAATGATGAAGCGTAGCGTAATCATCATGCAGTCCTGCCTTCCCTGATCCGCATCAAAGGCCCTTGATCTTGGCTCCGTGCGGGGTGTAAAGCGAAGGACAGGAACATAGAGCGCCTTATCCGGGATGCTTTGTTTCCCGGGTTAGGCGCTCTTGTTATCGGCCTAAGTAACCCTGCAGCGGTGCGTAGCGGCTCTTAGGTGGGTGGTCTTGCCACCTTAGAGCTGGTAGCATCAGCCCTAACATCTTTCTGTTCCTCTGAAGTCTCTGTCTTGCTTAAAATAAGCACCTCCAGCGGAAACAAGATCGTTTCCCCTGTAGAGTAGATCCCTTAAAAGTTTCCTCAAACCTCCATTTATTTAAGGCTTGGTTTAAACCAAGCCCAGGTTGAAACCAGATCCGAAAAAAGGATATACCTGGTACTATGGCTCTAAACTTTTTAAAGGCGATCATTTAGGTAACCTATATTATAATAATTAAAGTTACTCAAATGATAAGGAGTGAAACTTGTGAACGAGACTCATGATCCGCGCCCTGTTGGCCGTCCCTCTCAAGGAATTACCAAAAAAGTTTCCTTAACACTAACCAAAGAAGAGTGGACAGAAATTGAAGATTCGGGCAAGACTGTAGCTGCCTTTTTAAAAGATAAAATGAAAAAACAGCCTGATGTTACCCTAAGCCCTGAATCGAAAACGCAGCGTATTCCCATCTCCTATCCTCGTCCTCTAGCTGAAGAATGTTGGGATACTTATCTGGAGCGCACCGATGAACAACTACCATCTGACATTATAGATGCCGCGAAAGAATCAATGTTTCAAATTCTCTATCCTAACCAAGCGGAAAATGTAATTGTAGAAGTAAAAGAACAGTACATATGCCCCTTTACGGGAAAACGGTTCGGATCTATGGATAAACTCGTTAGCACTGCGATCCCCACATTAATTCAGTGGGCTACTGCAAAAATAAATCGTGAACTAGAAAGAGCTGCGAAGCGAGAAAAGGAAAAGAAGTAGTGCTTTTTATTTAAATAAGAGGGGGTCCAGGGGGAGGAATCCCCCTGGCGAAACTCAATTCGCAGGGGCAAAGCCCCTGCCTCTTTAGTTACCATTTGCTTCGTCAAAAGTCGTACCTAGTATATAATCTGTCGCCTTTTGGGCTTGTCCTGCGGCCTTTACAATTAATGTTGGATCATTTTTAAGCTTTCGGTGCCATGACTGAATATAAGCGGCGCTGTTCTCGATGGTGCTATTATCAATGCCGCATGTCGCGCAAAGCATAGCTGCTCCAATCTCGGCTATAAGTTCTTCCTTTGAATAGTTTTCATCGCCAAAGGCGGCGTATTCCTCGATGCCTGGCCGGTTTAAACGGCTCTGATGCCCACTGCTGTGTATGAGTTCATGAAATAAGGTCGAATAATACTCCTCTGCTTTTGGGTAGTCTTGTAAAGGCGGAACACTGACCCTGTCTGGAGATGGCATATAATAAGCCCGTCCTGACGCGAAGCCGATAGGCGGAGCGTCTGCATATCCGTCTACAATAGCTTCCGCTTCAGCAATAGGATCATGGTCAAAACTGACCTCCTTCCGCTTGCTTTTTATGCCCTTGCAATCCTTTATATCAAACACCCGGTAATAGCGAAGCATCGGTATTTTCTCAGCTTCTCCGGTATCCGCGTCTTCTTTTTCTAACCAGCGCCAGAAAACAACGATTTGAGACTTAGCACCTTTGACACTGCCCCCAGCTTCCGTAATCTGCTTATAAGTGGCGTACTCTCCCGGCGGCAGAAGCAGTGTATTAATCCCCCGGTAGGGCCGCTGCGATATCCAGTTTACCGCGCCACTAACGACCCACGGTCTGCGCCACGGCACCACACCCGCCGCAAGCAGTTCTAAAATCCGTTCCGTCACAATTTCATATACCGATTTCTTCATTGCCATTGTCAAAGTCTCCTTTCTGTGCCGGGAGAAACCCGGCTTAGCGGATTAATTTGCTTCTCGCTCTTCGCGAACTTCAATCGAAGAAATGACCATTTCAAAAGTTGCGAAACTCTCACTTATGACCGCATCCAATAGCTCCTGAATCTTGTTCGTGATCAGGTGATATTCATTCACTCTCACCGTCCAAATGCAGTAATAGATCGGCTTTCTTTCATCTACTTTTCTGAGCATCCCTGCCCACTCACGGACTCTAGCGGGCGAAAGAGTAGCCACCATTTCCCTGTACTCGTCCATCGTGAGAAAATGTATTTTCACAGGCTGTTCGTTAAATACAAACACCGCTTTTTTATAAATGCCATGACACACCGTAAGTGCCGCTACTATTTTGGGTTTATGAGTTTTCATTTCATTACCTCCTGCTCCTGGATCTAAAGTGTAGGTATGGCAGCAACCTTAGTGGTTGCTGCCACCTGGGTTTTACTTACGGTCATTGTATTTATTCGTAGACCACTGAAGCAGGAATGTAATCGACTGAAGGAAAATTGAAAACAAAATGAGAATCAAAAGTAACATTTCCATTAGACTTGTCCTCCCTTTAACAAACTGGAATTTTGTGTTAATATGGGAGAGTAAGGGTTGTCAAAACCCCTTACTCTTGTTTCTTTACGGCTAGTTATTTAGGTTTCTTGGGCTTCGACCGCTGTGAACGGTCGGAGCCCTTTCCTTTATTTCTAGCCGTAAGCCATTCGATGAATGCCTTCACAACGCCGAGAAACTGTACAATTACTTGTAAGAATGCCGCTATCACGGCAAGCAGGACAATGGTTTCATTTTGCATTTCCTCACCTCCTTTCTGTTTTAAGGTTTTAGGTGTCAAAAGAGATTTTTTAGGACGTTGCCTGCCGCATGGCTGGCTTCCCCAAAGGGGAATTTTTTTCCCTTTTGACGCATGCTTGGGAACCCGTGCAATGGCATACGGTCAAGGGATCAGCACACCAAAGTTTTTCTTCCGCTTCTTCTTTTCCAAATAGGAAGAAAAAGTTTTGTTGCCCCTTGACCGTATGCCCGCCTACTTGGTTTCCGGGAGGTTGAGGGGCGAAGCCGGAGGCTCGGCCTCCCGGAAACTTAGTAGGCTTTGCAGCGGGTTACCATGCGGAAGGCAAAAGGGAGAAAAATCTTTCCAATAAAAAAGAACCGGCGTATGCCGGTTCTCTCCTTTTCCTGCTCTCCTTCACAGGTGATGCTTAATAATCCCTTGCATGATGATGAAGCGAAGCGGAATCATGATGCTATCTTTTTGCATGAGCTGCTTGATGGGAGCGAAGCAACGCGGAGTGGACATGATGCAGCCATGCCATCCCTGATTTCCCATCTAAACGCCCTTGGTCCTTAAGCTCCGTGCGGGGTGTAAAGCGAGGGACAGGAACATAGAGCGCCTTATCCGGGGCGCTCTAGTTATCGGACCAAGTAACCCCGCAGCGGTGCGTAGCGGCTCTTAGGTGGCCGATCTTGCCGCCTTAGAGCTGGTAGCATCAGCCCTAATGTCTAAATCTCTTCTATTTGACTCTTTTCACCACTTCGTATTAGCACTTCAGTTGTAACAAGATCGATCCTCTTTGATAAAGCTAAAAGCCCATTTCTCAAGATCGCCCTGTCGGTTATTTGCCACAGGCAAAACTAAGACCAAGACCCATTCCTGCATCGGACTCCCAAATCTAAATGATTATTTCCTCCCAAAAATATCATCTTTATCAGCTAAAGCAGATATAGCATTTCTAGTAATTCTAGCTATTTCATCATTTTTTTCATTTCGAACCACAGAAGATAATAAAAGACATACAACTCTTTCTGGAGATACATCACTTAATCTTTTTATGTGATCTTCAAAAAATTCTTTAGAACCAAATTCAATACTCATTTTTTCTTTCCTCCTTGGATTTAATTTTGCACCTATGGTACTGAATTTGATTAATTTGATCATACACCGCATATAAAACTCTCAAATGGCCGTATAACGCATTTTATGTTTTTCTGTTAATTGGATACTTTGTTTTTCAAAAACCTTTACAGGGTAGGATTCTGCCTCACTATGATTACAGCAAGGCGACTAAATTCTAAGGGTATTAAATTTCCTCTAAGGCTCTCTCCATTTGATCCTCATTGGCTTTCACAGACTCACTATCAACTGCATCTGCACCTCTATAGGTATATTTCGAATTCTGCCAAAAATCAAATGCGAAACTAGGCATTGGTTCATTTTTATCCTCATAACTCGATACAATAACACTAGACTTGAATATATTGGTGAGCATATACTCAGCATCTGTTATGTCTTTTAAATATTCTTTGTTTTTAAATGCACTTATAATTTCATTCTCAAAAGCAGTGAGCTCCTCTTCTGAGGGAATATAATTATTAACTAATTCAAGCTCTACTTGGTCGAATTTCTCTGTTTCACTTTGATCAGAGTTAGCTATTTCTTTAATTTTAGTTCTCCAATCAATAGTTTTAGTTTCCTCTTCAACTTCTGTTCCTGATGGCTCTGCTTCAATTTCATCTTTTGGTGCTGGTTCTACACTTGGCTTATTAACCTCTTCAGATTTAGTTTGAGTATTTGTTGTAGTTGGGACTGTTTTAGTCTCAGCTAATTGCTTTTCTTGGTCTTCCGTTGGAATTAAAAAAAATAAAATTATTAAAATACTCCAAATGATTGCTGCCACTTTTGGCGCTTTACCTAATTTCCTCCAAGAGATAATCACCATAATAAAAGGTATACAAATCCAACCCAAAATTCTTAGAAACTTCATCTCCACTACGCCCCTATGAAATATTTTCCAGACAATTAATTATATAGGAGATTTGGTCCATTGTCGTTGCCTTTTTATACGGATTGATTGTTTACTATAGGTATAATTGGAACTACCTACTTTAGAGTTAATTTTCTTTTATTTTTGTATCAATTGTAAGGCCATCTTTAATTTCAACAAAAAAGCTATTGAGAAAAAAAAGACTGCAGGCAAACTAGTCTAAGCTAGTTTGCCTGCAGTCTGAAGCACCTTAACAGATGCTTTAATTTATCTAATACCCAATAACATTGTAACGTGAAAATACATGTATCCAAACACCAAACTGGTTACGATCATGTAAATCATCTGAAATCGTGAACTCTTAAAACTATTGATAAGACTCCACATAAATATGACGCCTACAAGAAAATAAACTATGTTCATATCCAATTGTGACCCTCCGTTTGTTTATTATTGAACAAAATAAAACTTTCTCATCTATGTTCTCCCAAAGATGTCATTATGTAGAACCGACCAGTAGCTACGAAAACGTAATACTACTAGTTAATAATATTAATGTCTAGTATAAAATATGGAAATATTAATCTGACTTTATAGAAGGTTTAAGTATTCCCTGATTTGTGCAGTTTCTACATTCAAACCTCTTCTTCTAATACATTATCATTCAACAAATGTTCCTTCTTTTTAAAAGGGTAGTTCTATTTGTATAACCACAAGTGGTTTATATAAATAGAACTACATGTGGTTTTTCATAATTCCTCGATGAAAAGAACCGGCGATGCCGGTTATCTCCTTTCCTTGTTCTCCTTCCTTGATTATGCTTAATAATCCCTTGCATGATGATGAAGCAAAGCGGAATCATGATGCTATCTTTTTGCATGAGCTGCTTGATGGGAGCAAAGCAACGCGGAGCGGACATGATGCAGCCATGCCATCCCTGATTTCGCATCAAAGCGCCCTTGGTCCTTAGCTCCGTGCGGGGTGTAAAGCGAGGGACAGGAACATAGAGCGCCTTATCCGGGATGCTTTACCCCGGTTAGGCGCTCTAGTTATCGGCCCAAGTAACCCCGCAGCGGTGCGTATCGGATCTTAGGTGGCCGATCTTGCCGCCTTAGAGCTGGTAGCATCAGCACGAGCGTTCTATCTCCCTTTCACTCTTCTTTACTTAATAAGTACCACCAGCTACCACACAATCGATTACCCTGCAGAAGATAAAAGCCCATTACTCCAAATAATCCTTTTAATTTATCCTTTCATTTGGTTGCAACCAAATGAAAGAAAAAAAGATGCACCCATCATTCAGGTGCACCCACGTTTTGAAACTAATATGTACGATCTTCAACCAGATCAATGCTTTAACTTTCCAAGGGAACGATATATACATCTATTCAAAGTAATTCCTAGTATTGGGTAAATGTATTTTTAGCCGTTTTCCCAATAATATTTGTGCCGATTCCGTCTACCGCTCCTCCGATTATACCGCCTAACACCGGAACAGCTTTGCCTAAATTTATAACGCCTTTTTCCCCAAACTTGGTTAGTAATCTAGCTCCTACTTTTTTGTTTATCGCCTTTATCACTTCGTTTGGAATCTTTCGGTATAGGGTCTGCACCTATGCCATATTGAATTGTAGATAAATGCAGTTCATCTTCCTTCACAAACCAAGTATTTGCAAATTCTTTAATTACCTTATTACATTTCCGCTAAAGCTTAGAATATAAAAAGAAGAGAATTGATTATCTCTTCTTTTTATATTATTTATGGCAACCCTCAGTTAGAAGTTACAAGCTTATTGAATTCATCTACCGCTTTATTGAAATCAGCATTAAACGATTTAGATTTCGAATACTCTGATGGTAAGTTTTCTACAAGCTCATGAATCGCTTTTTTGTAGAGCTGAAATTCCTCAGATTTCCATGTATTACTCTCCTTAAATTGAGCATACATTACGGATCGAATATTGATAATCATTTCATCAAATCTAGGGAGAAGTTCTATGGTATTAAGCTTAGAAAAAAATGAACTATTTTGTTGGAAATGAGTAAGTTTTTCGTCCCAAGCTATCAGGTTATTATAGATATCAAAAACATATCGAGTTGTTTCTTCTTTAGGTGCCTGTTCACTAAGTAGGTTGAAGAGAAAATCGACATCCTTTCCATAGTTGACAAATTGAATGTATTCTTCTGATCTCTTTGTTTTTTCTGTACTACTGTCTAGTAACTGAAAAGTGAATATACCAATTAAAATTATATTCAAGAGAACAGACAGCATTATAATTATATTATATCTTTTCAACTCGTAAACAATCCCCTTTCTAATCAAAAGCTTAGCCCGTTTAGGCAGAATACTAAACTAGCTAAGCTTCTGAAACTATCTATCAAAAATTAATTTAGTTTACAGTATGTTTAACATAAGCATAATTAGTCCATAATTTAATTCCCAGTGGAACTTCAGAATTAACCATATTATATTGAACTCTACCTCTGGAGATGAGGTTAACAGTTTTATTGGTGAATAAAGTCCAATTGAATTCAGCGGTTATACCAGACGTCTTACCATTTACAGCCTCATTAGCATTTTTCCAACTTATAGTATTGGGTAGGTTTAAATTAGCAGGTTTTTTAAATGTCACCCACGCTTCGTCATATGAAGGGCGATATGATGTAGTACCCGAAGTCGTTACTCCATTTGAAAATGCTTGAAGCACTTTTCCAACATATCCAACGCCAGGAACAATATAATCTATTAATTCAAATGAGTATGTAGACATAGTATAGGACTCATTTATTGTCCCAGGTGTCGTTGAAATAATCCTCAAATATTGTCCGTAGCCGTTACTATCCTCAACATTTAATTTTGCTTCGGCCCCATTAAGATAAACTTTATAGAAGTCTTTCCAATGGTTGTTTAATGTATCTAATCTTCCCCATATTTGAATATTAGTATATCCCACTTCCACGCCTTTCCTATTAGAAGTAGCCATTACAACGGTACTCCAATTATTTGCAACAGGATTGTTTTGAAGTTTGTAACTATAAGCATTACCTTGATGCTTAAATTGCAGTCCTTTTCTTTCTTGAATAGTGTTTATTGTATTACTTTCATCAGAAGTAGTAATATTCTCCTCTTGAACTTCATTATCTTCTAATAATATCTTTGTGATTTCATCGTCTTTCAAGAAATCACTATCGCCAAAAGGCAAGACAACTGCTCCATCTTCATATGTACCCATGGTTACGTATGAGAATCTTTCACCGGATTCTACAATTGAAGCAGAACTAATTGTAGTAACCATATTTTTTTCGTTTATATCTTTAATAGTTGTTTCAAAGGTTCCCCAAAGAAGGGTATTTCCAGAACTTAAAGTTGCAGTTTTGGTAGAAGCATCTTCAATTATAAAATCGAATGTATTACCTGCTATTGTCAGGGTTCCTGTTCCACCTTTACCAATATAGAAGTCTCCAGATGGCTTTAACTCTTGATTAATTGACAATGAATTATTGCTACGAGACAAGATAGAAAAGTTCTGGATTCCTATACGCGCTGCAGAATCAATGTTGTCTTCACCGTCAAATCCTGGTGGAATAGCGTTATTATTGTAACTATCAGAGGTTTCAAATATTATTGGATTAACATCATCCACAATCTGAGGACTTGCAACAGCTGTATTAACTACTAAAGATAGGCTAGCTATCGATGCCATTAATACCCTACTGCCCATAATCAGAAATTTTCTTTTGTTTTTTTTCAAAATCTTTTCTCTCCCCTTTAATCAAAATGAAGCACCACATAGAATAATCAAAATAGAAAATTATTCAAAATTTCAATTCTATGAGATTAGCACATTGATATTAATAAAACAATACAAAATTAGGAAAATATTAATTAGTAATTATTCAATATTATAGAATCTAGTCTTAAAATAAAGCTTGGTAATTATGGAGATTCTGAAATAGAATATACATATACTAGCAGTGGAAGAGAATGGAAGGCTATTGAGAAAACTTCTTCGGATTTCAAAAAACTTAATAGCGACATATACTTGAAAAATGATAAAGGTGAGTATGAGCTTTTTGTGAATTTTGAGATGGATATGGTATCAAGATATAAAGCTGAAATTACAATTACTCCGCAAAATGGGGAAGAGCCATTAAAAGAAGTTATTGATAATACACCTCAACAAGCTGGATTTGAATTTATTAATGAGCAATCTAGCCTCAGCGAAGACATAGAGACTAGAAATCCATCTGGTCTCCCAATTTCTGCTTGGAACCATTATGGTAATTTTTTCTATAATACTAAAATTGCAAAATATACTATTTCTTACGTAACTAACATTGTAGTTGGTTTAGTGGGTTATTCTGCTTTGGGACTTGCAGGTGCAATTGTTGTTAGTTCAACTACAGAATTAGTTGCCGAAATTGTTAAAGATAAAATTCCAGATATATGGTATACTGATAAAGTTTATTATAAAACTGTCGTTCCACCAAATCCAAATATGTTTAGAATGAAAGTTGCTGAGAAAACGACTCACACCTTCTATTCTGATAGCGGGAGAACAAAACATAGGAAAGGAAGTCCAATTACAAGTGAGGTATGGTTGGACGGGTACAAATAATAGTTAATGAAAAGAAAACTTAGCTTTAATTTTTTGAAACTTATAGCTTGTATTATTGTAGGCATACTCGTAGTTGCTCTTTATCATCTTTTTATGGGTACAATAAATGAAGTGAATTGGATCGAGTATTTTTACTTCTCGTTAGTTGCTGTGGTAGTATTTTTTATACTTCTATTTCTAGATCGAAAACGAAAAAATAAGAACTGAACAAATTTAAAAAAAGCCATCAAACCATTTTATATCTGGTGGCTTTTTTGTGTATTTATATCTACTTAATTAGTGAAATTTATCTACTTGATCAACTTTTTTCAGTCGTAGTTACATGAGGTGTATCTTAAACGGATTTTTATTAGATAGAAAAGACATTAATACCACTATAAAACTACAAAAGCATCCAAAACGGCACAATCACCGTTTTCAGACATTGAACCAAAGATAGACGGTCACCGCTTGATATATTCAAACCAAGTTATATATAAGACACCGTACAGAATGCCTAAGACAGTATCCAGAGCTCCTAGAGAATCCATTTAATAAGGACATTGTTTTAAATGGTGAGATAGCATGTGTAGATCCAGAGACAGGATGGGTAGACTTCGAACTTGTTATGAAGAGATTTCTAGCGAGGTAAGAGGATAAGATTAACCTATACACACGAGCCTTACCTGTTACTTACGTAGTATTCACTATGATGGACAGGATACTCATAAGCTTCCGTATTGCCGCAAATTTCTTCATGCTAAGCACCTGTCATTATTCTATAAATCACAATAAAAGGTAAGTTAAAAATTGACATGTCCGCTTATAAGTGTCCAAAAGTAGAATTTTATAGCGCTTCTTAAAGTAACCCACAATATAAAATAGACCCTTCAACACGAGAAGAGTCTATTACTAATCAATCTACTTATTTTTCACAAGCTATACCGTCTTTGTCCCTATCACTTTTTTTATTGGCTTCATATAGAGCTTTAGAAACATGAGGTTTATATTTCGTTTTTCCACCTTTATTTTTGGTTGATGATGAACGAGCTACGCCGCCTTTATATACCTTATTCAACTCTGTGCAGTTTTTATATGTAACTACTTTCTCTTTTGCTTCTGCTACGCCAGTTGATCCTATCGTTGGTCCAATAATAAGTCCAAGAGATAAAACAGCCACAAATACCTTCTTGATATTAATAGTAACACTTCCTCTCTACAGTATAATGCTAATTAACTATACCTCTATCATCCTTCTCCTTCAATATATTGGTATTGGATATTAATTAACACAAACTATAACGGAGAGTACTGATTGAACTACCCTACAAACCTTACTCATCTCTACACGCTTAACTGGATATACCATGGATTTTGAAATCACAATTAAAAAAAGCCGCTAAAATAGCGACTTTACGCGTTATTAAACCAGTCCCTATACTCAGAAACGATCTCAATTATATGTATTTTATTTGTAATATGAGGTTGGCAAAATTACAAATTCATGTTCTCCGTTATCGAAGTTCTTGAGGCTAATCATAATCTTTTTAACATCCGATACGTTAACTTCTAATGAAGTTACCTTTCCCGGTTCGACAGAGATATTCCCTAAACTTCTATCATCAATTAAATCTTCGAACACAGTTACTTCGACCGTTTCTTTTGGTGCAAATAGATCTAGATGCAAAGTTTGATATTTCTTATCCGGTGTTGAGTAATCATGAGCAAAAGCAGAAAATTTTGTATACAGCACTTCTTTGTATTCTTTGCCCTCAATATTTGTATAACTCTTATTTCTTGTATTACTGAAGTAATCATAATTAAAACTTACTTGTTGGAACGGTGTCTTTACGCCCTTCTCCCCAATATTAATCTTGCCAGTCTTCGAATCCACGGTAATGTTCGTTTTCGTCGCTTCCTTAACGACACCGATCGGCAAGTATGTCGTGCCGTTAATTACAACTGGCTTTGCAGTGGTTTTAGCGGTCCAGTTTTTCCCGTTAAGCGTGTACTTGAGATTCGAAACCGTCGCCTTGACAGTTTGCGTGTTGGCTGCGAAAGCCACCGAACTACTGAGCAATAAGAATGCGGATAGCAAAACAGTTACTCTTTTCAATTTCATCTTTCTTACCGTCTCCTTTTATGTATTATTTTTACATCTATTAAAAATATCGGTTAATCAGACGATATAATTAACAAGAACTGTAAAAATAATTAAACAGGGATAGTGCACTATTATATCTAAATAATCCCATAAACTTCACAAAAGGAGCATGATGATATTGCAAAACAAACATTCTATGAAGACGCTGACTGCCGATGACCAGTTGTACACGGCGAAGATGGACGCTAAACCCATCTTTATATACCTTAATAAGGAGCTCTATGGAAGAGGTGTGATCGAGAGGATTACTGAGGATAGCATAAAGGTGAAAGGCGAATATTTTATGCGCGGGGTTTGCGAGTTTAAATGCGAAGGATAACTAAGATTTGAGGCACTTACTTCTCTATACTTACTACTTGATACTAATATCTTGGACGGAAACCAGATATTCTCCTTAGCTAGTCCAACAAACGACTGCTTCCAGATTTCTGATATCTCACAATCCTAACCTGAAAAGCCACATTTTTAACGTCAAAAGCCACATGAGAATAAAAATGTGGTCTAAACTTTGCTGTAACGAAACAGGGAGCAGCTGCCACAACTGGCAAACTGCTCCCTCTATTTTGAACTAACGTTTTACCGTTAGTTCAATCAATATTTGGATTAGACCCTTTACTTTTAGGGATAATGGCATTTTTATTTAATGTTAATAACTAGAATTTTCCTTTAGTGGAGGAATGAGATATTAGAACTTGATCCAAGCCAGCCAGTGCAAGATAAGAGATACATACAAGGATGTTATAACAGGACAAGTATTTGTAGTTAAAGAATATGGTCACACGCCAATCTTTGAGTATCTTGGTCATCTGGGGAATTACACAACTACTCTAAAAATATCTAAATAAACTTTGATCCTAATATAAAAAGAAGGTCGATAGACCTTCTAATTTTTTGCAATCATAATTATTGCCATCGACCATATTGTTAAACTAAAACTAAGGGAGATGAATATTCTTCTTGCTTGTGGCTGTTTCCCATCAAGCAAAAAGTAAAAAGACATATAAAGAAAAATAGGTAAAAGAATTGATGCAAAAACTACTGCTGCACTTGCCAAAAAAATCATCCTCATTCAATTAGAATCAAAAGGTAATAGTACAGGAGTTTCTGCTGGGAGTCCATTTATAATACGGAAAGTTAACTATAGTGAATGAAATTATCAAATAAGAAGAGAAGATTAGGAAGCTAGCGTGAACACATAAGCAAATTGATAATTTCTGATGCCTACACTAGAGAGGAATTAAAGAAAAAGTAATTCGCGGTGCCCTCCGTTTAGGGTGCAGGAATAGGCAACCGGTCTGTTGATCGGTTGCTTACTTTTTCTAATTAAACCTAAGTTGGACTACAGTGATTTGTGAAAATTTTGATTGAAAGAGCAGCTTTTAGAATTTATAAAAGAAAATCCATTCATAAAATAAATCCACTCGTGGTTTAACCTGTCTTTATTTCATAATTAATTATAGCTTAGTTAAACAAACGATCAATATCCTTTGCTAACCTTTCAGAATCGAAGTCCTCTTTAAATTTCTTCTTTATTTCTCTAACAGCTCTAATCAAATTATCGACTAGTAACCTTATTTGAGAATCAAGATCAACTTCCCTAAAAGTCGCATGATCAATTCTCAGACGAATATCAGAGTCCTTATCTTTCTTCAAGTAAGTTATTTTTTCATTAAAAAGACCCTCTTCAACAAGCTCATCACTTGCGATCATAAAAATTATCCCCAATATTTTTAAGCCAGGACCGTAATCCTGTGAGTTTAGTGATGTATTTAATTTTTTTAAAACAATATTCTCGATCTCAGAATAGGCCTTTTCTACATCCTCCATAATTTCTCCAGTGAAGTAAAATTCCATAATATGATCCCTTCCTATTACCAATCGCTTTTATTTAGCTTCGGTCTTTCCCCATTATTATTTTTCTCATAATTTTTTCAGTTGCCATTGATGTATCTGTTTCTTTGTCCGTAGCCATAATGACCATTGTATAATTATTCTCACGGTAGCGTTTTTGCATATACCTTTTAGTTCCTCTTGCATATGCATAGCGTATAAGAGATTGGAAGCAATATATTATATGGAGAGGATAATTTTTTCTCTGCTGTTGAAATAGAGCGTTTTAGAATTGGTAGAAAACAATTTTAGTTTCAATCAATTAAAACCACAAGTGGTCAATGATAATTTTAGAATGATCCATTAAAAGAAGCAGCGGCAGACCAAGACTCGATAAATGAGGTCTTAGTCTGCCGCTATTGTCGTTCAACTAACGTTTTACAGTTAGTTGAATAACTTCCGTTCTATCATTGCATTTATCAAATCAACGTTTTGGTTTTTCAATCTGGGTACTTCTTTGCTTAATTTCACCACCAAAGCCCCATCCCTTTGCTTCAAGAAACTCAGTATATGCGTCTAAAAAGTCATTAATATTAATTGACTCCTGAAACCTTTTATCTATGACATTACCGTCGATTTGTATTTCCGCAAGTTTCGCTTCATCTAGGTTTACTTCATTTTCCCACACTGGTTTCCATGAAGGGTCTTGTTCGTAATCGTTTCTTGGAACTACGTTGTCTAAAGATTTCTTTTCCTTAGCCGCAAATTTCATAAAGTTTCTTTGTGCTTGCCTCAAACATACTGCATTCGCACCGCCCCAATAATCTGGGTTTTCATTCATTACAGCATCCTCTTGCCAATTACAAACATCGCAAGTCTCATATGTTCCAGGTGGTTCTTCATCAAGAGTTTTATACCCACAACATGGACAAGTATATTTGGTCATGAAATCACTCCTCTTATGAGATTTAACATGGAAAAAAGGAACTTCTATGTTCAAGCCCCTCCACTATCGTTTTCTCGTTAGTTCAATTATCTATAATCTCACCATGGCAACCTCTTTGGGCAGTTGCTTTGTTAATGATCTCATTAAACTCAGAAATCAATCCCCTTCCAACATGTTTTTTTCCAATCCGATTAATTGCCCATGTTGCAAAAGAAATAGCCTGCTCATTATTGTTCATATGCAGATGTATTTTAGAAAGCACTAATGCTAGTCTCTCTCTTGTATACTTATTACCCAACCGCTTTACATTTTTATTCCATTGTTCTATATCCTTTATACTAATATTGGTGAGACATTCAGGGAAATTATTGAATTCCTCAAAGTATTGCAAACCGTATTCTAAAAAGATTTCTGTCATATGTCCGATGTTCTCTAGAGCTTCGCTTTCCGTCTCGCCATAACTCCACCATAAGTCTTCATTTTTAAGGTCTGATAGTCTCCACCGAAATTCACAATCATACGGAGAAACTTTATTGAGAGGGACGTGAACACCCAAAGTGTTTGGGATGAAGTCAATGTATACTCCAAGTTCAACACAACAACACCCACCATATTTATCACCCTGAATATTAACAGTATAGATTAAATGATTATTAGGTTTGGTTCTATACCTACCAGCTGTGCCTTGGAATCCGTGTTTTCTTAGTTCTCGTGTGAATGTTTCTTTTAACAATTGCTTAAATTTTTTTGTATCAATCATTGATAATATAACAACTTCCTTTCCTGAAACATTAATGCAAAGTGTTGGATACATAAATTACAATATTTCAAAAAAACATTTTATCATCAAATTAACCTTGAAAGGAATTGATATATGATTTTCTTCAATTGCTCAAATATAACAGGCACTCCACGCTATCCTGCCGTTTGCATAACAAAAAGGGAGCAGCTGCCAACTGGCTAGCTACTCCCTTCTGTGTTCAACTAACGTTTTACAGTTAGTTTAACAATCTAAGTTTTTGGTACGAGGGCTAAAACTTCCTTCATATATCTAGACAGAGACTCTAGATGGTTCCTAACGGGAATATCTGTTTGCTTCTCGGTTAACTGTGCGGCTGGTACCATAGAAAGCTGGGCAACAACCACGCTTTTCTTTGGATTTTCCTCAATAATATTTATCAATCCATTTGAGACAGATTCTATGTACTCATTTTTTTTCCCTTGCATGATTAAATCAAAGGTATTCTCCAAAAGGGAAGACTTAACTTCAATCTCTTTACCCTTCATTCTGGAGTAGGATAATAATTGATTCATCGTTCCATCAACAGTGTTCGGATTCGTAAAAGTAACTATTATTGGCTGATTCATTTTACAGATATCTTCGAACAATGGCTCGTCAATTTTTATTATAGGAATCGGATAATAATGAAATTCTTCTTTAAATATTGAAGTGAAAAAAGTACATGTAATTAAGATAGCATCTACATGGCAATTTGTTATCCAATCAAGTGTCTCAATAACTTTCTTTTCAATAATTTCTTTTGTGAAATCAGCATCCATTTTTATTCGGTCAAGACCTGGATCTACAAAATGAATTAATTCTACATCAAAAATATTCAGAGCTTTTTCAACGTGTTCAATATTTGAATAATGTGCATGAAAGCACCCAATTCTTTTCACACTTATGCCCCCTACGATTTTCAAGTATTGTAACCATTTTGAATTGGATTTGTAAACTGTTTTATCATTTGAGTTGTACAACTATTCTGCTGATTAGTTAATCATGCGATAATATATCGTTATAGGAAAATCCTATTAGAAGTATAGATATTATATATTATTTTAATGAGATGAATTGATATATTATTTGTATTGTAATGGAATTAATTGGAGGTGTGTGCAGTGGGTAACAGCAAAATTAATGATGTTGTTCTAAAGTTTAATCAAGTCGCGAATGCGTATGACGAGCAACGTAGGAATCTTATCCCCTGTTTTGATGATTTTTATGGTATAGCAGTTTCAATTGCTGAGACAGGAAACGACACCCCAAATATTTTAGATCTAGGTGCTGGTACGGGATTATTGTCATCTTTGATGCTAAAAAAATATCCGAAAGCAAACCTCACTTTGATTGATATTTCTGAAAAGATGTTAGAAGTAGCTAAATCGAGATTTGATGGTATGGATAATGTAAAATACATTGTCGATGATTATTCAAATTTTGTTTATGAGAATAAGTTCGATGTTATTGTGTCCGCCCTTTCTATACATCATCTTCTAGATGAAGAAAAAAAGGTGCTATACAAAAACACTTTTCAGAGTTTGCAGGAAGGTGGGGTGTTCATAAATGCCGACCAAATTCTTGGTAACACAATGTTTCTCGATTCATTATATAAAAACGATTGGAAAAGAAAAGTAGAGTCCAGTGAACTATCAAGAGAAGAGATTGCTTCTGCGTATGAACGAACTAAACTTGATAAAATGGCAAATTTAGAAAGTCAGATAGGATGGTTGAAAGAGATTGGTTTTTCGGATGTAGACTATTTATATAAGTATTATAATTTTGTTGTCTTGTACGGCAGGAAAATTGACAAACATGATTAAGCTGGTCAAGTTGAATTAGGATTATATTGAATAGTTCAACCAGTTTCCAAGAGAGCCACCCATTAAACCGTTGAGCTCGTTTATTATCAGATGCAGTTACCCATGACATATGTGCATATCCGTTTTCTTTGGTAAATGTTTCACAGAACTTAAAGAGTTGTTCGGCCACCTCTGTACCTCTTGCTTTCTCTAAAACAAATAAATCGTTCATTATAGTAATCTTATCTGCTTTTGTTGTACTAAAACTAAAATACAATGTTGCAAATCCGAGAAATTCACCTTCTTTTTCAGCGATGAATTGTATATCTTCATTCTTTTCTAGTAGCGTTTCAATTAAATTATGTACTTTTGCAATTGATGGTTTTGGTCTCTTATAAAAATCTACAATGTATTGATACTTTATTCAGTCAATTGTGGTTTAGGTTCGGTTTTCAGAGAGACAAATCGGAAGAACCGCTCCAAAAAAGGAGGTAACATATGAGTTCCATTCTAAAAGTTATAGAAAAGCTAAAGTTGAACGTCTTGAATGTTGAAGATGTTCCAGAATCATTTAGTTCTGATGTATACAAACTTACTCTTGCCACCGGAGAAAATGTTTTTGTAAAAATTCCATTTAACAAGGATAAACTATTTCGTGAATTCCAGATGCTTGAGACATTACATGGTGTAATACCTGTTCCTAAGGTAATGGACATTTGGTACGGGGATGAAAGCACTACTGGTGCATTGCTTCTTTCAGCAATTCAAGGTATGCCTTGTACTGGAGACATTGATGAGAAACTTTCTTTTCAAATTGGCGTGTATCTTGCTATGTTACATGAGGTTAAAACTCCTGGGTATGGTTACCATGTAACTAATGGTTTTAAGTTACTTGATCAAAATAATTGGAGATTATATATCAAAAGTAATTTTGAAGAGTGGAAAGAGCCATGCAAAGAGATTCTCGACTCCGAATTGTATGAAAGATGTATTCTTCACTTTGATGTAGTTTTCTCTGCTTTGCCGGACCCTGACGGACCATGCATTGTTCACATGGATTTTAGACCAGGTAATATATTGGTCAATGGTAACGAGGTTGCTGGCATTATTGATTTCGAGAGTGCCCGTGGCGGATCGTCGGAAATAGATTTCACAAAAGTCAATCGATATATTTGGGAAGTCAATCCAAGAACAAAGATGCCGTTCATTGAAGGTTATCAATCGATTCGACCTATAATGGATTTGGAAAAAGTGCTACCCTTTTATGATTTTTACGATGCTTTCTGTGCAGTTGTTTGGTGTAAAAATAGAGGAATAGAAAAAAATCAAGCATTCCTTCAGGAAAACATTCTTACTTTAAGGAATTCGGTGGGTTATTGAGTTCAGGTGTTTGATGTTCATTAGATGCTTTAGAAAGGCCATCCCCGAAAGGGATAGCCTAAAACTTGCCGTTACAGACAGCGCGGTGAACCATATCACAAGTAGTGGTAAAGCGAAGAGTGGAGGTTTCTGTTAGTCTTCAAAAGTGCAATACAATATTATTGACGGTGTATTAATAAATAAAGGAGCTATCATTCGATGGCTCCTTTATTTATTCTTTCTCTACCTTCTCAGCTACTGTTTTACCGTTACCGTAATGATTTAGTTTAACAAAATCATTTTATTGTATTTGCTATTTCAATTAATGTTTGGTAATCGTATAACGGTTCAAGATTGTTATTTTTTCCTGAAATAAGAGAGTAAGTTAAACCCTCATTTCTCCAATAGATGGCACTTACATGTTCGTTTCCTTGGTCCCATGTTTGCGAACCGTTCTCTAATTTAAGATCTTTTTTCCCATTCGGACGCGTATCAGCCTTTGAGTTTGTAATCATAATAATCAGGTTCAATTCTTCATCGGTATTTGCATACGTGATTTCTACTGCATCAAATTTACCATTGGCATCTAAAATCCTTGCTGATTTTTGAGTAACTTGGAAAGGGACTGACGGTTGTTTGATATCAAACGGGATCTCAGCTACCGCCTCTTCAATTGAAATTTCAACTGGAGGACTTAGATCCAAATTATTGGTCGGTTGATTACTTTCCGCGTTTTGTAAGCAACCAGACAATAAAAGAGGTATCATACATAGGAACAGCAACTTACTTATAGCTTTCATTTAATCACCTCGATATTATATTAACGTTTCTATAGCTGGGAAGTTGCGTTATCCTGCCGGTTTGCATAACTAAAAGGGAGCAGCTACCAACTAGCAAGCTGCTCCCTGCTGTTTTCAACTAACGTTTTACAGTTAGTTAAATTGTGGTAGCTGCGACAGTCGTTTTTTTAGTTGCACAACTAACGTTCAGTTTTGTGACAAAATCACTGCATGTACAACATAAAGCAAACACTAGCCCTCAGCGGGGTGTCTCTTAGACCGTGTCTTTTGCACTTAACCCCTCCATAACAAATAATAAATCATATTTTACCCGGGTAATATTGACTTCTTATTTTATCCGGGTAAAATTATTAAGGTATTCAAAGGAGGA
>NZ_BOSJ01000029.1 GCF_018403285.1 Paenibacillus sp. J45TS6 | reverse complement strand
TGGTATTTGCACATCCACTTTGTGTGAGCTAGGCTGTAGCTCTTGTTTGCCATCTAAGACCATTCCTTTCTTTGAGCCTGAACATCTCAATTCTATCGGAATGGTCTTAGTGGTCAAACCTTTGATTCCTCCACCCGCATAGCGGGTGGTTTTTTGTTTCGCGCGTTTCACGCACTCAACTGGCTAAAGCCATAAATAAAAAAAGCCGCTAAAATAGCGACTTTCAGGTATTTTCCTTTATTCTACTTTTCTTTTGAATTCATTTGGACAACCATAATTTCATCCTTGTTCGCAGTCGTTTGAATGCCTGTATTCACATTCATAGCTGCAACCTCCTCTATACCCGAAGGAATGAGTACAGGAGTAATCGTAGACAGTCCAGCTTCTGAGATGTAATCCATATCGAATTCTAGCAACAATTGTCCTTCTTTTATTGAATCTCCAGTCTGAACATGAGTTGTAAACCCAGATCCTTTAAGTGAAACCGTATCAATCCCTACATGAATCAAGAGCTGTACACCACTCTCATGCTCCAATATTAGTGCATGTTTACTTTTATTCATCAGGTGTGCAACAACACCGTCAAAAGGAGCATATACTTTACCTTCCGCAGGCTCAATAGCATATCCCTCTCCCATATGTTTCTCAGCAAAAGCCGGATCTGGGACAGATTCAAGCGGTATAGTCTTCCCAGTAATAGGCGATGGAAATTTAAGAGTGTATCCATCTTCTTTCTGAGCAGTGTTTTCTGATCTACTCGGTATATTTGATGTATCTGATGTAATAACACTACTACTCATAGTAGTTTTCTGAACACGTTCCTTACTTTGTACACCTTCCGAGATTGCCTCGATCTTGTCATCTTTATAACCGAACATCCAGGTTAATATGAAAGCAATTGCCATCGCAACAACGTTACATAAAATGTACAGAAACAGTTGATCGTTTAAATAAAGCAGCGTTCCGGGAATTACGGTGATTGCCATTCCTGTTCCTGCTAAACCAAATATGGATGCCATGAAACCACCTACGGCTCCGCCGATGAGTGCCATAACAAAAGGCTTCATATATCGTAAATTCACACCAAAGATTGCGGGTTCCGATATTCCGAGAAAAGATGAGAACGATGAAGGAAGGGCCAGTGCTTTTAGCTTCGCATTCTTCGTTTTTAATCCGACTGCCAAACATGCGGCACCTTGAGCGGCCATAGAACAAGTGATAATGGCGTTAAATGGATTCGAACCGGTCTTCTCCAGCAGCTGGATTTCTAAAAAATTGAATATATGATGCACACCAGTTACTACGATGATTTGATTGAAGAAACCGATAATGAGGCCTGATATTCCTAAAGGAAGATCTAATAAGAACATCGTTCCGTGTAGGACCCAATCTTCAACCGTATGGAATACAGGTCCGATGGCAAACAATCCAAGCGTTATGATGACAAGCAGTGTAATAAATGGAGTTACAATGAGATCAATGGATTCGGGTACTCTTTTTCTTAGAAATTTCTCGAATTTAGCTCCAAGAAAACCTACAAAAAATGCAGGAAGAACGGACCCCTGATATCCCACGATAGGAATGAATCCGAACATGTAAAGCGCTTCTTCTGATCCGTTTGCAACACTGTAGGCATTCGGAAGAGCTGGATTTACCAACATGAGGCCAAGTACGATCCCAAGTACCGGACTTCCACCGAATACACGAAATGCAGACCATGCTACAAGAGCGGGTAAAAAGGCGAATGCGGTATCCGTCAATACCTCAGTAAAAAGCAAGAAATTGGGGGAGATATCAGCAGCCGTTATTCCAAACAGCGCCAGAACTTGCTCTTGAGTAAGAAGTCCACGTAAACCCATAAATAAACCGGTTGCAACGAGTACAGGAATAATCGGGACGAAAACATCGCCAAATGTTCTTATCGCTCTTTGAAAAACATTTCCTTCTTTCTTCCCCTGACTTTTCACTTCTTCTTTCGTGGTTCCTTTAATTCCAAGCTTTTCAACCTCATCGAAGATGCGATTAACGGTACCGGTTCCAAAAATGATTTGAAATTGCCCTGAGTTAAAAAATGCACCCTTTACCTTATCGATGTTTTCCACTCGGGTTTGATCGATAAGCTCCTTGTCGTGGACCATAATACGCAGTCTTGTAGCGCAATGGGCGAAGGAGGCAACATTCTCTTTGCCGCCAATGGCCTCAATAACCTGTTTAGCTATTTCTTGATTCTCAGACATATACACTGCTCCTTTTCTACTTGGTTTAGTATAAACCTTTGTACTTCCTCTGTATGATGTAATGCAGGAATGGAATGGCTTCTTTAAGGTGATTGATAATGCTCCGCTTCCACCTAGGCAAATTGCAGAATCTTCTGACTATACTCATGTATTCAGGTAGAGCTGCTTGTACTGTCCTCTATGTGAAAAGCTGAAAAAGAAATTAGACAGAAATCCGCTATAGATGCATCTCCTGCCCGGTGGTATCCTGGACAGTCACTTTAGCCCCTTTGCTTTTAGCCGATTTAATCGCTTTCAAATGAGCATGTTTTATTGGACTTTTATCAAATCGATAGAGCCAAAATGTAATCTACTAACACTTAAATCCTCCAAAGCGATGCTTCTAATGAAACGGCTCCTCCGCTAGAGAAAAAGCGAATTTCCGTACTGTCTTTACTTGGAAAAATACGGCTTGCGAAAACTTCCTCTCCATCGTTGACAAAGACTTCAACCGAGGAGGTATCAACAAACAGTTGGAATTTGACTTTGTCAGCATCTAATGGGCAGCGTCGTACATTTCCGTAGGCTGACTCGATAGGCTCACCGGATATAGAGCGATCCAGTATCACTTTCTTGCTCAGATGATCGTACCACAGGACCGTTTTTTCATTCTTCCCTGCTCGGAATTCAACACCAAACCGCTGTGCATTCATATTCGTAAATTCACAAATCAGTTCATAAGTAGTGCCATTAAAATCCGGGAATATTTTTGTTTCATCTCTCAACAAGTCTTGAACATCGGACTGTTCTTTGCGTAACTGTTCTAGTTCGCGTACCGGACGCTGAATCATTTTGCCTTGATTAAGGATCAATTCCCTTGGCAGAGTTAAGCAATTCGCCCAGCCCTGATTGTCTGTTGGGTATTTTGATTCAGGGAGTCCCATCCATCCAACTAAAATTCGGCGGCCATCCGGCGTTTCGGTGGTTTGCTGTGCATAAAAGTCAAACCCTCGGTCCAGCTCTTGAAATGGGCCATGGTTGAATATTCTAGTTGACAGATCAAGTGGCTCTCCAATGATGTAACCCGATTGATAGATATTATTGAAAGCATCAGCCTCAGGACTAACACCTTGAGGTGAAAATAATAATACACCTTGATTGTCCATTTCGAAGTAATCTGGACACTCCCACATATACCCGAATTGATCTAATTTTGTAACAATTTCTCCTTCAAATGTCCATTCGATTAAATCTGGAGAATGATACATTACCGCGCATCCCGACATGTTTGTTCGTTGTGCACCGATTACACAATAATATGAGCCCTCACTTCCCCACACCTTGGGGTCTCTGAAATGCTCGGTGTATCCATCGGGTACCGAATCAATGACAGGACTGTTCTTTTTGATAATATTCCCCTCTGTATCCATTACAGCTAAATTTTGATACGGATGTCTCACCCACTCCTCATCACGTGAGTTCCCAGTATACATAAGATAGAGCTTGTCATCTTTCACAATACCGCTTCCAGAATAAGCACCATGTGAATCGTAGGGTCCTCCAGGCTCTATTCCAATACCGACATTCTCCCAGTGAGCCAAATCCCTAGATTTAGTATGATACCAATACTTCATCCCATGATAGGTTCCGAGAGGAAACCACTGATAGAATAAGTGATATTCTCCCTGAAAGAAGGTAAAACCATTGGGATCATTAAGAAGACCGGTAAGCGGCTGAATATGAAACAACTGTCTCCATGGTGACTTTCCAACAAGAGCAATAAGGTTGTCTACTTCTCCGGGAAAAGCTTGTTCAAGCTTCCTGTACTTTTCTTCCCTTGTTATTTTCATCTTATAAATCTCCACCTAATGAATTGAATAAGTTCTGAGTAGAACCGGTTCCAAAAGAGATTAAAAAAACGGAACCGGTTCCAAACGATTTAAAAAATAAGTTTCATAATTCGTTCCTGAGCAAGAAAAAATCATGAAACCGTTTTTTTAGAATTATAAAGCAGGAAATTATTGTTTGTCAACGCTCTCTCGATCAAGCAAGATGAAATCCATCATCGTAACGTCTTCAATTTCTTCCTCTCGCACCAGTCTTACAATATTCTGGGCAGCGCGCTTTCCTGCCTCTTTATATTGAAATTGTACCGTAGTTAAGGCCGGATGAATAATCTCAGTGACATCGTAGCCTCCAAATCCTGTAACGGATAAATCCCCAGGAATATTGATTTGTTTTACATTCGCTGCCTTCATGACGCCAAGCGCAATGTTATCCGTAGCACAAACAATAATGGAAGGATCATATTCCTCTAATATATGAGCGGCGGTCACCATAGCTTCCGTCATTTTAAATCCGGTTTCATAATACTGTACATAACAAGAACTGCCTTCCAAGCTTTTTTTAAATCCTTCTTTTCTCTGGACGCCAACGGAAATATCTTTTTCGGTCACACCTAAATATGCAATTCGGCGGTGTCCTTTTTCAAGAATATGACGACCCATCATATAACCCGCCTTATAATCATCATGTATCAAGCTGTGAAGATCAGGATGCTGTTGGCCAACAAGCAGTACAGGAACCCCGCACTCTTTTATCGCTATCAGATGTTCATCCTTCACCTGGGCTGCAAGCAAAATGATTCCGGATACCTTCTGCCTTGCAAAATTGTAGATTGCCTCAATTTCTCTCTCAAAATCCTGACTCGTATTAGAGATTAACATATGATAGTTAACGTTTCGCAGTTCTTCATCGATGCCTATTAATGTTTGTGAGGATGCAAAGGAGTCCAATCTTGGCACTACAGTCCCTATAATATTTGTTTTTTTGGCCTTCAAACTTTGTGCAAAGGTATTAGGAACATAATGATGCTCCTTAATGACGTGTTCAATTTTTCTGCGAGTGTTTTCGCTTACTGAACCTCCGTTCAAATAACGGGATACGGTACTCTTTGCTACGCCAGCAATCGAGGCTATATCTGAAATGGTTTTGTTCATTAATTATCCCTTCTCTTTACCTATAAATCTGCCACGAATAAATATAAATGATGATAACAGTATACTTGCTTTTTCTCCGATATGCGATCCCTTGAAATCTCCAGATCTGCAAAAAAGCAACCGGTCAGTTTGAACATTCATAGTGTTCGTAGAGTTTTTCTTGAAATAGATTTAGCTCAAAAATACAAAAACAACCTTAACCATAATTATGGCTAAGGTTGTTAATTATAGACTTCAGATGATGGGATATATAAGCATTTTGGATATATCGATGCCAGAGAAATGGTTGTATTCAAAAAAACAGATATGCAGTGCCCTGTTCGTATATTATTTACTACGACAGACAGTACTGAATATCTGTTTACATTTATTAAACAAAAAATTGTTTCATCCATCTTGATCATGCTTTAACTTTCAATGAACCTGGCGTTCAAACAACACAGTCACCACGCTACTGAGCCGCGAAGAGCATTTGCATTGGTTACCAGTTTGTAACCAATCAGCCATTCCGTGGACGTTCCAAAAGGATACGCCATTCATCGAGCGTACTTACGTCGTTTTTACAGAGTCATTCGGATATGCAGGCGGGTTATACTTATTAGCATTACTATTTTGTATCTAATGACTGTTATACTTTGGATTTCTTTATTTTTACTTGATAGACTGCGATCATAAAAAAGACCATAATGCATATCAAACAAAGGATGGCTGCGCCCAAAGCACTCGTAGATTTATCGCTTGCTTGCAGCCACTGCATCGATATTTGCGGCAAAGAACCTGGACTGTAGGCCGTAAACGATGGCAGCCATTGCGAAGCAATGGACAGCAGTATTGCCACCGCTAAGCTAACGAAAGCGATACCTGCTGCAGAATTCAGGAGAGAGCTCATGAGCAGCGTAAGCGATCCGGCAAACCAGAGCCACAGCAAATAGAAGAGTCCTGCTTTTATGGCTGCCCCGGTCTCGACGCTTCCGATCATCTGCACAGTATAATACCAAGCCCCCGCATAACCAAGCACAAAAGACACAGTGACAAGAGACAGCATGCTTGCCCACTTCGCTGCCGCATAGGATACGTAAGACACCGGCTTTGCAAAGATCATCTGTGAAACCCCGCTTTGACGCTCACCAGAAATCATTGTCATGATGGACAGCACTAGGATCATAAGTCCGACTGAGTTATATTGACTAAGCGTCTGTGCCATCACTTCTGTTCCAGTAGGAAGCCCCATGGTAATCGTCATGCCTTCAGGCATATTTCCAGCGGATTCTAAAATTTCCGGCAAAAAACGTGTCACCACTGGCTGCATGATCCCCAGTATCAAAAACACAATCGGCACCCACAACCATTTATAGCTGCGCCCCATCTCCCGCATTTCTTTACGAAAAAACAATAAGAACTGCCTCACGATTGCACCACCCTCTCAAACAAGTCTTCGAGTGTGCTATGACCTGCTTCCAGCGAACGGATCACAATGCGTTGGGATACAGCGTCCGCCATAAGTGTAAGGGAAGCTTGTTCAACGTTCGCGACCCTGAGCTTCGCACGTCCTCCGGAAACCTCCGAATGGATGACAAAATCCTTGCTGCAGATAGCGGTCAACCAGGACCGTGATGCCTCGTCCCCATCAACCTCTAGCCTAATCACTGGCTCGCTATAAGTTCGGCGAATATGTTCAAGGTTTCCTTGAAGGGCAATATTGCCATTTTGAATCATGAGAATTTCATCACAAATCTCCTCTACGTCATGCAGCACATGTGTGGAAAATAGGACTGTCGTTTCCCGGCGAATGTCCCGGAGTAGAGTCAGTACATCCTTTCGTCCTGTGGGATCGAGTGCTGACACTGGCTCATCAAGAATGAGCAGCTTCGGACTATGAATGAGTGCCTGGGCAAGCCCCAAACGTTGTTTCATTCCGCCTGAATAGCCGCCGATCCTGCGCTTACCCGCGTCCCGAATGCCCACTGCCTCCAGCCACTTGTCGGTCTCCCTCTTGGCCTCACGACTTGTCAACCCGGCAAGCTCTCCAGCATAAAGCAAAAATTCAGCGCCGGTCATCCAGGGATAAAACACGGACATTTGCGGTAAAAAGCCAATATATGGCCGCCGATCCGTTGTCGGGTTTCCGTTTATCAGAAGCTCAATCGTTCCTGCTGACGGCTGAAGTAATCCAGCCAGCATATTGATCGTCGTTGTTTTACCGGCACCGTTTGGTCCGAGTAGAGCGGCACAGCTGCCTTCAGTGATGTTGAACGATATTCCTTTGACAACTTCACGCTCCTTAAAGCGCTTGGATAAATCTTTTACCTGCAGCAAAGTCCGGGTCATGAGGCATCCTTCCTCCCGAAGACAAAATAAGCGACTGAACCCAGAATGTTACCGCACAAGATAATAATGACCCACAACCATTTCGGTCCGCGAGTTGCTTCCGCTTTATATAGTGATACCAATCCCACCACAGCCAAAATCAGCTGCAGGACGATGATAGGCATGATCAAATTCCAAGGTATGCTTGAATTCATTGTATCCATGAGTGTTTCCCCTCCTTATTCGTTTGGTTGATTGCGATCATTCCCTATCTTCCGGAGTTCTTTTCTTCTCGGCAAATAAATATGAACAATCCAATAGGCAATAAGCGGTCCAGGAGCTTGGATCAGTCCCACGATCCCCCAGATCCAATAGTATTTTGTATGACGGCGGGAATGAATGAACAAAAATAAGCTTTGTATCAGCAGGATACAGGCGACCAGTATTAAGACCCATACGGGAACCGTATCGAGATTTGTTTTATGCATTACTGGATTTCACCTTCTTCTTAGAACGATAAAAAAATCGTACAGCAAACGCGATCGCACCGACGAAGACCAGCCCCTGAATGGCGACAAATACAACAATGTTCATGGATGCCAAGAGAATATTGCTTCCTATTAAAGCTAAAGCAATGATCAAAAACAGTACAACTTCCAGTCCTGCACGTTTGCGGAGCCTCTGCTGCTCAGCTGCGACAAGCTGCTCCAGCTCATGCAGTGGCGGCGGCTCCGGTCTCCGGATGGTCAGCTCCATCTGATCGAATCCATGCAGCAGCTCAGCGATCAGAACCTGATCCTCTGCAGATGATTCTTTGTGGAAGCCTTCACCATGCGTATGATCCTGCTCGTTCAGATCGGCAGTTTGTTCCCGCATTCCTTTATTCCTTTTCATCTGTCGCCAGCTCCTTTCTTAACTGCTGCAATCCATGATGGATTCTGGACTTAACCGTCCCCGCCGGAATGTCCATCATGTCTGCGATTTCATCATAGCTGTAGCCGTAATAATGCTTGAGCAAAATCGGCAGCCGCCATTCGTACCCCAGTATGGACAAAGCCTGCATCGCATCAGTCCATTCCTCATGCTGAGCTTTGATCTGCCACTCTGTTCGCCGAGATGCCTGCTCCCGGTCCCTCCACTGCTTTTCTACTTTAGTGCGACGCATCTGATCGATATAAATCCTGGTAGCTATCGTAATCATCCATGAAGAGAATTTCGATTTTCCGTTATATTGATGAATCTTCTCAATACACTTCAGCATGGTTTCCTGCGCCACATCCTCGGCTAGCTCAGGATTCATCGTCATTTTGATGAGATACTTTGTTAAAAAGGAGTAGTGGGCATGCAGCAGTTGCACCATCGCCTGACTATCCCCTCGCTGCGCGCGTTTTATTAGCTTGTGCTCTTCCAACTGCAGTCTCTGCTCCTTTCCTCGGTTTCATATTTGCCATATGACCACATCCGTACGTACGCGACTCATGCAATCAAACATATTACGAACAAGTACAGGAAATCGTTCACTACATCCTAAAAAAATGTAAGAATGTCCTTATCAATAACTCAAACTCATTTTTCGTAGCCGCTGTTGTGTCTATTCCTATACTACCTTCTATCATTGGCCGACTAATGAATAAGCAAGGGCTTAAATAGGTTTCCATATGCCCCAGGCAGCTATCATGAACAGCAAAAACTCAATTTATAATTCAACAAACATGCGAATCATATAATGATACGCATGTTTGTATTAACCTAAACTCTCAATTGCGTCAAACTGCCCGTTAGTCAAATGAGCGATTATCTGCATTGGTGAGTTTATCATTATATTTTGGTGAATCTCATCTTCTCATTAAGTCCATTTATTCCTTCTTCAGCTAACCTACCCCGTTTTACAATAAGGAATAAAACAAAAAAGCATTAATCCTTCTTGGATCAACGCTTCCGTCAGTGTATGTAAATCCCCTTAGAATCTCTGTTAAAGTATATGTAAATTTGGGTCTATGAATTTGATTATTTTAATTATAATCCTTTAATAATTGGGAACTATAATCTCACCTTTTCTTGGCATTGAACTAACATTTATATCTTTAAAATACAAAGGAAGTCCTTCAGCTAATACAGGATGTATAGTTTTGATTGGATTTTGTCTTTGATGATGAATATGCAAATGGGGTTCTGAAGATGAACCACTATTCCCTACACGCCCCAATAAATCACCCGGCTTCACTTCATCTCCTACCTTCACTATTACGCTATCTTTTTTTAAATGGTTAAGTAAAAGGTAAGTATTTGTTTCTTCTATTTTTATATATACATAATTACCTTCCAATGACTTAAAATCTTCTGAGCCCGGCGTAATATCATCTTCACCATCATAAGCGGAAATTACTAAACCAGAAACAGGTGAATAAATTAATTTATTCCATATACCATAATCTTCGTTATTATCACTATTGATGTTAAATGGTTCTATTAATAAATCATATGCCCATCTCTCTGATGACCATACAGCATGCGGTAAATTGTCGTTAACATTATTTCCACCCCAACCAACGACTGTCTGTTCCTTTAAAGGAAAATACACAGTGACGGACGGTTGGGCGTGTTCAGCTGTGTTAGGATAAGCAAAAGGAATCATGTTCATAGTCATAAGTATAGGAATAACCATTAGTATATTTACTATTACATTAAAAGCTAACTTTAAACTTTTTATTCTTTTAAATAATAAAATAATAAAAATGACTAAATTCATTAACAATCCCAGTATACCGACAAAGGGCAAAACTAGTTTTAGTAGTGTCCATGAATATGTGGCAACGATACCTCCAATTAAAAATACACTAATCCATAATAATAGAAGGAATCCGATTGATATGCATTTTATGTAACCAACCTTTCGAATGACTGCCTTCAATTAAGCTCACCCTTTATTAAAAATATGAAAAATTACGAACCTATCCTTCGTTTTAAATAGTTAGAGGTACTTATTAGCAAATAATAATTATTCTCTATTGTTTTTATAAAATCCTTCTTTCGCTAACCGACTCGTTAGCTTAATGGATTAACGTGCATACATCGTTTAGATACATGTCTAATCGGTAAATGAGAGCATGTTCTTTCCCTCGACAGTACTTGTGCATGTTGTTAAAGAAGATTGGGAATAATTTATCCAACCAAGTATGTAGCATCTTATCCACGGCCTTAGTAAATAGCTCTATTATGCAGAGTTTTCATGTGAAAATATTGAGCTATGCTGCTCGTTAGCTTTATAAGGCTCTATTTAGTAATATTTCAACTTCGGCTAACGATGAAAGTTCTTATGTGTGTAGGTTCTTGTCCTCTGACGTTGTTATTTAATGAACTTATAATTGTCGGTTTCGTCAAATTTCTCACTCAATTCCCCCTCTTATCTTTATATCATGATTCAACTATAGTGCTCTGTTAGCGGAAACTCGAATCATTCCTTGTTTCTTATTCTACAATGCTAAGATATATTTGGAGGTTGAATAAATTTGCATATTATACATATTTTTCTTTTGTTAATTAGTTCATTAATCAGCGGATGGGAACAAGAAGCTAATCCTCCTCTCCAATCACAAATCGGGAAAAAACAATCTGCACTAGAAATTCAATCTATGTCTCAAGTTAACGCAGAATCTATTCCTATCTTGATGTACCATTCGATTAGCATTAATGGGTCTAATACACTTTGTGTACCTCCTGAGGTGTTTTTTAAACAAATGGAACATTTAAAAAAATCAGGATATAATACAATCACTTTCAAGGATTTAATGAGTTGGAAGACGAATCAATCGATCCCTGATAAACCGATTTTAATTACTTTTGACGATGGCTATTTAGATAATTTTACAGTCGCTTATCCAATCTTAAAAAAACTTCAAATGAAAGCAACAATATTCGTCACCAGCGATTATATTGGTTCACCCAATCACTTCAATTGGAGTCAATCGAAGGAAATGGAACAATCAGGTGTCATTGAAATTGGCGCGCATACACGGCATCATGTAGATTTGACAAAAAGTAATCAGTCACAACTTGTAGACGAAATTTCGGGAGCCAAACAAAGGTTGGAGGAGAGATTGGGACACCCCGTAATTGCTTTTGCTTATCCTTCCGGTGAATACAATCAGAATGTAATAAAGCTTGTTAAGCGTGCTGGATTTGAATTTGCCGTAACAACAAAACATGGTTACGCCGAGAAAACACAGGGCTACTTAACTCTCCATCGTGTTCGAATACCCGGCGGTCAGTCAATAGCTTCTTTTGTTCGAAAATTCCCTTGATATCATGCCCGTTAGCTAATGATTAAAGAAGCATTCGATTCAAATGTCGCTCTATATACGCTAGTTTTCTTAAAATTCTAGGAAATATAAATACTAAGAATTCAGTTTATTTAGAATTTAATTGACGTTATACTAAAAAAGAGCGCTAAATTAAATTGGAAGGTGCAAAAACATGATTACAGATCAACAATTAGTGATAAACAATTTTGAAGAAAAATTAAAAGTATTTACTCATGCAGTTAGTGGGAAAATTACAAGTGAAGAAGATTTCGTCATATCGAATACAGAAGTTCCCACTGATACATTCAATATAATATTGCCAAAATCTCCAAATATCAAAAATGTAGATAAGATTAGATATGAAATCGATAACTTTTCTGTTAAAGGCTATCCCTTTAGTACTTGGATTGACGCACGGTTCTTAAATAATGATTGGAAAGAACTGATGCAAGAATATGACCTTAACGAAGCAGAGCGTAATGTAATGATGAAACTTGAAAATACCCTTAATGTTGGTCAAAATGATGCTCAACAGCTTATCATTACTCCTGTGAAAAGTAATGTTGATTTTATGAAATATAAAGAGGTTTTTATTAGCTTATTTGCAGGTTCACCAGAAAAAGATGCGTTAGAAAGTTATTTTAGTAAGTTTTCACAAGCAAAATTAGGTGCAGAAGTTCAAATGTTTATTGGATGCATAGATGAAATGACCGTATCTACTGGTCTATTAATAGAAAGCAAAGATAGTTATGGCATTTATGATGTGATGACAAAAGAAACATTTAGAGGCAAAGGTTATGGCAGCGAAATGTTTCAATTTCTTTTAAAACAGACAAAGGATAAACAAAAACCAGTTGTATTACAGGCTTCAGATGACGGGAAAAACATCTATAAACGATTTGGTTTTATAGATGTAGGAGAAATGGTTGTATTTGAATAGTTTTTTTTCTTGAATGCGGGCGGGTATTAATCTCTTCTCAATCTGCGATATTCTGACGGAGAGAAACCGTTCCGCTTCTTAAACGTTTTGCTAAACTGGTAGACGTCTGAATAACCACATGCACTCGCTATTTCTGTGATGGATTCCCCGGTAAAGCGAAGCCTGCGAATCGCATGCTCGTTACGAAGTTGATCCAGGTACTCTTTAGGACTCTGCCCATACCGAGCTGCAAAGGTTCTGCGTATATAAACAGGAGAGAAACCTGTCTGCTCCGCCAATTCAGTAATGCGCAACTCGGCGGCGAATTCGGTATCCAGTTTCTCTTTGAATCTGCGAACAGCCGCCGTAATTTCTTCCTCACCGCTCTGTCTTCCCCCTGCTTCGGCCGCTTCATGTAACTCTTGCACCAAGCGATACCAGACGGATTTCACTCGAGCTTCTCGCACAAAATCCCCCGGAACCCACTCCCTTTCCGCTTCCCGAAACAGTTCTCCGATCTTTCCCATATGCTCACTCTTTAACTGTAGTAGAAATGGCATTCGCATTCGCTCGATAGGTTCTGGGATACTCCACTCATTCTCTTCAATTCTCCTTAGCGAAGCGCAATCGAAGAGCAACATCGTCATTCGAAGCGGATAAGCTTCAGAGGACTTCATATAAAGAGACAGCCCCGGCCAAAGGTACACTAATGTGCCTCGCTCTACTTCTACATCTTTATTTTCACAACGAAACACCCCCTTACCACTGTATATATAGTAAAACGTATGCCCGGATACCGTCTGACGAATATCCTCCCAGCCTGGCAGCGCCGGCTTGGCGATAACCCAATGTATATGTACCACCAAATTCCCTAAAGCATATTCCATGGTATTACCTCCTAACCTAATTAGTATCATTTATGATAAATGAATAGTATTGTTTTTGCCATTGTCGCTTTCTTGCTGCGAGTGCTAAACTCCGAACATAAAGACCATCATTTATTGATGATCTAGCATAAATTATTGGAGATGATGAATATGATACGGACATTTCAGCAGCATCGACTACGAGAATGTCAATTGCTTGATGGACTATGGGATTTCGTTTTTGACAATGACAATATTGGATTATCTGAAAAGTGGCACACAAACTTCCCTTCCAACCATGATCGTGTACCCGTACCAGCCTGTTGGAATAATGAACTCGGCAAATATGATTACGAAGGAGTAGCGTGGTATCGAACTTGGGTCACAGTTGAAGATAGCAGCCATCTGCGGTTACTGTTCCACGCTGTAATGGGGCATGCTGACGTGTACTGGAATGGACAACATTTGGGATACCATTATGGTGGATTTACTCCTTTTGATTTTGTAATTCCTAATGTCACTGCAGGAGTTCACGAGCTCGTTGTCCGCACAGATAGTACACTGGAGCATAATACTTTGCCCTACCATATTGTGGACTGGTTTCATTACGGTGGAATTATCCGCCCCGTAGAGCTTCAGCGCTTACCTGATGTCTGGGTGGATGGGATGAGCATCACCTATGATATGACTGGAGATTCTAGTAGCGATGTTCAAATCCTGCTAAAGCTTCAATCCCTATCGGATACACCTGCAGAAGTGCCTGTAACCATCTATCGAAACAATGAGATATGCTATTCTGACAGCGCTTACCTTCCTGCCAAAGGTAACATAGAACTCGTTGTGGAACAAAACTGGACAGATCTGAAGCGGTGGGAAACGGAAGATCCTGTCCTCTATATGATTAGAGCCGTTGTTGGCAAAGATGACAAGACAGATCGAATTGGGTTTCGAACTGTAGAGACCCGCAATAAGAAGATTCTTCTAAACGGCAAGGAGCTGTACTTGCAGGGCGTTAACCGCCATGAAGAGCACCCCGATTGGGGATTTTCTTTCCCCAACAAATTGATGACCAAGGAACTTGACATTATCCTGCAGATGGGATGTAACACTGTACGTGGTTCGCACTATCCACAGAGTGAATACTGGATTGATCTGCTGGATGAGCAGGGCATCATTTTCTGGAGTGAAATTCCGATATGGGGTGCTGCATTCCCAGCGAAGGAGACTGACGATCCGCTCTTCGTAGAACGAGCGATGACCATGATGGGTGAGATGATTGATCGGGATCTTCACCATCCCTCCATTCTATTCTGGTCTGTCCATAATGAAATTGATACACGCTCCGAACAAGCCTATGAGTTGTCCATTAAGATGACAGAACTCGTTAAGAGCAAGGACCAGTCAAGGCTCCTGACTTATGCCACTATGCATCCTATGACAGACATCTGTCTTGGACTCTTCGACGTTATTGGGATTAACTACTATGGCGGATGGTATTTCGGACATGCTGAATTCAAAGACATGCTCGAAGTCTTTCATGAGCGCTGCAAGGAATATGGAGCTGAGAACACCCCGGTGCTTATGACTGAATTTGGCGGAGCAGGCGTATATGGGGATTCCGGCTGGGAACCCCGCCTATTCAGTGAGGATTATCAAGCTGACCTGCTCGGCAAATCTCTGAAACTCTTCCGATCTGATCCGAAGATTAGCGGAACCTATGTATGGCAATTTGCAGATACAAGAGCTCAGATGCAGAGTCATCTTCCCCATTTCAGAGACCGGGCTCGATCCTTCAACAACAAAGGACTTGTCAACGAATATCGCAAACCAAAGCTTGCCTATCGTGTAGTCAAGGGGATTTACACAAACCATAATGATCCTTACGACTGGGGCTCCACATTAAGCTAACTCACCTGGGGCTATCTCATCAGGGATGGCCCCGCCAAATGAAGATGCGTCATTTCAAATTGCTGAATATAACTTTTGAGAGGGGCGATTTGTTCATGTTCATGCACACACGAAAGATGAGAAGGTATGCCGCTGTCTTCACGATGCTGGGACTGCTTACAACTTCACTTGCCGCATGCAGTGGAGGCGGATCGGAGTCGACAGGACCCGCTGGAAAAGAGCAGAATGAACCATTAAAGAGTTTAACCTATTGGGTGGATTTGTTTCCTGATGCCGCTGCCGTTATGAAGAGTTATGGAGAAGTTACGGCCTGGAAGGAGATTCAGGCCAAAACTGGGGTTGAAGTAAATTTTCAGCACCCTGCTCAAGGTCAGCTTGGTGAACAATTCAATCTAATGGTCGCATCCAATAAGATGCCTGATGTTGTGGATTATGGATGGAACGCCTACCCCGGTGGAGCACAAAAAGCAATTAGAGATAAGAAGCTGATTCCACTAAATGATTATTTGGAGCATGCCCCAAACTTATCCAAACTGTTAGACGAGAATCCGGAATGGAGAAAAATGGCTTCTACAGACGATGGAGATCTTATTGGCTTCCCATTCATTCGTGAAGATGTGACTCAACAGGTGTTCCTCGGACCGGCGATACGTAAGGATTGGCTGGATAAATTGAATTTGTCTGTACCAGAGACGATTGATGAATGGTACAAAGTTTTGAAAGCGTTTAAAGAACAAGATCCAAACGGAAATGGAGAAGCGGATGAAATTCCGATTCTCATACCGGCTGGAGAGTTAGCCTTTGCTGGTGCCTTCGGGACACCTAACGATTTCTACCAAGAGAATAATACCGTCAAATACGGGCCGATCGAACCTGGTTTTAAGGAATACTTGGCCACAATGAACAAGTGGTATAATGAAGGACTGCTCGACAAGGACTTCGCGACAACAGATGCCAAAATGACAGACGCCAAAATAACCGGCAATCAGGTAGGTTCGACAGTCATGTTCCTGAATGGTGGAATCGGTAAATACATGGATTTAATGAAAGTGAGCCAACCGGATTTCCAAATTGTCGGGTCCCCTTATCCGACTTTGAATTCTGGAGAACAGCCCGTCTTCGGGCATATGGATAACCCCGTTACCGGTATCTTCGCAGGCATCACCGGAAGTAACCAGAACGTAGTTGAAACTGTAAAATTCCTGGATTACTTGTACAGTGATGAAGGGAGACTCACCATGAATTTCGGAAAAGAAGGAGAAACCTACAAATTAGTTGACGGCGAGCCTCAGTATACGGATGTGGTTTTGAAAAATCCTGACGGACTACCGATTTCCCAAGCTTTTAGAAAGCACATTATGGGGGCTACATCAGGTCCTTTTGTGCAAGATGTTCGTCACACGAAGCAGTATACAACCAAGCCGGAACAACAAGAGGCCATGAAGTTGTGGTCCGGTACTACTCAGGAGAAAAAAATGCCTCCTATTACGATCGCAGCAGAAGATAGCAGTCGATATTCCTCGATTATGACTGACTTAAATACATTTAAAGATGAGAAGATTCTGAAATTTATTATGGGCACAGAAACGCTCGATAATTTCGATAAATATGTAGAAATGCTAAAAGGTTTAGGTATTGATGAAGCGATACAAATTCAACAAGAAGCATTAGATCGTTACAACAGTCGATAAGTATTGCTCTGATAACCATGCCGGAATAGGGCGTAAAGGCCTCTTAACCTATTCCGGATAACCGGGAGGAGAATTGATGCCTGAATTAAATAGACATTTTGTGCAAGAAGCAGCCAGAATGCCGGTGGATCGCAAACGAACGATTATCAAGAAAGATTTAATTCGTAATCGTTATATTTATTTAATGCTTATTCCCGTTATTATTTACTATGGCATTTTTCATTATGGCCCAATGTATGGGTTGCTCATTGCATTTAAAGATTTCGGTATAGCCGTAGGTGTGTGGGATAGTCCTTGGGTCGGTTTCACCCATTTTCAGAATTTTTTTGAAAACCCTTACTTCTGGCGACTTCTCCGAAATACGTTAATGATTAGCTTCTATGAGTTGTTGTTTGCATTTCCTGCTCCTATTATCCTGGCTCTATTACTCAATGAAATTCGACTTGTCTTCTTCAAACGAATCGTACAGACGATTAGTTATCTCCCTCACTTTATTTCCATTGTGGTCGTTGCCGGAATGCTTGTCGACTTTGTTGCCCGCGATGGATTGATCAATAATATACTTGGTTTTATTGGAATTGAGCCGATTGCTTTTCTGCAAGATCCGGGGTGGTTTCGCTCGATTTATGTATCCTCTGGTATCTGGCAAGGGATTGGCTGGGGGTCTATAATTTATCTGGCTGCAATGTCTTCAATCGATCCTACGCTGTACGATGCTGCTCGAATTGATGGCGCAGGACGCTGGAAGCAAACATTGCATATTACAATCCCAGGTATTATGCCTACGATTGTAATCCTGCTCATCCTGAATATAGGATCCATCCTTGCTGTGGGAAGCGAAAAAATTATACTGCTATACAACCCGCTTACGTATGAAACCGCTGATGTTATCTCGACCTATGTATACCGAAAAGGTATCCTTGGTGCAGATTTTGGGTATTCCGCTGCAGTAGGCTTATTTAATTCTGTCATCAGCTTCATTTTACTTGTAGTGGCCAATACCATTAGCAAGCGTGTAAGCGAACATAGATTGTGGTAAGGGGGACGTGAATAATGACATATAAACGTTCTTTGGGCGAAACTGTGTTTTCGTGGTTTAATACCTGTTTTATGCTGTTACTCTGCTTCGTTACACTATATCCTTTTATTTATATCCTGTTTGCATCACTTAGTAATCCTACAGAAATGGCTCAATTTCGTGGTATGCTGTTCTCACCTTTAGGATTTAGTCTGGATGCGTATAAAGCAGTTTTGGAAAATCCCATGGTTACAACAGGTTACCGGAATACGCTATTCTATGTGATTGTAGGTACAGCTATCAACTTAATTATGACAACACTCGGTGCTTATGCCCTTTCCCGTCGTAATGTTTATTTCAAGAACCACATCATGTTTTATATTGTCATCACGATGGTGTTCAGTGGGGGGCTTATTCCGTCTTTCCTGCTAGTTAACAATCTTGGAATGTTAAATACACCATGGGCACTTCTCTTACCAGGAGCAATCAACTCTTTTAACTTAATTATTATGCGAACCGCATTTCAAGGCATTCCGCCCAGTTTGGAAGAATCCGCTCGCATTGATGGGGCGAATGACTGGGTAATCATGGTCAGGATCATTATCCCTCTATCGATGCCCGTCATTGCCGTTATGATTTTATGGTACGCTGTCGGACACTGGAATTCGTATTTCAGTGCTTTGATTTATTTACGTGACCGGGAATTATTCCCTCTTCAGCTGGTGCTTAGAGAAATTTTAATCTCCAACAGCACAGATAGTATGATGACAGGAGCAGCTACCGGCGATCGCACAGATATCGGAATAACGATAAAGTACGCGACGATCATTGTTTCTACATTGCCAATCTTAATCCTATATCCGTTTTTGCAAAAATATTTTGTGCATGGTGTTATGATTGGTGCTCTCAAAGAATAATGGATTACTGTTTCAGAGATTGAACAATATACGGAACCAACCTTACCTAAGCGCGATACATTCAAGGTCACTAATGCAATAAATACATGGAATTTAGCCTAACGCAAAAGGAACAGCTGCCAATCGGCCAACTGCTCCTTTTGTGTATTTAGCTAACGTTTCCCGTTAGATCCAGTAAGACGAAAGAAATTGAAAAAGTCTGTACCGTTCTAGTTTCCAAAAAAGTTAAAAACTCAACATAGGGTTCGTCCCGCTTTGAACTATCACTGTACCCTGCCCCTGACATAGTCTTCAAACCTCAGGGACAGATCCAATTTCTTCTCATAAAAAGGGGCTATTCAAAACGTATTTGATAGAACTACCTGAATACACACCGGACGTTTCAATAACGAATCCAGTCGATAAATCGGCTATATTAAAATTCACAGGAGATTGGCCTCCTCATGTTCAAGATTGTCACTTTTAAAATAAACAAGCCCAACCGCTTAGTATATTCTTCAAAAATCATCCCTAATACCCATAACCAAATGAAAAAGGCGTACTGAGTATACCTCAATACACCTTTTTTATCATTTTCCATTTCAAAGAACTACTTTATGAGAAGTAATTAAATACAACCAGTGTAACTACAGCATCTATTAAAAGCTCATACGTCCGCCAAAAGAAACGGGCAGTTCGTTGTCACGCGGATAGACAGTTCTATTTTTTCCTTCCTTTTTAGCTACATAGAGCAAGGAATCCACTTCCTTAAAAAACTGTGATTTTTCCATACCATGAACGTATCCAGAGAGCCCGATGCTGACCGTGACCCGGCGATCTTCCATTTCGAGGTGATTAAGCAGGTGGATCGATTCACGAGCACGTTCACAGATCTCGAAGGCTTGCTCTAATGTTTTCTCGGGAAATATAATGGCGAATTCTTCTCCACCATAGCGGGCAATAATCTCATCCGAAGTTAGCGACTGCTGCAGTATGCCGGCTACTCTCTTCAAGATGATATCTCCGACCGCATGTCCGTAAGTATCGTTGATAGATTTAAAATTATCAATATCGATCACCGCCATTTGGAGAGGCATCTTGTTCGTGTCGCAATGTTCTATCAAATGATCCAGATATTCTTGAAAGGTCCTGTGGTTATATAGATCTGTCAACGCGTCAGTCTTGCTTAATCGTTCCATAATGGTGTTATTGATCAGTAAGTCACGTTCAGAGCGCGAAGTCCTGACCAGTCTTTCCAGCAAGTCATTCCCTCTGTGAAGTAGTTGGATCAGGATTAAATATTCCCCGGTCAGTATATAGAACAGGGCAAACCGTTCGAATATTGTCATATGGGTCCAAATTAATGGAAACATGATATACATAATTACGAGCTCAGCGATCACCATTAAAAAAGCGAAGGTTAAGTACTTTTTACTAAAGTGAAAAGCTGCGACTAACATGGGAATCATCATGACATACTGTATGCCAATTACCCTCATATTGCCGTAAATCAGAACAGCACCAATCAGGGTACCCGTTAAGATGGTAAGTAAGGGGGAAGATTTCTTATAGTATCGCTCCATTAGTTCATTCACTGTGACAAGAGTGACTTGCACGCTGGTAGGAATCAACATTTTATAAATCAAGTAATACGGCACGCTCTCCGGTTCAAGCCTTATCTTAATCATAAGGGCAACGATCTCAGCTACTAAGGAGATCAAGACCACAATCCAATAGCCGTTTAGAATCTTTCTCTGCCATTTTCCTACATCGTCAAACAGTCCTTGTTCATTTATCAACGGGTTCCCATCCAATCATCTGTGTTCTCAACATCAAATATACCATTCTTTCCTAGGTATGGTGTGTTACTTTTATAGAGTTTCTATGTAACTCATATTAAAATACCTTTTTCGATGCGAGTTAAAAGACGGATAACATATCTTGGATCTATGCTACGATCTTGGGATACTTAATCGGTGTAAGTTATATACTTCTCTGTAAAGTACATCTCTCACATGTTCAAACTGGGAAGCGGACAGTTTCTCTGGATAGCTCATAATGCACAAAGGTAAACCGGGTATTCCTTCCCGCAGGGGCGGTTGAACATACTTAAATTCACCTAAACAAAATCCAAGACGCTCATAAAATCGAACTCTCCTTCTCTGTAAATCATCTTGAGGATCCTCGACTTCCAAGACAATTGGCAAAGTAGACTGCCGCATAAATCGTTCCATTAATTGTTTCCCTATTCCTCCTCCCCGAATCGATGGAGAAACGGCAATATTCTCTACGTATCTAAAAGTCTCAAATTCCCAACCTGCAAGAAATGCAATTACTTCGCCTTGCTTATTTTCTTCTGTAAGCAGGTGATATCGCTGATCGGACAGTAACTTTTTTTGATTGTTATAATCGCGATACTCACTCTCAGGAAAAGATGCTTTCATTAGGTCAAATACTTGATCAAATTTCTCTTGTTGTATCAAAACATTCACTCCAGCTGCATTGTGTTTTATGATATATCAAACTTGCATAAATCACACTAAACCCTGGTATAATACTAAGGTCAAGCTTTTATGAGTGAGAATTTTAGAGAGGTAGAAATATATTGAAAGAGTATTATAAGATCAATGAAATATCAAAGCTATATGGAATCGGTGTAGATTCTTTGCGATATTATGAAAAGATAGGTGTGCTTGTACCTCGCCGTGACACGAACGGATATAGGCTTTACGGACTGAAGGACATATACAAGTTAAACGTGATCCGCGATCTTCGCCAATTGGATTTTACTATGCAACAAATAAAAGATTATTTGGATCATCAAAGTATCGAAAACACTCTTTATTTATTACATAAAGAAAAAGATCTAGTTAGTGAACAGCTACGTAGTCTTGAGACGAAACAACGGATGATTCAGGAAAGAATAAATGTACTAACTACAGCGATGCAAATTACAACTGGTGAATTCTCGATCAAATCATTTCCGGAACGACCTTGCTTGCATCTAGATACCCGTATTACCCGGGATGAAGAGATGGATTTTGCTATTAAAAAGCTACACAAAAAGCATGAAAGCAAAATTCGAGATTTCGGCAATCAACTCTTTGGTGCATCTGTATCAGTTGAAGACCTATATAAGGGGGAAAAAGAGGTATTTAACGCTGTCTTTTTTATTCTCGAGTATGATGAGTTAGAATATGATTTTGTTCTTCCTGCCGGTGAATACCTCTCTCTCTACTACCGAGGAGATTATCGTCAAAGCTCAGATAGAATACTTGATGTTCTAAACTTCGCAAAAGAAAAAGGGTACCCGATATTAAGTGACCCTTTTGAAATATATGAAATTGATAATCGAGATACAATAAATAGTGAAGAATTTCTAACAGAAATTCAGGTGAGAATCGAGATTTAAAAGTGTCGACCTCAGGTGCAAGTCAGATCCATTTATTATGCGATCTGCCCGTTAATATATCGTTTTCGGGATATCTCAACAAAAAAAGGCTGGAGAATTCCCAGCCTTTTTTTATAGCCTATTTTTTAATTAATACAGTGTCTTAAGCGCTTCAGCTGTGAAAGGAACTAAGTCATCCAATCGTCCTTCTCGAATTTTAGTTACCCACTCAGGATCTACTAATAAGGCTCTACCGATAGCAACCAGATCAAATTCATCATTTTCCAACTTCTGAACTAAACCTTCGATCCCTACGTTACTAGCACCTTTACCTTCTTTGAATAGTGAAATAAAATCACCGTCCAAGCCAATCGAGCCAACAGTAATCGTTGGTTTTCCCGTAATTTGTTTAACCCAACCTGCAAGGTTCAAATCGGAGCCTTCAAATTCCGGCTCCCAGAATCGGCGGGTGGAACAATGGAAGATATCTACTCCTGCTTCAACTAGTGGTGTGAGGAATTGTTTTAATTCGTCTGGAGTTCTAGCTAGTTTAGCGGTAAAGTCGGATTCTTTCCACTGCGAAATACGCAGTATAATTGTAAAATCAGGGCCTACTGCATCACGACAAGCTTTAACAACTTCTTCAGCAAAACGTGTGCGAGCAACCAGGCTGCCGCCATAGCGATCTGTGCGTTCGTTTGTTTTCTCCCAGAAGAACTGGTCAACTAAGTAGCCATGTGCACCATGGATTTCGATGCCATCAAACCCAGTGCGTTTTGCATTAGAAGCTGCTTGAGCAAAAGCATTAACGATTTCAACAACTTCAGATTCAGAATAATCATTAACGTTTTTTCTAGCACCCATATGCCAAATTTGAGGAATGATCTTCCCTCCTGCTTCATGCACTTCCGAAACAACGTTTGCCCAGCCTTCTAATGCTTCCTTACCATAAATGAAAGGAACATTTTCTTGATAAGATGAATCCGCATGATCAACAATTGTGCCTTCTGTCACGATTAGACCAACGTTATTTTCTGCTCTTCGGCGGTAATATGCAGCTACGTCTGGCCCAGGGATCCCATTAGGAGACAGATTTCGCGTCATTGGTGCCATCACGATACGATTTGATAGTGTAAGATTTCCTAGAGTATATGGACGGAATAAGGGTTGTACAGATTCTGTATAAGACATTTCATTAACCTCCGACTGAATATTAATTACTAGCAGTGATATGTAAAAAGATGAGTTCGATGAATGCATATGAATCCATCCGTTTATCTTCAATTATATACATGCACATGCATACAATTGAAAGGATTAGATATGGGTTGTCAAGGAACGACAACAAAAAGAGTCGATTTCCGGGTTGGAAATCGACCTCTTGAATTTTAAAGTGTGACGATGATAGGACCATTTTTAGTAAGGATAATTGTATGTTCAATTTGAGCTACATAGCTTCTTTCTGTAGCAAAGGTCCATCCATCATCTTTTTGATATACTTCTTCTTCTAAGGTTGAGATAAATGGTTCAAATGCGATAACCATCCCTTCCTTTAATAGCTCATCGTCCGTCGTATCGTTGTAATTGTAAATATGGTCAGGTGCTTCATGGATCGCACGTCCAACCCCATGTCCTGTAAGGTTTTTGACGACCGTTAAATCATGCTGTTTTGCGGTTAGGAATACTGCTTTTCCAATTCCGCTTTTTTTGGAGCCAGGTTTTGCTTTTTTCAGACCTGCTTCAAATGCTTTTTTGGCAACATCACAAATTTTAGTCAGCACTTCATCTCCTTCGCCAACTACAAATGAGATGCCCGTATCCGCGAAATAACCGTTCTTTGAGCCGGAAACATCTACATTTACAATATCCCCTTCATGAATAACCCGATCTCCCGGGATTCCATGTGCCACTTCTTTATTAACACTAATACAAGTATAGCCAGGGAAATCATATTCACTTTTTGGAGCTGAAACTGCGCCTTCTTTCTTAAAAAGCTCTCCGGCTAAATCGTCAAGTTCTTTTGTTGTAATGCCGGGAACTGTTCTTTTTACCAATTCATCTCGAATAGAAGCAACTATTCTGCCAATTTCCTTCAAACCATTAAAGTCTTCTTCTGTTTTTGCAATCATTTCGTTTACTCACTTTCCTTTATCATCGATTAAACCTATATTAAGTATTAGATTATCATATCCAAAGGTACGATTCTTAGCAACTTTTTATAACGTTTTTAAATAGATATGAAATATTCTCAACGTTCTCTTCTTCACCTATATATCTTATTGTATGTACCTCGTCACCTTAAAAAGCAGCACTCCAATCTTCACTTTGGGCCTGAATTATCATTTGATTAACGGATCATATCCCTTAGCTATAATTACTTTCTTAATTTCTGGACTCATGCCAAAGTTTTCGATTTCTTTATCCACATAGTCATACGAGATCGTAAATTTTTGTGCTTCCTGTTCCATAACATGTCCTTCCATAGCAATAGAATCGAGCGCCATCTCAGGTAATAACTCTTTATACGTGATCACGACATCCAGTTCATATTTATTTTTCAGATATTCTACTGCTTCCTCTTCTGCTTCGTCACATTACCCATTTTAACTATTTGTGCATCAGGTCGGTATTATAATTATTTTTCTAGTATAATCAAGTACAGGCAGCCATCTATTCCCACCGGCTGTCGTTCAGCAGAGTAATTACATAATGGAATCATAAATCAAATCAGAGGAGGAATTTCGGACCATGAAACATGTGCAGGACACAACAACACTTTATAATGGAGTTAAAATGCCTTGGCTGGGTTTTGGTGTATTTAAGGTTAAGGATGGAGAAGAAGTAGTTGAAGTCGTCAAAACGGCCATTCAGGCAGGTTATCGCAGTATCGATACAGCGAAAGCGTATAACAACGAAACAGGTGTAGCTCAAGGTATTCGTGAATCCGGAATCGCCCGCGAGGATCTGTTCATTACCACTAAAGTGTGGAACGGGGACCAAGGTTACGAATCCACACTGGCAGCTTTTGAAGCAAGCATGGAACGACTGGGCCTCGAATATCTAGATCTTTATCTGATTCACTGGCCTGTCAAAGGCAAGTACAAGGATACATGGAGAGCACTGGAAAAACTCCATAAGGAAGGACGCATTCGCGCCATTGGGGTGAGTAACTTCCAGATCCACCATCTAGAAGACCTGATGACAGATAGCACGATTAAACCTGCTGTGAATCAGGTAGAACTCCATCCGCTGTTGACCCAAACGGAGCTTCGGGAGTATTGCAGCAAACATCAGATCCAGATTGAAGCTTGGTCTCCACTGGGTCAGGGAAATTTGCTCGAGCATCCGCTTCTACAGGACATCGCTGCCAAGTACAGCAAGTCACCAGCACAGGTCATTCTGCGTTGGGATCTGCAAAATGGTATAGTTACCATACCTAAATCCGTTACACCGCAGCGCATCCGCGATAATGCGGACCTGTTTGATTTTGAGCTGACCACGGAAGAAATCGAGCGCATTAATCAATTGAACGAGAATAAGCGCTTTGGTTCCGATCCGGACAACTTTAACTTTTAACCTCGATTACACAACATACAATTAAGCTAGAATACATCATAAAAATCCCGGTCCGGATGCAAACACAATCGGATCGGGATTTTGCTTGTTCATTTATGGATAATACCAGCGGCGATCGCCCCGAAGAGCGACATCCATACCCATCATGAGCACTTCTTTTTTCTGGATTTTCCTCGTTACCGCCCCATTTCAATTCAACCGTACTGCTTATCTCTCTCTACTGCTCCATAACCCGTAATTTGATCATGTCATCCCGGATAGGGATGACAGGTAAACTCACTTCATAATCCTTCAAATAGATACAGTGCCTTCTCCACGATCAAGTGGGAAGTAATATAAATATATATTCCTCGTTCATTGCAACCTTTCCAGCTATAAATAGATTGGACTGTCTAAAATAATAGCAATACGTACTGAAAAGCGTATTCTCGCTGATCATATCAATACGTTATGGCATAAGATTGAGTTTTTTAACCATGTATGATTAATAATTGGATGTTGTTTGTTTTTATGGTCAGAGTCATAAAGTAAGCATCCCTTCCCGTATACTCTATATATGTACTTCAATTTCTGTAAAGAAACAGTAGAATAGTTTCTCCTACGTCAGCTTTTGTAACAACAAATTTAGTTTCATGATCATTAATTCACGTAATTACTGACTTCAGCTCTATGAGACTCATTGTTTGTAGCTATTGATGAGTATGTATGATTAAACAACTTCCAATTTAATTCCTAGATATTCCTTTTCAAACATACGTAGCAGAAAGGATGGGATTTCTTGATTGAATTTAGAGGTGTACAGAAGCATTATGGCCATTTTCATGTCCTCAAAGATATTCATCTTCACATTGAAGAAGGAGAGGTCGTTGTCATTATCGGCCCTTCCGGCTCAGGCAAAAGCACATTGCTCCGCTGCATCAATCGTCTGGAGACAATTACCGAAGGTGAACTTGTCGTCAGTGGTGTCCCTTTACATCAGAAAAAGGTGGACATCAACCTCTTCCGCCGTGACATCGGCATGGTATTTCAACACTTCAATCTCTATCCTCACAAAAAAGTCATCGATAACATTACCCTTGCACCCACAAAGGTGCGTAAACAGTCCAAAGAACAGGCAGCCTCTACAGCGATGAAGTATCTGACCCGGGTAGGCATTGCGGACAAGGCAGACAGTTACCCTTCCCAGTTGTCCGGTGGACAACAGCAGCGTGTAGCCATAGCAAGAGGTCTCGCCATGGAGCCGAAAATCATGCTTTTTGACGAACCCACCTCTGCGCTGGATCCCGAAATGATCGGTGAAGTTCTAGATGTTATGCGGTCTCTTGCCCACAACGGGATGACGATGGTCGTTGTTACCCATGAGATGGGTTTTGCTCGCGAGGTCGCAGACCGAGTTATCTTTATGGATGAAGGCAGAATTGTAGAAGAAGCCTCTGCTGCTGAATTTTTCGACAACCCAAGAGAAGAACGGGCCAGGCAATTCCTGAGTCGTCTGATTCACCACTGATAAATATCCATTTTGAAAGGGGTCTTTACCAAATGAAAAATGTATTGAAGTGGCCGTCGTTTATGTTTGTTTTAATTCTATCCCTTGTATTGTCCGGTTGCAGCACGAGTGGTGGCTCTGGTGGGAATACAGAAGCCAAAGGCACAATTGAACAAATTAAAGAGCGGGGCAAGCTTATTGCCGGCGTCAAATACGATACTAAATTATTCGGTTTGAAAGACCCCGCAAGCGGCGAAGTCGAAGGATTTGATATTGATATTGCCAAAGCACTCGCCAAACAGATTCTTGGGGATGAAACGAAGGTGGAATTAAAAGAAGTAACGTCCAAAACGCGCATTCCAATGTTGCAAAACGGTGACATCGATCTCATCATCGCTACGATGACAATTACGGATGAACGCAAGGAACAAGTGGATTTCAGCGATGTTTATTTTGAAGCCGGGCAGTCCCTGCTAGTAAAAAATGACAGCACGATTACGGGTCTAGAAAGTCTCAGCGGTGTGAAGGTGCTTGCTGTCAAAGGTTCGACTTCTGCGCAAAACATTCGCGAAAAAGCTCCGAGTGCCGAGGTGCTCGAATACGACAATTATCAGGATGCCTTCACAGCCCTCAAAGCAGGTAAAGGCGAAGCTCTAACGACTGATAACATCATTCTGATCGGCATGCAGCAGACGGATAACAACTACAAGCTGGTTGGCGGGAATTTCACGAGTGAACCTTACGGCATGGCGATTCGCAAAGGCGATACTGCCTTCGTCGAAGAAGTGAACAGCCTGCTTAAAAGTATGAAGGACAGCGGTGAATATGATACATTGCATGAGAAATGGCTTGGCAGCAAGCCCGAGTAACCCCGATTAATGATGGTTAAAACGGCGAATTCTCCTGTATTATGCATGCATGGGCAGGACATTAGTCGCCGTTTCAACCTCTTGAGAACGGAGGCTTCGCGAGCATGGGCAAATTGGACTTCAGCGTACTATTCAAACACTCTGATCGATTCCTGGAAGGTTTTATCAATACCATCCAGGTGAGCATCATGGCCTTGATTGGCAGCTTTATTCTTGGTGCAATCATAGCCATCTTTCGGATATCCCCCATCAAACCGCTCAACTGGATCGGAACGGCTTTTGTGGAGTTTATCCGTAACATCCCTTTGCTGCTAGTCGTGTTCTTTTTCTATCTTGGATTACCGGCACTCGGCATTTCACTTGATGGGTTCATCTCGGGTACACTCGGTCTGACCATCTATACGGCTGCTTTTATTGCCGAAGCAATCCGGGCGGGTATTCAGACGATTCCTCGTGGACAGTTAGAGGCCGCGAGATCTTCCGGTCTGTCCTATGTACAGGCTATGAACCTGATCGTTTTGCCGCAAGCGATCAAGATTGTATTGCCCTCCATTGGCAACCAGTTTATTAATCTGGTCAAAAACTCATCCATTCTTGCAGTCGTAGCTGGCATGGATCTGATGTATTTTGCCGATCTGATCAATTCAGATACGTTCCTGCCGCTGAGCGTCTACACCATTGTTGCCCTGTTCTACCTGGTGCTCACTTTGCCGCTCAGCTTCCTAGTTCACTATATGGAACGCCGATTTGGGCAAAGTGATGCTGATGCCAGCAGTACCAAAGTCAAACCTAAAAAGAACAATAAAGCGGGTCAGGTCACCATGTAAAACAGACAGTCATCCCAAACCTTGTCCTACTTACAGAAGGAGGCCGATGATTATGGACTTTAGCGGGGCCTACGCCTGGCCCAACCTTCGTTTCTTGCTGCAAGGATTCCTGATCACCCTGCAAGTGGCAGGCTTATCGATTGTATTTAGCTTTGTACTTGGTACCGTGCTCGGTACCGTTCGATATACCCGCATCCCCGTCCTGTCACAGATTGTGGCAGTCGTCGTGGATATCATCCGGAATCTGCCGCTGCTGCTGATCATTTTCTTCATTCATATCGTGTTGCCCCAACTTGGGATCAAAATGTCAGTCTTCTGGTCCACGGTTGTTGGACTTAGTCTTTTTGAAGGTGCCATGATCGCTGAGATTGTCCGCAGCGGACTCAAATCGGTTGAACGTGGTCAGGTGGAAGCGGCTCGTTCCTCTGGACTGAGCTACATGCAGACACTTGGCGGTATCATCATGCCACAGGCTTTACGGCGCATGTCGCCTCCAATGGTGAGCCAGTTCATCTCCTTGTTAAAGGATACTTCACTGGCGATCATCATCTCCCTGCCGGAGCTAATGCACAATGTGCAGATCCTCGGTGGTCAGAGCTTCGATTACGTCATTCCTGCCCTGCTGCTCGCAGCCATACTGTATTTCGTCATCAACTACACGCTGTCCATCGTGGCACGGCGGCTTGAAGCACGAATGACTTAACACAGCCCAAAGAAGACTCCAGCTCCACTTCTACAGTGGTTTGGAGTCTTCTTTGGATTTCGTTTTGATCAACCTGAGTTAAAATAGTGAGCTCTTGTTAAGCCATTGGTTCATTGTGGAATATCAAAATCTATCCATTATATTGAAGAATTAACTGATAGATTGCAATGGAAAGTCCTAAAATACTCGCTTTCATTTTAGAAGGATGATTTCTTTTGCTGCGAAACAAATAAAATAAAACCACTAAAAATCCTAATGGAATCCATAGCTCAAAAACACCTTCCCTTGTACCACTAGAAAAAATCGGAGTAATGGAAGTGCTAATGAAAAAGTAAAAGAAAACCGTAAACCGTCTTGTTTCTAATTGCTTGCTCCATCTGACTAATAGGAAAAGAATGATTGCTGCGATGATCGTAATTTGTAAAGGAGGTAGAAGTATAGAAGCATCCCCAAATTTAAATTCCATTCTGTTTCCCCCTAAATTTTGATGTTGAATATATGGTATTATTTATGGTTATATATATTTTTGATTCGTGTTTAATAACAATGAATACAAAATTAAAATGAAGATGAGGTTATGTATATGAATATGAAGGACATTGTAGAACACTGTTTGTCGTATCCAGACTCCTATGAAGATCATCCATTTGGTGACGGATGGACAGCGATTCGCCATAAGAAAAATCAAAAGATTTTTGCTCTGATTTTCCGTCTCGATGATCGTTTGTGTATCAATTTAAAATGTGATCCTAATCATGCTGGCACGTTGCGAGATACATTTGCAGATGTACAACCGGGATATCATATGAATAAAGAACACTGGAACATGGTTTATCTCGATGGCGAATTATCAAAACCTGACATTTATGAGATGGTTCGTGAAAGTTATCATTTGACTCAACCTAAAAAACTAAAAAAATCTGAATAGAACAGGTCAAAATATAATCCTGCTGTATCCTTCTTTCTTATGCCACGTTTGCTTAATGAAATAGAAGTTATACAAAAAGTCGCTAAAATAGCGACTTCAATGATACTTCTTATAGAATTCGTTTAATTTTTAACGATCTCTTCTAAAGCTTTTACTATATTGCATACCCCATGATCATCCCAGATTACGATATGGCATTTATCTTTCTTCAACTTTTGCAATGCACCCAGACGGTGATTCCCGTCTCTTACACTTATATATCCATTTCTGTTCTCCGCGATTAATGGAGGCATGTCCCAGCCTTCTTCTAATCGATTACAAATTTGATTGATGTTATGGCTCCACCAATTCTCTTCTTCAACATACTCCATATCTAATTCAGGTCCAACAATCCTCTTGAGAAATCTTGTTTCCATTTCTACGGGTCCAAGCCAGTATCTTGTTTTTAATTTCAGTCCCTCTGATAATCCTACATTGCCACCTTCCCCATTCAAAAAAAGATGAACCCATGTTTCTATATCATTCTTTGAAGCAAACTCCATTGCAGAATTCATCGTATATATCGACATACATTTATCACTCTCTCTTTTCCAGTATAGGGTGATTTATGGTCATTCATCTTGCATTTGGTATACCCCCGCCTCACCGAGGAAATCTTTTCTGGTCAATCCTTCTTCTCCAAGCAATATCCGATAATTCGTGATCGTACCATCATGTGAAATAATGAATGTTTTTTTATAGCTTTTCCAGGTCCACTCTAATAACTGCTCAGCATATCCTTCAAAAACATCCTGTTCAATCCTATTAATCCCTTCGTTCCAGCAATCCAGATTGAAATCAAGAATTTCAGTATTTCCATAGAGATTTATAATTTCAGTTTTAGATAGGATCTGATCACATTTCAAATCAGGAAGTTCAGGGTTCTGAGGAAACATTCTTGGACCAACAAGTGGAGATATAATGAAGTCCATATCATCCGTTAAAATAGTTGCCGTCTCAATTGTACGTTTAGTTGGACTTACAAGGATTAAATCACCAGGCTCAATTTTAATTTCATTTCGCAGCTGAGCTACTTGGAACTTGCCGTACTCTGTAAGACTAGGATGCAGAATATTCAACTGACTTGGATAATCGTTGAGATGTTCTCCATGACCATGCCGAATAAATATAAATTCCATTTACTGCGCCCCTCCTAACATCAAAATCCGATTATCGGTATTTTATTGATTGTAATGTTCTATTCTGGTCGCAAGATGAACGAAAGAAGCAGAGGCTGTAGCGCAAACCCGCCTCTAGCGTATCTGTCCTCTCTTGTAGTACCTCTCTATGAAAAGGATTAGAATATATAGAATTGTAATTAATGCTGCCATCTGTGTACTCTTTATCAAACTAACACCTACAAAATAATAACTTATAAGCAAAAGAGCACTAAAATATATACACACATCTAGAAATGGTTTCATAACTTTCAGCCTCCTTGTCTTTATCTAAGTGGTTCGTTCATTCTTTCTAACCAAGGGTGGCCATTATGATATCTGATTTGAAGCGCTTCTCTTAACCACTGATTTTGCTCTTTAGTAAAGTATGGTAAGGATATATCAAAGTCATGATTATGATCTGCAGCATCCAACCCCTTTAAATAGCTTGATTTATAATAAAGAACGATTTCAGGGGCTAGATAAGGTACATCATCGGGCGATGATAAAATAGCTTTAATTAGTTCGCGTTTGATCTTTGTTTTCCCGGGCAAGTGTATACTTGTCTCATCACGTTCATTGAAAAGAAACTCTACATATGTAAACTCTTTTTGTTCCGATTTTGCAAGTTCAAACCGATATTTTGTGTGTTCAATAGGTTCCAATGTAACCCGATCCTCATTGGCCGAGAAACAAAATAAATTTCGCTTTTCAAATGGCGTATCTTGAATTTTATTCAGCTCAAGGACGGCGCCACCACCACATGCTTCAAATACCCTCCAGCCAGCATCTAACATCAATTTAATAATTGCATTTCTATCTTCCCAAAATACAGCAACATCTAAATCCTTATGAATTCTAGTCTGTTTACTAAGAAATATATCGATTGCAGTACCACCGCAGATCGACCAATCAAATCCATGACCACTCAGAAATGAACATGCTTCCGAAATGATTTTCTCCACAACAAAAATCCTCCTATAAACGAACGCACCATTAGATCCTGGGTTCATTTTACAATATTTAGCAAGAAAATACCTTTATTATTGGCATGTCTTTCATTTTTCGTACTAAATACGTGTTACACTTTCTGAAGTTTAAGAAAACATTAAGGAAGTCTTTAACGTTTAATAGAACGGAACGTATTTCTGAAGACAGAGGTGATCGAATTAATACATTTAAAAAACGCGTCCAATTGATCGATGGACTCCGAGGGTTCAGTCTCGCAGGCATCGTGCTCGCGAATATGCTAATTTTCCAATATGGTCAATTCGGAGGCAGCGAACCAAAGTTGTTCGGAATCAAGGGGATGGACCTTGCATTCCACTCATTCCTCTCCATCACGGTAGTGGGTAGCTTCATGCCGATTTTCGCGTTTATGTTCGGATTCGGAATAATTAAACTGTCGGACAGTCTGAAATCACAGGATCTTCGTCCGAAATGTCATCTGAGTCGCCGTTTTATGCTGCTGTTCGCATTAGGAATACTGCATTCCGTTTTCCTTTGGGAGGGAGACATCCTAACGTTTTACGGCGCTACTGGCTTCTTTCTTCTACTGTTTTTAAACCGGAAACCGAAGACGTTATTGGTCTGGGCGGTATTTCTACTTACCGGAGCGGGTCTCCTTGGTTTACCTGCTTCAAATCCAGTGGATCAACTGGTTTCTACGACACCGCATATGCAAAATTACATCTTGCAAAGTCAGGATGTATACAGCAACGGTAGTTATACGGAGATCAAGAATTTCCGTAACCATGCTGATCCGTTTGGTGAGGTGGAGGCAATGGTCATCGTTTTTGCACTGATACTGGCTCCGCTCATGACAGTGCCGATATTCCTGCTCGGCATGCGGGCTGCCAGACTTAGGACTTTTGATAATCCACAAGCGATGAGACGTACCTATTTTCGACGTACCATGTTTCTGATTCCGATCGGTCTGACATTAAAATCGTATAGCGTACTTACTCCGCAGCTCGGCGTGGAAGGGTGGCCTGGCATGGGAATTGGGGAAACGCTCGGAGGTTCGCTGCTTGCACTTGGTTATATCTATGCTTTTGCTCTGCTGTATACGAGAAGCCACCGCCCTGCCCTCATTGACAGGTTCGAAGCAGTCGGTCGTCTCTCATTGACAAATTACCTGATGCAAAGTGTGATCTGTACGACGATTTATTATGGATATGGTTTTGGACTGTTTGGTCGTGCTGGTGTGTTCGTCGGTGCTGTCATCGCAGTTGCCATCTATGTTTTTCAATTATGGATTAGTCCAATCTATCTGAAGAAGTTTCATAGTGGCCCGGTCGAACATGCGCTTCGAATTTGGGTATACCTCTCTTGGAGAGGACAGCCGAGAAAGAAAAAGATGGTGGACCAGACTTCTGGGGAAAGTACGCCTAGCGTCAACTGAACCGGGTTGCGCTGCAGACCTTAAATAGAAGCTCGTTCCCACGGAGGAGCGAGCTTCTCAAGTTCGACAGTAAGGGAAGCCCTTCCTTCTTGCTAAGTTAATAATTGCTTATGATTCAACTTTTCTCTGTATCTAATCAAAGTACGATGATACAGTAAAGTGATAAAGTGAAGTGAAACAGATCCATTTTACCAACTTAAAAACAAATATTTAGTTAGGAGGATTATTTATATGAACAAACCCAAACGGAAAGCGGTCCTTGTCATACTTACGACAGTCTTAGTCATTGGTTGTTCTAATACATCTACGGATGCATTAGAACAAAAAAGGATTCAAGAAATTCGGAAAGACTACCCCATATCTACGGGAACTGTCCCTTATATAAATATGAGAGATATACCTTTTAAGAAAATTTAGACGTTGCAGATTCAGTTATCGTTGCAGAAGTTATCAGCCAAGTTGCAGATGTCAGTGTAGAATTACCTGCAGAGCCAGGCACTCCCGAAGGTAAACTAGCTGAAAAAGTTAAGATTAGAGGATTTGAGCCTTATAAGCCGACTTTCATATCGTATGAAGTAACCGTTGATGAAGTTATTGTTGGTGATGAAGTGAAAGATACAGTATATATGATGTATAATTCTGAGTTATCGGATATGGAGCCATATTTAAGACCAGGAATGAAGATTATTGCAGCCGTTAAGAAAATGGTTGGACCACAGCAAGAAGAAGGAAGTTATACTTTTACTCGCTATGGTACTTATTATATCGTGGATGATCATTATGTTCTTTCCGCTTTTGATAGTGAATCTAAAGAAATTAGTAGCTTCACAAATATAACGAATGGGAGATCGATTAATAACCTAAAGAATGAAAATAAAAAACTTTGGAAATAGACACCTTAGAGTATTTTACAACAATTAGATTTTTAAAAATAATAATTCAAGTTAAATCTTCTGCTAACATTTTTCTGTACAAGCTCTACACTATCACTCCTGTTTCTTATATTTAGAAGAGAACAAGATCTGCAAGGAAGGCTATCAATTAGCCAAGTATCTATATAAATTTCCTTCTGTTGGGGGTCTATCGAAAAAGCATGATCTGCTATTTCGATAAACAATTGGGCATTAATTATATTGGACTTGATTTCATAACAAGCATCTCCATGAAACAGCCAATTTACAGCATTTGAATTATATTCATACCCACATTCAGTACACTTCATATTATCCTCCAAGTCATACATATCTCTAAAAGTCTTCTATATAGTTACGTTTAAAACGGGTTTTCTCCTTTTATAAAAGGAATAAAAATAATATAGACAGAGCCAATAAGAAAAAGCCAAAACGCTATAGATTTTATACGATTCCTGAAAAAGGCTTTATGTCTATTCTTTGACTTCGAAAATCGTTAGAGCTTAAAGATCATTAAATGCATTTCCAAAGTCACCTCCTATTGGGACTAATTTTCGTTTATTCTCCGGAGTTCAAATGCTTCGCCTGGCGCCAATATATGTATACGTTCCGGATTTACAACCCGTCCTTCAAGTGACTTGGGATCACCGTTAAATGCCTCCATCTCAGGAGCATCCACACTTCCCCAGTGTGACAAAATTAAATTAGTGTCTGGGTAGGCATTTGCTAGTTTGATAGCATTGTCCAACCCTATATGCCATGATTGATCAGAAAAGTCAAAGAGTATTGCATCAGGTATTGGCATGTGAAGTTGTTCATCCAGTAGCCGGGAATCACCAATTACCCATATAGAGCCTTCGGGAGTATTTATATAAAAACCGCAGCAGTCTTCAAATTGAAAGACACGATTTTGATCCTTCAGCTCGTTCTGCCACGCATGGTCAGCGGGTGTTAATTTAACATGAATATGACCAATATCAAAAGTGTCATAAATATCATGTCCACAACCGCCATTGATCTGTTCTTCCGTCATTAATTCGGCAACATAATTTGTCGTATGATAAGTATCGCATACCTCATTTAGCGCTTTACATGTCTCACGACTAAAATGATCATTATCGGAATGAGTAATTAATATCGAATCCAGATGAGGAACATCTTGGGGAGTAATAGGCATATCAATTAACAAGGGCATGTCAAAACCAATTAATACAGGATCAATCATAATGCATGTTCCGTGGCTATTCATAAACAATCCTGAATTTCCTAACCAGCGAATGGTCGTATTTTCCGCTTTCTCAAAAGCTTCTTTTCCAAATGGTTGTGTTTTTGGTGCTGTAGCTTGTACTTTATTTTCCTTCAAGTCTATTACCTGCCTTTCTTGTTTTCCGGATAGTGTATAAAACAAATTACAAATAGTTGAGAAACTCATTTCTTTTGTTCAGTTTAGCTCAATTCGAAATGAAAATCATACTAAAAGCTTAATAAATATGTGGTGCACTTTTTTTGGTGGGAACGAATTCACCATATTTCATAGGAAGTCCAAGCTGTTTTGCACCCTTATCCATACAATATTCCGAATCTACTAGATTTCGCTAGAGGAGGAGTATGGATGATGTTATGGTCAGGGCTTTCTATCGCTATCCTTATTATGTTCACTATCATTCTCTATCGTTATTTAGATAAAAGAGCTGATCTCAAGTTCCACCCTCATGCCGAAAACGAGCTTATCATCAAATTTATTGATGGAATATCGCAGGAGGATATGGATGCACTCCACAAAAAAACAAAATGTACGATTATAGAGTCCTACGATGATTTAGGATTTTATCGGATTAATTCAAAGCGAAAAATGCGCAGAATGCTTAAACAGTATTCAAAAAATAAGCTGATCGAATTTGCTGAGCCCAATCATAAGTATGAAGCATTTTTCACTCCAAACGACCCATTCTTCCCGGATTACCAGTATGGGCCGCAAAGAGTTGGAGCTCCTGCTGCTTGGGACATTACGCAAAGTTCCGCGAATATCAGGATCGCGATTGTAGATACAGGCGTTCAGCCGGATCACCCGGAACTTGCAGGAAAGTTGCTATCTGGTTACGACTATGTGGATTGGGATCCTAATACAAGTGATGGTAACGGACACGGAACACATGTGGCAGGAATTGCAGCTGCAGCTACAAATAACGGGGGTGGTATAGCGGGTATGGCTCCCTTTGCTTCTATTATCCCGATCCGTTCGCTAGATAATAACGGGAATGGTTTATTGTCGAGTGTGGCTAATGGTATCGTCTATGCTGCCAATAATGGAGCACATGTGGTTAACCTGAGTCTGGGTTCGCTAGCGAATGATTCATTTCTTCAAGCAGCTGTACAATATGCATGGGACCGAGGAGCAGTGGTTATCGCTTCTGCAGGTAATAGCAATTCGTCGACCCCCGTTTATCCCGCTTATCTTCCCGGAGTCGTTTCCGTTGCATCAACGAATTCTTTGGACGTTAAATCAACCTTTTCCAACTATGGTGCATGGGTAGATGTTGCCGCTCCTGGAGAACAAATCTTATCTACCTACACGGGAACCAGCTATGCTTACTTAAGTGGAACATCGATGGCAGCTCCACACGTCTCAGGATTGGCAGCACTCCTTGCATCTCAAGGTAGAACCAATACGAATATAAGAGATTGTATTGTTTTTACCTGCGATCCGATACCAGGAACGGGAACCTATTGGACACAGGGGCGAATAAATGCGCTTCGAGCTGTGCAGCAGCCTATTCTTTAGATCATAGATAAGCACTACGGATCATCCAACAAGTGAAAGTAAGAAGTGAACTTTTATAATAAAAGAAGAGAATAATAACTGATCAGGATCTAACGCTCTTTTATCGCTCTCTTCTCCACATTGATCTAGACCTCTACCATAATTAAGATCTTCGACACCATCACATCTATTGAATTAATACACTGCTTGTTGGATGATCTAGTATGAACCATTTTTCCTCATTATCATTCTCCATTTGCATAAGAAAATTGATTTGTAGATAGTCTCAAGCGCTGATCTCTCAACCGTATGTCTCTAAATTCTTCAAAGACTTTATATGTGGTTTACCGTATTTCTTTGAGGGTAAGACTATCAATAGATGTATAAAGATGTAAAGATAACTACTACATTCAAAGGAGACCAATGGACTGTCAACATTAAATCAGACAACTTTTTTAAGGGATGCAGCTTTGTACTGAATTGGGGTCATGTATCCTAAAGTGCCATGAATGCGATGCTTGTTGAACCAATTCACATAATCATATAGTTCC
>NZ_BOSJ01000028.1 GCF_018403285.1 Paenibacillus sp. J45TS6 | reverse complement strand
AAGATGTGTATAGCTCATGGCGGATTCTCCTTGTAGGTGTTGTGTGGTAACTCCATTCTACACGAATCCGGCCATGGGCCATTTTTTATTTTGAACTAGGTGTCGCACTTCATATTACAATCCGTCATATGAAAAAATGCATTCAGGCGAAATTTATAGCTGCACCGATGAAGATCTGATGAATAAACAACTGAAGTGTTTGGAGAAACTGTATGATTTTAATGCAACCCGTCCATCTGAAGGAGAAAAGCGCCAAGCGCTTTTGAAAGAGATGTTTGCTGAAATTGGAGACGATTGCTATATTGAGCCTCCATTTCATGCGAATTGGGGTGGAAAGCATGTGCACTTTGGAAGCAATGTGTATGCTAACTTTAATCTGACGATGGTAGATGATACGCATATCTATGTCGGGGATTATACGATGTTTGGCCCAAATGTGACGGTTGCTACGGGAGGTCATCCCGTTCTGCCCGAGCTGCGTGAGCCTGTAACCCAGTTCAATTTACCCGTTCATATCGGCAGGAATGTATGGATTGGTGCGGGCGCTGTGATTCTTCCAGGCGTGAAGATTGGTGATAATACGGTGATCGGTGCAGGCAGTGTGGTAACCAAGGATATTCCAGCTAATGTGGTTGCCGTTGGGAATCCTTGCCGTGTGCTTCGCGAAATCAATGAGCATGACAAGGAATACTATTATAAAGACAGAAAAATCAATATAAAAATGGATACCGTTTAGCAAAAATGAATTAGAATCACCAATAAGAGAAGTCGCCAATAGGGCGGCTTCTTTTTGTCTTAAGATTAGATTTCCTTGGCTCAAACCACATTTTGATCAAAAAATAAATTCAGCCTAATAAAAATGTTTATATTGTTCACTGAAAAACCCTCTGATATAATCAATCCCATATTAAGTAAGAAAAAGTAACATATACTAAATATTGGGGAGATGAATTATGAAAAAACGTAATATGTGCAAAGTTTTTGTTGCTTTATCCTTGTTACTTTTGGTGAATCCGAATTATGGAGTTAGTAATGCTAACGCAGATAAGGTGGGTAGCATGCCGAAAACCCATTATCTTGCAGCAAATGCAGACAATATCCGCTGGGGAAACATAGGAGTAGGCAAGCCTGTCCTTACCGTAAACTCAGGAGATATTGTTACCGTCGAGGCGGTGACGCATCATTCCGGGGATGATTATGAACGAATGATCCAAGGTGATGAAGGAGTAGAGGATATTTACCATTGGAACGAAACGGAACAGAATGTAGCAAATCGAGGTCCGGGTGTACATATTATGACAGGGCCGATTGCCGTCGAAGGAGCGGAGCCTGGAGATGTGCTTGAGGTGAAGATACTTGATATGAGGTTGCGGCCAAATGGGAATGAGCAGTATGCAGGTAAAACCTATGGTGCCAATGTTGCTTCGAGATGGGGGTACTTATACGGTGAGATGATCGAAGAACCAATCAAGCGTGAAGTGATAACGATCTATGAGATGGATTCCGCTGGGGGAACAGACTATGCAAAGGGGTTGTACAGTTATAAATGGACACCTCAAACAGATCCGAATGGAAAAATACATCAGACGATGGATTATCCCGGCCTTATCGTTGATCCTAATACAATTGAAAGAAACAATGACGTATTAAAAGATGTTCAAATTCCAGTAAGACTTCATTTTGGAACGATGAGTGTAGCACCGAAAGAAGCGGATATTGTGAACTCCGTTCCTCCTTCTTATTACGGCGGTAATATTGATGATTGGCGTGTTACCGAAGGAGCTACCATGTACTATCCCGTTTCTGTTCCTGGAGCACTCTTGTCTATCGGTGACCCGCATGCGGGGCAAGGAGATTCCGAACTGAATGGAACTGCGATTGAAACTTCATTAACAGGCGATATTCAGATTATCTTACATAAAAAAGCATCGCTGAATAACAAGCTGAGCGGTCTTAATTTTCCGTTGCTAGAGAATGAGAATGAATGGGTAATCCATGGATTTAGCTATGCGAACTACTTAGAAGAGCTGGGAGAAAATGCTCAGCAGGATATTTATAATAAATCATCCATCGACAAAGCGATGAAAGATGCTGCCTTGAAGACGAAGGCTTTTCTGATGAAAGGAATGAACTTAACAGAAGATGAAGCATACTCTTTTATGTCCGTTTCCACTGATTTTGGTATAACACAAGTCGTGGATGCTAACTGGGGCATTCATGCGGTAATTCAGAAAAAAGTGTTTGGAGAATCAGAGCGTAAACTCGTACAGCTGCGAACAAGTTTTGAGCAATTTGGTTCAGTGGTGGAATGGAATCCAGCAACAAAAAGGGTTATGATCCGCTTTAATGGGAACTCACTTACGGCAACAATCGGAGAGAAGACAGCCGATTTTAATGGAGAGAGGATACAGTTGATTGCACCTATTGAAATGATTGATAAGCAGGCTCAAGTTAGCGAGTATTTTGTGAGTTTTTATAAAGCGAAATTATCAAAGACTGAATAAAAAATGCCCTCAAAGGATCAATTATATCCTTTGGGGGCAACTTCGGGTTCTATCTTACTTTGCACTTGGCAATATTTTATTGAGCGCAATCGCGGTAACCGAGGCAACAAGAATAGGAGAGCCCAGGATATACTGCACGAAAGTAGGCATGGAAGATAAGAATTCATCAGGAATGAGCACTAAAGCAAGAGTGAAAATCATCGGAATCGCAATAATGTACATTTCTTTTTCGCCCATGGTTTGATTCTTGATTACCTGCAGTCCGTTAATAGCGATGATTCCGCAGATGATGGCGAATACGCCGCCGATGACTGCAGATGGAATCGAAGAGATCAGCACGGCGAGTTTACTGAGACAACCGAAGAGGACGAACCATCCTCCTACCGCAAGAAAGACGCGGCGGCTGGCAATACCGGTGATCGAAATAATCCCCGCATTTGTGGAATAACCGGTAACTGGAGTCGAACCGAGCAGGGAAGCAACCAGACAGCTGATTCCTTCGCCAACCACACCTTGGTTAATATTCTTATCCGTTAACGGCCGATCAATTACGTTGCTGATGGCAAACCAAGTACCTGTTGTTTCCGCCATGAGTACGAGATAAACAATGATCATTGTAATAATTGCTGAAAGATTGAAGGAAAATCCGAAATCTTTAAAAGGAATCTGCGGCATGCTGAACCATTTCGCATTTGCTACTGCTGAAAAATCCAGGACACCCATAAAGCTTGCTGCAATACATCCGGCGATTAACGCCATAAGTACGGATGTGATTCGGAAGAAAGATCCTTTTTTACCTAAAAGAGAACCAAGAATAACGAAAAACATGAGTACAGCTCCGGTAATCAGTGCTAGTAGAACATTTTGCTGAATGGTAGCACCGGAAGCTTCATAAATATTATCTTGCAGTGCAACAGGTAATAAGGAAAGTCCTACGTTAAAGATAATGGTACCGCCTACGACGGGCGGAATGAAGTTTTTGACAATCGTATTATAGACACCGGTAAACCCTAGTCCGATTACAAGTAACGAACCGACCAAACTCGCACCGAGCACGGAACTCCAACCTAATTCCCCGCCGCCGCTAGCAGCATAAATGCTGATGATCGCACCCAGCGGAACATAAGAAGGTCCCTGGGCCATAGGCAGTTTCATACAAAAGTAGGATTGTACGATCGTTCCGATCCCCGCAGCAATAAAAGTAGATTGAATCAAAGCACTCGACTGATTGGATTGTAATCCAAGTAATATTGCGATCAGAAAAGGCACCACATAGATATCCATAGCCAGTACGTGTTGTAAACCTAGGAAAGCAGATTTTAAAAATGGTACTTTTTCATCGGGTAAGACAGTTAGATGTTGCGACTTCATTTCAGTATTACCTTGATGCTCTACTTGTGTTTTCACTCTGATGCACACCCCGGATTTTCTCTATTTTTTCAATGCTTAGCGTGTATGAACTTTCTCGCCTTGTACCCAAACTTCACGGATATGTTCAGGCCTTACAAGGTACATCATTTTTTGGAACACATCATGTAAGTCTTCATTTTCATTAAAAATAGGCAATCTAGCCGTAGGTAACTTCGTATCGATAACTTGTACATCCCATACATAATTCTCTTCAATACGACCGATCGGCAGGCTGAGGCTTTCTCCGCCGCCGGCTGTCGCCAGATAGAATGCTTCGTTAACTGTAATCCGTGAGTCCGGAACGCCGCGATTCTCCGCAGGAATGCTAGGATTCACACCATCTTCCAGCATTCGGGATGAAATGACCGCTTGTCTGATGTTATCGAACAGACTTGGAGAGAAACCTCCGGAAATATCAGATCCGAGGCCGATCTCAACACCCTTGGAGTGGAACTCTTTAACAGGGATGACGCTGTTCGCAAAATAAGCATTAGACACAGGACAATGGGCGATCGCCGTTCCGGTCTTAGCGAATAATTCGACATCATCGTTATCCAGGAAATTGCAATGAGCCATGACCGATTTATCACGAAGCAATCCAAAATCATTCAGAGCAAAAGCATCGTTTTTATTAAAACGATCTTGTACATAACCATGTGCCCAATCACTTTCACTGCAGTGGGACTGAACATAGGTATCGTATTTCGCTGCAAGCTCTCCGAGGCCTTTTAACCCTTCATCTGTACAGCTTGGAATAAATCTTGGTGTCACGACAGGATAAACGCCTTGTTTAGTTGTTTTGGCTAGTTCCTGTACAGCGATAATAAATTCTTCCGTATCAGCTAAGGCTGTCTCAGTATTAGCGTCCCGATAGATTTCTGGATTGCCTTCTGGGTCATCCATGACGACTTTCCCTACGAGACCCCGCTGACCTTTACTAGCGCAGATTTCTGCAAGCAGAATACTTGCTTCCTTGTGTACCGTGGCGAAGTAAAGAGCAGTGGTTGTGCCATTAGCCAGCAAGGTGCTTACCACATCATCGTAGACTTCCTTCGCAAAATCGAGATCTGAGAATTTAGACTCCAGCGGAAAGGTGTACGTGTGTAACCAATCATATAGCGGGATGTCGAGTGCAGTTCCTGATTGAGCCCACTGTGGTGCATGTACATGCAGGTCGACGAAACCAGGCAAGAAATATTGGCCCTCATTTAGTGAATGGAAGTTAGGTTTTCCTTGATATGCATCTAGCAATGTTTGATATTCAGGCTCACCTGGAGCGACGATTTTTTCAATTAGTCCGTCTGTATTAATACAGAAAAGATAATCTTTTAGGATTTGAATTTCTTTGGGAGACTTACTGGTAAACGCAGTGCCTTGAAATATTTGCATATAATTCTTCATACTTACCGCCTTAATGTTCGTTTTTATGATGTATTTTGTTATTATAATCCGTGAAAAATGATAAGTCTATAATAAAAGACGAATAGTCATGAGCCTTCGCCATAATATAGTAATGGATACAGTAGCCGAGATGAATATTCAATTTGATTCGAGAAAAATAATTGTATCATATTTCTGTTTCACAGGAAGCAAAAATGGGTAATTAAGAACAGGAGTTTGTCCGGAGATCATAGTAATATAGATAGTGCGTTTCGCATGTATACCATATGAGAATAATAGAATCTTTTATAAATACTTGCTGCTAGCAGCAAGTATTTATTTGGTTCTACTACCTATTTAATTTAGTAAAACATTGGAAGTTGTCTTATATAAAGGAGTATTTATTGTTGAAAAGCATCCAGAATCGCTTACTAATCTTACTGCTTGTTTTTATCATTCTTCCCTATTTCCTATCTGTGCTGCTCATCTATCGACAAACCAAGGAAAATGTGGAACGCCATGAACTAGAGAACAGCAGAGAACAGATGCAGCAGGCATCTTACGACATAGCAAAGTATTTTGATGATATTGTGAATCTTCCTTACCTTTTATATAGAAACCCTGATTTTTTTCGCTTTTTTAAGCAGGGGTTTGAGGACTCACCTTATCTCAATTTGCAAGAAATCAATAAAGATATGGTCAACTTTTATCTGATGAGAAGTGAGTTTCGCCAAATTCGGTTTTATACCCATGAAGAGGGAATCTCATTTTCCGTCTATAACGCCATGCTAAGTTCAGGGAAGCGGGATTCGGAACTATTAAAACAAGCCTCGATTCAGAAGCTCATGGATTCAGAGATGAACTATGTTATTGAACCGCCTCATCCGATTGTGAACTATAATAATACCTCCATTTTGCCAGAATCTGATCAAACGGTGGTTCTTACTATTCATCATAAAATTATGGATACCCTGACGAATGAGTTTCTTGGAATCATTACAATAGATATGGATCTGGATCAGATCGCGAGCCTGGCAAATCATGTGCTTGCAAAAAATGAAACGGTGCTTCTGTCAGATGCAGAGGGGCACGTTATATACACAAGTAATGACAATTGGACAGGCAGGGCAGTTCCGGCTGAGTTAGCGGATATTATCTATTCTTCTCCAGCAGGGGCAACCATATCTGATGGAAATATTGTTTTTTCTAACTCATTGCAAGTGCCGATAAAAGATTGGCATTTTACAAAAATCACCTCAAGCCAACTATTATTTGAGAGCGTGAGATCAACAGCCTACACAAACATCATCGTTGGTGTCATTGTGGGAGGTCTCGGTATGATTATGGTAGCTGTTATTTCCTACTATGTAACACGTCCGATCAAATTGCTTAGCCAAAAGGTACAGAGCATAGAGGCAGGGAATATGAATGCTCCGTTTAATGATAAACGAGAGGATGAAATTGGGATCCTGGAGCGAAATATCAAAGATATGATGAACCGAATTAATCGACATATTGACCGGGAATACAAACTGGAGATAGAGAATAGGAAGAACCAGCATCGGGCGTTAAAGTCGCAGGTTAATCCACACTTTTTATTTAATGCATTGCAATCCATTGCTACGGTTGCTCTTCTATCTGATTCACCTAAGGTCTACCAGCTCATCAACTCTCTATCTAAAATGATGCGTTACTCGATACGAGTCGATCAAAAAGCAACGATCCGAAGTGAAGTAGAGTATGTCAAAGCCTATTTGCACCTTCAAGAGGAGCGTTTTCAGAATGACTTTAGTTACTCACTTGAGATTCCTGAAGAAATTTTTAATGTGCCGGTTCCGAGTATGATTTTGCAGCCACTCGTTGAAAACTTTTTTAAACATTGCTATGACAAGGGATATGAACAAGCCTGCTTACATATATGCGGCGAAATTCAGGGCGAGAATATCCATCTAGTCGTTGAAAATACCGGAAGCAGTATGACTGCGGAGGAACTGGAATTATTACAAAACAATATTTATACAGCCGCAAATGAAGAGAATTACTCACTAAAACATATCGGTTTAAAAAACATTCATGATCGCTTGGTTCTTCATTTCGATCAGTCAGCAGGAATCACGGTAGACAACTTGCAGGGAGAAGGATTCTCTGTACGGCTGGTGATTCCACTTAAGTACGAAGGAGGAGTAAGACATGAAGGCTCTTATCGTAGATGATGAGAATAATGTAAGAAAAATCATCCGTTTCTTGGGACAGTGGGAGAAACATGGAATCACAGAAATTTTTGAAGCCAAAAACGGTATGGAGGCGAAACAGATGATTGATCTGGAATGCCCGGAGATTATCCTGACCGACGTCAAAATGCCTAAGAATAATGGAATTGAATTAATAGAATGGCTGGGTGCCATTTCCTACCCGGGGAAAGTAATCATGATTTCGGGATTTGATGACTATTCTTATATGCGAAAAGCGCTTCAGCATGGATGCGTCGATTATTTAATGAAGCCGATTGAAGATGAGTTGTTGAACGAAGCTTTGACAAGCGCGATAAATTCCTGGAAGCTGGAAGAGGAAGAACGTCGCAATGTAGAGTCCGGTTTTTATGAAGAGGTAAAATCCTTTCGTTTGAACAGAGAGATCACCTCCGCTTGTAACGGAGAAAGTTTCGATGTGGATGCAATTGCCTCCTCTCTTCCGCAAGCGGATGCGTACGATCTTACGTTATTGTATTTTTACCAAACACATCACTCGGAACCTTACATACAGCATCTGAGCCGTGAACTAGATGCTCGAAGACTGGGAAATGTATATACCCTTCAGAATGATCCGCATGTGAGTATGATTCTATCGGCGGTGGGTCAGTTCTTTGAGGTGGAAGAATGGATTACACAGCAGTTTGATATTCCCGTACGTTTGGTCAGTGGGTATTCCATCCGTTCATTACAAGAGATTACATCCTCCTATCAATCTGCACAGAGGTCTATGGCAGAACAAAATTACAGAGCAATTCACCGTTTAGCAGATCTTGATGATGCAAGACGTATGCAAGATATTGTTACTTTTGTAGAAGAACACTATATGGAAGAATTAAGTTTGGATAAGCTATCAACTCGGTTTTTCCTAAGCCGTGAACATATCTCGCGGCGATTCAAACAAAAGGTAGGGATGACGCTCTCGAGTTACGTAATCCAGTTACGAATTAATCAAGCGAAACAGTGGTTAATTGAAACGGATGAGAAGATGTACTCGATTGCTCTGAAGCTCGGGTACCAAGATGAAATTTATTTTTCTAAATTGTTCAAAAAACACGTAGGTAAGACACCAATTGAATATCGAAATGTAGAGCGGAAAAATAGGATGACCGGCGAAGCCAGAATGGCAAATGTATAAGTATATACAACGGAAGTAATGGAGGAAACATGAAGCGAATAGGAATTCTGATTATGGCAGGGTTTATTACCCTGTCTCTTTCTTCATGTGGAAGGGACATCGTTTCACAGAAGGAAGCAAAACCTCTCGTAGCAGAAAAGACAATTACTCTGGAGATCCTGAATCCCAAAGTAGAAATTGCGACCGAGTTCGAGAAGATGGCAGAGGTATACGAAAAGGAAAATCCGAATGTGAAAATTGAAGTTTTAACTTACGGCGGGGGTGCAAGCTACCTTAGTGAAATGAGAGCGAGATTTTCGGCTGATGCAGGTCCAGATATTTTTCCAAACGGTGGCTACGAAGAAGCGAAGGCATGGAAAAGGTATCTAGAGGATTTATCGGATCAGCCATGGGTGGATCAAGCCTATGATCAGGCACTTGAGCCGATGACAATGGATGGAAAAGTATATGGAATGCCGATCAATTTTGAAGGCTACGGCTTCATCTACAATAAGGACCTTTTCGCTAAGGCCAAGATTGATACACTTCCTACTACATTTACCGAATTAAAAAAGGCAACTGAAAAATTACAGGCCGAAGGGATAACGCCTTTTACCGTGGGATACGGAGATAATTGGTTTTTTATCCTCATGCTCAATCTCGCTTTTGCTCAGCAGGACAACCCAGACGCTTTTATTCAAGCTTTAAATGAAGGGAAACAGACCATCCGTGGGAATAAAGAGATCAAGGATGTCATTCGAATGCTGGACCTCACCATGGAGTATGGTAACCCAGATTATGAGACGATTGATTATAATACCGAGGTGGAGCGGTTTGCAACAGGTAAATCAGCGATGTTGAAACAGGGCAACTGGGTGGAGTCCAAAATCAAGGAAATATCACCCAATATAAATATTGGATTTATCCCTATGTCGATTAATGATCATGCGAAGAATGATGCTCTGCCAATCGGAGTTTCAAATAACTGGGCTGTGAATAAGCTGTCTCCACCCGAAGAGAAAAAAGAAGCAAAGAAGTTTTTGAACTGGATGGTATCTTCGGAACAGGGAAAAAAGTTCATGAAAGAGCAATTCCATTTTATTTCTGCATTTAAAAATATAGAAACCGATCGCTCAGAACCGCTCGTGAAGGATCTAATGCGTTATGTAGAGGATAAGAAAACATTGTCCTGGAATTGGTTTAAGTTTCCGGAACCGACAAGAGATGAGTTCGGATACGCGATGCAAGCCTATGTTCGGAAGCAGATAAATAGAGATCAGCTGCTCGATGAGCTCCAATCTTCATGGGAAAAGTATGCGAAGAAATAGACAAATCAATATAAGCCGCAAAAAGCATCAATGTAAGACATGTTTAATATGACCCGCTTTTATTACAATGAGTTTAAAGTTAATTATAAAAGAGGAGTCAGTTATGAATTTTAAAAAGATGATCAAGCAATCGGTAGTATTATCCTTGTCCGCTTCTTTATTAGTTAGCGGTGGGACATTGGCATTAGCAAAAGGCAACAATCATAAGGATGCAGGAGAAACGTACGGATTTTCCCATATCACTCGTGCGGATATGCTGAAAATACCTGCACAACAAAACAGTGAACAATTTAAGGTGCCTGAATTTGATGCGTCTACGATTCAAAACATTCCTTCAGCAGTGAAATATGATGAGAATGGCAATAAAATTGAAATGGATGTTTGGGACTCTTGGCCGCTGCAAAATGCGGATGGGACTGTAGCAAACTACAAAGGGTATGAAATTGTCTTTGCCTTAGCTGGTGACCCTAAACGTGGTTCAGATACATTTATCTACTTGTTCTATAAAAAAGCTGGAGAAACTTCGCTTTCCAGCTGGAAGAATGCCGGCCGCGTATTTAAAGATAGCGATAAACTTGTACCTGGCGACACCCTTCTAAACGACCAAGCAGAAGAATGGTCTGGCTCGGCAACAATGACTTCGGATGGTAAAATTCGCTTGTTCTACACGAATCGTCAAGCATGGGCTCCAGAACGCGGTTTTTACGGAAAACAAATTTTGACTACAGCTCAAGTCAATGTATCAGCACCAAATAAAAATACGCTGAAGATTGATGGTGTAGAAGATCTAAAATCCATCTATGATGGAAAAGATGGCGAAATCTATCAAAACGTGGAATCTACTGGTTTCAGCCAAGGTGACTATAACGATAACCATACCTTAAGAGATCCTCACTACATAGAGGACAAAGGACGTAAATATCTTGTGTTTGAAGCAAATACAGGTAAGAAAACAGGATATCAAGGGGCAGAATCCCTTAATAATCCAGCTTATTACGGCGGAACTAAAGCTTTCTTCGAAGCAGAAAGAAAGAAATTGCTGGCAAGCCCAGTAAGAGCATTTGCGGAAATCGCAAATGGAGCACTTGGTATTATTGAACTTAATGATGATTATACATTTAAAAAAGAGTTGAAACCTCTGATTGCTTCTAATACCGTTACAGATGAAATTGAGCGTCCGAATGTATTTAAATTAAGAGGTAAGTGGTACCTGTTTACAAGTTCCAGAGGATCTAAAATGTACATTGATGGTATCGATGATGAAGACATCTACCTGCTTGGATATGTATCTAATTCATTAACTGGTCCTTATAAACCACTGAACGGTACTGGACTTGTGTTGCATCAAGATCTTGATCCAAATGATATTACTTGGACATATGCTCACTTTGCAATTCCGCAAGTGAAAGGTAACAATGTGGTAATCACAAGTTACATGACGAACAGAGGATTCTTTGAAGATCATCACTCTACTTTTGCGCCAAGCTTCTTAATGAATATTAAAAATTCTACGACTTCGGTTGTGAAGGACAGCATTCTAGAGCAAGGTCAAATCACCATCTCTACGGATAATCCAAATAAACCGGTGAAACCGAACAAACCGAATCATTCAAATAACTCAAACAATTCAAACAATTCAAACAAACCAAATAAAAAAGAGATCTAAGAACTGAAAGTAAATGCTATATATAGCATTTACTTTCTTTGTATCTGTAAGTTTTAACAGCAATATGATCAGAGCAAAAGTGGGGGATGCATTTGAATATAGTTGAGAAATTGAGGAGAAGTAAAACCGTTATGTTCATCTTTTTCGCTTGTTGTTTAATCGCATTAGCACTTATCACTTATACCGCAGTTAAAAACGATAAGGAAGCTACTATTCATCCGATTCCAGAGGTAAGTGTTCGTCCCGGTTATCACTTTACTGTTCCTGATAAATGGAAAAACGACCCCCAAAAACCGATCTACTTCGATGGAGAATATCATTATTATTATCTATATAATAGTGATTATCCTGAAGGCAACGGTACCGAATGGCGGCATGCCACTTCTGTAGATTTAGTGGAGTGGGAAGATAAAGGAGTTGCCATTCCTAAATACACGAATCAAAATGGAGACCCATGGTCGGGTTCAGTTGTTATAGATGATACAAACACAGCAGGGTTTGGCGAAGGTGCAATTATAGCGATACTGACACAGCCCTCTGCAGATGAAAAGAAGCAGGAACAATTTTTGTGGTACAGTACGGATCGAGGTCAAACGTTCCAACCTTATGGAGATACTCCTGTTCTCGCGAATCCGGGAGTGGAAGATTTCAGAGATCCAAAAGTAATATGGGATCATGATTCGCAAAAATGGGTGATGACGCTGGCAGAAGGAACGAAAATTGGTTTTTACGAGTCAGATAACTTAAAAGAATGGCATTATACTAGCAGCTTCCATGCTGAAAATATCGGAGTTCTAGAATGTCCTGATCTTTATCAGTTAAGAGCAGATGATGGCACACTAAAGTGGATTCTTGGTGCCAGTGCCAACGGTAAATCTACAGGCCAACCGAATACGTATGCATATTGGATCGGAGATTTTGATGGTGAAGAGTTTATCCCGAATCAGACCGAGCCTCAGTGGTTGGATTATGGATTTGACTGGTATGGTGCGGTAACGTTTGAAGACGGAGTGGAAAGGGATAAATATAATCATCGGTATGCATTAGCTTGGATGAATAATTGGGATTACGCAAATGTGACCCCTACCCTCGAAGAAGGTTTTAACGGTACAGACTCCATTGTCCGTCAGATCGAGTTACAGGCAGAAGGAGATAATAGGTACTATTTAGTATCCCAACCCATTGAAGCATTAGATGAGTTAACAAGTTCAACGGGTACGTTTGGACATATCGAAGTGGATGGCTCCACAACCCTTGATGTAACAGGAGAAATGTATCAGCTGGAGGCAGATATTTCTTGGTCAGAGATGAAGAATGTAGGACTTAGACTTCGAGAATCCAGTGATAAAACTCGCCATGTAGACGTTGGTGTTTTTGTAGAAGGCGAGTATTCTTATGTGAACCGAGCTTCAACAGGACATCCTGATGAGAGTAACAGATATGTAGAAAGTACCGCGCCATTTGATGGGAACAACAAGAAGGTTCATCTAAAAATCCTCGTTGATAAAACGAGTATTGAAGTTTTTATTGATGATGGTAGAGTCGCCTTTACGAATGAAATTTTTCCGGAATCCGGCGATAGATCGATTACCCTGTTTGCTGAAGGCGGAACGGCGATGTTTGATCATGTAGTCATTAAGCATTTTCATACGGTTAAATAACAAAAGGGATACCCATGAGTATCCCTTTTTAGTATGATTTTTGTTACGTACGCTGTTACTTTCGGGCTATAATCATAAATCGTGATGAATTGGTCATTATTCCTTTGTCCGTCTGATTGTCCCTAATCAATTGCTCCAGGATTTGAAAATCATCTTCGGTTTCTCCAAAGTTAGGAATAATCGGAGTGTGCTTCAAGAGAAAAAGTAAGTCTTCCGGCGTCTGATAATATTCGGTGACGCTAGCTTCAAAGGCCTTGATATCCGTAAAGCCAGCTTCCCTTAGTTCCGTAATATATTGATCTTTTAATGTCCCGTTTTTCTTACTGAATGCCTGACCTCTCCCAAAAGCCTCTTTTATATTCTCTTTGTCATTTTCGCTTACTTGTTGAGTTAGAAAAATACCGCCTGGAGCTAATACTTTAGCTATTTCATTTGGATAGAAGCATGAGTGTCTAGAAGAGACGACCTGAAAGAAATGTTTAGGAAAATCAAGATGTTCTGCATCCATCTGCAGAAAACGGACATTAGGTATACCGGAACTTACCGCATTTTTAGTTGCGGTTTCCATCATTCCTGTGGAATGGTCAATCCCGACGAGAAGCAGTGCAGAATCTGCGATGGAGAGGATTGCTTCGCCGCCGCCCGTTCCGATATCAAGCAGGAGATCTGACTTCTTCGTTACTTTTGTTACTTCATTATAAAAGTCCCACGGTAATCCTTCGGAGACACATTTCATCTTACTGAAATCCCAGCCAATGCGTTTTCCTACTTTATCATAAAAATCTTTGTATTCGAGTGTATTCATTTTTTCTTCCACCTTTCAAATTGAGGTTCATAACAAGCTAGAGAAAGAACAGCCCCATATCGTTCAAATACTTAGTTACTGTGGACAAAAGAACAGACGTGTCCCTTGACAGCTGGTACGCGTTTTTATCCAGCCCGGCAACTAATTACTTCGAACCCTGCGGAAGTTCATCCCATTCACCTCATTCAAAAGATTCATTCCATTATATCTCATTTAAGTTTCTTTAATCCAGTAAATTACTTCTCCTTGTTCGGTTTTACCCAAGTATTCATGAAAGTAGGTCCTGCTCTTCGGGTATACTTTTAGAGTACTATGAAGAGTAGAGAGATTGTCCCAAAAAAGGAGATATGGAAATATGCATATGATCATTAGAAAAGAAGAAGCAAAGGATTATGAAGCCGTAGAAAAGGTCGTACAACATGCGTTTGAAACTATGGAATTCAGTGATAAAAAAGAGCATGAACTCGTTGCCCGGATCCGTACATCGGAAGCGTTCATCCCTGAATTGTCTTTAGTAGCGATAAATAAAGAGAATGATGAAATCATCGGGCATATTCTTTTTTCGAAAATTAAAATCGTGGGTGAAGGAAAGACGGCAGAATCTCTTGCCTTGGCTCCTGTTTCTGTGCCACCCCAATATCAGAATCAAGGTGTCGGCAGAAGGCTTATTGAAGAAGGAATACAAGCAGCGAGAGAGTTAGGGTACGGTTCGGTTATTGTTTTGGGTCATTCGGAATATTATCCGAAGTTTGGATTTAAAAAAGCATCGGTATGGGGAATTAAAGCGCCGTTTGAAGTCCCGGATGATGCATTTATGGCACTAGAACTCATTGAAAATAGTCTTAAGGATCAATCAGGCGTGGTGGAGTACTCGAAGGCATTTTTCGAAGCTTAAAATTAACGGCTTTAGGGTGAAGTGAAAGGACGTTATAGTAACTAGTTTAAGATCGGAGTGATGTCTATCATGGACGAAAAGAAAGCGAAGGTTGAGTCGGTTGATGAATATATTTCCCAGTTTCCCGCTGAGATTCAAGAAATCCTTCAGAAGCTCAGAAAGGTAATAAAAGAAGCTGCCCCACATGCAGTGGAAAAGATAAGTTATCAAATGCCTACCTTTGCGCTGAGTGGGAATCTAGTACATTATGCTGCTTTTAAAAATCATATCGGTTTTTATCCGGCTCCAAGTGGAATCGAGGCATTTAAAGAGGAATTATCCGGATATAAGGGGGCAAAAGGTTCTGTCCAATTTCCGCTGAATCAGGAACTTCCCTATGAATTAATCAGCAGGATTGTACAGTTTCGAGCTGCTGAGAATAAAGAAAAAGCAGCAGCTAAAAAGAAAAGTAATAAAAAGTAAGACATGCTTGTATGGACAGTTCATTAATTGTCATATTTTACCTCTATGTAAAAACTTACACAAGTGTTGAAATCTCTTTTGTGTGAGGTTACGATGGCTTATGATGGGCTCGTTTCATTATTTTGGAATGAGAGGAGAGAGTTCTCTTTCCCTGAAAAACTTACAACTTAGAGGAGAAGACTGCATGATGAGAAAGAAATTTGGGCTTCTTATGTTATCTCTGCTGATGGTATGTACCGTCCTTAGTAACGTGGCCCCTGCCAGTGCGGCAACTAAAAAGATTCAGGTATATCTAGACGGGAAGGTAATGAGCTTTTCTATTTCCCCCGAAATCAAAAATGGAGTCACTTTCGTACAGTTCCGTCCATTATTTGAAGCCTTCAATTACACTGTCGCTTATAATAATGCAGCTAAACGAATTAATGCCAATAACGGGTCGACCAAAATACAGCTGACGGTTGGACAAAAATCAGCTTATATTGATGGAATGAAGACGAGTCTTTCCGCGGCACCCTACATAACCAAAGGAAGCACGCTTGTTCCGCTTCGATTCGTAGCAGAAGCAACGGGTTATGATGTGAAATGGAATCAGCAGAACAAAACGATTCACATCTCAACCGGAATTGCGGATAGCAAGGTAAAAGCACAAGTCGCTGAATTTTTCAAAAAGCAGCAAACGGCGGAGAACGAGCGAAGTTTGGCGAAAGCGATGCAGCTGATTCACCCTGATGCTCCTTATTATGAGGAGATAAAAGAAGAATACCGCGATCAATTTCTTTCCAAAGCAAAAGTGGTCTACAGCAATGTAAATAACATTGAGGCGTATGGTGATGACATTTACGCGACCGTTACTCGAACACGTAGTTATATTAGTGGTCCATTTTTCTGGGATTCGGTAGAAACCTATGAAGTGAACTTGATGAAAATGCCAAATGGTACGTTAAGACAGTATGATTTGTACTACGAGGACTACTATTATGCAGCTGAGGATCTCATCGGCACTCAAGTTCAAGTACCAGCAGATACGGAAAAAGCAATCATGCAGACCGTAAACAACCAATACAAAGGGTTTAACGAAAAAAATACAGCGTTACTTCTCTCCTCGATGGATCCTTCATCTCTATTGTATGAAATGATGCAAGCGATGACGGATGAGGGTTTACTAAACGCAATTAATTTTGATATGTCTGCGAAATTCATGAGTGTCATTAAGTACACCGGAAATACCGCAATTCTGTACGCAGAAGAGACGGACAAAATTTTGAAATTTGATACGGAGAGCTTGTACTATCTAGTGAAAAATAAAGAAGGAAACTGGCTCATTTATGATACTGTTGATATTTCAAGCGTTGAAGATGAATTTAAATACGACGTACTTTCGTAATTATTGAAATATGAATCCTGGAGAAAGCCCTGCAGAATTGCAGGGCTTTTTATAAGTGGTCAGGATAGTTAGACATGTACCTATTAACTTTTCAAATCCTTTTTTAAGTAATAGTGAGTGTGCCCGCCCGCGTTATTGATAGATCCATATACTTCATAGCCATATTTCAAATAGAAGTCCAGTGCTTGGAAGCTAAGGGTATCGAGTTTAATGAAATCGCATGATTTCTGCCTGGCTATTTCCTCGATCTCTAATAATAATTTCGAGCCATAACCAAGTCCGCGAATCTGTTCATCCAGAATTAGATAGTGGATCTCCAGCCAGTTCCAGCATATATCTCCCACAATTCCACCCAGCGTTTCCCCTTCTGCATTTTTTAACAAAAGATTTAATTCTTCGTATCGATTACTCAGTTCTTTAGGAAAATGAGCATGATTAAATGCAATCAGTTTGTTACGTACACGGGTCCGATCTTCATTACTATGTTCAGCGGAAATATGTAGTTCCATGGTATATTAACCCCTCTTCAAAATGATCTCATTTGAACTTACCTTATTTCGAGCTTAACCGGAAAGTAAAAAATGTTTTATATTCAATTGTACCTGAATTTCAAAGGTTTCCTAGACTCTCTAAGCGAATGTAACAAGGATACTGCAAATAGGCTATAACATTTAGGAAAAAGGAGCTGAGATCTCTGTTACGTGACATGGAATGGATACAGAAAGACCCTTTACTGGATGAGTTGTTAGCTCAAAATCCACCGATTATTGTACAGCCCATGACTCAAGGAATGGAAGCAGAAGTAACCAAACTATGTATACAGGATAATCGTTTTATTCTGAAAGTGTGGAACAAAGTTTCTAAGCCGAATATTGATTATCAGTACCGATTGTTATCAGGATTATATGAGCAAGGTTTACCTGTATCGAAGCCTCTAGGGTGGGGAAGAAAACGTTCTGAACAAAAGGAACAAGTACTGTTCACCTATGATGATGGCGGAGAACTACAAGATTATAGTGAAAAGAAAATGCAGGAGATCGCGGTTCTTTTATATCAGATTCACCAGGTGAATGTGGAGAAACTACTTCCGCTGACACTTCCTAAATACGATTTTTTTGCTTATTATTTTCCCGATCTTGATCAGCATCCGGATCTATTAGCTGTGGTAACTGAAGTGGCATCCGTAACTTCTATCGAACACTGTCATTTCATTCATGGTGATTTTCACTTAAATAATTTGGTAGAGAAGGATGGACGCATGACGATCATTGACTGGACGAATGGACAGCTTGGTGATCCGAGGTTTGACTTTTCCTGGTCTCTTTTTCTAAAGCGAATCTATATGCCTTCTTTCCTTGCCGAAGCTTTCTCTACTGCTTATCTCTCCTTACATCCTATTCAAGAGGAAGACAGAACTAAATTTGAAGCTATCGCTTATTTGCGCTGGATTCTGCTTAACCGGTTTGCACAAGGACCGGAAGGAATAGACCTCATGAAGAAAGCAAACGACATTGCTGCCCGTAATCCGTTCTTAAAAGATCTAAACTTGCAGGGATAGGCCGGAACGTAGGAAGAATAAGATGAATGACAAGGAGGAGAATATGGATCCCATTTTTGACTCGTTTCCTATTCTGAAATCAGACATACTTGTACTTAAGAAAGTAGAAGAGGAACATGTGGATGAATTGTTCGAAATATACAGCAATGACGTGATATTTAGATACTGTGGAATCCTTCCGAGACACAACAAAGACACGGTGAGGAAAATGATCGGGCACTTTGAGCGAGACTTCAATAAACAGACCCGTGTAAAGTGGGGGATTTTTGCTAAGGATCAGCAGGATCGGCTGATTGGTATTATTGAGGTATTTGATCTTAATCGCAAGGTGAACATGGCCACGATGGGTTACTTCTTAGCAGAGGCTTATTGGGGCAGGGGATATGCAACGGAAGCGGTTCGCTTGGTGCTTGAATTCCTGTTCCTGCGCGCAGGTATTAACCGAGTTCAGGCAGATGTGATGCCGCAGAATGAAATCTCCAAAAAGGTGCTCCTGAAAAACGGTTTTATAAAAGAAGGTACTCTCAGACAAGCAGCACTTTGGTCCGGCAAAGGGGTAGTGGATCGGGAAGTATTCGGTATATTAAAAGAGGAGTATTGTCTCTCAAAATAAAACAAAGAAGCAGAGCCTATGATAGGCATCTGCTTCTTTTAACAACTGCATGTCGTTATTGATGCAACGTAGATTTCTCATTTGCAGCTGTGTTTTTTCTCTTGCTGAATGCGTTAGGCAGCATAATTAAAGCAGGTACCAGCATCGGAAGTAAAATGAAGCAAAGTACAAGGAGACCCGCAATGACTGCAGAAGCTAGTTCAATCAGCAGGACAAGTCCTGATGGAATGAGTGTGGCAAAGGTGCCGCCGAGTATAATCATGGCGGAGATGATGACGCCGCCGATATTTTTGGCTGATTCCACGAGTGCTTTTGCAGGGTCCAGTTCCCCGTATTCTTTATAGCGCATCATGAAGAAGATGCTGTAATCGACTCCGACCGCCACAATAATGATGAAGGAGAAGAAGGGAACAAAGGATGATACGCCGTCAGCACCGAGTATCTGATAGGTAACCAGATTGGTTGCAGCCATGGCAACAAAGTAAGAGACAATTAGAGATATTACAATATAGATGGATGGCAGAATTGAACGAATCACAAACAGCAGTACAAGGAATACCCCGATAATTACGATCACTGCTGTTCCGTTAAATGACTCAAGCTGTACTTTATTGGTATCATAGGTTGTCGAGCTTGGTCCTGCTGCTCCAAATACTGCTCCGTCTAGTACAGTTCCTTTAAGTCCTGAAGCAACGGTATCGTTAATCTCTTCAATGGTATCCATAGCTTTCATTGAATAAGGATCGTCGTTCAAAATAACCATCAATTTTGTGATTTTACGATCTTCGGACATGAAATTATCAAGTACCTGGGCGAAATCTTCTCCTTCAAGTGCTTCTCTAGGAATGAAGAACGTTTTAGAAGATTCGAATTGCGTCAGGAATTCGTTGGTTTTTCCAAGTCCCTCCGAAATATCTTCCAGTCCATTTCCACTTTGATGAAGTCCATCTTTTAATGAAGTTAGACCGCCCGAAAACTGAGATAAACCGTTACTCAGTTCTTCTTGCCCCTGATTCACTTTAGCTAAAGCATCATTTAATTTATTCATATTAGCAGCAATTTCATCCGCGCCGCTAGCGCCTTGATTCAGTCCAGAGCTCAGCTGTTTTGCTCCGTTTTCTAATTCCTTGAGCCCGCTGAGAATCTGCCCCTGAGCGCTGTTAATCTGATCTAGACCACCAGTAGCTTGTGTAAAGGCGCTATTTAACTTTTCATAATTCGTGTTGAGTTGTGTTAACCCTCCAGCCCACTGGGCAATGCCGCCTTCGAGTGCTGCACCCTGTGTCTTCAGCTGTACATAAGTATCATCAGACGCAAGTTCACTATGGGAAGTGCCGAGGGCAGTGATCAGTCCGTTAATCCCTGTCATTCCTTGCTGAATGCCGGGCAGCTGCTTCGCTAGTGATTCATATCCACTGCCAAGCGCCGTATATTGTTTTTGAATCTCACGGAGTCCGCTTGAGACTTGTGAAGAGCTTTTTTGTATGGAAGATAGTCCACTGCGAATCTCGGCAATACCGGATGAGAGCCCGGTTGCTCCGGAAGCACTGTCACTTATACCGCCTCCAAGTTCTTTCACCGCATCTGTTAGCTGCTGATAGCCTGATGTGATCTCTCCCGAACCGGAAACTAGCTGATCCACTTCAGAGAAGTCAGGCGTTTCAAGTCCTGCTTCCATCTGTGAAAGTCCATCCTGGATCTGATCGACACCATCCCTAGAAGCTGAGATTCCATCCGTTATAGCAGAGGTTTGGCTATCTGTATACAAATCCGGAATTTCCTCAAACTGCGGCTGCGTTACACTCGATACACTGTCTACCCCTTCAAGCTCATTAAGAGCGAGGGTAATCGAATCAATTACAGCCAGGGCATCATTATTATCCATCGGCTCATCATTTTGAATGACTACATTCGTAGGCAGAGCCTGACCTTCACTAAAGTTTTCTGCAACGAGGCTGAATCCCTTGGTCGAAGGGTAGCCGTTACCGAGTTCTTTCAGCTGATCAAAGGACAGCGTCTGTTTGCTGAACATGAGAACAGGAATCATGATGATGATAATAAGTGCGGTGGTAATCACCGGATATTTTACTGAAATCGTAGCGAGCTTGGTCCAAAACTTGCTGTCTTTATGGCCGTTATTTTGTTTGGCAGGCCAGAATAATTTTTCCCCAAGTGTCTTCATAAAGAAGGGGGTCAAGGTATAAATCTGCACAATTAATACGATCGCACCAATGGCAACGACGTTCGCAGATTTGTAAATTCCAAAGTTTGAGAAACTTAGTGCAGCAAACGCAATAAATACGGTTAATGTACTGTAGAGAATGGTTTTGCCTGCGGTTCGGAACGTAGTGAAGATAGCTTCATCAATCGTTGCACCGTGAGCAAGTTCCTCTTTAAAGCGGTTGAATAAAAGAATGTTGTAGTCGGTACCGATCCCAAACAAAATGAGGACAAGCAGCATCTGCGTTACACTGGTGACCGGGAAATTCAGCTTTTCAATAATTTGTGCTGCAATGCCCATGGATACGAGATAAGTAATCCCCACCGTTAGCAGCGAGATAAAGGGAATGAGCAGGGAACGGAACATAATAATAAGAACGGCAAGAATGAACACAACGGTCAGCAAAGCACTTTTTTCTACACCTGCCGTTGTTGCTTCCAAATAATCGTTCTGAATAAAATCTTCACCGCTTAGATAAAAATCAGTATCTACGTCAGCGAGTTCTTGCTCAAGTTGTTCTTTAATGACGGCAACTTCACGATCTCCTTTATCGAGACTGAAGCTGACCATAAGGGTCGTTCCATTCTCGGAGAGAAGAGAGGATTTCGCCTCTGGGGTAGAAAAAGGGTCGATCATATCATGCACACCGAGTTCAGCACTTTGATCTCGTATGTTCTCTATACCTGTTTCGATCTGAGTCAGATCCGTATCAGACAGTTTATTTTCATTATGAAAAACAATAATATCGCTGGTGCCTTGATCTCCTGTCATTTCCTTTAATAGCTCACTTGCTACTTTGGAGGGACTGTCTTTGGTGAGTGGATCTTGGCCTCTTTCATGTAGGATCGCGTTGACATCTGGCTGAAATACGGTGAGTAAGCTTGCGCTAACCAGCCAAATGGCTAGAATAAGCCAGCGCCACTTTAGTATCTTTTGCATTCGTACATTATCTCCCTTGATCATGGAATAGTGGCATTGCTTGAGGTACAGAACATTAGTAAACAGGCGTTCATTATAATGCTAAAAAAAGAGATGTGCTTTCAATTGATTATTTACTCAGCTGAGGTGAGCCAAAAGATTGGACTCCAAACCAATTATCCGCTCGGCAGAGGTGGACCCATTGGATTGGAGATGATCAAAAGAATTGCGAGTACTCGCAAACCTTCATTCACTCGTAGAGATGAATCTAAGCTTTGCGAGTAACACAACTAATTTTCTCCGCAATCCCCACGGAGAACACTTGCAGCAGCTCATCAACAAGATATTTAATAGTTGCTCCATCCCGGTGATCGCGGAGAATTAGGCATATCCCTTCAATGATGGTGACGGCTAGCATCTGAATAGACAATCGATCCTTGGGATCTAAATCCGTTGTTTCCCGGGTGACCGTGAATACCTTCTCCAAAATCTGAATGACAATTGCAATAAGATCCTGTTTTGCCGAAGCATAAGCCGAACCTTCACTTAAAGTTAATAAGATCTTGATCTCTGTACTTGAGTCTTTCAGCAGTTCTACAATGGTCTCATCCACCATTTTGATATACTCAAATACTTCGTCACTGTGAATGGTGAAGGTTTTCTCTATTTCTTCCTTAATTGCGATGGTGTACGAAATAAACTGCTCATGTGCGCTTCCCATGAGTGCCTGGAATAGATCATCCTTGTTCTTAAAATAGCGATAAATGTTACCTGTTGTTATTCCCGCTGCGGTCGCAATTCGTCTCATCGAGGACTGCGCATACCCGTATTGTTCGAATTCAGATAGGGCTGCGCTCAGAATATTATTTCGGATTTCTTCTTTTAAAATTTGCATTAATGAACACCTGTTTACTTTTATTGGAATAACGAAAGTATAGTCGAAAACTGGACTTTCTGCAATCATTATTATAAAAAAGAAATACTTCACAACCCATACTCACAAAATCATGCTATACTATTGGGCGATGTTGTAAATACAATGAAAAAGAGATGATTATCCTTTGAGTAATCCACTTCCTATGTATAAAGAAAAATCTAATACCTTCTTGAATAAATATTTTACTGGAAAGACGCTTGATTTCAGGCAAATTATCGCGATTATTATTCCGATATTTGTGGATCAGGCTTTTATTATTTTAATGGCCCTGTTAAATACAGCGATGATTGCATCATCCGGCGTTGCTGCGGTAAGTGCCGTAAGTATGGTCGATTCGATCAATATTTTCCTCGTTAACGTATTTGTTGCGGTAGCCACAGGGGGAACCGTCATTGTTGCTCAGTATAAGGGGAGCGGTAATGAGGAGATGGTATCGAAATCGGCTACACAAGCCATTACGGCAGTAGCGATACTTTCCGTAGTTATATGCGGGCTCGTTATTACTTTTCATACCCCTATTCTTAATCTGTTATTTGGTAAGGCGGAAGCAGAAGTATTCGAGAATGCTCGAGTCTTTCTTATAGGCAGCTGTATTTCTTATCCGTTTATTGCGATATTTCAGGCCGTAACCGGTGTTCTACGCGGGGTAGCGGAGACGAAGGCTTGCCTAGGATTGTCACTCATCATGAACCTTACGTATCTTGGACTGAATATTTTGCTTATTACTGTATTCGATATGGGAATTATAGGTCTTGTTATTTCCATGATCACAGCACGGGTGCTGGGCATGTGTATCTCGATGTATTATTTGATCAAAATAAATCAGACTTTAAAATACAAGATTAAAGAAGCTCTAAAACTGGATTTTTCAATCCTCAAAAGGATTATGGCGGTTGGAATTCCATTTGCCGCTGAGCAAATGTTCTTTAACGGCGGGAAACTGCTCACTCAGACGTTTATTGTTCAGCTTGGAACTTTAGCAATTACCGTAAATGCAATCAGCGGCTCCATATCACTGCTGTTCCAAATTGGGGGCAGCGCGCTTAGTATCGCCATTGTCACCGTAGTTGGGCAATGTATTGGTAATGGGAGTATACCGGATGCAAGGAAATTTATTAAGTCATTTATCGGCTTGTCGACCGCGTTCTTTATTTTGGTAGCTGCTATTATCATTCCGCTGTTTCCGTTCATCGTCGGCTTATTCTCGCCGCCGGCTGAGATTGTACCTGATATCTTTGCACTCACACTGCTGATTGCGATTGTTCAGCCGATTTTCTGGTCAATTAGTTTTATCCTTCCTTCTGCACTGCGTGCGGCTGGGGATTCGAACTTCACCTCCTTAACTTCTTTACTGTCGATGTGGGTTCTCCGTGTATTCTTAGGATATTTCCTAGGAATTACGCTTGGACTTGGGATCATGGGGGTATGGATTGCTATGGTCACTGAATGGAGCGTTCGTGGAGTGATTTTCTGGATTCGTTTCCGCGGGGACAAATGGTATCGTCGTAAACTGATCTAATCTGATATTTTCATTGGAGAGGGCTGAGTTGTCAGCTCTCTTTTTTTGTATTCAATAACATTTCTCACACTCATATTAGAAACATCTTAAGTATTTTCCTTATTCTGTACTAAAAATATCATAAAATGTCTAAACTTGAATTATTCATTTCGATTCGTGAGTATGATAAATTAAAAAAGGTTTGGACGGACCAATAACTGAGGGAGGCTTTCATATATTGGATTGGCAAGAGATATTGTTTAAGTTTGTCGGGGGACTCGGCATCTTTCTATTTGGTATCAAATTTATGTCAGACGGACTGCAAAAATCAGCCGGAGACAAAATGCGCGGGATTTTGGAAAAGTACACCACAAATCCGATATTGGGCGTTCTAGTTGGAATTATCGTTACTTGTTTAATTCAGTCCTCTTCTGGGACGACAGTAATGGCAATTGGACTTGTAAACGCTGGACTTATGACACTTAGACAAGCAATTGGGGTTGTACTTGGTGCGAATATCGGTACAACGATGACTGCTTTTATCGTCGGGATCAAAATTGAAGAGTATGCTCTGCCTATTATTGCAGTGGGTGCCTTCTTTTTATTTTTCCTGAATAAGAAGAAATTTCAATACATTGGCCAAGTAATCTTTGGTTTCGGGATGTTGTTCCTTGGACTATCTACCATGAGTGGTGGAGTGAAACCGCTTAGGGAATTGCCGGCTTTTACTGATTTTATGATTCAAATGGCAGATCAGCCTGTACTGGGACTTCTTGTCGGTACCATCTTTACGATGGTCGTACAGAGTTCAAGTGCAACGATCGGAATTCTGCAGACTATTGCGGATGAAGGGATGATCAGTCTCAGCGGATCTTTGCCGATCCTGTTTGGTGATAATATCGGTACAACGATTACAGCGGTACTCGCATCTATTGGTGCGTCGATCGCAGCAAGACGTACGGCGTTAGTACACGTTATTTTTAACGTTTGCGGAGCCATTATCTTCACGCTTCTGCTGCCTGTCGTACTCTGGGTAGTACTGTGGCTTGGAGAAGGCGTGAATATTCGGATGCAGATTGCGTATGCCCACGGATTGTTTAACGTGACGAACACCCTTATCTTCCTGCCGCTAATTCCTGTACTGGCATGGATTGTAACCAAAGTCATTCCAGGCAAGATGGATGAGATTCAGTTTAAACCGATCTATCTCGATGATCGTCTACTTGCAACACCAGCTGTCGCATTAGGACAAGCTCAGCATGAAATTGTGCGTATGGGTCAGTATGCGAGAGAGTCTTTGCAGGATGCAACGAAGTATTTCTTTGATCGGGATACGAAATATGCTGACCTAGCTTTGCAAAAGGAAGAGCTTATTAATGAGCTGAATCGCAAAATTACGGATTATATCATTCGAATCCACCAGAAGAACGCACTGCCGGCAGGGGAGTCAGAAAAAGCTTCTGGCTGGTTTCAAACGGTTAGTGATATTGAGCGGATCGGCGACCATGCAGAGAATGTAGTAGAGCTTGCGGAGTTCAGCATTAATAACAAGATTTTGTTCTCGGAAGCGGCTACGAAAGAGCTGCAGGAAATGATGGAAGTGGCAGATCAGACGGTAGAGAAGGCGCTCGTTGCACTGGAAGGACAGGACACCGAGGCAGCTAAAGCCGTGTTGGAACTGGAAACGAAATTAGATGACCTTGAAGTTGTGTTCCGCAAAAATCACATCATTCGTCTAAACCAAAACGTATGCTCAAGCGGTGCAGGAACCATTTATTTGGACTTGCTAACGAACCTTGAGCGCATCGGAGATCATTGTAAAAATATTGCTCAGTTCGTGCTTCACGAACAGCACTAGAGAAGAAGGAACCGTCCTTTCAGCTATAGCTGGAAGGGCGGTTTTGCGTTATATATTCTGTACTTTAAGGCAAATAATACCGATCTATTGTTGCCTGAATCCTAAAAAACAACCCCCAATAAGGGTTTATTCTTATGAAAAATTGTTAATTGTATAGGATAGAGGCAAAGAAATCATTGTATATTGAATCGCTGTTGGAAGCTGTGTTATCTTACTTAAAGCATTTACGCATAGAATTGAACTGAAAAAGAGGAGAATGAATACACCATGATCATTCGGCAAATCTTCAATAACAACGTTATTCGTGTTGAGGATCAGGTTGGTCACGAATACATCGTGATTGGCAATGGTCTGGGCTTCAAGAAGAAGGCAGGACAAAAAGTTGACGAAGATAAAATCGAAAAGACCTTTATGCTGAAGCCAGAGAAAGTACCTCAGAAATTGATTGATCTTATTGGCGAGACATCTGTCACTTATTTCTCTTTGGCTGATGAAATTATAAGCTATGCAAAATCAGAAATGGGAAATATTTTTAATGATAATATTTATATTACCTTAATTGACCATATCCAATTTGCGGTTGCCCGCTATAAAAAATCGATGAATCTCAAGAATGCGTTGTTCTGGCAGATCAAAAAATTCTATCCTAAGGAATTTGCAATTGGTCAAAATGCGCTGCTTTTGATTAAGAAATACTTTGACATTGAAATGGACCAGGATGAAGCGAGTTTTATTGCCATGCATTTTGTTAATGCGCGCCAAGACAGTCAAGGAATGCAGAAAACAGTTGAAGTGACCAAGGCTATGAGTGATATTGTAAATCTTGTGTCAGATTATTATCAGCTGAAACTTGATGAGAACTCATTTAATTATTCTCGCTTTATTACCCATTTACAGTTTTTCCTGCAACGGATGCTAAGTGGAGAGCAGGAGAAATCGGCATCGGGTGACAATTTTCTTTACGACCAGGTTAAAGAGAAGTACCCCACTGCGTTTGAGTGTATGAATCGAATCAATCATTATTTGGAGACCGAGTATGAAAGCGCTATGACGATTGATGAAAAAGTATATTTAACGATTCATATACAGCGGGTAACTTCAAGAAGTGGAATTGACTTGTAAAAGGAACTGGAATAAAAAACCTGTTGCATGCGCTTTCTTAATCGATTATATTAAAGGCACAACCTAAACAACAGGATTGTTACTGGTAAAGCAGGCGATACCTAAACGAGTGTGTACGATCACATCTGTGTGATCATACCCTTTCGTTTAGGTATTTTTTTTGCCTCAAATCTTAAATACTACAACAAGAGAGGAGTTAGCATGATGGATAACAAAATGATGGCTCAAGATATCGTAAGACTTGTTGGCGGCGAAGAGAACATTAATGATTTAGTTCACTGTGCTACCAGACTGCGGTTCAGTCTGAAAGATAATAAAAAAGCACAAAGAGAACAGCTTGAAAAGCATGAAGGAGTTATTACGGTAGTCGAAAGCGGAGGACAATTCCAAGTTGTAGTTGGAAGCAGTGTCGCTGGTATTTACAGTGAGATCGTTAAGAGTACCAATTTTGCTGCCAATACTTCTTCGAAACAAGATAATCCAGATCAAAAAGTTTCGACGATGTCTAAAGTGTTTGAAGTGATCTCGGGTAGCTTCTCACCGCTCATTCCAGTAATGGCTGGTGCAGGGATGCTCAAGGCACTGTTAACTGTCCTGCCGATGCTCGGATGGTTGTCTGAAACATCCGATACCTATATGATTTTATCGGCAGCCGGTAACGCGGTCTTTTATTTCCTGCCGATATTCCTTGGTATTACACTTGGGATGAAGTTAAAAGCGAACCCTTATGTAGCAGGGGCAATCGGCGCTGCTCTATTAGAGCCAAGTTTTACTGCATTGTTAGACAGCAGCGCAGATCATTCATTTTTAGGGATACCGCTCACTATTGTCAGCTATGCATCCAGCGTGTTCCCCATTTTTATCGCAGTTAGTGTTTATGCACTGCTAGAAAAATTGTTGAAGAAGATCATTTTGAAAGACCTGCAGATTTTCATGGTACCGATGATTTCACTAATGGTTATGGTACCGCTTACGATTATTGTCTTAGGGCCGTTTGGTACGAATGTTGGTAACTGGATTGCAGCAGGGGTAACCTGGCTCATTGGAGTCAGTGGTATTTTATCAGGTATTGTACTAGGCGGCGGCATGACATTTCTGGTTGTGTTCGGACTGCACTGGGGATTCACACCTATTACGCTGCAGAATATCGCAAACGGCGGTGATCCAATTGAAGCGATGGCTTCGGCTGCAGTATTTGCACAGATTGGTGTCGCACTTGGTATTTTTATTAAGGCTAAAAAAGATAAATCGCTGAGAACCATTGCTGGTTCCACTGGAATTACCGGACTACTGGCAGGGGTAACAGAACCTATCGTATATGGGATCATTCTCAAATATAAAAGAGTTATCCCTATTGTAGCTATAGCCGGAGCTTTGGGTGGTGCGATAAACGGTCACTTTGATGTTAAGTATACGGCATACGTATTCCACAATATTTTCTCGATTCCTGTAGAGCAGCCAAGCGGTATATTTGTAATTTCCTTGATTGTTTCTCTGGGTACAGCTTTCTTGCTGACACTGTTGTTCGGCTACGAAAGTAAACCGAAGAAGGCAGAAACAGTAGAGGGTGGAGAGGCAGTAGAACCTGTAGAAACAGCACCAACAGCACCAACATCAGTACCGAACTCGCCTTCAGTTAGTCCAGCAGTGGATTTGAAGAAAGAGTACATTTTCAGCCCGTTGACAGGTGCAGCATTGTCACTCAGTGAGGTTAGCGATGAAGCTTTCTCTTCAGGGGCAATGGGCAGAGGACTCGCAGTAGTTCCGGCTGTAGGAGAAGTCGTCGCTCCAATGGATGGGGTTGTAACCTCCCTATTTCCAACAGGACATGCAATCGGTATCACTTCGGAAGCAGGGACAGATGTCTTAATTCATATCGGTGTTAATACGGTCAGCCTGAAAGGGAAATACTTTACTCCTATGGTGAAAGAAGGAGACAAAGTGGAACAGGGAGATTTGTTAATTCGTTTCGATCTGGAACAAATTAAGGCAGCCGGTTATGAAACAACCACTCCCGTTATTGTTACACTGACGCAAAATGAAGTTGAGATATTTGAAACAACTCAATCCAAAATTAATAAGAATGATATTCTTCTAACACTGGTTAAATAACATCTATATATAAGGAGGAACTGAATATGTTACACAAAAAATTAAGCGCATTCCCTGAGGATTTTCTATGGGGAGGTTCAACATCGGCCTACCAACTCGAAGGAGCTTGGGATGAAGATGGCAAAGGTCCATCCGTCATTGATTTTGCCAATCATGTAGAAGGTGTTACTGATTTCAAAGTATGTAGTGATCACTATCACAAATATAAAGAAGACGTGGCACTCATGGCAGAAATGGGCTTTAAAGCATATCGTTTCTCAATTGCTTGGACACGAATTTATCCGAATGGCGATGGAGAAGTAAATCCCAAAGGACTAGCCTTTTACAGCTCACTGATTGATGAATTGTTAAAATACGGTATAGAACCGATTGTGACAATGTATCATTTCGACCTCCCGTATGCGCTGGAAGAAAGAGGAGGTTGGTCCAACCGAATTACCATTGATGCTTTTGAACAGTATGCCAAGACACTATTCGAACATTTCGGAGATCGTGTTAAATGGTGGCTGACCATTAATGAGCAGAACATGCTGATCTTGCATCCGGGATCTATTGGAACACTTAATGAAAATATGACTGATCCTCAAAAAGAGCTTTATCAGCAGAACCATCATATGTTGGTGGCTCAAGCGAAAGCTATGGCGTTGTGTCACAAAATGCTGCCGAATGCGAAGATTGGTCCTGCACCAAACATCGGTGTTATTTATCCAGCTAGCTCCAAACCTGAAGATGTACTAGCTGCCGACAATTATGCGGCAATTCGCAATTGGCTGTATCTAGATATGGCGGTATATGGACGCTACAATCATATTGCCTGGAGTTATATGGTGGAAAAAGGTTATGAACCTGAGATTAAGGAAGGCGATATGGAAATCCTCAAGTCAGGTAAACCGGATTTCATCGCTTTCAATTACTATACTTCTCAGACGGTGGGCGAGAGCAAAAATGACGGTAATGACTTCTCCCACACAGGTGACCAGCATGAGATTGTTGGTGAGCCGGGAGCATATCGCGGATCCGTTAACCCGAATCTGCAAAAAACGGAATTTGGATGGGAGATTGATCCGGTTGGATTCCGTACGACATTGCGCCAGATTTATTCCCGCTATAACCTGCCGCTGATCGTGACAGAGAATGGACTGGGTGCATTTGATAAATTAGAAGAAGACGGTACTGTAAAAGATACGTACCGGATTGATTTCTTCCGTAAACATATTGAGCAGATTCAACTCGCTCTTACAGACGGCGTTGAGGTCTTTGGTTTCTGTCCATGGTCTGCAATTGATCTGGTTAGTACGCATCAAGGATCCAGTAAGAGATACGGATTTATCTATGTAGACCGCGATGAGTTTGACTTGAAGGATTTGAAACGGATTCGTAAGGATAGTTTCTACTGGTATCAGAAGTTGATTGCTTCGCGCGGAGAAGTACGCTAATTCACCCCGTTTCTGAAGTGTAACAACAACAGCGATTTTCCTATTTGGAGAATCGCTGTTGTTTTACTTTTGATCGACTGATCCCATTATAGAACCTCAGCGAGAACTATTTTGAAAACGAAATTCCATTTTATTCATGGTGAATATGAACCGGTTTCTGTAGAATGTTAGCGCAGCATGATTAATCACTAGGGAATGAAACGCATGTTGAATCAAATGGTTGGCAAAAAGGGGAGTAAGGTTGTTCATTTTCTAATAGGTACGTTTCTCTGGCTTCCGCTAGTGATTGATACAGAAATATCTTCTAGAAGAGAGGCAGCAAAGTGGATGGAGGATGAGGAGTTCTATGACTATGATGAAGAAGAAATAGATCCGAAACGATTCCCTTGTCCATGTTGTGGTTATCCTACACTAGAAATCCAGAATTATGGATATGAGGTTTGTATACTTTGCGGCTGGGAAGACGATGGCCAGCGAGATGACCAGGCTGACAAGGTATGGGGCGGGGCTAATCAGGAGTATTCGCTTACCGCAGCGAGAGGGATTTTTAAGCAACATTTCCTTGGTTACCATGATAATAAAGTCTTGAAATCACAGAAGAGAGAAGCGGTTATTCATGCTAACAAGCGGCTTATGGAAGCCTATGATCAGCTTGAGAAACCGGAAAATTGGGCTACTGAAGGAATTTCATTAGGAACCGATAAGAAGTGGGAAGAAGTATTTAAACAGGAAGCAGCTCTCGGCACAATCAAGTATAAAAAATAGGTAAGATAAACTCAAAAAAACAATATAATTCTAAGGGATCCCTCAGCTTATCCGCTGATTGAGATGTTTACAAACACGCAAACGTGGATGATGATGAGGGATTTTTATAGTTCCGAGAGCCTGATGGGAATGAAAATATGCAGGAGAAGCTGATATAATTTTACATATTTATAATAAATCATTGAGATATCTCTAAAATTATCCATGTAATGAACCGATATATTAGGAATAATTGACTAGATGAAAAGATGTGATTTGTCACTTAGTAATACATAAGACCTATATAGATAAAAAGTAGATCAGTTTATCCAAGTGACAAGCTCTTTTCTAACAACAAACAGGAGTGTGGAACGGTGAGAGTCGTATTAGCTAATGAAGCAGGGGTAGCAAAGGACGTTAAAGTAGGATTCAGCTGGACAACATTTTTCTTTGGTTTCTTTCCTGCATTATTTAGAGGGGATTTAAAGTGGGCAGCTATTATGTTCATTCTTGCTGCTATTCTTGGATCCTTTACACTGGGATTTGGAGCATGGGTTTGTGGCATTGTATTTTCTTTTGTTTACAACAAGATTTATATTAAAGAACTTTTGGAAAAAGGATATCGCCCTGTGAATGAGTCCGACCGTGTAGTCCTTGAGAGTAATGGCATTATCTCTAGAATAGCGTAAACACCATAAAAACCTTCTAACGAATCCATCGTTAGAAGGTTTTTTGCATTTTATTCATGTACAGAGAAAGAACAGGTGTGAAGAACATAAAAACATAGTGAGATTAATCCATGGGTAAGCCGGAAAAAGTCCATTGATAACCATTATCATCCAACATATAATGATAATCATTATCAATTACTCGTCTACATAGAGAGATAACAATAAATCAGGGGGCATGAAGGTATGAAGAAGGTTTCGTCGTTGAAATTAGGAATTATCGCTTTAACCATGGTTGTTATGGTGGCGTGTGGGAATCAGGAAGGGGCCGGCAGTGAAACCAGTTCTGATGCTCAGCAGCAAGCAGCCGCAGATACAACAGTAACAACGGGATCGGAAGATATTACTCCAGCAGCAGATGAAGCTGCTGCAACGGTTGCGGTAGACGAAGCATTAGTAGAAGAAATTTTGTCTCAATTTGATAATAAAACACCGAGTACGACTGTAACTTTGTCAGTAGCCATTACAGAATTATTTAATGACTTAGGATTATCGCTAGAAGGTGTACCGACTACACAAAGTGAACTGCCAGCAGCTTACCAAGATGTACAGAAAGTTGGGTCATCTCATCAGCCGGATCTCGAAGTGATCGCAAGCCTTACACCTGATGCAATACTGTCACCCGAATCAATTAAAGACAGCATTGAAAAAATGCTGAAGCCTTCCGGTTTAAAGGGAGCATATCTCCCCGTTGATTCATTAGATGGACTCAAAGCTTCACTAGTTGCCATAGGACGTCTCTACGATAAAGAAGCTGAGGCAGAGCAGGTGCTGAGTTCTTTTGCTGAACAGGAATCGGAAATTGTGAAATCAGTAGAAGGAAAAGATGCACCCACTGTTATGTTCTTATTCGGTTCCACCGATTATCTCATGCTGATGAATGAAGATACATTTGCTGGAAGTCTCGCTAGAAATCTAGGCGCAACGAATGTACTTACGGATACAATGCAGTCCACCGAGACGTATGTTCCTTTTAATATGGAAAGTGTAGTAGAAGCGAATCCGGACGTGATTTTACTTGTGGCTCACGGAGATGCTGAAGCGGTAGCGAAGAAGTTTGAAGAAGATGTGAAGAAGAACGGCGCATGGGAGAAAATGAATGCTTTCAAGAATGGAAAAATGAAAACACTGGATTATAACTTGTTTGGTGTTGCTTCCCTATCCAAAACGCCTGACGCTTATAAAGCACTTTCCACCGTTTTGTACGGGGAATAGGAGGATTATGAGCTTGTGAATACAATAGGGCAGCAGAGAAGCCGGAAGTTACTTCTTGCAATTACGTATCTCATCTTACTGATCATTATTATTCTTGCTATCGGCATCGGAAGCGTGAGGTTATCTCCTGCAGAAGTCCTTCAGACTTTAACTGGATCGGGAAGTGAACAATGGAACACCATCCTATGGAATATACGTATTCCGCGGGTGATCCTCGCGCTGATCATCGGAGCCAATCTAGCGGTTTCGGGTGCGCTGCTTCAAGCCGTAATGCATAATCCGCTGGCAGACCCTGGGCTAACTGGGGTTTCCAGCGGTGCTGCTGTTACGGTACTTTTTATCATGCTGGTGAAACCGGAGTTATCCTCGCTTATTCCCATTGCAGCTATCGTCGGCGGAGGGATTGCTGCGGCAATGGTTTATGGATGGGCTTGGACCAAGACACAGGGGATAACGCCTATTCGCATTATTTTATCAGGGGTAGCAGTCAATGCCGTCTTTGGCGGAGTCATCGGACTACTATCTATTCTCTATAGTGACAAATTACCCGCTGCGCTCTCATGGATGAACGGGAGTTTATCGGGAAAAGGAATGGATGCGGTGCTGACGATTCTACCTTATTCTGCGGCGGGATGGATTATGGCACTTCTATGCATACGGCAGGCGAATATTTTACGGCTTGGAGAACAAGCAGCACATAATCTCGGCCAAAATATAAATCGGGTGCGGATTACGCTTTCTTTTGTTGCTGTCTTTCTTGCTTCGGTCTCCGTCTCCATGGTTGGGCTTGTCGGCTTTGTTGGTCTCATCGTTCCACACATGGCACGTATGATGATCGGTTCGGATTATAAATACAGCCTTCCTTTTAGCTTAGCGCTGGGGGCTGTCGTATTGATTATAGCCGATACGATCGGCAGATCGATGTTTAGTCCGCTTGAAATTCCGGCGGGTATTGTGATGGCGATGGTAGGAGGGCCTTATTTTCTCTATCTGATGCGTAAAGGAGGGGCATAGCATTGCTGCAAGTAGAATCGGTACATGTACATTACGGAGAACGGCCAATTGTTCAGAACCTGTCGCTTACCGTTCAAAAAGGAGAAGTTGTCTCCATCATCGGGCCGAATGGGTCAGGGAAATCAACACTGCTCAAAAGCATATCCGGCCTTATTCCTTACGCAAGCGGCGGAGTGACCATTGAGGGTAAGGAACTCCAGAAAATGAATGTCCGAGAAGTGGCGAAGCAGCTATGTATGTTGTCTCAATCAAATGTAAGCCCTATGGATATGACCGTTGGAGATTTGGTCGGTTTTGGACGGATGCCGCATAAAAAGTGGTACGAACAACTCACTCAGGAGGATCGTGAGATCATTCAGTGGGCGCTTGAACAGACGAATATGACAAGGTATGAGCACCGCTTGGTTCATTCCTTATCGGGCGGGGAGTCAAGAAAAGCTTGGCTCGCCATGGCTCTCGCCCAGCGTCCCAAGCTGCTATTACTTGATGAACCGACCACCTATCTAGATATTGCGCATCAACTGGATGTTCTGGAGCTGGTGAAGACACTGAATAAGGAACTTGGGATCACAGTAGTAATGGTGCTGCATGATCTGAACCATGCGAGTTTATACAGCGACAAAGTATGTGTCATTCAGAACGGAGAGCGAAAAGCATATGGAACTCCAAAGGATGTACTAAACCAAGAATTAATCCGAAGTGTATACGGCGTCGAGGTCGATGTAGAGTTAACGAAAGATAGAAAACCTAGAATACATGTACTTCATAAAATTTAGGATGGAGCAGGTGGAATAAACATGATGAATATGAATCGGATCAATATGGAAGAAGTGAAAAATAAGTACTTGGAATTTACAGGTGAGCTGAGATCGCTCATGTTAAGTACGTTAGATGAGGAAGGAAATCCCTTCATTTCTTATGCTCCTTTTGTAGCGTATGACAATAAAATGTACATCTATATCAGCCGCATTGCAAATCACTATCATCATCTGGATAAACGTCCGCAAGTGGACGTGATGCTAATTGAAGATGAGGCAGCTTCGGGTAATCTATTTGCAAGACAGCGGGCTCGCTTCCCTTGTACAGCGAATAATGTGGGGAATGAGGGATATCCAGAAGTATTCGCTCTATTTGAAGAGAAGTTTCCAGCGAAACTTGTAACAATGCTGCGGGGACTCGATTTCTCCTTGTTCGAGCTTACTCCGCAGACAGGAAGATACGTGGCAGGCTTCGGTCTTGCTTTTGATCTAGACCTTGCCACAGACCGAATTGAGCATGTAGCCCGCGATGGTCATGCCAGCAGTGCAGCAGCGAAATAAAGGAATAACCGGGTAATGTGATATCAAATAGAAACAAGGAGGAGAGAAAGAAAATGTCTACCTTTGCTACAATCATGCCAGTATGGAATGCAATTCAAAGCCGTTTTCTAAATACGGTAAAGCAGCTGACTAACGAAGAACTTGCACTTCAAATGGACGATACTTCGATCGGATATATGCTCAGGCATAATGCCGAGGTAGAGTATATGTTTGCAGCATGGTTTTTTAATAAGCCGATGCCGGAAGATCTTGTTATTCACACGCACCGAGGGGCTACACGCAGTAAAGAAACATTCACGAATTTAGAAGAGATTGTATCATTTTTAGAGGCGTCTCAAACTTGGCTTATTCAGGGAATGTCGGAGCTGCCTGAGGAAGAATGGAATGAAATTAAAAAATGTCCTATTGGCGACTCCACACCGCTCGAAGCCGTAGGACGTCTTATGTATCATACAGGTATTCATGCAGGACAAATCTCATATATAAAGAAGCAGCATGCAGCAAAGCAGGTATAAGAATAGAGAAGATTAGGAATTGAAGTAAGTAAGGTCTAGACAGATAAAAGTTTTGGTGAAGAGTGAGAGAGCCTATATCAGGCAGATCGGTAAAAAATAAAAGATAAATAGAATGAGCCCGGGAGAGCATCTCCCGGGTTCTTTTGTATGTTCAAGCAGAATAATTATTTTACAGGTAAATTAATTTCATATCTCATTAAAATATGGAAACAAAGCTTCTATATATCCAGTATATGGATTATTATGGTACATAATCTGTTTGCTGTGGCTAGGTTCATAGCTTATAAGAAAGAAAATTAAGGGGGTGATCGTGATTGTTTTCAAGTTTCGGCCCTTAATGGTTCTGCTGGGCATCATTATTATTATTTTGCTCGCATTAGGATTTCAAAAAATATACAACCATAACTTGGAGAAGAAAATGAATAATCAAGCGATTATTGATCAGGCCAAAATTACAGCGATGGAACATCTAAAAGAAAAATATGAACTCGATGTGGAAATAACGGGGGAACAAATGCTGCCGACTTATGTAAGTTACAGAGTTAGTTTGGAGGGGAATGTAATCGGGAATAAGGACCAACACTTCAACGTATCTGTCAATTACAAAACAAATGAGGTTTCGAATTTTGCGATGAGTCCTGAACTGGTTGATGCGATCAAGGCGAAAGGATACGACCCTTTTATTAAAAAATAAATGGTAGGCTTCTCATCTGAAAACGAAAGGTACACCACATTCTAGCGTAATACCAAAAATAAAGTTACAATAAATAACAAAACTTACCAAATAGAGGTGAAGTGATGACGGAATTTCTCTGTATGAACCATCCGGATAAGCAGGCTGTTGCTCAGTGTAGAAGGTGTGGTAAGCCGATCTGTGAGAACTGCTATGACTCAGCGACGGGATATTGCCGTGATCAGTGTATCAATAATGGAGCAGTTTCTTCTATTCATGAGCCTAAGAAAAATATTCTTTTGCAAGTCATTGTGGCGATCTTAGCGATCATTGGAGGACTAGCCGTACTCTTAATTACGATATGCGGTGCCTTTTTATTATCGTACTAAAGGTATTATGAAAATGATTCACTAATGTTAGTTATTACTATCTATGTCTAGGAGTGGACTGATGGATTTTCCTGTGTATCTTACTATTGGGTCCTTGCGGATTCACCCACATGTACTATTTGAGTCCCTTAGCTATTTTATCGGATTTAGGGTCTATCTATGGACACGAAGACCGAGCGGGATGTCTGCTTTGATGAGCCTGCAAATATTAGCGGGTACGATTCTGGGTGCAGCGATTGGTGCCAAGTTGCTGTTTTGGTTGGAGGACCCGGTCGCCACTTGGGAGCATCTTAGTCAAGGACAACTCTTATGGGGTGGAAAGACCATTGTCGGAGGGTTACTCGGAGGACTGATCGGGGTGGAACTTACAAAGCGCTGGGTAGGTTGGTCCCAATCGACGGGGGATGATTTTGTGTATCCGCTGATGCTTGGTCTTTGTATAGGAAGAATTGGATGTTTTCTTACCGGACTTACTGACCATACCTATGGTACGCCGACGACATGGATTACGGGTGTGGATTTTGGAGATGGGGTGACTCGTCATCCGGCACAGCTCTATGAAATTTTCTTTCTTATTATATTAGCTATAGTGCTCATCCCGCTTTATCGTCAGAGCCGTGTTAAAAGCGCTACATCTACTCAAGTAAAGTATGTATCTGGGCGGATGTTCCAGTGGTTTATGGCAGGTTATCTGCTGTTTCGTCTGGGTATTGAATGGATCAAACCTACGCCTCATCCTTACCTCGGACTGAACAATATTCAGCTTGCCTGCATCGCTGGTGTGCTTTATTATGCTTGGCTTATTTATGGCAAGAAGAAGGTAGATCATCAAATAACGAGTTCGAATATGCAAGCCTAATCTGTATTTAACAGGAGGAGCGATTTCATGCCTAACCGTCCTTATCTCTATCATGAGCTGACGAATAGTATATGTACGACCTGTTATCGCAAAGTAGAAGCCAAGGTGATTGAAGAAGACGGCAAAATCTACATGGTCAAAAGATGCCTTATTCACGGACCGGAGAAAGTGCTTATCTCCACCGATGTGGAGTATTATCACCGGACTCGTAAGTTTATTAAGCCTTCAGAAATGCCGCTCGTGTGGAATACTCCGATCAAGTACGGATGCCCTTATGACTGCGGATTATGTCCAGATCATGAGCAGCATAGCTGCCTAACCTTACTGGAGATTACCGATCACTGTAACCTGCAGTGTCCGATCTGTTTTGCAGAATCTTCCCCGCATCGTACCTCGTATCGGTCACTTGCTCAGATTGAATTTATGTTAGACCGTATTATCGAAAATGAAGGCGAAGCAGACATCGTGCAAATCAGCGGCGGGGAGCCGACAACGCATCCTGATTTTTTTGAAATTTTGGATATGTGTAAATCGCGGCCCATCAAGCATATTATGGTGAACACGAATGGGATTCGCATTGCACAGGACCGGGAATTTGCCCGTAAGTTATCTGAATATGCTCCTGGATTTGAGGTCTATTTGCAGTTCGACAGTTTTGAAGCACATGTACTAAAAGAGCTGCGAGGGGCAGACCTAAGAAGAATCCGCCAGCAGGCCATTGACCATTTAAATGAATTTAACATCTCCACTACACTCGTCGTTACACTAAAAAAAGGACTTAATGACGGAGAGATCGGTGACATAATTCAGTATGGTCTTCAGCAGAAAGCCGTTCGCGGAGTCACCATTCAGCCTATTCAGGCGGCAGGCAGACTCGAAGGATATGACCCTGCAACAGATCGTCTGACGGTGAGTGAAGTGAGGCAGATGATTATTGACCAGTCGGAAGTATTTGAGGACGATGATATTTTACCGGTTCCATGTCACCCGGACTGCCTGGCAATGGGATATGCGCTGAAGCTTGGCGGACAAGTTATTCCGCTGACAGGAATGATCGATCCGGACATTTTACTCGAAGGGGACAGTAATACAATTATATATGAACAAGATCCGGTGATCAGAGATAAAATGTTTGAGCTGTTGTCGACCGGACACTCGCCGGAGTCTTCTGCTCTTTCGCTGAAAAGCTTACTCTGCTGCCTACCGCTCGCAGCTGTTCCCGAAGAGATTACGTATGACAACGTGTTCCGGGTGATCATTATGCAGTTCCTCGATGCACACAATTTTGATGTGCGTTCTGTCAAAAAGTCCTGTGTTCACATTGTCCATCCTGATGGACGGATCATTCCTTTTGACACCTATAATTTGTTCTATCGGGACGATAAGGAAGAGCTGCTGAAAGAACGGAAAAATGAGATTGTAACCGCATGGGATCGAGATACCAAGGTCATACCAGTGAGTGAGAATTAGATTTTAGGATAGAGAAGGGTCGGAGAGCAGAGATGCGTTCCGGCTTTTATTTTTGTGTGAAGAATTTATCGGGATTATTTTAATGTAATGTCACATTTCGAAACTATGAATTGTTATATAGGCGTGGAAAGGAGGGAGAGGCACTGTTGAACTCTATACAGCGGAACAGTACAGACGATCGTGAGCAATTACATTTAGATCATATGATCCAGAGGATACAGCAGGGAGAGACCGAGCCCTATAGAGTCATTGTCGAGAAGTATCAAAGGCAAATCTATGTGTATTGTTATTACTTATTAAAGCAGACCGAAATGACACAGGATGCAGTCCAGGACATTTTTATTAAGGCGTATGAGAACATAGCAAGCTACACGAGACCCGGTTCTTTTTCAGCTTGGCTTTATAAAATTGCGTACAACCACTGTATGAATCTCAATAAAAAGAAATTTCGAGATGTAGAGCTGCTCAAAATCTTCAAGCATACCTACTCGGCAGAATTGGCATACAAGAAGGACGTCCAAAGCACTGACAGATTAGAGATCCTAATGGATCATCTTTCTTTTGATGAAAAACATATTTTGCTGCTTCGCGCAGTGGAAGACTACTCCTATGATGAGATCGGACAAGTCATGAATATCAAGGCGGCTACGGCGAGGAAAAAATATGAACGTATTCGAAAAAAACTGATCAAAAGAAATGGGGAAGGTGGGACGTATGAAGAATCATTTACATAAAAAAGAGGAACCCATGGATCAGGTCATCCGAATGATACGAGAAAAAGAGGTTCCTATCGATCTTACAGATCGAGTGATGGTGGAGATTTATCAAAATAAAACGAAGCGTAGGGGGCGAAAGAAGATGTGGAAGAAAATTGCGGTTTCAACGGCTATAGCGGCATCAGCAGTCTTGGTGATTGTAGGGAGTGGATTTGTATCTCCAACAATGGCCGATTCGTTGCAGCAAGTTCCTGGGATGAAGAGTATCTTTGCATTTGTGGATGATCTTGGACTGAGGACAGCATCAGAAAAAAAATTAGCGGATACCCCAAATATAAGTGTGGTTCGAGGGGATACCACATTTACGGTCCCGGAAATCATCTATGACGGCACAAGGGTCTCACTGAGTTTAGAACGAACGACGCAAGATAATATGGATGAGTCAGGAGAGAAGCTGAACGAAGATCTAAGCGGCTATACGCTGCAGATCAACGGAAGAGATATAAACGAGTATGCACCCAAATATGGTGGGATATCTAAATTTTTTCATCCTGGTGCATCTGAGAATTCTGTGATTTTGGAATTTTCCGATTTACGAAATCAACAAGGAACACCTTTTCCTGATTCGTTCATGCTTACGTTAAGCCTGGACGTCAAACCATTTGAGGACCCTGTCGTTATGCATATTCCCGTTGAGAAGACAAAACAGGATATCATTGATATTTCTCCGAATATGACCAAGACCCAAGGGATCTATACAGTAACACTGGAAAGGGTGGAACTAACACCAATAACGACAAATATCTCGACTCGTTTCGTTCTTCCGGAAGGCATGAAATATGATCCGCTAACGATAGGTATGCATTACGATGTGTATGATGATGAAGGTAATGAGCTGAGAATAATAAGTGGAAATGGGAGAGGTCAGGCAAATAGCTCTGGAATGATTTCAGATCTCCGGCTAGAACCTTTTACTACGCTCCCGTCTAAGATTATCATCAAACCTTATCAAAATATATATAGTGACACCGAAAAAGGGAAGGTTAAGTTTGACGAGGAAGGGAATGTGATGAAAGCCTATTTTCCTGAACTAGAGTTTGAAGTGGATATTGAGAAATAGTTAATATGAAGCTGGAAAAATGAAAAATAGCAGTAAAAGAGCAATCTATAAAGATAGGTTGAACTGAACCCTATTAAGTAGACAGTTTTAAAAAAAAGGATGCGCCGCTGTTTAAGCGGCAATGAGATGACTTCGGTATGCTGCGAGGCCACTGAAAAAGTCCAATATCTAAAATCAGGATGCCTTTCCTCAATATTGAGGAAAGGCATCCTGATTTTTTGTATAATAAAAGT
>NZ_BOSJ01000027.1 GCF_018403285.1 Paenibacillus sp. J45TS6 | reverse complement strand
CGCCAGCGTTCGTCCTGAGCCAGGATCAAACTCTCCAATAAAGTTATTGAAAAGAGCGATAAGCTCATTTAGAAAATGCTGACGAGAACTTAACGTTCTCTATTCAATTTGTTATGACCAACAAATTGAATTTGTATTAATTCACTCACGAGTTTCACTTGCGTAAAACTCCTCGTTGTTCAGTTTTCAAAGATCAATCTCGCTAACAACTTTCGTCGTCAGAAGAGTTTATATTATATCATTTCCGGTTCAGAGTGTCAAGCTTTTTATAGAAGTTTCATTCGACTTCGTTAAGTTGCTTGGTTATTCAGTGTGTTGCTTACTGGCTAACTTCTTGGCCGGAATTAGAATATACCATGCTGATAAAAATTATGCAAGTACTTTTTTTAAAAAATTAAAAACTCTACTAATCCCATTTGGGTCAGCAGACAATGACACTCCATTCTTGGATAGATCCACTTTTACAATTCGTTATTCCCAAACTATTAGTATGGACGTAAATATCAGGATTTGGGAAGAAATTCTCTCCTCTTAACACATTGGTTAATTTAGAATGCAGAAAATCAAACTTTTCGTAAGTATTCAATAGAGAGATCGTTGCAAACTGGGATACAGAGGTAAGAGGTAACTATGCGTTTCGAACTGAGCCCCTGATCAACAATCAATATCAATTAAAAAACCCAGCCCTTATCAGGACTGGGTTTATGTATGGAGGCGAGGGGAGTCGAACCCCTGTCCGAAGATAACGCCACATAAGCTTCTACGGGTGTAGTAACAGATTTAATGTCACCCTAGAGACTCCCCGTTACCGGATTCTCTTCAGGTCAGCCTGATTGTCTTCTTCAGCTAGCCGCAGGCGGAGACTAGACAGCGTATCCCACTAAAGTTGAGCCCTTATCCCGGTACATGGGCGATACAGAGTAAGAGCACGCTCACAGGTTATTAAGCTGCGAAAGCGTAGTTGTTTTGTTGTTTGCCGTTTAATTGGCTTTAGCGTTGATGAAGCGGACGCGTCCCCACTACCCGCTACCCATGCTCGAACTATCCCCGTCGAATCCATAAACGCCCCCTTAATAAAAAGGGCTTCTTTGGATAGATCGGATTGTAATCCTGAGCAAAAGTAGATCTATTCCGTATCCTTTTCCTCCATGGTAAAAGGATAATCAGAAGCAGTAAAAACTTGTCTTCACGAGATCATATGTTCCTCTCTCGTACGAAACTTAGTATATCACAAAAATATATATAATGCGACAGATGGCACACTACATCTTGCAGGTAAACAAGGAGAGAGTTACCAAATGAAGCTTCATACCATCAACCATAAACCATTAACCTTACATCTTAACGAGCAATCTTCTGCTTCTCTCGCAGTGCACGCTGAATATCACGTTGTGCATCCCGCTTCGCAGCAGTGTCCCGTTTATCATATTGCTTCTTACCTTTACCAAGTCCAAGAAGCAGCTTCGCGTACCCATTCTTGATATAAATCTTGAGTGGTACGATCGAGTATCCATCCTGCTTGGATAAACCAAGGAGTTTATGGATCTGCGCTTTATGCATAAGCAGCTTACGTGTTCTTGTCGGGTCTTCCGGATTGTGGCGGTTCCCTTGCTCAAATGGACTAATGTGCATGTTGTGAATATGAATCTCTCCATTACGAATCGTCGCAAAGGCATCTCCAATATTCGCACGACCATTTCGCAGAGATTTAATCTCCGTACCGGTCAGCACCATCCCTGCTTCATACGTATCCTCGATAAAGTAGTCATGGGAAGCTTTTTTATTCTGCGCAAGCACTTTACTGTCCGTATTCTTCGCCATGTTCTCACCTCTTCTCAGGATCATTTATTCACACTGGACGGTATTGCTAGCTAACTCTATTCCGGTCTTCATTGTAACAAATATACAGACCCAAAATCAAGGTAACAAACCTCTATATGTATTGTACCCCAAACAAGCTTTTTGAAGCATCGAAATCCTAATATGCAACCTCTACATTCGTCTTCATTCCTCCTCCCTGCGAATTCCCGTGAAAATAAACCAAGGCCCGCAGAGAATTCATTCTGCCGGCCCATCTTTCCTCTTCAAGCCGCTCCTTCATGTCACGCCTATCTCACAGCGAAATACTCTTTCAGTCGAATTTCTTCCTGCTGACGAGAAGAAGCATACGTTCCAAGAATAATCTCCAGCGAATGTCTTCCCTCTTCTCCGGTTATAACCGGCTCTCTCTGCTCACGTACCGCATAACAGAGATCACGGATCTGTTCCCTGTGTCCGTCAGGTATTACTTGAAATGGAGGAAAAACAGGAAGCTGAACCTGCTGCCCTTCGATCTCCAGCTGTACAATATCTTCTTCTTCGATGATCAGCGAACCCTTCTCACCATAGATTTCAATACGCATTCCTTTGCCTTTGAAGGCAGTTGTAGTAATTTCCAGCACACCCATAGCTCCACTCTCATACTCAAGCATTGTAATAGCCGTATCCTCTACCTCGATGTTCCTCAGTACATTCCGAGCTTTTCCCTGTAATGAGACGACATTTCCAGCAAGCCACTGCAGCAAATCGACTGTATGAATCCCCTGATTCATCATGGCACCCCCGCCGTCCATCTCCCAGGTTCCCCGCCAGCCGGCACTGTCGTAATAATCCTGACTGCGATAGATTTTGACGTAAGCAGAACATAAGCTCAGCCTGCCCAGAGCACCCTGTTCAATAAGCTGCTTCGCATATTGTGCTTGAGGAGACATCCTTCTTGGAAAAATAGTAGCCAGCTTCACACCCGCCTCACGGCAAGCCTCAACCATCCGGTCCATTCCATTTATTTCAATGGCCATTGGCTTCTCACAGAGAACATGCTTTCCTGCCTTAGCAGCCCGTATCACTTGCTCGACATGCAGTCCGCTAGGGGTACAGATACATACCGCTTCAATGTCCGTCCGTGCAAGCAACTGATCGAGATCGCTGTACGCAGCCGCCCCGTATTGTGCTGAGAACCTAGCTGCATGATCGGGCTTGCTATCACACACGGCGATTAGCTCCGCTTCTGGTATTTTGACCATCTCGGCTGCATGAACTTCTGCAATAATCCCGCAGCCAACAATTCCATACCTTAGCGGTTTCACCTTAGATACCATCTTTATTTTCCCCCTGTCCCATTCATTGTCATCTAACCTTTAGCTAAATCCGGGTTAAGATTATGACTAAGAGATTGATCTTAAGAACTTCACTCGTTTGGCCTGCTCATCAGCAAGCAAAGTTGCTTTCGTCGCTTCAAGCAAATCTTGGTGGGTGAAATCATGTGCTTCTCCTCGGACACGTCTCAAAAAATCCTCCGTCACCGATGCTACGGGTGCTCTTAGTGGAACTTCCACAAGCGCTTGTTCATGCGTCATCATAAGCAGCAATTCTTCGTCAGTCGAAACGACAGGGTCACCGGCAAGCCGAATCTCCGCACTTCCTTTTGTTCCCGTTACAAAAATACGGCCATCACCCCACGTCCAGCATTTCTCCGGTGCATGCCAGTCAGCATACAGCTGCGCCACGGTTCCTTGATCCATTTCTACTTGTACAGCTGCCGTATCATAGAACTCGGGGTACTCCGGCAAGATCTGTTTCCCCATTCTGCCGCTCACTTCTCTTACTTCCTGTCCTGTCAGCCATCTGAGGAGATCAAAATCATGTATGAGCAGGTCAATAACAATTCCGCCAGACTGCTCCTTGCTAAAATGCCAATCGGGCCTCGTATCTGGCCGTAATCGATGTGGTTTTCGCATCGTAATACTCATCACTTGTCCAAGCTCATCTTTACGAATGAGGTCATACAGTGTATATACAGCCGGCCGGTATCGCTCAGTTAACAGCATGCCAATCTGAATCTTTCCCCTGCCTATGATCTGTTCCAGCTGATTCAGCCCTGCCTGGTCTACCACAGCAGGCTTATCAAGCATCAGATGTTTTCCATACCGCTCACAGGCAGCAACAATTTGAATCTTCTCGTTATTGATAGCAGAACTACCGACATACTTTACATCTTCATTCGCCAGCAGTTCTTCCATACGATCCGCAAAAGGAAGCTGGTACTGCTCCGCTATCTGCCTTGCCAGCGTTTGATCGCCTTCATCATATATCCCAGCACAGGGATGCCCGAGTGCCTGCATTTCCTCTATAAAGATAGAAATATGGGGATGCTGACAGCCGGCTATAGCAAAGGCACCATGATCACCCTTCCCATCTGTTTCTGTTCTTTTGCTACCTAACGTCATGGGACAATTCCCTCCTTCTCTACCTGTATCTACACGGGCCCACCATCCTCTGATTCTTCTACCTGCATCTGCATGGATCCACCATGATCTAATTTCAGCTATTCAAGTGAACTGCTTCTCTTGCCCTCTCTCACAGCTTCAAGCTGTCTTTCGATCTCAGCCAGATCATAAGCAAGTCGCTCTTTCGGTGGAAAAGGGGCTGCACACTCCAGTGTGATCCAGCCGGCATACCCGCTCTCCAAAGCAGCAGCCAGCATGGGCCGGTGATCTACATAACCTTCCCCTAGCCTGCACTGCATAAATGCCTCTATGCCATGCCGAGTTCGATTGCTAAAAGACCCTTCTGCACCTTCTATTGCAATCCGTTTCTCATCTTTTATATGGATATGGCTCAGATGGCTTCCAAGCTTTCGCACGGACGCTTCCCCAAAGTCCACACCTGAAATATACATATTGCCTGCGTCATGGATAAAACCAAGCCCTGATCCACCTGTTAACTCTAAGAGACGCAGCGCACTATCTGCATCTTCCACTAAGGTCTGATTGTGAATCTCAATCAGCAGCTGAATTCCGGACTCTTCCGCCTCTGCGATACATTTCCTTAAATAGTGAGCCGCTCTCTCATAGTGCTGATCCTCTGCCAAGAACGCATTAGGTCCTCCCGGAAAAACCCGAATACAAGGAACAGACAACACCTCGGCAATCCGAAGCAACTTTTGAAATTCCTCCAGCGCATCTTCACATTCTTCATCATTTAGAGTGGAGAAGTGACCCGTGTATCCTGCTAGTGCCGGGATGCAAAGTCCAAGCCCCGCTGCATAATCGCCTAACTCTCTCACCTCTTCCAGGGGTGTATCCAGTCCAAGGTGAGGAGAGCGGCAGGCAATTTCAATCCCATCAAATCCAAGCCCTGCTGTAATTTCCATTGCTTCTCGCAGGGGATAATCTATTAACGATCCGCTAAAAGCGGCGAGGGGTATCCTTCTTGTATATTTAAGCTCATTACTCATCAGCATGCTCACTCCTCTTCTTCCTAAGTAGGAAGCGACATATGACGCGATATATGATTTCAATCCATCTACTTAATCTGACTAACTAGGTATAATCCATGCCCTTACTTAATCCCTGATGCCGAATGATTTTGCACAAAATATTTCTCAGCAAACAAGAAGACCAGTAGGATCGGAAGCAAACTCATCAGTGCTGCAGCAACCATCAGCTGCTCATTCCCCACCCATTGTCCTTTCAGCCCCAAGATCCCGATCGGAAGGGTAAACTTCTCACTGGAACTCAGGTAAATGGAAGGAGCGAGGATCTCATTCCACTTGCTCATAAACGTAAAGATCGCGAGGGTAGCAAGCGAAGGTAAGCTCATTGGCATGTAGATCCGCCAGTAAATCCGCAGCGGGTTGCAGCCTTCCATTTTGGCCGCTTCCTCATACTCTCCCGGAATCCCGAGAAACGCCTGCCGCATTAAAAAGATGCCAAAAGGCTGAGCAAGCCATTCAATGACCCAAAGCGGGGTTAGTGTATCCAGCATGTTCATGGAGTTGAAGATCATAAAGTGCGGGATAATAATAACCACAGGCGGAATCATCATCGTACCGAGTACAATGAGAAAGAGTATATTTTTCATTGGAAACCGAAGTCTCGCGAACGCATAACCGACTAATGAGCAGGATAACAGCGTCCCAATGACCGAGAGTATAGATACGATAAAGCTGTTCATCGTTTGGGTTCCGAAATCCCCCAGCTTCAGCACCTCAGCATAGTTTGACCACTGGAAGATGTCCGGGAACCAGGTAGGCGGTACGGCTGTATATTCCTTATAGGTCTTTAGAGAATTGAGTACAGCCTTGGCAAATGGGACAAGCATAACGAGTGAACTGATAATAATAGCCAGATATGCAGCTGCTTTACGCAGGTTTTTACCGGGCATCCGTATCCACTTCCTTTCTTACAGAAAAACAGGTATAGCCGCATTCAATTGTAGTGCACCCACCGGTTCTGCATTTTCATCTGTACGAGCGTGAGGCTGAACAAGATCATAAACAGGACCCAAGCAATCGCCGAGGCATAACCCATATGCATGAAGGAGAATCCTTCTCTATACAAATACAGCATGAGCACAAGACTCGCATTTCGAGGTCCGCCTGCGGAAGAGATATCCCCGGCCCCTGTCATGACGTAGACTTGTTCGAATGCCTGAAACGTAGAAATCGTACTTAGGATGATGACAAGAAACGTGGTAGGCGATATAAGTGGTACCGTAATGGCACGGAATTTACGAAAAGCACCGGCTCCATCCATTTCTGCCGCTTGGTACAGCTCGCCAGGAACACTTTGGAGCCCTGCCAGAAATAGAATCATGATGTACCCGATTCCTTTCCATACGGCAATGATAACGAGCAAGGGAATAACCCATTTTTCACTGTTCAACCACTGCTGTGGATCAAGGCCCCATTTGATGAGAAGCGAGTTCGCAATCCCAAAACGGGGATTAAAGATCGAATCAGCCACATAAAGAATAACCGTCCAGGAAGAAATCACCGGAATAAAGTGAGCCATCCGGAACAATTTTAGTCCCTTCAGCTTCTGATTCAGCATCACAGCAAGAATGAGCGCAAGCACCGTCTGGATCGGCACGAAAAGGATAGCAAAGTAAAGGGTGTTCCATAGAGACTTCCAGAATAAAGGTTCCTGAAATAACTGCTCATAATTTCCTAGTCCAATCCACTGTGGTGGAGTTAACATGTCATACTTTGTGAAGCTGAAATAGAGGGAGACAGCCAGCGGTCCTGCCACGAAGACGAGAAAATGTATCAGATAGGGGGACACCATGAGGAGTCCCCACCTGCCTTCTGATCGCAATAACCTGCTTCGTCCCGCCGCCTGAAACCTCCGCTTTTTCTTCTGTACTTCTTGAGGAGTTTCACTTGGAATCATGGGCGGCTCTCCTTTGTCTGTTTTTTACTGATAGAAACCATCCAGCACTTTCTGTATATCTTCATTCGCTTTTTTCAGTGTCTCTTCTACAGGTGTATCACCAAGGAAGGCACGCTCTGCATTTTCATTAAACTTCGATACCCACTCTTCCCATACGGCATTCGTATCGAGAGTCCCGGCAAACTCAAAGCTATCGAGGAAAGCCTGGCGATTCGCAGGGTTTGCTCCTGAGGTAAGGAATACGTCAGAATTCGCTACCGACTTTTTTACCGGAACGGCTTCGCCAAGTGCTGCCCACTCTTTTTGTACTTCATCTTCTGTTGCCCAGAATTTCATCCATTCCCATGCAGCCTGTGCCTTAGCATCATCTGCCTTCGCGCTAATTACCCAAGAGTTCGCAATAACGGGAGCAAAACGCTTGCCATCTGGACCTGTTGGAAGTAGCGCTACATCATAATTAAGTCCTGCTTCATTAGCTGCCTGAACACGTGCATAAATCCCGATCCGCATCGCAGCAGAGCCGCTTGGGAATACAGCCATCGAGCTTTGGAAACTTTTCAGATCAACCGGATCCGTAAAGATTCCTCTATTCATACCGTCTACGATCCAGTCCATTGCCTGCTTATTTTCCGGGGAATCTACGATGGATTTTGTATTTGTCTCATCCAGAATGCCTCCACCATACGATTTCAGTACGGAGAACCAACCTTCGGTAATGCTAAAAAAGGTTAGACCAAACTGGCTTACGCTATTTGCATCAAAACTTGCATCGACAGCTGTCTTTCCACTTGCATCCACCGTCAGTTTTTCCGCGGCAAGCTTCAAATCTTCCCAGGTCCAGCTATCCTCTGGGTAACTTACCCCTGCTTTATCAAAAAGATCTTTGTTGTAATACAGCACACCAATCTGAATTCCTTGGGGAATTCCCCAGTAGTGGCCTTCGGCATCTTTATTGAACTCTAAGCCATAATAATCATCTTTATTGAGATCCTTGTTGATCCACTCCGTCACATCTTTCAGCGTACCGCGTTCGGCATACTTCATGACAAGTGCTCCATCGGATAACCACACATCCGGGGCTTTACCCGCCGCAATCTGGGTATCGAGTTTTTGATAGAACTGGCCATACGGTGCACTTTGCGTTTTTACAGTAATGTTAGGATGCTTATCCGTAAATGTAGTGATGAGTTCTTTCATCTTGGCGTCGCTTTTCCCATCTGAATAATAACCAAGGGTAATCTCGGTTTGCTCCTGCGCTGGTGTATCTGTGCCTGGCTTAGGTTCTGTTACTCCCCCCGGTGAATCTGCAGTACCACTCCCGCCCTTGCTGCAACCTGCTGCGAATACTGTCAGCACAAGCAGCATACATACGAGTACAGACATGCCTTTACGCTTGACCATGAAACCGCCCCCCGTTATATTAGATCCATCTCACACCTTATATTGTAAATATTGTAAGCCCAAGTGGAATGGTTTTTCGTATTCCGGTTGTCTTTTCCTACACTGAAGTTTGGCAAGGGAGTGATCAAGCAGTCTATGCTGAAGAATCTAACCATTAACAAAAAACTCATTGCCATTAGCCTGTTGTTCGTCTGTCTGCCTGTTCTTCTCCTCGGCACCTATTGGTACAATGCCTCCACGGAAACCATTGAAGAATCAACCATTGCTTCGAACCAGCGGATCGTGACCCAGACCACAGAGTACCTAAACTTGTACATTGCCGGTCTTGAAACCTCCACCTATCCTTCTCTTTCGGGAGCAAGCATTCAGAATCTCATTAATAGCCGCAGCCTGTCTCCTTACGCCTATTTGAAATTATCTGAATCCATTGAAAAGGGGATCTTTGCCCAAATGCTATACGGCCGAGATGATGTAGTGGGCATGTCCCTTGTAGCGAAGAATGGTTTTGTTGTCAGTGACTATACCCGCGCTCCAGAACTTCTGAATATGGATCAAATTACGCACCGGAATCGGCTTTTACTGGGGAAAATGGATCAAATGGATGATTTTCATATTGAGGGGATTCGTTATGTAGGTTCTGAGCCTGTCCTTACGGTGACCCGAAAGATTTCAAGCAATCAAAGCTATCTGTTTGAAGGTTTGCTTATTGTCGATCTCCATCTCAGCCAGATTGCGGGTATATGCAAAAATGTCTCTCACCATGAACTTGAAATATGGATTACTGATGCACACAGTGGACAGGTCATTTACCATCCAGAGCAAACGAGAATCGGCACTTCACTTCCCCCCTCCCTTGTTCATGAACTTACATCCAGCAAGACAGGTTTATTACATGAATATGAAACGGATCTTCAAAATATTTTGTTGTATGAGCACTCTTCTCAAACCGACTGGGTTGTTGCTCTAGAGCAACCTAAGGATGCCGTGATTGGCGAACTACTGGACCTTCGTGCTACGGCAATTTACTTTTTTGCATGTATTATGATCGTTACTGTCTTTATTCTAGGAGGATTCTCACTCCAAATTAGCCGTGCTTTATCGCTGCTAGAGAGGTTAATGAAGCGGGTGCAGACGGGGGACTTCTCGCTGCCAATTACCACAATGACGGAGCGGCGCGATGAGATTGGAAAGCTTTTTCGAAGTCATGCCCATATGGTCGGGGAGTTAAAACGACTTGTGAAAGAGGTACAGTCTGCCAAGCTGAAGGAACGGGAACATGAACTGGCTCAGAAAGAATCTGCTTTGCAGGCCATGCAATCACAGATTAACCCCCATTTTCTATACAACACACTAGAGGTTATTAATAGTCATGCGATCATCGAGAACAATGAGGTCATCAGCAAAATGACCACTTCTCTTGCGGATCTTTTCCGTTACAATTTAAAAAATGCACATCAAATCGTTACCCTCCGAGAGGAGATTGGTCATCTTAGAGCGTATTTGGATATTCAGGCGGCCAGGTACCGCAAACTGAGGATCGATATAAACCTTGATGCACTCGATGAATCAATGCTCTGTCACGTATATCTGATTCGACTGACGCTGCAGCCGCTGGCCGAAAATGCTTTTATTCATGGATATCAGAATCATCGCCTTCCGCCTGCCTATATAGGACTTACCCTGAGCACAGAGGAAGATCGGTATGTTCTCCACATGAAAGACAAAGGACATGGAATGAGTGAAGAAAAGCGAGAGCAGTTAAATGCCTATTTTCAACAAGCACCCGCTTCTCAGGCTATTGCATCAAATGGTATCGGTCTCGCAAGTGTACATGAGCGAATTCGTCTGTCTTTTGGAGATGCTTACGGGCTGTATATCGCCTCATCTAACCATGAGGGTACGCATATCGAAGTTAGACTTCCACGCCGAATGAATTGAAAATAACTCTTTATGTTTATTCATTAAAATGAACCCCCAGACGGTCACTGCCTAACCCACCTTTACACTTAGGAGGAGTTTTCATGTATAAAGTAATCATTGCAGATGATGAATACATGATTCATCGCAGTTTGGCGAAGCTGGTAGAGTCCTCGGAACATCCTTTCCGTGTCGTAGGCGAAGCCGAAGATGGAGCGGAAGCACTTTTACTGCTGAAAGAGAAACCAGACCTCATCATTACTGACATCTGTATGCCGGGTCTGGACGGTCTTGCTTTTATTGAAAAAGCAAAACAAGTAAGGTCCGATGTTCTTTTTCTTGTCATCTCTGGGTATGGTGAATTTGAGTATGCACAGCGTGCACTGCGATTAGGAGTAGAAGACTTCTTGCTCAAGCCCGTAAGCCCTGAGAAGTTTCAGCAGACGCTTACAGCCATCTATCACCGATTGGAGAAACAAAAACGGAGAGTGATGGATTATAGACAGTGGTTCCTAGGTCACGAAGAGCTGCTGCTACAATTATCCGATGCGATTTGGCGTTTGGATGAGAAAGCTGTAGACGAACTGCTTCACAAACTCGTTCACCATTACGAAAAAGAGGCCGCCGATGAAATTCCTTTTCCCACTTTAAATAACATATTGCAAGAGAAAATAATGAATGAACTCGCGAATCGCGGGCTTTCTTTTCAAGATCATCCAATCTATAGAGAGTTAACTGCGGATGCAGATGAGAAAATCAATGCCACTTCCTCTGTTCTGATTCAGTGCAGAGCTTATACTCAAATCCTACTGCATGCGGTGAAGTCATCACGAAACTTCGGCTCACGGACTCATATTTCCAAAGCGATCACGTATACAAAAGATAACCTATCCGACAGCACTTTATCTGTTCAGGCCGCAGCTGATATTGCAGGTATGTCGGTCACCTATTTCAGTCGTTTATTTAAAGAAGAGACCGGGACTAGTTATGTGCAGTACCTTACTCGGCTGCGTATGGAAAAAGCAAAGATACTGCTTGATGAGCAGCTCCACAGCGCCTCCGAAATATGTGAACGAGTAGGTTACGCAGACTACCCTCATTTCAGTAAAACATTTAAGAAAATCTATGGCATTGCCCCGGCTGATTATAGTAAGCTGCATCGAAGTATTTAGTTTATTTCACAGTCCAATTACATGGCTTATTCACATAAAAAAAGCTGACACGAAGATCCTGTATTAAGGACCTCTGTGCCAGCTTCTTTGTTTAACCCATTCTTATAGAGTCATGTGCTTATTGTAAGCTGCTCTGTTGTTAAGAAGAAGGACTATTTTTTCTTCTTGCGTACAAATGCGGCCATCCCGTTCTTGTTGCCGCCTTTGTTTTTATTTCGTTTCCGCTTGCCTGCTGCTGTTTCACCTTCTGCTGCAGGTGGATTCACCGTTTGATCACTGGAATTCGGATTGCCGATAAAAATTCCGCTTTGGGTTGTTTTCTTTTTGCGGCCTTTACCTTGCTTATAACCGCCCCGGCTTTCAGAGAGAGATGAACTTGAACCAGAGGACGATCCAGCCGAGCTGTATCCACCTTTGCCAGATCCAAATCCAAAGCTTGGACGATCCGATGAACGAGGGTTCGTATTATTGTCACGCCCACTGCGTCCACTGTCTTTACCGCGATTTGCATTACCGCCTGCATTTCCATCCGTTTTTTTGGCGCCTCGTTTCTCACCCTTGCTTCCTGACTCTGTATTCCGTCCACGCTGACCTTCCCGGTTGCCGCTTCGGCCTCCGCTGCGTCCATCATTACGCTGACCTCCACGGCCGCCGCGTGGACCGCCTTGACTGCCACTTGGACGTCCTTGACGTGGTTTCATGTCTAGCATCTCAAAGTCGATCGTGTAATCATCCATATTTACGCGAGCCACACGAATCTCGAGCTCATCACCGATACGGAATACCTTCGACGTGCGCTCTCCGATGAGAGCCATATGCTGGTCATCAAAATGATAATAATCATCCGTGAGCATGCTCAGTCTGATCAGACCTTCTACTGTATTCTCCAGTTCAATAAACATCCCGAAGCTGGTTACACTGCTGATCATACCTTCGAATACTTCGCCGACTTTATCAAGCATGAACTCCGCTTTCTTCATTTTCTCTGTGTCACGCTCTGCCTCTACCGCAACACGTTCCCGTTCGGAAGACTGCTGAGCAATATCCTGCATACGGCTGGCCAAGTATTCTTGACGCTGCTCACTAAGCGCGCCGTTGTTCTCGAACACTTCACGCATTACACGGTGAATGACTAGATCCGGATAACGACGAATTGGTGATGTAAAGTGGCTATAGAATTCAGCCGCAAGGCCAAAGTGTCCAGACATCTCGGAATCGTACTTCGCTTGTTTCATAGACCGCAGCATCATTGTGCTGATCACCGTCTGCTCTTTGGTTCCTTGAATATCTTCAAGAAGCGATTGCAATGCTCTCGGATGAATTGCATTGCCGCGCCCCTTCACTTGATATCCAAAATTCGAAGCAAATGCAAGGAAATTTTGCAATTTCTCTTGATCTGGATCTTCATGGACACGATAGATGAATGGCACTTTTAGCCAGTGGAAATGTTCTGCAACCGTCTCATTGGCAGCGAGCATGAATTCTTCGATGATCTGTTCAGCTACTGTCCGCTCTCTCTTCACGATATCTACCGGCTTACCTTCTTCGTCAACGATAATTTTGCTTTCTTCAAAGTCAAAATCAACAGCACCGCGGCGCATCCGCATATTACGAAGCTTCATGGCGATTTCTTTCATCAGTTTGAAGTCATCTACCAAGTCGCTATAACGTTCAATTAGCTCTGGATCTTCTTCCTCCAGAATTTTATATACATTCTTGTAGGTCATCCGCTCTTTGGTCTTGATAACACTTGTGAATATATCATGGTTAACGACCTTCATCTGCTCGTTAAACTCCATTACACAAGACATGGTGAGACGATCTACCTGCGGATTCAAACTACAGATCCCGTTCGACAAGCGTTTAGGAAGCATCGGAATAACACGGTCAACCAAGTACACACTGCATCCGCGATTATAAGCTTCCTGATCAAGCTTCGAATTTTCAGGTACATAATACCCTACGTCTGCAATATGAACGCCGAGTCTATAATGACCGTTCGGAAGACGCTCTACATTTACTGCATCATCCAGGTCTTTTGCATCCTCACCATCAATGGTAACAATGTTCAGACCACGCAGGTCACGGCGTCCCTGACGAGCAATTTCCTCTTCTGTGATGGATTCGGGCACTTGCTCTGCTTCCGCCATCACTTCATCAGGGAATCCCTCTGGAAGTTGATGCTTACGGATAACAGATAAAATATCAATACCTGGATCGTCCTTGTGACCGAGGACTTCAATGATTTCGCCCTCTGCCGCTGCACGGCCTTCCGGATAATTCACAATCTTCACGACCACTTTCTGGCCATCTACTGCGCCTAGAAAACTTCCGCGAGGAATAAAGATATCCCGATTGATCCGCTTGTCATCTGGGATAACAAAGCCGTATACTTCATGGTTTTGGAATACACCCACTACTTGGGTAATGGCACGTTTCACAATGCGAACGACTTCTCCTTCAAGTCGGCCGCCCTCTGGCCCTTTTGATGTTACACGAACAAGAACGGTATCTCCGTTCATGGAACTTTTTAAATCATTGGCATGGATATAAACATCCGGATGCTCGCGATCTTCGGGAATAAGGAAGGCAAATCCCTTGGCATGCGCTTGCAGTCGTCCACGAACCATTTGCATCCGTCCAGGTACACCATAGCGATTTGCACTGGTAAGTACAATCTTCCCTTCATCTTCGAGATGATTGAGCATTTTAAGGAATTCTTTGAACTCAGCAGCATTTTCAATGTGAAAATGCTGTTCCAGTTCCTGATAAGTCATCGGCTTGTAGGCCGTTTCATGCATGAAATCGAGCAATTGCTGTTCTGTTATCATTAGGTTCACCTCTAGGAAACATAAAAGTAGGTCTTTATGTATAAAATTGAATTCAAAATCGGAAATGACAAGGCAGGTCAAGATGGCTTCATTTGTTCACTATCCAGGGTACCTGCCATCACTAAGCATTAGTAAAATCTTACCCTAGTATACACCAAATTAATCTAAACTTTCTCATTACCGTAAAACAAGCCCCCGTAAGGGCAATCACAACTAAATCTGAGTATTAAAAGACCTCCGTTCCTCACGGAACGAAGGTCTGAGTTAGTTATCTTAAAAAACTTACTGGAATACAGCTACTAAAATAGCCAGAATCATAAATCCGGCTGCAAAGCCGATCGTAATCCGCTCAAGAACGAGTTCCATACCGCGTGCTTTGGACTTGCCAAAAAGATGTTCCGCACCGCCGGAGATGGCACCGGAAAGACCTGCGCTTTTCCCTTGTTGAAGAAGAACAACGACAATAACACCGATGGCAAAAATAACGAGAAGCAATTTCAAAACGAGTTCCATAACTTCCACCTCCTAAAAAAATTGTGCGTATACATCACACGCTGATAAACAGTATTCCTATTGTATCATACAGGAGATGGAATTAGCAATCCTTAAACCTTGATATCAATTATACTTCCTGATGTAGGATGAGGAGCAGGTGCAGCCGAATTTAACATGTGCACCATCTGCTGACCATTCATTTCCGTTTGATTCTTCGCCATACCCATCACTTGCAGAGAAGCCGCCTGCTGAACAGATGCTTGGGACATAGCCATTGATAATGCTGCAATATCCATTATAATTTCCCTCCTTTCCTTCTTATCTATATATCGGTTACCGAAATAAAAAAAAAGAGCCGATCCATTTGGATCGACTCTTCTAGAAATAAGCAATAAGCTTATTATTTTTTCAAGTTGTAGAAAGAGTTCAGGCCGTTGTATTGAGCAAGTTCACCCAGTTGGTCTTCGATACGAAGCAATTGGTTGTATTTTGCGATACGGTCTGTACGGGAAGGTGCACCCGTTTTGATTTGGCCTGCATTTGTTGCCACTGCGATGTCCGCAATTGTGCTGTCTTCGGACTCACCGGAACGGTGGGAGATAACAGCTGTGTAACCTGCACGTTTAGCCATTTCGATTGCATCGAAAGTTTCAGTAAGCGTACCGATTTGGTTAACTTTGATAAGGATGGAGTTACCGATTTTTTCATCGATACCTTTTTTCAGGCGCTCAGTGTTTGTAACGAACAAGTCGTCACCAACGAGTTGGATTTTGTCTCCCAATTTCTCAGTAAGGAGTCTCCAACCTTCCCAGTCATCCTCGGAGCAACCATCTTCAATTGTAACGATTGGATATTTTTCAACCCAAGAAGCAAGAAGGTCTACGAACTCAGCAGAAGTGAAGGATTTACCTTCGCCAGCAAGTGTGTATTTACCATCTTTGTAGAACTCAGTAGAAGCAACGTCCATACCAAGAAGAACGTCTTCACCTGGTTTGTATCCTGCTTTTTCGATAGCTTCCATGATTGCGCCAAGAGCGTCTTCGTTGGAAGTAAAGTTAGGAGCGAAACCACCTTCGTCACCTACAGCTGTGTTCAGTCCTTTCGCTTTCAGAACGGATTTCAAGCTGTGGAAGATTTCAGCACCTGTACGAAGAGCTTCTTTGAAAGAAGGAGCACCTACAGGCAAGATCATGAATTCTTGTACGTCAACGTTGTTGTCGGCATGTTCGCCACCGTTAACGATGTTCATCATAGGAACTGGAAGTTGTTTCGCATTGAATCCGCCAAGGTAAACATACAGTGGCAGGTCAAGAGCGTCAGCAGCTGCACGAGCTACCGCCATAGATACTGCAAGAATTGCGTTTGCACCGAATTTACCTTTGTTTGGAGTACCATCCAAAGAAATCATCAGTTTGTCGATACCGAGCTGATCAAGAGCGTCCATACCGATAACTTCTGGAGCAATTTTTTCGTTAACATTTTTAACAGCGTTCAGAACACCTTTACCAAGGTAACGGTCTTTGTCGCCATCACGAAGTTCAACTGCTTCGTGAGCACCAGTGGAAGCACCGGATGGAACGATTGCGCGGCCGATTGCGCCGGATTCAAGATAAACCTCAACTTCAACTGTTGGGTTACCGCGGGAGTCTAGGACTTCGCGAGCATATACGTCAGAAATAATAGTCATGAGTAATAATCTCCTTTTGTTTGGAATCGAATCTATTGTTTGGCTAGCTAGGCCTTATATCTCTTATTAAAACAAAGTCAGGCAGTCAATTGCAAATAAGTTCGGTTAACAACCTATTTGCGTCTTGAGATGATGGATTTTCCGGTCATTTCCGCTGGTTGCGGAAGTTCCATCAAGTCAAGAATGGTAGGAGCGATGTCTGCAAGAATACCGCCATCACGAAGCTCCACATTTTCAGAAGTAACGATGAAAGGTACTGGGTTTGTTGTATGTGCCGTAAACGGATTTCCGTTCTCGTCAAATACCATATCCGCATTACCATGGTCAGCAGTGATCAGAACCACGCCGCCTTTTGCAAGTACAGCTTCAACAACACGTCCCATGCACTCATCTGTAGCTTCTACCGCACGAATGGTTGGTTCCAGCAAGCCGGAGTGACCTACCATATCAGGGTTTGCAAAGTTCAAAATGATCGCATCGTGTTTATCTGCTTCAATCTCTTTAACGCAAGCGTCAGCTACTTCATATGCGCTCATTTCTGGTTTGAGGTCATATGTTGCAACCTTAGGAGAATTGATCAGAATACGAGTTTCACCTGGAAGTTCTACATCACGTCCGCCGCTGAAGAAGAACGTTACATGCGGATACTTCTCGGTTTCAGCAATACGCAATTGTTTCTTGTTGTTCTGAACCAGTACTTCACCGAGCGTATTATCAAGGTTCTTCGGTGTGTAAGCAACGTATCCATCTACTGTTTCGCTGAACAGTGTCAAACATACGAAATGCAGCCCTTGAGGCCATTTATCACCACGATCGAAACCGCGGAAGTCTTGGTTTGTGAATACTTGAGACAATTGAATAGCACGGTCAGGACGGAAGTTTAAGAAGACTACCGAGTCGCCGCTTTCAACAAGCCCAACCGGAGATCCATCCTCTTTTACAATTACTGTTGGTTCTACGAACTCATCATAAACTGATTTTTCGTAAGATTCCTTAACTGCAAGCATCGGATCTGTGTATTTAGGTCCATCTCCGTACACGATTGCACGATAAGATTTCTCAACACGTTCCCAGCGTTTGTCACGGTCCATTGCATAGTAACGACCTTGAACAGTCGCAATTTTACCAATACCCACTTCCTCGATTTTAGCATTTAACTCCTCAAGGAATTTAATACCGCTATTCGGGGAAACGTCACGACCATCGAGGAAAGCATGGATATACACTTCGTCCATTTCTTCTTTCTTAGCCAGGTCCAGCATGGCAAACATATGCTTAATGTGACTGTGTACTCCACCATCAGACAAAAGGCCGTACAAGTGAAGTTTTTTGCCTGTTTGCTTCGCAGAACGCACAGCATTTACAAGCGTTTCATTGTCAAAGAACTCACCATCACGAATGGATTTAGAAATCCGAGTAAGATCTTGATATACGATACGACCTGCACCGATATTCAAGTGTCCTACTTCGGAGTTCCCCATTTGTCCTTCAGGCAATCCAACCGCTTCTCCACTTGCAGTAAGTGTAGTATGCGGATATTTTGCCATATAGCGATCGTAGTTTGGCTTTTTGGCTTGAGCTACCGCGTTACCAACAACGGTGTTTCGAAGTCCGAAACCGTCCATAATGATCAGTGCTACTGGTTTTGGTGCAGTCATCTTACTTCGCCCCCTGAACGAGCGCGATGTAGGATTCAGGTTGAAGGCTTGCTCCGCCAACAAGTGCCCCATCGATATCGCTTTGACCGAGATACTCGGCTACGTTCTCAGGTTTCACACTGCCGCCGTATTGAATACGAACTGCGTTAGCAACCTCTTCATTGTATAGATCTTTAATCACGCCGCGAATGTATGCAATAACTTCGTTTGCATCTTGGGATGTGGAAGATTTACCTGTTCCAATTGCCCAGATTGGCTCGTAAGCTACTACTACTTTTGCTGCTTGATCAGCAGCTAGTCCAGCAAATGCAGCTTCTGTTTGCACTTTACATACATCTTTTGTTTGGTCCGCTTCACGCTCTTCCAGTTTCTCACCCACACATACAATTGGAGTAAGACCATGACGGAATGCAGCGTGAACTTTTTTGTTTACTGTTTCATCAGTTTCGTTAAAGTACTGACGACGCTCAGAGTGTCCAATTACAACGTAATCTACACCCAGATCTTTCAGCATAACGCCGCTGATTTCACCAGTGAATGCACCATTGTCTTCGAAATGAAGGTTTTGAGCACCAATTTTAATGTTTGTTCCTTTTACTGCTTCAACCAAAGCTGGAAGATTGGTGAATGGAGCGCAAATCACGCTTTCTACACCCTCTACTTCAGCTTGCCCTTTTACCGCTTCAATAAACGAAGTGGATTCAGGTACGGTTTTGAACATCTTCCAGTTACCTGCGATGATCGGAGTTCTACTCATATCGTACGCTCCTCCTCTTATATCCAAATTATTTTTTATTTATCGTTCAATGCCACAACACCAGGAAGCTCTTTACCTTCCATAAATTCGAGGGAAGCACCGCCACCAGTTGAGATGTGGTTCATTTTTTTAGCAAGATGGAATTTCTCAGCTGCTGCTGCAGAATCTCCTCCACCAATGATTGTGTATCCTTCTGTTGATGCACAAGCTTCTGCTACTTCACGAGTACCGTGAGAGAATGGCTCGATTTCAAAAACACCCATTGGTCCGTTCCATACAACCAGTTTGGAATTTTTAATAACTTCTGCATATTTCGCACGAGTTTTCGGTCCAATATCAATACCTTCCCAGTCTGCTGGAATTTGATCAATATCAACTATTCTCGTTTCTGCATCCGCGCTAAATTCCTTCGTGATTACGATATCTTCAGGAAGAAGGAAGTTCTTACCTAGTTTCTTCGCTTTTTCGATAAATCCAAGAGCTACATCCAGTTTGGAATCATCCAGCAAAGACTTACCGATTTCGTGACCTTGTGCTTTGAAGAACGTATAAGTGAGACCTCCACCGATGAGTACATTGTCAGCAATGTTAAGCAAGTTATCAATAACATCGATTTTGTCTTTTACTTTAGATCCACCAATGATTGCAGTGAAAGGACGTTCTGGTGTAGTTAATGCTTTACCGAGAACATCAAGTTCTTTCTCCATCAAAAGACCCGAAACGGCTGGAAGATGATGAGCAATACCTTCTGTCGATGCATGAGCACGGTGAGCAGCACCAAATGCATCATTTACGAAAAGGTCAGCCAGATCAGCAAATTGTTTTGCTAGTTCTGGATCATTTTTCTCTTCTCCAGGGTAGAAACGGACGTTTTCAAGTACAAGAACATCGCCGTTGTTCATTTTTTCGATCTCTGCTTTTACTGCATCTCCAATAGCTTCGTCTGCTTTAGCAACCGGTTTGCCAAGCAGCTCAGATAGACGGTTAGCCGCAGGTGTCAAGCGAAGGGAATCAACAAATTCACCTTTAGGACGACCCATGTGACTTGCAAGAATTACTTTCGCACCTTTTTCTACCAAGTATTTAATAGTTGGAAGTGTTTCACGGATACGAGTATCGTCAGTAATCTTTCCATCTTCGAGCGGTACATTAAAATCGACACGAACAAACACACGTTTTCCTGTTACTTCTACATCACGTACACTTTTTTTGTTCATCTCCACGTTCCTCCTAAGTGCTATCTAAAAAAGATAGCTGATATCTTATGTGTAGTAACCATTAGGCGAAACCCAATAGTCCATTCATTCAAACAGCAATATAGTGCCTTTATATCTCTCTATTTATATAGACCGGTTTCTCCGGTTCTCTGGCATTAAAGATAAAAACCATGATGAAGAGGAGAGACATAAATGTTCTCCTCTTCACCTGGATTCACATCAGGCTGTTAAAGCCCTTGTGTTATTCTTACAGACCTTTTTTAGCGATGAAAGCAGCAAGGTCAACTACACGGTTGGAGTAACCCCACTCGTTGTCGTACCAAGATACAACTTTAACCATGTTATCGCCAACTACCATAGTGGATAGGCTGTCGATTGTGGAAGAAGCTGGATCGCTGTTGTAGTCGCTGGATACAAGCGGCTCTTCAGAGAAGTTCATGATTCCTTTAAGTGGACCGTTAGCTGCTTCTTTCAAAGCTGCGTTTACTTCATCAACAGTTACGTTTTTACCAAGTTCAACTACTAGGTCTGTAACGGATACGTTCTTAGTAGGAACACGCATAGCCATACCGTTCAGTTTACCTTTCAGTTGTGGCAATACAAGGCTAACTGCTTTTGCTGCACCAGTTGTAGAAGGAATGATGTTCTCAGCAGCTGCACGAGCACGACGAAGGTCTTTGTGCGGCAGGTCAAGTACTTGTTGGTCGTTAGTGTAAGAGTGAACAGTTGTCATCATACCTTTAACGATACCGAAGGACTCGTCAAGAACTTTAGCGAAAGGTGCCAAGCAGTTTGTAGTACAAGAAGCGTTAGAAATTACAGTGTGGTTAGCTGGGTCATATTGCTCTTCGTTAACACCCATAACGATTGTAATATCTTCGTTTGTAGCTGGTGCAGAGATGATAACTTTTTTAGCTCCGCCTTTAAGGTGAGCTTCTGCTTTTTCTTTCGCTGTGAAGATACCAGTGGATTCAACAACGATTTCAACGCCGTGTTGTCCCCAAGGCAAGTTTTCTGGGTTACGCTCAGCAAATACTTTTACTTCTTTGCCGTTAACGATAAGAGCGCCTTCTTTATGTTCAACAGTTGCATCCAGACGACCATGAGTTGTGTCGTATTTAAGCAAGTGAGCCAAAGTGCTTACGTCAGTCAAATCGTTGATTGCTACGATTTCCACATCGCTGTTGTTTAGTGCTGCGCGGAATACGTTACGTCCAATACGTCCAAAACCGTTAATACCTACTTTAACCATGAGTAAGTTCCTCCCAAGTTTTGCTAAATTTTTATATATTCAAGACAAATCTAAAATAGATTCATCAAGACAACAAGTTTCAAATCTTTCTTACTTCATTATAAATCCTTAACAATTTCCGTAGCTGCCGCCTCATCAATGACAAGTATATCTTCCTGCCCAAAACGAAGCACGGCTTTTATAGAATCTGCCTTGTATTTACCGCCTGCAATGGCGATGACGACATCCGTCCGAGTAATATCCTCAAGACGCATACCAAGCGTGAGCATAGTATGAACTACTTTTCCTTTATTATTGAAGTAATAACCAAAGGATTCAGCGACAGCACCTTCATCTCTAATCTCTTCGATCGTCTGAGGCGCAAGCTTACGTCTTTTAGCCATCTCCATTGCTCCGCCGATTCCATGAATTACGATGCGAGCTTTTCGAATCATACCCAAAATTTCTTGAATGTTAGAGTCTTGAACTAGTGATTCGTAGGCATGGTTACTTAACAGATCAGGCACATGAAGCAACCTGTATTCAGCCCCAAGCTTCTTAGCCATGGTCGACGCGATCGTATTCGCTTGAAATTCTACACTTTCACCAAGTCCGCCTCTTGCGGGTACAAACCATACTCCACGCATAGCAGACGACGGAGTTAAGTGTTCAGCGACCGAAGCTGTAGTCGATCCGCCTGTAACTGCAACAACATCTCCATCATTCATGACACTCAGCAGGGCTCTAGCTCCTGCACGTCCAAGTGAACGTTTGGCATATTCAGAGTTTTCTGAATCACCGGGAACAACGATAACCTTTTGGAGTCCATACGTTTTCTCGATTAATTCTTCCATCTCCGACAGTCCAAATAATTCATTAGCCATAGGTTCTAACATTGCAAGCAGCTGCTCGCCGGACTCACTTATTCTCATGCCCATACTCTCGATCTCAATCAGTCCTTGTGATTTAAGCAAGTCTGTCTCCGATCTGAGTACACGCTCCGTCATATCCAGAGAGTGGGCAAGCGTTCTTCGTCCGATTACATCCGAAATCATGATTTGGCGCAAAATGGTATATCTCTTCTTCATTACGTCCATGAGATCAGGTAGAAGTTGCTTCTGCACTTCTAAAATCGTTCGCATACTTTCCACTTCCGCAAACTCCTTCATTCCGGCCTCTAATATGGACTAAAATTGTCCCGGGGTTAACTTTTTAAGTCCCACGTTTATTTTACCTAAATCTACCCTGGTATGCAAGTGGTCAGAAGTATATTTCGCAAGTGAGCGTCTATTTATGCACTTTGCTTACTTATAAATAAAATATTGCTTAGAACGCACTATTAATGTAGTCTGCACATTCTTATAGAACATCAAACACCTCCACTAAACTTTCTTGCATTTTTAATGGCAATCAGATATAATAAATTTTGCTGTCACACTTGTGCGCCCGTGGTCCAACGGATATGACGTAGGCCTCCGGAGCCTGAGATCGAGGTTCGATTCCTCGCGGGCGCGCCATATAATTACTAACAGCTTGTTATACTCTTAACCGATGAAACCGAATAGGTTTCTTTTTTTATCAAAATAGTTTGACTTTCTTTGACTTTTTGTTTTGATTTGTTTATGATGTGGTTAATACGGAAACAGTAGATGTAGATGCTGTTAAACGTCTAAATATAAACTCTAAACCTAAATTCCTAAGGAGGTTTTTCACGTGAGTTACATTCCTATGGTCGTAGAACAAACCAATCGCGGTGAACGCGCTTATGACATTTATTCCAGACTACTGAAAGATCGGATTATTTTTCTGGGAAGCGACGTTAACGATGTAGTAGCCAACTCTATCATCGCTCAAATGTTGTTCCTCACTGCGGAAGATCCGGAGAAAGACATTCACCTATACATTAACAGCCCAGGCGGTTCCATTACTGCGGGTATGGCGATATATGACACTATGCAATTCATCAAACCAGATGTATCGACAATTTGCATGGGTATGGCAGCTTCTATGGGTGCATTCTTGCTCAATGCTGGTGCAAAAGGCAAACGTTTTGCGCTTCCAAACAGCGAGATCATGATTCACCAACCTTTGGGTGGTGCACAAGGTCAAGCGACAGATATTGAAATTCGTGCTCGCCGCATTCTCAAAATGCGTGACAAACTCAACAAAATCTTGGCTGAACGTACAGGTCAACCGATTGAACGTATCGAGAAAGACACAGATCGCGATAACTTCATGAGTGCAGAAGAAGCTCAAGCTTACGGACTTGTTGATAAAGTTATTTCTTCAACTCCACCGCAAGGGATCTAATATAGAAATAAATGAAAAAAGCCGCAGTCCTAGAGGACTGCGGCTTTTTTCATGCTTCTAAACTGCTTTTCTCAAGTAAAGTACTAGTTAAGTTGATAGTGCACCGTAAGTTCTGTAGTCAATTTAATTTCTCCCGTTTCAACCGACGATGATTTATCAGCAGTACTGTTTGCTGTTTCCACTTTCATATCATACATCTGCTCGTAGTAACGAACGGGTTCTGCCACATTCCCTTGACTCACACTCAGAACAACTCCCAAACTGCGTCCTGAAACTTTAGCGATGGCTCCTGCCTTCAAATTCGCATTAGACATTGCTTTTTCAATTACGGCCGTTTCGAAAGCATCTCTATTCTCAATCGAGAACTGAATATTGTCGATCTGGTTCACACCCATTTTAGCAGCTGAATCCAGCAGTTCTCCAATCTTATCGAGATTACGATAGCTAATTTTTAGTGAATGTGATGCTGTATACCCTTTTAGTTTCCGTCCTTCTTTTTCGCTATATGTGTAATCAGGCTGTACATAAAACTGATTCGTTTGTATGTCTTTGCTTTCCAGCTTCCACGTCTTTTTAAGTAAGTTGGTTAAGTTTTGCATCTTTTTAGCATTTGCTTTTTGAGCTTCAACAGCTGTTTTTCCTTCTGTATGAATACCAATATAAAGGTAGGCAATGTCCGGCTTTACCGAAATTTCACCTTTCCCTACGACGGATACCACATTCTGAACCGCCGCGGCTTCTTGCGCTTGTGCTTTTCCCGCAAAGGAGATAGCCCCTCCTCCACCCCCACCAATGAATAGAGTTCCTGCGATTAATGTAGCTGCTGCAGGCTTTAACCAAACCCATTTCTTTTTCATTACACGATCCTCCCTCTCTATTCAAAAATCTTCTAACTCAGGCACTACAAACTATTAGACGAGATTATTTTGTATAAAGTTCCATTTATGCTATTTAATTTATGTATTAAATACAACGAAAAAAAGCCCCATAAGGGGCTTTCCGGTATACACATATGAAAACATGAAATTTATTGGTTTTCCAATTCTTCCTTGCTTACAAGACTGATCAATGCATTTACTGCCTGTTCAGCGTCTGCGCCTTCAGCACTAATGTGAATTTCAGTACCCGTGCTAATTGCAAGGCTCATAATTCCCATGATACTTTTAGCATTCACTTTTTTGTCGTCTTTTTCCACAAAAATTTCGGATGAATACTTATTCGCTTCTTGAACGAATAGAGCAGCTGGTCTGGCATGAAGACCCGTCTTCAAACGGACTACTACCGGGTGTTTTGTCATGAAAACTTACCCCCTCTATAAAAATCTCTACATCATACTACATAATTATTAACATTATACCATTATAGCATGAATGAAACTAGAAGAAAAAAAGACTTCTTTATGATAAATCTCACACTATATGAGTTGTCCTTTTTCTACTCTAATTTTTTCTGCCATTTCATCAATTTTGCGAAGCCTATGGTTCACGCCTGATTTACTGACGGTTCCTTTTAGTAATTCCCCAACTTCCTTCAAATTAATATCTGGATTCGCAAGTCTTACTTCTGCTACTTCACGCAGTTTATCAGGAAGGGTTTCGAGCCCTACTTCCTTATCAAGGAGCTTTATGTTCTCAATTTGACGCACAGCTGCACCAATCGTTTTATTCAAATTGGCCGTCTCACAGTTAACGATTCGATTCACCGAATTCCGCATATCACGCATAATTCGAACATCTTCGAATTTAAACAAAGCCTGATGTGCACCGATAATGCTAAGCATCTCAATGATTTTTTCGCCCTCTTTAATATAGAAAATAAACCCTTTCTTCCGCTCGATACAGCGTGCATTCAGATTAAATTCATTGGCAAGATCAACGAGAGCCTGACAATGCTCTTCATACATCGAGGCAATTTCTAAGTGATAAGAGGAGCCTTCCGGGTTATTAACAGAGCCTCCCGCCATAAACGCACCTCGTAAATACGCCCGTTTACAGCAGTTCTTATGAATGGCATTCGGATTGATTCCTGGCGTAAAGATAAATCCTTCTGATACAATCTCCAATTCATTCAAAATTTCTTGCACTCGAACCGGAACTCTTACGATGTATACATTATTCTTTTTAAGCCGCATCTTTTTACGAACCAATAACTCGGTATGCACCTGAAAGTGCTTTTTGAGCAAAGAATAGATTCGCCTTGCAATCGCGGCATTCTCCGTAGAGACGTCTAAAATAACCTTCTTGTTCGATAGCTGGACCGAGCCAAGCATACGAATGAGTGCAGACAACTCTGCTTTCTCACAACAAGGCTCGCTTTCGATCAGAGTTAATTCTTTTTTGGTCTGTGCCGCAAACGACAAAGGATCTCACCTCTTTCGAATCATCCAGTTTTGCACTAGCGTGTAGATATGATGACTTAATTTATTCGCATCATGCCGTAAGTAAGTCCGGTACATGACAAGTCGATCTGCGATGCATTCATTCGAGTACTTCAGAATCTCTTCAAGATCAAGCTGTACTGGTTTTGCACCCTTTTCTGCATACATTTCCTGAACGGGTTCAGGAATATCGCCATTGTTGACAATGACGTAATCAAATATTCGATGTCCTATATGGGCATCAATGGCTTTCAAATGATCACCAACAGAATAACCATCGGTTTCACCAGGCTGTGTCATCACATTACCAATAAAGATCTTGGCTGCCTTCGAGGAAACAACAGCTTCTGCCAATTTAGGAACAAGAAGATTGGGTAAAATGCTGGTATACAAGCTGCCGGGACCAATAATAATCGCGTCTGCCTGTTCAATTGCCTGGATAGCCTCTGGCAACGGCTCCACGTGGTCCGGTTCAAGATAAACTCTCTTAATCCGTCCGCCATAGGCTGGGATCTGGGACTCGCCGGTAACGATCGTACCATCTTCCATCTCGGCGCGGAGCACAACGGCTTCCGCCGCAGCTGGCAATACTTGCCCGCGTACAGCAAAAACACGGCTAATCTCTCTCACCGCTGTTACAAAATCACCTGTTATATCTGTCATTCCAGCCAGAATCAAGTTTCCAAGACTATGACCAGATAATCCACCATTTCCACTAAAACGATAATTAAGCAATTCTGACATCAACGGCTCTACATCAGCAAGCGCTGTGAGCACATTACGGATGTCACCTGGAGGAGGCATCTGCAGTTCATCCCGCAGCATGCCTGAGCTTCCTCCATCGTCAGCAACCGTAACTATTGCCGTGATATCAAGCGGCTTATTTTTTAACCCCCGCAACATGACAGATAGCCCTGTTCCGCCACCCATAACGACAAGATGCGGACGTTTCATTTGTTCTACAGCCACTTCTATCACTTCACCTTCTATAAGAGGTTGCTCAAGGTTAGCAATCCGTTACTCTTTTGAAAATGATGACTAACGAATGCGGTATGAGCGATCCATACATTGTATGTTGTATCCTATGCAGGTGTCATCCCTAAATCGATAAATCCATTCAATTCATGTCGATATCTTTATCCATTCCACTTTATTTAGTGATTTCCGCGATCACGATCTGCATCTCTATGGCTGACTACAACCGATTCAGTCTCACTTGCCCCAAGCATTTTACCTAAATACTCAGCAATTGCAACGGACCGGTGCTTACCGCCTGTACATCCAATGCCGATAATGACCTGGCTTTTGCCTTCTTTCCGATACTGAGGAATAAGGAAATGAAGCATATCCAGCAGTTTTGTTAAAAACGCCTGTGTTTCCGGCCACTTCATTACATATTCATATACATCACTATTCTGCCCTGTATTCGGCCGTAGATGCTCAATGTAATGTGGATTTGGCAGAAAACGAACATCAAACACCAAATCAGCATCAATGGGAATACCATATTTAAAACCAAATGAAGTAACATTTACGGACAACATATGGCTCTCTAAATGAGAGAACCTTGAAATAATTTTTTCTTTTAGCTGCGCAGGCTTCATGTTGCTGGTATCGAGCACCTGTGTAGCTGAGTTCTTAAGTTCTTCTAACATTTTGCGTTCCAGTCTTATACCATCAAGCGGCATTCCCTCTGGCGCAAGCGGATGTCTCCGCCGGCTTTCTTTATATCGCTGCACAAGAACACTGTCTTGAGCATCAAGGAACATAATTTCACAGTGAATCGTAAATTGATCCTTAATATAATTCAAAGATTCAGACAGAGCAGTGAAAAACTCTCGCCCGCGTAAATCTATGACAAGTGCTACCTTACCAATTTTACCATTAGATTGGACAATAAGTTCTGCAAACTTAGGAATAAGAACGGGAGGCAAATTATCAACACAGAAAAACCCTAGATCTTCCAGACTCTGAACCGCAATGGTCTTTCCTGCACCTGACATCCCTGTAATGATAATAAGGGTTGCTCCACCTGCTGGTGATTTTTCACCTTCAAACATGTTTTTCCCCCTATCAATTTCAGTTCGTCTATCTATTGACTTACTATTATTGTTATTTTAAGTTGCGTACGATCTTAGGAACGAATCAATAATCCAGCTGCGCCTACAATACCAGCATCATTTCCCAGGGTTGCCGGTACAATGGTTACCCCTTTTTGAAGAGGCTCGGGCGCAAGACTTGCAAACACACTGCGCACTTCATCAAACAGAATATCACCAGCTTTAGAAACCCCTCCGCCAATGATAAACATCTCAGGATTTAATACGGCAGCAACCGATGCCAGTGATTTTCCAAGATAATAAGCTGCACGATGAACAATACGAAGTGCTACCTCATCTCCTGCTTTCGCTGCATCAAATACATCTTTCGCCATAATGGTGTCTACGGATTGAAGTGAAGTATGATCTCCACGCTCTACCGCATCATTCGCCATACGTATAATCCCTGTAGCTGAAGAAACCGTTTCCAGACACCCCATTTTCCCGCATCCGCATTGAATCGCTTCTAGATCCGGTACTACATTCGTGTGTCCAATCTCACCAGCCATTCCTGAGAAACCTTGATAAATCTTACCATCAATAATAATTCCGCCGCCAACACCGGTACCTAGAGTATAGCATACGCAGTTTTCAACTCCGTTACCTGAACCAGCCCACGCTTCTCCAAGAGCCGCAACATTCGCATCATTATCTATCTTAACGAGCTTTCCTAGCCTATCTTCGAGTATCGAACGGATCGGTACATCTTTAAAACCTACGTTAGGCGCGAGTACAATTACTCCCTCTCGCACATTAGTGAATCCGGCTACACCTGCTCCGACTCCTGCAAGTTGCTCCCAACTGTATGGTGATTCTTCCACAATATGACGGACATATTTCTCGATGTTTGAAATGACAGTATCAACGCCCTTACTCACTTCTGTCGGGCCTTCATATGTATGCAGAAGTGCTCCTTGCTCATTGCAGATCCCAACTTTGATTGCCGTACCGCCTAAATCCACACCAACGTAGACATTTTCAGACATTGCTAGCAAGCCACCTTTATCATCTGTAATATTTATTCATACGTTATCACTATAATTGAAGGAAGGGGGCCGGTCAAGACGAATACCCTTCCATTTCTCACAAGTCTTAACCAATCAAAGTAAGCAAAAAAGCCGTCCGGACACCCTTTTATGCCCGGCCAGCTTTTCATATTATTGTTCGTTGTTCAATGTTTCGCTCCAGTCATGAGCCATGCTGCCCTCAAGGTACTTCTCACAATCCATAGCAGCCATACAACCCGATCCTGCTGCTGTTATAGCTTGGCGATATTTGGTATCCTGCACATCACCACAAGCAAAAACACCAGGGATATTCGTCTCTGTAGTTCCTGGATTACAAGCAATATACCCACCTGCATCCAGCGTGATTTGATTTTGCAAGAAGGCTGTATTTGGTGTATGCCCAATCGCTATAAATACGCCGTCTGCTTCCACCAGCTCATCCTGCCCTGTTTCATTATTATGAACTTTAAGGCCCTTTACTCCCTGATCGTCAGCAACGACTTCGAGAGGAGAACGATTTAAAGCCCATTTTATTTTTTCGTTTTCTTTCGCACGGTCCTGCATAATTTTGGAGGCCCGCAATTGCTCGCGGCGATGTACAATGGTTACGCTAGAAGCAAACCTGGTCAAGAAGTTTGCCTCCTCCATAGCGGAGTCGCCGCCACCAACAACAACAATCTTTTTGTTACGGAAAAAGAAACCGTCACAGGTTGCGCATGTGCTCACACCGCGCCCCACATTTTCTTTTTCGCCTGGGATTCCTAAATATTTTGCAGAAGCTCCGGTAGAAATAATAACGGAATCTGCGGTGAGTTCCTCTTGGCCTTCTACTTTAATGCGGAAAGGACGCTCAGCGAGATCAATGCTGTCTACCCAGCCATTTTTGAACTGGGCTCCAAAACGCTCAGCTTGTTTACGCATATTGTCCATGAGCTCTGGACCTAGAATTCCTTCAGGAAATCCAGGGAAGTTTTCAACCTCTGTTGTTGTTGTAAGCTGGCCTCCTGGCTCCATACCTTCAATAACGAGTGGATTCATGTTAGCCCGTGCCAGATAAATAGCAGAAGTAAGTCCCGCAGGACCTGTGCCGATAATAACGGATTTATAGTGAGTCATACATCGTTACCTCCCTTTTACAAAATAAAGTTTGATACTACAGCTTCTCCGATAAAGACCCGAATACGGGCTGTAACAAATGTGTAGAATTACATACTAGATCAATTTGCTTAGCGTACCTGCTCACCGTGGAAGCTGAAATGCCGTAATGACCAGCTACTTCCTTATAGGTAACTTCCTTGCCTGCTGATTTGACAGTGAGATATTCGAGTGCAGCGGACCATCCTTCAATGAGTGAGATCGATGGCAATTCAGGAGCAACTTGCTTCAAATAGTCTGCCCATAAATACTGAACTCCCTTGCGCAAAATATCAGGTTGCTGATCCATCTTCTCCAAAACTTTGTTCAAAACCGCTTGTTGTTTATCATCCAGCTGCTCGTAGCGGGATGATTCTGGATCTTCATTATCTTGCTTATTCAGTATGGATAACTCTTCACCTACTGAACTAGAATCCGCAGAACGCAAAGTACTATTCTGACTCTTCTCCTTCAAAAGCATCTCCGGTTCCCCAATCTCACGCAGTACGGAAAGAGCGAGCTCTTTGAGCTCCGTAGTTTCACCTGGTTGTTCCAGGAAGTCAGTAAGGGCCTGATATACTTCATAGTCACCAATATGACGCAGTGCACTGATCACTTGGGCTTTACTCGTATCATCACCATGATGAAGCGCCCAGAAGAAAGAAGAACGAATGAGCGGATCATTTTTGATATCTTCCGGAATACTCGCTCCGTATTTCTCCCACAGTCGGAATTGTTCTTCAAACGGCAAATGATAATGGTAACTTACCGTTCCAAAATCTTGATCTTCCTTCCGTGCTGACAGCCTAGAAATATAAAACTTAGGGACCTCTGATTCAGGATCGAGTGCCTGCACCATTTCCCATAGCCGCTCGGCTTCTCTATATCTCTTCGTATTACATGCTGCCACTGCAGCATAATGAACAAGCGAAGGATCGCTTGCCGTTTCTTTATTCTTAAGTAATCTGCGGAAGTGAGCATAAGCTGCTTCATGTTCTCCCAGAATACCCATCGTCGTTCCTAGTTTAAAGACATGCTCTTGCTCGAAAGGAACTAGAGTCTGCAGCTGTTTGATAAGTGCCTCTACCTGTTCTTTATTTCCTTCATTCTGATAGAAAATAGCAAGATTGCATAGACCGTGCAGATTGCCCGGCTCCATTGCTAACAAATCAAAGATGGTATCCTTCGCTTTTGCGAATCTTCCCATATAGTAATAGGCTAAGGCGAGATTATTGCGTGCAGCTGTGAAATCAGGCTGATCTTTTGTAATACTCTCCAGCATTTCTGCTGCCTGAGCAAACTTTCCTTCCTCCAGCAAGCTGCGAGCATAATCATGCTCTGCGATACCTTCTCTAGCTTTAATTCGTCTCACAGGAGCCTTCCGGCCCAGTTCAAAGAACAGAAGATCTAACATCTCTTCCGCCTCATCCAGAAACTGTCCTTGTTCATCCTCTTCCAAATAAGTAACAATCGCTTCTTCTGCGGCTTCAAACTGTTCCATGTTCGCGTAGTTATTCGCCATATAGAAATAACACTCCATCATGGAGGGATCAACTTCAGTGAGCACATGGTTCAAAATTTCATTAGAGCGGGCATAATCCCCCATCTCAGACAGGATGCCTGCCACATTACAATGATTGACCGGATTCTCCGGTTCATATTCAGCTGCTTTACTAAAATATTTTAATGCCTTGTCATAATGATTGCGATCCAGCGAGCGGACAGCTCTTTCAAAGAAAAAAGAAGCGTCCAGTTGAATCGGTACAACATTGACAAGAGAGCGATCAGTCCGCTGCGGTTTGCCCTTCATACGTGCCAAGGCACCTCCTTATATCATACGATTTCATACTCTCCAGTATAACATAATCTGAAGGACTCTTCTCGTGTTGCAGAACTATACAACAGATGAAAAATTTACTTCACCATTCTATAAAAGAGATGTACACATTTTATGAGAAACTCTCGTGATACTTGGTGTCTCCTACTTATTCATTACCCTTTACGGTCAGCCTACTAACCCTGCCGAGCCAAACGCAAACAAGGCTCTTCGCTGAAGAACCTTGCTGAGTGATCTATTCGTCGTCCTTAAATACCTGCATCCTTGAATAATGTAGCAATAGAACCACCATCCAGGATAATCCGGATTGCCCTTGCCAGCATAGGAGCAACCGATAAGACGGTAAAACAAGGTGGACCCGACGGAGGCAGCTCAATAGAATCCGTAACAATCACTTCCTCAATATGAGGATGAGAGAGTTTTTCCAATGCCGATCCTGAAAAAAGCCCATGTGTCGCGCAAACAATTGCTGGATATGCATTTCTCTCTTTGAGCCCTTCAACTACGTTAACAATCGTCGTTCCTGTATCAATTAAATCTTCAATAATAATAGGGGTTCTGCCATCGACATCCCCGATCACGTGAGTAATGACAGACTCATTATGAGCTGGACGTTTCTTAATCATGATAGCAAATGGAGAATCGAGCCTGCTTGCCAATTTCTCTGCCATCGATGCTCTTCCCGCATCAGGCGATACAATGACAGGTTTATCGATGTTTTTGCTTTTAAGATAATCACTAATTAAGTCCAGCGCAGTAAGATGGTCAACCGGAATATTAAAGAAACCCTGAATTGCTGCCGCATGAAGATCAATGGTTACAATCCGGTTTGCCCCTGCTGTGGTGAGTACATCAGCCAGCAGTTTTGCTGAAATCGGCTCCCTTGGAGCAGACTTTCTCTCCTGTCTCGCATAACCGTAATAAGGCAGGATGATATTGACTGTTCGGGCAGACGCACGTTTAGCTGCATCAATCATGACAAGCAGTTCAACTAGTAACTCATTGATCGGTCTTGATAGAGATTGCACAAGAAAAACATCACAATTACGAATCGTTTCCTCATAGTGCACGTAAATCTCCCCGCTCTTGAAGCGGGATATTTTGATTTTACCCTGCTCTACCCCTAACTTCTGGCATATATTTTGTACCAGCTGAGGATTGGATGATCCCGAAAAAATACGGAGAGAGTGCTGCATACATGCCTCCTGAAGAACTTATTTTTAACACTAGCATTCCCGAAAGTACTCGGCTCACAACGAATCATAGAGTGTAGTATATATAAAAACAGGATGTTTTTCCTTTATTATACTACGCTTGTTACAGATTACAACGAAACCATAAAGCGCTTTCTCTCTTTAAAGGTAGCAAGTTCGGTATACCCAATCTCTTTTAAAAGCGTTCTAGCAGTATCTACATTCTCTCCTACTTTCAACGGATCATGGGCATCCGAACCGACCGTCACCGGAATCCCCAGCTGATAGGCTTGCTTCAAAATTCGCTCACTAGGGAACATTTCCGCACACGGCTTAGATAAGCCTGAGGCATTCAGCTCAATTGGAATCCCGCAGTCAGCAATCACCTCTAGGGTTTCGCGTTCTAGCGCATACCAAGCATCCCGCTCTGCCTGCTTAGGCTCATATGTAAATCGTTTAATTGCATCAATGTGTCCGAGAAAATCATAAAAACCGCTCTTTGCGGCTTTTTGAACAGCATCGTAATAGGTTCGATATACTTCAAGCACATCTTTGTTTTCCCAGTGATAGACTTGCCTGTAATCCGTAATATCCCACTCTTTCAGAAAATGAACAGATCCAATCACATAGTCAAAAGGATAGGCCGAAATAATTTGTTCGATCTCTTTTTCGAAGCCTTCAACATAGTCCCCTTCGAGACCAACACGTACCTCAATATCATCCTTATACTTGTCCTTTAGATAAAGACATTCCTCGATGTATCTTGGCAGCTCTTCCATAGGCATCGCCACCTCTGAGTAATACTCAGCCGGATTAACGTGGAGCAGAGGCATATGATCAGACAAGCCAATCTGGCTGTATCCGAGCTTGATGGCCTGTTTTACATAAGACTCCAGGTCTCCTACCGCATGTCCGCATCTGGCATGATGGGTATGATAATCGATTAACATGAGTATTCCTCCCTTACACTAGTCGCGACGTGGACGCTCGTGACGCAGACTGAGTTCTTTTAATACTTGGTCCAGAGGAAGTTTACGCTCTTGCAGCAAAACTAATAAATGATAGATTAAGTCACTAACCTCAAGCTTCAGTTCTTCATTATCCTTATTCTTTGCTGCAATAATCGTTTCGGATGCTTCCTCACCGATTTTTTTCAGAATCTTGTCTACCCCTTTGTTGAACAGGTACGTGGTATATGCACCTTCAGGGCGATCTCTTTCACGTTCTGCAATCACCGACTCAAGCTCTGCGAGCACATCAAAGCGATTACTTGTATATGCAGAAGATTCACTCTCTGCTTCCTCTGTATGAACACCGCGGATTTCCCGATAGAAACAAGTGGTTTCTCCTGTATGACAAGCTGGACCCTTCGGTTTCACCAAAAACAATAGGGTATCCCCATCACAGTCGTATTTTACAGAGACAATCGTTTGTACGTTACCAGAGGTAGCTCCTTTGTGCCACAATTCATTTCTTGAACGTGACCAGAACCATGTCTCCCCTGTGGTTAATGATTTTTTTAATGATTCCTGATTCATATATGCTAGCATCAGTACCGTTCTTGAATCAGCATCCTGGATCACAGCAGGGACAAGTCCCTGCTCATTCCACCTAATATATTCGGTTACCTGTCCGAGTGATAACTGATCTTTTAATTGATTGCTCATCGAATCTCCACTCCTTTGGCTTTCAAATGTTGTTTTAGATGAGGAATCGCAATTTCCTTATAGTGAAAAATCGTTGCAGCAAGTCCTGCATCCGCTTTTCCTGCTGTAAACACTTCCTCAAAATCTTCTTCTTTCCCTGCTCCTCCCGAAGCGATCACGGGAATGCCTACTGCATCACTAACAGCGGACGTAAGACGAATATCAAAACCATTCTTGGTTCCATCGGCATCCATACTTGTAAGCAGCAGTTCACCTGCTCCCAGCTTCTCTGCCTGCTTCACCCACTCAAGTGTCCTAATTCCGGTAGGCTTACGGCCGCCGTGTGTGTACACTTCCCATTCACCAAATTCATCATTCCATTTGGCATCTACAGCAAGCACGATGCATTGCGAGCCAAACCTGAGCGCACCTTCCTTAATTAAAGATGGATTCAGAACAGCCGCGGTATTGATTCCGATTTTATCGGCACCTGCACGAAGGATTGTCTTCATATCATCAACATGCTTAATGCCCCCGCCTACCGTAAAAGGGATTGCAATCTCACCAGCCGTCTGACGTACAACTTCTACCATTGTCTGTCGTCCTTCTACAGATGCTGATATATCAAGAAACACGATCTCGTCTGCACCTTCACGATCATACAAGGCAGCCAGCTCTACGGGATCTCCCGCATCGCGCAGATTTACGAAATTCACACCTTTGACCACTCTGCCGTCCTTTACATCCAGGCAAGGAATAATTCGTTTAGCTAGCATCATCCGACCTCTTCTCAGCTTATTTTCTTTACTTTCTAGCAAAGACTTTATTTAGCCGCGACTTGAATTTATTTCAAATCAGTAACGCCACTATTCTCTACCGTTTCAACCGCCTGTCTTAGGTCAATCGCTCCTGTGTATAATGCTTTACCGATAATTGCTCCGCTTACACCGTCTTCCCGGTGTCTGTGCAGTTTTACAAGATCCTCCATCGTGCTTACACCGCCAGAAGCAATGACCTTTTGTCCGCTAGCCGCCGCTAGAGCAACAATAGCCTCCACATTAGGACCTTGCATCATGCCGTCTCTCGAAATATCCGTGAAAATAAAAGTCTGTGCTCCATAAAGGGCAAGTTCTTTTGCAAGGATCTCTGCTTTCACTTCTGATGTTTCGAGCCAGCCACGCGTTGCCACATAACCATTTCTCGCATCGATACCAATGGCTACTTTATCACCATATGTACCAAGCACTTGCTCCGTAAACTGCCGATCCTCAATAGCTGCTGTACCTAGAATGAGTCTTGCAACGCCCAGATCGAGCAGTTTCTTAACATCCTCTATCCTGCGAATTCCCCCGCCTACCTGAACAGGCACTTGAACCGTTGATGCAATCTGTCCGATGACTTCGATGTTAACCGGCGACCCTGCTTTGGCTCCGTCGAGATCCACTAAATGGATGAACGATCCCCCTTGATCTTCCCAAGCTTTTGCTGCCTCTACAGGACTGTCATGATACACCGTTTCCTGGTTGTAATCTCCCTGAACAAGGCGTACACATTTTCCGCCTCTAATATCAATTGCCGGGTAAATCATGAATGCTGTCATCACATAGGCCCCCTTATAAATGTTCCAGATTAACTACTAGACTCCGCTAGTTTCAAAAAGTTCTTCAGAAGCTGCATACCGAGCTCTCCGCTCTTCTCTGGATGAAATTGCATTCCATAAACTGAACCTCTACCGGCAATCGCTGTAACAGGAAAGCCATAATCCGTTACCGCAAGCAGGTCCTCATCATTCTCAGGTTCGACATGATATGAATGCACAAAATAGACGTGACCTTCCATCAGATCCTGAAACAGTGGATTCTCTCGCTGTATGAACTGAAGCTCATTCCAACCCATATGCGGCACTTTGTATGAGGAACGGTCTTCAAACCTAACCACCCGTCCAGGTATAATATTCAGCCCTTCATGCTGGCCATGTTCCTCACTGCTGCTAAAAAGCAGCTGCATGCCAAGACATATGCCAAGGAGCGGAATTTCTTTCTCCTGAACCTCTCGCATCACTTTATCAAGCCCAGTTTCCCTAAGGTGCTGCATAGCATCCCCATAAGCTCCTACCCCCGGTAACACCACACCCGACGCTCCCATAATTTCTTCTTTGTTACTCGTTACTTGTGCCTCATAGCCAAGCCGTTCGATCGCCTTGCTTACACTATGAAGATTTCCCATCCCATAGTCGACAATGGCAATGGTCATAGACTACAGCACTCCCTTCGTAGATGGAACTCCCGTAACACGTGGGTCAACGAGTGTTGCTTCATCAAGTGCTCTGCCAAGCGCCTTAAAAATAGCCTCGATCATATGGTGTGTGTTTTGTCCGTAGTGAACAATCACGTGCAGCGTAACACGCGCTTCCAGTGCGAATTTCCACAAGAACTCTTGAACAAGTTCCGTCGAGAAGCTTCCTACCTGCTGGGACGGATAATCAGCCCGATATTCAAAGTGAGGCCGGTTGCTGATATCAATGACTACTTGTGCCAATGCTTCATCCATAGGAACAAATACACTTGCATAACGTTTGATCCCTTTTTTGTCGCCCAAAGCTTCACGAAGTGTCTGACCAAGACAGATTCCGATATCCTCAACCGTGTGATGATCATCAATTTCTATGTCACCTTTCGCCTTTACCTGAAGATCGAATTGTCCATGTTTCGTAAACAGATCAAGCATGTGATTTAGAAAAGGAACGTCTGTCTTGAGCTCAGAACGACCGCTTCCATCTACACCAAAACTAAGCTGAATATCCGTTTCATTGGTTCTCCGGCTAACTTCTGCCCCGCGTCCGTCACCAAGAAATTGCTGTTCACCATTTCCCATCTGGTTCTCCACCCTTCGATTACTCTTCTATATTGGTTCGTCTTATTAATTGCCTTACTGTTTGACTTACTGAGCTAATGACTCTATTAGATATCGCATTTTTAGATGCTCTCACCTTGTTTTTCTTGGTTTAATCGGACTTCAATTGCCCGAGCATGCCCTTCTAATCCCTCATGACGAGCAAGCCCAATAATTGCTTCTCCATTTGCTAGAAATGCTTCCTTGCTATAGTAAATCAAGCTCGATTTCTTAGTGAAATCATCAACATCCACGGGCGATGCGTATCTCGCCGTTCCGTTCGTCGGAATGATATGGTTAGGACCTGCAAAATAATCCCCGACAGGCTCGGAGCTGTATGGCCCAAGGAAAATAGCCCCGGCATGCCGGATATAAGATACATAGGACATCGGCTCTTGAACCATCACTTCAAGGTGTTCCGGTGCGAGCTTGTTGACCACTTCAATTCCTTCAAGCACGGAATTAACAACGATAATACTCCCGTGATGATCGATCGAAGTACGAGCTATCTTCTCCCTTGGCAGCTGCTTTAGCTGCTTTTCTACCTCTGTTTGTACTTCCTCCGCCAGCAGCTTGGAAGTTGTGACAAGAATAGCAGAAGCCATCTCATCATGTTCGGCTTGAGACAATAAGTCGGCTGCTACATATTCGGCTCTTGCCGTTTCATCAGCCAGCACGACGATCTCACTTGGTCCCGCGATACTATCGATATCGACGGCACCGAATACCTCTCGCTTCGCGAGCGCCACATAGATATTCCCCGGTCCACATATCTTGTCGACCTTGCGAATACTTTCTGTGCCGTAAGCCAGCGCCGCTATAGCTTGAGCGCCGCCAACCCGGTACATCTCGCTCACGCCTGCCTCCGCAGCAGCCACGAGAATGTACGGATTAATCCCTTCACCGCCGCTTGTAGCCGGCGGTGTAACCATAACAATCTCTTCCACACCCGCTACCTGTGCTGGAATAACATTCATGAGTACTGAGGAGGGATAGGCTGCTTTCCCACCAGGTACATAGACCCCGACCCGATCAAGCGGTCTAATGATTTGTCCGAGCAGGCTTCCATCGGGTTCAAAATCCATCCATGAATTCCGTTTTTGTTTTTCGTGAAATCTACGGATATTGTTAGCAGCTTCGCGAATATGAGATACAAAAGCGTGATCTACCTTATCATAGGCTGCCATCATTTCTTCCCTCGTTACTCTGAGCTTTTCTGGAGTAAGGACTACGCGGTCATGCTCTGCGGTATACCTGAGTACTGCGGAATCCCCTTCGTTACGAACAGTGGAAACGATTTGACGGACCGATTCATTCTGTTCGTTTGTTCCATAATCCACATTCCGATCCAGACGAAAATCCTGAGCTGCTACAATTTTCATCTCACTCCACTCCCTATCTTTGAATAATGTCTTCAACGAGCAGAAATGCACCTTCATAGGTGCTAAAAACCCCATTACATTCCGTTATCATGGCCTTTATCTAAAATAATTCGATTCTAATCATTCTGTTTATCCATCATCTTCATTATTAGCTTTAGCCTCTATGGACCTGCATTCCTGCCCTCGGCAAATGAGTATCGTTACCTAGCTGCTACATTAATGACTTGTTGCAACGAATCACAAATCCCTTGAATTTGATCGTTTTTCATACGATAACTAACTCGGTTCGCAATCAAACGACTTGTAATATCAAACATGCTATCAAGTTCAATAAGACCGTTCTCTTTTAACGTCTGCCCTGTCTCTACCATATCCACAATTCGATCGGCTAGGCCAATTAGCGGTGCAAGTTCAATCGATCCATTTAGTTTTATAACTTCTACTTGTTGCCCCTGCTCACGAAAATATTGCGAAGCCACATTCGGATATTTCGTCGCTACTCTCTGCCTGATGCCCGGCTCCCAATCAGGTAACCCGATGACAGACATACGGCATCTGGCGATACCAAGATCGAGCAGTTCGTATACGTCGCGATTTTCTTCCAGAAGCACATCTTTACCCACAATCCCGATATCAGCTGCTCCGTATTCTACGTACGTAGGAACATCAACCGGCTTCGCCATAATGAACTCTAAGGACGCTTCTGGAATAGGAATGACGAGCTTTCTTGTATCATCAATGTCCTCGGGAATGTATATGCCTGCTGCGCGGAATAATTGAGACGCTTTTTTATAGATTCGCCCTTTGGGCATCGCTACTTTCAAAATCTCACTCATATGCCTTGCTCCTTTCTTATTTGATGTTACATAACCTATATTGGACTGCTGTATGTGTACACTTTTTCATACTTTCCTTGGAGGGTAGACACTGCGCAGTTATTCCCCTGCTCATTTGTATCCACGCCCTGGTGATAACGATCCTCTACTCTTTGCATGAGTCTGGTTACTACGGTCCGACCTTCCGTTCGAAGCTGCAATGCTTGAGACAAAGCTTCTACTCGGTGTTCCTTCGTATATTCAATAAGTACAGGAAGCGGCTGCTCTGCTCGAATTCCTTGCACTCCATCAATGATGCGGTTTGTCTTTATTGCAAAACCCGTCGCGGGGATGTCTTTACCGAACTGTTTCAGCAACTTGTCATACCTGCCTCCGCTGCATACCGGGAATCCAAGTTCTGATGCATAACCCTCAAACGTCATTCCTGTGTAGTATGAAAAATCGCCAAGCATCGTTAAATCGATCAGTACATGTTCTGATACTCCATAAGCTTCGAGTACTTCCCACACCGCGCATAGATGTTGCACTGAATTTCGTGCTTCTTCACTTGAGATCAATGATTCAGCACGCTCACCTATTTCTTTTCCGCCCCGCAGACGTAAAATAGACTCAAGTCGTTCTTTTTGCTCTGACGACAAGGACAAACCTTCTATTTTCTCACGGTAACCTACATAGTCACGCTTAAGTAGTACGGCTTTTAATTCTTCTTGTAAATCTACTTCTTCTGGAATAATCTCACCGAGTAATCCGTTCAAGAAACCAACATGACCCATCGCTATTTTAAAAGACGCAACTCCGGCTGCCTGAAGCGAACTGATAGCTAGAGCTACAACCTCAGCGTCTGCTTCTGGAGAATCATCACCGACCAGTTCGACACCTGTTTGAAAGAACTCTGCTTCACGTCCTGCTTCTTCTTCAATGGCACGAAATACATTCGCATGGTATGAAAGCCGTAAAGGCAACTTCTCGTCCTTTAGCATAGAAGAGACTACTCTCGCAATCGGTGCTGTCATATCCGAACGGAGTACAAGTGTCGTTCCCCGGTTGTTTAACAACTTAAACAGTTTCCGATCAGACGTTGAGCTGGCTACGCCTACGGTATCGTAATATTCCATTGAAGGGGTAATAATTTGACGATATCCCCAGCTACTCATACATTCCAGTACTTTATGTTCAATCCGTCTCAGCTTATCTACGACATGAGGAAGGTAATCACGTACACCGGCTGGCTTTTCAAAACCTTTTGGTTTGGTCATTTCTGTTCACCTCTGCATCTATAGTTCCTAACTTTCACACCGGATTTAGCATCCACAATCTTTATTGCATTAAAGTGCTACCAATCTAACAAATTAAAGTATTATTCGGTATCTTACCATGCTTTCCCTTTTATCGTCAATTCTTTGTCTTCTTCTAAACTCCTGTATTTACACCCATTGATTTGAATAAAAGGGTTATATAACAAAAAAAGACCGCTCTATTAGCGGTCTTCCATGATTTCTATTCTTTTTGGATGTAAAGAAGAACTCTTAGTGTAATGTATTGCTTCCACTTTCTCGTTGAGAACCGAGTTCTCTCAAAGGATTACCCCCGACAAAAGCCCCTGCAGCCACATTTTTATGAACAACAGAACCTGCGGCTACAACTGCTCCGTCCCCAATGGTTATTCCAGGCAAAATCGTCGTGTTCGCACCAATTAGGACGTTATCGCCAATCCATACATCACCCAGTCGATACTCATGAATGAGATACTCATGCGCCAGAATCGTTGTATTATACCCTATAACCGAATTCGTTCCAACATGGATTCGTTCTGGGAAAAACACATCAACCATCACCATCAGTGCAAATGCCGTATGATCTCCTACTTCCATGCGAAGACGGCTTTTGTAAATCCAGTTTTTCAAAGGTAAGATGGGACAATATCTTGCTAGCTGCACCCAAACGAAGTTACGAACCCCTTTAAAAGGACTGACCGTTCGATATATATGCCATAGTGCATTCTGCTCTTCAACGGGATAACGTTCCAGCTTCCTCACAGTATTTACTACTCCTTCTTGGTCAGAGTAAGAATGTCATGCATATCATGTAAAATATAATCAGGGTCATACTCTCTAAGCTTTGCTTCCCCTTTTAGAGACCAGGCTACACCTGCTGCCTTAACGCCGGCTGCTTTGGCGGACTGAATGTCCACTGGACTATCTCCTACCATTAGCGTCTCCGATGGATTCACCTGAAGCTGCTCTACCGCAGTAAGAACCGGTTCTGGATGCGGCTTTGGATGAGTTACATCCGATACAGTTACGATGGTCTCCATATATTTCAGAAGGTCGAACTGTTCCAATACTCGAAGTGTGCTTGGTCGTATTTTTGTCGTAACTACACCCATACGAATCCCTTGCTCGTGAAGTTTCTTCACTACATCCATCACACCCGGAAAAGGCTTTACCATATCATCATGATGAACGGAGTTGTAGGCACGGTATCCTGTAACATATTCTGCTACATCAGGTTTGCCGGTAAATGCCTGCATTTGCTGCTCAAGTGTGCCTCCCATATGAGGAATAATTTCTTCTCTAGAGAGTGCGCCCGGACCGAGCTCATTTAAAACATGGATAAAAGAACTGATAATCAGCTCATTCGTGTCGATAATCGTGCCATCTAAATCAAATAAAACCGTTTTAATCATTTAACTATTGCTCCTTTATTACTCCTTTTTCTGATCAGTACCAGAACCGATAGAAGATGACTCATCTCTGCGATCTTTTTTTCGTTCTAGTTCTGAAACGTTGTCACTACCACCATCTGTAGGAGTCTTACTGGATACAATCGGGTCCATATAACGTTCTTTTGAAGCGCCTGTTATGCGCCTTACTACAATGAGGATGATAGCGACTATAATAATTAAGATTGATAAAACTTGTGATATACGGAGATTTCCATAAGCAGGGTCTAAATACCCCAGTTCAAAGCCCATAGCTGTCATAGGGGACCATAAAGTATTTACGATGGACGCAAGCCACTCTGGCCCTTGGAATCCGAGACTATCTGTACGCAGTGCTTCGATAAAAAAGCGACCGATGGAATACCATATGAAATAGGACAGGAATAACTCCCCTGCACGCATGAATTTTTGACGACGTAAAACGAGAAGTAAAATAAGTCCTACGATATTCCAGAGAGATTCATATAAAAATGTTGGGTGATGAAAAGTACCCTGAACATTCATTTGGTTCACAATAAAGTCGGGTAGATGCAGTGTATTTCTAAGGAAAGACTCTTCTACAGGTCCGCCGTATGCTTCCTGATTGACGAAGTTCCCCCAGCGACCAATCGCCTGTCCAATAATAAGAGAGGGCGCACAAATATCCACAATACGCCAGAAATTATAACCTTTATGCCTAAAATAGAAAAAAGCACAGATAATAGCACCAATTAGTGCTCCGTAAATGGCAATACCACCATTCCAGATTTTAAATACATCCCAGAAGTTATCCTTATAGTCATCCCACGTGAATGCTACATAGTAAATTCGTGCTCCGATAATAGCAGAAGGAACACCGAGAAGCAATAAATCCATGAAAAAATCAGAGGGGATTCCAAAACGTTTCCCCTCCTGTATTGCGAGCAGCAGACCGACGATGGCTGCAGACCCCAAGATTAGTCCATACCAATGGACACTGAGCGAACCGATAGAAAATGCAATCGGATCAAGTAATAAGGTACCCATCTACCCACTCCCTGTTTCGTTGATAATATAACCAAAGCTAGTTTGTTACATCCTCTATTAAAAGATTAGACTCTGTTTACGTTCCTCAGTTTAACTTAAAGCTTTAGTCCATATCATCGTTATCTTCAGCAATAGTAGCCGTCAGCTTATTCGTAAATTGCAGCGCAGCATTCACACCCATCCGCTTCAGACGGAAATTCATCGCTGCCACTTCAATGATAACCCCAAGGTTACGACCTGGACGTACCGGAATGGTAACGAGTGGAACATCTGTATCAATAATTCGAGTCGTCTCTTCATCAAGACCAAGACGGTCATATTGCTTATCCTGTTGCCAAGCTTCTAGGCGGACAACGAGTGTAATTCTTTTATGATTACGGATGGCACCTACTCCAAATAGGGTCATAACATTAATAATTCCGACACCTCGGATTTCGAGCAGATGACGAATGAGTTCTGGTGCTGTCCCGTGTAATTGATTGTCTGATGTTTGACTAATCTCTACCGCATCATCGGCAACAAGACGGTGGCCACGCTTAACAAGCTCCAAAGCAGCCTCACTTTTACCAATTCCACTGCTTCCCGTAATTAATAGACCGATACCATATACGTCGCAAAGAACGCCATGAATCGTAGTTGTTGGAGCCAATTTCCCTTCGAGGAACCCAGTAATACGGCTTGATAGAATTGTCGTCGCCATCGTACTACGCAGTACAGGGAGATCTCTCTCGTTACTGATATCAATTAATTCTTGAGGAACATCGAGTCCACGAGTGACAACAATACAAGGTGTTTCTTCGTGACACAAACCTTCCATGCGTTCCCGACGTTCTTTCTCGGGCAACATCTTAACAAAAGCGAGTTCAGTTCTTCCTAGCAACTGTACCCGTTCTGATGGGTAATATTCAAAATATCCTGCCATCTCCAGGCCAGGTCTGTTCAAATCATCTACAGTGATTGGTCTTTTCAAACCATTTTCACCAGAGACAACTTCCATTTGAAATTCATTAACAAGTTGGGATACTTTTACTTTTTTAGCCATATTGTATCTTCCTTTCGGTACGGCAAATATAACGCGGATTCTAAGAGAAAGTGTTGCCACTATTATGTACAGTTCTCTATCTATATTAACCTGATTGTCATTGTACTCATCGTATCGGAAAATGAAGTCGATTGCAATGTTCGGTAAGGTCTACCTTACAGGTAGTACCTATGAAGTTGAAAAGGGGCTGCCTGGCTTTAGAAAAGCCTGACAACCCCTTTTATTGGTGCATTATACTCGTATTAATCTAGAACAAGTACGTTTGCTTCTGTTTCTTTATCAAAGATATGAACTTTGTTCATATCGATTGCCATTTTAACGGTGTTTCCATCGCGAGTATTCGAACGTCCATCAACACGTGCGATCGTTACATCATTACCTACACCGCTCAGGTACAAGAGCAATTCGTGACCAAGGTTCTCACTAACATCTACTTTAGCTGTGAAAGCAGTGTGTGGAGAAGCTTCCAAGAATACCGGCTCTTCATGAATATCTTCTGGACGTACACCCAAAATCACTTCTTTGCCAGCATAACCTTTGTTTTTAAGAATTTGTGCTTTACCTTGTGGAATTTCTACATCTAGACCAGCTGCCGCAAAGCGAAGGCTTTCACCTTGTTGCGTCAATTTACCAGTGATAAAGTTCATTGTAGGTGATCCAATGAAACCAGCTACAAACAAGTTTGTAGGATGATTGTATAGTTCTTCCGGTGAAGCTGCTTGTTGAATATATCCGTCTTTCATTACTACGATACGGTCACCCATCGTCATAGCTTCGATTTGGTCATGCGTTACATAGATAACAGTCGTTTCAAGACGTTTAGCGAGCTTAGTAATTTCCGCACGCATTTGTCCACGAAGTTTCGCATCCAAGTTAGAGAGCGGCTCATCCATCAAGAAAACTTGTGGGTTACGAACGATAGCACGTCCCAAAGCTACACGCTGACGTTGACCACCGGAAAGAGCTTTTGGTTTACGATCCAGCAAATGTTCGATATCAAGAATTCTAGCTGCTTCACGAACACTCTTATCGATTTCTTCTTTTTTCACTTTACGAAGTTTCAAACCAAACGCCATATTTTGATAAACGTTCATATGTGGATAAAGAGCGTAAGATTGGAATACCATCGCGATATCACGATCTTTAGGAGCTACGTCATTTACAACGCGATCTCCAATATATAGTTTGCCATCGGAGATTTCCTCAAGGCCAGCGATCATCCGAAGTGTTGTAGATTTACCACAACCGGACGGACCTACCAGAACGAGAAATTCTTTATCTTTAATATCTAAGTTAATATCAACAACTGTCGCTTTATCTGCACCCGGATATTGTTTGTAAATATGTTCTAAGCGTACACCAGCCATGATTATTGCCTCCTCAGCATCATTTCGATTTAATAATGAAAGCGAATACAAACATATAATAACACAATGTAATCGAATTCATTTCCTGTTCTTATAATAACCTGGAAAGCCTAGTGGTGACTATGCACAATTCACACAAAAAAATTAAGAGGTTTTCGTCACTTTGTACATGAAGAGAGTCAACTTAACCAAAACTGCATCTTTAAAGGTCCGTACATCAAGACCTGTCTCTTGCTTTATCTTATCTAAGCGATAAATTAGAGTATTACGGTGAATGTAAAGACGTTTTGCCGTTTCACTAACATTACAGTCCATTTGAAAGAAGGTCTCTAAGGTAGATATCGTCTCATCCTCAAATAGGATCGAAGAGTTACTCATTCCTTTTAGGTAATTCGCTCTCTCTTCCTCAGGTATACTATAGATCAAACGTTCGAAATGGAATTGCCATGGAAAATAAACATGCTCGCCAACTTTAAATTTTTTACCGAGTTCGGTTATTTCTCTAAGAAACGAGATCGTAGGAGGTAAGGAGACAATATTGAACAGAGGTTTAGCTACGGATAGATGAAAGACTCCAACCCACTCATTTGCAATCACCTCATGAAGACCATCCGTAAAGGCAGCAAGCTCTTCTTCAATGGAAAGCTGCATTTTTTGCTGCAGAACCACTTGGTCCATATCATCATCGGTATTATCCAACACTAAACCTAATTCAGCTAATATAGACCATCTATCTTCTTCTAATGGTACTAAGAGCACCTTTCCATCAAAATAGGATTGAAGTAGTTTATTTAAAGCTTTAAGAGAGATTCCAGATTCATGGGCTCTCTCATACGTCAGGTAAAAAGGAATCATTCCTTTGGTAAACTGTTTCTCATACACACTAAGATCTTCAGGGAAAGGAATGGATTTATCCTTATCGACACTCTCCTGAATCCAGCTTCCCAGCTGTTCTAGTGAGTTTACCTCTTTATTTTTCGCAATTTTAGTAGTACCTGAATTTTGATGCAGTGATGAAATAATCCATTCAATGAGTGCTCTTTCAGATGCTTCGACATGCTGGGACGGTGCAGATAATAGCATCTGAATTCCATCTTCTTTGCCTGCTTCTAGGTAAAAATATAATGAATCCCCTTCTTCAAAAGAATGACAGGGTTCATCATTTCTTATAAATGTATGTTTATTAATGGGAACCTCAATTATTCGAAATGGTACGTTAAGAATATCCTGTAGTTTTTGCAACAGTACTTCATAATTCGCCACGATGACCACCACTTTACGACTTTATTGTCTACTCTAATGCCTTCTATTTCTTACACTCATACCAACCCAACAAAAATAGTATAATACAGGAAGTATACCTCTACCAAATCTTTATGTATCTACTGATAAAATTCATCTACTATAAAGGTTATTTAAATGAACTAAGGATGCCATTCATAAGTTTATCTTCTTGTTCTTATAGAGTATTCAGAAAATATATACAACAAAAAAAGTCACCAGTATGAACTGGTGACTTTCGTATGAGCCATGAAGGGCTCGAACCTTCGACACCCTGATTAAAAGTCAGGTGCTCTACCAACTGAGCTAATGGCTCGTAAAACTGGTGGAGGATGATGGATTCGAACCACCGAACCCGTAAGGGAGCAGATTTACAGTCTGATGCGTTTGGCCGCTTCGCTAATCCTCCGAAATAAAAAGTGGCTCGGGACGGAATCGAACCGCCGACACGAGGATTTTCAGTCCTCTGCTCTACCGACTGAGCTACCGAGCCATACATTGAGTTACATAATAATAAAGTGAAAAACAAATCTGATTCTCACTTCTTATAAAATCACTCATCTTCATATTAAATAGTTAAATGGCGGAACTGACGGGATTCGAACCCGCGATCTCCTGCGTGACAGGCAGGCATGTTAGGCCTCTACACCACAGTTCCACAACTATTTAAGTAAAGATGGTGCCGGCGAGAGGACTTGAACCCCCAACCTACTGATTACAAGTCAGTTGCTCTACCAGTTGAGCTACACCGGCGTATATGGTGGAGATTGAGGGGATCGAACCCCCGACCCTCTGCTTGTAAGGCAGATGCTCTCCCAGCTGAGCTAAATCTCCAGGGAATTATGGTAGCGGCGGAGGGGATCGAACCCCCGACCTCACGGGTATGAACCGTACGCTCTAGCCAGCTGAGCTACGCCGCCATAATTATTTATCACACAACTTGTACTATATTATCATACTTGATTCAGAAAATCAAGAAGAAATTTAGTGGCGGAGAGAGAGGGATTCGAACCCTCGCACCGCTTACGCAGTCTAACCCCTTAGCAGAGGGTCCCCTTATAGCCACTTGGGTATCTCTCCAAAAAAGATGTGTAATATCAAGGAATTGCTCCCTGAAAACTAGATACGAAACAATCTTTGCAATTTAATTGTAGGATAAGCCCTCGACCGATTAGTACTGGTCAGCTCCATGCATTGCTGCACTTCCACCTCCAGCCTATCTACCTCGTCGTCTTCAAGGGGTCTTACTAATTGGGAAATCTCATCTTGAGGTGGGCT
>NZ_BOSJ01000026.1 GCF_018403285.1 Paenibacillus sp. J45TS6 | reverse complement strand
TCCTCCTTTGAATACCTTAATAATTTTACCCGGATAAAATAAGAAGTCAATATTACCCGGGTAAAATATGATTTATTATTTGTTATGGAGGGGTTAAGTGCAAAAGACACGGTCTAAGAGACACCCCTCAGCAAGAATAAAATTTTTATTGTCTTTCGGTTTTCTAGTGTAACGGACAAAACCACTCAAAATAAAAAAGATACAAGAGAGGTCTCTCGTATCTTTTATTCAGCAATCGCGCCCTTTAATGGAACAAAAAGATTTGAATTCCTGTTATAAAAAAAGGATCAATTTTGAACTCTCTCCCAAAGTTGATCCCTTAACGATTTAGAAATCCCTTTGAGAATGTTTATATACATTCAAGGTAACCAGCCAACTAATGACAATGATTCCTGAAAAAAGTAATAACAAATTACTATACAGATAAGTTGACTGATCAACTTCCATAGGTAACAACCTTTGATCAAGTAAGGGTATGGATAATAAACCACCTACAATTGCAATACCTGTTCCCTCTGATAAAAAGCTGGTAAAGTTAAGCAAACTCATTCCAGCACCAGCTTCCTGCTGTTTCAAGCTACTTGAAACAATTGTTGATATAACTGTTTTGGTGAACGAAAGCCCACCTAAAACAAATACGATTATAATTGTCATGAACCATGATGTTGTTTCTAAAAGAAAGGAAGCAGTTAAAAAGCTAACAGAAAGAAATGTAACTCCGATGTTTAACACGTATAAAGGACCTCTTCTATCAACAAGTATCCCACCAATGTAGCCGAAAATAATGACACTCATTGTTCCAGGGAAAATAATTACACTTCCGATTTCGGCAGTACTTAGCTGGTGAACATCTTTCATCATATAAGGAACCATAGAGACAAACCCTGCTACTGTTCCAAATATAATTCCCCCACAAAGAACTCCAATCATAAAAGGTATATTTTTCCCTAATCCGGGATCAACAAAAGGATCTGTTACTTTCCTGATATGTTTTACAAATATCAGGAATGACAGCACGCTAACGATAAGAAAAGAAATGCTATATGATGTTGTAAACAACATAAAAAATACAATGCCTACAGACATTAGTATAATTCCTTTGATATCAAAATGACCTTTTATCCTTACTTCTTTCTTTAATAATTTCATAAGAAACGGAACAGTGATAATTGTTATCATAGGAATGAGTAGAAGATAGGACCAATGAATATAATGGGCTATCATTCCACCAATCGCTGGACCGACTCCTTCTCCCATGGCTACTATCGATCCAATAAGACCAAATGCTTTACCCCTATTTTCCTTTGGAATATAGCGCGCAACTACAACCATTACGAGTGCTGGAAATGCAGCTGCACCAGCCCCTTGAATAAAACGAGCCATAATAAGTAAGGAAAAGAAAGAATGGCCAACAAACCCAATTACCGACCCGAAACAATTTATTATAATTCCAAATAGGAGTAACCTTTTGATGCCTAATTGATCAGATAGCTTTCCATATACAGCTGTTCCAATGGAAAAGGTTAACATAAAGGCTGTGTTCACCCAGTTTGTACTCGCAGGTGGTTTATTAAAATCATTTGCAATATCAGGTAATGAGACGTTCAAAACCATTTCATTTAATACGCTAAAAAAAGATAAAATGCAAAGCCAAATTAAAATTTGGTTGTGTCGTAAATTCGATTGTGAATAGGATGTATTCACATTTCACCCTCCAATAATGAGGGCAGACGTAGTTTATAGGGTTAATGATACGCTTCCCTCTTTTAATTGAACCCTGTTACATTCATTACACTTCATAATTAATTCCTCCTAAACTTGATTAAAACATTTTACCACATATAAACTAAGTTTTAAATTCAGTATTTCATCACTTATACAACAATATGGCCCGTTTGTTGAACTACTCTTTAATAAAATAATTTTTCCGTTCCCAATTCCACATTGCAATAATAGAAAATCCATCTTCATCGGCTTTTTCGTCATCATCTGTATGAATCAAATCGCCTTCTTCTGTGTCATCAAGGTTTAATTTTTTATGTATTTCTTTTAACAAACCACCATAGGAGATTAACCTTTTACGGTGTAAACCTTCCTCCAAATCAGACAAACGTTTCAAATTCTTTTCTTCATCATCGGTCATAAAATCCGTATCCTTTACAGGATATTTTGCAGTTTCGTCAATTGCCGATTGTATATCCGATTTATATTTATTTTTCGGTCGAATCATTTGAACTTTTACATTTGGATCATAGTCTAATTTCATTGCCTTTTTCCAAAATTGAATCCATTGTTTTTGATTCACGTAGTTTTCTGTATTCTTAAAATAAGTTGGTTCCACACATACCAATACATGCATGTGCTGATTATAAGAATTATCTTTATTATTTATTGTCACTTCCGTTGCACGCATAAAACCAACAAGATTTTTATTAATTTTTTTATATTGCATCATTCGGCGAAATCCTTGAGCCATATCTGACAAACTCTTATTTAATTCTTCGCCATCATAAACATTTTTAACTGTTAATGTGAGAAACAACCAACGAACTGTTGGCTTTTGTTTAATAACTTCAGCAACAACCTTTTGTGACTGAATGCCATGTTTCATTGCTCTCCTCCAGTTGCACATTGGACAAAGCCTGGATTTACAAAACCACACTCGATACAACTTTCTTTCGCCTGTTTCACGATTTTGTTTATACTCTAATATTTCAGCACAATCTTTTACTCTTTCAGCCTTTTTAAATTCAAGAATATGCAGAAGTTCAAAGTAATCAACATTAGCGATTTTCTTTTCTCTCCATGGTCTCACTTTTCCACTTTTTGTCTTGTCCACTAAAACCCTTGATTTTTCATCTGAATAAATGCTACTATTAGGACACATAATATTAAAAGAAACCCCCATATCTACAGAGCGGTTGCTTTTTCTTTAATATTGGGCAGAATAGTTCATATCCTTTAAATAGAAAAAGGACTCCACATCCCCAATGTGAAGAGCCCTTTTGTTTATAAAGTAGTGGCAGCTGTAATTACTTTTAGGTTACAAAATCACCCTGTTCTTTCAACTAGCTTAATAACGGTGGTTCTTTACGACTCACATGGTCTAAGTTCGGCACCTAGCATTTACAAGAAGAGCACTCTTAATAATATCCTTTTGAAGCTATAGCAACTGCACTAAAATATAGATTTCTTTTTTCATACTCTTGGTTTTCCGGACTTAATTCTTCTAAAAATTCTACTGAATTCATCTCATCTTCAGTGAGCGCACTTGGTCTCCAAAATGACAGCTGAAGGTCTTTAAAAGTATAACACACTCCCATTTCAGCCTCTTCATTTCTAAAATAAGGTGTTTTTTCGTCGATCTTCTCTACTAAGCTGTTGGCTTTCGTCTTAAATACATCAATTCCATCGTAGAGTAATTGAAGATCAAACTCATCAAACGGATTACTTATTTCTATAAATTTCAATTTATCATTTTCATCATACTCGCATCTGCTAATCAGATTTTCAAGATAGCCACCATCCTTTAAGATCTCATGAACTTCTGATTGGCTCATTCCTAATTTTACAGTACCAATCCCGATAAAGGGTGAGATAATCATTATATTCTCCATTAAAACTGCCTCTCCCATCAATATTAAAATAAATTCTTAGATAATTTATACAAACCAAAAATAAGCCACTATAATTCACTAATTTATCTTATATAAATTTATCGGTTTGTATGGGGAATTTAATCCACAAGCTTAGAAAAAAATCTATTTTTAGGTAATCAATAGTATTATATAAGAATTACCTATTAAATTAAAGAACCTCTCATTATAAAGAGAGGTTCTTTAATTTTTGATTATTTGATTGGAATATTAAAATATTGATGTGCGTAGAAGAGGGCATCAGACAACGCATATCTATATTTATTAGCCAGAGTACCGTAACCTCCACCAGGATCAGCTATCTTTTTAAGATTATCAACTGTGAAATTTAACAGCTCCTGATATTGTTTGTTCTTCAAATATTGAAGCTCTTTAGCACGATAGTTTTGTGCTTCAGTACTATTCGCATGGTTTGGCGTCAATTTATGATCTTTTGTTAACATTCTCATTGCGGGACCCGCATATGAACTTAGACCTACACTTTTTAATGCTGCAGAAGAAACAATATGGTGTCTCTCACCACCCATTGCAGCCATTTTACCATAGTGTCCACCTGAAAAATGGTATCTTACTTGATTATATTTACCTTTGTTTGAATAGTTATAAGTACTACCACTATCTTTAACTGTAATATCATAAATATAAGCTTCAGCAACAGCTACTGGGGCAGCATTCCAAGTGAAGACCTTTCCTGTATTAGCCTTAGTCTTGCTGAATCCTGAAACCGTTCCTTTTTGCCAAGTAGTTCCGTTTAGTGTCTGTCGTTCTACATCACCGGTTATTGAATCAACTGCATTACCTTGAAGAATTGAAAGGGTAACGAAAAATCCCGCAGAGGTAGTTAAATAGGTCATTTTCCAAGTACTATCTGGACGAACAGCAAAAGGGGATACTAGACTTTCAGGACTTGAAAACAAATAGTATTCATCCAATACATACTCTGGTTCAGGTTCTCCATGCTCCCATCAAGCAGCTCATGCAGAAAAAAAAGCATCATGATTCCGCGTTGCTTCATCATCATGCAAGGGATTACTTAGCATAAACGGAGAAGGAGAGCAGGAAAAGGAGAGAACCGGCATACGCCGGTTCTTTTTTATTGGAAAGATTTTTCTCCCTTTTGCCTTCCGCATGGTAACCCGCTGCAAAGCCTACTAAGTTTCCGGAAGGCCGAGCCTCCGGCTTCGCCCCTCAACCTCCCGGAAACCAAGTAGGCGGGCATACGGTCAAGGGGCAACAAAACTTTTTCTTCCTATTTGGAAAAGAAGAAGCGGAAGAAAAACTTTGGTGTGCTGATCCCTTGACCGCCTGCCATTGCACGGGTTCCCAAGCATGCGTCAAAAGGGAAAAAAATTCCCCTTTGGGGAAGCCAGCCATGCGGCAGGCAACGTTCTAAAAAATCTCTTTTGACACCTAAAACCTTAAACAGAAAGGAGGTGAGGAATTGCAAAATGAAACCATTGTCCTGCTTGCCGTGATCGCGGCATTTTTACAAGTAATTGTACAGTTTCTCGGCGTTGTGAAGGCATTCATTGAATGGCTTACGGCTAGAAATAAAGGGAAGGGCTCCGACCGTTCGCGTCGGTCGAAGCCCAAGAAACCTAAATAACTAGCCGTAAAGAAACAAGAGTAAGGGGTTTTGACAACCCTTACTCTCCCATATTAACACAAAATTCCAGTTTGTTAAAGGGAGGACAAGTCTAATGGAAATGTTACTTTTGATTCTCATTTTGTTTTCAATTTTCCTTCAGTCCATTACATTCCTGCTTCAGTGGTCTACGAATAAATACAATGACCGTAAGTAAAACCCAGGTGGCAGCAACCACTAAGGTTGCTGCCATACCTACACTTTAGATTCAGGAGCAGGAGGTAATGAAATGAAAACTCATAAACTCAAAATAGTAGCGGCACTTACGGTGTGTCATGGCATTTATAAAAAAGCGTTGTTTGTATTTAACGAACAGCCTGTGAAAATACATTTTCTAACGATGGACGAGTACAGGGAAATGGTAGCTACTCTTTCGCCCGCTAGAGTCCGTGAGTGGGCAGGGATGCTTAGAAAAGTAGATGAAAGAAAGCCGATCTATTACTGCATTTGGACGGTGAGAGTGAATGAATATCACCTGATAACGAACAAGATTCAAGAGCTAATCGATGCGGTCATAAGCGAGAGTTTGGCAACTTTTGAAATGGATATTTCTTCGATTGAAGTTCGCGAAGAGCGAGAAGCAAATTAATCCGCTAAGCCGGGTTTCTCCCGGCACAGAGAGGAGACTTTGACCATGGCAATGAAGAAATCGGTATATGAAATTGTGACGGAACGGATTTTAGAACTGCTCGCGGCGGGTGTCGTGCCGTGGCGCAGACCGTGGGTCGTTAGTGGCGCGGTAAACTGGATATCGCAGCGGCCCTACCGGGGGATTAATACACTGTTATTGCCGCCGGGAGAGTACGCCACTTATAAGCAGATTACGGAAGCTGGGGGCAGTGTCAAAGGCGCGAAGTCTCAAATCGTTGTTTTCTGGCGCTGGTTAGAAAAAGAAGATGCGGATACCGGAGAAGCTGAAAAAATACCGATGCTTCGCTATTACCGGGTGTTTGATATAAAGGATTGCAAGGGCATAAAAAGCAAGCGGAAGGAGGTCAGTTTTGACCATGATCCTATTGCTGAAGCGGAAGCTATTGTAGACGGATATGCAGACGCTCCGCCTATCGGCTTCGCGTCAGGACGGGCTTATTATATGCCATCTCCAGACAGGGTCAGTGTTCCGCCTTTACAAGACTATCCAAAAGCAGAGGAGTATTATTCGACCTTATTTCATGAACTCATACACAGTAGCGGGCATCAGAGCCGTTTAAACCGGCCAGGCATTGAGGAATACGCCGCCTTTGGCGATGAAAACTATTCAAAGGAAGAACTTATAGCCGAGATTGGAGCAGCTATGCTTTGCGCTACATGCGGCATTGATAATAGCACCATCGAGAACAGCGCCGCTTATATTCAGTCATGGCACCGAAAACTTAAAAATGATCCAACGTTAATTGTAAAGGCCGCAGGACAAGCCCAAAAGGCGACAGATTATATATTAGGTACGACTTTTGACGAAGCAAATGGGGACTGAGAGGTAGGGGCTTTGCCCCTACGAATTGAGTTTCGCCAGGGGGATTCCTCCCCCTGGACCCCCTCTTCATTTAAATAAAATGCACTACTTCTTTTCCTTTTCTCGCTTCGCAGCTTTTATTAGTTCAAGATTTATTTTTGCAGTAGCCCACTGGATTAATGTGGGGATGGCAGTGCTAACGAGTTTATCCATAGATCCGAACCGTTTTCCTGTAAAGGGGCATATGTACTGGTCTTTTACTTCTACAATTACATTTTCCGCTTGGTTAGGATAGAGAACTCGAAACATTGACTCTTTTGCGGCATCTATGATGTCAGATGATAGTTGTTCATCCGTGCGGTCTAGATAAGTGTCCCAACATTCTTCAGCTAGAGGGCGAGGATAGGAGATGGGAATACGCTGCGTTTCCCATTCAGGTCTTAGGGTAACATCAGGCTGTTTTTTCATTTTATCTTTTAAAAAGGCAGCTACAGTCTTACCGGAATCTTCAATTTCTGTCCATTCTTCTGTGGTTAGCGTTAAGGAAACTTTTTTGGTAATTCCTTGAGAGGGACGGCCAACAGGGCGCGGATCATGAGTCTCGTTCACAAGTTTCACTCCTTATCTTTTGAGTAACTTTAATTATTATAATATAGGTTACTTAAATGATCGTCTTTAAAAAGTTTAGAGCAATAGCACTAGGTATATCCTTTTTTCGGATCTGGTTTCAACCTGGGCTTGGTTTTAACCAAGCCTTAAATAAATGGAGGTTTGAGGAAGCTTTTAAGGGATCTAGCTCTACCAGGGGGAACGATCTTGTTTCAGCTGGAGGTGCTTATTTTAAAGCAAGATAGAGACTTCACAGAAACAGAAAGATGTTAGGGCTGATGCTACCCGCTCTAAGGCGGCAAGACCACCCGTCTAAGAGCGGCTACGCACCGCTGCAGGGTTACTTAGGCCGATAACAAGAGCGCCTAACCCGGGAAACAAAGCATCCCGGATAAGGCGCTCTATGTTCCTGTCCTTCGCTTTACACCCCGCACGGAGCCAAGATCAAGGGCGCTTTGATGCGCCTCAGGGGAGATATGACAGCATAATGATAACGCTACGCTGTATCATTACAAGGCAATTTATAGTCGAAAACTTCTTAACCCAATTCTAAAACAGTAAGGATGAAGAAAGATGCGCTTAGGAGGGGTTTGATTTGATCGAAAAAAACAGGGACTGTATTGAACAAGCTAGAAAGCAGCTTAATGCCTTGGCTAAGGAATACAATAACGATTTTCAACATCCGGTTGTAATAAAGCAATCGATGCTATTAGAGGGGTCCCGAGCGCCTACGAGGAATTTGTATCGATAAGAAATAGATTTAAAAATTTCGCTGTTATTTTGTACATTTAACTTGACGGTGACATCTCTCTATTGTGAGTTATTAGTGGTACAGTTTTCAACCGTTTTAATTATAAAAAAGTGGTGCATTTTTAAATTGGCACAAACAGGTAACGGTTATTGCAGGTGTATTTCTTATCTATGGGTTTAACATGGATTTTATCATTAAAATCATGAGTATTGTCCGAGAGTGATTGGTCTTGCGTATGGTTAACCCTAAAGTTATGGAAATAAGACTTAGAAGCAAACTTAAGAGTGTGTTGATAGTGCATTATCTTAAAATTTTGTATAATAGGAATTGAAGTTAAATTAGATGCTAAAAATTTGTAATTAAGAAGGAGGGATTCGTCATGTTGGTATTCCAAATGCGTAATGTAGATAAAACATCTATTGTTTTGAAACAGACTAAAAACAGTGATTACGCAGATAAATAAATACGTTAGATTAATTCCTACCAGTAACTAATCTTATGACTTTTTAAACAGATAACTAAAATTACAAACAAATCGTTTAACTTCTGTATTTATTTATAGATGTAATCACTTCAGGAGTGATTACATGAACAAAAATATAAAATATTCTCAAAACTTTTTAACGAGTGAAAAAGTACTCAACCAAATAATAAAACAATTGAATTTAAAAGAAACCGATACCGTTTACGAAATTGGAACAGGTAAAGGGCATTTAACGACGAAACTGGCTAAAATAAGTAAACAGGTAACGTCTATTGAATTAGACAGTCATCTATTCAACTTATCGTCAGAAAAATTAAAACTGAACATTCGTGTCACTTTAATTCACCAAGATATTCTACAGTTTCAATTCCCTAACAAACAGAGGTATAAAATTGTTGGGAATATTCCTTACCATTTAAGCACACAAATTATTAAAAAAGTGGTTTTTGAAAGCCATGCGTCTGACATCTATCTGATTGTTGAAGAAGGATTCTACAAGCGTACCTTGGATATTCACCGAACACTAGGGTTGCTCTTGCACACTCAAGTCTCGATTCAGCAATTGCTTAAGCTGCCAGCGGAATGCTTTCATCCTAAACCAAAAGTAAACAGTGTCTTAATAAAACTTACCCGCCATACCACAGATGTTCCAGATAAATATTGGAAGCTATATACGTACTTTGTTTCAAAATGGGTCAATCGAGAATATCGTCAACTGTTTACTAAAAATCAGTTTCATCAAGCAATGAAACACGCCAAAGTAAACAATTTAAGTACCGTTACTTATGAGCAAGTATTGTCTATTTTTAATAGTTATCTATTATTTAACGGGAGGAAATAATTCTATGAGTCGCTTTTGTAAATTTGAAAAGTTACACGTTACTAAAGGGAATGTAGATAAATTATTAGGTATACTACTGACAGCTTCCAAGGAGCTAAAGAGGTCCCTAGCGCCTACGGGGAATTTGTATCGATAAGGAATAGATTTAAAAATTTCGCTGTTATTTTGTACAATAAGGATAAATTTGAATGGTACCATAAACGACCGTTTATGGTACCTTTTCATTTTCCTGCTTTTTCTAAATGTTTTTTAAGTAAATCAAGTACCAAAATCCGTTCCTTTTTCATAGTTCCTATATAGTTATACTTAATGAGTTATGGTACATTTAAATTATAAAATTAAGGAGGTTTTTTTATGATTTTTGGCTATGCTCGAGTGAGTACGGATGATCAAAATCTTAGTTTACAAATTGATGCACTTACTCATTATGGAATTGATAAATTATTTCAAGAAAAAGTAACTGGTGCGAAAAAAGACCGACCGCAATTAGAAGAAATGATCAACCTACTACGTGAAGGAGATTCTGTTGTCATTTACAAGTTAGATCGAATTTCACGATCAACTAAACATTTGATTGAACTTTCTGAATTATTTGAAGAACTTAGTGTCAATTTTATATCTATTCAAGATAACGTAGATACTTCAACGTCTATGGGAAGATTCTTTTTCCGAGTTATGGCTAGTTTAGCAGAACTGGAACGGGATATTATTATTGAACGAACTAACTCTGGTCTTAAGGCAGCCAGAGTCCGAGGAAAAAAAGGGGGCCGTCCAAGTAAAGGTAAGCTATCAATTGATTTAGCTTTAAAAATGTATGACAGCAAAGAGTATTCTATTCGTCAAATTCTTGATGCCTCTAAATTAAGCAAAACAACCTTTTACCGTTACCTCAATAAAAGGAATGCTTAAGATATGGCTATGAAAAGAATTTTAACTACTTCACAGCGTGAACAACTTCTTTCTGTAGACCACTTATCAGAAGAGGATTTTAAAGCGTATTTTAGTTTTTCTGATTATGATCTGGAGGTTATTAATCAACACCGTGGAAAGGTCAATAAACTAGGATTTGCGATACAACTTTGTTTGGCCCGGTATCCTGGGTGTTCTTTAAGTAATTGGCCGATTAAATCAACCAGACTAACTTCTTATGTGAGTCGACAGCTCCATCTTGATGCAATTGATTTAAATTCATATGATCATAGAAATACACGTGCAAATCACTTCAACGAGATCTTAGAAGTATTCAACTATCATCGATTCGGTAGTGCTAATACACAAAAACAGTTAATAGAATATTTAATTGAACTAGCTTTAGAAAATGATGACTCTATCTATCTAATGAAAAAAACAATTGATTTCTTAACTCGAAAAAGAATTATTTTTCCATCTATAGCTACACTTGAAGACATTATAAGCCGCTGTCGAGATAAAGCAGAAAACAACTTATTTTCAATATTGCTCTGTTCATTAACAGATATACAAATTGAAAAACTAGAGAGTTTGTTTCAAATTTATGAAGAGACGAAAATAACTAAACTCGCTTGGCTAAAAGACATTCCAGGTAAGGCAAATCCAGAAAGCTTTATGAGTATTTGTAAAAAAGTGGAAGTGATTGCTTCCATGGGACTCGGGACAATTAATGTCTCCCATATTAATCGGAACAGGTTTCTTCAGCTAGCTAGACTAGGGGAAAATTATGATGCATATGACTTCTCCCGTTTTGAGCTTGAAAAAAGATACTCTTTACTTATTGCTTTTTTAGTCAATCATCATCAATATCTGATCGATCAACTGATTGAGATTAATGACCGCATTTTAGCAAGTATTAAACGCAAAGGGACACGTGATTCACAAGAACAGTTAAAAGAAAAAGGAAAATTGGCTACTAAAAAATTGGAACATTATGCTTCTTTAATTGATGCTCTTCACTTTGCAAAAGATAATGATAGTAATCCTTTTGACGAAATTGAACGAATCATGCCTTGGGAAGATTTAGTACAAGATGGAGAAGAAGCTAAAAAAATTACAGGTAATAAAAATCATGGCTATTTAGAAATGGTTCGAAATAAAGCTAATTACCTCCGAAGATACACGCCAATGTTATTGAGGACCCTTTCGTTCAAAGCAACTCCGGCAGCAAATCCAGTCCTCATGGCCCTAACTCAACTAACTGATTTACACAATAGTGGTAAAAGAAAAATACCGGCAGATACTTCTACTGATTTTGTGAGTAAAAAATGGAAAAGCCTTGTTCGGCCAGAAGAGGGGAAAATAGATCGGTCTTACTATGAGTTAGTAGCTTTCACCGAGCTAAAGAACAATATTCGATCAGGAGATATTTCAGTTGAAGGAAGTATGATCCATCGAAATATTGATGATTACTTAGTTGATTTATCTGCTTGTATTGATTCAGAAACTATTCCAGACACGTTTGAGGACTATTTAAAGGATCGGGAAATAATTTTAGATTTACAGCTTCAATTTTATTCGACAGTTGATAAGAGAATTTCAAGAGCAAACCTTAAAAAGTTGGAAAAAGTTACACCTAGCGAAGCAGAAATATATAGAAAAAAACTTTATTCAATAATTCCTAAGATAAGGCTTAGTGATCTTTTAATTGAGGTGGACAGTTGGACCAACTTTTCACAAGAATTTAGTCATGATTCTACAGGGAAACCGCCGAGTGAACAAGAAAGAAAAATTATTTTTGCTGCTTTGCTGGGTTTAGGGATGAATATTGGTCTTGAAAAAATGGCCCAATCAACTCCTGGAATTTCTTATTCTCAGTTAGCCAATGCCAAACAATGGCGCTTTTATAAAGAAGCTCTGACTCGTGCTCAATCTGTTTTGGTTAATTATCAGTTAAAGCTTCCTGTTGCAGACTTTTGGGGTGAAGGAAAAACCACTGCTTCAGACGGAATGCGCGTCCCAGTGGGCGTCTCAGCTCTAAAATCCGATGTTAATCCACATTACAAAAGTATGGAAAAAGGAGCTACAATGATTCGATCAATAAATGATAGGCATACGACTCATCATATCGAGGTTGCTTCAACTAATACAAGGGAAGCTACTCATACCCTTGATGGCCTACTTTATCATGAAACAGATCTAGATATTGAGGAACATTTTACTGATACAAATGGGTATTCTGATCAGGTGTTTGGAATGACCGCATTACTAGGCTTTGATTTTGAACCTCGCATCAGAAATATAAAAAAATCACAATTATTTTCTATCAAATCACCTTCCTACTACCCTAACTTATCAGAAGATATAAGCGGAAAAATCAATGTAAAAATTATTGAAGAAAACTATGATGAAATTAAACGAATCGCCTATTCGATTCAAACAGGAAAAGTATCTAGTTCTTTACTATTAGGAAAGCTAGGCTCATACGCACGTAAGAATAGAGTAGCTCTTGCACTGAGAGAACTAGGTCGCATTGAAAAGAGCATTTTTATGATAGATTATATTACAGATAGTGAGCTACGGCGAAGGATCACTCATGGACTAAATAAGACAGAAGCGATTAATGCTTTAGCTAGAGAACTATTTTTTGGGCGACGCGGAAAATTTATGGAGCGCGATATTCGCCGACAACTTCAAAGTGCTAGTGCGCTTAATGTGTTAATAAATGCAATAAGTATATGGAACGCCGTCTACTTACAAGCAGCTTATAATTATCTCGTCAAAATAGATCCCGAAGTAACTAAGTATATGAAGCATGTATCTCCTATTAATTGGGAGCATATCACTTTTCTTGGAGAGTATAAATTTGACTTGTTATCTATTCCTAAACACTTAAGAGAATTGAATATAAAAAATAAATAGGCCTTGAAACATTGGTTTAGTGGGAATTTGTACCCCTTATCGATACAAATTCCCACTAAGCGCTCGGGACCCCTTAGATGAACTCATTAACCAGTATAGTAGAAGTGGAAAACAAAAAGAGAAGCCAATTGTTTGACTAATCGACTCTGGGTGAAGAACTTTTTCCCGGATCCCTCGATTTTTGAGCTTAACATTTCATACAGAATAACGGATTCTATAAATAAATGATGAAGAAAAATGGCCAGGAAGGAGCCAGATCATGCAAACATGTGGGTATTGTGGTTCAGCTGTTGAACCCGTCGGTAAGGGGCTGTATTGCTTATTTTGTGATATGGAAGTCTACCGGGATGAGGTGCAAGAAAACGGGATGAGAAGGCCGCTACGAGCTGAGAAAGTAGTGTTTCTGTCAGCTGCAGAGCGACCGACACAGGAACTTATGGAAAAGGACAGTTATTATTTGACCTTACTACTAAAGCTGGTTCGCAATGAACGCAAGCGCACATACAATCTGCTCCGAGTGGTTAATAAAGGAGCCGAATTGCAGCCTGGAAAATTTAAGTCCGGACAAAATGAAGGTGCGAAGAATTACCAGTATTGGACACGAAAAGCATGGATTATTGAAAACATTTTACGCGATAGAGTGGGTTACTATCCGATAAAAATTACGGATAACATGTTAAATAGCATCATTGAGCAAATGGAGGAAAGTAATCAAAAACCAATGACATTTTCTCCAAAGTAATTGTTCCAAAGCAGCGAGATTACGAACAATTTCAACATTTAAATTTAAGTAACCTAAAAGGGATTGTAGCATTTGAATTTAAGTAACTTAAAAGATTTCAATATCAGGAATTTAAGTTACTTTAATATTTTTATTCAATTGATTCTTTCGTATATATGAAGGTTTATGTTAATATATTTTTTTACAGGGAAATAGTAGAAAAAAAGGGAGTGCGTTTTTTAATGGTGCCATTAAATCTTATTGTAGGAACATTCTTGTATCGGGTTATCACAATAGTTGTAGCATTATTACTTTATCGGATAATATGGGAACGATATTTTAATAGATAAGATGATATGAAGACATTATACTTTCTTGATTAGTTGATGCGATTTAATTGAAAACACCTACTTATTTTTAATAATGATCGCTATGGTGTACTTTTTCACCTAGCGATTTTTTGTTTTTAATTATAATCATTTAGATTTAGAAAGAGATCATCATCAAAAAATTCCGAAAGAGTGATTCCAAATCCATTTGCTAATTTTACAAGTGTAATAATCGTTGGATACTTAGATCTTCCAGACATAATCTCTGCTACTGTCGATTGTTTTACATTGGATCGTCTAATCAATTCGTTTATTGTCCAACCTTTTTCTTTGCATAGAAGACGGACTCTTGTGGTTATCGCCTCATTAATCCCCACTATAGTGACTCCTTCCAACATTAAATTTTTTATGACTTTTAAATATTATGATCATTTGAAAATTGATCCTAAAATCCTATGTATGTAAATTTTAAATTTATAATTTTGTTTTAGTTAAGGGTGTCTCAACAACATCATATTAGCATCTGTCCTGCGTTCTAACAATGTTTCTCCTTGGAAATAAAATAGGTAACTTAAAATAAAATATTGTGTTTTAATTTAAGTAACTTAAAATAATTTCATCATTTGAATTTAAGTAACTTAAAAGGGTGTTCTCAAGGAGAACACCCTTTTTCGGCTAATCTTTCATACGAGAAGTAAACGCTTGTCCTCCAATACCTGGAGGGAGTTTTCGGCGTTTTTCTGTTGCTGGTTTGGCAGTTGTAGCTTCTATAGCAGGCTGCTGAGTGCTTTGTTTAGGGGCTGGAGCAGCAGTAACATCTTCATTTTTTGTGGCATTTAAGAAGTAAATAGCAGCAAATTTGAGGAAACCAGCTTGGCTACCATATTGCTTCATGGCTTCTAGGATATCTGCATGCTTTTTTTCATTAAAAGTGACTTCGACCCGTACTCTATCACTCAATGTTTATCACTCCGATCTTAAGCCGTTACCATCGATTTTGCGTATTTGTAAAATCCTAGGGCATTGGCAATTTCTGCATCTTTAACAAACTGTGCGTATGGGTATTGGCTTTTAACTTCCTCTTGGTTAATTAGATTTGACGTTCCACCAGTTAAAAGCATTGTATCGTTCCGTAGTGTAGCTTTTAGAGTCGTGCTAATTATATTAAGTACATCCCTCGTGTATTTGGTAATGGCTTTATTAACATAGGGTGTAATATTAAAGGATTCATTTTTATTTGGTTTAAAGAAATATCCTTCTAATGGATCTGAATTGCGAAGGATCATCTCGACTTCATAAGAGGTCAGACCCTTGATTCCTGAGTCAGTAACCAGGTTAACAATTCGATCATAGAGTTCGTATGCTCCGCTTGGTTTTTGAGTCCGTGGATTGCTTAGATTCATGTTTTTTAATGTATCAATCAGCATTGTACCACCGCCGATATCTACGACGACGACTTGCTCTTCTAAAAGGCTCGCCTTTTCTTCAACGATAAACCCATCAATGTCTAGCACTTCATTATAAGCCGTTCCGACTGGCTGTGGATTGACAATAACTTCTTTGACACGAACATTTAAACTGATGTCGTCAACTTTGATATTATGATCACCCAACAAAGTTTCCGTAAGAGCCTTTACTGCATCTTCGGTAAAATCGTCTGTTGGTACTCCAGTCGTTACGGTCACTTCTAGTATGCCTGTTCTTGCTTCTTCATAGTCAATAGCTAGCTCAGCTATCGACATGTCCGCTAGCACCTTAAATTCGCGGCGGGAATAGCGATCCTCAAAGCCAATCGTACTAATAAACTTTTCTTCTGCATGAACTAAATGCAGATCCGTTCCCCAGGCATAGGCGAATTCAGCATCTTTGCTAGATACGTATTTTTTTATATGTAGCTTGTCTTTAGTATGGAGCGCTGTGCGCTGATCTCCTAGATCGTCATAGTCCAGATAGTGAGAGGGTAGTATTTTAGCTCCCAAACGTTCTACTAGAGTTTTAGATTCACCCTTCTTTTTTTTACTAGATGCGACACGTTGCTGTTCTAAAGTCTTTTCAGAGATTAGTTTCACTTGCTTATTTCCTAGATCTAACGAGAAAATAGTCATTTTTTTCTCCCTCTCTTTATTACCGGTATTTTTACGGTACAGTTACCGCTCTACCTGCTATGTTACCGGTAATATAGCGGTATGTCAATAGAACACATCGAAAAAAGTACCGGTAATATACCGGCACTTTTTAAATCTTAAATAGTTTATACCCGGTAATATACCGGTATATTATAAATGAAAAAAAAGGCGCATTTCGTTGAAAATGCGCCTTTTGCTCATTTATATGAATCAAAAATGCTTGCAAAAATGATAGAATAGTGGCAAAATCATGATAGAAACAGAACGTATCTACATCTACTAACTTATAAATTAACTATCGGTTTTACATATAAAACAAAAAAAAATAAAGCACCACCACTTTTTTATAAAAGATTTCCGTTTGGCGACCGACTTCTTTTATAAAATCACAGGAGATTGTGCTTTACTTTTTTAAAGCTCTATTTGAGGTTCAATAATAACTTAACCTTTTTGTTAGGTCTATTATACCCTAATTGCGAAAAAAAAGTAAAGTATAAACTCTTATTTTCCTATTGCCTTTTTTATAGGCAGGTGGTGCGGAAATAGGAGTTTTCTTATGTCTACAGTGCAATCTAAGGTGCCGCAAGGCCATATATTACGTCGTTTTTTCAGATCGCAAATTCAAGAGGTTCCCAGCAAGCACAAACAAGCAGGTGCTGGCAGGGGATATGATTTTGGTTGGATTTATACCAGCCAAGATTGCCATACATATAATGCATGCCGGTCATATGATACATTGGCATCGCAATCTGAGAGTAACACGTACTACACCCCAAATACATTTTACCGCAACGATCGGCGCGCTCAGGAAACCCTTCGCTGGCTAAATGCTGTTGTTTTGGACGTTGATACCAAAAACGGCCAAAATGAAGGGCTAATCTTGCCTGATCTTTTAGATCGCATTGGTGCAGCTGGTTTGCCGCAACCTTCCCTTATTGTCCGGACACCTTCAGGTGGATTTCATGTGCACTTTATTTTAGATCAACCTCGTAAGGCTTACTCTAATGCTGTACGCCATTATCAGTTGCTTCAGCGTACTATGGCCGAAGCAATTGGTGCTGATCTTCAAGCAATCGGTGCTGAACGATTTTTCCGGATTCCCACAGACAATAACATTATCTTTCAAACGGATTCTACTGTTTCATTTGACGCTTTAAATGACTGGTACTGGATTAACCACGTAGATAGCCGTACAAGCTATTCTAGGGCTTCTGGACACGCTGATTTAAGTGGCAGAGGGATACTAAAGCATCCAGCCTTCCAGGCATTGCTTCAAGGAGTACAGGTAGGTGCCAGAGATAGGGCAGCTTATACTTTGGCACTGGCTTTTAAGGTGGAAGGGTATTCAGACGAAGAAGCTGCTTCAAAATTACATGCTTGGAATGAACTCTTGGATAGTCCTTTGCCATCTTGGCAAATAGATAAAAAAATAAAAAGTGCATACCGTGAAGGGGCGAAAAAAGGCCCGAAAGCATCCTTCGTCACCGAGCTATCTGGAATCCCATTTAAATATGGGTCTATTTGGGAGCCAGCAAAACCAAGAGAAGAACGAAAAAACAGCCATTTTGACGAATGGGAAAATGACATAATCCAATCTCTAAAGGTGTTGCCTGGAAATGAAATAATAGATTCACAACGAAAATTAGCCGCTTATTGGGGCATGTCTTTGTCGTCTTTTCAGCATGTAATTCGCAGTTTAATGGAATCGGAACGTATCACCGTAGAAGTTACCGGTAAAGGACGGGCAGCGAAGACGATCATTCGTCTTGTTTCGGGAGCCTTGGAGGAAGCTGCTGAACGTACTAAAAACAACATAGCCCCTGCTACTATAACAAACAGTTTGAAAACAGAAAGTTTAAATGTACCAGACTCCAATACACTTATTCTAGATACGGTGGTGGGTGGGTCCGGCCTGTTGGTTTGCCGTTTCATGTATGTGCACTTTTGGCTGCCTGGGTCTGATCCTCCTTGATCGGATGTGCCTTGTTTTTTCCGTGCTTGTTGTCTGCCTCTTATGGTCTAGTTTTTGTTCCCTCTAGTTCTTCTGTTGCATACGGGTGCTATTTTATGTCTGTTTTTCTGGGAGCTTGTATCCAATTTATGGTCATTTTTTACATTTTACTGGAAGTTTATTGCCCTGCTTTGATATACTAAAGGTGTAACTAAGCCGATACAAAAGCTATTAACTATAGCATTAATTAAGCTGTCGACTCTATACTATCTTAGTTACTAGTGATAATTGACGATATGCCTTACTGCTACTGGGGAGCGGAATCCATCCACCACCCGAAAGCAATTCCTGACCCCACCTACACAACGTCCGTAGTTGGGGTCAGGAATCACGGGTGGTGGATGGATTCTAAGTTAGTATGGTGAGTGAATGTGATTTAAGAATTTAAAGATTTAAGAGTTAAAGAGGTAGAGGAGGTAGTAAGGGAGGGGGGGATGAGTGATAAGGAAGAGATAGAAGATGAAGAGATAAAAGAGAAAAGATGAAAGAGAAGGAGTTATAGGTGAGGTTGTGAGTTAGTGTGGAGGTGGGAGTTAAGTTAGTGCGGAGTATTGATGTGAATGTGAGGTTAGAGTTACTTTAGAGCGGATCGTGGAGAACATTTTTGCGGGGTACTATATTGTTTGTGGTGAGTGCTACGTATAGAAATAACAGCGAGGTAGTAGCGAATTTACTGCAGATTGTGACAGGTCGTCACAGGTCCTGGATATATATTTTCTGTTCGTAAACGTGACTTTTTAGGTCTTTGATGAACAGCGATAATTGGTGATTAGTTATAGCCTTAGTTACGTTTTTAGTTACACTATTGGATCTACAGCTCATAGGTAGATGAAATGGCTGTATGAGTCATGGTTTTAAGTGAGAGCTAGTTGCTGAGTGTTCCCATTAAAGTAGGTCGCCATGTATTGTTGATTTGGGAGACAGATACCTAATAATGTTCACTTACAAACTTCGACTAACAAGGCTGGAAAATGATGGTTAACTTATGACTTTAGTTACGCTATTAGTTACTGCCTAGAAACGTTTAGGGTTGCTAAGCAAAATTTGGTATAGTTAGAAGGAGAGTGATTTAGACAACGAACGGGGGGCGCTTTTTTGTTAAGTAAATATACGGACTTTAAGGAGAAGGATTTAGAGATTCTACGCTTCATTTTGAAGCATGGAATTGTCACATCAAAGCAAATCCAAACCCACATTCAAGAGGATGGTATCCATAATGTGTACCGCAGACTGAGGAAGCTGGAGAAAGCAGGAATGGTGTGGAAGAAAAAGCTTGCACTTACGTTAAACGTTTATTTTCCCAAACGTGATGCTAGGGATTTCTTAGACTACCCTGTTACAGTTGCAAATGATACAACGTTGTATACAGCGCAGCATGATTTGATCATTAATGATTTAATTTTGCATTTGAAAGCGCAACTGAAAAATCAAAAATTCGACTATAAAACCGAACGGGAATATCGCTTTGAGTTGCTAGAAGATCGAGGTAAAGCGGAAATGCTTAAAAAGTGGAATGAGATCCGCGAAACTTTGCCCGACTTTGTCATTCTGTTAGCGAATCACACGATAGCCGTTGAAGCCGAACTGAATACAAAAACGGTATCCAGGCTGCAAAAAAAGATTGATTTGTATGCACGAGAGATCCGTGAGGGGAAATATACGGATGTTTGGTATTTTGTTCCTAACGGTACGGTGGGTAACGCTATCGAACGTGCGAAGGTTCTAGTGGCAAAAGAGTGGGCAAATAAAGCCCGTTCTGCAGAAACCGAAGCTGGCGTGAATGTATTTAAGCAAATCGGCGTGAAATCCCTACCGGAAGAGGTAAGGGGCTGAACATGTGCAGCGAAGTGCTGACGACGATCAACTACTACAAGGCAGAGGAAACGATGAGGAAGCCAGGACGGTAGGACAGATAGCAATTGCTGTGATCGGGCTAGTGGCTGCGTGTTTTACTTTATTTGCTCTTATAGCAGCGGCGCTAATTTATGTGGGAGTCGTGTTTGGGATCAAAAGGAAATGGATCTTGTACACACTCCTGCCAGTGGCTGTACTTGGTTTACTTATCATCCATGGTACGAATGAATGGATGGCTTTACTGGGATTTATGTCCTGGCTTGAGATCCCGTTCGTTACCCCACTAGCAGAAGAATACTTGAATCAGAACAAACCGTTTCCCATTAATGCTTACAGCTATTTAGGGACGTTGTCCTTAGGGATCCTGATAGCCAATGCAGCGCATCCATTTATCGAATACTACCGAAGTAAAATCATCAAGTCGAAGCATGATGGACTTAGGAAGCGAAAAAAAGAACGTGAATACCAAAAATTCCGACTAAACAGAGAGAAATACTTAAATAAAAAACAGCTACAATTTCGGAAATCCAACTCAGCAGAAAATTTTATTGGATACGACGAGTTTCAGGAGCGAGTGGCATTGAAAGCGCATGAGCCAAACCAGCATATATTGGCCGTTGCCACAACTGGCGGTGGTAAAACCGTTCTGATCGGAACGAACGTGGAAAATGCATTACGCCAAAACAAGCCTATTATCTTCATGGATGGTAAGGGCGAACTGAAATCCATGCTGGAATTTAAAGAAATGTGTGAGAAACATGGGCGCAAAGTCCACATGTTTACAGACATAGACGAACTTTCATTTAACTTTCTGCGGCATGGATCTCCAACGCAGCTGCGGGATAAGGTCATGAACTTATTTGAATGGTCCGAACCTTTCTATAAAACAAACTGTTCCAGATTTCTGCAGCTGGTTTTTCGGATGCTTCGAGATTTTAACCAGCCTATAGAACTTGAGACGGTATACCAATTTACAGCAAAATCTACAGTTGCACGGTTCCTCACTGAACAGACAGAACGAGCAAAAGTGATGGTTGAGGTTAGCAAACCAATAAAACCAGCTAAGCTTGTTATAGATCAAGAACTTCCTCCAGAAAATCCCCTAGAACCAGCACAAATAGAGGAACCGGAAGTAAAACCACAACCATCCACTGAAATGAATAGTGAAGAAACTACGAAACTGCAGGATGATGAAACATTACCAGCAGATCCGGATTTTGATTCTCTTGCTTCCCTTTTTGGGATCCAAGATGCATTAGAACCGAATGAGCCTAAAGCTATGCTTGAACCTGAGGAATTACCCGAGCAGCCTCCAAAGGAAGACGCTGAGAATGCTCCAGTCATTGATTTACTAGACGAACCTACTCCAGCAGAACCAGAAGAAGAAACAGCTTCAGTGAGAGCAAGCGAGCTATTTGAAGGGCTTGAAGATGATGATGCCGAGGATTCAAGTGAGTCCGAGGTTCAGTATCAGATAGAGTGGAACGAGGATTTGAGAAGAAAAATCGATTATTATCGGGATCGCTTTTTTGGATTAGAAGAAGAGGACGACGATAATGAATCTTCCGGAATCAATTTTACTACACTCACGAGTTTACGTAATCAGCTGGGCGAACTCATTGAATCGGATCTAGGACACTTATTTGTAGAAAGAGAGAACGGCATAGATCTCAAAACGATTACAGATAACAACGAAGTTGCGATATTCTCCATTTCAGGTAACAAGTATAAGGACTATATCAAGACACTTGGCCGTGTCGTCATTATGGAAGTGAACACCTTGGTAGATTACCGCCAAAAAGAAGGCAAGAAATCTATCATGTCCGTTTACGACGAATTTTCAGCTTATGTCAGCCACGAAGTGGTGGATGTTATCAATAAGAGTAGATCAGCTGGTTTTGAGTGCCTGTTGTCTGTACAAGGGTTGTCAGATATTGATGCCGTTGATCCTGTCCTTACAAGGCAGATCATCAATAACTGTAATACGTACATGATAGGCCGGGTTAACGATCCGGCAGATGCAGAAGTACTTGCAGCTGCATGCGGTACTTATGAAGATGCAGATATCACCAGTCAGGTCGAAAAGAATGTTTGGAAAAAGCGGTTTGAATCTGAAATGGGAACGGTACGAATGGTACAGCGCTACCGGGCACATCCGGATGATATTCGCGGACTTGGAACCGGAGAAGTTTTCTTGTGCCGGAAGACCATCGATCAGGAAGGAGCACCTTATGTAGCCCGTGTCTATGTTCGTAATGCACTAGATCTTACCGGAATCGGTGCTTAAATACAGGAGGTGTAACTATGGCGAAAAGTTTAGCCAAGCGGAAAGCTGAGGCTGATGCGCCGCGGCAAGAAAAAGTGTCTGCTATGGAGCAGAGTAAACGGTTTTTTCGGGTCTTACAGAAACCGAAGGTAGAAGAACGCAAAGCCTATCGCCCACGTGGATATCGTACAAGGAAGTTTGGAACGATTGTTTTTTGGATCATGTTTAGCTTTGTGTTTCTGGTATTTTTCTTCTCCACGCTGAATCCGTCAAAGCAAGAGGAAGTGAGCGCAGGAGCTGTGGAACAAACTCCAACACTAAACCCGGCCACAACGACTACAGCTGTTCAATACGCCGAGAACTTTGCCAAGGAGTATTTTACTTGGAAGCCAGGAAGCGAAGCACTGGCCAAGCGTCAAAAGCGTCTCGCGCCATATCTAGCTGAAGGTATTGATCCACACGCTGGTTTAGAGCCCACTTCACTAAAAACCACATCGGTTTTGTTATCATCGGAAATCGCCAATATCGAGGAAAAGGGCGATAACAAGGCTTACGTTACCCTTAAGGTGTATCAGAAGATTGGTATACCAAAGGAAGTTGTGACAACAGACGAAAAGACGAAAAAGGAAACGACAACCACGAAATATGAATCTAAAGAAGTCAGTAAATTCTTTGTTGTACCAGTTGCTTATGCTCAGAATTACGGAATCTATGATCTGCCAAAATATACCTACATCAATCCGCAGACCACCGTTGTTGCAACAAACCAGATGGCTGGCCTTCAGGACGTAGCAGAATCTGAAGTGAAGCAAAATATCCGAAATTTTCTAGATACCTTTTTTGGTTCTTATGCTGCAGATCCTGCTGACAAGTTAGCGTATCTGCTTGAAGACGAAGATCATCCAAGCGGCTTAAATAAGCGCATGAATTTTGTGAACGTTAAAAATTCGCAAGTTTATCAGGGCGAAACTATGGAAACTTATATTGTCTTTGCCACTGTAGTGCTAGAAGATCCCGTTTCTGAGGACCGCTTTATAACCAATTATAGACTCGATATTAAACAAAAAGATGGACGCTACGTTGTAAGTAAAATAGACCAACAATAGGAGGAATCAATATGAATATTGGTTTTGATGGGTTGCTAGACTGGGCATCAGAGCAAGGAGCAAATTTGATCTTGGTTGCTGCTATTTTCTTCGCCATTGTCCTTGCCTTTAAACGTCAGTTTATCGGAGCTATTGGTACATTTATGGTGCTGCTAGTTGCATACGCAATTGTGGCAAAACCAGAGGTCTTAGGGAGAATTTCGGAGTGGGCTACAAAAATGGTCGGCATAACTTAAGGGGGCATTCTTTATGCAGCAGCGGAAAGATATGTTTGTTCTCAATGAGTTTTTGAAGTTTGAACGCAAGCTGTATCAGTTTGCTGGTTTTAAAGTCGGGCGTCCTCTCAAATTAAAGTCTATCGGCTACTTTTTCGGTATCGCCGCCATTATGGTTGTTTGGTATTACATTCCTGTACTGAATATACCTCTAAAAATAATTCCGAGTTCTCTTTTAATTGCTGCACCGTTTATGCTTACGTATCTCCTTATCGACGTGGGAACAGAGAACCGATCACCTATCAAGTTTGCAAGAAGTATGTTTCTGTATCACATGCGTAAATCAAAACGTGTCACGTATTTTAAGGGGATGGAGCTTGACCGGCCAAAATCATACGGTTTTGGCGGTCAACTTTCTACAAGAGAATATCGGCTGAGAAAAAAGAAGAAACGCACCAATTATCAATTTAAAGGATACATGACCATGCGAGATTAGAGGAAGGAAGGTGAGCAGATGAAGGTTTTTACCGAATTCCCAACCAAACATATTGAAGGAAACCTAGCCTTTGGGCGGGATGGAAGTGTATGGGCTTATTATCAGGTCGAAGGTTATGGGTATGACTTCAGGGATTATGTTCAGAAGATACACCCTTACAATAATCAGCTATCTTATTATGTTGAAAATATGAGTGATCTCCACTTTCTTATGATCCCGTCCCTTACGGATGTAAACGGGATTTTAGATGAAACGATAGAGGACATTAAACGAAAGGATTATCCTCTGAAGGAGAACGGAATTGATTATTTTGAGAGACTAAAACAGACGCTCAGTAATCAACGTGCTTCCCGGGAAACCAACGAATATCATACCTATATTGGGGTACAACTTGATCCCAAAAAAAATGAGTTTAGGAAGGTGGGTAACACTGGATTAGCACTCGTTGCTGGACTATCGGATTTCATCAATGGTTTTAAATCACCTGTGTACCGTGCAATGGGACTCGAACCTAACGATATATTGAAAGTAGATATTGAGCAGTACAAACATCAGGCTGAAGGACTGCGAGAAACGCTTAGTCAATCGATGTCTTCACTAGTACGGATGCTGAGTAAGGAAGAAACTCTTTTTCTGATTGAGCAGAACTTTAGCGTTACGCCTAACGATACGAAGCTGCGGAAGGGATACGAAACCAGTATAGACGTCTTTGGTGTCGATGGAGAGCGCAAGGAGCATGAAGCTCGCCGCGGGCGCGCGCAATCGTTTTATGAGCTGCAGAATGCAGAAATTGAAGAATACGATCAAAAGACGCTCAAGCTTTATAAAATGGTCGACGAGGAAATTAAGGAAAGTTATGTCCAGTACCTGGTTGCCGATAAAATGACTCCACATAGTCTTCATCCAGGGTCGGAATGGATGTTCCATATCCAAAATCGTCTTCGATTCCCGGTTGCTGTGTCTGTCAAAGCGGGCCTGCTTCGGAACGATCAGATCATTAAAAACCTTAGTAACGTAAGGCTTTCCTATGAAGATCAGCGGCAGGAAGCTCAAAAGGGAGACAGCAGCATAGATCTCAACACCGAGAAAGCGGAGAGCGGCGCTATCCAGATGGAAAGCAGGTTTACGGATACTGGCTATCCGGCATATGGATGTAGTTTTGTTTTCCGTGTATCTGCGAAAGACAAAGATCAGCTGCGTGTGAGGGTAGATGAACTGAAGCGAGAAATGCAAGCTTTCGGTATCCACTTGCTTAGTCCATACGGGGAAATGATTGCATATTTTATGGAATTCATTCCGACAAGTCCGCGAATTAATAGTGATTATATTCAGTATGTGGAACCTACGAAACTGGCCGGGATGATGTTTGGTGCTACAACAAATATCGGTGACAATCGCGGTTTTTATATCGGGCAGACGCTCAAGCTTAACCGTCCCGTATTCATTCAGCCGGACCTAGCAGCAAAAGCATATGAAGGCGTAAATAACGTGGTCGATTCCTTAGCTATGATGATTGCAGGGATGACCGGAAAAGGGAAATCATTTTGGGCAAATCTCTACACCTATCTATGTGTACTTACGGGTTCGCGCGCACTGATTATCGATCCAAAGGGGGACCGGAAAGGGTGGGCAGAGGGCTTACCGTTTATTCCGCCAGATTTTATTTCGGTCTGGACACTCGGAGCAGATAAGCGGGACGCAGGGTGTCTCGATCCGTTTCGTACAAGCGTATCTGTTCAAGAAGCGAAGGACATTTCTTTAGACATTCTTTCATTCCTATGTGATCTCAATTTGGGAGATCCGGGATTCACGAGACTAAGTGAAGCCGTAGAACATGAGGGAGATCAGCATGATCCGTGTCTTGGAGGGGTGCTACATTACTTCAAAGGACAACTTGACATAGCAGATATGAGTGAACGCAACCGTGAAGCCGTTCAGGGGATTGTAGAAACACTCGAGACATTGAAGCGCACTCAGATTGCTGGGTTACTCTTTGGTGAAAAGGGCCAAGATTACCGGGTCCTGGAGGTCACAAAACCACTGCAAGTGTTAATGGTGCAGAACTTGAAGTTACCGCGCGGTAACAAGGCGCCACGACCTATTGAGAAGATTTCCGAAGCCATATTGATTTCGATTACTTCCTTTACGAAGCAATACATGCTGGAACAAGATCGATCGATTCATAAAGTCATTATGCAGGATGAATCCAAGACGATTGAAAATTCATCGGAGGGGAAAAATCAGATGGATTTCATCGTTCGTATGGGCCGTCACTATAATACGACTTTGGTTAAAGGGACACAAAATGCGACGGACTATGACGAGGATGTATCTAATATGGGTATGAAGTTTTGCTTTGCGCTGAAAAAAATTGAAGAAGCAGAAGAAATGCTGAGATATTTTGGGCTACCCGTTACACCATCCAACCTAGAATACCTTAATAGTCTGGACCGAGGTACGGCGCTGTTCCAAGATATTTATGGCCGGACAGCAGCAGTCCGGATTCATCCCGTTTACAAAGAGATTGAGGAAGCTTTCGATAGCTCAACCGCGACCCAAGAAGACCGGGAGTATGAGCGTGAACGCCAAGAGAAAATACGAATGGGGGTATGAGCATGCAAACAAAACGGATTACCTTTTATGCGAGCTTCTTAAGCCTAATATTGTTGTTTTTATTCCTAATCGGATGCTCTAAGCAAGGGAATACGGAAGCATCTGCTGATGTGAAATCAGCGGATGCTTTGGCTCTAACCTATATTCAAGCTAGTGTTGAGTTTGATGATGATTTATTTAAGACCATTTTATTACCGGAGCAGCCTAGATACAGAAATTTAAAAGAAGGAGAGCACACAAAACCTGGAGCTTTTGAAGAACTTGGGGAGAAATATTCCATCTTTCGTTACAGTGAGGAGCCGAACGAAAAGGGACAAATTTTTTATAGGGTAAGTTATTTTTTAGACAATCATCAAAAGTATTTTTTCGATCTCCTAAGTATGAGTAAAGTGGATGGTGAGTGGAAGATCCGAGAAATCGATGAAGAGGAAATGCTAAGAAATGCAAATCCAGATGAAGCGATCATTGTCCACAAAAGTGATAGCGGGGAGTGATCGGAATGAAACGCTGGCTTCGATATGGCATGCTTGTTTTTATCTTTTTTGTGAGCTGTACACTGCCAATAGCAAACGCAGCCGATCCGGATAAAATTTTTAGCAACAATATTTCGTCAAATCTATTTAATACTGACCACGAAGTAACCAGCGATGGATCTCCAGCCTATTACCAAATTGATGTTACTTCAAAAACAGGAACCGAAGAAGACGGTAACGTTTTTTCCCAAGCTTTTTCAACGGTTGGCAGCTGGATATCAGGGGATGCAGTTAAGGATTCAATCATGGCACAGTTTTATGAAGCGATGAACTTTATGGTCAATATCTTATTTAAAATGAACTTATACATGACCAATGCCATGTTAACTGTTCTTGATTATGCATTTGATTTTGATGTAGTAAATACGCTAATTGAGCGTATTGAGGGAGTTATGCAAAGTTTAACAGGCATCTCCTCGATGAGTTTTAGTAGTTTGGGACTGTATGGAAAGTTAATTGGAATCATCGGGATTTCTATTGGCTTACTATTTGCTTATCAGTATTTATTCAAGAACGCACAAATTGAAGCCGTCGGAAACTTGGTGAAGACATTTCTAATTTTGGTGGTTACGCTGTTGTTCTTTAGTAACTATGCTACGGTGCTGAAGGGGGCTAATTCTCTTACGACCGAAGCTTCGGCCATTATCATGGGAGCTGGTTCGGGTCTTAGTGAAGACGGTACAACAAGTGGAAGGCAAAGCATGGGCAACAATATGTGGGATCTGTTTGTACATCGTCCCTATTTATATATGCAATATGGCACAGATAAGGAAAGTGAGGTAGGAGTAAGCCGGGTTGATGAATTATTGAGTAAGCCGCCCGGACAGGATAGGCAGTACTATGTTGAACAGCAAGAAGTGAGTAAATTAGGCAATGGAATGATGACTTACGTACAAGTACCAGAGCGCTTAGTTTTTACTGGACTGTATACCGTAGTTAACGGAATTACTTCCCTTCCGATATTCGCTCTAGCGCTACTTATCATCGTGCTGCAGTTTTGGTTCTTGGCCGTGGCCGCACTCGCACCATTTTATTTACTCATTGCAGCATTCCCGGCGGGTGGCGGTGTATTTCGTAGGTATATGGAAGAACTGGCCTTGCCGCTTATTCTTAAACTGGGTGTATCGTTTATAGCGCTGATCGTGTTCACCATGTCCGAGATCGTATATCAGGAAGGGAACACTGATAGCATCGGATACATTGCCGTTGCCATCATCGAGTTTGTTATCCTGGTGCTTATCTTTTTGATTCGTAATCGCTTAATTAGAATATTATTTGCTGGCAACCAGGTTGCACGTCAGCTAGCGATAGAAGCATCACAGCTCGATCGCCGGATGAATGGGGCTAGATATAAGGCGACTCGCGGAGCTGCTCAAGTAGCAGGAATGATGGCGGGTGGCCCAGCGGGGGGAGCTGCGGCTGTAGCGGCCGTAGATAGTATGGAAAATGGTAGAGATCATAGCTCCGCGGCGGCACTAGAAAATGAACGTCTGGATGCTACAGATAATAATGCTGCTTCCAGTACGCTTACAGATAACAGTTTTGAGGATATTCCTCCGCTACAATCAGAAAGTTTAGGAGATCCACCACCACTAGGAGCTAGTGGAAGCGGGATGAGCACCAGTATGATAGCAGGGGTGATGGCTGGATCTACTGGAGATTCGAGAGCAGAAGTAGCTGCCACAAGCTCCATGAGAGATAGGGATACAGGTACTGCACCGCAAACAGTATCTCTAAACGATACGAAAGGAAAAACTAGCGCTACGGGAGACTTAGCGAGCTCGCGTAGCACAACGAGCGGACAATTTCCTGAGAACGTTACACCGTTATACGGAAATTTAGGTGTATCAGGGAACACAGGTTATGAGGACGCTACTACTAGACCTAATCATTATTTCACGGGTGATGGTAGTTTGAGGAATCAATCGGAGTCCTTAATCGGCGGACAAGGATCTTCAGATCGTCAAGACTATTCAGGTTATGATGCTTCCTTGTTTTCATCTATGCCGATGGAGGATCAAGCTATAGACTCGCGGCCACCTCATAGCACAGCTAACAGCGGACAAGCACCACAGACCGTACCTCTGAGTGTCATTCCTAACAAAGAACAGCTACATTCAGAACAAAACCAAGGGAGTAATCAAAGAAGACAGCAGCAGGAGAATTTCCGAACATCCAGGGGGATAGAGTCACTTGGAAGTGGATTTCAAAATCGCCAAACAGGACACCTAGAGCATCCCATACCTATAAGATCAGGGCAGCAGGAAAACCGTGTACAAAGTATACCGCTACATTCTTCAGGTACTCAGCAGGAGAGATCCCGAACCCGAACATCTAAGAGGGGAGAATCACTTGGAAGCAGGGGTGTAGATCGTCAAGCTGAAAATCATGAGGAATCCACACCTATACGTTCTGGAAAACAGGAGAACCGTGTACAGAGTATACCGCTAGATCCTCGTAATAGAGGGAGCGATGAGTCATGAAGGAACGAGTAATGAAATGGCTTGGGACGATGATTGCTTTAGGTATGATTGCCTTACTTATTGGGTCAATCATTGAAGGAAATCGGATTGAACAAGAAAAGGCTACTGAAGAGAAGCAGCAGCCTGTCACCGAGGAGAAGCAAACTGTTCGCAAGTATTCCCCAAATGAGGAAGCGGAAGCAAAGAAGCATGCTGAAGAGGTGACTGCTCCAACAGAAGAAACGCAGATGGAGATCCAAAAGGTTATTCCGGAGTTTCTGAAGGTGTATGTACCTTTCGACATTGAAAACCCAAATGACTTTTTGAAGAAGTCTCTACCTTATGTAACTGATAACTTGTATAAGGTATTAGAGCAGGAGCAGCGCCGGGGAACGCTAACGATTGTTAAAACGAAGGTACTTAATGTAGAGCTGGAACCACAGAAAGAGGGACTGGAGGAACAGTGGTGGAATGCAGATATTGAGGTAGAGCATACCGATCAGGACGGCCAAACGAGTACAAGTACGTTAGCTTATATCATTAAGGTCAACATGATTGATGGTAAATGGAAGATTGATGATTTAGCTGTACGTTCAAGGGCGTGGAATTCATGAAGAAATTCACTATATTTGGTGGTTTGGCCGTAATACCGATACTTCTTATTGGATCCTTATTTGCAATTATGTTAATGGTCATGATGTTCAGCAGCTCCGATTCTGAAGGTAATTATGGGGGCGGGGGATGGGGGAGCGGAATTATATCTTCTTTGGGTGAATCTGAGATCCCAGCGGAGTATATTCCAATCTATCAGGCGGCCGCAGAAAAATATGGAGTTCCTTGGAACCTCTTGGCGGCAGTACACCGAATTGAAACTAGGTTCTCTACGTTAGACCCTATGATTTCGTTCGCTGGGGCAGAGGGTCCGATGCAGTTCATGCCTTGTACTTTTATCGGTTGGGGGCATAGCTCTTGTAGTGGTTCAGGGGCTGGGAACTTCAGTGCTGAAGAAAAAACCAGTTTGGACTTAATCTCTAAGTACGGGGGATATGGCGTAGATGCAAACAGTGATGGCAAAGCGGATATGTGGGATTTAGAAGATGCGGTCTTTTCCGCAGCAAATTACTTGGGAAAGAGCGGAGCGGCTTCTGGTAACATTGAAAAAGCACTATATCAATACAATCACAGCCAGGAATATGTATCAGAAGTAATGAAATACGCTACGCTTTACGTGACAGAAGGATACGATGCTATTATAATTCCGCAACCTGGTAAGGCTGGGTTTAGTCGTCCAGTCAACGGTGAAGTTACTTCCGGGTTTGGCCCACGTACTCATCCTGTTACTGGCGAAGTAGGAAAACCACATGAGGGTGTAGATTTTGCTTGTTCCTATGGACAACCGATACCTGCATCTAAAGCCGGAAAAGTGATTATGGCTGGCTGGCAAAATGCAAGTAATCCAAGTGAAGGTTACGGTCAGTATGTACGTGTCGATCATGGGGGCGGCTATGTTACTATCTATGCGCATCTGTCTTCCATTAAAGCTCGTGCTGGTGATCAAGTATCTGCAGGAACTGTGCTTGGTGGATGTGGGTCAACCGGCAGCAGTACAGGGAACCATCTACATTTTGAGATCATTATAAATGGTGTAAAGGTGAATCCCTTGCTATTTGTAGTGGGGTAAGAAACGCTCCCTCGAATTGTATGTATCCTGACTTTTAACTTAAAGAAATAGCAACTAGTCGTTTGATGAAGTGACCTCTAAATGATAGACAATATTACTATGCAACTTGTTGGGTATGAACTTGGTATTACCAAGCTCATGCCTTTTAATTTTGATTTAATGCTGGTTCATTTACGAATTGCTTGGTCATAATAGTTTCTCTACAACTGAAGACATACGACGTATGGATCGAATGAAGGAGGATTTCGGTGAATAATCAATTACAATATATTTAATATGAGTTATGATTAAATAGATATTGAGGTTCGTGAATACATGATGAATGTAATGATATACGTAGTTCAGAAATATAGGTTAGATACTTTCCACCATCCTTATTCTTATATTTTCCACCTATGTTACTCACATATATTGGTTTTCTGCCAATATTGGTTACGTTGTAGCTAAGAATATTTGATTTAATTACTCGTCCGTCTCCAATAATATCTGCTATTGAACAAACAACTTTTAACTTTCCTCTGTCATTAAAATGTAAGTAGATATTCCACAACATGCAAGAACACTTGAGAGTATTGCTCCATAAATTGCAATCCAGTCCTTCAATTCAATCACCATAGAATCACCTCGTGTAAATGGTTTAAAGTTTTCCAAGAGGTTTCGTATAACTCTTGTGTATTCACAAAATGATTCGGCCTTAGATAGCTCTTATCTTAGGCTGAATCATTTGTTGTCGAAGTTCTTTCCATGCTTATACATCTGACAACCTAGGAGTGGTAGCCCCGCAGCGTGAATATTTTGTTATACGCAGTTGCATCATCTTCGATTAACATACTAACTCTTCATGAAGTACCAAAAAATCTCTGAATAACAGGCTCCATCGCTGCACCTAAGATGAAAATGATAATTGACCAAATAATTAACAACAGTGGTAAGCTTCTTACTATTTCAATTACTCCTAAAAAACTTATTCCATATATCTCTGTTTTCTTTGACTCTATCTTGGTGTTATCTTGTTCTAGTAAATTCAATATTCTATCAATCATTTCAACTTTCCTCATAGTTGACATATGTAGCTTTAAATAGTCCTTATTTTCAAATGCCACAGCTTCTTCTTTACCGGTAAGAGTATCTTTTGTGGAAATTGAATTTAAATGTGACATATTAAATAACTGTCCTGCTGGTTGATGATCAACAAAATTATAAGTATATAACTTACCTAAAATTCAATAAATAATTACCATCTTTGTTCCTGGATATCTTTGAGAAAACACTCTCAATTTTAGTTTTAGTAAGTTTTTTTGTTTTTCTATAGAAGTAGGCATTTTCTGTAAACATCAAATTATTTATCATTCTTCATTTGACTTCCCCTCTAGAGCACTTACTATTTCATATAGGGACCATATAATCGTTCTCTTTTCTTACCAGGACAAAAAACGTTTCTAGATGAGCTTCCAGCAGAATTTTCTAGTGCTTCAAAAAGACATGCATGTAGGAAAAAAAACGCGAGAGTTACAATTGTTCATTGGCGGTTGCCACTTTTTATCCTCTCTGTACCCATCACACTTAAAAAGAACACGATAATCGACGTACCTCAAGATGGCGTAATATTTAATTATAATTAATGGTAGAGCTACCCAGCAGAATAATATTAATAACATAGACCATATGTGAAATAGTTCCACAAATTTGAAAATGATTATGTTTTTTTACACTAATCATTGGTTTGATGAATCTCCCTTATCAGCCCCTAAACTAATCGCCAACGAAACTAAAACTAACATGTCAATTAGTATCCAAGTATCTCTGGTGAAATTGATTGGAGTAATAGGATTAAATAATACAGCAATACTTAAATATCCATATCCATATCCATTTTTCATTTGTTTTCTGAATTTCTCAATTGTTAGATATACAGAAGCAACAAAAACAAAGACTCGAAGAAACTCATAATATTCATAAGGTTGTTTGAGAATCCCCAAAAAAATGACCACGATCAATGCAATCTTAATCCATTCTTTCATATATAACATCACCCAATATGACCGTTATTGTATGCGTTAACAATTAAGTATAAGATGTTCAAAATAAGCCCAATGATTCCTTTTACCAATCCAGAGTGGGTCTTATTGTTATGCTTCATTATGGCAATAATTGATACTATAATTCCGATTACCGGAATTATTCCAATAAAATACAAGAATATAGAAACAACACCTATCCCTAATGCCCAGTCAGATAGTTTGTTGGATTTTTTCACAGACTTTTCAACGCTATTTGTCGGATCCAAGATAGTGCCTCCCAGTGTTATGATTTTAGTTAGAATTTTGCCAGCTCCCTAAGTAAGTAGCAAGAAATTACTTATCCAAGTTTTGAATCCCGGTATTTCAACATATTCTGTACTGTTTCTTTAGATAACACTGTGTCAGAAAAATAACCCAATCTTACCCCGGCTCCACAGATGGTGCACATCCAGACCGGTCCATTCATTAATCCAATAGGTTCCCATTGCCCGCCCTTACCTGATACTTGACCACAGCTAATGCATTTTTGTTTCTTTGTTAAGAAAAAACCAATCATGCTCACGTTCACATTCCCCCTACCTTAAATTACATTTACATTTTATTCTTTACTGATTCGATTTTTGTTGAAGTTATCCTACCCGTCAGCAAATCGTAAGCGGCTGCTTCTATTAGAGTCCCTTTTTCTGTTTTATATTTGGAATTAATCATCATGATTGAGATATCTCTAAATCCTAACCTGAAAAGCCACATTTTTAGCGTTAAACTCTTCTTACATTTAGAATAATCCAACATATGATCCGCTCTCTTCGCATTTTCGTATAACTAATCATAAAGGAACATAGGTTCTTATTTAAACACACAAAAAAATAGCAGCTTCTTTTGCTAGCTTATTGAAGGATCCGAAATGCATGAGCTGCTTGATGGGAGCAAAGCAACGCGGAGCGGACATGATGCAGCCATGCCATCCCTGATTTCCCATCAAAGCGCCCTTAATCTTAGCTCCGTGCGGGTTGTAAAGCGAGGGACAGGAACATAGAGCGCCTTATCCGGAATGCTTTACACCGGTTAGGCGCTCTAACCCCGCAGCGGTGCACAGCGACTCTTAGGTGGCCGATCTTGCCGCATTAGAGCTGCTAGCATCAGCCCTAATGTCTAAATCTCTTCTATTTGACTCTTTTCACCACTTCGTATAAGCACCTCAGCTGAAACGAAGCTAAAAGCTCATTTAAGATCCGGGAAACTACTCTTCACTGAGGCTTGGTTTAAACCAAGCAACCCAAATAGAAAATTTACCACTATGCACCAATTTTTGGATATGATAGACTATATCCTGTTCTCAATCATTACTATATAAGGAAAGTAGGGGTAAAAATGTTGGGGTTTATTTTTACTATTCTCGGAGGCTATACAGTATATAGATTATGGGATGATAGTCTTACCTTGGCTATAATTACAATCGTTTTGACCATTTATCAAGCGTCAACATTATTTAATATGAATCGGAATGTTGAGACAAGGTGGGAAATAATTCTGAATTTGGTAGCATCTCTAGCGATTTTAGGTATTTTCATTACATCTTTTTTTATATAGTGCAAAAACAAATAAACAAGAACACAGCCATATAATATTTTGCTTTAGTCTCATCTATATCTACCACTTTTGATACTTCGCCTAATTTCCTCCAAGAAATAAACACCATAATAAAAGATATACAAACCCAACCCATCATTCTTAAAAATTTCATCTTAATAATACTTTATAAAATATTTCCAGACAACTAAGTATTAAGTATATAGGATATCGGTTCATTGTCGTTGTCTTTTATACGGATTGGTTGTTTACTAAGGGTAGACTTGGTATCATTCCCCTGTTTCGAGCAGTTTCTGAATGGAGTTCTATAGTTCTATTTGTATAATCACTAGTGGTTTATATAAATAGAACTACATGTGGTTTTAAATTGTATAATATTTAACAACTTAACAGATCGTACTTAGGAGGGTTTGAGATCTAGGAAAACAAATGAAAATAAGGAATTAATTCTTCTTATTTTCATGTGTTGTAGAGAAATTTAGTTGGAAACTGCTCTCCATATTGAGGAAGGAAGATTTGTTCTTGACTGTTCTCCAAACTTTTTACCGTCAATGATTATTTCCATTGGGATAGAAAATGCATCACCGACCAATAAAGCAGATCCGGTGGTAAGAAAAGATAGACGAACCAATTGTGAATCGTTAATATAAGGAATGCTTTTTCTCATTTGCTCTAGATCTATGTTATTACGAATACGATGCAATATAAAATTATTACATTGAGATAATACAGTTTTCGAAAGTTCACCTGGTCTTTGACTAGCTAAGATCATGAATACTCCGAATTTTCTACCTTCTTTTGCAATTTGTTCAAAGATTTTTAATGATTTCGTATTTTCTAAGCTGTTTTCTGTAATGTACTTATGCGCTTCATCGAATATAAAATGAAAGATTTTCTTTTCAGCTGATAAATCAGATTTTTGCTCTTTTTGTATGTTATAAATAGTTCTAAGAAAGTAACCTGTAAAAAAGAGAAGGTCGTTATCTTCCAGATTCCCTACTTTTAATATTGTAAATCCTTTATTAAAACTTTTCAGTGAATTAAATCTATCGAGTTTAGCTTCGTCTGCAGCAAATAAAGTTCTAGAATATGTGCTGATAATATTATTTATCCGGGTCATTAATGTCGAACAATAGGATCTTATTTGATTATTTCCTTTACTTTCTTCAAATAAGAAAGTTAAATCTAAACCAAGCTCTAGATTTGCTAGATCTTTGAAGCTCATGTTTGACTGTTCTATGAGAGATTGAACATGTTCTTTACACTGTTCATATTCATAACTGGATTGATTCTTAATATAGAATTTTAAAGATTCTTTAAAATTCGTCTCAGCCGCAGGGGCCAAATTTCCAAATTGTGAATTGTATAGAGCTAATGAAGATTTTATATCAGCATCAACAACTCCACTAAGTAATGATACAATTTTAGTTCTTTTACCTACTACTTCTGTAGAAACGTTATTATATAACTCTAAGGCACAATAAACTTTGATCCAATTGCAAATTCCGGATTCATTTGTTTCTAATAAATTAGCTAATCTAATTCCGCTTAATAAAACAGGCAACTGTACGGCTGAAGAGGGCTGAACAAGGTTAATCCAGTCATCAGATGTTAACGTTTCCAGAGGTATACATAGTTCGTCTGTTACATCATAAGTAGTAGAATAATCTTCTGGGAACCCATGGTATTCATCATGTATATCAAAAAACAAGAAATTAGCCGAATTTATATCAATAGCAGCCTTATTTGTTGATTCTATAATGTCATTAAACAATTTCCTAATGGTCGTAGACTTGCCCGATCCAGTATTCCCCAAAATACTCATATGATTTGATAACAACTTATCAATTGAGATACTTGGCATAAAGCCCTCGTTACCTGCTAGAGAACCCAACATAATAGAGAAATTTTGAACTGTTTCATTTGCCAAAGGATTAAAGATTTCTTGCATATCTTGATGAGACGTTAAGTATACATCATCATTTATCATTGGAAATCTTGTTAAACCAAAAGTAAAAATGTTCTTTTTTATTTCGCCTAAAGGTACAGCTTCAAAAATAGCTTTGTTAAAAAATCTTGAGTCTTCATCTAATTGATTATAAGGTTTCTCCATTTCGGCTAAGCTGATGATCTGATATATAAACTTATGTTGAAATGTCTTGTGTATAGTGACAAAAGTGTTAATTCCATCACAAGTGTAAATGTCACCAAGATGATTGTAATTTAGACTGTTTGTATCATGTATTTCAATAGATATTTTTTGAGGATAAACTTTGTTAACAATACCTATACTATTCCGCATCTGCATTTTCTGTTTCATCCCCTAAATAATCAATAACATTTGTGAAAAAATGAGCATCATTCTCTTTCTCCAAGCTACCACCAATAAAATGCAAGTTGTGCTTGCTCTTATGCTGCTCTAGAAAATCTCGAGCATTCATTTCATTTCTGTCTCCAAAAATAATGAGAGTAAAATCTTCATTATTTAATGATTGAGAAATAAGATGATTGATATGCGCATCTGGGAATCCATATCCTATAATAATCATTGTTGAATTTTTTCTTTGTAAGTTTAATGAAAATTCCCTAAATAATTCGGAGTAAGGACTTTGTTGTGTTTCGAAATGTTTATGTACTGTAGGGTAAATCAACACATTTGAAGGATCATCATCCATATTAAATGCAGTTTGTCTTATTGCATTAAGAGACTTATCAAATTTCCAATCAATCGAACCGTGAATTTTATATAATTTCACATAACGCCGAATAGCATTCCACTTGTCTTTATATCTATTCTCCGCATCAACTAATCTTAAATTGAAGGCAGAAGGGTTAAAAATTCGAAAAACAGAACCTTGAAAACCATTAGTATAATGAACATCTGATTCTTCCATTGATACTTCATTAAATAAATCATAATTTGTAGTAAAGATATTAATTGGTGATGATTGTTTGTTAAATTCTCTTAACTTAAATAAACGGTCATAAAAATTCAAATAATTTTCAAGTGTGGTATTTAAGTCCGAATCCTCTGTATCTTTAGAATATGTCAAATCAATTGATCGCAGTAATTCTTTTTTTGTCAAATCAAAAGCCTTTTTATGAGTACTTGTACTATCACTATCTTCAGTTTCTAAGACGGTTATCTTATTTTTAAGGAAATTTAAAAATCCTTCAATATCTTTATTTTCCGAGTAGGGACCACCTAAAGAGTTAGCTAATTCATTAGAAAAATCATCTTTTATCCTCATAAATGTTTGTCCCATTAATGGAATAGCCGGCAATGAACAACCTGAACCAATTAAAAAATTTAAATTCTCTGCTTTACTACAATGTTGCTTTAGAAAAGTAGAAATTTCATTTTTCTGTTTGGCAAGAGATTTACCTTCATTTAAATTTTTATCTAAACGATAGTGATAAATATTTAGAGTGTTTTGCTCTACTAATATATCTGTATGATTTGTATCAATTTCTTTTGTTTTCAATGTACAGGTACTCCTTTATATTATTTATTTTATGTTTAAATCTAGTATACATCCCATAGATCTTAAGGTACTATTCATAATTCATAAAAAGAGCCAGGAAAAAGTAAACTAGTAAGAAGCATTGTAAAATACGGACTTTAGCACCCAAGATACCTTTTCTCAGAGACGTTCCTTTTTATAGGGATGAACTTTCATTTTAACTAAAAGAGCGGATTCTGTCTTTTTTTATTTTGTTATATGGAATTTTGTAATGAAAAATGATCGTTACAAGAATCTAAATATCTTCGTTAAACTTTTTAATAAAGTAATTTCGTCTATAAATGTACACCATTATAGACGGTCAGCAAAGTAGTGTTATTCGGTCTATATATTACGACATATAAACCTTTATAAACGTCTATAAAATAATTGTTGTTTATAGACGTTTAGGGTTATAATGAAAGCAACAAGAGATATAGATTGGTGGTCGGGATACAATGGGAATTAATTTTGGGTACACTCGTGTGTCAACTAAAGAACAACACCTGGACAGACAGTATGAAGCATTGAAGCCATATGTAACGAATGATAAATATATTTATAGTGATAAGGCATCAGGTAAGGATATGGAACGAGAAGGTTTTCAAAATATGCTGAAGGCTATGCGTAAAGGCGATACACTCTATATCAAGTCTGTAGATCGTTTAGGAAGAAACAAGGAACAGATCAAACAATATCTACAATACTTTAAGGATGAAGGTATTCGTGTAAAGATTATTGATTTACCCACGACTATGCAGGACGTTCCTGAAGGTCAAGAATGGGTTATCGATATGATAAACAATATTATCATCGAGGTTTATACATCCATTGCACAGCAGGAACGTGAGACTCTTCTACAACGTCAGGCTGAAGGTATTGCAGTTGCTAAAGCTAAAGGTAAACATCTGGGAAGACCTAAGTTAGAATTACCTGAAGAGTGGGGCAAATTATACAAGCAGTGGAAGGCAGGAAAGATTACAGCCGTAGCATTTATGGATATGGTCGATATGAAGAAGCCGACCTTTTATAAAAAGGTGAAGGAGTACGAAGCCACTTTGTAGATATTCAGCCGATCAACAATAGTGGAAGTATGTTCTAAGTATTTCAACATAAGGTTGTTTTTCATCAATGTACAAACAAAAACTGGTCTCTCACGTCCGTTTAAAACGATTTTTATTTTCATTTATGGGTAACTGGCCACAAAAATGCTTCTAAATCGGTCTGAGTGAGCTACATAAAAATCATCGTTATTTTGGGTCTTTCAAAAAGCTAGCAAAAAGAAGCTGGCTTTTTTTTATGTATTGAAATAAGAACTTATGTTCCCGTATAATTAGATATACGAAGATGCTGAAAGGACGGATACTATGCTGGATGATTCCGAACGCAAGATACACCGGATATTACACAACTATTCTGTTGGACGAGGGCGGTTTCCGTCTATGCAAGAATTGATGATTAAAACGACTGGAAAGTCTGAAAAAGACATTACCGACACGTTAATTAGTCTAGAAGATAAGCTCTTTATTATTTGGGACGATAAGCGGCAAGTGGAATCGATTAAATTACTTCAAGGTTGGGAACAACAGCTTAGAAGTGAAGCGTTCAAACCTTCAGACAATCTAGATTACTGGACCAAGTATTAGGGGGCAGAGGTGTGTCAAAAAAACTGAGCAATAACGGTTTGTATGAGTCTTCACGTATGATACTTGCGGAGCACCGAGAAGCGTACAATGAATATATGTCCAAAACTGATCTGAAATTAAAACCGATCATCGACGAGCAGGAATGGCAAATGATTGGGGTTGCTCTTTCAGAGTCATTACGTGGCCATGTTAAAGTAACTCTGACGTTGTATGATCCACACGAATTTAAAGAGTTGACAGGACTCGTTTCTGTAATCAACACGTACCGAAAGGAAATAAAATTCCATTATGACGATGACTGGGAATGGATTTCGTTCGATAGAATTGTATCGGCCCGTATATGAATTTAGGAATAACACAAATGAATAAATCAAGGGTGTTCCTGGTTATTGGGAGGCGCCTTTTTTAGGTCCTCTGGTTGCAGCCGAGGCTTGGTTTTAACCAAGCCTCGATTTAAGAAGGTATCTCAATCCGTTGGACTTTTAACAGAGAACCTTGGATAACATTTCAAGGTTTTTTTATAGCGGGAATATGGAGTAGAAAAACTATACTCATGATTGTATCGGCGCTTGCATGTAGTTAGGGATATTACAACTTGTTTTACGATATTTTAATTTAAGACCACATTTTTATGTTTATGTGATTTTTGACGTTAAAAATGTGGCTTTTCAGGTTAGGATTGTGAGATATCGGAAATCATTAATCCTCAAAATATAAAAACAGAAAAAGGGACTCTAATAGGAAGCAGCCGCTCGAACGATTGGCTGCTTTTTTCATTAATATAATGGGCAGGTTAGTTTAATAAATGTCGAACGACAAGATTAGGTGGAAAAGATTTGAGAACGCCACCTCAAATCTTAATCATCCTTACGGGCTGCCTTGTTCTCCAGGAACACATATGGTTTAAACGCTATGACGGCGAACTACTCCTCTAAAAAAATGGTTGCGTACAATTACTTGCAATTTGCAAATAATTAATTTATATTATAAATAACATTTGCAACTTACAAGTATTACAGACAGCTTAATAAGAAGAGGTGATTTATAATGGATCAAAATTTAAGAGAGCTTTTCCAAGTCTTTAGTCGGCGTTTTGGCTTTTTAAATAAAAACTGTTGTCAGGCTGGCGGCCACGATATTTCTCTTGTTCAAAGTCATATTTTATATGAGATTGAACGTCAACATGAGCCCTCCATGCAACAAGTGGCGGAAACGTTAGGAACAGATATAACAACTTTTAGCAGACAAGTACAAACGTTAATTAAAATAAATTTAGTTTCTAAAACACCTGATCCAAAGGATCGAAGAATATTTATTTTATCACTTACAGAAGAAGGAAAAGAAGTTGCTGAAAACATAGATGGGCAAATGAATCAGTATTTGGATGATGTTTTCGCGAATATGAGTCAAGAAGAACAAGAGATGGTTGTACATTCTATTCAATTACTGAACAAAAATATGGAGAAAACCACGAAGTGTTGTACTACCCCTTTAGGGTAATACAATTCAAATAAATACTTGCAATTTGCAACTATATAGGAGTGTAGACATGATTAAAGAAATAATTAGCGAATTTTTTATTATCGCCTTTGAACTATTAGCTCTTTTCGTAGGGATATCATTTGTAGTTAACTTGCTTCAAGGTATTATACCTTACGACAAAATCAACAAATATCTTTCAGGAAAAAACACCTTTTTAGGTGTAATGGCAGCCCTTGTCTTTGCTTTTGTTACACCATTTTGTTCTTGTTCTACCATACCGGTAGTCGTGAACCTATTAAATAAAAAGGTGCGTTTTGGGATTGTCATGGTGTTCTTATTTTCATCTCCTTTATTAGATCCAACTATTATTACACTGATGGCTGCGATGCTTGGTATGAAAGTCGCTATAACATACACCATTATTACGGCCATCTTCTCAGCAATTGTTGGGCTGTTGCTAGAAAAATTAGGTTTTGAATCAGCGGTAAAAAAAGTGAACATGACTGGATATAACGAAGGCGAGATGAAATTTAGCTTTAAGGCTGCTGCCATAGAAACGCTAAATCTAATGAAGACCGTTTATCCGTACCTTCTTATTGGGGCTGCAATTGGAGCATTTATTCATGAAGCGGTACCGACAGAATTTATTAGCACATATTTAGGAGGAGATAAGTGGTGGCTTGTTCCGATTGCAGCTGTCATTGGAATTCCATTATATGTTCGTATTGAAACGATGATCCCGTTATCTAAAATCTTAATCGCAAAAGGAATGGCTTTTCCTCCTGTGATGGCTTTGATGATAGGTTCAGTTGGAGCGAGTATTCCAGAAGTCGCATTATTGAATTCCATTTTCCATAAACGATTGGTCGTTGCTTTTGTGGTTTCTGTTATTACGATGGCTACATTATCAGGATTCTTATTCTACATTATTTAAAGGAGGTGAATCTAATCATGTTTAACTTGTTTAAGAAATCAAAGAAAAACGACGATTGCTGCAGTGTGAAAATTGAAGAGGTAAAAGAGGAAAAACAATCTTGTTGTAATATAAAAATCGAAGAAGTGAAAGATGAAAATGATACAGATCGTTCTTCGGATAGCTGCTGCAAGACTACACCTTCGTCCTCTAATTAATACAAAAAACAAGGCTCTGCTAATATTGAGCCTTGTTTTTTGTATTTTTTCTTAATTTAAATTTTCATGGATAATTTTCTCTACAATAACACAGTCAATCCACTGGTCCTCTAATTTAGCGTGTTTTTCATAAATACCGACTTCTCTGAATCCACAGCGCTCGCACAGTTTTCGACTTCCTTGATTAAAAGTGAAAATACGAGAAAGTAGTTTCCAGTAACCAGCATCCTTGGAGACGTTTAATAGCTCGAGCAGGAGGGTGTAACCTACATTTTGTTTTCTAAAATCTTTATGTACATATACTGAAAACTCGCCAATACCTTGATAACATTCCCTTGAACGATAACTAGATACGGATGCCCAGCCTATAACCTGATGATTTAGTTCTGCTACGAGGATAGGAAATCTGTCTCCTTGAGATTGAATCCACTGAATTCGATCTTCTAACGTTTTAGGGATTGTTTCAAAGGTTGCATTTTGCTCTACGATGATGGAGTAATTATAGATCTCCATAATTTCTAGTGCGTCTTTTTCATTTGCTGGGCGGACTTGTATTTTCATTCTTTGAACCTCCATCTTAGATTAATACTACAAATATAAAACAAAAGCTCATCAAAGTTAGTTTGATGAGCTTGTTCTTACTATATTTTATTGATCCAGTATTTCGCTCCAGTCATGAACTGAGGAACCTTCTAAAAACCTTTCACAGTCCATGGCAGCCATACATCCGGAACCTGCTGCCGTAATAGCTTGCCGGTACTTGGAGTCTTGTACGTCACCACAAGCAAACACACCGGGAATATTGGTTTCCGTCGTTCCTGGATTAACAACAATGTATCCAAGAGGGTCGGTATTGATTTGCTCACCTAAAAATGAGGTGTTTGGAGTATGACCTATAGCTACAAATAAACCGTCAGCTTCTATTACTTCTTCTTGTCCGGTTTCATTATTAAGGACCTTTAATCCTTGAATTCCCATGTCTTTGGGAAGTACTTCAATCGGTGTTCGATTTAAAGCAAACGTAATTTTTGAATTTGATTTTGCACGGTCTTGCATAATTTTAGATGCTCTTAATTCATCCCGGCGATGAACCAGCACGACTTCTGAAGCAAAACGAGTTAAGAAGTTAGCTTCTTCCATAGCAGAGTCTCCACCGCCTACTACGATGATTTTCTTATTGCGGAAAAAGAATCCGTCGCAAGTAGCGCAGGTACTCACACCTCGACCGACGTATTCTTGTTCATTAGGAATATCAAGATACCTAGCTGATGCTCCAGTGGAGATAATAACGGATTCTGCCTCAATCTCACCTTGACCGTCAATTTTGATTTTGAATGGTCGTTTGCTAAAGTCCACTTCACTAACGAATCCGGATTTGAATTGAGCGCCAAAACGTTCTGCTTGTTTTCGCATGTTATCCATGAGTTCCGGTCCCATAATTCCATCAGGAAAACCTGGGAAGTTTTCAATTTCGGTCGTAGTGGTTAGCTGGCCGCCAGGCTGAAGTCCTTCAATAACAAGCGGATTCATATTCGCACGAGCCAAATAAATGGCCGCTGTGTATCCTGCTGGTCCTGTCCCAATAATAACTGATTTATACATAAGAATCCTCCTTATAGGGCAAATTAGATTAACACTTAGTTTGATTGGTTGTACTATCAGGTTTTGTGAAGATACAGCACAATTCCGGAGATAAGATTTTATTGACTTCACTTTCATTTATCCGGTAGTAACTCCATGTACCTCTTGTTTCTTTCAGTATAAAACCGGCATCATGAAGGATCTTAAGGTGATAGGAGAGTTTGGACTGAGGTATATCCATTTTTTCTACCAGATCGCAAACACAGACCTCTTCATATTTGCAAAGCTCACTCATAATGAGCAGTCTCTTCTGATCAGCTAAAGCTTTAAATTTGGACTCATAGTCAGCCAACATTGCGACATCTGTTGTCATGAGGGATAAACTCCTTTATAAATCAAATAATTTTGATTAATGAAATCCTAACACAGAGTCGTTTTGGTTTCAATACATCAAGATTATTTGATAAATGGATTGATGTTATGTATGATGGAGGCAAAAGATAATAATTGTCAGTACAAAGGGGTGAAGATTATGAGTGAAGTATTAGCTGCATCTGATTTATCTCTCGTTGCAGATCGATTAAAACTTTTAGGAGATAAAACGAGGCTTACGATGTTGCTGCTATTAAAAGATCGGGAATGGTGTGTTTGTGAATTCGTTGATATTTTTGAGATGTCCCAGCCGGCGATAAGCCAGCATATTAGGAAACTAAAGTCCCTGGATCTTGTGAAAGAATCGAGACGAAGTCAGTGGATCTACTATTCGCTTCATGTGGAGGACAAACCGTATATTCAGGCAGTTCTGGAAAGTTTACCGGATGCTCATCAAATTCTAAAGAATCTTAATAAACGGGATTCAAAATCTTCTTGTTGTATTGAAAAATAAAAAAGTGGGTTGTTTATATAAGCATATGCTTATATAATAATTTTTGAATAAAGGAGGCGGTTTATGACTCATGATAAAGCCTATGGATAAGGACAGATCCTACTTGTTTATTAAAAGATAGTCAATTTGGAGGTTTTATAGTGGTTTTGACAATCTTAGCTTGTATCATTTTTTTAGTTACACTGGTATTCGTCATCTGGCAGCCGAAAAACTTGAATATTGGTTGGTCTGCTTGTGGTGGTGCCGTTCTTGCTTTGTTAGTCGGAGTTGTAAGTTTCCAAGATGTTTGGGACGTTACTCAAATCGTATGGAATGCGACATTAGCGTTTGTGGCCATTATCTTAATTTCACTGATTTTAGATCGTATCGGATTCTTTGAATGGGCTGCACTACATATGGCCCGAGCAGCAAAAGGAAATGGGATCCGAATGTTTGTGTACATTAGTGTACTTGGTGCTGTAGTTGCTGCCTTCTTTGCAAATGACGGTGCTGCACTCATTTTGACACCCATCGTGCTTGCCATGGTACGTGCACTAAATTTTGATGAAAAAAGAGTATTTCCGTTTATTATTGCCAGCGGTTTTATAGCAGATACAACATCACTTCCGCTCGTTGTAAGCAACTTGGTAAATATCGTATCTGCTGATTTCTTTGGCATTAGCTTCAACGAGTATGCTAGTCGAATGATCATTCCTAATCTTTTCTCTCTAGTAGCAAGTATTTTAGTACTGTATTTATTTTTCAGAAAAAGTATTCCTAAAAGGTTTGATGATTCTGATCTTAAGACTCCGTCTGAAGCAATTAAAGACCCTGCGATGTTTAGAGTGTCATGGTACGTCCTAGCCATCCTTGTTATTGGTTACTTTGTAAGTGAGTTTGTAGGTATTCCGGTATCTATTGTTGCAGGGATCATTGCACTTACCTTCTTGCTACTGGCAAGAAAGAGTTCAGTCGTACAAACCAAAGAAGTGGTGAAAGGTGCACCTTGGAACATCGTATTCTTTTCGATCGGAATGTACGTTGTTGTGTATGGACTTCGAAATGCAGGTATGACAGATCTCTTAGCTGATGCGATAGGATCTTTGGCAGAGCAGGGACTATTTATCGCAACAATGGGTATGGGATTTATTGCAGCTATTCTTTCATCCATAATGAATAACATGCCAACTGTAATGATTAATGCGCTTGCCATTGACGCGACTCACGCTACAGGAGTCATTCAAGAAGGTTTAATTTACGCAAATGTGATTGGGTCTGACTTAGGGCCAAAAATTACCCCAATCGGTTCATTAGCCACCCTTTTGTGGCTACATGTACTTTCAACGAAAGGCATCAGAATACCATGGGGAACTTACTTTAAGACAGGGGTTATAATTACAATTCCTACCTTGTTTATTACGCTTCTAGGGTTGTATCTATGGCTTCTCATTTTATAAAAAATAGTTAGTCTTACTAAAAGGAGAAAAAATACATGAGTAAAAAAACAATCTATTTCTTATGCACAGGGAATTCTTGCCGCAGTCAAATGGCTGAAGGTTGGGCTAAAAAACATCTTGGTGACGAATGGAATGTATATAGTGCAGGAATTGAAGCGCACGGCTTAAATCCGAATGCGGTGAAAGCGATGAATGAAGTGGGTATTGATATCTCCAATCAAACTTCTGATATCATTGACCCAACCATTTTGAACTCTGCTGATCTTGTTGTCACTCTTTGCGGTGATGCAGCGGATAAGTGCCCAATTACTCCTCCAAGTGTTCGCCGTGAACACTGGGGATTTGATGATCCTGCAAAAGCTCAAGGAACGGACGAAGAAAAATGGTCTGTATTTCAGCGTGTACGCGATGAAATTGGACAGCGCATCGAAACTTTCGCAAAAACAGGTGAGTAATTTGTGGAATCCAGCCGAGAACAATAAGTTCTCGGCTTCATTAATATTATAAGAAGAAAAGAGTAATCTTTGCTCATGAGAATTGAAATTATAAACTAGATATGTGTTGTTATTCTGGTGCGATGCTCTTACTGTTCAATATAGCGATCCGGTGGGGCTTATCAAAGAACCGACAGCCGCGAGACAAAGGTAGTCCGGGATAGCCACCTGTAACCAGCTACCTATTTATATAGATTAATCACAAAATTAAAACTTGTAAAATACAAATATCTGAGTTATAACTGATCTAATATCTTGCCCAGCATAGAATGTGAATTGATTTAAAATTATTACGATCAATTACTTGCAATTTACAAGTAAATAAGAGGTTGGTTATTACCAAAAGCGAAAAGGGAGCAGAAAGATACACTTCTAGTTTGATATTGCTAACTATACATAGAAGTGAAAAGGAGGAAAAGTATATGACTAGTGTTTTAGATGTCCTAGTTATTGGTGGTGGACAATCGGGATTAGCATCAGGGTACCATCTAAAAAAAAGAGGTTTATCTTTTTTAATTTTGGAGGCGAGTGGAGAAGCCGCAGGATCGTGGCCTAATTACTATGATAGTTTAAAGCTATTTTCGCCGGCTAAATATTCATCTTTACCTGGATTATCTATATCGTCTCCAGGTTATCGATATCCTGATCGCGATGAAGTCATTCATTACTTAAAAAACTACGCATCACATTTTCAATTACCGATAGTCTTTCATCAACGGGTTGAACATGTCTCTAAAGAATCAGATGTCTTTTGTGTTCGTACAACTACTGGAGAAATATACAATGCACGTAATGTAATCTGCGCTACAGGTTCTTTTAACAACCCATATATACCATCCATAAATGCTAGAGACGAATTCACCGGTAATGTCTTACATTCAGCATTTTATAAGACACCGGACACTTTTAGAGATCAATCAGTTATCGTCGTTGGCAGGGGAAACTCAGCCGTACAAATCGCGATGGAATTAGCAGAAACAGCTAATACAACTTTAGCTGTACGTGAGCCAGTCTCGCTTATACCGCAGCGTTTTCTAGGAAAAGATATTCACTTCTGGTTTATCATTACCGGTATCGATTCAAAGTGGCGGATAGGGAAGTCACTAGCAACTGCCTCTTCCGTCATGGATTTGGATGGATACAAACAAAAGTTGAAGGAAGGTGATCCAAAACAAAAGAACATGTTTACATCATTTTATGAAGATGGGGTAATTTGGCCGGATGGTTCAAAAGAAAAGGTGGATAGCGTGATCTTTGCTACGGGATTCCGTTCTAATCTGCCTTTTATCAAGGATCTAGGAGGGCTTGATATTAAGGGAGATCCACTACAAGCCAGCGGAGTAAGTACTGTTGTATCCGGTCTATATTTTTTAGGATTATCTGGGCAGCGTTCTTTTGCTTCAGCTACACTCCGCGGGGTTGGTCGCGATGCTAAGTACGTTGCTAAACATATTCAAAAAAATGATAACTAAGAGAAAAAAATTTACACTAAGGCAACTGCCGTTTTGAACCTGCTCCGTTTTCATTAAGCTAACGGGCAGGTTAGTTTAACAAAAATCACTTGAATAATTCGATTCTGAATCTGTCCATCTTCTGTTTGAAAAATCTCCACAGAAAAAGCGCCGGCTCACGATGTTATCGTGAAATCGGCGCTTTTTTAAT
>NZ_BOSJ01000025.1 GCF_018403285.1 Paenibacillus sp. J45TS6 | reverse complement strand
CGACTTGCATGTATTAGGCACGCCGCCAGCGTTCGTCCTGAGCCAGGATCAAACTCTCCAATAAAGTTATTGAAAAGAGCGATAAGCTCATTTAGAAAATGCTGACGAGAACTTAACGTTCTCTATTTCATTTGTTATGACCAACAAATGAAATTTGTATTAATTCACTCACGAGTTTTACTTACGTAAAACTCCTCGTTGTTCAGTTTTCAAAGATCAAGTTTTTTTCGTGAATCGCTTTGTTTCAGCGACCTTTATAATATACCATGTTGGCTACCTTCATGTCAAGAGTTTTTTTAATTTTCTTTTTTGCTGATCTCTCAGCTTCAGTTCTAATTAAATTCTCTTTTTTAGGGCCGAGATATAATTTATCATATAGTTAGTACTAAAGTCAACTACTAAATAAAGAATATTTTAAACCTAATAAAAGTCCCACTCCAGGCAGTCCTAATACGGTCACCGTCCCTATGGTTGTAGGGTTTATGGGTATATACATATCTCCGGTTAAACCAGAATAGTTAATTACATAAATCCCAAGAGAGGCAAGAACTAAATGAAGGCCAAATGAGGAGATCCAGCCCAGCCCAATTTTCTTTCTAAATACAATAATCAGTATCAGCAGTAAGGAAACCGATAAAACTCCCCAAAGAATTACATCCCTCAATGTGAACCCTCCACTCTTTTAGCAAGGTTATTATAAGGAGTATCATTCACACAATCTTGAGTCGACCCTACAACTCCATAGTTCTTAGCTCTTCTAAGATGCATTTGATATCTACGCTCTGCAGCCTCAAGAATAAAAATGGCATAATCAATTTGATCTTGCTCTACCGCTTCTTCAAACATACAATGCGCCGCTTTCCACTCTTCATGCGATTTTTTAATGTCTTCGAAAATCTCCTTTTGTATCTCTACCCTTTCATTTAACAAGTTCCCGCTTTTAAATCTCATAGACTTTATCCAACTAACCATAATGACCCCTCCCGCTCTTGTCCTTATATCATTCTTGAAGCAAGAATGATTGAAATGAAACAGATACACAGTGACTGATCCATGAATGCTCGTCCTTCTCAACAAAGCAATCATGTAAAAAGCTAACGTTATTCCATTCATATCGCAGGAGAGATCACCTTAGAACCAAAAAAGCTCCCCAATGGGGAGCTTTTTTATAATTCATCATATTAAGTTCACGGTACACTAATGCAACTGGCGCCGTCCTTCAAGCGCCTTCGACAAAGTCACTTCATCTGCATACTCCAAATCGCCGCCCACAGGAAGTCCGTGAGCAATCCGGCTCACCACAATTTCAAAAGGCTTAACCAGCCTTGAGATATACATCGCTGTAGCCTCTCCCTCAATATTAGGATTGGTTGCAAGTATCAATTCTTTGACCCGCTCATCACTCAGTCTCATAAGCAGTTCTTTAAGTTTGATATCGTCGGGACCGATTCCCTCCATAGGAGATATCGCTCCTTGAAGTACATGATAGTAACCATCGAATTCTTTTGTCCGTTCCATAGCCACCAGGTCTTTCGAGTCCTGAACTACACAAATGACAGAAGGGTCGCGGGATTTATCTTGGCATATTCGGCAAGGATCTGTATCTGTAATGTTACAGCATACCGAACAGTAATGAAGATTTCTCTTCACACTAACCAGCGCCTTAGCAAAATCGATCACATCGTCTTCATTCATCTTCAGTACATGAAAAGCCAGGCGTGCCGCCGTTTTGGGGCCAATGCCAGGTAGACGAGTAAACGCATCTATAAGTTTCGCGATCGGTTCAGGATAATACAAAATTACATTCTCCTTCTAGATCAATTCAATTTAGAACAAACCAGGGATTTTCATGCCGTTTGTGAATTTACCCATATCTTGGTTAGCCAACTCATCAGCTTTAGTCATTGCATCATTTACTGCAGCCATAACCAGGTCTTGCAGCATTTCTACGTCTTCTGGATCTACAGCTTCTGGTTTAATTGTGATGGAAGTCAGTTTTTTATGACCATTAACTTCTGCAGTTACTACACCGCCGCCAGAGGTACCCACTACTGTTTTTGTTCCAAGCTCTTCTTGAGCTTTCAGCATTTGTTCCTGCATCTTCTTCACTTGCTTCATCATCTGGTTCATGTTATTCATCGTTCATCATCTCCTAATTGGGTTATATTTGATTTAGAGTTTCATTCTTTAATGATAACCAATTTCTCACCAAAAAGCTCAAGTGCCTCGTCAATCCAAGGCTCCTTTTTTCCATCTACCTGTTCCATTTCAAGCGTGAACTCTTCTTCCTTTTTCGGATCAGAGGAACCTTCAATCGCGGCGAGCCAATCTTTTTGCAGCATAGTAACAAGCCGAAGCGGTCTTCCAACCACCTGCTCAAGAACACTCTCAATCACTTGTTTGTTTGCTGGTTTCTCTGTCGTTTCACGGTGAATGTTGTTCTTAAAAGCAACAAGAACTGCATCATTTAGAACAGATACAGGTTCTCCATCCACAAACCAGGCGTGGACGGTCACTTTTTCCTCTTTCACACGCTGGAGGATTTGACTCCATTTTTTGCTGATATCAGTGAATTCTGCACTGTCCTTCTCAGCAATATATTGATCCATATGAGGCGGTATTTTGGCTACCCCTGAGGATCTTGAAGGTGTAGGACGATTCGATCGCGCCGGAGCTGCTGAATTTTGATTCGCAGTCGCTACACCGCCATTCTTCAATGCTTTCTCAAGTTTCTGCTCAAGTTCTGCAATTTGTCGTTTCATTGCAGTTAACTCAGAAGAACTTACCGCAGCGCCCCCTCCTGCCTCAGAAGCAGACTCACCTGCACCCTTAGGAAGACTGCACAATTTTAGAAGTGCTACTTCAAACAACGTCTGCGGCTGTGCCGCATATTTCATTTCACTTTGATAACGATTCAGTGTATCAATAATATAAAAAAGTTGTTCCCTCGAAAATGCCTCTGCCATTCCTTTAAAAGAGGATGGGTCAAGTACACGATCCGTCATATGTTCCGCATTAGGAACCATTTTGATCAGGAGAAGATCTCGGAAATAATAAAGAAGGTTCTCCATACTCTTATCTGCACTTTTTCCTTCTTGCATGAACTGCTCTACCGTCTGCAGCACCTCACCCACTTCTCCCTTTAGAAGAAACTGAGCAAGTTTACCAAACTGTTCTGCTGGCAAGCCGCCGGTCATATCCAGCGTTTGACTATAAGTCACTTGTCCTCCTGTAAAGGAAGATACCTGATCAAGAATACTCAGCGCATCCCGCATACCTCCGTCCGAAAGACGGGCAATATACTGAAGCGCCTCTTCCTCAGCAGTAATCTCCTCTTCTTTACAGATTAAAGCAAGACGCTCAGTCTGTTCCTCCAGCGAAACTCGGCGAAAATCAAACCGCTGACAGCGAGAGATAATCGTTGCAGGAAGTCTATGAGGCTCTGTTGTTGCTAAAATAAACATCACGTGCGGCGGCGGTTCTTCAAGCGTTTTAAGAAGTGCATTAAATGCTTCTGTCGTCAGCATGTGTACCTCATCAATGATGTACACTTTATGACGAACCTCCGTTGGAGCATACTTTACTTTTTCGCGAAGATCACGAATTTCTTCAACCCCTCGGTTAGAGGCCGCGTCAATCTCTTGAACATCCATCACTGCTCCAGATGTAATTCGAAGGCACGCTTCACATTCATTGCACGGCTCAGTGCTTGGGCCACGTTCACAGTTAACAGCTTTGGCCAAAATTTTGGCCGCACTTGTCTTCCCTGTTCCTCGTGGACCACTGAATAAATACGCATGCGAAATCCGCTGTTCACGAATGGCATTCTGTAAGGTCTGAATAATATGCTGTTGTCCAACCATGTCTTGAAACGACTGAGGCCGCCAAGCACGGTACAACGCAATATGTTCCACTGTGCTTTACCCTCTTTCCACATGTCTCGTGACCTTTTGTCGTGGCTTCATTATACTATATTCCCTGCTCAATCAAAACTTTAAAAGCAGCTACGTATAAAATAGCCTTTCATTTTGCCCTATAAAAACAAAAAAATCCTTGCAAATATATGCAAAGATGTCCGTTTTCTATATAACATATTCTTTAGTTGATTTAAAAAATAGAACCGTGCACCTGTTATCGATAATTGCGATCCAAGCGGCACCCCTGCATAACAACTCGGGTTAGGCACCCCTCCGGCACAAGAGTGGTCTTGCTTATGGCTGCTTCCTTCCGGACCTGACCAAGTTCACAAGTACTCATTGCGGAGGACCCAGCCGTCAACATTGCATGCAGAGACCAAACCTCACATCGACAAAACCTCTAACAGGAATTCAACCTCGCTACAGCGGATTGCGAGTTACAGGGCACCGCTACCTCCCCATCTAGCACGGTGAAAACAATTATATCGCATGACAGGCAAAATTGCAACCGATTATGACCCATCCATTATTTACTTATCTCCAAAAAAAAACAAAAATGAGGCAAGCGTAGAAACGCAAGCCTCATATCAAAATTAGATACCGTATTTTTTCTTAAATCTATCAACACGACCACCAGCATCCAGGAATTTCTGTTTACCAGTGAAGAACGGGTGACATGCGGAGCAAACCTCTACACGCAGTGATTCTTTAACAGAACCCGTTTCAAATGTGTTACCACAAGCGCAAGTAGCTGTAGTTATGTGATATTTTGGTTGAATCGCTTCATTCATGACTTTCACCTCTTCTTGCCCTGAACCTCATGCGGATCCAGAGTTATTAAGAACACAAAGTAAATTATAGCATGTACATTTTACAAATGCAATCCCTTAGCCCAGATTTACGTGGTCGCCGAAGCTGTCGTTGTCCGGTTCGATCGGCGTGTTGCACCGCTTCCTGTATTCGTATTTTGACCCGCTGTATCAAGCGAAGCCAGGAATTCTGTATTCGTCTTGGTATTACGCAGCTTTTTAAGGAAACCTTCCACAAAGTCATGACTTTCATTCATATTTTTACGTACAGCCCAGATCGCATCGAGTTCTTCTTTGCTAAGGAGAACTTCTTCCCGGCGTGTACCAGAACGACGAATATCGATGGCTGGGAAAATACGACGCTCCGCAAGTTTGCGATCCAAGTGAAGTTCCATATTGCCCGTACCCTTGAACTCTTCATAAATAATATCATCCATCCGGGAGCCCGTATCAATCAGAGCTGTAGCCAAAATAGTTAAACTTCCACCCTCTTCTACGTTACGAGCCGAACCGAAGAACCGTTTAGGACGATGGAATGCAGCCGGATCAATACCGCCGCTGAGTGTTCGTCCAGAAGGAGGAATGACCAGGTTGTATGCACGCGCAAGACGGGTGATGCTATCTAAAAGAATTACGACATCTTTTTTAGCTTCTACTAAACGTAAAGCACGCTCAAGTACAAGTTCAGCTACTTTAATATGATTTTCCGGGAGTTCATCAAAAGTGGATGCTACCACTTCCCCTTTTACAGAACGCTGCATATCCGTTACTTCTTCAGGACGTTCATCAATCAGTAGTACAAATAATTCGATTTCCGGATTGTTGGTTGAAATACTGTTTGCAATCTCTTTCAGAAGAAGCGTTTTTCCCGCTTTGGGTGGAGCAACGATAAGACCGCGCTGTCCCAATCCTACGGGAGCAAGCACATCCATAATTCGGGTAGATAAATTCGTCGGGGATGTTTCAAGCGTTAGCTTTTTCTGTGGATATAGAGGAGTTAAGGCTGGAAAATGGAGTCTTTCTGCGGCAAGATCAGGACTTTGACCATTAACAGCATTGACTTGCAATAGCCCAAAATATCGCTCATTCTCTTTAGGAGTTCGACATTTACCTGATACAAGATCTCCTGTCCTTAAATCAAATTTACGAATTTGTGAAGCAGAAATATAAATATCTTCTTTACTTGGCAAATAGTTTATCGGGCGAAGAAAACCATAACCTTCAGGCAAAATTTCTAGAACACCCTCCATAAACATAAGTCCGCTTTGTTCTGCTTGTGCACGAAGAATAGCGAAAACGAGTTCCTTCTTCTTGAGCTGCCCATAATAAGGGATCTGGTACTTTTTTGCTAACTTGTACAAATCGGTTAGCTTCATTACCTCCAGATCAGAAATTTGTAGATCCATAAAATAACCACCTATTCAATTATTAAGTCCGTTGTAAGGAGAACAGCTGACGGTGCAGCCTTTTATTATAAGCTCATGAATTGCATTCAGATGCTCTTACTCTCCATTGTACGGAAAATACCCTGTATATTGCAAATGATATGTTCCGCGCTTTCATACATCGTAATAAACAAATCTATTAAATTAGGTTTACCCATTTTCACAAGGGATATTCAACCGAAGATATACTTCTTACATAAGTTTTATACCCCTTATGAAAATAAGGATCACTTCTTAATCATTCTGTCGCCAAACGTCAGCACCGAGCTCTCTCAAGTTGGTAACCAGATGATCATAACCCCGATCGATAAACTCTACTCCGGTAACTTCTGTTATTCCTTCACTTACAGTCAGTCCAGCAATAACTAACGCAGCACCGGCACGTAAATCTGTTGCTTTTACTTTCGCCGCATTAAGTGGATGTCCTTCTATTATTGCAGAGCGTCCCTCGACTCGTATCTTTGCACCCATTCGGGCTAGTTCAGGAACATGTTTAAAACGGTTGCTATAAACAAAGTCGCTCAGCACACTGACTCCATCTGCCTGCGTCAGTAAACTCGTCATTGGTGATTGCAAGTCGGTTGCGAAGCCCGGATAAACAAGCGCCTTAACGTCAATGCTCTCATATTTTTCTTTTCCAATAACTCGAATGCTCTCGTCAAGTTCCTCAATCTCAACACCCATCTCAATCAGCTTCGCTGTTAATGCTTCCAGATGTTTAGGAATGACATTGTCAATAAGAACATTTCCACGTGTCGCTGCTGCCGCGATCATATAGGTTCCAGCTTGTATACGGTCAGGGATAATAGAGTGACGGCAGCCTCGAAGTTCCGACTTGCCTTCAATCCGAATCGTCTCTGTACCCGCTCCCTTAATCGAAGCACCCATAGAATTTAAAAGCGTTGCTACATCTATAATCTCAGGCTCTTTAGCCGCATTTTCGATAATTGTAGAGCCTTTGGCACGAGTGGCCGCAAGCATAATATTAATAGTTGCTCCTACACTAACAACGTCCAAATAGATCTTAGCGCCTTTTAATTCCTTGGCATGAAGATGGATGGCTCCATGCTCATTAGTAACCGTAGCGCCCAGAGCTTCAAATCCTTTGATATGTTGGTCAATTGGCCGAGGCTCAAAGTTACATCCTCCAGGAAGTCCAATAACCGCTTCCTTAAAACGACCAAGCATCGCTCCCATCATATAGTAGGAAGCACGAAGTTTCTTAACGGGACCATTAGGCATCGGCAGCGAGATAATGTGTGTAGGATCAATTCTCATCTGGTTGCCTTCCCATGAAACATTTGCACCAAGTTCTTCAAGAATTTCGGAATAAACGGCAACATCACTGAGTAAAGGTAAATTATCAAGTATAACTTCTGATTCGGCTAAAATCGCCGCCGGAATCAGTGCAATCGCACTGTTTTTAGCACCGCTGATCGTAACGGTGCCTTGTAGTGGACGTCCACCACTAATCATTAATTTTTCCATAAGGTAAAGGGTCCCCCTAGAAATCACTTCTAGCCGAAAAAATAGTTCTAATTGGCAAAGTTAGTATAACATATCCTTATCACGAATTAAAAATTGTATTAAAAATGGAAACACACCGACTAAGCGGTGTGTTTCCATTAATAGCTATATTATTAATTTAAAGAGCAATCTTATGCTTTGTTGTTGGATCCAAACTCGCGCATTTTTCCAATAACAGTTTCTTTGATTGCTTCACGTCCTGGTTGAATGAACGTACGAGGATCGTAAGCATCTGGTTTAGCAGCAAGAACTTCGCGAACAACTTTAGCAAATGCGATTTGGTTCTCCGTGTTTACATTGATTTTGGATGTTCCCAAAGAGATCGCTTTTTTGATGTCATGCTCAGGAATACCTGTACCACCATGAAGAACAAGTGGAGTGTGAACTGCGTTGCAAATTTCTTCCATTTCTTTAAATCCAAGGTTTGGTTCGCCTTTGTAAGGACCGTGTACAGAACCAAGAGCTGGAGCAAGTGTATCGATACCTGTTTCGTTAACGATGCGCAGGCAATCGTCAAGTTTCGCGTACATTACTTCACCAACAACATCATCCTCTTGTCCACCAACGATACCAACTTCTGCTTCAACAGAAACACCTTTGGAGTGAGCATATTCAACCACTTGTTTTGTGATTTGAACGTTCTCGTCGATTGGATGGTGAGATCCGTCGATCATAACGGAAGTGAAACCAGCGTCAATCGCTTCTTTACATTTATCAAAGCTGGAACCATGGTCCAGGTGAATAGCTACAGGCACGGAAATTTTCATATCGTGCATAAGACCTTCCACCATTTTTACAACGGTATAGAAACCGCCCATGTGACGAGCTGCACCTTCAGAAACACCCAGAATTACTGGAGATTTTTCTTGTTCAGCTGCACCCAAGATTGCTTGAGTCCACTCAAGGTTGTTGATGTTAAATTGTCCAACTGCATATTTACCTTCAAGTGCTTTGTTCAACATGTCTGTCATAGATACTAATGGCATGGTTTAAATCCTCCTAAAATGATTGTTTGTCTATGGTTTAAAGCCGACTTCACATACGAGACTTATTATACCACATCCCATGTCAAATACTAAACATAGGCAATAAAAATAGCTGTGCTCTTTTCCACACGGAAAAACCCACTACAAAAAATCCTGCCCAGGAAGACAGAACTTCATACACCTTCCTTACTATGTGTTTACCCCGCTGAGCTGCATATTTACCGCAACACGCATCTCATCAATATCAAAAGGCTTCGTAAAATGCATAAGTGCACCCAGCTCTGTAGCTTCTTTAATCATATCTAGTTCTCCATATGCCGTCATCATAATCACTTTTATGGATGGATTCATTTCCTTAATATGTTTAAGAATCTCCAGACCATCCATTCCAGGGATTTTCATATCTAACAGGACAAGATCAGGCGTATGCTTCTCAACGATCTCAAGGGCGACTTTACCATTAGCTGCTTGATAAGTTGTATACCCTTCACTGTTAAATACCTCCATGAGCAAAATTCGAATTCCATTTTGATCATCGACAATGAGCACCTTTTTATTATTCATCTAAACCTCCTGCGATCTTATCTATCGATTCTACCCGCTCATCATTCTTACCTAAATGACCATTAGGTTATTTATTTAAAGATTCTACCTTTTTCCGGTAAATCCTGCTTCTCTTGCTCAAACAAAAAAGACCCCAAGCTGGGGTCTTTTGTATCTATATTAATCAAAGCCCAATCTGGGACTTTGTTCCGATCTCTACAAGTTCTCCGAATGAGTAAGAGATGCTTTTACAAATTCACGGAAAAGAGGGTGCGGACGGTTTGGACGTGAAATGAATTCCGGATGGAATTGAACAGACAAGAACCAAGGATGTTCTGGCAGTTCCACAATTTCTACGAGACGGCCATCTGGTGAAGTACCAGAAATAACAAGACCCGCATTTTCAATCATTTCACGATATTGATTGTTAAATTCGTACCGGTGACGATGTCTTTCGTATACCAGTTCATCTTGGTAACATGCTGCTGCAAGAGAACCATCTTGCAACTTACAAGGGTATAGTCCAAGTCGCATCGTTCCACCCATATCTTCTATATCCTTCTGTTCAGGAAGAAGATCGATTACAGGGAACTCTGTAGAAGGGTTAATTTCAGAGCTGTTTGCATCTGTAAGTCCCACTACGGAACGTGCATATTCAATTACAGATACTTGCATTCCAAGGCAAATGCCGAAGAATGGAATTTTATTCTCACGAGCATAACGGATGGCAGATACTTTACCTTCGATACCGCGATCACCAAAGCCGCCTGGTACCAAGATACCGCCGATGCCATGTAGAAGCTCATCTACATTCTCATCTGTAATTTCTTCTGCATTAACCCAGCGAAGTTTAACATCTGAATTCGCAGCAAATCCCGCGTGGGAAAGAGATTCAACAACACTGAGATAGGCATCATGAAGGGCAACATACTTACCAACAATCGCAATCTCCACAGTTCTTTCCAGCTTTTTAATTTGGCTAACGAGATTTTCCCACTCGCTCATATCCGGCAAAGGAGTAGTCAGCTTCAGATGGTTTACTACGATCTCATCAAGACCCTCTTCACGCAAAATCAAAGGAACGTCATATAGAGTACTTGCATCGCGGCATTCCACCACAGCGTGAGGATCAATATCACAGAAAAGAGCTAGCTTAGCCTTAACATCTGCAGACAGCTCTTGCTCCGTACGGCAGACGATAACATTAGGCTGTATACCGATACTGCGCAGTTCTTTTACACTGTGCTGTGTCGGTTTTGTTTTGATTTCGCCAGCAGCTTTAATAAAAGGAATCAACGTAACATGAATATACATTACATTGTCGCGGCCTACATCACCTTTGAGTTGACGAATGGCTTCGAGATACGGCAGACTCTCGATATCGCCTACAGTTCCGCCAATTTCAGTAATAACAACATCCGATCCCGCTTCACGACCTGCACGTAAAACACGTTCCTTAATTTCGTTCGTAATATGAGGAATAACTTGTACCGTACCACCCAGATATTCTCCGCGGCGTTCTTTACTAATAACAGATGAGTATACCTTACCTGTCGTCACATTGCTGTTCTTGGACAGATTAATATCGATAAAACGCTCATAGTGTCCAAGGTCAAGGTCTGTCTCCGCACCATCATCTGTAACAAACACTTCACCATGCTGATAAGGACTCATTGTTCCTGGGTCCACGTTGATGTATGGATCAAATTTTTGAATGGTTACTTTAAGTCCTCTGTTCTTGAGCAATCTCCCAAGAGATGCAGCCGTAATCCCTTTACCCAGGGAAGAAACAACCCCGCCCGTCACGAAAATATACTTTGTTGTCACTACTAATACCCTCCTATTAAAAGTCCGTTAAAATCAGGCGACATTATGATGTTATCCTAACCCATTTTTCAGGTTATCATCGTAAAAAAGGGAAAATGCAAAAATTGCTTGCAAAAAAACATCCCGCCTCCACGTTCAAGGCGGTCCATTTTCTTACCTATCAACTTCCCCTATAAAAAACAAAAAAGCACACCCGAAAAAACGGGGCACTTTTTTATATAAAAACAAGTGTAATTATTGTCGTTCAATCATAAGCCCATGCAATAGTTTACTCGTTTGCATGATCTTTTGTCAAGGATGTTCACAGACTTTATAAGACTAGGTTTTGGACTAATTTAACTCGTCTTCATCTTCTGAAGAATCATCGTCGTCTTCTTCCAGGTCGTCCTCTTCATCAAGCTCTTCATCACCGATAATTTCTTCTTCCTCATCAGAGTCGTCATCAAAGAGATCTTCATCTTCGTCTTCGTCTTCATCTGGACTGTCGAAATCTTCTTTTTCACTTGCAAATGTGTCTAGTGTATCTTCTTCCTCAACATATTCCTCATCATCATCATCGTCGTCATTGATGATTCTTGGACGTTTCGTACCTGTTACACCGTCCTCGGACTTATCTATTGGGTACCAACGCTTCAAACCCCAAAGATTAGTGCCTACATAGGCAAAACGACCATCAATATTGATTTCGGTATATAGCTGAGCGATGACATCATTTGATTCTGCAGCATTCAAACCACGTTGTTTAGCTACCTCTTGCATAAGATCACGGTAGTACATCGGTGTATTGACTGCTTTCAGTACCATAAATGCCAAGTCAACTAACGGCATCTCACGAATTTGCTCTGGATCTAATTTTAATTTGAGTGAGGTACTCACTTGCGGACACTTCCTCTCACACATAATTCACTGACTTTTTTCGTTTCAATAACTTGGATCTATATCTAACATATCCATTAACAAACATAAGTAAAACCTATTTAGCACTAAAATGCAAGTTTTATGTAAGGAGATATCTTGCAAAAACAATTTCGCTTCTTTGAAAGCGAATCCTAAGATAAAAAAGACGGAGGTCCCTCCCCCGCCTTCTGACTGTATCCGCCCTGAAGAAATACTCTTCTACGGGTCCCCGCAAGAGCTATGAAGCTCTCCATGTATAGTATGAGTATACTTCCATTTTGACACGAACCAAAGGGCCTATTTATTAAAAAAAACAGGCGGGTTTCCCATGCAGTTCGGATGTCTTCCTCATAGTATACCTCAAGCATGGCATCCAGAGGGGGATTTCCCAAAATGGACTATTCCACATTTTTAAAAATGATCCATAATGAAATTGAGCACACCTCCCGCCCAGCCGGAAGACATCAAATTATCCGTTTTATGAAACCACACCAATACTGGGACTGCCTAGATCAGTTACGTAAAATGAAACCTTCCCTCAGCAAGCTCCAGTATATACGTGCCTCGCATTTAATAAGAGCGCTCATTGTTCCTCTCCCCTCCTCCTCAAGGCTAATTCACTCTCACAGCGAAGTTACTATTGAACAGGACACCAAAATCAAGGTCCACTCCGCTTCTGCTCGAATCCCAAAACCAGAAAACAGTCTGGGTGTCCCTTGGGGAGTAAAACAGATCCGAGCACCTAAGGCATGGTCTACTTCAACGGGACATAAAATTAAAATTGCCGTCATTGATACTGGAGCTGATTATCAGCATCCTGATCTTAGACATTCATTAGCTAGAGGAATCAACTTGCTGAATAGGAATATGCTCCCGCTTGATGATAACGGACATGGCACTCATATTGCAGGAACGATCGCAGCAGCGAACAGCATGGAAGGAATTATAGGTGTGGCGCCGAGATCTGTTATTTATCCGGTTAAGGCTTTTGACAATCAAGGCTCTGCCTATGTATCAGATATCATTCTCGGGATTGATTGGTGCGTCCGGAACCGAGTAGATATCATTAATATGAGCTTTGGTATGAGAACGAAGAGCAAGGCACTCCTGGATGTCGTTAACAGAGCCACCAAACAAGGTATTGTTATCGTTGCATCTTCAGGAAATGATGGCAAACGAAGAAGCATTGATTATCCAGCAAGATATGCTCAAACCATTTCGGTAGGGGCATCAGATGAGAATCGGCATATAGCTGAATTCAGCAACCGAGGTCCACATGTAGATATCTATGCACCTGGGAAAAATATAAACTCCTGCTGGGTACAGGGAAGATATCATGAAATGAGCGGAACATCGATGGCAACTTCGCATGTGAGCGGGGCAATCGCCTTACTTATGGCGGAGAGACCCGGCTTATCTCCTGATGAGATCAAAAATCTAATCAGGAAAACGGCAACCCCTTTGCGTTCCCGTAAGGCCACAAGAGGGGCTGAACAAGGCGGAGAACTGCATGCACTGCGCCTTCTGCGGGAAGGAATGAAATTATGAATTTCATAAACAGCTTAATAGCACCAGACTATGGTAATTTCATGGAAACTTGAAACCACAAAAAACCCTCCCGTTCAAAGGAGGGTTTTATCTATTTTCAGCAGATACCTAAACGTTCTTACATTTTTTCCGGAGCGCTTACGCCTACTAGCTTCAAAGCATTCTTAATTACGATACGTACTGCACCGAGCAGAGCAAGACGAGCTTGTGTTTGTTCTGCATCATCCGTAATTACTCGTTCAGCTTTGTAATAACTGTGGAACATAGAGGCCAGTTCATATACATAACGAACGATACGGTGTGGTGCATGTCCTTTTGCTGCGGTTGCAATTTCTTCAGGGAACTCACCAAGCTTGCGAAGCAAGTTGTATTCATGTTCTGAAGTCAGCTTGGATAGATCAACATCACGCACTGGATAAACCGTTATTCCTTGCTCTTCTGCCTGACGATACACGCTGCATACACGAGCATGTGCATATTGAACATAGAATACTGGGTTTTCATTCGAAGTGGAAATTGCCAAATCCATATCAAAATCAAGATGAGAATCCATACTGCGCATTGTAAAGAAGTAGCGAATTGCATCTACGCCCACTTCATCCATCAAATCTTCCATCGTTACCGCTTTACCTGTACGCTTGGACATTTTTACTTTCTCGCCATCTTGGAACAAGCTGACCATTTGAGCAATCAATACGATCAACTTATCCGGATCATTACCGAGTGCTTCCATTGCCGCTTTCATTCTTGGAATATATCCATGATGATCAGCGCCCCAAATATTAATCATGGTGTCATATCCGCGAGCATACTTATCACGGTGATAAGCAATGTCTGGAGTCAGATAAGTATAGGTACCATCATTCTTAATAAGCACCCGGTTCTTATCATCGCCATATTTCGTAGTTTCGAGCCAAGTTGCTCCTTCTTCTTCAAAAATCTCATTCCGTTCGCGAAGTTCATCCAGTGCGTTAAGTACTGCACCATTATCATAAAGTGAAGTCTCGCTGAACCAATTATCGAAGGACACCCGGAATCGGCCTAGATCACGTTTGATTTTGTCAAGTTCTTTCTCTAAACCATAGTCTCTGAAAAATGCTGCACGATCGCTTGGACTCATTTCAAGAAGAGAAGAACCTTTCTCCGCAATTAACTCTTTAGCAAAACCGCGAATATCAGCTCCATGGTATCCGTCTTCTGGCATCTCAACTTCTTGACCCAGCTCTTGAAGATACCGGGCTTCAATAGACTTGCTCAGATTAAATACTTGGTTACCGGCGTCATTAATATAGTATTCACGAGTAACTTCATAACCTGCAAAATCAAGCACATTACAAAGAGCGTCGCCTACTGCTGCTCCGCGAGCATGGCCTAAATGAAGACTTCCTGTTGGATTCGCACTAACAAACTCAACTTGGACTTTACGTCCTTCTCCCAGATTAACCCGTCCATAGTCGTCGCCTTGTTCTTGAACAAGTTCAACGATAGGATACAAGTAACTTTTCGTTAAACGAAAATTAATGAATCCGGGTCCCGCGATTTCTGCTGATTCAATCCCTGCATCGGAAAGATTCAGATGTTCAATGATTTGTTCAGCGATCATGCGAGGGTTTTTCTTAGCAATACGAGTAAGCTGCATTGCTGCATTTGTTGCAAGGTCTCCATGATTCTTATCTTTTGGTACTTCAAGTACAATACTCGGCATTTCTTCTGATGTAACCAGCCCTGCAGAAATTATGGCTTCTTGAATTCCTTTTGTTACCTGCTCGTTAATTAGATCGAGTGGATTGCGTGTCATGATTTTATTGATCCTCCTGAATTTCTATACTAATAGACAATTGTCCTGATTGTTCCTCAAATACATATAAATCATAGCTGAACGAAATCTTCCCCGATAAATTCGACAAGGATAGAGACAGCTCTTTCGTATCGGTAGATAAAGCAAAGGAACTATAAGGTGAACGATAAAAACCGGGCAGCCTTTTTCCCTGTTCAAATGTTTGCTCTGATTCTACACCACCGTGCCGAATCAGCTTTACACTATGATCTGTTATCTTCACCGTATTACGAATAGGTTCACTTCCAGGCAGCTGTTCTTCTTCCACATACCGTATATATAAGGCATTGCCTTTCCGTAAAGCTTCACCCACAACCTGCTGATTTACTTTCTCACCATCAGCGACACTGTGGATTTGGAGTTTGACAGGACTCCATACTGACATCTTTTTCTTCTCCCATCTATTCATAGGCGTACTTTCTTCATTCATCTTTTATATATTCTATATAGTTTACCGATATTGTTCAAATTTAAATCCTGCCTGTAGCTACAAAAAGAAGCTGATTCTTAGTAGAAACAAGGAATTTGTGCACGGCACGCATAAAAACACCCCTTAAATCCCTGACTAATAAAAAATCAGGAGGTTTAAAGGGTGTAATCTTTACGGAGATTTCTTATCTACGTAATAAATAAAAGTTTGGAAGCAAAAAGTTTACTTCACAAATCCAAGCAACATCTCACGAAGGAGCTTTGCTGCCACAATCGGAGTCTGCTGTGTAGGATCATAGATTGGAGCTACTTCTACCACGTCAAAACCTACCACATTTACATTTGATCCAGCAATCGCATGGATTGCTTCCAAAAGTTCTTTAGAAGTAATTCCCCCTGCCTCCGCTGTACCCGTTCCCGGTGCTGCAGAAGGATCAAGCACATCAATATCAATGGTAACGTAGACAGGTCGATTGCCCATAGAAGGAAGTTCTTTCTTCAACGGCTCGGCCACATCAAACGGATGGAAGTTAATATGCTCACGTGCATACTGGAACTCTTCTCTTGAACCGGAACGGATACCAAATTGATAGATATTCTTTCCACCCATAAGCTCAGCAGCTTTACGAATTGGAGTAGAGTGAGAGAGCGGCTCTCCTTCATACTGATCACGAAGATCAGCATGAGCATCAATATGAATGATCGCAAGATCAGGATATTTTTTATAAGTTGCTTCAATTACCGGCCAAGTCACGAGATGCTCTCCGCCTAGACCAACTGGAATTTTATCATCCGCAAGCAAACCTTCGACATATTCACGAATCACATCGAGACTGCGGCTTGCATTACCAAAAGGAAGCAATAAATCTCCTGCATCATAATAATTCATATCTACGATACTTTTATCGAGATAAGGACTATACTCCTCAAGTCCAACCGAAGCCTGACGAATATGTGCCGGGCCAAAACGAGAGCCTGGGCGGAAGCTTACCGTGTAATCCATAGGCATACCATAAATAACAGCTTTAGCTCCCGCATAATCTTCTGAACTGCATATAAACACGTTGCCTGAATAGGCTTGATCAAGCTTCATCTGTAAAAGACCTCCTCTATTTAATCAAATCTTCTACAAATTTAGGCAGTACGAATGCTGCTTTGTGAAGACGCGGTGTATAGTATTTTGTATCCATTTCAGGAATTGCACTCTCATCCACTTCAAGCGGATCATATTTCTTGCTTCCCATAGTGAAAGTCCACAGTCCACTTGGATAGGTTGGGATATTCGCAGCGTATACACGAACAATCGGGAATACTTCCTTCACGTCTTTGTTCACACTTTGAATTAAATCTGCCTTAAACCAAGGATTGTCCGTTTGAGCAACAAAAATTCCATCCTCTTTTAAAGCTTCATAAATTCCTTGATAGAATCCACGTGTAAAGAGATTTGCTGCAGGACCCACTGGTTCAGTGGAATCTACCATAATAACGTCATAAGTATTCTTATGATCATGAATGTGCATGAAACCATCGTTTACAAGCACTTCAACACGAGGATCTTCTAGCCCACCCGCAATGCTTGGCAAATATTTTTTGGAATATTCAATAACTTTTCCATCGATATCAACCAGAACTGCCTTTTTCACCTGCGGGTGTTTCAGTACTTCGCGAATAACTCCGCCGTCTCCGCCGCCAACAACAAGAACCTGTTCTGGGTTTGGATGTGTATATAGAACCGGATGCGCAACCATTTCATGATATACGAATTCGTCTTTTTCTGTTGTCATTACCATACCATCAAGCAAAAGCATATTGCCGAACTCTTCGGTTTTTACCATAGCCAAATCCTGAAAATCTGTTTTCTCACTTACATAAGTCTCTTTGATCTTCATTGTAATACCAAAATTTTCAGTTTGTTTCTCCGTAAACCACAATTCCATCGTTAACTACCTTCTCTCGATTAGAATAAGTGTTCAGCCGTCATATGATCGCCGTAAAATGGCCCTATATAGCAAGGGTTTCCTATGATTTAGGCCAGCTCAGCTGGAGTTCTCCATCGTAAACAGCGTTTACGAAGCGATATGGAAAAGACGTTCCTGGCTCGCACCAGTATGAATTCCGTTTCACTTCTAAATATTGTACTAAACGTAAATGCCTATAAACGCACTTTTGCATTATACGTTAAACCAGAAATAACTGTAAAGATATTGTGAAGAATATCACTCTGCGTCTTTTTATTGATCTTTTTCATCCACTGATACTTCTTCTTCCTCTGCTAAAATACGCTTCTTCCCTCGAAGAACAGGGGCAAGTGCATCGTGAACGGTTCCTTTCCAGAGCGGCACGTCTGTACGATAGGCTGCCCGAGCATTAAGATGACCGGCAACAGGGGCTGTCATAAACACAAACAGAATACCTAAAAGAAGCCTTGCACTTATATACCCGTCGAATACAATAAAAAACAAGAAACTACCAAAAAGGATAGACAAAATCCCAAGTGTTGTACTCTTTGTCGCAGCATGAGCACGGAGATAAACATCTGGAAGTCGAATAAGTCCAAAGGCGCTCAGTACACTGATGATGGAACCAAACAGAACTAAGAGCCCGATGAGTATACTAAAGATCGTCATCATTTTCGAGTACGACCCCCCTTTCGATAAATCTTGCAAAGGCGACTGTACTAATGAAAGCCAAGATGCCAATAAGCAAAATAATATCTACATAAGCCTGTGTATGAAGCAGCATGGAGAGAACCGCCACACTTCCTATGAGTTGAATTCCTATCGTGTCGAGTGCAGTAATTCGATCTGCCATAGAAGGACCTTTTAGTATCCGATATAGACAGCCGATTATTGAGATACCTAATAGAAGTAAAGAAATATTTAGAATAACTTGCAGCATTATCTCGTCACCTCCATTATGGCTTTTTCAAAGGAATCCCGAATGCTTGAAACCATTTCCTCTTCGTCAGACATGTTAAAGGCATGGATATATAAGGTGCGTTTGTTTTTTGAAATTTCCAGCGCAAGTGTCCCCGGTGTTAAAGAGATAAATAGAAATAAAATCATAATTTCAAAGTCCGAAGTCAGCTCCGTCCGATACTTAAAAGTACCTGGGGTAATATCGAGCTTCGGCTTAAGTATGGCCCCAATCACCTGAAATGACGAACGGAACAGTTGGACTAGAAGCATTTTCAGCAGTTTGATGACAGCCCAGATACGAACAATGTAAAACGGAGTGGGAAAAAAGCGCCGGAAGATTCCAATAATCAAAAGACCTAGTACATATCCTGTCACGAAACCGGCTCCAGTCCAGGATTGATTCAAAAGCATCCATAAGAAGGCGATGATCAGATTCAGTATCATTTGTCGTGCCATCGATCACCACTCCTTCAAAACGTTATCAATATAAAGGTTAGGATCTATCAGTACGTGTGCTGCTGTAGAGAGTGCAGGATAAAGAACTTCAGCAAATACCCCTATTCCAATGATCAGAATAAACAGGAACCCTGACGGAACAAGCAGCTGGTTTACAGAAATCTGTGTTGTCCCTCCGTGGATTGTCTTATCACTGCCCCAAAATGCATAGATGAACACCCGCAGCACAGAGTACAGCATAATAAAACTCGCAATGACAGCAATGGCTGTAAGCCCATAGAGACCTGCATCAAGTCCGCCTTCAAACAACATCAGTTTACCTGGAAATCCACTAAGCGGCGGTACTCCGGCAAGAGCAAGTGCGGTAACAAAGAACATCCAGCCGAGTAAAGGATATTTCTTAATCATCCCGCCCATATTGTTCAAATTAGATGTACCCGCAGCTGCAATGAGTGCTCCTCCGAGCAAGAAGAGCAGTGATTTGATAATCATGTCATGTATGAGATAAAACATTAGACCTTCAAGTGCCAGCTTATTGCCTGCTGCCACACCAAAAGCAACAAATCCAACACCCGCTACGACATTGTAGACAAGTATTTTGTTAACGTCCTTATAAGCAATCGCTCCAATAACCCCGAGCAACATTGTCGCTCCTGCCATCCAGCCAATAATAGCATTTGTAAATTGCAGATCATGATAGAAGATTAACGTGAATACTCTTACGATGGCATATAGACCTACTTTGGTCAGCAAACCAGCGAATAAGGCAGTGACAAGTGCCGGCGGCGCTGCGTACGATCCAGATAGCCAGAAAAAGAGAAACAGCCCCGCTTTAATGCTGAAGATAAGCAAAAACAATAAAGCAATGACACCTAAAATCCCATCTTGACCTACTTCAGCTACCCGTACAGACAGATGCGCCATATTAATGGTTCCTGTCACCGAGTATAAATACCCAATAGCTACTACTAGTAAAGATGACGAAACCATATTAATGAGTACATATTTCAGTGATTCTCTAAGCTGACGTTCTGTATTTCCCAGTACCAAAAGCGCATAGGAGGAAATCAGCATCAGCTCAAAGCAAACAAACAAATTAAATAGATCACCTGTTAGAAAAGATCCATTTACACCCGCCATTAAAAATTGAAAAAATACATAAAAGTGATGTTTCTCCCGCTCTTCTGTAATGCTGTGAAAAGCATAAAAAGTACAGGCAACCGAAATAACGGAAGACACCAACACTAATAAAGAAGCAAGTGTATCTGCAACAAATACAATGCCGTATGGAGCTGCCCATCCCCCCATATTAAGAAGCTGAAGCCCTGATGTGGACACCGTATAGAATAAAAACGCGGTAACCAAGAGCGTAACTATTGAACCAATTCCACTAATTAGGCGCTGCATCCGGACTGATTTCATAAAGAAAATGAGCAAAATTCCGGTTAGTACAGGCAAGAAGATGGGCAGAACAACCACATTATTCATATTTCGGCCCCCTTACTTCTTCCATATCGTCCGTTTTTAACTTCAAATAGGATCGATACGCAAGGACGAAGAAGAATGCCAGAAGTCCAAAGTTAATAACTATAGAGGTTAGAATTAATGCCTGTGGCAGCGGATCTACGTAATTCTCGGCCTTCTCTCCTAAAAGGGGAGGTGCTCCCGTTTTTAGACGGGCCATGGTCATCAGGAGTAAATGTACACCATGGGTTAACAAGGAAAGACCTAGTACAAGACGAAGCAAACTCCTTGAGAGAATTAAATACACCCCTATAGCAAACAGAATACCTACGGTAACACTCATAATAATTTCCATAACTAACGGTCCTCCCCGATCTGTAAGATGATCGTCATGGTGACACCCAAGACAGCCATAAACACTCCAGTCTCAAATAGGGTAGCTGTCGTTAATTCCACTTCTCCCAGCAAAGGAATATCGAAATATCCAAATGCCTGACTCATAAATGGTAAGTCAAAGACAAAGGAACCAGCCGCTGTTGCCAAAGAGATTAAGAGCCCGCAGGCAATAACTGTACGATAATCCACGGGTAGAATCCGGCGAAGCGTATCTGTATTAAACGCAATCGCTAATAGAACGAGAGCCGATGCGGTAACCAGTCCACTAATAAAGCCTCCTCCTGGTTGATGATGTCCCGCAAAGAACAGATAGAGCGCAAAGATAAGGATGATAAACACGATAATTTTAGTACTCATCTGCAGGAACACATCGTTACTGCGAAGTGATACACTGTTCCAACTCTCCGGATTCGAGTTACTTTTCTCTTTTTCCGTTGATTCTTGCTTCTCCTTTGCGAGTGTAAAATGAGAAGACCCCAAGTCTTTGCCATTCAAATTAAGATTAATCATGGAATAAATAGCAAGTGCTGCTACGCCTAAGACCATAATTTCAAGTAATGTATCAAAACCTCTAAAATCAACCAGCAGTACATTAACAATATTTTTTCCGCCTGCTAGGTTGTAACTTTCCTTCGTATAGAATTCAGATATGGTTTCAAGCTGTGTCGTCCCGCTAGCAGCAAGAGCAATCAGCATGACAATAATACCTACACCAATAGAAATAATCAGATTTATAGACTTATATTTCTTGCTAGATTTCGGCGTAAGTTCAGGAAGATGATAGAAGCACAACAGAAAAAGTGCTACGGATACGGTTTCCACGACCATCTGGGTCAAGGCGAGGTCTGGTGCACGGAATAACACAAAGAACAAACTAACCAGATAACCAACCGCTCCTGTTAAAATAACAGCCGATAAGCGATGTTTAGCAAATGGTATACAGATCGCTGTAACGACGAGACCAACAAGTAAAATCGTTTCGTATAACTTAAAGGAATCATACCCACTGAAATTCCATTCAATATTCGTTGCATGATAGAAACCGTAGCTAATCAACACGATCATAAACACAAAGATATAGATGAGATAGTTCCGAACCGAACCATTCATATAGGTTTGAGTCCAGCGTTTAGAAAATCGATGCAAAGCTCGAAATATAGAGTTATAACCCTTGTTAATGGTATAAACAGGAATGTACTCTTCATACACCGTTTTCCAGCGGGGTAATAATTTATAAGAGATAACACCCAGTACAATGACTCCTACCGTCATCCATAATTCTGGAGTAAGACCATGCCAGAGATACAAATGGACATCAAACCGTTCCCCTTCAGCGAGGAGTGGAGATAATACGGAAGCCATTGCCGGTTCAATAATCGACGAGGATAAGATATCGGGATAAATACCGGTGATTAATACCATGGATACAAGAATAAGGGGAGGAATCAACATTCCAATTGGAGCTTCATGCAGCTTTTGGAGTGGAATATCTGTTTTGTTCTTACCAAGGAAGGTACGAAACACAATAACGAGCGAATAAATAAACGTCATTACACTACCGATCCAGGCAAGTACAGGAAAAATAATCCCCCATGTGCCAAGGCTAAATATAGAAAAGTCTGCTGCTTCGAGTGTAGCTTTGAAGAACATCTCCTTACTGACAAATCCATTAAATGGCGGCAGACCCGCCATAGAAAAGGTACCGATCAGCGCAACGGTAAATGTAAGCGGCATAACGGTAATTAACCCACCAAGTTTCCGGATATCACGTGTACCGGTCTCATGATCTACAATCCCTGCCATCATAAATAGGGAGCCTTTAAACAGCGCATGATTGAACAAATGCAGCAATCCTGCCATTGTAGCTGTAGTATAAAGCAGTGACTCTGAGCCATAACCAAAGTAGAGTGCGGCTGATCCTAGTCCAAACAAAGACATAATTAGCCCCAGCTGCGATATAGTGGAATACGCCAAGATTGCCTTTAAATCTGTTTTCTTTATGGCAATCAGCGCACCATAAACCATTGATATCGTTCCCACCAAAGATATGATCCAAAACCAAGTTGCTTCTCCGCCAAAAACAGGTGTAAACCTCGCAACAATATAAATTCCTGCTTTGACCATGGTTGCCGAGTGCAAGTATGCACTAACGGGTGTTGGCGCCTCCATTGCATCAGGCAGCCAAACATGGAACGGAAACTGCGCTGATTTGGTGAAAGCTCCTATAAGAATTAAAATAAGAGCAGGAACAAATAAATGATGTTCTGCAATATTAGATACAGATGCGATCGTCTCCCGAATACTGTAGGATCCGCTGATCAGATAAAGTAAGATAAATCCAGTTAACATGGCGAATCCACCAAAAACAGTAATCAGGAATGACTTACTCGCGCCGCGGATTGACGCTTCTTTCTTGTGATGAAAAGCAATAAGTAAAAAAGAAGCAATACTCGTTAGTTCCCAGAACCCATACAAAACCATCATATTGTCTGAAAGAACGACACCAAGCATGGCACCCATAAAAAGGAGCAGATACAGATAGAAACGATGCAAAGCCTGGTCTTGCTTCATATAATAAATGGAATACAGTACAACCAAAGAGCCAATACCAGTAATAAGCAGCGCTAACAATAGGCTTAACCCATCCAATAAAATGGTGAAATTAATTCCAAGGGATGGCATCCAATCTAGTGATTCACTAATCAAATTCCGGTTACTTATTTGTGAAATCAGGCTAAGAAAGTAGATCAGTAGGACAAGCGGGATGGTTAGAACTGCCCAGCCCAAGTGAAAGCTGCGAGACAAACGTTTCATAAAGGCTATCCCAACTCCAGCAAGAATGGGGAGCAGAATGGCCGCATGAATCAAGTACACAAGTACACCCCCTATGTAAAGTAAAGAATCGAAAAGTCATAGAGCAGAGTTAGCATGAACTAGACTTTATGTTAACCTTTACCCTAAATACCTGTGTAAAGAATCTGTATAAATCGTGAATAATGGATGAATTGTATTCCCATAATGAAATATAAGGCAGTTTTTTAGAAAGGAGACCTATGTGATGCCAGAATCTACAGATCAGTCAAAACCGCAATACTCTCGCACCAAAAAGATTCTGAAGTGGTTAGCAGGAATAACCGTACTGGGTCTGATATTTGCTGTTGTACTTCTTGTCTATCTATATGCGACTAGTCTTCCTCTTGCAGATAATGACCATAACTCCAGGCTTTTTGATATAGATGGTGAAGTTATTGCTACATTCTCTCCCGAGGGGAAAGATTCAATTCCCGTCAAGTTAGACCAAGTCTCACCCGATCTTACCCAGGCTACCATCTCGGTAGAAGATCGAAAGTTCTATTCTCATTTTGGGTTTGATTTAAAAGGAGTGGCTCGTGCCATTCTTGTAAATATAAAAGAGATGAACATGTCCCAAGGGGCTAGTACGATCACACAGCAGCTGGCAAGGAACTTGTACCTTTCTCATGAAAAAACGTGGTCCCGTAAAATTAAAGAGGCCATATACACGGCACAACTTGAAATGAAGTACACCAAAGATGAAATTTTACAAATGTATCTTAATGAAATCTACTACGGCCATGGCGCCTATGGTATTGAATCTGCAGCACAAATGTATTTTGGCAAGTCTGCAGCCGATTTAAATTTAGCAGAAAGTGCAATGCTTGCTGGTATTCCAAAAGGACCGACCTATTATTCTCCCTACAACAATATGAAGAAGGCGAAAGATCGGCAAAAGGTTGTACTGAATTCAATGGTCACTACCGGATCCATTACGCAAGAGGAAGCTGATGAGGCTTATAATGAAATGCTTGATATCAAGCCGAAAAGTCAGCCGAAGACAAATGAAAAAGCTTCCTATTTCCGAGACTATATTCGAAACGTAGTTGTTAAGGATCTGGGGATTGATTCAGCCAAATTAGAACATGGCGGTCTTAACATATACACCACCCTAGATATGCAGATGCAAGAAGCTGCTGAAGAAGCGATCGCTAACGGAATGGATAATGAAAGTGATCTTGAAGTAGGTTTGGTATCCATTGATCCGAGAAATGGATATGTGAAGGCCATGGTGGGAGGAACAGACTATAACTCCAGTCAGTACAACCATGCACTGGCGGATAATAGGCAGCCTGCATCTTCTTTTAAACCGATTATGTACTTGGCAGCCATTTCATCAAAACAGATGACAGCTATCTCACAATTCGATAGTAAACCGACTGTGTTCAAGTACGATAATGATCGTAAAACGTATGAGCCAAAAAACTTTGGCGATAAATATCTTGGACCCATTGATATGAGAAAAGCGATTGCCGTCTCTGATAATATTTATGCGGTGAGTACTCTTATGCAAATCGGAACGGACCCTATTATTGAAATGGCGAAAAAACTGGGGATTACGAGTTCACTTGATCCCGTACCATCGCTGGCGCTGGGTACATCGCCTGTCAGTCCTTTTGAGATGGCTTCCGCTTATTCAGTTCTTGCTAATGAGGGACTTCGAAATGCCCCTATAGCCGTGCTGAAAATTACGGACGCAGCAGACCGAATTGTATACAAAGTGCCGGAACAGACACCCGAACAAGTGGTAGACACTGCTTCTGCTTATGTAGTAACAAGTCTGCTTGAAAGTGTCTTTGATACAGGGGGAACAGCTCACCGGGTAGCAGATAAGATCAAGAGACCGGTTGCCGGAAAAACAGGCACCACAAGCTCAGATGCTTGGCTTGTAGGCTATACACCGGAATTATCAACAGCGGTATGGGTAGGATATGATAATAATCAGGAGATTACTACTTCTGAAAGCCGAAGAGCCGCTCCTATTTTTGCAGAGTATATGGAAAAAGCACTCGAAAATGTTCCACCGAAAATATTCCCGGTTCCTGAAGAAGTGGTTAGCGTCTATATCGACCCTTCTACCGGAAAACTTGCCGGGGAAAACTGCGAAAGCCGTAGACTTGAAGTGTTTGTCCGCGGTACAGAGCCTACGGAATACTGCGATGAACACGAAGCAGAACCGGGTTCAAACGGAGAAGAAGAAATTCAAAATGACCGAGATGATTCTTGGTGGAATCACTTCAAACGTTGGTGGACGAATTAAAGATCAATCGGGCTGTTCATTATTACAATATAAAGAGGGTTTCGGCTAAACGCCGAAACCCTCTTTTTTTGTTACCATTTAGTTCGTCTCTAATGCCTGTTTGAGCTCATCTGGAGCTGCATTCCACCAGTTTTCATTATGAGAAATAAGCAGATGCTTTAATGCTGCCTTATCTTCATTTCCTAGCTCATCTAACATGATACGACGCTTCATTGCATAATCCATTTTGTTTACATGGTCAGCGAGAATCTTCCAGCCGCGTTTTGCTTCCGTATCGATCAACATCTCACATGCTGTTGCTCCGGCATACATCTGACCTTCCGCAGTGCGATCTACCGCTACCCATACTAACCACACTTGCCGGCCATTCGGTACATCTGCTTTTTCCGTAGAAAATTTAATGCCGCGTTCTACCTTACTCTTTGCATGCATCGCACCAATATCAATGGTGGCAACGCCTCCATCAATGATAACAGGAGAAACATTATTCAAATCAATCGAACCTGAACCGAAACCTTTATGCTTACTCTTGCTATTCACAATATTTAAGGCAATCTGCTTCTTGCCAATTTGTCCGTTTTGCTCCATTTTTATGGCCTCCAAAAGTTGATACCAATATTTTAACTAATATTTCTCCGCTTGCAAACATATACATGCCTTAGATGCTTGTCAAGTGGGAGGTATTTAACGTATGACCCCAGTTCGCGCGAAAATTATTCTATCCTCTGTTCTTGCTATTTGTGTTCTCGGCGGCACACTGCTGCTCAGTTTAAGCCAAGCTCCATCTACGCAATCTGCCCTTGCGCCGATACCGGGCAATATAAATGCCCCAGTGCCTGCGCCCACAGAGGGAATTGTACAGACACCGCTTGCCGAGGTGCTTAGTGACCGAGTAGTTGAATATCACATTGATGTTCAACTAACAGAAGACCATGTCCTTAAAGGTACTTCTACCTTGACATGGACTCATCCAGGTAAAAAAACGGTGAGCGAGCTTTATTTTCATTTGTACCCCAATGCATTTGCCTCAGATGAGACAACCTTTATGAAAGAATCAGGAGGCAAACTCAGAGGAGATGCGATGCCGAAAGATGGTTACGGCTCTATGAAACTTACGGAAATTAAAACACCAGACGGTCTTTCTCTCCTCCATCGCATTCAATATGTACAACCCGATGACGGAAATATACATGATAAGAGTCTGGTCAAGGTCCGTTTGCCCAAGCCTGTAAAAGGGGGAGAATCCATCACCCTCCATATGTCCTTTGAAGTTGATATGCCCCGGATCTTTGCCCGGATGGGGACAGCAGATAACTTCGTTATGGCAGGCCAATGGTTTCCCAAACTAAGTGTCTATGAACCAGTCGGAACACGCAACCGAAAGACTGAAGGCTGGAATTTACATCAATATCACGGTAATTCCGAATTTTACTCAGACTTTGGGATTTATAGTGTACGCATCGCGGTACCTGCTAATTATACCGTAGCAGCAACCGGTTTCCCAACCAAACCTTATTATAAACAGAACGATCAGCGTATTTATCAATTCTATGCTGATGATGTTCATGACTTTGCTTGGGCCGCTTCCCCCGACTTTGTGGTTGTAGAAGAACCATTCTCTGCACCAAATGTACCTGGAGTCCGAATTAAGCTTTTTCTAGACCCTGCTCATGCTGATCTTAAAGATCGCTACTTGTATGCAGCTAAATCGGCACTATCCAATTTTAGCAAATGGTACGGAAAGTACCCGTATTCCACATTATCCATCGTAGTGCCTCCCAAAGCAGGAAATGGAGCCGGCGGAATGGAGTATCCTACCTTGATTACCGCCTTTGGCGCAGATGAAACATCGCCTGGTTATGAGCTGGAGCGAACCGTCATTCATGAAATTGGACATCAGTACTTCTATGGCATGATCGCAAGTAATGAATTTGAAGAAGCATGGCTTGATGAGGCCTTCACCTCCTATGCTGAGGAACGCTTAATGGAACAAGAATACGGTCTTTCACCCAACATCCCTTTGCAGTCTGGTTATATTACCTCTCCTGCCTCCCTCACGCAGGAAGCATGGAAATATGATTCGCAGCAGCATTATGCAGAAAATGTATACACTCGCGGCAAACTCATCTTGCGAGCCATTGAGCAGCAAATCGGCATCAAAAAAATGGACAAAGTAATGTCTGCCTATGCTGCCAAGTACCGTTTTAAACATCCAACGACGAAAGATTTCCAGACCGTTGTAGAACAAGTCACCCGCAAATCATGGGCTACTTTCTTTGATCAATATGTATACAGCAACATGATGGCTGACTTTGCCGTAGACTCGATTCAAGTTAAGGATCAAAGCACAGAAACGGAATCGAACTATATCTCAACTGTAAAATTGACTAAGAAAGCAGGAGACTACGCCGAAATCCCAGTAGTGTTTGCCTTTAAAGACGGTCATATGATTCGCAAGGAATGGGACGGCAAGGATGCAAATGTTATCTACAATCTTACGTATAAGGAACCTATAGAATGGGTCATGGTAGACCCTTCCTACTCGATCGCCATTGAGAACAAGCATATTAATAACTATATGAGCGCTGAAGTAGAAGAAGAAATACAGACTCGGTTTAATATCAGTATTACGAAACTGATTGAAACCCTGCTTGGAAGTCTGTCATGGTGAGGTGGAGTCGATGAAAGTTTATGTATCAGAAGGATTCAAATCTATGAGAGAGCATTATTTTGTCGTATTGTTTCTTTTTATATACCAGCTGGTCTGGGGAATGTTTCTTTATAAGATTGTTTCTTCTGCTGTGGTTCCTCTGTTGATGCGCTATCCGGATCCTCCGCCTCATGAGCTCAGTAAGGTGCTGTTTTGGATGGAAGGTCAGCTTAGTTTATCGGTAAGCCCGCTAGTTCATCAGTACGCCTGGCTGCTATTCCTTATGTTCCTCATTCGAATGCTAATGACCCCGCTCATTCGGGCAGGTTTACTTCACAGTCTTCATGAACAAGGGAATACAGCAAAAGGTCTGGCTTTCTTTCAAGGCATTAAGCAACACTGGAAAAAAACATCTCTCTTCTATTTTATAGAGGTCATACTATTACTCATCCCTGCTTACTGGATTGTTCCAGTTATTCTCCCAAATCTTATTACAGCTATTTATAATCTGTCTGTTCTTACCAAAGTTATTCCTTACCTTCTCTTATGGATGATCTACGGCTATGCAATAAAGCAGCTGCTGCTCTACTGTCAAATTGGACTCATTGGGAAACGCAGCGGATCAGTGTCGATATGGATCTGTATCCGGTATGCCGTTCCAGTAGCCTTGGTCTCCCTATTGCTCGGTTTCATTACGCTAGCCATATTTGGTTCATTCACAGCCGTTTCATTCATTTGGACGGGACTTCTAGCTCTAATTCTACAGCAATCCTATCATCTCATTCGATCCATTATGAATGTGTGGAAAATCAGTGCTCACTTCAGTCTCTGGTATTCAAAAAGCAGCTCTGATAACTCCTAAAGTTAGCATCAATTACCTCTTACAAAAAGATAAGCCTAGCTCATTATCGTATGAGTCAGGCTTATTTTGTATTTTTCCCTTGAAAATGATTGCCAAATTTACACATATTCTGTTACAATAAGCCCAGAACATCTTGTGACAACTTTGTAATCTATTGTAACTAAATTGATCAAGCTTTTATTACATAATTATTTGATTGTTTTATAAATTGGAAATACATACGTCTTCACAGGTACATATCATCAGATACGCCAAATTCCTGGTACCTGGGAAGCGGGGGAACCATATTACGGGTGAATTGATCTCGCAACAGAGTGGTCATAGGGGAACCTTCTACCGAATCCTTAAGCTAACCTCGCAGGCATTGGAAGGAGTTTATTTTTTTGAAAAAGACATTAACTGCTGCAGCGCTAAGCCTAGCAATCGCATTATCCATTGGAACAGGGAGTGCATTTGCTGACTCCAAAATGGACAAGGTAATTGAAAGCGTTCAGGGAACAGATTATAAATACGGCGGAACTACACTCAGTGGTTTTGATTGTTCTGGTTTCACGATGTATGTATTCGAGAAGCTTGGGATTGAATTACCAAGACAATCCGGTTCACAATTCAACATGGGTAAAGAAGTCTCTCGTTCTGATATTAGAACGGGCGATCTTGTATTCTTTAACACCAGCGGTAAAGGGGTATCCCATGTAGGTATTTTTGTTGGAGACGGTAAGTTTGCACATGCTTCTTCCTCTAAAGGTGTGACCATCAGTAAGCTAGACGAAAGCTACTATGCAAAGCGTTATGTAGGTGCAAAGCGAATTATGAGTACAGAACAATTTGAAACAGCTACTCTTGACTAATATTTCTTATATCATTACCCTAAGAACTCGACCTTGACTACTTTTTTTAAAAAAGTAATGAGGTTCGAGTTTTTTATTTTTCCTACTACACACCATCGCTTTCCTTGCCTCTCTCTTACCCTGTAGAGTGTTAGGAAAGATAAATTTTAGATAAAGGAGTGATCCTATGACACAGGCGACCCCTATTTTCCGAGTCATGCCGATGACCGAAGAGCAAGCTGCGGAGATTAGTACCTGGAAGTACGACCCTCCCTATAATATATACGGCTGGCTGCCTTGGGATCAGATGAAAGCTTTAGAGATTGAGTTTGGAGACCCCGTGCTAAGAGCTCAGCAATATGTATCTGTAGTAAGGGATCAAGAGATGCCTGCGCTATGTGGTTTTGCTCAACTTTTTCCTATGGAAGGAGTCACTCGCCTCGGTTTAGGTATGCGGCCCTCTTTGTGTGGCAATGGTTACGGCCAAGCCTTTGTGTCTTCTATTGTACATGAGGCTCGAAAAAGGAATTCAAGTCATATCATTGATTTGGAAGTACTGACCTGGAATACGAGGGCCATCCGATCATACGAAAAAGCCGGGTTTGTCATTGATGATACCTATGAGCGGCTAACCCCGGAAGGAACTCAATTGTTCCATTGCATGATTTACAAAAAAACATGACATATTTAGCTTTGTTTACTTATTCTCGCTTTTGTTTAAATATTTACCATAAAATACTATGAACCTGAAGCCGGTTACATTATAATGAAATAAGGAATGTACATAGTAGGAGGACACTACAAATGAAGAAATGGATCATGAGCGGTTTGTTTTTCTTCGCTTGCGCTTTTGCCCTCGTGTTAATGTTTACGGTAGAAGGAAGAGAACAAGAGATGGCAGAGGAAGCCGGACCCGTTATGCCCCAGGTAACTCTGGACGCTGCAAGTGCTGAGGAAAAAGCTAAAGGAAGCTGTATCTCTTGTCATGGAAACCAGCTTGAAGGAGGCGTAGGTCCTTCCTTGCAAAAAGTGGGTGCTGAATCCAATGCCGAGCAGCTTTATAAAACGATTAGTAAGGGTAAAGGCGGAGGCAAAATGCCTGCTTTTGAAGGACAACTTTCAGATGAAGAAATTGCCAACCTTGCTCTTTGGCTATCCGAGAAAAAGTGAATGAACAAAAACACGCCTTATCTTCTCCCTTCAGAGAGACGATAAGGCGTCTTTTCATTACACTTGCATCATTCTGTTGTATGCTTCGTTATATTGCTGAGCCTCTTTAATATCAATAGCAGTGATGCCACCAACGTCCCAAGAAGTAAGTCTTAATGTGACTACTTTATGGTCAATCGTAATGAAAGGGTGATGATTAAACGCTTCGGAGATTAAACCTACTTCATCCACAAAAGCTATGCCTTTCATAAAGTTGGTGAATATAAATTTGCGAACAATCCACCGACCTTCCTCGTACTCCCAACCTTCGAGTTTATCGAGATGAGCTTCTACTTCCTCTTGCGTAAAGACCATCGTTCAATCTAACCTCCCCTAATCAAAAAACGTATCCATATCAGCATGCCCGGTGCCTTTGTAGATACTCTAGCTTGTGGCTTAAATAGTATGCCCTACTGCACAAGCCTATCACTGGAAAATAGGAAGCCGTTCGCTTCCCGAACGGCTTTATTCGTGTTCCATCTTATCACGGAAGGAATGTTAAATCCAGTTGTAACCTGATCCTTTAAATGAGGGATACAAAGTCGAGTTCATCATCCCCGATAAGAATATTTAGGCGATGGAGTTCCTGATCATGAATAACAACCCCGCTGCCAACGCTAATCATTTTCTCAGATCCCAATGCGTAGAATAGATCCTCTGCAAGTGCTTCATCTACTTCCAAACGATCTTTTTCCCCCAGTCTCGCCCAGTCTTCTTCCTCCATCTCGAAAAAGATATACCGATCCGGTATTTTTCCAAGAGCCTGTATTAAATCTTGCAAAATATCATTATACTCGCGTCCATGTTTTACACCCATTTGAATGTTCACTCCATTTCCATATCGTAGTTCTATTATACCGAAAATAAACCTTCATAAAAACGAATCACATGTCGATAAATAAAATAAATGAGCCGGATGTCTCAATGAAAGGATTCAGATTAAATCTCACGGACGAGGTGTATCATGGAAATTTCAACTATTATCGGATTAATCTTGGGAATCATCGCTCTTGTATTTGGTATGATCCTGAAGGGAGCACCAATTATCAACTTGGTAAATAACCCTGCGGCTTACCTTATCATTTTTGGCGGTACCATCGCCACGATATTCATGGCATTTCCCATGTCTGAAGTCAAAAAAATACCGAAGCTGTTCAAAATTGTCTTCACAAAACCTAAACTTATCGACAAAGTTTCTTTGATTAGTATGTTTGTCGAGTGGGCTTCCATAACTAGACGTGAAGGTCTACTTGCTTTGGAGTCGAAAGTAGACGAAATTGATGATGATTTCCTTCGCGGCGGTATGCGAATGATTATTGATGGTAATGATCAGGAATTTGTACGCGACGTACTTATGGAAGATATTCATGCAACCGAAGATCGCCATAAAGTAGGTGCTCTTATTTTCTCACAAGCAGGCATGTATGCTCCAACTCTCGGTGTGCTCGGAGCAGTAGTTGGTTTAATAGCGGCTCTGGCTGATCTGAGCGATATGGATAAGTTGTCTCATGCCATCGCAGCAGCTTTTATCGCTACCTTGCTCGGTATTTTCTCAGGTTATGTGCTTTGGCATCCCATTGCTAACAAACTGAAGCGTATGTCTAAACTGGAATCAGAGGTCAAACTAATGATGGTGGAGGGTCTCCTTTCCATTCAATCCGGTGTTTCTACCATTGCGATTAATCAAAAATTATCTGTATTTCTGACACCGCGCGAGCGCGCTGAACTTGCTAACAAGGAGGGAGGAACAGGTGAAAAAGAGTAATAAACGCCACGAAGAACACGAAGAACATGCAGACGAAAGCTGGCTCTTGCCTTATTCAGATCTCATGACACTCTTATTGGCCTTATTCATCACCTTGTTCTCCATGAGTTCCGTAGATGCTAAGAAGTTCGAAGAGATGTCTCAGGCACTTAGCAGTGCCCTTAACGGAGGTACAGGAGTTCTAGAACATTCCTCCTCTTACGATGCTGGCTCTGGTGCGGATCTTGGTAAAAACAAGAGCCCTTCCAGCAATCCAAATACGGCGACAGATGCTGCACTTGCTAAAAAGGAGCAAGAAGATCTGGAAAGATTAAAAAAGCAGCTCGATGATTATATTGACAAAAACGGTCTTACTAATCAGCTTGATACGAAACTCAATCAATCCCAGCTTATGATTACCATCGCTGATAATGCTCTGTTTGCATCAGGAGCTGCAGATGTGAAACCAGAGGCAAAAGTGCTTGCCAAAAATATCTCCCGAATGCTTGAACAATTTCCCTCTTATGATGTCATTGTTACCGGCCATACAGATAATATGCCTATTAGCAATTATAAGTACACAGATAACTGGGATTTGAGCAGTGATCGTGCGCTGAACTTTTTAAAAATCGTACTTCAAAATTCTAAATTGGATCCTTCCAAATTCACCCCAAGTGGATATGGTGAATATCATCCAGTGGAGTCGAACGCTACGGCGGAAGGTCGCGCAAAAAACAGAAGAGTTGAAATCTCTATCATTCGTAAATATAACGGTGAAACAAAAACAACAAATGTACAATAAATAAAGACTCGAAATACAAAGAAGCTATGCCCATGGCACAGCTTCTTTATTTATAGGATTAAAGCAGACGATAGTTGAGCATACGGCCAAGTTCTTTCTTTTCGTCTGGCGTTAAATCGCGCCAAGAACCTTTTTTCAGAGAACCCAGCTGAATATTCATGATACGAATTCTTTGTAGATGTTGCACTTCGTAACCAAAAGCACTACACATCCGCCGAATCTGACGATTCTTTCCTTCCGTCAATATGATTCGGAAAGTACGTTCTGAGATCCGTGTAACCGTACAGGGAAGAGTTTTCTCTCCGAGAATTTTAACACCAGTAGACATTCCTCTTATGAACGATTCGGTTACCGGCCGATTTACGGTTACAATGTATTCTTTCTCATGTCTGCCTTCGGATCGTAATATCTTGTTTACTATATCTCCGTCATTCGTTAGCAGAATTAATCCTTCAGAGTCCTTATCTAGTCTGCCAATGGGGAATATTCTTTCCTTATGGCCCACAAAATCGACGATATTTCCTTCGATATGCTGTTCGGTAGTACTTGTAATTCCAACCGGCTTGTTAAGGGCGATATAGACTGTATTCTTCTTTTCCTTCAGAGGCTTGCCGTCAACCAGTACCTCATCGCCCTCTTCTGCTTGGCTTCCTAAGACTGCCACCGCTCCATTAATCGTTACTCTCCCACTGTCTACAAGCTTATCCGCTTCCCGGCGAGAGCAATATCCGGTTTCACTTATAAATTTATTTATCCGCAATCAGATCACACACCTTACTTTCATATATTTTATTGATTCAAATCATTTATTTGAACTTATTTTGATTCAAAGCTGGCATCAGAATTGTAACTGTGGTTCCTTCGCCTTGAATACTATCAATTTCCATTGTTCCTTTATGCGCTTGAATGATACGCTGACTCACCATTAGACCAAGTCCCGTTCCCGATTCTTTACTTGTGAAGAAAGGTTCGCCCAGCTTAGGTAGTAACTCCTCAGGAACCCCCTCGCCCTCATCTTGAATGATAATCTCAGCATTCTGTCCGGCATTCACTCTAATTCGGATTTTTATTTTTCCACCGTCCGCCATCGCTTCCATCGCATTTTTAAGAAGGTTAATAAATACTTGTTTCAGCTGATTCTCTCCGCAGTGAACAATGGTAGGAACATCTGCATCTAATAAGATTTCAATACCAAGCATATGTGCTTGGCTGTCTAGAAGAGAGATTACATCCCCCATAATAAAACGGATATCCTTAGGAGTAAAATTAGTAGCCTGCGGCTTAGCTAAAATAAGAAACTCTCCTACAATTAAATTAATTCGATCCAGTTCTGATAACATCAAATCAATATGGCGAGGATTCATTTTCTGAGTCTGCTGTTGAAGTTGGATAAAACCTCTCAACGTCGTAAGCGGGTTTCTAATTTCATGAGCAACCCCAGCAGCAAGCTGACCTACGGTTGTAAGCTTCTCAGAGCGACGCAAGAGCTCTTCCATTCGCTTACGGCCCGTTATATCTCTTGATATACTAATATAGCCCGTAATTTTCCCCTCATCATCTCTGATCGGCGCCGTACTGACACTAACTTCAATTCGGCTGCCGTCTTTCGCATAACGATACGATTCATTCGAAGGAATGGTTAACCCGCTATGTAGTTTCTTACGTTGCTCCTGTTCTTCTTCGATTAATTCTTCAGGGATATTACTAAGGGGCTGACCGATGATTTCTCTACCTAACCAGCCATACATTTGTTCAAAAGCACGATTGACTTGAATAATATTTCCTTTTTCATCCGTAATATGAATAGCATCGGCTGTCTGATTGATAACAGACTCCAAATGTTCTTTTACCGCTCTATTTTCTTCATACATTTGCTTCAGTCTGTTCGTATAGTGTCCGAGATTCCGAATCATTGCATTGATCCCGTTCGATAATTGTCCTAGTTCATCGTTGCGCTTTAATTTCAGATCATAATTAAAATGACCGTCTCCTACTTCATTTACTTTAGATAGAATAGTCTGTATTGGTTTCGTATAAGCAGAAGCAAACAAATAACTCCCGAAAATAACAATTTCCATCAGTACAAGGGATACCGCGATATGACTAGTTAACTGTTCTGTCATTACACTTTCAATCTCATGATAATCGGTCACAATACTAATCACATATTTCTGTCCTACAGAGTTAGTAATCGGAATCATATTTTTTAATACTTTTTTTCCATCCACTACAGAGGTATATGACACATTATTTCCAGTTTCAATTGCTTTATTAATTGCTTTTTTATCCCTGTCAACTTCTCCATATCGATATTCCCCAAAGAAAATAGGTTTATTAATAAATTTAGGGTAGATTTCATCTGTTCCATCTTCCTCCATAGTCGGATGTCCGAACGTAGCAGGATTAATCCCAGCAATGGAAAGAATCGATGGATTCACATCTTGAAACTTTTTAATATTCCCTTCCGGGTTGAAAAAAAGAACATAATCCTCAATCTCATCTGAATTCATGAATGGATTGATGATATAGTTTCTTTGCCCATCATGATAATAACCCCATATGTTTACATTCCCGGGGTCTGATGTAGCATATTCAAATCCATTTGACCAATAATGATCATATTTTATCCCTTGGGGGATCGTCACTTGATACTCTTCAAAAAGCTGCTTAAATGCTTTGTACCAAAATGTCATTTTTCTTGTAGATAACCCAAGTTCATTAGGATCTGAAGATTTCGTTACAATAATATCATCTTCCGTCTGAATCATTAGGGAAATAGCAGATACCCCTATCTCTTCACTTAGTTCTTCTAACTGCTCATTCGTTATCTTATTAATATCCGGGTCCAAACTTTTAGCTGCATACTTTGCAGAGAGCCACAAATTTTTAGCCACCTGCTTCTTAACGACATCTGCATTGTCTTGATTCTGCTCCATGGCCAGTGCAATTTGCTTTGCCGCAGATACAATTCGTTTTTCACTATCCTGCAGCAAATTTTCCTGGGTCGTGTAATAACTGAGCGCGATGTTGAGTCCAAGTAAAATCAATAACGAGAACGACATCACCAAAGACAATTTAATTTTAATGGACAATCTCCAGCTCACCTCTTGGCTCGTATCCTGGCGAAAAGTGACTATATGTACGACTTTCTAGGGATTTATGTATAAGAACATCATACCTTCTTACAAGTTATTTGAAAAGGAACGACTGCATACGTAGTTAGGAAACAAAGGAATAATTGTAAAGCGAAATTGATATATCGACAAGTATTGAATAAAATAAAGAAGTCATACACAAAGTTGTTAACAAATCCACAAGCCTTTGGATAATATGTGTACAAGTCTGTGCAAAACTAGACAGTTATCCACAAACTTATACACAACATGTTAACAACCCGAATATTTGTTCGTTGGATAAATGCTCGTTAGAAGGGATGTACTACGTTTATGGGACAGGACCAACCAAAAATTCATACTGAGGATGATTCCTTATATACAGATGAGTATTGGATGAATGAGGCAATTAAAGAAGCATTGAAGGCAGAAGCACTTGGAGAAGTACCTATCGGTGCGATCATCGTCAAAGATAATCAAATTATCGGAAGAGGGCACAACCTCCGCGAAGTTAATTATGATGCAACTGCTCATGCTGAGATTTTAGCGATCAAAGAAGCAAGTGCTCATTTGCAAGCTTGGCGCCTACTTGGCTGCAAATTATATGTTACACTCGAACCTTGCCCCATGTGCGCAGGTGCTATAGTCCAATCTAGAGTCCCTCACGTCATATTTGGGACAACCGATCCGAAAGCAGGCTGTGCTGGAACGCTTATGAATTTGTTGCAAGAATCTAGATTCAATCATCAAACCGAAGTTACAAGCGGAGTACTGCAGGAAACCTGTGCCTCCTTACTCACTTCCTTCTTTAGACGCCTAAGACATAAACACAGCTCGAAAGAAGGATCATGAAGTGACTGCAAACGAATCGTATCCTAAGGGATATAGATCATTTAAAGCGGGACAACTGCGCTGTTATTCTCCGCAAAAAAAGGTCAAGCGAGGGATCTAGATCCTTCACTTGACCTTTCTTTTTCTTTTTACTTAGTAACTGTACGCTTCGCTTAATAATTCCTGAAATTGTTCTATCGTTACAACATCATCCCCCGCAGGGATGCCAATTTGGAATTCTTGAGTTTTATTAATGTCTTTATAGTGTTGTGTGATGGTCATGTCTAAATTCACCGTCTCACTTGTGTCGGGATCATTAATGATAACATCAACTTTTCCTTCTTGGTAAGCTGGAATTCCCTCTTTATTGATGGCAGTATTCATAGTAAACGTATTAATGGTTAAGTGATTTTTTAACTCTTCAAGATCGGCAGCTATTTGGCTCTCGTCCGTACTGTTTAGTTCTTCTTTCATTTCAGCTATTTGTTCGTCCGTGATTTGAAGCATTTCTTTATATTCCGCTTTACTCATAATATCAATTACTTTAGGCATAACCTTGTTCAATAGAATGGTAATCGCTTCTTTGGCATTTTCATTTGTGACTTGGAACTGAACAAGCTGTTTAGCATCGACATCCTCAGGAACAGAGAACTCTTCTTTTTCAATACTCTTAAAATAGGTGTCCTGATCATATTCGGATAATACCGCGTCTGTCACTTCATTAGAGAACTGCTGAGATTTGGTTAGATCCATAGTTGCTGGACTCCACTCTACTCCCTCTTCTTCAGCCAGTTTCTTCATATCTATCTCAATGTATTTATTTACTAGTGTTTCTGGAATACCAAGCATAGGGATATTCGGCACTTTAATGTACATCTTATCTGCCGTCATCACAACAGGAATGTTGTATGCAAACTCCATATCACCTTTCAGATGAATACCAATAGTGAACTCGCTTTGCATTGGTTCATTCTGGAACACCCCGTCTACACTTAGCTCTGCATCTTTCAGCATGGCTAGGACCATTTCCATTTCAGGAAGTTCATCAGACTGACTCATGGAAAAGTTATTAATCACTACTTTACTTGTAAGTGCAAACGAAGTCATCTCCGTTGCTTTAGCTGCAGCATCTCTCACTGCTTCCTTAGGTTCTTGCTTCGCTCCACAACCTGCTAGTACGACGATTGCCGCCAGCATCATTGTTAACAAGACTCTTGTGTAACTCTTGTTCATGATTGCTCCCCTCTCGTCATTCATCCTTTTCATAAACACCTTTAGAATGATATCTCATTTCTCTGATAAGATAAACACTTTTGGAGATATTTGGTTCATAAGATTTATAAAAATGAGTTGTATACAGAAAAAGGGTCCCCCTCTTTTGAGGAGAACCCTTCGTAATGATGAAGATATAAAAAAATCAGCCTTGTGGATTATTATGATCTACGTGGTTACGGTTCTTGACCTTCTTGGACCCCGAAAGGGGCTCTGGGCCAGAGGAATGATCCTTTTTATGTCTCACACCAGCTGGCTGTGCTTCCGGTACAGGAATCGCTTTTGGCTTACTCATTAGATCCTCTCCTTAAGGGTTTGTTAAATACTGCACTGCTTGTGCACACTCGTGGATATGACGCATATAATCATGCGTAAGCTGCTGAATGGTATCCGTACGTTCATCAACATGCCGTCCGTCTTTCTCTACATCCATCAAATCGACTTTGACTTCACGGTTATCTACATATGCGCATTTGAAATCAAAAGAGTACATCTGGTGCCCTGCGGTATCGATATGAATGCGAAGGGTGTGTTGATCTGCTTCATCAGGTTTTACCTGTGCTTGGTCACCTTTATTCAGCACATTCGGCAAACTCTCATTCCAAGCATGAACAAGCTGGGTTTGATCGATATTAAAAATTTCACTCATTAGTAACACCTCCACACCTTTTAACGTGTGATTTTCACCGCTTTTTTATGCACTGTTCAATACTGTTCATTCTTGTCTTCTCACACCTATCTTTTTGGATAACCAAAAAAAGCCATTCTCCTTAAATAAGGAAAATGGCTTGTCATTTATGTGTTATGGCGGAGAGGATGGGATTCGAACCCATGTGGGCTTGCACCCTAACGGTTTTCAAGACCGCCCCGTTATGACCGCTTCGGTACCTCTCCAGGATAAAATAATTTTATTAACGTTTTAGCAACTTAACGCTCAACAAAAATTATTTTATCATAGATTGTCCATATATGCAACTTTTATTCGAAAATTATTTTGGTGAAATAACTTCCACGCCGCCCATGTAAGGAACGAGCACTTTCGGAATCTTCACACTGCCATCTTCTTGTTGGTAATTCTCAAGAATAGCAGCAAAAGTTCTTCCTACAGCAAGTCCTGAACCATTGAGTGTATGCAAATATTCAGGTTTGGCTTTCGCTTCACGGCGGAAACGAATATTGGCACGTCTTGCTTGGAAATCTTCACAGTTTGAGCATGAAGATATTTCACGGTACATTCCGCTCTCAGGCAGCCACACTTCCAGGTCATACGTCTTGGCTGATGTAAAGCCCATGTCTGCAGTACAGAGTGCCATAACTCGATATGGAAGCTCTAGAAGCTCTAGAACGCGTTCTGCATTTTTAGTCATCGATTCAAGTTCGTCATAAGAGTGTTCCGGCAACGCAAATTTCAGCATCTCCACTTTATTAAATTGATGCTGACGAATCAGACCACGGGTATCACGGCCTGCTGACCCTGCTTCAGAACGGAAACAAGAGCTATATGCTACAAATTTCTGTGGTAACTGCTCAGCATCAATAATTTCTTCGCGGTGATAGTTCGTCACAGGAACCTCTGCTGTAGGAATCAGGTAATACTCTGTGTCTTTAATTTTGAAGAGATCTTCTTCAAACTTGGGAAGCTGACCTGTTCCGTAAAGGCTGTCTTTGTTAACAATCATCGGAGGGAGAATTTCTTCATACCCATGATGATCACTATGCAAATCCATCATAAAGCTGATTAACGCCCGTTCAAGACGTGCTCCAAGCCCTTTATAGAATGTAAATCTCGATCCTGTAACCTTAGCTGCTGCTTCAAAATCAAGAATACCCAGATCCTGCGCTATATCCCAGTGTGCTTTCGGTTTAAACGTAAATTCACGTGGTTCAGCCCAGCGGCGGATCTCTACATTATCATCCTCAGATGCCCCTACGGGTACACTCTCATGAGGAATATTAGGAATAGCCATCGTCAGTTCATTAATTTGCGCTTCAAGTTCACGGATTTCCTCATCCATTTGCTTGATATTATCTGACACTTGGCGCATTTCAGCGATTAGTTCATCCGCATCTTCTTTATTTTTCTTGCGTTTGGCAACTTCACCAGATACCGTATTTCTCCGATTCTTTAATGTTTCTACTTCTTGAAGAAGTTCACGGCGGCGTACATCAAGCTTTGGAAAATCAGCAATTAAATCAACGGATTTACCACGACGCTTGAGGGCCTCCTCTACTCTGCCAAAATCATTACGCAATATTTTAATATCTAACACGCAAATTTCCCTCCTAAAAAAAATAATCTTGACCTGCGACCAGAGAAAAGACTCCACCCTTATACAAGCTTTACAGGCCAGCATAAGGGAAAGTCTTCAAATATCACGAGAGTCAAGATCGTTATATTGTTATCTTATCTCAAGGATTTCAAGCTGCTTTCCACCATATTCACAAAATATTGATGCAACCGGTAGTCATCCGTAAGCTCTGGATGAAAAGAAGAAACTAAAAGATGACCTTCACGAGCGGTTACAATCTCATCATGATAGGTGGAAAGAACTTCGACACCCTCACCAACAGACTCGATAAGCGGAGCACGGATGAACACTGCACGCACAGGCTCATCAATGCCTACTACTTCTAAATCTGTTTCAAAGCTCTCACGCTGGCGTCCAAATGCGTTACGAGAAACGGTTATGTTCATTAAGCTAAGATGAGCATCAACTTGTCCAGATATTTGCTTTGCCATAACGATAAGACCGGCACAAGTACCAAAGATCGGCTTCCCCTCTTCAGAGAACTGCCTAATTGCCTCGATAAAACCATACTTACGCATCAGCTTGCCAATTGTAGTGCTCTCCCCGCCTGGAATGATTAAACCATCCAGCTCATGAAGTTGCTCTACTCTCTTCACCGCTATGCCTTCTGCTCCGGCAAGCTCCGTAGTGCGAATATGTTCAGCAACAGCACCTTGTAGTGCTAATACTCCGATTTTCACTCTAGACATCCTTCTCTCTTACCAACCACGATTCGACATGCGCTCTGCAGGGGACAATGAAGAGATTTCTATCCCTTTCATCGGTGCACCCAAGTTCTTAGAGACTTCCGCAATCAGCTTATAATCTGTGTAATGAGTCGTAGCTTCTACGATAGCACGAGCAAATTTCTCAGGGTTGTCTGATTTAAAGATACCGGAACCTACAAATACACCATCTGCACCAAGATGCATCATCAAAGCAGCATCAGCTGGAGTAGCAACACCACCTGCTGCAAAGTTTACAACAGGAAGTTTCCCGTTCTCATGTACATCAAGCAAAAGATCATAAGCCACACCCAAATTTTTAGCTTCAGCATACAGCTCGTCCTTGGACAGATTCTGAACTTTACGAATTTGGCTGTTAATGAAACGCATGTGACGAACCGCTTCAACAATGTTACCTGTTCCTGGTTCACCTTTAGTACGAATCATCGAAGCACCTTCACCGATCCGGCGAAGTGCTTCACCTAAATCTTTAGCTCCGCACACAAACGGTACAGTAAATTCATGTTTATCAATATGGAAAACTTCATCTGCTGGAGTTAATACTTCACTTTCATCAAGGTAGTCAACACCTAAAGATTCGAGCACCTTCGCTTCAACAAAATGACCAATACGAGCCTTCGCCATAACTGGGATTGATACGACTTTCATCACTTCTTCTACAATCGTTGGATCAGCCATACGAGCTACGCCGCCAGCTGCACGAATATCAGATGGTACACGTTCAAGAGCCATAACTGCTGTGGCACCTGCTGCTTCAGCAATTTTAGCCTGTTCTGCATTCATAACGTCCATGATGACGCCGCCTTTTTGCATTTCTGCCATTCCTCTTTTAACGCGTGATGTGCCCGTTTCCATGTTTAAGCCCCCCGTATTATATCTGCAGTTTTTCCAATTCAACGCCCTTTTAAAAGGTAATATCCTATAGAAAAAGACTTGTACCCATCAAAAGTTTCCAATTTGAATTCTAACTTGATATTTTACCGTATGAATCCTGATTATACAACTATTTTACTAAATACAGGTTATTAGAAAGTTGTCCCACCAGAACTAAAATAAATACTGCTTTTAATTAGAACAGGTTTTTAATACTATCAAACATGTCACCAAAGAAATCACCGATTCCTCGGAACATAAGTCGGAACCATCCAGCCTTTTCAACTTTCTCAGAAGTAACAAGGTTCACTGTTTGTTCCTGCACTTCATCCATACCTTCTACCTTGTAGGTGTATGTGATCGTGCCTGCTTTAGTACCTGCTTCTATTGGTGCTTCAAGCGCTTCACCTTCAAAATTAGTTGTGAATTCAGGTTCAAAAGATTCTGTGCCTTTTGGAACGATAAAGTTAACCGCTTCTTCGGTTACAACGGGTACCGTTGATTCTTTACCTTTAGATACAGGTGCTGTTTCTGCACCGGTTACCGTTGTCTTACCTGCAACCACTTGCTTCACTTCAAAATTATTATAACCGTAGTCGAGCACCTTTTTCGTTTCGTTGAATCGGCCGGGCTCTGTTGCAGCACCCATTACTACACTGATTAGACGCATTCCGTCACGTTCTGCAGTTCCAGCAAAACAGTAACCGGCATCGGATGTATGCCCCGTCTTCATGCCATCAAGACCCTCATACGCATACTTTTTAAAGTTTGTAATGTTTTTGTTTGCTTCAAGCATCCAGTTCCAGTTAATAATCTTATCTTTTCCGCGGAAATCATAGGATTGAAGAGATGTAAATTCAGCAAAGTCAGGATGATCCTGAACAATGTATCTAGTCAAAATAGCGACATCTTTCGCTGTCATTACTGTCTCACGTTCATCTTCCGGACGGAATTCTTCCGGCATATCATTACGGTTGAGACCGGTTGAGTTAATAAAATGTGTGTCATTCATTCCCATACGCTTGGCTTCTGCGTTCATCAGTTTTACGAACTCTTCCTCAGAACCCGCCACATGTTCTGCAAGAGCAACTGTTGCATCATTCGCAGAGCCAATAGCCATAGCAATATACAGTTCTTTAACCGAATGTTGGTCTCCTTCAGCCAGGAAAATACGGGAACCCACACTTAAGGAAGCATTTTTCTCAACCGTTACCTGTTCATCCCATGATAGTTCGCCTTGTTTTACTTTTTCAGAGACGATATATTCTGTCATCATTTTCGTCATACTAGCTGGAGCGTAAGCTTGATCTGCGTTGACCGATAATAGAATTTGACCCGTTGATGCTTCCATTAGTACTGCCGACTTTACCCCAAGTCCTAGAGTATCAGGCGAAGGCACTTTAGAAACAGATGCTTTTGTCGTAGCATTTGTAGTAGCAGCCGTTGCTACCTGAGTTACTTGTTCAGCAGACACTGCAGCAGGAATCACCGACATACAAAGCATATTCATAACCATTAATGTAGCAACGCGTTTTTTAAACTTTGATCTCTCGATTTGTTCAGAGCGAATCAATGAATGACTGTACTTCTTTTTCAATGGAATAAATCCTCCTCTAATCTTTCATAATGCCTCTATAGGCAATAATAGCATTCTGTTAATTTGTAAATGTTGAGCATAATCGAAAATGGCTAACAAGGACCAAAAGAAGAACCCATTGAATCAGAGAATAACTGATTTATATGTAATGTCCCTACTACATCCAATAGAGATCATTTTGTTCATGTTTTTCATAAGGTTCATATGTTTGCTTGTATACTTATACAAGTCCTGTTTCATTTTAACACACGATATTCCGCAAAAAAAGACAGGCAAAGTGAATTTCACCTTGCCTGCCTGCTATATGACCAAAAATGATTGTCCTACAATGTATAGTTTGGTGCTTCTTTTGTAATTTGAACATCATGTGGATGGCTTTCGCGAAGCCCTGCACTCGTAATTCGAATGAACTGAGTATCGTTACGAAGTTCATCGATCGTTGCTGTACCGCAATATCCCATACCAGAGCGAAGTCCGCCGATCAGCTGATGAATAGTCGCACTAAGTGGACCTTTATAAGCAACGCGTCCTTCAATACCTTCAGGAACAAGTTTCTTATCATCATCTTGGAAGTAACGGTCTTTACTGCCCATTTTCATTGCGCTGATGGATCCCATACCGCGATACCCTTTAAAGCGGCGACCTTGGTAAATTTCAAATTCGCCTGGACTTTCCTCTGTACCAGCGAGCAGACTTCCCAGCATAACTGCATGAGCTCCTGCTGCGAGTGCTTTTGTAATTTCACCGGAATACTTGATACCGCCATCAGCAATGACAGGGATATTGTATTCACGAGCTACATTTGCACAATCATAAACTGCGGTTACTTGAGGTACACCAATACCAGCAACAACACGAGTTGTACAGATGGATCCCGGACCAATACCTACTTTAATAACAGATGCCCCTGCTTCAATCAGATCACGCGTTGCTTCACCCGTAGCGACATTACCCGCAATGATTGTAAGACTTGGATATAGTTCGCGAAGTTTACGAACCGAGTCAAGAATGTTTTTACTGTGACCGTGTGCGGAATCGATCGAGATCAGATCCACACCTGCTTTTACCAATGCTTCTGTACGCTCGTACAAGTCACTGGATACACCAACAGCGGCACCAACAACCAATCTTCCTTGACTGTCTTTTGCAGCATTCGGGAATTGGATTGCTTTTTCAATATCTTTAATGGTGATAAGACCTTTTAAAGTATTCGACTCATCAACAAGCGGAAGCTTCTCAATTTTATGTTTTTGCAAAATCTCTTGAGCTTGTACAAGCGTAGTACCTACAGGTGCTGTCACCAGATTCTCACTTGTCATTACTTCGGAGATCTTAATGTCATAGTTTTTAATAAAACGTAAATCACGGTTGGTTAGAATTCCGACCAATTTCTGTGCTTCATCAACGATAGGCACACCGGAGATGCGATATTTCGCCATTACTTTTTCTGCATCAGATACTAAATGATCTTTAGTCAATGAGAAAGGATTCGTAATTACGCCGCTCTCTGAACGTTTTACACGATCTACTTCTTCGGCTTGCTGTTCAACCGGCATATTTTTATGAATGATACCGATACCGCCTTCTCTCGCAATTGCAATCGCCAAAGGTGCTTCTGTAACAGTATCCATCGCAGCACTGATCAGTGGAATATTAAGCTTCACGTTATCACTTAAACGAACCGAAACATCAACTTCCTTGGGAAGTACCTCAGACTTACGCGGTACTAACAAAACATCATCAAATGTTAAACCTTCTTTACTAAACTTATCTCCCCACACTACGATGTTCCTCCTTTTATTATATATAGACTGAAGATCTCTAAATGAAAGCATTTATGGATCTAATGAACATTTTCTGAAAATATATTATTGCAATCTTAGCAAAGGCCCATTTGCACTGTCAAGGAAAAGTAACTTGCTGTGAAAGAGTGTATCGCTGTAGAAAAACAACTGTTTGTCCCTGACGGACACTTCTGGTTAACTGCTTGCTTTCTTAGCTATAGAATCTCACGAAATGAAGCCTATACTGGTAAATATAAATTCTCGAATTTCATTAGTTTTGTCCTATTGTCTCCTCTTCTTACTTTTGAAAGCTCTTATATGGATTAATTTCTTAGGTAAGATGCGAATCTTTCCTATTTGTACTTTTCATCATTCGGCAGTAGACTACTATATAATAATCTTTTTCCTAGCTAAATTATGAACGGAATGAGGTCGAATACGATGTCGTCTAGTATGATCGATAAGCTACAAATTGAATATCAACGTTTTTCAGCAAAAGAAAAAGAAATTGCCGATTATGTCATGCGTAATCAGGCATCTATTATGAATATAAATATCCGTGATTTGGCTGCAAATACATACACCTCTACCTCGACCATCACACGATTCTGTCGAAAAGTAGGTTGTGCAACTTTTGTTGATTTCAAAATTCTTCTCAATCGTGAGGTTCAGCAACCTCATCCGGAAACTCGTTTTTTTCCTAAAACCCAACAAGCCTATAATGACATTATTAATGCTACGGCTGAAATGCTGGATACGGAACAGATTGAACAAGTTGTGACTTTAATAAAGAAATCACGCCGAATCTATGTTTATGGTCTAGGAAGCTCCGGATTATCTGCTCTGGAGTTTAAATACCGTCTAACTCGGATGAATATCATCATTGATGCTGTAACCGATTCACATATGATGATTATGAGTGCTTCTCTGTTAGGACAGGATGATCTAGTGATCGGGATATCCAATTCTGGAAGAACGATTGAAGTCAGTGATGCACTGGATGCTGCTAAGAAACGCGGAGCCAAAGTGGTTGGCATTACTAATTTTGATCATACTCCTCTTTCGGAGATATCTGATATATGCCTTTTCACCCCTGATATCGATCGCACAGGAGATGTCCACTTTATTAATAGCCAGCTCGCCATCATCTATATCCTGGATGTGATTTCCCTACTCTTACTTGAGGATGAATCTTTATTTGAAGCTCGTCAGAATACACTTAAAGCTTTGTATCATCGGGAATAAAAATCAGGCCAAAGCTTTTTTAGCTTTGGCCTGATCATTTATATCGTAATTCGTTACTTCGTAGCAGGTGCTACTTTACTTATTCCAGAGATCGCAGCAGCGAATCGCTCAGTAATTTGCTGAGGTCGAGTAATTGCGCCTCCTACAACGACACAGTATACTCCTACTTCTAGACAACGGGCTGCCATCTCTGGTGTCATCACATTTCCTTCTGCAACAACGGGTGTATGAACACTAGCGATAATTTCTTTTAGTACTGCAAAATCCTCATCATATAATTTCATGTGGGATGTTTCTTCTGTGTATCCTACTAGCGTAGTAGAAATAAGATCAAAGCCTAGCTTTTCAGCATTTATAGCTTCTTCTGTTGAAGAAATGTCCGCCATAAGTAAAACATCTGGATATTTACTGCGGATTTCTTTTACAAATGCCTCTAATGTTTTTCCATCTGGGCGGGCTCTTACAGTTGCATCAACTGCAATGATTTCAGCGCCTACAGCTGCAAGCTCATCTACTTCCTGAATCGTTGGTGTAATAAATACTGGATTCGTTCCATAATTTCTTTTTACAATTCCGATGACCGGCAAATCTACCTGCTGTTTAATCTCTTTAACGTCAGCAGCTGTATTCGCGCGTATTCCAATTGCTCCACCTTGTTTTGCCGCGATGGCCAATCTTCCCATGATAAAAGAGCTATGTAAAGGCTCATGCTCAAGTGCTTGGCATGATACAATAAGTCCACCTTGAATTCCTAACGTATTTAATTCCATTTTTTCATCACTCCGTTTCCATATATTCTTCAATTTCATTCTTAATAATCGTAACCTGAGGTCCGTATATGACTTGAACACCATTTCCGACTTTAACTACCGCAGTAGCTCCTGTCTCTTTAAGCATATTCTCATCTACTTTATCCATATCCAGAACAGACACGCGAAGTCTTGTTGCACAGCAATCTACTTCTTTAATATTATCCTTACCGCCAAGTCCGTTAAGAATAGCGATCGAACGTTCATTTCCGGTTTTTGCATTTGCCTTTTTTGGCTTAGCATCTGTAGAAAATTCTACTTTATCAGTGTCTGTCTCGTCTTCCCGGCCCATAGTCTTCAGTTTCAATTTAACTATTAGAACTCGGAACGTGAAGTAGTAAAGGAAGAACCAGACCACCCCGATGATCGGAACAAGTATCCAGTTTGTCTTAGCATTACCTTGCAGTACTCCAAAGAGAATGAAGTCAATTAAGCCACCAGAGAACGTTTGTCCGATTGTAATCTCAAAGATATGTGAAAGCATAAAAGCAAATCCATCAAATATAGCATGAACGACATACAGTACCGGAGCTACAAAAAGAAACGAGAACTCTAAAGGTTCTGTAATTCCTGTAAGAAATGATGTCAAAGCAGCCGATAACATCAATCCGCCAACTACTTTTTTTCGTTCCGGCCGTGCCGTATGATAAATAGCTAATGCAGCACCGAGTAATCCAAACATCATCGTAATAAAACGTCCGGACATAAATCTTGATGTACCAGAGAAAAATTTCTCTGTTGCTGGGTCACCCAGCTGAGCAAAAAATATATTTTGTGTACCTTCGTAGACTGTACCTGCAACATCTACCGTGCCGCCAAGTCCTGTCTGCCAGAAAGGAAGATAGAATATATGATGCAGACCCAGTGGTCCAAGCATTCTTAACAAAAATCCGTAAAATAAGGTACCAACATATCCTGTTTTATCTACCAGACTGCCAAGTTGAGAAATCCCCAGCTGAACAGTTGGCCATATCAGGAATAATATAATACCGATGAAGATGGCCGCAAAAGAAGAAACAATAGGAATGAACCGAGAGCCCCCAAAGAAACCAAGAAAAGCAGGAAATTCAATCTTGTTGTACTTATTATGCAGCATGGCTGTAACCAGACCAACTATGATTCCTCCAAGTACACCCGTCTGAAGCGTTTGTATTCCTAAGACCATTCCTTGCCCGACTGAGGCTAATTGATCTTCTGCTAACTGACCCGTATTAATCAGCATAGCATTAATCGAAGCATTCATTACCAAGTATGCCAGTCCCGCTGCAAGTCCGGCAGTCCCTTTGTCTGCACGAGCCAGACCGACGGCTACCCCAATTGCAAATATAAGAGCGAGGTTATCGAATACAATGCTTCCTGCACTGCTCATAACGGTAAAAATCTGCTGGAGCCATTCCACTTGCAAGAATGGGTAAGTTGCTACTGTATTTGCATTAGATAAAGCACCGCCAATACCTAATAACAAACCAGCTGCAGGTAGAACTGCGATAGGGAGCATAAAAGACTTACCAAACTTTTGAGCTTTCTCGAAGTATTGTTTCACCTGGATGACCACTCCTCAATAATCGTTTTCATGTTCATGATAGTTATGAAAACAATTTTCGTCAATGATTATTTTAATCGCTTTCATAAAACGAGTCATTCCGCATTGGTTACTATAAACTTTATCTTCATCTATTTTCTTCATGGAAACACAAAAAAACCGTCGCTGACGTATTGTCAACAACGGTTTTCTATTTGCTTGGCGACGTCCTACTCTCCCAGGACCCTGCGGTCCAAGTACCATCGGCGCTGGAGGGCTTAACGGTCGTGTTCGGGATGGGTACGTGTGGAACCCCTCCGCTATCGCCACCAAACGAGCATTTGTGAAACAAATGCGATCCGCGTTGGTTTTGGTACATCACTATAAAGTGTGTATAAAACCAATAGCGTTTTTCAAGGTTTTGCTCCCTGAAAACTAGATACGAAACAATCTTTGCGATTTTATATATTTAGGATAAGCCCTCGACCGATTAGTACTGGTCAGCTCCATGCATTGCTGCACTTCCACCTCCAGCCTATCTACCTCGTCGTCTTCAAGGGGTCTTACTAATTGGGAAATCTCATCTTGAGGTGGGCTTCGCGCTTAGATGCTTTCAGCGCTTATCCCTTCCATACATAGCTACCCAGCGATGCTCCT
>NZ_BOSJ01000024.1 GCF_018403285.1 Paenibacillus sp. J45TS6 | reverse complement strand
GACTGAGGAAGAATTAGAACATGCCCTCCAACTTATTAACAACAGACCAAGGAAATGTTTAGGATGGAAAACTGCTCACGAATCATTTGAAGAAGAAGTGTCGCACTTGGATTGACAATCCGTCATAAAAAAACGCAAAGAAAAAGACATATATTTCTGATAAGGTGAACCCACCTGTTTCAGAGTCATATATGTCTCTTTTATTAAGTAACAAAAGTAATAATACTCCCGATCAACATTCCTGCGATAAAGTAAGTTCCGCTCAGCGGAACTTTAACTTTGCGATGCTCCGCATAAACGAGGAGCAAAAACAACAATAGGAAGCTAATTTTCAGCCAAAGAAAAACAAAGGGAACTGCAAGTCCAAGAAGTAAACCGATAATTCGATACACTGTGGTAGGCAAATGCATATACTCCTTCTCTTAGTACCGTAATGGATGATACGTAAGTCTTGCTGTTCTCATCTTAGGATGGATTATTCCTCTTCTTCTATTTCAAACACACAGCGGAAACGTTCAACCCCAGGGTATTTTTCACCCAGACTATAGACAATAAAGCCAATATTCCGGTAAAAATCCACAGCTTCTTCGTCTGTTTCTGCGGTTACAACTTCAGGCTTTACACTACTAATCATTTCAGAGATAATGCCGCGTCCATAACCCTTCAGCCGATTCTCAGGCAGCACAGCGAGATGCTTGATTTGCACTTCTTGATTTTGTTTCTCGATTCCGATGAGAGCTACTAACTGCTCTTCATCCTCGAAACCGTACAACGTCATAGCGTCTTGTTCTTTATATTCCTTCAGGGCTGCAAGTACGTATTCCTGCTCTGGAAGGGTAGCGTATTCAATGAGTTCCTGTACTATAGGATCTTCTAAACGATCTTGTAAAGAAATAAACAATGTATATCCTCCTATTCATGCGCATTTACTATACGTACTTTAGGGCTTTTACAAGAATATTTCAAGTCTCTTATAGAATCACACACGAACATTTCATTTTCAACCATGATATGGATTATTGCTGTAAACCTCTTCAACAGGATCGGTTGATGAACTAAACGCTGACCAGGAAGGTAACAAGAAACGTAATTCTTCCGCTGTTTCTTGAATAAATTGTTCTATCCGTTCAATATCCATGAGCCGTAGTGAGCGAGGTTTAATCGGTTCTTCTAATTTACGAAGGATATCATACCGATAATCATCTACTTCTTGAAGTGAGACGAGTCTGCCCATGGCTGCAGCAGGTGCGGATTCAAGTAATTCGAGTAATTGCTTTGTTTCTGGATGCGTATCCATGAGTATGTATTCCAGTTGTGTGACGTCCCGGTTATATAGTGATTGAAATGAGCGAAACTGCGTATACCATCGGTACAGAAAAATGTTTTGTGCTAGATTTTCCATCCCTTTATATACGGTTTCAGCCCATCTCAAATCGACGTATATATGCGCAGCATACCCCATAAGAAACTGTCTGTAATCTTCACCAAGATGAATATTCGTATGTGATACATGAAACTGCTGAATTTCTCTTACCCGCGGCAGAATCCCTTCCACCTTACAGAGATGAGTATTCCACTTCATTTGATCATTCATATTCCGTCTTGTAAGAACAGCATTAGGTGCAATGTTGCCCAGAACAAAAGATGGTGATGGACGTCCTTGTTGAACCAGATGGGCAACCGTTAAATGTACCATTGGCCAAGGCATACTTTATTTCCCCCGCTTTTTCCCTTATAAAATGAGTAGCATAATAGATATTCTCTATTATTGTATCTTATTTCTCTCTATCTCATATTTCTCTACAATCTATGAGCTATCAGTCCATCATCAACAATAAAGGCCAATGATCAAGCCATTTCTTTTCAAATACTCTTTGTCTATACAGCCCAACATTCCGGAAATATGGACTTTTTTTCACATTCATCTCGAACAGATCAGATAAACCAAATGGAGCTATGATCTCCAGCTCATCTTGATCATTCAGACGAATCGCAACCGCAGTCGCTGTCTCAGTCCAGTACCTCATCGCATCTTCTACGGATTGGTAGGGAGGATCCATATTATATTCATGCATTCTTGCTTGGTTCTTAACTTGCCATTTTCGTCCAATCTGCCCTGACTGTAATTGTTTCTCATACTGGATATCAATCCATTCATCTAACTGCTTAGGATCATAATAAATGACATCAATATCATTCAGCGGAGTTGCGTCTTTATATTCGTGCAGTACATCCCACACTCGGTTCCTTACATAACCAGCAGCTATACATCCCTCTGGTAAGCCAAGTTCGCGAACCCGTTTAAGGTCATCGATAATTTGCGGCTGATTCATTATATCTCGCAAACGTTCTTCATATGTCAAATGTGATCGTCCTCCTTTTCTTCTATACTATTTAATCTAGAATGACACTTCATAGATTCACATACTTAATTATAGAGCGAACTTACTACAGCGACAATCAAATGTTTGCACTTTTATCCATAATGTAAAAAACAACAGACTTCATGAGCCTGTTGTTTTTTTATTATTTTCTTTTTCTTGCAGCAAATCGAAGTAACTGACAGCGGAATTCAGTAGGCTCATCATACTTTTCTTCAGGAATCGCCTGTGTGACTCGCTCTGTGAATAAAATATCCCAATCGTCCTGATAACGATGAGTTAATAAATCTTCAGCATATTGCGTAGGTAAATTTAGTTCGATCAGCGGTTTGATTGGTTCAAGATTCGAAAGTTTTACTTCCTCTACCCCGGTACTCATTGTAATGAGGTGTATACCGCCTATTTTTGTACCTGCCTGCATTCGGTCAAGCACCTGATGGAGCGCTTCTGCAGAGGATACATGTTCTAGACAAGAACAGGCTGCGATATAATCATACCGGTTTGGCTCAATCTCGTAATGTTCAATGTCTGCCTGTTCCGCCGTAATGAAGTGATCGACTTGATATTTTTTTGCGTGCTCATGTAAACTATCAATCGCTTCCTCTAGTAAATCTACCGCTACGACTCTGCTGTTCGTTCCGCGCAGTTTATCTGCTATCGCAATCGTATTTCTGCCTGCGCCTGCTCCAAGATCTAACACGGTGAGATGATCTTTATAAGCTCTTAGTCGGTCAAGCGTCTCCATGACAATCGGCATGGGTCCGGCCATCCAAGTCCCTTCTTCATAGAGATCGTGCTCTTTATAAAAATTACGATGATACGTTTCCTCCATTTTGCGCGCTTCTTTAAATTGTTGTTCAGACATATGGGCCCATCCCCTTTCCAAAATTGTTGTTTGAACTACCATTACCCATAATGAAACCTTTTATAGCCACTTTTTCTTTCTTATTTCCGTATTTTGTCCTAAATACCGGGCTACAAAATCTTTTATATGACGTTTATATCCCTCCGAATCTACTAGAAAAGAAGTAACATGTGCAGCTTCAGGAACGATATACAAATATTTGTCACCAGCACTTTCTCGGTACAGCTCATGAGCCATAGAGGTAGGAACGAAGGTATCTTCACCCCCACAAAATCGATCCATCTCATATCCACGGCCTGTATACCCGTGAGATAAAATAACGATCTTGTTCTATTTTAGACTCGTTGAAACCACTTTATCTCCTGCCATCTGTTCCGTATTCTTGATGATCATTGGTTTAGGTGTTCTTTTTATCGCCACTTTATAGAAATAGGAGACTGATGCCCACAGCAAGGCTGCAATCATAAGAAGTATTAGCAGTAAAATCCACATCCAATTTCTCTCCTCTATCTATTGATATATTGTACTTAAACCGTCTATGATTTCCTAACCTGCAAACCTGTTTTTCAGCACACAAAAAAAGGCATCCTAATTACGAAGCGGATACCTTTTCATAAACTTTGTATTATTGATGTATAGACGAAAGAAGCTTCTTAATTTCCCTGCAAGCCTTCTCGTAAGCAGGTACCAACAGTTCCTTCATTCGCTTAGGTTCTTCAAGACAACCCATTGTTGCAGATGTTTCTATCTTTCCTAACAGTAAAGAGAGATGTTCAATTCCCAAACTAAGACTGCTCGATTTCAAGTCGTGTGCGGTCTTGATTGCTTCACTACATTGGTTAGTATTAATATAATGAATCAATTGATCTATTTTACTCGGCGTATCCGCTTGATACATGTCAAGCAAGGTTTCTAATAACTCCCCCTTCTTCTCCTCACTAAGGTTCAATAACTCCATGATCACTTCCTCATTTAGAATAGAATCATCATGCATTTCAGGAAGCCATCTCTGCATCATTTCTCGCAGTGTTTCTAGAGTGATTGGCTTAGGTAAGTAATCGTCCATACCTGCCTCGAGACATTCTCTACGCTGCCTCTCTGTAACATTCCCAGTGAGTGCGATAATAGGAGTATGTGGACGCATTTCATCCTCTTCAATCTGTCGGATTTTTTTTGTTGCTTCTATTCCATCAAGCTTCGGCATCATATGATCCATCAGTATAACGCAGTATGGTTTACTGAGATAAGCGGCAACCGCTTCTTCTCCATTCTCCACCGTATCTATATTTGTAATTCCAAGCTTCTCTAACTGAACAAGGACAACCTTACGGTTAATGCTGTTATCTTCTGCGATAAGAATTGGATGTTCAAGAGGAGAGCACTGGATACAGTCCCTAGTCTCAAGTGTCACCGCTGTTAAACGGTTCATTTCCGCTTCATTCGTAGTAGGAATCATCGCCTCGACGCTAGACTTAACTTCAAAAGAAACTTCAATCCAAAAAGTAGACCCTTTTCCATACTCACTTATGACACCAATCTGTCCATTCATCAGATTTACAAAGTATTTGCTAATGGAGAGTCCAAGACCGGTTCCACCATACTTAGACTGTTGTCCATCAGATGTCTGAGCATAAGGTCTAAACAATTTAGACTGATCTTCCTTCGTAATGCCAATCCCAGTATCTGTAACTTCAATACGAATCATTTGTTTATGATCCTTTTCAGATAAAACCTGAATTCGAGTATAGATCGATCCGCCCTGCGTAAATTTGATGGCATTACCAACAAGATTCATTAGTATTTGAGTTACCCTGGTACTATCACCAATTAACGTGTCAGATAATGAGTCATCAATCTCTGTGTACAGTTGATTACCGGATTTATCAGCTTTTGCAGATAGAAGCATATTGACATGTTTCGAAATGCTTCGTAAATCCATCTCGGAAGGATTTAATTTCATTTCTCCCGCTTCAAGCTTTGATAGGTCTAATATATCATTTATTAAATAGAGCAAAAGTTGAGACGACTCCTGAATAACGGTAACCGATTGCCGCTGTTCCTCTGTAAGCGATGACATTAATAAGATTTCAGTCATCCCCATAATTCCATTCAAAGGAGTTCGAAACTCATGACTCAGCAAAGCCAGAAATTCACTTTTTGCTTCACTCGCTTGAACTGCCTGATTTTTCGCTTCATTCAGTCTGGAATTGTTTTTGGCAAGTTCCCTTTGTAACGTAACCAGATCGTTATTCATACTTGAAAATTCACTGAGTACGGTCTGCTCATGCTCTTTACTCTTAATTATTTCCCTGTTAAGTTCAGCTATGATATTTCTCAGTTTTGTCATCTCGTGTTCATTAAATTTTGAGGGCATATCATCCCTCCTCTCTAATAGATCACCTATAATGAAACACGAAGCAGGATTTATTCTTCACTTGGAAGAAAGCAGGGAATAAGCTACTTCAATGGCACTACCGGCATCATGAGCATACCCGTCTGCCCCAACTTCTCTCCAAAGTTCTGGGTCAATATTAAAAGGAAGCCCTCCAACGATAATAGACACCTGTTTTGTTGCAGGATTACTTCGCACCTCTGAAATTAACCGTTTTGCTAAATGAACATGAAAAGTCATCGTTACAGACAATGCAAGTACGTCCACATTATATTTTTGAATCGATTCCGTAATACCTTCTTTAGGAACATTGGCACCTAAATAATAGGTGTCCCAACCTTCCATCTCAAAGTGATCCGTCAGCATCCTAAGCCCAATTTCATGCAGTTCACTGCCTACACATGCAGCGAGCAATTTATAACCATTGTTCTCTTTGGTCAGCCAGTAAGGATAAAGCTTGGACATATTCGCCTGCGTTGCAGCCGTACATAAGTGCTCTTGAGCCACGGTAATGCTGCCCATATGCCATAACCTGCCGATTTCCAGCTGTGATTTTTGAAAAATAAAAAGATAGATATCTTGGATAGAAGTTCCTGCCGCGAGTAATTGCTCTATAACAGACCAAGCTCCCTTACGATCGGCAGACAATAGGGACCGAAGATACAACTCTGTATTTTCACGGTATGGCTGATTTTCCGCGATATACGTAGGTATAGGCTGGGCAGTTGCAATTTCCTGAATACCTTTTTCTAAATAATCAAGTAAGAGTTCTCGGTCTGTCTCTTTATATGTTTGTTCTAAGATTTCTTGGATTAAAGTGAAGTTAATACGCAAGTCTTCCTCTGTTACTTGATACCTCGCAACTAATATTTTTAGCCACGATACATATTGTGTAAAAAGAGAGGGACTTTTCAGCATAACACTCTCAGCCAAAAAACTTAGGCTATATTTTGTATCTTGTGTTGTTTTGATTTTGCCTGACGGGCCATATTTCAGTTCTAATTCAGGTTGTATTTCGTACTGCCTTTCTGTAATTTGTTCGGCGAGACGATCCACCTGTCGCAAGAGGACTTCCCCAGCTGCATTATTGGTATCATTCATCAGAATGCAGCTCCCTTCTTGTGAAAACCGATGTAATATTTACGCCCTAAAATTAAAATATAATATGAAACCAATATCCATTTTTCTCAAAGTGTATATCGATTTCAACTATTTAATTGTCCCACACTATAAAACAACATGCAAGCAATTGGAAATTTCAATCAAAAGAAAACCGACCTTATTGAGGTCGGTTTAACATACGAATTTCATCTTTCTATTTCTCGTCCACTAGCCGATAATCCAAGCTTTTTCAGCAGACGAATCGCTTCTATTTTCTCATCATCGGTTAGTCCTTGCTCTGCTTCTTTAATGACTTCATGATGCCCTGGAAAAATACGCTCAAAAAAAGCAGTTCCCTCATCCGTCAGTTCTGCAAAGATTACCCTTCTATCTTCCAAGGAAGCTCTGCGTAGTAGCAAATTTTTGCTTTGCAGCTTGTCCACTACATAAGTAATATTACCGCTTGACATAAGTACCTTTTCCCCAATCTTTTGCAGCGGTTGAGGTCCCTTATGATATAACAAATCAAGCACTCCGAATTCCGTCGTATTCAGCCCATGACTCTGAATGTCTCGATTAGATCTTGCAGTTACAGAGTTGTAGGCTCTGGCTAGAACCACAAACAACTGAAGCGATAGATCTCTCTCATCGCGTAAATTAGACATAACCTTGCCTCCAATAGCCTCTATCAATAAAAATATCCATTGTTTCCACTTTACACTTGGATCATGGAGTGAATCATTAGGATGAATGGCGTGCTTCCCATTCCTCCCGCAACATCCCCATTCGGATCGAATCATAATAGATTCCATCTACAATTCTGCACTTCCGCATACGGCCTTCTACTTGCATCCCTAGCTTTGTACCCACACTCATCATTCTTACATTTCCAGACCATGTAGTAAGACCTATACGAACAATAGGGAGAACTTGAAACAAATAAGTAATCCAGCATTTCATGGCTTTTGTACCGCATCCTTTATTCCAGTCCGCTGCTTGGTACATAACGATCCCAGTCTCGATCCACATCGACTGAGGATCTTCAATATAATAGGATAAACTCCCTATAATCTGACCACTTACTTCCATAATGACCCAAGAAGGTACTTCCTTTGAAGATGCCTTTTCGACTGTTTTACGAAAACCTTCCCGGCTCTCATGCACTAAGGGATAATAGGGTGCATCCCACTTTTTCCATTCCGGATTCGTTTCACCATATATGAATTGATATAAATCATCGATATCTTGTTCTTCTATGGTGCGTAGAATTACATCATCTAGCTTCAGGAGAATTTGTCCGATGACTTATCTTCCTCTCTTTGAAAAAGAAGTTACCTTTTTTTGAGCTCAATTGACCCGTCACTGTGTGACACTACCACGGTATCCGCCAGATCGACGAACAGACCATTATCAACGACACCTGGAATCATATTTAATTTTTGATTAAGAGCCTCTGCATTAGAGATGCGTCCAAGCAGACAGTCTGCAATATAGTTTCCGTTATCCGTCACATATTTCTCTTCACCGTTCATGCGCCACTGTGGACGGCAGCCAAGCTGATCAAGGGCCTGAAATGTCCATTCATGTGCAAACGGAACAATCTCAACAGGCAATGGGAATTTACCAAGCGTATGAACAACTTTGCTCTCATCCACTACAATGATGAGTCGTCTGCTGTTCGTGGCAACAATTTTCTCGCGCAGAAGCGCACCGCCGCCACCTTTAATCAGATTTAATCTGCCATCGACTTCATCAGCACCATCAATCGTAAGGTCAAGTCTACCCATCTCAGCAAAAGGAATGAGGGGAATTCCCAATTCCCGCGCCTGATCCTCAGAAGCTTTCGATGTAGCTACTGTCTGAATATTCAATCCTTCTTCCTTAATTCTTTCGCCCAGGCGTTTAATAGCCCAATAGGCCGTAGATCCTGTACCTAGTCCTACCTTCATTCCATCTTTAACGAAATCCACTGCTCTTTCTGCTGCTGCTTTTTTTAGTTCCACTAAATTCTCAACTCCCAATCTATGTTTAGCAAAACAAATCATCATACCACTTCGTGGAATAGATCCAACTTATGTTCTATTGTAACCGATTCATATTCATGAAGGAATATCACCATAAAAAAAACAGCACAAGATATGTACTCTATATTGCCTATTATAATAGGCAGCTTTCGTTTCCGTGTTAAACGATTCGAATGACCGCAAGTACAGCAAGATGTAACGGATAGAAACTTACCCATAGCCAGCGCGGAACAGTAGAGCGAAATGAAGCTCCCTTATCCATTAAGAAAGCAATATATACCGTCGCTAGCGTGCTCCAGATTTGAAGTTCAGATACCACCATATCCGCAATATTAAGTAGCAAATGAGCACCCACCATGACCATACCTTCCGTGTATCTAAAGATTAGAATCAGGAAGAGACCATAGATCCCATAGTCCATCGTGGATAATTCCATGAGAATACCAGAGATCATAACAATCAGAACTTTACTGATTCCACTTTGGGACTTATCCAGCAGCTGAAGAACAAGCAGCGAGGACAACAGTGTCCAGATTACATTCAAATTAGAATGCTGAAAAGCAAGCATAAATGGGATCTGCGAAATGATAGCCAGAAGAAGTAAACGGTAAGTATAGCGTTTCATATTCCTTGTGTATTTATAACCAAGATATGTCGAAAACGCATAAATCGGAAAGGCAAGCCTTCCAATGATCCGAAATATGCCTTGATCCTGATAAAAAATAGCACCTATATGATCAATCAACATGGTAAGCATTGCAATCCAGTACAGCATGAATCCCTCCTTATGTTCCGTAGCTGTATTATGCCATAAGGATTCTTCGGATTACAACGAACCCTGGGTATACAATCAAGATTTTGTAATTGTAAGAAGATTATAATGCCAAAATTCATTGTCTCGTATGTATCCTTCAGACTCATATAACTTCTGGGCTGCACTATTATGTGCTGAAGTGGATAAAGTCAGTCCTTTTGCTCCTGTAAGGCGGGCCAAATGTTCTGCTTCTTGAAGCAGAGCTCTTCCAGCTCCCAATCTTCTAGCTTCTTTTCTTACATAGAGATCATTTAAGATCCACAGAGACTGAAGGGAAATGGACGAAAAGGAGGGATATAGTTGTACAAAACCAACGGGCTCATCTGTTCCTTTTATCTCAGCGTAAAAAATGACAGATTGCTCATTTTCCATTCTCTCCATCAAAAAAACTTCAGCACCCTTTGGATCAGACTCCTGTTCATAGAATACACGGTACTCATCAAATAAAATTGCAAGTGCAGATATATCCTTTTTTTCGGCGCGTTTTATAGTCAGCTTGTCCCTATTAGTCATGGGAATCCCTCTTCTCTCATTTTAGTTCACTCTTAGATTATAAGAAACATTCATGCTTTGTTATATATAATTTACATCGAAAAGTTTGCATGATCTGGAAAAAATTTTGTGTAGCTTGATTTATAAAATTCTTTGACACGAATAAAAACATTTAATAATATTAGTATAACAAGTATTTTATAGAGGAGGGTTAACTAACACATTGAATAAGTTTACACTTGAACATTCGCTTGGGTTTATGCTTGGTGTTGCTCATAGACGTTCTGTTCATTTAATGAATCAACTTTTGAAAGAATACGAGATTACAACGGAGCAATGGTCTGTTCTATTTCACATCTACTCCCACGAAGGTTTAAATCAACGCGAAATTGCCTCAAGAGCTTATAAGGATCAACCAACGACTACACGGATTATTGACATGTTGGAAAAGAAAAGTTTAGTCGTTCGTAAACCGAATCCTGCCGATCGCAGAGCGTATGAACTATTCCTTACGGATGAAGGTGCTCATCTCTGCCGCTTGATTCTTCCTCTTGAAGAGAAATTAAATGCAGATTTTGCTGAGATCATTCCCGAAGAAGACATAAAAGTTTTTCTCCGAGTATTAAATGAATACCACAACCATGTGCAAAAACAACAAGAAGTACACGAACAGAAGAACAGCTCAAAGTAACAGGATGTGAGGGCGAAAGCTCCCCTCCTGAGCAGAGCCGCTCTAGAAATGAAGGAGATTAAACTTAATTATGCAGCTAGGGAAAAACCGATTATGGACCAAAGAGTTCATTATACTAACTTTATGTAACTTTTTACTATTCTTACAACTTCACATGATTATCTCTACCTTACCCACTTACGTGCAGGGAGAATTTAAAGCCAGTTCATTTCAAGTGAGTTTATTCACAACCCTCTTTGCACTAAGTGCGATTGCAGCACGTATTTATTCAGCCAAACAGCTGGAAAAAGGAAATCGAAATAAAATGATATATTGGGGTATTGTTATTATCTTGCTTGTTACCCTGGGTTATTATTTCGCTGCTGTAATGGGTGTACTCCTTGTCATGCGGATGATATTCGGCATTGGTTTTGGGTTAAGCAGCACAGCCTTTCCTACAATGGCCACGGATGTCATCCCCGTTAAGAGAATGGGTGAAGGAATGGGATATTTCGGACTATCCACCAGTTTAGCCATGTCCATTGGTCCTGTTATTGGACTTGCCATACTGAACTCATCAGGATTTACTGTGCTTACGTGGGCTACTGCACTTGTTATCCTCATTATCGCTCCGCTAAGTTATATACTGACTTCGAAAAGTCCGAAACCAAAAGCACCTTTTGAATCTCCTTTTACTAATGAAAAGAAAACAGGATTTAACAAAGCTCTCATTATACCTTCTGTCCTTAATATGCTTCTCGCTGTTACTTATGGTGGTATTGTCAGCTTTATTGCCCTGTTCGGCAAAGAAAATGGGATCGATAACGCTGCTTTATTTTTCTTATTTAACGCTTTGGCCATTCTTATTGTCCGTCCTTTTGCAGGACGCATCTATGATACAAAAGGTCACCTTGCTCTTGTAATTCCTGGATCTATACTTGTCATTACAGGGCTTGCACTCCTTTCTAATATTAGTTCGACTATCGGATTATTTGTTTCTGCTTTCCTGTTTGGACTTGGATATGGTGCACTGCAGCCATCTTTTCAGACCTGGATGATTCAAGTCGTATCCCCAGCGCAAAGAGGTCTCGCGAATGGTATGTTTTTAAATACGCTTGATTTCGGGATCGCTCTTGGTTCATTGGTACTTGGAGTCATTGCCACTTTTACAGGATACAATCTGATGTTTCGTTACTCAGCTCTCTTCGTCCTTCTTCTACTCGTCATTTATCTCGTCCACATGAGCAAGGCTAGAAGAACAAAAATGAATGAAACTACATCTATGTAAATCACATTACATATGCAGCAAAGCCCATTCTTTCGACCGAAGGAATGGGCTTTGTTATGTTATGCTTTACGCTTAATTCGAATAAAGCTTTTCCCACCTAACCGATAATGCTTACTGCCTGTATTCTTTCCAGAACCGGTTCCTTCATTTTGTTTCGGTTTTATTGCAAACAATGTGAGTAACGCTCCTACAGCTGCAACACCTGCTAATATGGAGAACAGCACGAAATGTGAGGTGTTTAACAGCAGCGAAATGATAGGCGGCCCAAGAGATACCCCAATAAAACGCATACTGCTGAATAAAGAGGTAATTGTTCCTCTGTGCTCCTTCTCTACACCTTCTGTTATCAATGTATCTAGACATGGCAAAGTTGCGCCAATACCGATTCCTCCCACTGTAAAAACGCCCACTACATAATAAATGGATTTTGAAAAACCCATAGTAAATAAAGCTGCTGTCAAAATGACAAGTCCAATAAACCCGATCCACTTCATTCGGGATTTATGACTGCCAATGATTTTACCGCTCACAAAAGAGGATAAACAAAGCATTGCCAAGGGGATTGCCAGTACAAATCCTTTTGTTATGCCATCTATACCGTACTTGCTCTCAAGAATTTCAGATAAGTAAAAAAGCACACCAAAAATAACAAACATGCAAATACATCCCACCGCAAAAATGGCGTATAACCAGCGCCCTTTTTCTACCATGACTTCTTTAAGGGAGCGAAGAAATTGCCGCAAAGGTGGTACTTCTTTATGTTTTTTGGGTGTTCTCACTAAAAAAATGACAAGTAATAAAGAAATGATACAGAGGGTAGGAATCATTAAAAATGGTGAATACCATAACCAGGCCCCAAGCGCTGCCCCAATGATCGGGCTGAGCACTTTTCCAAAAGTATTGGATGTTTCAATAATCCCCAAACTTGCACTTACTTCTTTTTCATCATCAAACATATCCCCTACGAGTGGAATAACAATGGGAAAAGCTCCAGCTGCACCGATACCTTGCAGTAATCTTCCACCTATAATTGTCCAGTAAGCGGCTCCGTCTGTCATGAACCAGGCAGCGAGTCCTGAAATAGCCCCACCTATAGCAGCAATCGCAAGAGAGGGAATGATGATCGCTTTTCTTCCAAAACGATCCGATAAGTACCCAGCTATGGGAATTAAAATAATGGCCACTACAGCATAAACTGTAATCAGCATACTCACTTGAAAAGTAGAAACTCCCAGTTTTTTGCCGATCTTCGGTAAAATAGGGATTAAGGCTGAGTTACCTAAAGTCATGATAAATGGAATAGAGGCTAGAGCAGCTAGATCCCATTTCTTATCTTTCATTACATACCCACCTCAGCTGCTTTCGGTTATTCATTTGACCCTAATTATGATCAGGATACGAAACCATATTAAGATCAAACGACGTTCTTAATATGGTTGTATCTCTTTGAAATTATGCAGTTATCGTTGTTATAAAGCACAAAAAAGAAGGCGCTGCGTTTATGCAGCGCCTTCCCTACCAATTTATATTAGAGCTCTATCGTATATATTCCGTTGTTCTTCTCCGGTGTAAATACCAGACCATGTTCTCCTTTAGATACAGTCCCGCCGTTTACTCCCGACACTTCATGAATATCTCGTAATACCAGAGACCACGCTTTTCCTTCTCCAGTTGCGGACACTTTCAGCTCGGAACCTGCACGACTTACCGATACCGCCAGCTCTTCCTCAGCTTTCGTGCTGAGTACCTTTGCTTCTGCAGCAGCTTGATCTGCCAGCTCAAACAAATGCAAGGAGACTCCATCTGCGTAATCATATTCGATAACGTCGTTAACTGCACCGACTGCAATCAGACTATTTGGTTTTATCATCATCGGCAGTGTACGGAAACTGTGGTTCTCATGAATGTATTTTCCACCAGCCACTTTATCGCCCGTGAGGAAGTTCGTCCATGTTCCTTCAGGCAGGTAATAACTTACGTCTCCTTCTATATTAAAGACAGGAGCAACAAGAATCGAATCCCCCAGCATATACTGTGTATCCAGCCCAAATGTTGCAGGATCGTTCGGGAACTCCAGCATCATAGCGCGCATCATTGGGATACCTTGTACGGTTGAGTCTTTAGCTGCATGGAACAAGTAAGGCATTAGGCTGATTTTAAGTTTCGTGAAATCACGAACTACATCAACGGACTCATCATCAAACAACCAAGGTACACGGTATGAAGTGCTGCCATGCAGGCGGCTGTGCGAAGATAACAATCCAAATTGAACCCAGCGTTTATATACATCTGCTGGTGCCGTGTTTTCGAAGCCGCTGATATCATGACTCCAGAATCCAAATCCAGACAATCCTAGAGATAGACCGCCTCGAAGGGACTCCGCCATGGATTCGTATGTTGCTGAACAATCTCCGCCCCAGTGTACAGGGAATTGCTGACCACCTGCTGTTGCGGAACGCGCAAAGAGTGCTGCCTCATTTTTACCGAGTTTCTCTTCAAGCAATTCAAAAACCGCTTTATTGTAAAGTTGAGTATAATAATTGTGCATTTTCACCGGATCTGATCCGTCATAATACACAACATCGGTAGGAATTCTTTCACCAAAGTCCGTTTTAAAAGAATCTACGCCTTGGTCAATGAGTACAGACAGTTTGCTCTTATACCATTCCACTGCATCTGGATTTGTGAAATCAACAAGTCCCATGCCTGCTTGCCACAGATCCCATTGCCATACACTGCCGTCAGCTGTTTTCACTAGGTATCCATTTTCCATACCTTCATCAAAGAGATAGGATTTTTCGGCAATATAAGGATTAATCCAAGCACAAATTTTGAGACCTTTATCTTTCAGTCTGCGAATCATCCCTTCTGGATCTGGGAACATTTCTTCATCCCATACAAAATCAGACCACTGATATTCTTTCATCCAGAAACAATCAAAATGGAATACGGATAACGGCAAGTCTCTCTCTGCCATACCATCAACAAAATGATTTACTGTCGCTTCATCATAATCGGTAGTAAAGGAAGTCGTCAGCCACAGACCAAATGTCCAAGCCGGCGGCAACGCTGGTTTACCTGTTAAAGCAGTGTAGTTATTCAGCACGTCTTTTGGATTATCGCCGCCGATGATGAAGTACTCTAGCGTTTCACCTTCCACACTGAATTGTACTTTGGACACATTCTCGGATGCCACCTCGTAAGAGACACGCTCAGGATGGTTAACAAATACACCATATCCTTTATTAGATAGGTAGAAAGGAATGTTTTTATAGGCTTGTTCACTGCTTGTACCGCCGTCTTCATTCCAAATATCTACCACTTGGCCATTTTTCACAAAGGGTGTGAAACGTTCGCCAAGTCCATATATATACTCGCCTACACCTAGATCGAGTTGTTCACGGAAATATGCTTCTTTATTAGGACCCGTAATGTATCCGGCTGCTCTGCTTCCGCTACCCGTGATGCGCTTGCCATCGTATTGAAACTGTATATCCCATCCGTTCGTTTTGTCCACATGAACACTTAACTTGCCGCTTTGAAGTACTGCACCTTGCTCATCTTTATGAATAGATACATCTGTATCTTGATTATAAATTTCAAAAGCAGGACCATGGTCTACTTTCCCTTTATGATGATTCAAAGTTACCTTAATTACGTTTGGCATCGGTGAACTATAAGTCGCTTTAAGCAGCGTACCATTTAATGTATCCCCTTTTACCAAAATACGTTTTGTAGCTGCATGTACCGTAATTGAATCTCCCTTTTGAACAATGTCGCGAATATCAGTGGGGTTCTGAATTTGATACCCTTCGCGTACTAGCCAGAATCCGTCTGTAAATTTCATTGTTTCTTACCCCCTTCAGTTATACTATAATGATATTGATATAATTTGGTTTTTTCTTACGATATTTTGATGAATAGTATCACTATTCTGATATTTTCAGCTATTCTTACCCGTTTATTTGTCTACCTGGGCCTATTAATGGAAGCGATTGCAATTTTATAAAGATTTATATGTGAAAAAAGAGAGGCGTGAACCGTTTATATGAACAAAGAATTGCTTCGTGAAAATCGAGTCCATGGACATTCTTTATTTCCTGTCAGTGTATATCCAAAAGTAAATCAGCTGAATGGGGACAGTATCCTGGATTGCCACTGGCATGATGAAATGGAAATTATACTCATGGAACAAGGTACTGCTGTATTTCATGTAGATATGAATGTATATGAGGTTAGTGCAGGGGACGCTATCTTTGTGGGAAGCGGAGAAATACATGCCGGTTATCTGTTAGGTGACGAACGCTGTATTTTTTCAGCAATTGTATTTGATTCAAGATGGCTGGCCGGACCTTCCTATGATGCTTTGCAGGAGAATTTATTCGATCCGTTACTGACAAAGAGACTCCTTCCTCCGCGCCATATTAAGAAAAGCACAGCATGGGGATCTTCAATTCTTCATTACATCCACCAGATTTTGCATGATCACGAGGTAAAGAGTCGAACGCTCGAAATTTCTACAAAAGCTCATTTGTATCTGATCTTCGCTGACATGTTTGAACAAATGCAGCTGGATGATAAAGCGTCGGGGGTTACAGGCAGCCCAGATAAAATTGATCGGATTAAAGTTGCCCTGGGTTATGTACACGAGCATTACAGTGAAAACATGAAGCTGAAAGATTTAGCCTCTCACCTTAATATGAGCGAAGGACATTTCTGTCGTTTTTTTAAACAGATGGTACAGAAAAGCCCTATTGACTATATTAATCACTATCGAATTCAGAAAGCCTGCAAGCTGCTCGAAAATACAAACTATAAAGTAGTTGATATTGCTCTCGAAGTCGGGTTCGATAATCTCAGTTATTTCATTACTCTTTTCAAAAAACAAAAACAATTGACTCCTTCGCAGTATCGCAAACTTTTCTATGAACAAATCGCAATCGAAGCTTTACAATATAATGAGACCACATAGAGAAAAAGGTGCCAAAGAGTATCCATTGAGGATCTCTTAGCACCTTTTTTTATTAACGTCTTGCGAGCTTTAACCAGCTGGCATATTCATGAATTGATATTCCGGAATACGAGCTATGAATGCTAGCTTTTTGTTCAACTAATGTAAGCTGCTGGGCCATATACTCAGGTCCTTCTTCATAAAACGTAATGAAATCTCCTTCATTACTTTGATTCGTTTCCACAGCTATGGATACTTTCTTGCCAAGAGCAGAAGCTTCAGCCAGTTCATCAGAAGCCACATCATAGATCGCACTTGCTTTATCACGATAAGCCATAACGGTAACCGAATCATACTGACGAATCATCCAGCTGCTTATTTTCATATCTTTATCAGGAGTTGTATAGTTATCAAGCCAAAACGGAATATCTGCTCCGATCTCCATATTGAGACGCTTAGCTTCACTAGTCAAATAATTTACGTTCGATTGCCACTGTTTCACTACCTCATCGACGTTTTCTTTCCATTCAGGAAGAACGTGAGGTTCAATATCCACATGAATCCCGGAGAATTTTTCAGTCTCGCTTGCTTCATTCTGGTAGTTCTCAATCCAATCTATAAAATCGACCAAACCTTGTCTGGATTTGGTAAGTCCCCATGAAGGACGACCATCTAAAATCTCCACTTTAATTCCTGCAAGCGTTGCATTATGTATAAAAGTTTGATAATACTTATTCCGCACATCACGATTGATTTGTAAATAAATAACGTTTAGGTTATTCTCCTTAGCAAAGGTTAGAACAGAATCGGGTGCTGTTTTAATCTGCGTTGTATCCCACAGCCAAGTGGCAGTTTGACTCGCCGGAACTGAAGTAGATTGGGTAACCTTCGTAGCTTTCATTGCTCCAGTAGCTTCCACTTCTCCGATCGTTCCTGCCCATGGTACGAATGCGATAACGGTTGCCAAGATCATGGCGCTTAATTTCCTGCTGTTTTTTCTCCACATATGTCTGCACACTCCTTCGATTTTTCACGTCGGCAACCGGCTATCATCGTAAGTCCTAAGACTCACTTTAGACCCTATGGCTTTGCGTCTTTACCTTTCGGTAAATTTGCCCTCAGTGTATACACAACTATCCAATAGTCACAGCCTTTTTCTCTTTGATCAATAATTTGAACTAGTCTTAACCATTTCAGAAATACGAAAGTCTCATTTTTTTCATTAAAGAGAAGGTCAAAAGCCTTACATAATATATTTCGTAATTAATACGCAATCTGATTATAGGTCTTTAGGCTCATTTAGGTATATTACACTATACTTTCATAAAATAAAACAAAAAATAGGTGAGCAGACATGTGTCTGCTCACCTATTCAGGAGGATAACTACTTATATTATTCAAATAAGGAAACAATCTTAATTCCATCTGCGGAGATCTGAACAAGCCCTTTATCAGATAAGCGAAGTTCTGGAATAACCACTAACGCAAGTAAAGATAAGGTCATAAATGCATTATTAAGATTACACCCTGCACTTTGTAAAGCAGTACTGATTCCTGCTGATTGCGATGCGACCACTTCAAATGGTTCGGTAGACATCAGACCCGCAATTTGCAGTGGAAATTCTGTTGTCCCTTCTTCCGTTATAACTACAACTCCGCCCTGCATGGTCGCTACTCGATTAGCTGCTTCAGCCATAAGTTCATCATTCGTGCCAATGACCATCAAATTGTGGCTGTCATGAGCTACCGTCATCGCGATAGCTGCTGGGCCATGGAATCCAACCCCTGAAACAAGGGCAACGGATTTATCACCCGTCATATGATGTCTTTCGATGACGGCAATTTTACAAATATCCTTTGCGGTACTCAGTTTTACTAACCCAGACTCTACTTGTACTTGTTCCCATATTTCTTTTGTTTCTACATGATTCTCTGTCACTTGAATGATTCTTGCTTTGATCTCTCCCTCAGAGATCGGGGCCGTAATACGAAAATCTTCTGGCCGGACGGATTCTGCAAGGTGAACTGTACCCAGCGCGTCCTCCGGATATACATAGGTTTCCCATTCTGCAACCATTTTTCCTGAGCGTGCCACCACTTGCCCGGCAGCAATCGTCGTATCTACGTCTACATCCGCGAGACGTCCCTTTAATAGAATAATATCTGCAATGGAGCCAGGAGTAATCGAACCTACATCCCGCTGAACCCCAAACCGTTCCGCTGTATTAATGGTTGCCATCTGGAAAGCTGTGATCGGCTTTAGCCCCTGAGAAATCGCATGTCTAACAACAAAATTCATATGCCCTTCCTCCAGCAAGGACTCTGAACTTCGATCATCAGTGACGAGCATCATCCGCCGAGTATCAAGACCAAGCTCTGTTGCAGCTTTTACCGTTTCCGCAACATCATGCCACGCAGATCCTTGACGCAGTTTTGCATACATCCCAAGCCGAATTCGCTCTAGAACGTCTTCCTTTGTTACACATTCATGATCTCCGGTAACGCCTGCAGCAGCGTAAACAGGAAGTCTCCAATCATCAGACGCCCAAGTAAAATGACCGTCTACTGCCTTTCCGGCTCTGAGTGTTGCTTCAATTTCGCCAATCATTTTATCTTCACCATAGACTACACCCGGAAAGTTCATCACTTCACCAAGTCCAATCATATCGTCTCCCCAAGATAAAGCCTCTGCTACTTCCTCTGGACCAATCCAGGCACCTGTTGTTTCAAGCTCAGGACTTGTAGAAGGTACACAGGAAGGAGCCTGCATATATGCTGCCATCGGAGTTATTCTTGCTTCCTCCAGCATGTACTTAAGTCCTTTTAATCCGAGTACATTTGAGATCTCATGCGCATCAAAGAACCCCCCTGTTGTTCCAAGTGGCAGAACTGCTCTCGCAAACTCGGATACTTTCAGCTGCGTACTTTCAATATGGCAGTGTCCATCAAGCAAACCGGGTGCAATATACATTCCTGTTGCATCTATAATTTCAGTATCTGGCCCAATCGTATGTGAGACATCTTTACCAACATAAGCAATTCTTGCTCCTTGTACTGCTACCGACATCTGTTCGATGATTTCACCAGAAATTACATTAACAAGAGATCCACCTTGAATAACCATTGTAGCTTTCAAATCGCCTCTTGCAGTTGCTACTAGATCCTTTACACACTCCGCTAATCCAGGTCTTTCGAATCGTTTTGTTTTCAAGTATGATCTCCCCCATTCATTTACTCCAAAAAAATATATTGTTAACGATTATAGTGGTCTAGGTCTCGCATGTAAATAAATTTAACTCAAAAAATCAATATTTCGTTGAATGGACTGGATAACATTATATTTATATACCAATATATAACATAGGATAAACAATATCTCTTTCATCATATGTAAATTAATTGAAAAATGTCCTTCTCACTCCCAATTATCTAATAAAAAAAGCACTCCAGATTTTCATCTGAAATGCTTTCTCTTTTATTGGCTTTGTAACTCCTTGCTTCGTTTGTACTTCTCAGAAGGCACATCCGCAATAAACGGACTAACCGGACCGAGAGAGTAAATATCAAGCAAATGCATAGCTCTTGTACAAGCGGTATAGAACAGCTTCCGTTCACTTTCTGCAGCATACATTTCTTTTGAACCATCATAAATAATGACAGCATCAAATTCGACGCCTTTTGCAAGATATGCCGGGATGATCTGCACACCTTTGTCGAAACCGAGTGTTGTTTTCTTGACAAGTTTCGATGGCATACTGAGTTTATTAGACATTCTCTCATATACATCTTTACTTTGGTCTGCTGTTTTACATATTACAGCTATGGATTCATAACCTTCCGAAATTAATTGTTCCAATTGATGATGGATGGCTTCTTCCATTTTTAGGGATTGATTATACTCGTGAACTGTCGGCAGTTCTCCTTCCCGATTAAACGGAACAATCTCTTCCCCATTCGGCAGCATTGCTTTTGTAAATTCCACAATTTCTTTCGTCGAGCGATAGCTTCGTGTCAAACGAATCACTTCGGTCGATTCCGTACCAAATATCTCACCTAGCGGACTTGTTGCCTGTAGTACAGACGAGTGCGCATAGATCGCTTGATTAAAGTCACCAAGTGCCGTGATTTTGGCCCGAGGAAAGATTCGTTTGAAGAACGCTAACTGAAATGGAGAATAATCCTGTGCTTCATCAATAATGACATGGCGAATGCCTGCAAAAATCCGGAATCCAAGCAGAGAATCTTTTAAATACAAAAAGGGTGTTGTATCTTCATATGCCAGTTCCTGTGCCTGTAAGTGATCGGTAGTAAACCGGCTAATCTCCTCCCATGCAGAAGGTAAATTCACCCCTGATGAAATGAAAGACAGCACCTCAGAATCATTAAAAATAGCGCGATACAACTTTTTCATATCCACAAAACGGATAGCTTTCACCCATTTTCTCAGCGGCTTCAGCCGATCCGATACAACCATTTTCGCTAAAATCTCTCGCTCTAAATCATAATCATCAAAGGTTTCCTTCTTGCCTTGCTGTTTCCGTTTCAGCCTCTGATATGCCCGGTGATAATCTTCCTTACTAAGAAGCTGAATCTGTTCATCTACCCAAGGTGCATCCAGTTCGCTTTTTCCGAATAGAGATAATTCTTTTAAGAGCCAATCTTTCAATAGCTCTAAACGGTTAGCAATACGAATGCTTTGATCATATTCATAAAACTTTATACGGATCTGTTCTGCTGATACGACTTCTCTGCCCAGAAAACGCAGCGGCCTAAACATCATGCCCCGCTGAGCCAGCATTTCTCTATATTTCGTAATCATGGTTAGGAACGACGGAGATGATTTAAATTCAATCCCTTGAATTCTAGCCTCATAAGATGGATCAGCTTTCTGCGACAATACATACTCTAATTGCACAAATGGATCTTCCAGCTGATATTCTCTGCCGATTCTGCGCTCTAAATATTCTTGGAATGTAGTTTGAAGCATGTTTTCCTCACCGAGCTCAGGCAGTACGGTAGACACATAGCTGTTAAACATTGGGTTCGGAGAAAATAAGATCATCTGATCTGCTTTCAGGTGTTCTCTATCTTTATATAATAAATAAGCAACACGCTGGAGAGCTGCCGATGTTTTTCCACTTCCCGCCGCTCCTTGTACGATTAGAAATTTGCTCTTATCATTTCGAATAATCTGATTTTGTTCTTTCTGAATTGTTGCCACAATGCTCTTCATTGTCGCGTCAGAACTCCGGCTTAATACCGCCTGCAGTAATTGATCACCAATCGTGACCCCGGTATCGAACATGAACTTAATATCCGCATCTCGAATGGTGAACTGGCGTTTCAGTGTAATATCACCTTCAATTAATCCGGAGGGAGTGTCATATGAAGAATGACCGGGAGCCCCATCGTAGTATAAATTAGAGATCGGTGCCCGCCAGTCATACACTAGAAAATCCTGTTCTTTTTCTGATAAGAAAGAGGCGATTCCGAGATAGATAGACTCCTTCTCCTCAGAACCTTCTTCTATAAAATCAATTCTCCCGAAGTAAGGACTCGAGACAAGCTTATTCATTTTACTAAGCGCTTGAAACGTATTTTTGTGACTGCGTTCGCGTTCAGAAAGTACTTCCGACTGCTGTCTTAAATTCGTTGAGGTTTCCCCAACATCATCCGCTTCACTGAAGTTAATCGTCACTTCATCCCAGAAGTCTTTTCTCATCTCAACGACTTCGCCGCGGACTGAGCCGACTTCCTTTTCGAGTTTGGTAATCGCTTGTCGTATTTGTGTTGTTACTTCATCTACTCGTTCTTGTTCAAATTGCCACTCTTTGTCCGTGCTCAAGACGCTCTCTCCTTTGTACTCCACTTTATGTCAATATGGATTATGTTTCAGTATTTCAACTTGTGCCTGCCATCGATCAATTACACGATCGGGATTATGAAGTCTGACCTGTACTCCAGTCTCAATCTCGGCATACTTTGCTTGGTCTATTTTTAACGCATGAATATGCGCACTGAATCGCTCTCCTGTATGTACATCAGAATGAACAGCAGAGTGATGCTTCATCTGAAGTTTTATATAATATACAAGACCTTCATAAATAATAACGAGTTGCGCTTTTTTACTCCGCATGAGGTTTAAGGTGGTCATCGTGTTTGGCCATAACATCAGGCGAAATGTATACGGATCAGCTGCAATCACTTCACCCACACTAATCATTGCAGAGTGAGGCCAGCCATCCTCGTTCACCGTCTGTAATAGGAAAGCCTCTCGCTGCTTATCTTTTAAATTTTCACCGCTCAGCAGTGTCATCAGTGCTTCTGGAATGGCGGTTTTCATCATCCTGATCGTCCCCCAAGCTCTACAAAAAGAATAAACCCGGACAATGTAGTCGGTGTCCGGGCTGTTTTATTATTGTATCCAATCCACAGAATGGATGCAAATAAACCACTATTTTTTCAACCAAGCAGAAAGGCCGTCTGAATTGTCTTTCGACTCTTCTGAATCGAGTATGTGATCAGCAAGCCTGTTTAGACGTTCTAACTGATATCCATAATCATACATTGCAGCAGCAACAATCGATAACCTTAACATTCCTTCTCTGTCAAATTCAATTCGCTCTATAGCTGATTCCATAAATTCCACATTCGTCCTAACGATCTCTTCCCCTTCATGATCGTTCGGTTTCAGCTTATCTTCAAATTTAAGCAGAACATGTTCATGAAATTTAATCAATTTTTCCAAGTGGTTGTCAAAATATTCATCCGTTTTCTCTGTTCTCTCTGACTGAAAATAATGTCTGTCTACTGCATCAAGTACAGCGTACCCTTTTTGGAGACTAGATAACATGAGTTTGTACACAACCATCTGTCTTGTTGTACTAAACTTCGCTCTTCTCAGCTTTTGGGTCTCTTCCTCAAATAAGCGATATTTATCTACAAGAGATTTGATCTGGCCCTCTAGGTCATTCTTTTCGTCGCGGAACACGGATTCCTTAATTTCATCGGATATCGAAGTTCGCAATAATAGCGACATACGGTCAAATACACTGCGAATCTGCATAACAAACTGAATTTTAGGCTTTGGAGGTGATACAGTTACGTTAATAACCGATGCGCAAATAATTCCCACTAAGGTGAGTAAAAATCGATTAAGTGCATAATTCCAATCCCCTGAAGCTTCCATAATGGATACAACGGTCACCAGTGTGAGTCCAATGGTATCTCCCATGTTCAGTTTAAGACAAATACTTATAACGAGGATGCAAGCGGCACCCACCGCAATCGGTTCATTGGAGAATATCATTCCTCCAACTAGTGCAACAATGGCTCCAAGCGTAGTAGATTGAAGTTGGTCCAAAAAATACCGCCACGAACGGTATATGGAAGGCTGCATGGCAAAAATTGCGGCGATCGCTGCACCAACGGGTGACTGATCGATACCTAGCAGCATACTTACATAGAGGGCAAGTGTTACTGCTATACCGGTTTTCAATACACGAGCGCCAAATGACATGACTCTCCCCTCCTTATTTCTTTATGTTATTGGATGATTTCATTCTTTACTGTTTTATGTGTAGTTTAGCATTGTACTAGATGATTTCCCTAAAAAGCATAACGATTTATTGTAACATATCTTAGTATGACTTACGAGTATGTTTCTAACATATTTTTTTGAAAAAAAGTGTATTTGGTGTACCCTCCTCTAATAAAATAACGCTTATTCACTTGAATTATTTTTTATTAGAAAATAGTTCCAACTTTCTTGCATTAAATTTCCTCCAAAGGTAAACTGAATGTTTGCATTGTCTTATACTAGATTTAACCATACATCTTGTATTTGAGTTAGACAGTGCACTTACCCACAACCTAGAGGAGTTGACAACATGCTAAAAAAACAATGGGGGCTTATCACCCTCGCACTAGTAATGGTATGGTCCATCATGGGCAGCACTGTAAGTGCAGCTGCAGCACAGAACCAAATCCGAGTTTATCTGGACCAGGTTGAAATGAAATTTGATGTTCCGCCAACAATTAAAAATGGAGTGACTTTTGTACAATTCCGTCCGCTTTTTGAAGGACTTGACTACACAGTAAAATGGAACAATGCGGATAAACGAATCAACGCAGACAATGGTGAGACCAAACTGCAATTAATTGTAGGCAAAAAATCTGCACACATTAATGGACAAAGAACAAAATTACCTGCTGCGCCTTACATAAGTAAAGGAAGCACGTTAGTTCCGCTTCGCTTTGTTGCAGAAGCTACCGGTTATAACGTAATCTGGGATCAAAAAAAGAAAACGATTCATATCGAAACAGGTAAAGTCGATGACAAAACAAAAACACAAGTCAATGCCTTCCTAAACAAACTGAGTCGTGCGGAAAATGAGCGCAGTATTGAGAAAGTGTCGGCATTAATCGATAAAAATGCCCCTTTCTATGAAGAAATGATTCATGATTACAGTGAATACTTCAAATCACAGGGTCAAGTCACCTATACAAACATTAATCCTGTTAACATGTACGATTACGGAGCCACTGTGTTTGTAACAAAAACAAATACATGGAAGAGCGGACCTTTTTATTTTGATGTCAAACAGGAACTGATCCTGAAACTCACCAAGGCTTCGAATGGTAACCTACAGTTATTCTATGAAGGTGTCATTTCAGAATCGTACGCAGCGGAACAACTCATCGGTAAGAAACCAGTTGTGCCGGTTAAAGCAAAATCAGCTATTGAGGAAACATTAAATACACAGTACAAAGGATACAACACAGAGAATAAACAGCTCTTATTATCTGCATTTGATCCTACGACTTGGATTTATCGTGATCTAACCTCTGTTCTTGAGGACGGTTGGTTCGAAGAATTGGATTACAACTTATCAGCTGCTGAAATTAACATCGTACAATATGATGGCGAAACAGCTATCGTTCATGCGGAAGAAACAGATCTCGAAGGGGATCAAACAAGTATGTACTATATGAAACAAAACCTAGCAGGAAAATGGCTCATTGCTGACACTTTCGTTAAACTACATGATGAAGATGACGACAGCAGATCCTCTCTTAGTGATTCAAGAGAAGCGAAGTCCATACACTAAAATAAACCCGGAAACGCAATGCGTTTACCGGGTTTTTCTTAATCTTAGCTCCTTCATGTGAGTATTGCGTTTCATCATGATTTGGTTTCATTGTTTTTTCTGGGGAACCTTCTTGCAACCCCCGTCTGAATCGCAGCTTCAATGACTCGTTCTCGAATACTTTTCACAACACGATCATTAAATACGCTTGGAATAATGTAGTGTTTTGTGCGTTCTTCATCTGAAATGGATGAGGCAATGGCAGTGGCTGCTGCGAGTTTCATCTCTTCATTAATTACAGAAGCGCGGCAGTCGAGTGCGGCTCGGAAAATACCAGGAAAACACAAAACATTATTGATCTGATTCGGATAATCGGATCGTCCGGTGGCTGCGACTGCCACAATATCTTCGATTACACTCGGCATGATTTCAGGAACTGGATTTGCCATCGCAAATACGATCGGATCTTTTGCCATCGTAAGTATATGTTCCCTTGTAAGCAAGTTCCCTTTGGATACACCAATGAACACATCTGCACCTTTCAGAACTTCATGAAGTGTGCCTTCCTCGAGTTCTGGATTTGTCCGCTCTGCATAACTCTGCCATACGGGATTATCATAGACTGCAGTGCGAACGAGTGCACCTTCACGATCGACGCCAATGAGTCGTTTTGCGCCGGCGGATAACAATATGTTACTGCAAGCTACTCCAGCAGCTCCAATTCCACAAATAACGATTTTACTATTTTCCAGCGTTTTTCCTGCGAGTTTAAGTGCATTAATCAGACCTGCATACAGGACTACAGCTGTACCATGCTGATCATCATGAAATACAGGAATATCAAGTTCCTTGTTTAATCTTTCTTCGATTTCGAAACAACGCGGAGAGGATATATCCTCCAAATTGATTCCTCCAAACGCAGGCGAGATCGCTTTTATCGTGCGAATAATTTCTTCAGTATCTTGAGTCTGCAGACATAGCGGAAAAGCATCAACGCCAGCAAACTGTTTGAATAACATTGCTTTACCTTCCATAACAGGCATCGCGGCTTCAGGACCGATATTGCCAAGCCCAAGTACAGCACTGCCGTCGGATACGACAGCTACCGTATTTCTTTTAATCGTTAATGAATAAGCTTTATGCGGTTCCTCTGCAATGGCAGTACAGATCCTTGCCACATCAGGAGTGTAGACCCTTGATAAATCTTCTCGGTTATTAATCGGCGTTTTGGGAGTGATTTCGATTTTTCCGCCCAAATGCAGGAGGAATGTACGGTCAGATACATTAATAATCGTAACGCCATCTAATTTACGAACTTGATCAATGATTCGTTTGTTCTGTTCACTATCCGTAATCGCTACCGTTAAATCACGGACCGTTACATCTTGATTGGTTGAAATGACGTCAATGGCAACAATGTCTCCACCAGCAATGGAGATGGCAGAAGCAACTTCTCCAAAATTAATTGTCTTTGTTTTCATTTCAAGGCGGATAATGATACTGTTTCCATCCAGATTACGCTGAATCATGATGTTCCCTCCCGCAAATAATATTCCAATCGTATTCTTTTACCATTTCGTGATGGTGCTTCTCTTTTCCTTCCTGCCTCAGGATTTAACAAGAAGGCGGCATCCCTTCTGCTGATAAGTATTTATCAGAGATGAGTGCCGCCTTCTGTTTTATTATTTTATTATTATTTCATTATTATTTGATAATATGCTTTCTTTTTATAACACGAACACTGTATGGCTCTAATACGATCTGTTCTTGCAATGACTGACGATGATCAGAAGATGGAAGCCCAATTTCGGTGTAGTCCGCATCGTCCAAAGGAAGAACTTGTTCTTCTCCCGTATAGTTCTGTACAAATACATAATCATGCTCTCCATCTGTACGAACGGATACCGTTACCCCGCTTGGCAATTCACTCTCCATGGATTTCTTAATTCCTGCTTCTTTAATAATCCCTTGATAGAATGTTTTGTGAAATGATTCAGAGTTACGGGAAGCGATGTAATATGATTTTCCTTCTCCAAAGGAGTGTACGGTTGCTGCCGGTCTGCCTTTATAAAAATCACTTCCATAAACCGCTAGTGCAGTCGCACCTTCCAGATGAATCAAGTCACATAGTTCAATCGCTTCATATTCGCCGGTGAGTCCTAAAGAATTATCAGCTAGAGCTTCAATTCGGTTGACTTGTCCGTCATGAAGTCCATCAATTTCTTCTGACCAGATCCCAAGTGTTTTACGAAGCGGTCCTGGGAATCCTCCTAAATGACACAAGTCGTTCTCATTAACGATCCCTGACCAATAAGTAGAGACAAACGTGCCTCCATTCTCCACATACTTCTCAATTCTCTCCCCAACCCCTGTTTTCACCATGTACAGCATCGGTGCAATAACAAGTTTGTATTTGGACAGATCTGCATCCATATTGATGATATCCACAGGAATCCCTTGATCCCAAAAAACTTTATAGTGTGATTGAATCGTTTCATCATATTTAATTCCGATATTTCTTGGTCCTTGTGAATCCGTTATTGCCCAGCGATTCTCCCAATCAAAAACAATAGCAACCTCCGCTGGTACTACGGTTCCTACTACATCCCGAAGTTCCTGTAGACAGCTTCCCACCTCGGTTACTTCACTAAATACGCGAGTGTGTTCATTCCCTACATGGTCTACTACTGCGCCATGCAGTTTTTCACTGGAACCACGGCTTTTACGCCACTGAAAATACTGTACAGTGTCCGATCCATGTGCCACTGCTTGAAGAGAGGAAAGCAAATGCATACCTGGCTTTTTCAGTTTGCTGACATCTTGCCAGTTCGTCATGCTAGGTGTGCTTTCCATCAGCATGAATGGTTTGCCGCCTTTAATCGTACGTACGATATCATGCATTAATGCAACCGAAGCTGCCTGCTTGCTATCATCTTGCTCTGTATCATGCCATGTCGGATAACTATCCCAGGATAGAACATCAAGGACATCAGCAAATTTCCAATAATCCAGCCCGTCAAAATAACTCATAAAATTAGTGGTTACCGGTAAATCCGGGTTCACCTGTCTAAGCGGAGCAATCTCATGCTTCAAGAAATCGACTGTTTGATCTGTAACAAACCGTTTCCAGTCTAAATTCATCGCATGAACCTGAGTTTCACCGTGAGGCGCCGGAGACTCAATCTGGCTATAATCCGTATAGGTATGACTCCAGAAAGTCGTCCACCAGGCATGGTTCAGTTCATCAAGCGTTTCATACCGATCTTTAACCCATTTTCTAAACGCATCCTGACAGTAATCACAGTGACAATCTCCACCAAGTTCGTTCGAGATATGCCAGCCAATAACAGCTGGGTGATTTGCGTATCGCTCGGCAAGTTTAGTATTGATGATATTCACTTTCTCCCGATATACAGGAGACGAATAACAGTGATTATGACGGAAACCATGCAGGTTGCGAACCCGGTTACTGCTTACTCGCAGTACTTCTGGGTATTTTTGTGACATCCATGCGGGTCTCGCTCCGCTTGGTGTCGCAAGCAGTGCATAGATTCCATTCTCAGCGAAAGAATCCAATATATGGTCAAGCCACTCAAACGTAAATACCCCTTCCTCGGGTTCCAAAGAAACCCAAGAGAAAATACCAACGGACATTACATTAGAATGAGATTTTTTCATCAGTCTAATATCTTCTTCTAGTACTTCTGGATATTTCAACCATTGTTCTGGATTATAGTCAGCGCCATGCAGCATAACAGGCGCTTTATCAAATAGAGGTGGATATTTCTGTATCATGATTTTGTATTCTCTCCTTTATTTGCATCGCTTTTTATATTTCATATGTTCATTCGAAAGTGTCTTCTATTAACCTTTAACAGAACCCACTGTCATTCCTTTTACAAAATACTTTTGCAGGAATGGGTACACAATAAGAATCGGAGCTGCTCCAATAAAGATTTGCGCTGCTTTCACCGTCGTTTGGCTAATGAGTTCCATCTCTTGTGGATTCATACTCATTGAGCTCATATCACGCTGAATGATGATCGTTTGCAGAAATGTAGCAAGCGGGAAATCTTTTGCATTATTGATATACAATAGTCCATCAAACCAGGAATTCCAGTGAAATACCATACTAAACAAACTAATTGTTGCGATCGAAGGCAGTGAAATGGGAAGGTATACCGAGAACAAAGTTCGGAAATGTCCTGCTCCATCCATAAGAGATGCCTCTTCGAGTTCTTTCGGGATGCCTCTAAAGAAGTTCAGCATCAGAATTACGAGAAATGTATTTACAGCTGACGGCAGAACCAGTACCCAGAATGTATTCATCAAATGAAGGGATTGAATAACTTCGTAAAACGGTACAAGTCCTCCATTAAACACCATACTGAATACGAAGATCCAGGAATAAACCGTACGGCTTCTAAAAGCGCTGTTCTCTTTAGATAGCGGATAAGCCGCTAAAAACGTAATCACGAGTGTAATGAGCGTACCAACGATGGTACGTGCTACCGAAATCATGATTGATCTAAGAAACGCAGGATTATTTATTGTCTTTTTATAAGCTTCTAAAGAAAAATCAATCGGAATTAGCGATACAATATTGGCATCGGCCGCTGCTTTACTACTAAACGAAATGGCAAGTACGTGTATAAGCGGAACGATACATAGTACAGATAAAATAATAAGGAAAATCGTATTAACAACGTTAAAGACACGGTATGATTTTGATTTATGATACACAGTTTTTCCTTCCTCTCTTATCCTTTATTTAGAAGATACGGTACCCTGCCCACTTGTAGGCAAGTCTATAGGAGATTAAGATAAGGACCATACTAATCACGGATTTAAACAATCCAATGGCTGTACCAAAGCCCATCTCTCCGTTTAGAATCGCAGTGCGGTATACAAAGGTATCAATAATATCTCCTGTTTCATATACAAGCGGATTATAGAGGTTAAAGATTTGGTCAAATCCGGCATTAAGCACATTCCCCAAAGCAAGCGTTCCCACCACAATCGTGATTGGAATTAAGGAAGGGATCGTAATATGAAGTGTTTGTTTAAAGCGAGTTGCTCCATCCATCTCAGCAGCTTCATATAAAGAAGGATTGATTGTGGCAAGAGCCGCCAAGAATATAATGGTGTTGTAGCCAAATTCTTTCCAGACATCCGATAAAATTACTGTGAAACGGAACCAATTGTTATCCCCTAAAAATAGGATGGGGTTAATCCCGAACTCTCCAAGTACTCGGTTTACCAAGCCCCCTGGAGCAAGCAAGTCCACCAGAATTCCTCCAAGAATTACCCAAGATAGAAAGTGAGGCAGATATACAAGAGTTTGTATAGAGCGCTGAAGTCCAACTTGTCTAATCTCGTTCAGCAGGATGGCAAACACAAAGGGAACAAGAAGATTGAAGATCATCTTCGCTACAGCAATGACAAGTGTGTTCCAGATAACCTGAACACTGTCATCTCTCTCGAATAAATAGCGGAAGTTATCAAGTCCTACCCATGCAGAACCTGAGATCCCTTCCCAAGGTTTATAATCTTGAAAAGCCATGACGATCCCGCCCATTGGCAGATAACTAAATAAAAATAAGAAGATCATGGCAGGCAGCAGCATTACATGGAAAGGCCATGTTTTTTTCAACATTTTCATCCACTTTTCCTCCTAATTTTCGTCTCCCAGCTCATTTTGAGTGAAGAAAAGCAGCATGCATGAATGAATGCATGCTGCTTTTCGGGAGTTTATCGTGGTAGTCTTACAATCGAATTGCAATCTTATTTGACACTGTCATACCATGTGTTCACTTCTTCTGTAATCTTGTCGCCGCCTCCAGCTTTCCAGGTCTGAACAAAAGTATCAAAAGAGTCTACTGGTTTGTTACCGTAAATAATTTCATTGAATGTTTGATTCTCGATTTTATTAAGATAGTCAAGTTTTGATTTCATTGTTTCTGTAGGTGGACCTGTGAACATATCTTTGAATGAAATATCTTCTTGCGACATAAGAACCTTCGCAGCATTAGGAGTTTCAAGGCCATAGTTCGCTTGCACTTCACGTTCTAGTCTTGTAGTTGCTTCCTTACCATCTGCGAGACTGAGCAGAGCTTTCATCTGTGCATCTGGTATCCGCGCACCATCACGAACAAGTAGATAACGAAGCACGTTTACATAGCCGCCTTCAATCTCGTCGTATCTCTTCTGGTTACCATTTGCATCGAGCTCATAGTCATATCCTTCAAATAAACCGAAATCATGTTTACTTCCTGCAGCCGGATCTGCAAACTGGTCATACATGTAGTTTTGGTAAGTAAAGAATGCTTCTGGATGTTCCATATCTTTCTTAATAAGAGTCACTGCACTAGCATAGTTTGTTCCATGACGCATTGCTGTACCATCGGCTCCCGTTGGGATTGCATAAGGTTTCCACACTGCTTTCGGATCATTTTTCACTGTATCCGTCAGCGGCCAGCCGCTCATCCAGTAAGGTCCAGGGATAATACCAGCCGTACCGGCCACAGCAGGCTCAGCTGTTTTATTTTCATCCCATAGAGCTACTTCTTGTGGAATGTACCCTTTTTCAAACCAATTTCTTAATCTTTCAAGACCTGCTTTCATCTCTGGCTGTACAGATCCATATTCAAGTTTTCCATTTTCGTCTAAATTCCATTGCTGAGGAAGCGTACCTGCTGCGCCAAAGACCCAGGAAGGATCGCCCATCCAAGTGTTCATTGAATTTTTAAACCCAATACTCAGTGGAATTACTTTACTCGGAGCAAGTCCGCTTGGGTTATTGTTCTTAAAGGCATCCATTACTTGTTCAAGTTCATCAAGCGTTGTCGGTGCTTTGAGATTTAGTGCATCGAGCCAATCTTGACGAATCCATAGGATGTAATCATTGTTGTATGCATAATCCAAAACAGGAATCCCCATTTTCTTACCATCACGCGTTACTGAATTCCATACCGTAGGGTCAATTTCCATCGCTTTTTTCCAAGTGTCTGAAGCATATTTATCAAAGAGCTCGTCCACTTCTCCGTAAATACCCGATTCAATTAGATCTTGTATTAGTTGTGTTTCATTAGATCCGATTGTGATGATATCCGGCATATTCTGTCTTGATGACATCGACAGTCTTACTTTCGTTGCAAAAGCCCCATTCGTATCTGTTACAGACCATAGAGAGTTGATATTAATTCCCAGCTCTTCTTTTGCCCATTTCGTTGCGACACTATTTTCAATCGTTTCCCCATTTTTAAATGTGACTGTCGGATCGATTCCCCATGCAGTGGAGATCGTGACTTCCGGATCGTATTTTTCTTTGTATACGTTTTCAGTATTTGCCGGTGCAGACGTATTACTATCACCTGAGTCTTTACCTGAACATCCCATAAGGCCTGCACTGATGACCATCGTTAATGCAAGGACAGCAAGTGAAGAAGTTTTCCACGTTCGTGCCATTTTGTTTCCCCCTAAATTTCTTCGTCTTTATATTTTTATTATGGATGATATCTCTATTTTTTCCTATGACACTAATTTAAGGTTTCTGCACCTTTTACAACTTATTGCTCTCTAAACTCATTTGGGGTTATGCCATAATGCTTCTTAAACAGTTTGCTGAAATATTGTGGATTTTGATAGCCAAGCTCAGCTGTGATCTCATATATTTTTTTATTCGTATGTTTAAGCAGATATAAAGCTCGCTCAAGCCTTGTACGAATCAAATATTCACTTAGGCCCTCTCCGGTCTCGGCTTTGAAAATCTTGGATAAGTACACGGGATGAAGAAATACACGATCAGCTATCATTTTGACCGTTAATTCGATTCCTTCTTCTTGCAAAATCATATCTTTTACCTGACTTACAATATGGCTTTTCGGTTCTGCTGGGGCAGATACTGCCTGTTGAAACTTCATAAGTATTTGCTCTGTGTAATCTTTTAACAGCGGCGGATAGTGAATCATTCGTTCCACCAAATGAGGTTCAAGTCCTTTTGCATCCAATTCACTGATCCGAAGTCCCGTTTGATGGGTGATATACAAAAAAGAATTGATGATTGCTAGATAAATCTCATACATGTGCTCACGTGAGACCGGATTTTTTTCGATAATCGCAAATACTTCATCTAATCGCTGTGAAGCAGCTTCCCAGGATTTTCGTTCTAAAAGTTGCTGCAGCATCGGTGGTCTGTACAATACTTCAAAAGCAGCTTTTGAAGATGGAGATTCTATACTTACATTGTCTCCTTCAATAAATACCACACCCGACTCCATCTGACGGTCCGCTAAATAAACAGAGTTCAAACCGCGTCTGTAGGTTTCACTGATATCCTGCGTAAACATACATGGACGACTTACGATGACATGCACCTCTCCTCGCAAATACGTCAATACACTAGACCGAAAGTTCTCGATAAAAGGCCGAAGATTTTTAGGTTTTAGAAACTCCGATTCCCCACTTTCTATATCATGTTGATCTTTCGGCTGTAACAAGATTAATAAACAATGATGCGGTGTTCTCCCTTGCCAGACATCGTATGTTTCTCCAAAAATCTCTTCCGCCATATTACCAATTGCATACTCCATTAGCACTCTCGTTTTTTCATCATGTTCCATGAAACCTTCATGTAAATGAACAAGAATCATTGTTGTCATAGATGAGTACGAAAGCTTAATCTCATAATCATGTAGAAGTTGGATCATTCTCTCCGTCTGAATCTGATCGCCCATGAGAAGTTGACGCAATAAATTTTCTCTAAGGAGCGTATAGTCCGATTTACGTTGATATAACAACTGTTGATACTTCGTAGCTTGTTTTCCTTCTTCGTCAATGGACTGAACGGCCTGCTTTATGCTTTTTATAAGATCATCATCATCTACAGGTTTTATGATATAATCCGATGCACCTAATTGAATCGCTTTTTTCGCGTACTCAAACTCACCGTATCCCGTTAGCAGAATTGAACGTAGACTCGGGTACAATACACTTGCTTTTTCGATCAGTTCAAGTCCGTTCATACCGGGCATTCGAATATCCGTTATCAAAATATCGACAGGATGAGCAGCAAGCAGTTCGAGTGCATCTCCTGCTGAATCGCTTCTATACACTTCGCTGATTCCCAGTTCACTCCAAGGGATTGTTGCTTCCAAACTTTCTGTCACATAAGTCTCATCATCTACAAGCAGTACATTAATCATAAATGGTCATCCCTTCTTTATATTATCTATATAAATCGTTGCTTTCAGGCCACCCATAGGAGATCTTCCAAAAGTTAAGTAACTTCTCTCGCCATACCGCAGCTGCACTCTTTGATTCACATTCCATAGTCCGCAACCGCTATGTTCGTCCATAGGTCTTGTTAGCTGGTTTTGTAATAACCTCATTGCCTCATCATTCATTCCAAGTCCATCATCTTCGACCTGAAGGCACAGAAGCCCCCCTTCTTCAAATCCCGTTACGCGAATAAAAGACGCATCTGCAGACCTCTCAATCCCATGAATGACTGCATTTTCGATCAGAGGCTGAAGGACAAGCGGAGGAACCAGTAGTTCCATCATTTCTTCTGGTATTTCCATCACATAATCCAAACGGCTCATTCTCATCTTTTGAATTTTTAAATAGGAAATGACAAAAGCAATCTCTTCTTTCATAGGAACAAGATCCTTTTCTTGACGTGTCGTATAACGATAATAACGGGAAAGGTTATGGGACATCGCCACCACCGCATCTGTTTTTCCAAGCTTTGCCATACTCGTAATATAAGAGAAACAATTATAGAAAAAATGAGGATTAATTTGAGACTGCAGCTGTTTCAGTCTTGCTTCACGCACTTGAATCTGCTCTAGGTAAACGTGTTCGAATAGCTCCTGGATCTGTATAACCATGGAGTTAAATCGCTCCGATAAAAAGCTGAATTCATTCCGCCCTTTTGGCTCAAGCCGGACAGAGTAGTCTCCAATCTTTAAACGCTGAAAGCCGTGCATTAAATCTCTGACTGGAATCTGCACTTGTACATATAACAAGTAAGCTGCCAAAAAACTCATAAATAAAAGGCAGGCAACCGCTCCATAAAACAACCGATTCGAGTTTTTAATGGGAGCGAGCACATCGGTCAGCGGAATATAATCAATTAAATACCAGCCTGTTGTAGGTGACATCACGGTGTGAACACTATAGACTTCCTCCCCAAGCTCAATCGTGCGGTAATCCACATCTTTTATTTCGGTAAAATCCAATTGTTTCAATAGTTCCGTACTCCGGTCTATATCCGCTGTTCGGTTATAAATCGTGCCTGTCCCAGGTATATAATAAAAAGGATCTCTTCTTCCGTTATTTTTGAACTTGTCCAACATATCCTGGATATTGGTACTGTCAAATTCAAGCTTGATAATACTTCTCGCATTTTCCACTACATCTCTAGCTGAATATGGTGATGCTGTATACCAGGAGAAGAGGTAACGCTCCTCATTTCCTGTTGTCACTTTTTGTACCTGCCAGCCAGGTAAATTGGCGTTATCCAGTTCCTTATTATCGTATGTTCTCGAATCATTTTCGGTAATCATACGTTTCATAGAAGCTGAATATAAGCTCAAACTGCTTCTCCAATTAGAAGAACTCTCCTGAATACTTAGCTTATTCTGGATTCTTTTCACATGATTAATAAGATCCAAATTTAGATATTCACTCTCCAAATCCTGTTGTTCAAAACTCTCAATATCCGGATCATGGATTAATATAATAGGCCAGGAGGATAATTCCTCGATGCTTGTATTCACCTGACTTTGAAAAAAAGCGAGTTGATTACTACTAGATCGATTGAGTTCACTCACAACGACGTTTGTTGTCATTTTGTTCGAGTAACTGTATAAAAGCACAACAGGAATTAGCATAATTACAATGAGAAGTACCATTTTAGTAAACAAGTGATATCGAACCATAGCCGTGTAAGCCACCCCAAACCTAAAGATATGTAACGTAAATAATGACGAATGACTGAAATAATAATCGAAAAATGTCGGACGAACTTATTGTAAGCGTTTGATATGGAAAAAGTAAAACTATTTTTGTTTCTCATGCAAAAAAAAGGCAGACTCTCTCGTCTACCCAAAAATATTACTAAAAAATTCGAACTATATTCTGACATCATTCGAGAACGAATGGATCCGGCCTCCTCGACATTAACCGCACTGATCGATGACATTCTTTTATGCATTTCGTTATATTGCGCAAAGGGCTAACAAAATGACGATTTCTGTTAGTTTACCATTGTCTGTATTACGTAAACACCTGCTCCAATTGTGTGATGGCCCACTCCAGTTCCTGAACGGATATGACAAGCGGCGGAGCCAGTCGAATCACAGTTTCATGTGTTTCTTTACATAACAGTCCTAACTGCATTAATTTCTCGCAGTACGGCCGTGCTGAACCCTTGGTCTCTATGCCAATAAATAAACCGCGCCCGCGAATGGTTACAATATCTTTAGCAGGGATGGCTTGTAACCTCTTCAGCATTTTCTTGCCGAGGTCAAGAGAGCGATCTGCAAGCTTTTCTTCTTCAATCACAGCTAGTGCAGCTATGGCTACACTGCTTGCCAGTGGATTTCCTCCAAAAGTAGAGCCGTGAGATCCTGGTTCAAACAGTCCAAGAATATCATCATCTGCAGCAACCGCAGATACGGGCAACACCCCTCCCCCGAGTGCTTTTCCCATAATGTAGATATCCGGAACTACCTTCTCCCAATCACATGCAAACCGCTTACCTGTTCTGCCGAACCCAGTCTGTATTTCATCGGCTAAGAGTAGTACCTTCTCTTGATCGCAAATCTCTCTTACTTCCCGCAGGTAACCTTCCCTTGGTATGACAATTCCAGCCTCACCCTGAATAGGCTCTACTAAAAAAGCTGCCGTACTCCGTGTGATTGCAGCCTTTAACGCATCAATGTCTCCATAAGGAATAATGGTGAACCCTGGAGTAAAAGGACCAAACTCTCTTTTATAGTCCGGTTCTGATGAGAAGGATGTAATGGTTGTTGTTCTTCCATGAAAATTCCCTTCGCAAACGATGATTTCTGCTTGATCAGAACTCACTCCCTTAACACGGTAGGCCCATCGCCTTGCCGCTTTCACCGCCGTCTCTACTGCTTCTGCACCTGTATTCATAGGCAGAATTTTATTTTTCCCTGTCAGCTTCGTAAGTACTTCCATCAGTTCTGCAAGAGGCGCATTATAAAAGGCCCTTGAAGTAAGCGTCACCTCATCTGCCTGTCGTTTGAGCGCTTCAATAATACGAGGATGACGATGCCCTTGATTCAAAGCAGAGTAGCCGCTGAGCATATCCATATAACGACGTCCCTCTTGGTCTTCAACCCACACCCCCTCCGCCTTATGAATAACAATCGGAAGTGGATGATAATTATGGGCGCCAAGCCTCTCGGTCTGTGACATGATATCTGCTGAAGATTTCATTTATTTCGCCTCCCTCTGTGCTGTTACAATCCGGGTTCTCTATTTAATGTATGCAGAGCAAAGGAATCATGATGTTTTCACAATTGCACTAAGAAAGAGGAATGTAACACCGACTACCCAGCCTCCTGTTCCTTTTGATATAACAGGATTATATCCATTTCCAAACTCTTGGATATCTGCACTTGAGTGGGCCCTTATTCCAGCCGCAGCCATTTGTAACGTGAGTCCATTTGAACTTGCCAAACGAAATCTTATTCCTGTCCTAACAAGGCTTACTGTAACGACGATCGCAGCCATTTTATTGATGTAGGACAAAAATAAAAAAGGACCGTAGGCAAACTAGTTTAGGCTAATTTGTCTACAGTCCGAAGGGCTCCTATACGGAATCCCTTTCACATTGATATAGTTCTTACCCAATGATTCATCTCTTATGGATCGTTTGAATCTAGTTCATAGCAGGGAACTTACTTACTTGCATTGATTACTTCATTTACTTCCTGCGTAATTTGATCACCGCCGAGTTTTTTCCAATTTGCAACAAAGTTATCAAACTCGTCAATGGACAGGCTGCCATAAATAATTTTCAGAAACGTCTCTGCTCTCAGTTTGTCCAGTGTTGCCTGCTTCGTGTTCATGGTCTTTGTCGGTGCATAGATGAACTCATTCATCATAATTAAATCATGATCCCGATAATATTTAATGACACCCTGTGAGCTTTCTGGTCCGAAAATACGTTCCATATGCCATTTATCGAGGTTCCCATTACGGTAATCCATAATATCTTCATAGAAAAGCTTCGCTTCGAGCCCTAGTCCTGACGTGTCTCCGGTTTTTATCGCCTGCTCTACTTCATCTTGTGCTTTTACGTTTTTGTTGGCAGGAAGGTTTGACACTGTGGCATTTTGAAAACCAAGTCCTGTTAACCCGTTCAAGTAGTCAGCTCGTTCTGTTTCTGCAGACTCACCAAACATTTTCTCGGCTTGGAAATTGAGCAATTTGATTAATGCTTCAGGATGCTCATAGCCTTTACGAACCGCAAAGATTCCCCCTAAACTCAAATGATTTTGGGTCTTCGCTGGCTCAGCATCAATGGACTGAACAGGATATGGCATCCAGTCTACATTTTGATCCTTCTTGATCATACTACTAACTTGAAAAGGTGCCCATTGCGGCAGGAAGAACATGCCTGATTTGCCTGCATTCACATCCTCCATCATCTTGGCAAAATCTTTAACACCAAACTCCGGATCAATTACACCTTTTTTATACAGGTTCTGCAGTTCTTGCAATCCTTCTTTCACTTCAGGTTGAACGGTGCCATTAACAACCTGACCTGATTCATCCTTAATCCATGTCTCAAGATATCCGTGATGACCAAGCAAGAAACCGTTAATCGGCAAATCCTTGTTCATTGCAATACCAAACGTATCATTTTTACCATTTCCATCTGGATCTTCAAAAGTGAAGGCTTCCGCGATCTTGATCACGTCCTGCATAGATTTTGGAGCTTCCAGTCCCACTTTTTTGAGCCAATCTTGGCGAATCCAGATCATATCAGAAGAGTCTAGTGAACCTGGGAAACTAACCATAGCGTATATTTTTCCATCTTTGGTTACCGGTTTCAGACCTGCTCCATCTTCAGCTGACATAAATTCTTTTACAAGATCGGAAGCGTATTTGTCATATACTTCTGTCAAATCTTCGAGCATCCCGGCTTCATGCAGCTGTTCAAATTGAACCGCACTCACTTTCAGTACATCCGGCAAATCACCACTTGCAAGCGTAACGTTCATTTTATCATTGTAGTTGGTATCCGGAACAATCCAATCATAGGTTACTTCAATACCGAGTTCATCCTTATAGCCCCTGGTCCAAATATTGCTCGCTTGAGTATCTCCTTCAGCTAGAGTTTCTTTCCCAGTTTCAGCCATTGTAGACGTAAGCTTGATTGGTGGATCATACTTCGTGAGCGGTCCCCCAGCATCTTGCTGTGTACTTGGGCTCGCTACCTCTTCACTTCCCGCACCAGACGAACAGGCAGTAAGTGTCGCTGCTAAAACCATGGATAATGTAAGTAATGAGAACTTCTTAAGTGATATATTCATGTGAATCCCCCTTTTAATTCCTTCCCGAGTTATGTATTCATTGTATGAAGAAAGCGCTATCACTTCGAGTGGACGAAGTTGACATCTGGTATCTTTAATTTACCAATTCTCATTCTTTGCTAATTTTTTGCTCACGGTACTCTTGGGGGGTACAACCGATCGCTTTCTTGAAAAACCGATAAAAATAATGTTGGTCGCTAAATCCGACCTTAGCGGATATTTCATGCATTTTACAATTTGAACCCAGTAATAATTCTTTGCTACGCTCAATCCGCCTGTCATGAATGTAATCGGATATTCCCTTTCCTGTAATCCGTTTATACCAACGGGACAAATAGGAAGGATTCAAGGAAACCTCCTGTGCAATGCGGGTTAAAGAAAGATCGTCTTCTAAGTGATGTTTGATGTAATGATGAATAGCAATCAGAATCTGGGACTGGTCATTCAGGCGAGTATCGCTCCTTTTGGAAATAATCCATTCATAAGCTGTTTGATAGAAAACGACCAACTCTGGCCAAGGTGTATGTATATTAAAGTGAAGCATACGGGAGAGCGTTATTTCCTCCATGGCAGACTCATACAAGCCGAGTTCATGAAGTATTTCTATTAGTCCATTTCCTGCTCCAGTGATGATCTTCATTCGAAAGAAGGGATCTTGTAGTCCCGCCTGCGCTGCTTCCGTCCATTTGTGAAATGAGTCGAGCCACTCCCTTTCACCAGCGGTGACCCGCTCTTTAACCTGATCCATATGAAGAGCAGCGACCGCCTGCTGACTCAACAGGTTTGGTGTATAGTCTGAATCAGAATGCAGTTGTACACGAAGCAGCTTTTCCATCCCAAGCCCAGGCCCATCATGGATAGACAGTCGCAACCTTGCAATCGTTGAATTAAGATCTGCCCATCCCACAGCCTGATCACTCACCATAATCGATACGGACAGTTTCAAACAATCTGCACAAGATTGCTGCACGGACTCTAGCGTTCCATAGACAAAACGAAAGGTCTGTTCCCATCTCTCTTGCTGATTTGATGGAAAGCGTGTGTGTTCTACCAAAGGTTGTATTAAACAGGAAATCACCTGATAATCCAGATCAATAGCCTTAACCGTAGTTTTATCTTGAAGTAACTCCTCTGCGACATTAGCAACCGCATAGCGAATCAGACTTCGGTCTGAATGAGATTGATATTCGCTCCATTCCTCTACTCGGATGATGACCGGAATTACGGGTTCCCCTGACCGGAGAGGAAGCTGTACGGCATCCAGTTCTTCTTGAAGTGAAGCAATACCTTGCTTTTCCGTTCGTTTCATTACATCGAGCAGCAATTGCCGCTGCAATTGAGGAAGTGCCCTTGGCAGCTTACTCTTGAACCAGGAATTCTGATAACGGAAGTCATTCTCTTCCGAGATTTGCTTAAGCGCTCGCTCTACTGCAGCACGAATATGAGCCATGCCCTCTGTCTTTAACAGGTAATCTACAACGCAAGGATTCCGTATCGCCTGATGCGCGTAATCGAATTCGTTATGCCCAGTCAGTAGCAGAACCTTGCACCTTGGCCACCGATCCATAATTTTCTCAATCAGTTCCATTCCATCCATGCCCGGCATACAGATATCGCTGAGTACAATATCAATTTTGACTGTATTCAGCCACTCAATCGCTTCAAAAGCAGAATAAGCCTTAATAATCTCCATATCCTGAAAATCCGCTTTTTGAAAGAACGCATGTAATCCATCCAAAATAACCGGTTCGTCATCTACAATTAACATTCGCTGCATCTAAGATTCTCCTCTCCCTGGAACATTTACTATGATACATAGGCCGCCCAGTTCACTGCGCTGTGCGGTAAGACCATATTCTGCTCCGAACTTTATCTGCAGTCTTTGATGGACGTTGATAAGACCTGTAATCTCTTTACTTTCATGCCGATGTACTGACTCTTGAAAAGCAAATTCAAGATCATTCAGAATTTCATCGGTTAACTGATTCCCATCATCCTCTATTCTTATAGACAACTTACCATGGTCTGCCTTGTAAGAAATCTTAAGTACACCTCCGCGGCTGCTTTTGGATAGTGCATGCTCAAAAACATTTTCTACAATAGGCTGCATAATGACCCGAGGAACGGTTATAGCTCTGTAGTCTGAATTCATCTCTTCGATTTGAAGGTTTATCCTTGATCCAAACCTTATTTTTTGTATAGCTGCGTAGACCAGTGCATGGTCCATCTCTTCTCCAAGAGAAACCTCTGCTTGCGAGTCTCTAGACATATATCTAAAATATTGACCGAGATAATCGGTGAATTTCTGTATTAATTCCACATTTTCAACTTCAGCCATTTGTTTAATACTGAATAGACTATTGTATAAAAAATGAGGCTGTATCTGTGACTGTAGATGCTTAAGCTCGGCCTCACTGGTTCGGATCCGAGCGATGTAATTTTCCTCAATCAAAATATGTAAGCGCTCTATCATATGGTTAAAACGAGAGTATAAATATCCGAATTCATCCCGTCTGGAATGAGGAATATAAATGCTCGTATGACCTTGCTCTGCCATACGAAAGCCTTTAACCAGCGCAGATAACGGCTTGTGAATGGATCGGTAGATTGAAAACGAAAAAATCAGAATAATAACGATGGACATCACGGTTAAAATCCATAGCCATAGCTTGTACTGCTCTAAAGGTGCCTCAAGTACATCATCAGCAATGCTGGAAGTAAGCAGGAATGAATGCTCTTGATCATAGAGTGAATAGTGCAAGTAATGGTCGGACTGATATCTCGTCACCTGTGGTGAATCCTGGGACTTTGGTGTCTGCGCATCCAGTAGCGAAATAGAAGCAACCTGATCTGATGAAGAAATTACGACTTGCTGCTTATCACCGAAACTGAGGGTAATGTCGCTTCCCCCTTTTTCTGAGAGCTGTTGTAATCTCTGCTTGAGCTCTTCAGCACTTAAACGTATACCTAGTATAAAATTGGGCGGTTCTTCGTAATTCATATTATAGGGATTGCTTTTAAGAAAATAGAGATCGTTATTTAAATAAGACAATTCGCCATTCAGGTTACCCATCGTTGCCAGCAGTTTTCTCCATTCATCATCTTCTACACTACGGATCCCGTCGGTTGCACTGACTCTTTTGTGAAGAGCGGGTACATAGTATACAACATCACTAATGTACGGGCTTGCTGCCATGATCTGACTCAGTTTGTTATGTATGTTATTTAGACTTGAAGTTACATCGTACCTGCTCATAATAGCTGCACGTGTACTTAAGGTAGACATCGGTTCATCAAAAGAATACTCATTTACGAGTCCGCTCATTCGTTCCAATTCGAATTGCAGATGGTTATGGTAGAAATCCAGTTTAGACTCGTGAGCTCGTTCTACTTCGATCTGCATCTGTGTGGAGCTGTAATGCGTAATCATAATACTTATCCCGTACAATGGCAGAATAACAAGGACAAAGGCTATCATTAGTTTGAAGACAATCGAATTCGTTTTCCAGCTTCCCCTGACATATTTCATTATCCCCGTAGCTCCCTTCTCATAGGAAAAAAGGAGCCGGAAATCGGCTCCTCCATTTGGTTTTCCTACTCATGATCTTATCCCTTAACACTCCCGACAACAAGACCATGAACAAAATATCTCTGCAGGAATGGATACACAAGCAGGATCGGAATAACTGACAAAAAGATTTGTGATGCCTGCGTTGTTCTGTCCGATATTTGACTGAGTAATGTTGCATCTTCGAGCGTCATCATCTCGCTCTGAATCATGGTAACCTGCTGCAGCATGGACTGAAGGTAGGTAGCAAGCGGGTAGTGATCCGGACTTTTCATATAAATCATCCCGTCAAACCACGCATTCCAGTGGCCCACCATCGAAAATAGTGTAATCGTTGCGATACTTGGGAGTGAGATCGGTAGATAGATGCTCCATAACGTTCGAAAGTGCCCCGCCCCGTCCATCCATGATGCTTCTTCCAGCTCTTTGGGTAAACCTCGAAAGAAATTAAGCATGAGCAGTACATTAAAAATAGGCACAGCTCCCGGTAAAATGAGAGCCCATATCGAATCAAGAAGACCCGTTTCCTTCACTACAAGATAACCCGGGATAAGCCCCCCGCTAAACAACATCGTAAATACGAACAGCCAAGCATAGATGGTTCTTGAACGGAATTTGGATGCCTCTTTAGAGAGAGGGTAGGCAACAAGAATCGTAAAGATCAGGTTAGTCGAGACTCCAAGTACAACACGAAGGAGACTCGTTCCAAACGAATTCAGAAATTGTTTATTTTCCAATATATATTGATATGACGATAAAGTGAAATCTACAGGCCAGAATGTGACGCTTCCCGCTTTGACTGCATCACTTGAACTAAAAGAGATGGCCAAAATATTAACGATCGGAAACAGACAAAGCAAGGCAAGAACGGTAAGAATAACGTAATTAAACCCTAAAAACCATCGATAGGCTCTCGAAGTGTGGTGCATGGTCTTGCCTCCTTTCTAGAAAATCCGATAATTGGCAAAGCGATAAGCTAAATAATAACCGAGTCCAATGAAAACGAAGGATACCACAGATTTAATAAGACCCAGTGCTGTGGATACCGAATATTGTGCATCCTGTAGACCAATCCGGTAGATCATCGTATCTAAAATATCTCCTGATTCATAAACGAGTGGATTGTAGAGGTTAAATACCTGATCAAATCCACCATTAAGCACATTTCCAAGACTAAGCGTAACCATCAAAATGACGATTGGGCGTATCCCTGGAAGTGTAATGTGCCATGTCTGCTTCCATCTTCCAGCTCCATCCATGACGGATGCCTCATAAAGAGACTTATCAATACTTGTAAGTGCTGCCAAATAAATAATCGTACCAAAGCCAAATTCTTTCCATTGGTCCGTAATGACAAGTATGTAGGGAAACCATTCATTACTAGCGAGAAATTGAATAGGTTCAATACCTATTGCCTTAAGAAACATGTTAACGAGCCCGCTACTTGGGGATAACACGTCCACAATAATACCGGCAAGGATAACCCATGAAAAAAAATGCGGCATATAAATAATCGTTTGAATGGTTCGCTTGAAACCTGTTCTTCCTACCTCATTTAGCAATAAGGCAACGAGCACAGGAATCACTAGACCCGAAACAATTTTCATGACAGAGATGAATACCGTATTCCATACCACCTGTCTAAAACCAGGTAAATCAAACAGGTATCTAAAATTGTCAAGTCCCACCCAGTTCACGTTTTTAAACCCGCCAATGGGAGAAAAATTTTGAAAAGCAATGGAGAGCCCGGCCATAGGAATGTAACCGAATACAATAATGATGAGCATACCAGGCAAAATCATAAGATGAAGCGGAACATTTCGAATAAATTGTCTGTAGTTGGAACGCATAAGCTGTCTCCTCCTTCAAATTCAATTATAGGAGCAGGCCAGACTGTGTAAAAGTGTAGGGTATTTACTTTAGGTATCTTCTGTTGACTCCGAATCTCAGTTAAATATTGAAGATTCATTGTTTTGAATGCAAAAATCCTCCATCCTGTCAGGAGCGACAAAGCGCCCTACAAGATGAAGGATTTTATAGATAATACCTAGATTAGATCGACATCACCAGCAAGCTCACAGAATTTGCAGGGAGCTTAAGAACAACGCTATCTCCTTGCAGTTCGATGCTTTGCTCCTGCGGTGTAATTTTCTCATCGTTTTTCTTGTTTACATTCGGAACATGAAGCAGATTTTCATCCCCGCTTAGCGTAACGAGTGTTGCATTAGGCTGAACAGTCAGATCCTGCAGGTTAATCTGTGTAGCCTTATCCACACCATCTGCATTCACCAATTTTACATATACATGCTGTGCATCTCTTGTAACGGAATGGAATACCTCCCTGTTGTATGCTTCGAGCTTGTAATCCAGCGTTTTACTAGTGAAGTCTCCATCTGTATAAGAGCAGATTAGATTCTTTCCATTCTCTCCGCCGTAATTCACGGTAATCAAATAATCCTTCTCATTCTCAAGTGGCTCATAGTTAGCTGCTCTAAGGTTTCCGGCTGCTGTACTGGACGAATAATCACCTAATGTATAACCTTCGATTCCTTGTTTGTACACTTTCACACCTGTTGCTTGGCCGCCATATGCGATCGCATACTCGATTACATCCTTATTCTCAGGAGTAATGTCGGTCAGTCCCACACCAATATAGAATCCATCCTCACCCTTAATCCGGCTTGCTTCTACCTGCACCTTGTAGTTTGTCCATTCATCATTCATCAGGTACAACCCGTTCAGGCCGCTCTTCTGCGCCTTCAGAAGCAATCCTTTGCCAGGAATTGATGTATAGCCTTCCGATCCAGGGATAAGACTCCATGCTTCACTTGGTCCCTCTTGTTCCCGGAAATTTTCTTCAAAAAGAACACGGCCATCCTTGTTCGAAGTGACAACCACTTTCTTCACAAGAATATCGGCATTGCCTGCCGCGATTTCGATCCCGCCATGCGGAATAAGTTCCACGGGTTTACCTTTGCTGTACGTCTCGAACGATGTACGAAGTACCTCTTCACCAACACTTTTAGCAAACATTTGCTGTACATAATAGTTTGGTGTAAACCACACCGTCTCATCATCAAACCAGATGCAGTCCGGTGTCCAGCGGTACGTACCATCTGTCAGCACCTTATTAAACAGCGGCGCATAGGCTGCCATGCGGACAACATCTGCATTATTTTCAAAACTGGTCATGATCGCAGCTTCAGCAATAGCCCCTGCCAGAGTATTTTTATCCGTGGATGCATATTCACCGACAAATACCTTGGATGTCTCTTTAAAGTCAATGCTTCCATCTGCGTGGTAGGCCCGGTCATAATAGTTATAACGATCCGCATTGTTCAACAGATACTCATTAGATCTGTAGTAATGCTCATCTGCAATGGTATCCATATAGTTCTTCTGATTCTCATACCAGGTTACTGTCTCTTCGATTACCTCTTTGCCATCCGCAAAAGCAACTTGAGCTGAACCGGTAAGGTTCCCGCTAAGGAATTTCCATCCTTGCTGATAAGCATCATCATCCGCCTGTGCACCAACGGTAGAGATAATATGCAGTTCATGATCTGGATAGTTCCGTTTCATATATTCATCAATCGAAGCTTTGAACACTTCAAAGTTAGCGAAAAATTCATTTCCCCAGTTCTCATTTCCCACACCGAGATAACGAAGATCAAAAGGCTCCGGATGTCCCATACTGCTGCGTACTTGTGCCCATTCGTTATGCTCCATATCCGTGCTGAGTGCAAAGTCGATCAGATCCGTAAAGTTCTTGATATAGTACTCCCTTAAAGCTCCGCCTGCCGGATGTGCATAATCAGAACGTGCCTGACACAGAACACCGCAAGCCATAACCGGAACTGGAAGAGCATTCAAATCCTCAGCCAATTGGAAGTATTCCATATAGCCAAGTCCCATCGTCATCATGTAACCCCACACGTTGTAGTTCTCTTTTCTCAGTTCTATAGGGCCTACTGAGTCCTTCCAGTCATAGACATTCTCCCAGATGAAAGATCCTTCTGAGATACAGCCGCCAGGAAAACGTAAAAACGTAGGATGCAGGTCAGCAAGCGCTTGAATTAGATCTTTTCTCAGTCGATAATTTGGATTTCCTGTATAGTTCGCGTGTGCTGTAGCGGATATCCCTTTTTCCTCAGGGTCTGCTCCCCATACATTTTGCGGCGTAAGTGACACCATATCGATGGAAATATCACCTTCAAAGGTAAGAACCAGCTGACCAAGAGCCGTATCTGTACCTGTAAGAATAAGGTTTTGCTCCGTTTGCTCACCATATTTTTTCCACGAGTCCCCGCCTTCTACATGCAGCGTAAGTGGCTCACTAATCGGCTCATTATTGCTATCTTGTAATTGAACGGTTATTGCACCTGGAGCATCCGCTTTCGCCCAAACGGTAAAGTTATAGTCTTCTCCCTGCCTAATCGACATTGCACAATGTTGATTGGAATCCGAGAACCCGCGATTGCGAATCGTTGCCCCATTCTGAACCGTTACATAATAAGCGTTCACTTCTGGGTCACTGGCTCCAAAGTGTTCATTTAATCCACCTTTATTATGCGGGCTCATCAGATGGGTGTCTCCAGACCACGCAAACAAAGGATCACGATTTCGGCCAGTGGAACAACCACATTCTCCCGATTCAGGTGAGTAGGTATCAAAGGCAAAGGATTCAAACGAGCGATTCTGTACAAGCTCAGCGTAAATTCCGCCATCCGCTGCATTATTGATATCCTCGTAAAAGAGTCCATACATCACTTCACTGATATCAGCCACTTTTTGATCTCCGTGAATCGTTACTGTATAGGGCGGAAGGTGTTCCGGTACAACCGAAATCTCAAAATGTTTGCTCAGCGTACTTTCTCCTTTACTTAATACCGCATGGAGTGTGATTTCCTCAGCAGATGTAATGGACTGAACTTTACCCGTATGAGATAGAGATTCCGGACGACTTGAGTTCCAGCTCACTTGTACTTTACCGCCTAGTAAACTAGCAGGCAATGAAACGTCTTTTGTGACAATTTTCGTTGGAAAAGATAAATATTTATCTCCTGCAAGCTTTACAATCTCTTCATCCGTCAATGATTCGCACATCACTTCAATCACTTCATCGATCGTCAGACCATCCCGATAAATCCGGAAATCAGATAGCGAACCCGTAAAGTCCACATCGGCTGCATACTGAGAACGTCCAATATAATTTTGGCTGTAATTCGAAGCCTCAGTAAACGTATCAAACCACCTGCGCAGCTTAGCATAAGTTCCGCTGGAAGTTTGACTGATGGAACCATCTGCTACTTTTTCTCCATTCACATAGACAACCGGACCAGCACTGCTCAGTTTACCACCCTCAGTACCTGTCACCGAAAATGCGATATGCATCCACTCACCGGCAGCAAATCCCCGGCCCGGGTCTACAACCAGATCATCTCCAGCATATAGAGTCCCTCTTAGCTGACACGTCAAAAAAGCATAAGGCCCTTGTTCCCCTTTACCAAAGTCGAAAATTCGTTCCCATACGTTCGAACCTTTACCAAAATTGACCCATGCCGTCACGGTCAGTCCCGTGTTATCGCTTACATCTGCTAGCAAATTAGATGGAAGCTGTATATAAGAAGTTCCGTTAGCTCCTCCTGGAAATTGAGCTGCGGATCTGCCAGCGATACGTGAAATTTCAGGTTTCAGCGTTCCCATAGCTTCTCCATCATGTCCATTTCCTGAGCTGTCTTCACCAAGGTGTGCTGCATTATCGAACTTATAGTGTGCAATGAGATTTTCATTAAAATTGCTCATTCTTCTGCCTCCTATGTAAATCATCGTTTGATTTGAATAAATGTAAATCGATTTATAAATATATAAATGAATCACTTACAGGTTATAGTACTCATTTTCCGATTATTTTTCAACAAAAAAGTAAAAAGAATCAAACTTCTGAAAGAAATTGTGTGGCGAAGCGATTCATAAAAACCAAAAAAAGGACTCCTGCATGCGGAGTCCTTTTCATCATTTTGATTATAATACTGCACTTTATATTTACTTTTGAATAATATGCTTTACTCTGCCTACCTGACCATTTTCAAGGCGAACCTTGATGCCATGCGGATGTGACGGAGAATTGGTTAAAATATCTTTGACCATTCCCCTCGTTAATTTCCCTGTTCTTTGATCCTGTTTAAGTACAATATCAACTTCAATTCCTGCGCGGATATCGGCTCTGCTGTTTCCATTCATCCCTTTATTTCTCCCCTTCTCTTTTAGCCATCCCATGATTTAAGGTAATTCCATGACTTCCTTTTCCTTCGTCTTCAGTAGCTGTGATACGGTCACAAACTGATACCCTTGCTTTTTCAGTTCCGGTAATATTCGCTCTAGTGCTTTTATCGTCTGACTTTGTCCATGTACATTATCATGAAAAAGAACGATATCTCCATTACGGGCATTACGAAGTACTTTATTAATAATACGCTGTTTTCCTGGTCTGCTCCAGTCCCCTGTATCCTGATGCCAAGACCACAGCACAATTGTATATCCCCTTTTTTTAGCACTGTCTAGCACAATGTCGTTATAAACACCGCCCGGCGGGCGAAAAAGGGTTGGTTTGGGTCCACCCGCTTCCTCAATTAAACGATCTGTGTCTTCCAGTTCTTTCATATAATCTTCTTTATTCTTGATTTTATCGGCAAAAGTATGAAAATAGGTGTGATTTCCCACTTCATGACCTTCTTCAATCTCCTTACGAATAAGGTGAGCTTTCTTTTTTGATTGCTGGCCCACCACAAAAAAGGTAGCTTTCGCGTCATATTTTTTAAGCAGATCTAAAATTTGTACAGTTTCCAGCTCATCTGGTCCATCATCAAAGGTAAGAGCGATCTGTTTTTTGGAAATAGGAGCTTCCCATACAATATCCCCTCTTTTTTCATAATATGTCCGGTCCTTTAAGATGGGCTGACTAGCTTTTGCCTCGGAGGCAATCATCGCACATACAAGTATAACGGATGCTAGTGCAATGAACCATTTTCTTATTGTCATATCATCCTCACCTTACATTTGTCTTGTGTACATAACTGCTCCGTAGTATCCCACAAGCGCTCAGGAAATATATAATTTTTTGTTTTGTAAAAAAATACTTCCATAAATGAGTTTCAACTCAAAAAGAGTTATCCCATCACCAGTGCGGCAACAGAACAACTCTTTTATAAAGGTTATTTTTCTTTATTCTTCACTCAGAAGATTTGATTCCAAATTGTTTATATAATGGCGCAAAGAAGCAGCTGTATTTCGGTGGATATCGCCCGTTTCAAATAACTCTTGAACGGTATTCCTTTGTTCCTGAATCGCTTTAATTTGCAGTTCCAGTTTCTTTTCATTAAAAGCATTATCATCAAGTTCGGTATCACCTGCACGAAGCATGAATATGATCCGCTCATAATGAGAAATAATCGTCAGTGATGCAGCTCTGTTTTCATCGTTCATTTGACTTCGGATCGCTGTGATCGCACTCTCACAGGTCTGAATACGAAGATTACGAGATGCATTTACTCTTTCTCTCATTGGATTACTCGGATCCATCTGTTTCTTCATAAAGACTCTTCCGATCGTTCGCCCAATACTGCGTAAGGAAGACCAAATCTGCGATTTCATTCGGCTGGACATGACAATTTCACGTCGATCCAGAACTTTTAGATAGAACATCCCAAGCTCTTCATTTACTTCCCCTGTTTTCAGGAGATGCTCAATTTCTTTTCGCTCTGCATGAATGGCTTTTGTACGAATGGACATCTCTTGTTTTTGAAAATGGCTTCCCCATTTTTTCTTATCGTCTTGGGTCGAATAACGATTCAAGTATTTGTTGAGATCGGCGATAACTGACAATACGGCCGCTTTGTTGTCATCATTCATTTCGGCTTTAACCACTTGGATGGAACGATCAAATATTTTGGTTAACGCACGTACTTGGGCTACATCTGCACCAGCCTTCTCTTCTTTATCTGCAATAAGCGGAAGTGCGATACTCGCAGTAATCAGTGTCAGCAGAATCACCCCAGCAGATATAAAGAGGATAAGATCTCGTTCGGGAAAAGGGGATCCATCCATCAGAACAAAGGGGATGGAAAAGGCACCGGCTAACGTTACAGCTCCGCGTACACCAGATAAGGTAGTTAAAATAATATGTTTCATGAACGGTTTTTCCTGCTTATTCATTTTCCACGCTGTCGTCTCAAATGCATAAATCCACAGAAAACGCAGAACAAACAGCATCAGTGTAATGATGAAAATATAGGTCATAATCTGCACATGATTAAAGGCGTCATTTTCCCAAATCTTACTGATTACATTCGGCAGCTGTAAGCCGAGAATAACAAAGACAAGCCCATTTAGTATATATACAATTACTGTCCAGGTACTTTCTGCAACAATTTGCATTTTGGGCTGAATCGTATCTGCTCGGTCCCGGTCAATTGCATGGATAATCCCACCTGCTACCACCGCTAAAATTCCTGATAAACCGATTTCTTCAGATACGAGGTAAATAATAAACGGAGTAATGATTTGAATAAGCATATGAACGGTTACGTCTTCCATGCCAAGTCTTCGAAGCAGCACTCCAATTTTACGAATCAGAAAAGACATTACTGCACCAAGGAGCAGTCCGCCGACAGCGATAACCACAAAACTAATAGAGGCATCTGCTAAAGAAAACACACCCGTTACCGTTGCGGCAAGCGCAAATTTAAAAGCAACTAGACCGGAAGCGTCGTTCATAAGTGCTTCACCTTCAAGCGTCCGCAAAATACTTTTGGGCAGATGAACACGTTCAGCCATAGCACCTACGGCTACAGCATCCGTTGGAGATAGAATTGCGGCAAGCGCAAACGCCGCTGGCAGCGGTATACTTGGAATGAGCATATGAATACCATAACCTGCGACAAGTACGGTTAGAAAAACGAGTCCTAGTGCAAGCAGCAAGATTGGAGTACGAAGGCTCCATAGTTCATCCCGTGGTGTTTTGCGCCCATCATTATAGAGCAGCGGAGCGATGAACAGTACAAAAAACAGTTCTGGATTTAAATCGAGATGGATCCCGAAAGGAACAACTTCAAAGACCACTCCAAGCGCAATTTGGATAAGCGGCACCGGAATAAATGGAACAAACCGATTAATTACGTTGGATAAACCGATAATTATGAGCATAATGAGTATTGTAATAAAAAGCTCCATATATCTTCATCAATTCCTCTCTTGCTTCTTTCCTATGGGCTTTATTTTCTGATGAATACGGCACGTTTTTTCCGTATCCTGTTCGCTTCTATCCCATTTATGAGGTAAAATATGAGAATAGATGGACTAAACGTAATGAAGCAAAGGATGAATAACATGGCTTTTGGCATTACACGAAGTGAACTCGAAGAGTGGAAAGAAAAAGTGAGAGAAGGTCAAATTGCTTATTTGACTCATTACTGGATTGACCCCCGTTTCCCTGGTATAACCAGCGTAACGAAGGTAGGTTGCTCTGATCTTAAGCGATTACAGCACTGGTGCAAAGAGCACGAACTTAATCCCAAATATATTCATCATCGAGAACCATTTCCGCACTTTGATCTTCTTGGAGCAAGACAAAAAGAAATTCTATTACAAGAAAAGCGATATGACCATATTCAAAGATTCAAGTTATAAAAAAAGACCAAACTCAAGCAGCCTAGGCTTCAAGAGTCTGGTTCTTTTATGTAAGAGCAGCAAGGATTCGTTCTTCGATTCTTTTAACGATGTCCAGAAATTGTACTCTTTCCTCTTTTGATAGAAGCCCTAGAATCTCTTTATTCATACGTTCGCGATCTTCACGCAGCTTATCTGCAACGTGCTGCCCTTCCTCCGTTAGGAATCGCCACACGATTCGTCTGTCTTCCTCACTTCGAGCACGGATAATGTACCCTTCTGCTTCCAATTGATTACGTATGACCGTGGTTGCACCCGAAGAAAGCTGAAGCACCTTTCTGAAAATAGAAAATAGATAATTTAATCACAGTCTATACTTTCAGATATTGAAATTCATATCATCACATTCAGCACATAACGAACAAAATCAGCTTTTTTTGCCCGAAAATAGCTATTTATTATGTTAACTTTATCATAAACTTATGAATCATAACAAGTTTTGCGCACTGTAACCCCGCCTCTACTGATCAAAGAAAAGGAAAGGAAATGTCAAAAAACCATGTCAAGCTTCCTAATAAAAGGATCCAGACATGGTTTTTTATTTGACGGATTGTAATATGAAGTGCGACACCTTACTCAAAAAATAAAAATGGCCCATGGCCTGATTCGTGTAGAATTAAGTTACCACACCAAATTCACACAGGAGAATCAGTCCATGAGCTATTCACATC
>NZ_BOSJ01000023.1 GCF_018403285.1 Paenibacillus sp. J45TS6 | reverse complement strand
GCTCGACTTGCATGTATTAGGCACGCCGCCAGCGTTCGTCCTGAGCCAGGATCAAACTCTCCAATAAAGTTATTGAAAAGAGCGATAAGCTCATTTAGAAAATGCTGACGAGAACTTAAAGTTCTCTATTCAATTTGTTATGACCAACAAATTGAATTTATATTAATTCACTCACGAGTTTTACTCGCGTAAAACTCCTCGTTGTTCAGTTTTCAAAGATCAATCTCGCTAACAACTCTCGTCGTCAGCAACTTTTATATCATATCATTTCCGGTTCAGAGTGTCAAGCTTTTTTTAGAAGTTTCATTCAACTTCGTTAAGTTGCTTGGTTATTCAGCGTGTTGCTTACTGGCTAACTTCTTGGCCGGAATTAGAATATACCATGCTGATATTAATTATGCAAGTCTTTTTTAATAAAAAGTTAATAACCATTTTTTGATAATTGTTTGAAGAAAACAAGGCATCAAATATAATCTATTTCTTCTAAAGCTTCTATAGTAAGTTCTTTATAAAAATCCGCTAGAATCAGTTTTTCTGACAGAATTAATACGTATCCCAATTTTAGGTCAATCTCCTTTTCTACACGTTTTCATTGGTATAAGTCTTGTTCGACTTTTTCATAAAGTCGAACAAGACTTATGGTTTTTAATAATCATAATCATCTTCCTCCAAAACATCACTTTTGGGTTGGAACTTAACGACATTATTTGTCTGATCGTCTATAGTAAAATTACCTATCTCTAAACGTTTGCTGAACTCGTCAATGTATGCAGCAGGATTTCCGAAAGTTTCAGACAATGCATAATTCACTATATCTGATTTCGTACTACCCCTTTTCATTACTTTATTTAATTCTTTTTCAGATCCTATAATATTGTAGAATAGCCCGTCCAATAAAGACTGTTGATTGCTGTTTTTTTGTTCTAATATTTGAATTCGTTCATCCTTTTTTACAATCTGTTCTGATAGGCTTCGGGAATTACTTTGAAGCTTATTAATTTTATTGACAAGCCTATCTAACAAATCATTATAAGGAAGGAGATATTTAATTAACGATTCTTTATCTCCATAATTCTTTTCTATCACATCAAGGATGTCAAAAACGTCTAAGTCCTCTGTTTCGGATAAGGGTATGGTTCTTTTTTTTACTAAATTGTATTCGTCTACTAAATGTTTTCCTTTTGTTTTCCACCACGTATATCCAGGATAAAAATCAACTTGGCCATTATCATACTGCGATTTAACGAAATCATAGATGTCTTTATATGTGATTTTAGATTTGATATTATGGTTTTCATCATATTCAACAATCAGTTTCCTCAATGAAGTCTCTTTTTCTATATCATCCAAAATGCCTTTAGTACCGATTTTATTCATTATCTGAAACCCCTAACATAGACCGTAATTTTGCAATCCGTTTAATATCTAATTGAATTTCCTTTGACGTTGAAGATAAGTCTCGTTTTGTATTATTATTGACGTTTTCTGTGTTATCGAATTGCAGATCAAATAGCGACTGTATAAACTTGATTTTCCCTCTTGTTTCTTCATAAAGTAAATTCAAGTCAAAAGCAATTTGATTTCTTTTTTCTTCTAGTTCTTGATTGGAAATAGACCAATGTTTACAAAAATAACAACCTCTATGTTTCCAATTGAAACTAGGACAGGGCATAGTTTTGTCCATACAAGAGCCTAAATCTAATTTTAAATATTCCTTTTCCTCCACATTCTTGTTTATGTAATTTTTTTTGCTTTGATTCTCAAAAATATCTTGGGATTTTGGATGTAAAAGTGAAATTTCATTGTCATTAAAAGTTGAATTTATTGGTCTATACTGATTGAATTCCTTCTCCATTTTCTGTATTTCAATGTCCATCCAGTTTTCCATATGATTGAAATAGCTATATTGTATATCCTCTGTAATATGTCCTGCCAATCGCTGAATCTCAACCTTGTCATATCCCTGCATCATCATATTAATAATTGCGATGTGTCTTAAATCGCCAAGGTTAATCATTGTATCTATACTACCGATTGCTGAATCAGATATAAATGCCTCTTTTGATCTTGTTGAGTAATTTCTCCGGTAATGCTTATTTATAGAAATAATATTGATTTTATATTTCTCGTGTACTATTTCTTTGAAAAAACTTGCTATTGTATTATTGAAATTATGATAGTTAAACAAAGAATTATCATCATATGTTTTTTTATCATCGCTGAAATAATGACGATAAACCTTATGTGAAATTAAATAATTCGATAGTCCATACTGTTCCGAGCGTATTAAATAGTTTTGAAAAAGGTCGTACAATTCTTGAGGGATAGGTAACGTGTCGTATTCAATGTCTGTTCGATGTGTACTAATTCGATCGTACTTCATTCTTGGAAAGGTGATGAAATAATTTCCATCCTTTAATGAAAAACAATTTCTTTTAATGTGACAAAACTCAATTACCCTCATAGGGATAATAGTTGTTAGATTCCACCATAAAACAAGAGGAAAATATTTAAGTAATTTTTCACTATCGTTTTTTACCGCTTCTTCGTACCAACTGTCTAGACATTGTTTTATGGTTAAAATATCTTTGAAAGACGGCAACTTTCTGTAGTTTTTTTCCAATTTGATTTTCGCTTTATGTTCGTTTAAATCATTTATGAAATATACAAATTCATCTCGATTATAAAATTCTAAAAAATTGACAAGATCCGATATAAATCTATACATAACATTGTTAGACACTTTTTTGACGTTATATTGATTTTTTGAACCTCTACGGATAAGATTGCTTTCCTGAATCATTTCCAATAATTCACTATGTTCCCTAAGACCCTTTGTAGATAGAAAAGCAGTAACAAGGTTTAAAAGCCTAGCCTTTGTAACCGTTATAGAGCTTTCATTAAGTTTTTTGGCCATCCAACATTTCACTGCGATAAATAATTCCTCTTTATTTTCAGTTGTACCAAATTTTAAAGAGTGGGAAATCATCGTGTAATCAAAAACCACGTTACTTCGCGTGAACTCTTCATTAAAAATCCATTTACTATCTTCAAAATTTACACTAACTTTTTTAACTCTATAATCATGAAAGCTTTCTAAAGACTTCTTTGCCTCTTCTACATTCTTGCTAATATCAAACCCAGCACCTCTTATATCCCCTGGATTAATACTGCTGAAATCAAGCATTAATGATCCTACATTCCTTTTGCTTGCCACACACGTCACCCCCCTAGTATTCCTGAAGTTCTAAAACTCTTTAGTCCTTTTGTTGATAAATCTAGACCTAAGTTCTTTATTCGCTCGGTATTTCCTTCTACAAATCCATCTACAACCTCTCTGCCAAATCTACTTCTTGCTTGATCAACAACGTTATGCAGTAGAAAAAACTGGTTTGCAAGCTTCTGTTTTTCTCCGATGGTTGCACTATCAAACTCTTTTGCTATTTTTTCCATCATAAAGATATAATTGTCCATTATATTTTCTAGCGCATACACATTAATCATTGATGCTGCACAAGTATCACACGATGGTCTTTCACCGTATTCATTCTCATATTTACATTCAGCATAGATACATTGATGGTATCTCTGTTTTGAAGGAAGCGATCCTGTTAGGGATTGGTAAAAAAGGGCACGAAGTCCTTCCATATCAAACTCTGCGAGGTATTTTAATACATGCTCCCTTTCTGTTGTGATTCTGTTAATTAATCCTGCGGTCGCTTCAATTTTAAAAACATCACCGAATTGCTTATTTACCTCTAACATTCTTTCCGTTTCGATACTTTTGTTTGTTTCAGTGCCAAAAAGTATATTCGTTAAGGTTTGTGTTACAAATCCAAATTGATTTCTTTCAAACAATTCATCCACAAGATTCTTCACTTGTTCGTTAGATAGCTTAATATAATGGTTAATGGTTGTTTGATCTTGCAAGTGGCTTCTTGATACTTGTGATTCTTTTAACCCTTTCCCCATATGTCTAAGCACTGACCAGATTAGAGTGTTAAGAGTTCTATTCATCTTTCTGTTTTCAAATTTAAATCCATTAGTAAACTCTGAAAAGAAATCTTTATGTGGATTATATTTTTTCACTAAATGACCTGATAAATCTATTAAGGTAGAACTACTATCCAATGTTGCTCTTCTACGAAACTCACAAATACTTATCGCAGTTGCAAAAGCAACTTTGAGTGGCTCACCAATAGTAAATATTCCTTCAGCACTTACATCTGTTTTATTTATTTTTGTTACATACCTGCTAATTTGATAAATGATATTGTTTGCATCCTCCACCGAAGGATCATTTCTCTTTAACCACTCCAAGTTTTCAATTGAGGTAGTTGATAGATCAATTCTTGGAATTTGTGATAGTACGGTACTATGTCTCCAATTATTTGTTAATTGAACTAGAATATATAACCAGCAACTGTCGTATCGTTTATACTTTGTATAATTCATGCTTTGGATTAACTCAGTAACATCTTGTATTGCTTTCTCTTTATGAAATCCTACACGATTGGTATATTTGTATAGCTCATGATATTCCTCTAAAGAATAAATATCCGTGGCTACTTCCTTAATTCTTTTAAAGGTTCTTGGGTCATTTAATTCATCTACGCTATACGGTAAAGGTAATCCTTCCATAGTAAAAGTTTCAAGCATTTGTTTTAAGAAATAATAGAAATCCCCTTGATAACTTCTTCTAATATTAGGTGTATCGTTAAGAAATTTACTATTGATTTCTTTTCCAGAATAGGAGTATATTTCTTTATTAAAAGTAGTGAATATTATTTCCGTACATCTGGCAAATTGATTAGTTAGAAATGTAATTCTATTCTTATCAGACATCCTAGTCCTAAGAAGGTATTTTTCAACATACTGATACCATAATAATTTTGTGTTTTGCTGAGTTTTTGTAAATTTAATATTTAACACTTGCTCAACTTTGAAAAGAAAATCTTCAAAAGGATCTTCTATCGACATAGAATTCATATCCAAATAAAGCTTATAATCCGCCCATAGATTATCAATTTCGTTTTTTTCATAGAGTTTCATTTGAACACCAAAGTGTGAGATTAATAGCAGTGGGGGATCAACTTTTGTTACCTTTATTCGAACCTTATCTTCTCCGCCTTTTATATATTGCGCAAAAGCATTACTATATTTCGCTTGAATTTGCTTCGCTGTGTAATAATTGTTGCTATATTTTTCAATAAGCCTTGCTTGTTCAGAAAACAATTCGAATACGTGCTCTTTTTCAAAAAGCATTCTGTCTCCATATTTATCTGACACGAATAACAACTTTTCTTTAATTAACCTTTGAGTAGTCGCATAAGAACAATTTAATTTTTTCATAACCTCATCAAGTGACAAATAGTTGTGTTGATTTTTATATTTTTCGAAAGTATGAGTTCTCCACCCCCATTGTCCCTTGCCTGCCACTGTGTTTATTATCTCAGTTAGTTCTTGTGCTATTTCTATTGAAACAAAAACATCTAAATTTCCACCAAGTATAATTTCAGTTGGGTTTAGTTTTTTATAATATTTGTGAATTGTAGCGTCGCTAACAACTTTTTTTAGTTTTGCCTTGAGAGATGCCTTTGGTACATAATTTCTAAAAAAACGTTTTACATCTTCTTTCAAATATAAGTTTTTAATATTTTTATCATATTTTTCAACGTAATATTTTTCTCTGAATTCGACCTTTGAAATCTTACATTCAGCTGGTAATTTTGATATGGATTCTTCTAATTTGTAAATAAAATAGTAATTATTGGGCTTCTTATTAAACTTCTCTTCGGCTATCTCGTAGATTGTCATGTAATCGTTAAAGTTAATTTCTAAGTCCTGACCCAAATTCTTGAACCTCCTTCCACATTTTATTATTTATTGGCATATTTAAGTTTGCTATATTACTAGATTGATCTGGAGAGAGTAAGCCTAAAGCCTTTCGAATATTATAAGTGGCAGTTATAATATCAAAATATGACTCCATTGATTGAGTAGATCTATCACCTCGTAATACGGCCGTCTGTTTTTCATTAAATCCAGCATCTAAACACATGTTTGTAAATACTCCTCTCCCTATATGAGAGCGCCACTTTGTTTGAGAGAAGTCTAAATAATCCTGATATCTACCTTCTGTACCTAATAACATCCCTAAATAAGCATTCTTTAATTTTAAAAAGCGCTTATCATACGTGTCGGCAGACATTGAATTTCCTTCCGTATTATAAAACAATGCATTAGGCTGTTTAGGTCCTTTCACCTTTTTAAGTACCACTTCCATATGATTTTTATATAGATAATTTAAAATTGGATCAATAAGACATGATTGGTCTCTTGGATTTTTCACCTGCATTGTTGAAACATCCTCAAACCTATTAAATAAATCAAGTTGACGATCCCTGACAAGTATCACTAATCCTTCAACACCATAATCTTGCCCATTTTGCGACTTTAAAGCTGTTCTAGTCAGGTTTACGACTTCACCTTTACGTAACCCTCCAAAAATTTGTAAAGCCACTCCAAATGCTATATCAGGTACTTCATGCTTTGCTACGTAAAGTATCTCTCGAATATATTGCAAACGAATAAAGATTCTGTTCTCGTTAGATTCATGATTTTGAGGAACTAAATCTTTTCTTTTAATCTTCTCACGTAAAAGAGTTTCATCTGTCTTCTTGTAGGTAAAGTCTATTTTATAGACTTTTCTGATTTCTTTTCCTGTTCTTACTGAAACTAACTTGAATCTGGGCTTATGCTTTAATACTTTTTCATCCCATAAGTACTTATAAAACTTGGATAAAAAGTTCTCTTTCATTTCTAAAGTGCTATTCTTATTTGATTTTTCATCTACACAATATTGTAAATAAGCATTAGCATGACACTCTTGTAAGTCAACCAATCCTTTGATTGCAGTATAATTTAACGCTTCTTGATTCACTTTATCTAATACAAAGTTCAAGAAGGGAACAATAATTTGCGCCACAGTTAATTCAGTATTTACTGAACCCGAGTTTCTATGGTATTTCTTATACAAAAAATGGCTTATGGGATGAGGGAAAACTTCTTTTGTTTCTCTATCCTCTAGACCAATAATAAATGAAGGTGTACTTACAATTTCTCCACCTTGTTTTCTATTGTATTTTATCGCCTTCCAGACGAATCGATATTTTGCATTATACATTTTATCCCCTCCTCCAAACCTTTAAACCGAACGTTTATTCTTGTTTTTAGTTTGGACGATTTCTGTTTAAAAGTCAATCAAATTCGGGTTTAAAATAATATTTATTCAAAGAGAACTCACTTTTTAATTTAAACACAAAGAACCTGTTTTAAAAAAGGCTAATTTAAAACAGGTTCTCTCTTCACCAAATGCTATAGGATTTTTATAAAGCGATTAATCATTTCTTCCGCCTAAGATTAGATAATGATTAATTCTAACATCTAATTGAACTAATGCACCCTTTAGTTAAAGAGTAATCCTTCACAATCTCTCTTACTGCTATACAAGCGATTTTTACTTATGTGGAAACCGAATTATGTGGGAACGTGTCAACGAAGGCATCAACCACCTACGAACTTATCACTCCCAATGCTTCCTTTGCCATATGTTCATATTCCTCGATGCCTGACACTAATGCAAACTCAGCAATTGAAACTGGGTATGCTGCGTCAAGTTCAATAATATGCTCTTTCATCTTAGGCCAGTAATACCCACCAGCTTCTTTATAAGCAAGAATTAGGGCATCTAACCCTTCTTCACCAAAAGCTTTAAAGTTGAAAATAAAGTCATTCGAAATGTCTGTAACTTTAGCTTCAGTCCAGTCGATTAATCCGGTCACATTAGCATCTTTATCAATCATGGTATGTCCGGCATGTATATCTCCATGAATCAGACCAGTTTTCTTAGGCCACATATCGTCATCATTCACCCATGTTTGCCATCTGTTCCATAGATTCTCACCTACACCAAACTTTGCTCTTACCGCATCCATACGCTGCTTCATTGACATTCTTGCTTCTTCTGGTGTGTGTACTACTAAGTCAAGTTCCACGGCTTTATCACTCGGTATGCTATGAATCTCTGCTAACACTCTTCCAAGAGACTTGTGAAAAGATTCTGGAACATTGTTAATATCTATTTCCCAAACATAGTTCCCTATATTATGATCTATAGTTCCTGCTGGTACGCCATCTAGCTTCTTGTAAGCTATTAGCTCATCTGAGTAAATAATCCAATTTGGCGCCTGAAAAGATTTTCCATACTTATTAACCAAATCTAATGCTTGTTTTTCTACCTTTGTTCTAGGCATAACATCTTCCCGCCTAGGCAATCTAAGAACCCACTCCGTACCACTTTCATCTTGGGCAAATACAACTTGAAAATCCAGTCCGGATTCATTAAACTGTATTGTTTCTTCCTTTAAAATTAGATTATGTTTTTTAGCTATTTCCATAACTTGTTTCATTTCTTTACCCATTCAAATCACTCCTATCTAATTTTTAAAAATTTCGGTAATAAATTTGCTGCATGCTTTGATATAGAATTAATAATTTCATCCCAATCATTATAGTTAAGCTCATGTCCAGAACCATCTAAGGTAACTAATACAGCATTTGGTATAATCTTAGAGAGATGAACTCCATGCTCGTATGGAATAATAGGGTCTTCTATTCCGTGAATTACCAATGTAGGAGCGTTTATTTCAGCAGTTCTTGATAAATATGAACCCCATCCCCTTATAATTCCGTGATTATCCCTACTCTGTAAATTACTAGCCCTATCAAATTCTTCTTCATTCAGTCTTCTTATTTTTTCTTCATCAAATATATGTTTAGAGCCTATAAGAACTTTGCTTTTTTTAATAAAGCACTCTATCACTTCATCTTTGTTTTGCCAATTTTTGATTTTAAGCTCACCTAAAGCTTCTGTTACTTTACTATCCTTTTTAGGAAGGCTAGGGTCAAAATTTGATGTCATAACCAATGAAATAGTAAGCACCCTGCTTGGGTGTTTAAGAGCTACTATCTGCGTAATAATCCCTCCCATAGACATACCGACTATATGAGCCTTATCAACCTTATACGCATCTAGTACCTGAATTGCATCATCAGCCAAGTCCTCAAAAGTATACTCTGGATGGCCATACTCGTAAGTAATTGATTTACCTACATCCCTATTGTCATAGCGTATAACATGAAACCCTTGATCGCTTAATCTCTTACAAAACTCTTCCTCCCACCAAATCATTGATGTAGTAGCTCCCATAATTAACAAGATAGTTGGATTATTAATATCTCCAAAACTCTCAGTACAGATATGAACATCATTAAAACGAATTATTTTTTCTGTCATGAATTATCACCTTTTTTAGTACTTTCATCTGATTAATACTTACCTAGACCAAATAAGACCGAGTAATTCGATCAGCAACAGCTTCGAATAATAACTCCCTAATCATTTCATAATTGTATTCCAGTAAATCTCCCTTTTGTGAGCCTATTAATAAAGCTGCTCTTAAAACGCCAGCAATTACGCTTGGTTCTTCGTCGATAATCTCCTTAGAATCTTGACGTGACCTGATAAAGTCCATAAGAGGGGTGATACTTCTAAGATTCTCTGATCCAACATACTCTGGATTTAGCTTTCTTGATACAAGCTTGTACTCCTCGAGATCGTAAATCAGCCTTTGAGTTAAAATCTTATTTTCTAGCTCCAAAGCCATCTCATCTAAGTATATTTTTATAGCTGAACGTATATCCTCAGCAGCTAAAACCTTTGGCCAAACCTGATTTTCAATTTGCTCTCCCTCATGTGATAACAACTCCATATATAGCATTTCTTTTGATTGGAAAAATACATAAAAAGTACTCTTCGCAATGCCAACAGACGAAGTTATATCCTCAAGGGAAGTACTCTTAAAACCCTTTTCAACGAAAAAACGATATGCCACTTCAAATAATTCTTTTTTAATCCTTTCTTTTTCTAATTGTGTGAATTTAGCCATAGTCCTAAACCTTCTCTTATAAAAACATAAAAACAAGTTTTTCATTTGTTTTTATGTTAGCATAATGTGCATTAAGAAATCAAGGCATACTTAATTTGATTATTCTCATACAGTAAAGTAATGGAATAATATTTTCAGTAAGCTTCATCAACTAAACTGCCCCTATAGCGAAATGGTGCTCTCCTTTATTCAAGATAAGCACCTGTTACTTCAATAACCCCCCTTCGTTATTTATATTAACTCCAAAAAGTCAGTCGTGACCAATAAAAGATAATAATATAAATCATGGTTGTAAAAATAAAATCATATCCACAGTCCTCTCATGATGGTTATAACATATTTTAATAAGATAACGATTATTTTAGTAATTCTAATCTTCCAACCGAGAGTTCTACTATGCAATTTTTTATTTGTGACAGATTTGTCATGTTGCATTATATTACATCGATGGTTGGTAATCCTATTCAGAGGTATAGTATTGACATTGAAAGGGGACTAAGCAAATGAATACAATTATTCAAACGAAAAACTTATCTAAATCATACGGAAAGACTCAGGTCTTAAAAAATATAGATTTAGCTGTTGAAGAAGGTGAGTTTACCGCAATTATGGGTCCATCTGGATCAGGAAAAACAACATTAATGAATACATTATCCACGATTGACACATTTAATGGCGGGAACATTTGGATTGAAGGGACCTCGCTATTGGAAGTAAAAAAGAAATCATTACGTGAATTTCGTCAAAAGCGGATGGGGTTTATTTTTCAAGACTATAACCTACTAGATACGTTGACAGTAAAGGAAAATATTCTTTTGCCACTCTCATTACAAAAGACACATGTTGAGGAAATGGAGAAACGACTATCCAATATCATTCAACCGCTAAACATTGAATCGATCTTAAATCATTATCCATCTGAAATATCTGGCAGGCAGAAACAGCGTACTGCTTCGGCACGTGCTATTATTACTAACCCAGCGATTGTCTTTGCTGATGAACCTACAGGTGCACTTGACTCTCGCTCTGCAACACAGCTACTGGAACAAATTGAATCACTTAATCAAACATTTAAAACAACGATAATGATGATTACACATGACCCCTATGCTGCAAGTTACTGCCAACGTGTCATTTTTCTACGAGACGGTAAGATTGTAAATGAGCTGTTCAAAGGAGAACAAACCCAAAAGGAATTTTTTGATCGCATCCTCACCTTTCAGAGCACTCTAGGGGGAAATCGCAGATGAAATTATTGGATTTATCGTGGCGCAATGTCAGACGGAATTTTAGAATTTACTCCATCTATCTTATTTCGATGATTATTGGAGTAGTTATTCAATATACTTTTTCATCTTTAATCTTTAATGAGGATGTTTTAGCTGCATTAGAAAATGAAGAAAATTTTCAGGTAGGGCTTATAGCAGCATCCATTGTGGTGTTTTTATTTATTATTTTTTTCATACTCTACGCTAATACATTTTTTATGAACCAACGTAAAAAGGAATTTGATTACGCTGTTCAACTCGATGGGAGTACTAAAAATTTCCCAAATGATATTGCTTTCGAATCTCAGGATGAACATATTCAGCATCAAATTGAAACATTGATTCATGAATCAAACCACCCAGTTATCACTCATGAAACGATTGAAGGGATCTTAGTAAATCCCGTTACAAACAGAGATGTTGCCTTTGAACAATCGGATTATCTCACAGAAGATATCCTTTTATTTTCAGAGACCCAATTTAACGATATAGTTGCCTTACGCGGTGATGACCAGGAAGTTAACCTGCATGGCCAAGAGGCTATTGTTCTTTCAAAAATAGATACACCCAAACAGTTCACACAGGATGATCAATCAGAATTCACAGTAAAAGTAGGAGATGAGTCTACTTTTCACCTTATAGAAAGAAAAGACTATGCACTACTTGGCCCTGCCAGTAATTTGAGTAACACCAATGTTTTTCTTCATCTTGCTATATTCATTATCTCGGATGAAGCGTATGCCACTATACAAAATAGTCAGAATACCCAAATGTATGAACTATACCAAATTGAAAATGCTAAAGATGCGTCAGCTTTATCAGCACAAATACAAGCGATTGTTTCGCAATCACCTGATATCTATTATTCAGCTTTTGCGGACGGCTATGCTATTCAAGCTGAATCTTCAGCATTATTACTGTTTACAGCAGCTTTTCTTGCCGTCATCGCTGTATTTGCTTTAGGAAGCATTATATATTTCAAACAATTACGTGAAGCAACAGACGAACAAAAACAATATGCTATCCTGCGTAAAATTGGTGTTAGTAACACTGAAATGAAAAAAGTCATCCGTAAGAAACTGCTTTTTGTCTTCTTGCCTCCACTTATACTGGGAATGCTGCATAGCTTGTTTATTATGAATTACTCTATATTCGAGGAAGTGAGAGACTTCCCACAGCTCACTTCTATCATGTGGGCAATACTAATTATTTATTTTGTTATCTATTTCTTGTTTTACGTGTCGTCAACCAATCTTTACTATAAGATTGTTAATCAACAAAAGTGATAAAAATAAAGCAATGACTGATATTATTAGTCATTGCTTTTCCTTATTCATAAACAAAAAAGGATCATCATCTTTTGGAAAATGGATAATATATTCTGTGTAGGAACTAACTTCAGATGTACAAGTAATATAGTGACCAAGTTTATTGGATAATTGTTGTGCTAAATATAGGCCCATCCCTGTTGATTTAGAGTATGTTCGCCCCGTTTCACCTGTAAATCCTCGGTTAAATATTCTTGGTAGCTCTTGTGGTGTAATTCCGATCCCATTATCTCGGATGATGAGTTGTTTTTCTTGTGGGGTTTCATTGGTACTTTGGAATCCAAGTATATCTATATAAAACCATTTCGACTTCTCAATGTACTTAACTGAAAACTCTGGAATTAAAGAGTTGAATTTTATTCTCTCACTCACCTTCCTTTTTGTATTAAGCACCCGATAGCACAATAAGTTTTTTTCTATTCATTCATATAATGTAACAGTTTTTCGAAAAAATCATTGCTAACGGTTAACTGATACTGTTTTTCAACAAGATTTCGAAATTCCATAACGAGAAGCAAAGAGTTCTTATAGGCTTCATATAGTTCTAATTCATTTAATCGGGCAGTAGTCTTTTTAAACTTTTCATAGTTTTCAGGACTAATTTCTTTTTCAAGATTCTTTGTCATATTAAACCAATTATCGGCATTTTCTTCCGCAATTCGAATGAGTTGCAGTATATTTTTTTGTAATTGAGATAAAATTTCCAGTGAACGTGCATATTCCCCTCTTTTAAGAACATTAATCCCCATTAACCATAGGTTGGAAAAATTATTCAATAAAAAATTTACGTTTTCTTCTGTAAGTCTATTTGGTCCCGAACCTTCCAACCCTGATAAATACAATTCTAATTGTCCTGTTTCATCATAAATAAACATTGCTTTTGTGTCAGGAATGTAGCCTGATTCTTTGAATGAAGGAATAATATTCATTTCGCTTTCGGAAAGGAAATGAAATTCACCACGTATTAGATTTTCAAAAATTACTACTTCCGTACCGTACTCATTTTGATAGAGTAAATGGTAGGAAGCGACTTCATTTAGCCATTTTGCTGAATCAAAGGTGGAAATTGTATCATCTTTCAGAAAAACATAATATTCTATATCAGAGTATTGATCTCCCTCTCCTTTTGTAAAAGACCCATACATCATACAAGCAGATATTCGTTCATCTGACTGGACAAGTTCCTTAACCCTTGCCATTAGTTCTTTTTGTTTTAACAATTCGATTCCTTCTTTCTTTATTTTGATTCTGGGAGAATAATAAAAAATCCTCCCATATAATGTTGGAAGGATTAGTCATGTCACTCTTTACGATACTCAAATAAAACTAAGTAGCCTTTTTAGCTATTCAGTCTTACATTTATTTAGTATATGAAAAAATGGGCAAACTAATCCTAAGTTTTTAAACTGAAATATACTATTTCAATTGTTAAAAATTAGATTAGTTCTTCATTGTCCACCCATCTCTCCTTTCGATTAATAGTATATTAACACTTCATAGTTCAAAGTACAAGTTGTTGTGAAGAAATACACTTAAACTATCCTGCCCGTTTAGCTTAAGTACATTTTTTCACAAACCCAAGAAAAATCTTTAACTTTATACCTATTATTCCTTTTTTATTCGACTTTTCCTTTCATATAGTCGAACATTTATATGTCCTATTCCTTCTTGGCAAACAAGGTGTTAGAATGTTTTTTCAAGTCAAGAACCTACTTTGAACAATATTATCCATATAAAGACTAGACCATTCCTCTACATAGGAAGCAATCTGTTTCGCAGGATCAAAGACGGGACCACTGTGACATACTTCTAATCTAACCGGCTTTAGCTTTTCAACGATACGACTGCTTTGGACCGCTTCATGCATATCACCCGTAAACATCTTCATCGGTCGTGTTAGTTTCCCTTTTTTGGATGTAAATAAATCACCTGCAAGCAGGACCTGATCCTGTTCATGAAAATATACAACATGACCTGGAGAATGACCCGGTGCTAAGTAAGTTTGCAGCGCTCCAAAGGAAGGAAGCTGACCATCTTCTTCTATATAAAAGGGACGGACTACATCTTTAGGCAAAGTCTGCTCTGCCTTTTTTCTTCTTGGGTAGGGCAAGTCGCCTTCCAGGTAAGGAATTTCTATTGGATGTGCATATACAGGTGCCTTCGTGCTCTCCACTATTTTTAAGACAGATCCTACATGATCCGAATGACCATGCGTTAAAAGAATTTGCTGTATAGGACCTTTATCTAATTTCTTTACAAAAGCGAGTATGTCTTTAGCCATCCTGCCTATACCCGCATCCACTAAGGTAACGCCACTTCCCTCCTGATTGGCAACAATCCATACACGGCACTCAAAGAACATCCAGCTTTTCAATGTCCAAATATGATCTGAGATTTGTTCAATCTTCATGATCCACTCTTCCCTTCTCTTATTTTCTCATCAAATCCGAGCAGCAGCGTCTCAAACGCTAAGTTAAATGTCCCTTCTAGACGTTCATATAATTCTTCCATACTTTCTTTAGAGTACACATAGGTGGAGATGATTCCATGGAGCATATAATAGTAAATCCGGGTGAAGGTGAGGACTCTTTCGTCCCCTTTGTGTAAAGAGAAGTTTTGCTGAATTGCTGTCTCAAGCATTTGGAAAAGATGATTGCGAAGTTCTGTAAGTGGGATTGCTGACTCTTTAAGGTCCACCCGCTCTGCATTAGCACCAAAAAAGATTGCATGCATGTTCCGATGCTGTAAGCAAAAAACGATAAACAGAGTGCTCAACTGAATGATTCGTTCCTTCGGCAGAATATGTTGATCATCAAGTACATCCTGCATCCTTTCTTTCAGTACGGAAAGTGGTGGTAAAGATAACGCATGGAGTAATGCTTCTTTGTCATTAAAATAAATATAGATCGTAGTGTGAGAACATCCTGCCGTTTTTGCGATTTCACGCATCGTTACAGAATCATATCCTCTTTCTGAAAACAAGGTAGCTGCTGCCGCTAAAATAGCCTGTTTTGTTTCCTCTGATCGTTGGGCTTGACTCCTTGCCATGAAGATGAATCCTCCTCTTTTTATAACCATAGGTTAGTAACCAGTGGTTATATTGTAATATATTGGATAGTTGGTTGTATATAGAAAAATAAAAAAAAACAAGCAAATCGAGTATTACACCCCCTGCTTGTTCTCGTAATTCACGATCTGTAATTCACTATCTGTAATTCACGATCGCCTTTTAGATAAGCTATTGCTTTCCAAGATGGACAGACCCGTAGAAGTGATCCGCTCATTTGGTTCGTTTGGTTCGTTTGAATCGTTTAGTTTGTTTGGTTCATTTGCATTAGCAACCATGCTTATTTAGGTAATATTTATTCCTCTTCAATGATGTGATCTCCCCCAACGATAACAAACGTTGTCAACTCTTCTTTCTCAATCGGCCTAAACGGCTCCATCTGATCTCTTAATCGCACAGCCTCATCATCAAACCCATGATTATCCAAAAAACGTTCTACAATGAGCAGTGACGGATGATCCGCTTGAGCTCCTACATCACGTGCAATCGCAAGGGCAGATGGAAGGCTGGCTTTCTCTAAAAATGCTTGAACAGAAGATTCATCTCTACTCTCGATCTGTTCTAACCATTGCTTCTCATCGTCTGACGCTGTACCGAACTTATCAGGCAAAACAACATGGAGGGATTCCCTAGTTAGAATACAAGCCTGTTTTCTCCGTTCTTCTTGTATAGCACGTATATATTCATAAGGGTGGTCAATAACAGGAAGTTCAAAGGTAGTACGCAGCATTTCTTTTACTTCTTCTGCATACTGTTTCTCTTCCGGTGTATCACCATAAGGACTCTCTTCTTCTTCACACTTCCATTCAGCAACTCGCTTCAGATAAGCAGCTTCAGTCTCGAAATCGTTATAAAATAATTCACTGTTATCCAAATGGATACTAAGAAAGTCACGAAAATTACGAGCGATGAGCTTATTCGTATGTCCAAAAGACATGGGGCTGATGCAAACAATGGGGGCCTCGTCCAAAGTGTCTACCGTACCGAAATCAGTGAGAAACCCGTAATGAATTCCATCACAGCCATTTGATCCAAACACAACCACATCACACGGAGTACAGTAGTAGCGAAACCCTTCAACTTCTAGCATTAAACCAATTGTTGAATCTAAAACCTTCATATTCCCCTTTATTTCATGCCAATGATCCAGCTCCATTAGACGTTTTAGATCACTCGGAATCTCATATTTACCAAAGTTCATTCTAATCGCTTCATCTTGTTCCTTCATATTATGGCACCCTCCATTAAGACTGTTGTATCTAACAATACGGGAAGAGTGCCATGTTATCCTGCATTACCCATAATCTCAAAAAGATGATATAACCTAATCAATGGCTATATAACTGAACCAATTTCATATAACCCTTAGTTGATTTTATTAAGAGTTATGGATCAAAATAGGCTTATTTTTTTCTATATAGTTACGTACGAATTTATCATTCTATTGAGTTATAAAATTAATTCCCTACCTGCGCTCTCTGAGAACAATCGCGGTTAGAGGTTCAAGAATGATCCCTTTATCTATCCATTGCAAGCCTTTTGGATCCTTCAAATTATGAATGTCTGCTCTTGTCTGATCGACAATAACATCAAATTCGGAATAATCTTTCGTTAGTCTAAGCCTTCTTGGCTTATCATCCGCATTGACAAAGACATGATAAGACTCACTAAGGTCGCTGGAAGCACAGGTGTATGCAATCACTACATCTTCCTTAGCAATATCAAGAGAAGTAATGAGGGTTACATTTTGATCAATAAGAGAATGATCTCCTAATCGAAATGCATCGGATGACTTACGAAGCTGAATAAGGCCCTTCATATGTTCACGGGTTATATGATTTACTGGGTATCTTGTACGATCCGTCGCTTTTACCCAGTCAAACCGGTTAATTGCATCCGATGAATCACAGGAATCATGGATAAAATAACCCACTACCTCGCCTTTGCTATCAGTAAGTTCGTTATACTTATCCTCTGGCTGACCTGCAGCTTCCCATTGCTTCGTCCGCCCATATTCCTGTCCACCATGTATAAACACGGTCCCTTGTGAGGTCAACAGCAGCACGTTTCCGATTCGAATACGCCGGTGAATTTCTGCATCGTGTTCAGCTATCTTTGGATCTTTATGAATCGAGATAGCAATCACATCATAGAGGGTTAGATTGTCATGAGCTTCGATATACTGCACGACATCTCCTGGGCTGTCGGCCGGAAAATTAGATGGCTGTGCCTTTATATTTTGGAAGATCAACTCTACGTTTCTAGCTCCTCCTGTCAGAAAATGAGGTTCTCCCTCAGATCCAAAACCCGACTTGAGCTCGTTACGCATCTCATCTGAGAACACACCTACATTATCGGTTTTATCCATCCAGTCTTGATCTGCTGCCATTCCTTTTAGAGACACATCATGCTTGTCCCCTGCAAAAGTCCGCCATCCTTCACCAATAAACAGCGGGCTTGGATGGATTCGGGCAGCTTCATTGTACGCCTTTTGTACGGCAGGATAAGTTGCATCCCCCATCATATCCCAGCGCATTCCATCAATTTTATACTCGTTAAACCAGTATTTGACCGAATCAACGAGCAGTTTCTCTGCCATAGCGCGGTCTGTAGCAAGATTGTTGCCAAAAGCTCCAATAAATTCTCCATCTGCATCTTGCCAAGCATAATACCCAGGTACGATATTATTCAGGAAGTCCACAATGGCCATATGCGTATAAACTACATCTAAAATCACACCCATCCCTGCCTGATGAATCGCATGAATCAGTGTTTTCAGCTCTTTGATGCGAAGAATCGGATCTGCTGGATTTTCGGAATAAGCTCCAGTGGGTGAAAAATATTGTTGAGGATCATAGCCCCAGTTATACTCATTGTTTATAGCAGAATGATGGAGTTCCCTCTCCCCCATTTTGGTCTCGTCACCATAATACCAAGCCATCACGGGCAGCAATTGTACATGTGTCACTCCAAGAGATCGAATATAATCAAGCTTATCTATAAAAGCTTTATATGTACCCCATCTTGCTGACAGTTCACCTTTTATGGCTGGATCAGAGGTGAAATCTCGTACATGAATCTCCCATATTATCGCGTCTTCCCTTTTCTTAAACCCTTCTATATGTGCAAAGTCAAAGTGATCAGGAGCCGTATCTACGAGATTTACGATCGCTGCTTTTCCTATTTTGTCGCCATCACTCCCTGCTTCTCCTGAAGTATTAACCCTTGATGGAGCCATAGATTTGGCATAAGGGTCCAGCACTTTTCGAGCAATCCCTTCATTTGTTACTTCGTACTGATAAAAATACCCGCATAGATCATCTGTACCGAGCTGTGAAGGCAATAGATGAATAGCCCACACCCCGTGATCTTCTCTAACTAGAGGAAACTGACCTACAAGCCGGGTATCATCATTTTTATCGTATAAGAAAACAGTAACTGCTTCTGCAAGCGGGGTCCATAGTTTTAACGTGACACTACCTGAATGGTAAGTCGCCCCTAAATCTTCCCCGCGATATGCGTACATCTGATCGAACACTTTCCACTCACTTGGTTTACGTACTACGTCTGCTTTCGCATCTTGATACAACAGATCTTTTTTCCCCATGTGTTTTAATTCCTCCGCTGGATAACTTGTGAACTAGCCCTATTTATTTAATTCATTATTCCCTAAAATCAACTTACTAGAATCGAAATTGATTCACTAAGAACTATTAAGTCAAAAGTGGAGAGTAAAAACATACGGAATTAGGAATTCATACTTTTTTATAGTTTGTACTTAGTTTCTGTATCAATTCATCTCCTAACTGAACCGCCAGTTCTGTTAAAAGCGGGATCTCTTCTTTTGTAATCTGGTCGAGATGGGCACCGCAGCAAATCGCAAAGTTACCACGAAACGATTTTCGCAGCCGTACAGCAACTTCTTCTGTAATATAAAATTCCTTATGCGTTTGTAGTTGAATCGTTTGAAGAGGTTCTAGACGAGCTCCCGCTGTAATGGTACCGAGGTGCGGACGATCTCCGCCCGTAATAAGTACGACTACATCCTCACCCATAAAAAGTGCCCGTAACTGTAAATGAATTCGTCCCGATTTTTTTTCGAGTTCAATCATTAATAACTCACTCCTATCTCTCTCATCTTATCTATCTAAAATGAGCCTACCTGGATAAAGATATGTATTCTGCTATAGAAATCACAAAAAAGCAGCACTCTAGGAAACAGAGCACTGCCTTACACCTGATATCTGATATCTAATCTCTAATACCTAATCACCTATCAAAAGAAATCTACTCTCCTATTGTTTCCCTATCTCCAGAATACTTTCACTTAGCGTGCGTCGGCCCGTTGGCTTCTCCTTATCGTGAAACTTTTCATCGAGCTGATCGATAGTACCTTTATAGCCCAGTGCAACAACTGCATGCGGTTCAATATATTCAGGCAGTCCAAGAACTTCACTTGATTTTACACGATTAAATCCACCAATTGCTCGTGTAGAAAGGCCTAGGAGATTCGCTTGTATGGATAAATAACCCCAGGCTGTTCCTGCATCAAACTTATGGGCACTGTTGATTTCTCCGCTTTCATCTCGCCTTTTATCCGACGCAATCAAGATAAGTACTGGTGCTTTATCCGTCCAAAGACGGTTCCCTGGCAGTATAAATTGCTGAAATAAATTATGCTCTTCTTCTGTTTGTGCCAAGACAAACCGCCATGGCTGAAGATTACTGGATGAAGGCGCCCATCTAGCAGCTTCCAATACGGTGTATAGAGTCTCGCTTGATACGGGTTTATCTGCAAAAGATCGGGAAGACCAGCGTTCGATAAATAGAGGATCTACTGGGTATTCTGCATTTCGATACACCGAGATGTCTTCCGAGACTCGTTTCGTAAGTACTTCACTTTGTTCCTTATCCCCCTGATTTGTCTGCAGTCCCGTTTCCTTTGTGCTCACTATAACCAACTCCTTAGATTAGGTAAGATGATATAAAATGATTTCTGTTATTATTATTGTTTTGTTCCGGGTAGGATGCGATATTTCTCCGTAAAAACTTCAAAAAAAGGAGTCGTGTCCCTTTCCGCCATTGTAGAAAGAGCACCTTTGTTCCAGCCAATCTCCGATCTCCAGCTACCCAAGAGTCCTGAACTGCGAAGCTCCTCCTCATCTACCGCTACCGACATTTCCGCTTGAGGTGCCACATACAATGCATCTGCGGGACAGTAGGCTTCACATATAAAACAGGTCTGGCAATCTTCCTGTCTTGTAATATAAGCAAGCGAATCGTTCATTTCAAATACATTCGTTGGGCATACCTTAACGCACATTTTGCAGCCTATGCAGCGATCTGCACTCACAAGTTCTATCACGAGCTCTGCCACTCCTTTGCGGGCAACATTTCATGAGCATGAGGAGCATGCTCCACACTTTGGCGGATATCGTCAATGCCAGATAAAATGATGCGGTGGGTTTGAAGCGGGTCCATTTCGGGGTATTCTTTCAGCGCTTGGAGTCCTCTTGTTTCTTTGCGGACGAGCGCGGCAGTATACATCCATCTCGCAGCTGCTAGCATGCCAGCCGACTCTCTTGATTTCACTCTTTCTTGAACCGTGGAAGTCGTTAGACTGTTGAGTGAAGGGAAAAGGGAATGTAATCGATCTAGCGATTCCCTAATGACGGGTTCGCTTCGGAAGAAGTTAATTTCAAGCGGCAAAACTTCTTTTTGTATAGATGAGATCATTTGCTTTATGGACAGTTCACTTTTCTGTTCACTCTGTGTACTTGTTAGTCCGTATCTGCCAGCAGGAAGTAGGGAGCGGGTGTCTGCTTTTCTAGAATTCGCAAGGGCATACGCGGCCGCTCCTTTACCTGCCCATGTTCCGCTGCATATGGCCCATGATGCGTTATATGATCCGCCTCCGGAAACAGCACCCATCACTTTTTCACGAGAAGCTGCATCTCCTACTGCATATAATCCAGGAACCGCCGTATCGCAATTACTGGTTGTTAGACGAATTCCTCCTGTGCCTCTCATGGTCCCTTCATAACGCAGTGTCAAAGGAAACTTATCACGAAACGGATCAATGCCAGCTCGTTCCAAAGGCATAAAGAAAATCGGATGTGCACTACGTAAGAACTGACGTTTCTCTTCCGTATCAGCTAGATCTAGCGAAGCATATACCGGACCTTCAAGAAGCAGCTTTTGCATACTGCCAGGAGTTCGTTCACCCGATCGAATACGCTCACCATTCTTATCATACAGACTAGACCAAGCAAGCATTCGCCCTCTCGTTACACTTCCGTCAGCAAAGCTTGGGGCATATTGTCTGCTAAATTCCATCCCAGATAGGTCTGCACCCGTCTCGGCTGCCATTAATAACCCTTCACCAGTCAGCACATTGCAGCCAAGTCCTTTACTAAGAAACGTACACCCACCTGTCGCAATAATGACAGCATTAGCTCGAACTTCGTAGTCAGCACCGGTTATTCGGTTAACCCCCCTTGCTCCTCCGACACCATGTTCATCGACGAGTAACTCCAGGGCAGGGGATTGATCCAGAATCGTAACCCCAGCTTTACGGACCACTTTTCTCATAAGTTTCATATATTCAGGTCCATGCAAATGAGTTCGAAGTGTCGTTCCATCTAAATCTTTCGGGAAAGGGTACCCCCATTCTTCGATTAGCGCAAGATTCTGTTCTATTTGCTCAAGTAAGCGATGAATCCATTCCGCCTCAGATAAATAACCCCCATCCTTCAGCCGAGTTTGTACTGCCTTTTCTCTAAGTTCAGGTACGGCTGGTATAACAAGAAGCGTTGTTCCTCCTGGAGCCGTCGCCCCACTCGAACCGAGATAACCTTTGTCAGCCAGAACGACCTTTGCTCCCTGAGAGGCCGCACTCCACGCAGCCCAGGCACCCGCTGGACCTCCACCTAATACAAGTACATCTGCGGTCAACTTCACATCTTGGCGATTCGACATCTTCGTTCCCCTCCTTTCCTTTCGCTTATAGAGTGATTCTTTGTCTTTCCTTATCTGAGTACCCAATCGTTAATTTCAAAATTCTTTTTCGCCAGTTTCTCATCAACGAGGAAGTCTTTTGTTCCTTCCAACAGTTCCAGCCCTTCCTCTGTAAACGGTTCTTCCTTAATCGCACTTATTGGATTCGTCTGCTTCACGATCTCCACGGATTGACCTTGCAACTGAGCTATGAACTCGTAGTATTCTTCTTCATGCTGCTTCAGGTCAGCCAGCGCCTTTTTACGGGCATCATTCCATACTTTTGGAAAATCAGAGAAAGAAGCAAGATACTCATCCGAGGCTACTGTCGTTCCGCTTCCTTTCAAATGTGGATGTTTTGTGGCATCATCGAGATGAGTAAATCCTTCCTCGATCTGTTCTAAAGCTCCCTGAGTAGTATTGTTCGTCATTGCATCTACATCGCCCCTTGCAAGTGCTGCCTTCGCATCGGGAATCCGCATATGCACGAGTTTATAATCCGTTATACCAGCATCTTTCAGTAATCCAACCACATATCGATGCATAAAAGAGCCTTTTTGAATGGCAATCGTTTTCCCCTTCAGCTCCGATAGAGTCTTTGGTCCATCCTTTTTTCCTAATAGATAGCCGATAGAATTAGTTGATCCCTGTGTAATAAGCCGGATTTTAGCTCCGGATGCATATGCAATAATGGAAGGTGTATCTCCCATGCTCCCAAGATCAAGACGACCACTGATAAGAGACTCTGTTAAATCGGGTCCGTTAGGAAAACCCGTCCATTTCACTTCAGTAATACCGTGTTTCTTTAGCTCCTCCTGGATAATCCCCTTATAGAGCCCCCAACCTTCAGGTCCCCCAGGTAAATTAAGATCATTCGTCCCAATAAACCCGTAGTTCAGCACTGGTTTTACGTTCCCCTTGGCTTCTGTAGCGTTAGCTTTCGTAGTTGTTGTCTGAGCACCTGTACTTTCTCCTCCTGCATTACTGCAAGCTTGGAGTAATAATAAACTTAGGAACAATCCCGCTATAAATAACCTTTGGGATAGCAAATTGCTTCGTTTCCTCGGTTTTTCCAGGTTAATTGACATGTCTAATGGCTCCTCTTCATTTCGATTAGCGTAAGCTATTACATGTAAACAACGATTACATTATCGATGCTTTTCTTCATTATTTTCCTTTGTATCTTAGTATCAGCCCTGATAACTATCCCGATAATGAAGTAGTTTTTTTTCTAAAATCCGCATCATAGTGTCAATCAGCTTACCTACTACAGCAAAAATGATAATGCCTACAAAAATAACCTCTGTGTCCGAATTCTGCTTGGCCTGATTAATAAGGAAGCCTACCCCTGACTGCGATCCAATCAGCTCGGCTACGACAAGTCCAATCCAGGAGACAGCCAGCGACAAACGGATCCCAAGTAAAATGCTCGGTAAGGCTGCAGGAAGAATGAGTCTCATCAGTTTTCGCTTCAAGCTGAATTCAAGCACCTCTCCTACTTCATAAAGTTTGTTATCAACATTTCGGATTCCCGTATAGGTATGGATATAGAGTGGGAAAAAAGCTCCGCTTGTAATGATGACTACTTTGGATACCTCTCCAAATCCGAACCAAAGAATAATGAGCGGGGCAATTGCAAGATGCGGAACAAGCCGCAGGACTTGGATACTTGGATCCATAAGATATGATGCTATTCGCGAGAAACCTGTGAACGTGCCAAGCGCTAATCCTAGAAAAGACCCCGCAAGAAACCCAATAAACGCACGATACATACTGATACCTAAATGATGAAAGAGTTCTCCTGTAGCGATAAGACGAAAAAATTCCTCTGCAATGGAGAGCGGAGTCGGTAAAAAAAGAGCAGAGATATAACCCTCACCCGCTGCATATTGCCATATCGCAATGATCAACAGCGGAATTAGCATCGCCGCGGCTAGATCAGCTCCTTTTTTTCCCTTCCGCTTCCGGATATTCCTCGGTCGATACTCATTGTGATGGTTTGCTGTGACTGTGTCTTGAATCTTACTTGGCCTATTCGCTTTATGCTGCAATATCGAATCTGCTCGCTCGTTCATCTCAATCCTCCCTTTCTATTTTTTCAGCCACCGTATGTATCTTTCCAGCGCAGCATACGAGCCTCAACCAGTCTTACGAGTCCGTCTGTAGCCAAACCTGCACAAGCGAAAATAATGATGCCGACAAAAACAACCGGGGTGTCAGCAAATTGCCTGGCGTCAGACATCATATATCCAATCCCTGATGTAGAAGCAATCAGTTCGGCTACGACTAGTCCAAGCCAGGAAAGGCCAATCGATAACCTTATACCGAGCAAAATGTTTGGCAGGGCACCTGGAATCACAAGTCTTACGATTTGCTTCCATTTGTTGAACCCAAGAACCTTGGCTACCTCAAATAATTTATTATCTCCCCCGCGGATTCCCATGAAAGTATTGATATAGAGGGGAAAGAAAGCACTTTTTGCGATAAGTAATACCTTTGATTCTTCTCCGATTCCAAACCAGAGGATAAAAAGAGGTACAACAGCAAGGCTTGGAATCATTCTTATCATCTGAATTGATGGATCAAGAAACTTTTCTGATGTTTTGAAAAGACCTACCAAAAGTCCGAAAATAAAGCCCAAACTTCCGCCAAGCAGAAAACCAGCGAACGCTCGTATGATACTCACTTTAAAATGTCCCCATAAATCCCCAGACAAGGTTAACTGGATCAGTGCTTTTCCAATGGCAATCGGGGTTGGAAATAATAATTCAGAGATCACACCGTAAAATCCAAGAAGCTGCCATACCCCAAGCACGGATACAGGAATAATAAGACCAAGTCCCAAGAGACTCCAATTTCCTGGACTCTGCTTTGAAGTCGTCACTGTAATACTGCTCAATTTGATTTCCCCTCTCCAACCTAAAATAGCGAAAATATCTTGCCACCTTATGCAGGTAGCAGGATATCTCCGCAGGTACGGTCGATATGTTATGACATCTGTATGATGATACAAAAAGAGGTATCGCAGCGCGGTTGTACGCGTGCAATACCTCTGTATGAACAGTCGGTTTATGAATTTCATATTAATCCAATGGGTATTAAGTAAATTAAAAATATCACCTTTCCCATTCCTTGTCAATGAAAATCGGGTCGGTTATTTCACATCTCATCAGGCAACAATTTTGCTATACCTCTGCGGCTATGAAACAAAGCCCATCAGCCGTTTCACTTCATTTGTGTTCGCCTTGGAAGTGAGCTTCTCCAATAGAAGGAACGCTACATCAAACCCCATTGATGGACTATATGAAGTGATCAGATTACCGTCGATAACAATCGGCTGGTCAGGAATGACCTTAGCACCCATCTCAGCAAGCTGGGCCTGTCTTTTTCCATTACTCAGATTGTATGTCGTGGCGTTTCTTCCTTCGAGAACTCCGCTTTTTCCAAGGATCAGCGCTGCTAAACAGATCGTCGCAATGATCTTTCCTTGACGATTAAATTCACGTACCAGTTCAAGCACATCTTCCCTGAAAGCATCCTCAAAATAACCCGCTTCTTCAAATCCGCCAGGTATTGCTAATACATCGAAATCATTTGCACTAACATTGTTAATTAGCAGTTCCGGTGTCACCTTGAAATTCCACGTACACTCTAGTGTATCTCTCGTTCCTACAGTTACGAGCTCCGTAGTTCCATCCCCCTCCAGCTGATTCCAACCAAGTACATCGGTAAATACACTGGCTTCTATTGCTTCAAATCCATTAGGCAACAACAAACAAATCCGTTTCATAAGTATCGTCTCCCTTTCTGCTTTTCTCAATCTGCAGGCTATGCTCATAGAACCTTAGTAAAAAAAGGGATATAATACGAAAAATAAAGGATAGATCAAATCAAAACCAATTCACCCAGGAGGTAAATAAATGATCGTATCACCAGAGCAAACAACTGTAGGATTTATCGGTACTGGCGTAATGGGCAAAAGTATGGCAGGGCATCTGCAAAAAGCCGGCTATGCTCTTCATGTCTACACAAGAACTGCCGCCAAAGCAGAAGAATTGATCAAGCAAGGTGCAACTTGGCATGAGTCACCGGCAAGCCTTGCTGCAGCATGCGGTGTGATCATTACTATGGTAGGGTACCCCAAAGACGTGGAAGAAATCTATCTTGGAGAAGATGGAATCATAGCAAACGCTTCTTCCGGAGCTTACCTGATTGATATGACGACATCTAGTCCACAGCTGGCTGCACGGATCCACGAGAAAGCTTTGAAATCGGGATTGCACGCTCTTGATGCGCCTGTATCGGGCGGAGATACAGGTGCAAAGAATGCCACACTATCCATCATGGTCGGCGGAGAGAAAGCAGATTACGAAGCAGTTAGACCCATCTTTGAACTGATGGGTAAAAATATTGTACTCCAAGGAACTGCAGGAGCTGGTCAACATACAAAAATGTGCAACCAGATCGCGATTGCTTCCAATATGATGGGTGTCTGCGAAGCACTAGCGTATGCAAAAACTTCAGGGCTGGATCCTGTAAACGTATTGAAGAGCATTGAGACAGGCGCAGCAGGAAGCTGGTCGCTCAGTAACCTGGGTCCGCGAATGATTGCAGGTGATTATGAGCCTGGATTTTTCGTCAAACATTTTATTAAAGATATGGGTATTGCTCTATCTTCGGCAGAAGAGATGGGACTGCAAACACCTGGACTTGCCCTGGCCAAGTCTTTGTATGAAGAGTTATCAGAACTTGGATACGATGATAAAGGAACGCAAATCCTATATCAGTACTATATGAAATTCAGCAACTAAATCTATCTTTGTATCAGGGACATAATTCCGATATCTTCGGGCAAAGATATAAGGGCATAAGAACTGCCTAATCTTCCCTTTATGCGCCTTGTAGATGAAAAAAAGGACCTTCTATGCTACAATACTGAAATTGCTCTGGCAATTATTCTAGGGAGGTTTATGGTATCGCATGCTGATTATTGGTATTGCCGGGGGAACCGGTTCAGGTAAAACAACAGTAGCTCGTTCCGTTATTGAACGTCTAGGTTCGAGTAAAGTGACTTTTATATCTCAGGACAACTACTATAAAGATCAGGCTCATCTTAGTCTGGCTGAGCGTGAGCTCACCAACTATGACCATCCGTTTGCGTTTGATAATGAGCTGTTAATTCAGCATTTGAATGCTCTTAGAAACGGACAAACTGCCTTTGCTCCTGTTTATGATTTTACAATACATGCACGTTCTGCATCAGAGACAGTCCAGCTAGAACCAAACAATATCATCATTATCGAAGGATTACATGTTCTTTCAGATGAAAACCTTCGCGCGATGCTGGACATTAAGGTATTCGTGGACTCTGATCCCGATGTACGGATTCTGCGCCGTGTTGTGCGTGATATTGAGGAGCGTGGACGGACAATCCAGTCCATTCATCAGCAGTACCTCGCAACGGTAAAACCGATGCATGAAGCATTTATCGAGCCTTCTAAAAAGTATGCTGACATTATTATCCCTGAGGGTGGATATAACCAAGTAGGCATTCAGCTTCTAACTGTCCTTACAGAAAAATATCTTTCTGGCGAAAAAAATTGGTAACAGCCCCATTCATCAAAAGGGTTTGTGTAAAACAAAATAAAAAGGAGAGATTTCTTGCCTGAAAAGGCTGAGAAGTCTCTCCTTTTTATTTTATAATGCAACCTCCTGCCCATTCCTGTTGTTTATAAGTTAAGTATAGAAGTAAATATAAGCGACAAGTAAGGGTGGGAATTACTATGAGAATGAGTGCCTCAGAACGATGGGCTTTGTATCCTATGCATCTCATGTTTATGTTTATGATCCATTTCTGCTTTGGAGGGATGAATCTTCTCTGGTCCATTACCTACGGGAAGGACAGTACTGGAATTTATGTCTTTTCTGCGCTCTTCTTGTTTACCTGGCTGCTTTATTCTATGTCGATGAGAAGACGCCAGGTAGATTTCATGATTCTAACTTCCATCTACTGGCTTGGCGGACTGGCATTCTTTCTGTTTTTTTACACATATAATCAAGACTCCAGTATCACTTTCATTCTGTTATTCCCCTTCTATGGCAGTCTTCTTGGATTTAGCCAGTTCTTTATAAATACAACTTATGAAACCACCGGACTGATCAGCTCTCATCTACTTTGTTATGCAATGATCCTGCTCTTCACCCTGATAGCAGGGAGGCATTCCAAGCGGCTTAACAAGACCATGTAATCCTTCTGTGACAGCACTAAAAATTGTAAAAAAAACAAATAAACATCCCCCGATGTTAACAATGCTGGGGGATGTTTATTTGTTCTCATAGGCCTTTAAGCTGTACGTTTGTAAGCTTTGAATGCTGCCTCTTTCTCTGCTTTTTTGCTAAGTGGAGGATTCATCGTCATAGCAATCAGGACCGAGATTACACATAGTCCGCCAATAACGATAAAGGTTAACTTAAATCCGCCCATCATGGCAGCGATAAACGAACCGGACAGTGCACCAATACCGAAACCTTGATAGATAATGCCATAGTTTTTGGTTTGATTTTTCAGTCCAAAAAAGTCGCTCACTATCGCTGGAAATACGGTAATATTACCTCCAAAACAGAATGCAATCGCTGCTACACAAGCGAAGAACAGTCCAAAGTTTAATGGAACTACGCTAAGTACGACCGCGGATGCTGCCGTTACAGCCAGTGTGCAGCCCACAAGTTTTAAGCGGCTGACTTTATCAGACAACGCCCCGAGAATAAGTCGTCCTGCTGTATTAAAGATAGCAACAAGAGCTACAGCATTAGCCGCCGTCGCTGCATCAAGATGGGCTAGCTGAACACCGATATCTTTTACAATACCGATTAAATACAATCCACTCATACAAGCGGTGAAGAAGATAACAAACAACAGATATGCTTGTTTCGTGCGAAGCATCTCTCCTACCGTATAATTCACCTGCACAGGAACTGCTGCATTCGAGGTAGTTGTCTGCGTTTTTGAGCCAGCTTTAGCTTCTTCCGATTCTACCGTTGCTTCTCTTACAAGCAGCGAACCTACCAAAATCATAGCCATGACAATGAGTCCCCAATACAAGAATGCTTGAGAAACACCAACGGAATGAATCAAACCACCATTAACATATTTAAAGATAAGACTTCCTGTACCATATGCCCCAACGGAGATACCAGAGATAAGGCCTTTTCGATCAGGGAACCATTTCATAAGATTTGATAAAGAAGTTATATATGCTGTACCATCGGCGAATCCGACAATAACACCAGCTAGAATATACAGAGAAGCCAGTGAACTTGCTTGCGAACTAAGGATTAACCCAATGCCAAGTAGAATACCAGCAGCAGCTGTCAATTTACGAAGGCCGATTTTCTCTTGTATTTTCCCTGCAAAAAGAGTTGAAAAGGCGAGCGCAAAGCTGGTTATTGAAAATGTAATGGAGACGGAACTAAGATCCCATCCAAATTTGTCAACAAGCGGTGAATTAAATAAACTCCATGTATAGATGGTTCCAAGACCCATCTGCATAATAACTGTACCAAGAACAATAAGAAGGCGATTTACAGGTTTTCTATTCATGTTGCTTTCCTTCTTTCTTTTGTCTAATGTAAGTGTACGTGAGCTCTTAACACACTCTTATTGTAGCGCTTACATTTAAGGAAGAGCGAAAACAGGAATGAAATAACCTGAATTCGGAATGAAATGCCTCTATAGTCGCATAAGTTGCCTGAACTCTTTAGCTTTACTGCGGCTGACGGGGATTTCAGCATCAATATCACTTAATCGAAGTAAATATGTATTATTAAACCATGGGACAATCTCCTTAATTTTCTCTGTGTTCACAAGATAAGAACGATGACAGCGGAAAAAGACCTCTTTAGGAAGGCGCTCATAAAATTCGCTGATACTGAGCTGCATAATGTATTTCTCGTTCTTCGTCACTACCTCTGTTGTCTTCTCCTGGGCAACGGCATAATAAATATCGTCTGCATCAACAACGATTATTTTTTCATTCTTATATAGATTCACCTTTGTAATTGAAGGCAAATGTTGCTCCTGGATCGCTCTGCGCTGCCCTATATATGCCGTCTCCAGTTTTGCCAGCATAGATGTAATGCGGGACTCACTGTAGGGTTTTAGAATATAGTCAAAGGCCTCTACCTCAAATGCCTCCACAGCGTGTTCCTTATATGCGGTAATAAACACAATATAAGGCTTAACAGAAAATTTGCTGATATTATGGGCAAGTAATACCCCGTCAATAGAAGGAATATTGATATCTAAGAACAGGACGTCAACCTCTTGACTCTGCAAAAATTTCAGAGCATCCAGACCATCTTCAAACTCGGCCTCTACCTTGATCTTGCTATGTGTTTCTATTAAATAACGCAGCTCTTGCCTCGCTAACACTTCATCTTCCACGATGATTGCTCTCATTTACTGAACACCTCTTTTTGTCACATCAAAATCAATGCTTGTCCCCTGCTCCAACTGGCGGATACGAAGACCTTCTCCATAGATCAGCTTCACGCGCTGATGAACATTATATAGTCCAATTTTGTTATCAGGCATATTGTCACTGTACACTTTTCGGATAATCTCCGGCGCTATTCCCGCTCCTGTGTCCGTGATGCTAATCCTTACGTTTTCTCCGAGATCCTTGACCGAGATCGTCACTTTACCCGGCCCCTTAACCTTCAGAATACCATGGATTATTGCGTTCTCAACAAGCGGCTGAATAATAAGGCTCGGGATGCACAATTCTACTTCGTCAATATCATATTCCACTTCAAGCCGATTGCCGAATCTAGCTTTCTCAATCTCTACGTAATGGTTTACTTGCTGGAGTTCTTTGCGAATATCAATCATCTCATCACTAAGCTCCAGGTTAAAACGCATATAACCAGACAGGTTTACAATCAATTCTCTCGCTTTATCAGGATCAGTCCGAATAGAAGAAGCGATGGCATTGAGCGCATTAAATAAAAAATGAGGATTAATCTTCGTCTGTAGTGCCTTCAGCTCTGCTTTATTTGCCATTGCTTTAATTCCCTCTACTCTCGACACTTCCATGAGTGTAGAGATCATCTGCGACAATCCTACTGCCAGCGCTTGTAGGGAATCTGTAATTTTATGTGCCTTCGCATAATAAATCTTGAGGGCTCCGGTTACTTCTCCCTTTTCTTTCAGCGGAATAATAATCAGGGATTTAATAAAAGGGTTCGTATGCTCTGCATCATTGTTACGAATCATGATTTCCCCGCTTTTCAGCGTGTTTTTCGTTTCCTCGCTAATAATGGCATGTTGCTCCTTATAGTACTCCTCACCCACGCCAATATAAGCCAGAATCTGCTTCGTATCGGTGATCGACACAGCATCTGCGCCAATCTCATCCTTGATTATATGGCAAATGGTATGAAGCGAATCCGGAGTGATGCTTCGAAAATAAGGCAGTGTTTTGTTCGCAATATCGAGGGACAGTTTAGCCTGCTTGGCGGCGACTAGTTCCTTCTCCCCTTCAACACTCTGTACGAGCATGACAATAAGACCCACGCTGACTTGGCTGATAATCATGGGAAGGCCAATTCGAGAAACGATAACCACACCAAGCGAAGCAGGCTCAGCCAATATAATAATTAAAATCATCGTTAACGCTTCACATGCCATACCGGCGATGATACCAATCTTCCATCTGCGTTCCCGGGATGTAATTCGGTATATTTGTCCCGACACTAATCCGGCTGTAATACTCGTAATCAGGCAAGGCAAGGAAGTAACACCCCCGATATCAATCAAAAAACGATGAATTCCAGAGATAATCCCTGTTGCAAGACCGACCCAAGGGCCAAATAGGATCCCGCCCGATAAGATGGCAATGATTCGCACATTCACAAGCGAACCTTCTACATTAATGCCGCTGTAGGTACCAAATAAGGCAAACCCGCTGAAAATGATGGTTGCTAGAATAAGTTCATATCCTGTTTTTTCCCTTTGCTCAAAAAAAGCTTTAAATCCCGGTATTCGTGTCAGCACAAATAAACACATCAGCAAAAGAGCTGCGCGTTCTAACAGCTGAAGCAACATTAACAAAGACTCCTGCATGACGTTCCATCACTCTCCAAATACAATATAGCAATCCGTTCCATACCCTCACATTTTGTTATTGTACCACAGAAAAACGATCATTTAATGCCATTGAACCCTTACTAAGACACCGCCCAAAATTTAAAATATTTCTCTGTTTATGATTAGAACTTCGATTATGCGGTTATAAAATCAACAGCAAACGAAAAACAATTGAAAGGTGATGTTAAATATGGGTTGGTTATGGGCATTAATTATTGGTGGTATTATTGGTTGGTTAGCAGGTCTAATCGTCGGCAAGGATATTCCATTCGGTATTGTTGGTAATATTATCGCTGGTTTCGTAGGGGCTTGGCTTGGTGGTCTTCTACTCGGAGAATGGGGACCTGAAACAGGTGGATTTTATATCTTCCCTGCACTGATTGGTGCGATCGTTCTCGTTGCTATTCTTAGTCTTATTCTTCGTAAGACAAGAAGAGCATAAGGAGAAACATCGTAAGATCTTTATTCATTAGAATACTGATATTATAATTAACGATAATACCAGAGAGAGTTCAGACTCTCTAAACAAACCCGAAGTCTCTAGGAGACCTCGGGTTTGTTTTTTTGGGTAACGAATATAATACTTCCTTGTTTTAAGAAGATGCTGTATGGCTACCCAGATCTAGTTATCGAAACGTCTGCGTCTATAAATGGCGGCGGCGGCGACAATAGAAGCAATCATCCAAAGGATCGAAATTATCAGGTCTCCACCTATTCCTTGAAAGCCTTGGCCCGTCGCCACACTGTTCATCATATCCATAAACTTCTGTGTAGGGAGTATACTTACTACTTGTATTAATAGCTCATTATCTAACATGGGAGCAAACATAGGTGCCATGACAAAGATAAGCAGCACAGGTAAACCAATAATAGAAGATTCTTGTACCGTGCGAGAAAGCAACCCGATCATAAGGCCGATGGCCATAAACATAATAAGATTAATGAGTATAAACAGTCCAAGAATACCTGCAGGCACACCTGGGACTTCACTCGCCATAATCGAGAACAAAATGGAAACCACTGTAAGCACTGCTGTCAAAAGGCTTTTTCCAAGCAATATTTCAAGTGTACTGGCCGGAGACAACATAAGCGCCCGCAAGGTATGCTTTTCTTTTTCCTCGGCAATCATCATCGCAAGTACGAAAGAACCCGTCATAGATAATGCCATAAGGATCGGGAAACTTACCATGAGGATATCTTCACTAACCGTACGGTCTGTGCCCATGCGTGCAAATAAGAAGGCAAATACGATCGGAAAAGCGGTCATCGTTAATACCTGTGGATTTCGAATACTATCTTTCCATTCCTTTTGAACAATCGCTTGAAATCTCTTCATCGAGAATGTCATTGTAGTTCCCTCCCAGTCATTTGCACAAAAATATCACCTAACGTCGGTTCATTGGAATGAATCGATAATAGTTTACCCGCTTGCATCCAACCTGCGATCCGTCCGGCAGACTCTTCATTTTGCTGAAGTATCATTCGGCCCTCTTCTTTCACGGTTACGGTTAAGGAATCATCTGAATGTTGCAGGCGCAGCTCTTCGGGCGTACCCATAGCCTTAATGACACCTTCGTGAATAAATGCGACCCGACTACACAAACTCTCTGCTTCGGACATGTTATGTGTCGTAAGGAAGATCGTCGTTCCCTCCCTGTTCAGCTTGCGTAATCCTTCATGGATATGAAGGGTGTTCACCGGATCAAGTGCGGATGTCGGCTCATCCAGAAATAGCAGGTCGGGTTTATGTAACATGGCTCTTGCAAGCATAACGCGCTGCTTCATTCCTTTAGATAATTTTTTTACTAATGTCTTACGTTCACTCGCAAGATTTACTTCCTCCAGTACCTCAGCAATTCGTTTCTTCTCTACATCATATAAGCTGCAGAACATTTCCAAGTTATCCTGAATCGTAAGCCTCTCATATAGAGCACTATTATCAGTCAAAATCCCAATTCGGCGTTTATGATCGGCATCATTCGTCTTTCTAATTTCCTGCCCGAACACATTCACTGTTCCCCCCGTCGCCTGTAGCTGAGAGGTGAGTATTTTCACGGTTGTTGTTTTGCCTGATCCACTCGGTCCGAGAAACCCAAAGATTTCGCCTTTATTAATGGTAAAGTTAATATCGCTTAGCGCTCGTTTATTCCCGAATGCTTTGACCAGTCCGTTCACTTCAATGATCGTTTTCACTTGTCATCCATCCCTTTCGTTTGGCATGTCGCTTTTGATATCCTCATGTTACGAAAAACCGCGCCACACCGCATTATATAAGGGATGAAAGGAGAATAAACAGGGCTAAAACCTGCATGTAAGGACCTGAATGGAGCATCATTTTGAGCGAAGAATTGTCTTAGATGCCTAAAATCTGCTTCAACTCATCGTATTTCCCTTTAGATAATGGAATTGAACTTTTCTCTGCATCCTCCAAAATAAGACTAAAGCTGTTCCTGGTCCAAGTGATGACTTCTCTTACCTTCTGCAAATTAACGAGATAAGAACGATGACAGCGAAAAAAACCATATGGTTTAAGTTTCTCTTCAAGAACGGTAAGAGAAAACGAGCACGGGTATGTCCCTTGCAAAACATGGAGGTTTGCTACTCCCTCCTGGCTTTCAATATAATCCACTTCTGTCGGATCAAATAAAATGAGCTTGTCTCCTACCTTGGCCGGAATTTTCTCCAAGCGAACGGGTTGAACAAAAATCTCAGACTTGTCTTCATCCCTTGCCGCATTTATCTCTTCCACATAATTATCAACTGGCCGCTCTCGGTTCGCTTGGTCTATCGGCATATTATCTGTCCGAGCAGCATCGCCGTCTACTATTGCGGTAACATTCAGTCCGTCTTCAGGCGTTTCTGTCTCTGGAACTTCTGAAGAAGTGTCCAACTTTTTGAATCCAGAATGACTGTACAGATATACCTCACTTGTTACCGATATCGCCTGTTCGAGCACCATCGTTGTAATAAGTACAGACTTCCCTTCTTCAACCAATAGGGGGATTAAATTACGTAAGATATAACTGGTTTCTAGGTCCACATTTTGTTCCGGATCTTCTAGAAGCAACAACTTCGGTTCATGGACTAGTGCCTTGGCTATTAAAAGTCTTCTTTTCTCTGACAGTGATAACTTGCTGATCAACGTATTTTCCTTTTCAGAGAGCCCTAATCTCCTGAGCAGCGGATGAAGATCTGCCTTCACTTCATGAAGCATCGCATAAAAACGTAGAAACTCCCCTACTTTAAGCCGCTCATATACGCCTTCGTTCAGAAGCTGAACTCCTACGCTTTTTCTTACTATCTCTTGCGAGGCCATGTTCACATGTATTCCATCAAGAAAGATTTCACCATCAGATATAGATATTCGCCCCACAATTGTCTCCAAAAGCTGGTTCCCGAGCTCATGATTACACTGAATAGCGACACACTGTCCTTGCTTAACCTCGAAATTAATATAGGGAATAAGCACATTACTGCCCGCATTTTTTCGAACTTGCTTAACCTGTAGTAAACTCACAATGTATCTCCCCCTGGAATCTATATAAAAGGAACAATATTCTACACTTCCAGGGTTATTTTACTATAATTTGTCATTGATGTTATGGTTTTCAGCTATTTCCCGAGAAATAATGACAAGTTCTGAGATTTGGGCCTATCCACTTCACATAAAAAAGAGCCCACCAATGGTGAACTCTTACTTCTTTATGTCATAGGGTAGATCTATATATTCAATTATCCACGTTCGTTTTTTTCTTCTACTGTACTCACACTTGCCTGGAGACCTCTTGAGGAAAAATGGTAACGGTAAAACACAACTACCACAACGATTACAAGGGACATTAGAGCAAAAATGTTACTGTATACATAAGCATCATTGTTCGTAATGAAAGGATTAAACTGTAAGAAAGACGATCCCTTGTCCAGCAACTTCCCAACCACACTCATTGCCATCGCTCCAGAGATAAAATTAATCATCGAAAGCAGCCCCATACCGACTCCCGTGTCCTCTTTAGTCAGTGTTCGTGAAATCGTATTGGACATTGCAATCTGCATAAAAGTTTGACCTACATTTCCTAAGATTAGAATGATCGCAATGATGTATGCTGACACCCCAATAAAAGTAGATAATAGAGTAAATGCCATGAATAATAGGATCGAGGCCACAAAAACAAGGGTAGAATTACCACGATCATCGGCAAGTCTGCCTCCCTTGCGTCCCATGAAGGCTGAAGCAATTGCTGCGGGAACTAATACAAAACCTATACTTGCAGGTGTCAAATTATTCAATGCCGTTAAAAACTGAGGTGTCATGAAGACCATGCTAAAACTCATTGCCGTTGTCGTAAAAGCAAGGATTAGTCCTATTGAATAGGCCTTATTACGGAACAGACCAGGTTTTATAAAAGGTTCCGCTGCTTTTCGAATCCGTATAGTAAATAAAATAAGCAATACTAGACCTACAAGGAACAACGAGACTTGCATCTCTGTAATTGCAAGCAAGAATAGTGCAACTGACGCAGCTAGCAAACTCCCGCCAAGAATATCAATACTTCCTGCCTTCCCTTTCGCATTATCTAAATACTTTCGAAAGAAAGGAAGCATGAGTAGCGGAAGCAATGAAAGGATGAACATCAATCTCCAGCTGCCAAAGCTTGTAATTAAACCCGCAGCAACTGGCCCCAAAGCATTACCTAGCGCTAATCCAATTGCTGAAGTTCCAAGTGCCCTGCCCCTTTTTTCTGGAGCAAAATATCGAATTGGAATAATCATCGCCGTAGCTGGAAGCACAGAGGCTCCCGCAGCCTGGATCACTCGTCCTAAAACAATAAGCCAAAACTCATTAGCAACTAGCCCTATGATAGAACCCATTGCAAAAATAAGAAGACCATACGTCAACAAATCTTTTAACCGATATTTATCCGCTAATTTTCCCATTACAATGGATCCTACTGCATATACGACCATATAACTTGTCATTATCCAACTTACCTGGGATGGTACGAGATTGAATTCCTTTCCTATTTCAGGAAGTGCCACATTGAACATGGTACCGTTCATTACTGAGAATATTAATGTCACGACAAGAATCTTTAGCAACTTATCTGCATTTTGTGATGATGTATCTGTCATCTGGAAACCTCTTTTCTGACAAAAAAATAAAATACCACTTAAAGTGAGGAGGCTTATAATGAGGCACCTCTCTATTTGACCGTATAGAGCCCTTAGATCAAATGAAACTGCTTGTTTGGTTCCACGAAATGATTAGAAGGAGAACAGTAGCAGAATACCAATGAACACGGTATAATATAATGAGTATACTCAATAAGAGCATCCTCATAAAGTTGAGGATATAAAGAATCCACGAATATGTCAAGGAGGTAATTTGATTGCTGAACTCAGATCAACCAGAGGCCATAGATATCATTCACCTATTAATGAGATCAACCCATTACATTCAAAGGGAGTTCCAATCTCAGTTATCCACGATGAATGTGCCTTACCAGCTTACGGGACCGCGCTTACGTTTACTCTCCGTAGTAGCCGAAACCGGAAAAATTCGTATGAACGAGTTAGCCGTTAAGTTAGGAGTTAAAGCTCGTACTGTGACTGATTTTGTAGATGCACTTGAGCAGGATAAACTTCTTGTTCGTATTCCCGATCCAACGGACCGCCGGGCAACGCTGATCCAACTGACGGAACTCGCGCAGTCCAATATGGAGCAGGTCCTTGCTTTCCAGGCCAAAGTCGCTGACAATATACTGGAGAATCTATCGGTAGAGCAGCGCAAGCTATTTTTCGGCCTTCTTTTACAACTCATTAAAGACAAAGATCTTCCTGATTTAGATCGTACGGAGTGTTGAATAAACCTCGCCTCATTTTAAAGGGACAAACACTACATCATGTATACAGAGGGAGTATAGAGCGATGGAAAGAATGAGGAGTCTGGACGAAATAAATCAAGCAATTGAAAATAACAAGCTAGTGATAATGATTATAAAGACAACTCATTGCGGGGTGTGCGAGGCTGTTTCAGCTAAGGCAGCGAGTATGTTAGAATCGAGGGCATCCATTAAGGGTATCACTGTGTACATGGAGGACGTTCCAGAGATTGCATCCAAATATCTTGCCTTCTCTGCACCAACTTTACTACTCTTCTATGCTGGAAAAGAGGTTTACCGTGCTGCCCGGTTTATCCGTTTTGATGAACTCAGTCATGTTCTGTCGCAATACGAGAGTGTTATATGAATCCTGAGAAGACGACTAGATATTGAACTCATTGAGTATGGCATGCTGATAAAATAGAACAGTCCACAACCTCAAGCGGTTGTGGATTGTTAGGATAACGCAAGTCACATGTATTCTCCATTACAACGACCCGCTCACAAAAACCCCTCGGATCATACAGTTTACATCCATTTCTCAGCCCATTTCTCGAACACTCGAAGTGTAACACCGAGCTCGTTTCCCTTTCGGGTTAGTGAATATTCTGTTCTTACAGGGCGATCTGTTATCACGTTTCGAATCACAATGCCATAATCCTCTAGTTCTTTCATACGCTCATTCAACATTCGCTTACTCAAATCAGGAATAGCTCCTAAAATTTCACTAAATCTCTTTGGTTCTTTAGATAAGGTATGAATAATAATTCCGATCCACTTCTTACCTAGAAAATTATACCCCTCTTCGACTTTATTACATACCTCCTGTGTATCGATCTTCTCATTCACAACATACACCTCCGAATATTCTTAATTACTTTTATTCCCTTATGTTCAAATATATAACTAAGTAACATTAAATAACCTATTTATATTATTCTACCACAATATTTTCAACACTAAAATCTTGACAAATCTTGCGTTTTATTTAGGTTCACAATATTGACACAGATTTAACGAAGAGTTAATATGGTTATGTAAAGTAACTTGTATATAAAAAGTTACCTATAATTCTAATCCGGCAAGAGGTGTAGCTATAGAATAATATTGGTTTAATTCATTTAGAAAGAACATGGGATCTATGCAAATGGAAATCAAATTAAAGTTTAGTCCTTTCTTAAAATCGCTTACATTGCCTTTATAATGTAGGAAATTACATCAAATGAAACAATTAGAAGGGAAATAGGCGGTTATCACTGATGGAGTGAGCAATATTGACTCACAACTGAAAACTATTTTTGTAAAGATTACATTATAGTAGTAACTAGCATTTTAACCCACCGATGTTTATCTATGACGATCTTAAATAACATAAAAACTTTTCGTTATTGTGAAAAAAGTCGCTGAACGTTTCAAAAACTCGCATATTTTGATCACTATTTTTCGCACTTCTAGTAACCCATCTTTTCACAAAACTACACAAAAATTTATATTTATACATACCCTAAAAGGGAATTAAGGAGACATCATGAATAAGAATAAGAAAAAGATTCACTTTGCTTGGTGGATACTTGTAGGCGTATCAATCATGGTCGGATTAACAAGAGGCGGCCTCAATAGCTCCGGCGGACTGTTCCTAACACCCGTTACACAGGATTTAGGCATTCGTATGGGGGACTTATCCATATACTTTAGTATTGCTTCTATTGTTACTATGATTTTCCTACCCATCGCTGGTAAGATGATGGCTAAGTATAATATCCGCGGTTTACTCATGGTTGCAGCTGTACTACAAGCAGGTTCATTTGCTATGTTTGGGTTCATGAGCTCAGTATGGGGTTGGTACTTGTTCTCTATTCCTATGGCTGTCGGGGCCGTTTTCCTTACCCAGATGGCAGGCCCGGTATTAATCAACAATTGGTTTAAGAAGAATAAAGGTCTAATGATCGGTATTATGATGGCTGTATCCGGTGGTTTGGGCGCAGTGCTTCAACCCATCGTTGGGACCCTGATTGCTAATGAGGGCTGGAGAAATGCCTATATTATCATTGGTGCAGCAGTTATTATCATCGTCATTCCTGTCGTGTTTTTCACGCTTAGAATGTCTCCGAAAGAAAAAGGTCTGCAGCCTTATGGCGCAGATGAAGTTACTGAAGAAGATGAATCGAAAACACCTGTACTTGAAAAAGGAGTTTCATTTGGAGTAGCGAAGAGATCATCTGCACTCTATGCATTGATTGCGTTCTTCTTCTTTATTACAGCCATCGGATGTTTTGCGCAGCACGTTCCAACCTTTGCGGCTGGACTTGGATATGATGGCATATTTGCAAGTAACGCAATGGCTGGATGGATGGTCGGTGCATTACTTGGTGCTTTGGCTTTCGGATTCTTGACTGATAAAATAGGTGCGAAAAACACAGCAATTTTCGCGATGGTATTAGGTCTAGTGCCTGTAACCATTCTATTAACATCTGCGGATAACTCGGTGATGTTCTCTATTGCGATGGTGATCTTCGGATTTGTTGTGGCAGCGATCGGGACACTTGGACCGTTGCTGACATCAGCTCTATTCGGTAACAAAGAATACAGTCAGATTTATGCAATCGTAGCTCTAGGACTCGCAGTAGCAGGAATTGTTGCCTTGCCTGGATATGGATATATTTACGACGCAACCGGTTCTTACACTCCTGTGTTGATTGGCATTGCGTGTATGATGGTTATTAATATCGTACTGATCATCCTCGCGTTTAATGGAAAGAAAAAGCTTGAAAAAGCAGGTGCATTTAACTAATCCTTCATTCGCATCAAGTAAAAGAGGTTTCCTATTAGGAAACCTCTTTTTGTTATCCACTGACTGCAATTATAATAATGCACCGCTCACAAGACGCCCCTTGTACCATACGGCTGCTCGTTCCGACCTTCGGGCGACTGCTTCAGCCGCGCAACGGGCATGCACCAACACAAAACTTGCTGTATCTCCTGCTTTTGGCCACACTTGTTCGCCCTTGGAACTAAGCGGTGTTATTCCGCCTGTGATAAAACCAAGAGACTGAGATAAAGAGAACTCGTCATTACATCCATATAATTCTGCATAGCGCCCTACCTTTTCTAGCTGATCCCCATTACCAAAAGGAGACCAGTGATCTGTTAGGCTGTCCGTTGACAGTTTAACGTTCACTCCCATCTTATGTAACATAGGAAGAGGCATTGTCGATCTTCCGATCGGTACGGTCGATGTGATTGACATGCCGAGTGAAGCCATTCGGGCTGCTAACTCTTCAGCTTCCTGCGCTTCAGCGCTGGCAAACCAGAAGGCATGACTCACGGTAACCTTCCCTTGCAATCCTGCTTCTTCCGTCAGATCAGCAAGTCTCGTTAATGTTTGCTTACCCGCTTCATTTCTATCATGCAGATGAATATCGATTCCCGCTTTACCCGCTACAGCTATCTCTACCATTGTCTGCAGTGATTTTTCGATATCTCCATCAACCGTGTATGGATCTACCCCGCCTACATGAGTTGCGCCATCAGCTATTGACTGCTTTACCAACTGTACAGAATCAGATCTAAGCAATCCATGCTGCGGAAAAGCTACAATCTCAGAGGAGATTTTTCCCGAAAATGTATCTAAAGCTTGTTTTGTTGCTTCTAACCTATGTAGTCCACTCACCGGTTCAATATTACAATGACTTCGAACATATGTAGAACCATATCCCTGTATAAGTTCCAAAATACGCTCTGCTTGTTGTCTTGCCGTCGGCAGGAGCTTCGGTAATAAACGCTTCTCTTCTTCAATCCTTTCGAAGATACTGGTTACCTTTCGCACCGCTTGCCAAGGACCGCCATAATACGTTTTATCCAAATGAATATGCGCTTCCTCAAAGGAAGGAAGCATTAATAATTGTTTGCCATCGTATTTGGGAAGAGGACTCACGATCTCTGTACCTGCTTCCACAACTTCTGCAATTACACTGTCTTCGATTCGGACGTGACAAATCTCTGTCTTCGTACCCACTACTTGTCCATCTTCCATGATATAGCCCTGTTCTAACCTTACATTGGTTAACCAATAAGAAGCATTCATCATATCATCACCCTCTTTTCCTCACATATGGTATCATAGCTGCTAATAAACGAAAAATATAAATAAAGTTCCCTTGCTACACTTTATTCATATATGAAGAGGCATATCTATATGGAAACTATACAAAAAAAGACACCATTCAGGTGTCTTTTGGTAATTTCACATTAATACGTTATCTATTAACTCAATTTTTGACCACAGTTTGGACAAAAGTTAGCACCTTCCGTCTTCGTACCACAGTTCGGACAGAAATTCGGTTTTTTCTGCCCTTCTTCCGCAGAGAAAGATGCCGCAGGTTTAGCGTTTGAATTTTCAGAAGCAGCGGATTTCTCGTTAGATTCTAAATTTTTCATCATCTGATTGGCTGCATTCATTCCCATTTGTATGCCAATCATATCTGCAGCTGTACTGCCGCCTTTGAGGTTGCCAGACGCAATCCCATCGGTGATACTAACCTGCTGATACTTTTGCAGATTACCGATCATTTCATGAGAAGCCGTCTTGGTAATCATATCCTGAATCTCTTTAGGATAATTAAAACTCATCACCTGAAACCCGGTAATCGTCATCCCATTATTCATCACTTGCATATCCAAATCTTCCTGGATTCCTCTTGCAATTTCAGAGGCATTGGCCTGCAAGTTAAACATATCCTTACCTTCGCGGCTAATCCATTTCATTAGAAGCTGATCCAGCACAGAAATAATTCGAATCTTAACGTCCTCTACTAGATAACTAGTCTTCACCCCAGCGATTTTATCAATGAGTGTCACATAATCATTTACTTTGAAATTGAACGTACCGTTCGCACGAATCGGCATTCCGCCCGGTAACTGTGAGGTTGGAATTAGAATAGGATTCTGCGTCCCCCATCTGACAGTGAACTCTTTTGTATTGACGAAGAGCACTTCCACTCTCATTCCACTGTTAAAACCAAACTTAAACCCTTTCAGTGTAGACAGGAATGGAACAATGTCGGATTCAATGCTATACTCGCCTTCTTCTTCAAAGATCCCTTCAATTTTTCCGTTATGAATAAAGATCGCATCTTGCCCGGATCGGATAAGGAGCTTACTTCCTTTTTTAATTTCTCTATTGCTCCACTTCCAGAAAATCATATCATCTCTGAACTCTTCCCACTCGACTACGTTTGCAAATTGGTTTTTGAAAAAAGACATGTATTCTCATTCCTTCCGTTTAGAACGACCCTCTGCTTCCGCTATGCGAGTGGCCGCCCTTGCTGATTCCTCCGCCACCGCCGCCGCCAGGACCGCCATTATTATTATTCCGTTCAATCTTGCGTTTGGTCACTGTTGTTCTCAGATACCGATCTTGACGGTCCAGTATGCCTGATGTACTTGCATCTTCATATGTCTGCCGGTTCACGGTGATACGTCCGCCAGAGCGATAAGCCATTATCCCAACGACTAGAGCGCCGATCCCTAGAGAAACGGCCAGTTGAAACCAAATATTAAATAAAACTCCTGGGCGGTGTTCCATAAACTCATAGACGGTTAGTATATAATTCTCAAATGCAAGTTCATAATTACCATAGCTTAGATCAGGACTAATCTTGTTTCGTATTTGGTCTAGTCTGCTGTCATTAAGATAATCCAGCCCTTTATAAAATCCAGCGATATATACTTCTGTATTGTTCATATCCAGTGTCAAAATAACGGCATTCCCATGCGGCCGATCATATCCGGGAGCATGCTCATCATAGAAGTCTTCCGTCAAAATTTCAACATCTATACCTTCTTCATTTAATGTCGTATAGATGATAATATCCGTGTTTCGCTCGGCCCCATACTCATTGGCCATGGTATTTAGTCTGTCTGCTTGCGCCTGAGTTAATAGCCCCGCTTCATCGTAGATTAACTGTTTATCCGCAGCTATAGAACTTGATTCGGCTGCTCCCGCCAGGTCAAGAGGAACAATCACAAGAATAAAAGCAAAGAGCAGGAAAGTAGTCAGGATGGCTTTCTTCTTTATCACCAAAATCCTCCTCCCATCATCCAGGAAATCAGTTTCAGCGATAGAAATGAAATGCCAGAGACTCCTGCAAACCAAGCACTTACTTTCCCTTTGCTAATCGGAGGTTTGCCCACCACTTTACCTGTCTGTCCGTTCATCGCAAATGTATGCTCTGCTTTATTATAATCATATTGCACCATCCATACCGGAAGCAGAACATAATCGGCACGTGCTAAGGTGGTATCGATCTGCTTATCCGTGAAACTTACCGTGGCATAACCAGAAGCCGAAGACTGAATGTAAGAATCGATATACTGACGAATCTTTTCCTTTGCCCGCGGCAGCAGCTCTGATTCATCGTAGCTATATTTTTCGGCAATAAACCCGGCAAGATAAGGGGATTTAAAGCTTTTTAGCTGACCGTATGGGAAAGGTTCGAGCTTATCCATCAATTCATCATTCATTTTCTCTGCCGCGTCAATCGGTACATTCTCGTAATTGAGCCGGATCTTACGATAAACCTCATAATGCATCGTTTCCGTATAATGATAATCGCCTCTTGTGTAACTCCTCACTTTTGTACCCAGTCCACGGACTTCAATGTGATTATGTAACCCATATAACCAGAAAGGCACGTAGATTCCGGTAATTCCTTTTATTCGGTCCGCTGTCATAAAATCACTAGGCGTAAGCAGTCCATTCCGGCACCATTTTCGAAAAGCTTGTATCGCTTCTTCTTTGCTGATGGAAAATGGAATAATCTTTGCCGGGGCTAGTTCTCCAGTAAGCCGGTCGCCGAGCACAACAGAGGAACCACAGAAACTGCATACCGTAGCTGCTGTTTCTGCCTCTGTCATGAGGACCGCGCCGCAACTGGTGCAGTGGTATTCATTCACTTCATTTTCGGTAAACACATTTCTGGTTAAAGGATCCGGGATTTCCTCAATATTATCGTCACGGCCACAACTCGGGCAATGCAGCATCCCTGACTCACTGTCAAACACCATGCTGCTTCCGCAGTTCGGACATTTATATTCTATGACTGGCATATGTTCACCTCGCTACCCACCCAAGAATTTATGACTTCTTGTTGTTGAGTTTTTCTTTAATCGCGGCAAGCTCCTCTTCTGCATTCCTATCCGAACTCTTATTGTTCTCCCTCTCCAACTGAGCAATAAGATCATCGAGATCGTCTTTGGGTTGCTCTCTGAGTTCAGCAATAGCCATGGCTTCATCATATGCTTTATTAACCTTTTCTTCGATTACATCGAACACAGAACCGCTAACATCGGCATTTGAGCCCATCGCATTTATTTTCTGCTGGGCAGCCGTAGCAGCTATCTTTCCGTTTAATTCTGCACGTCGTTTCTCTAGAATGTTAAGATCAGAAATCAGTTTATCCTGGATCTGCTTCATATTTTTCTTGTTAGAGGAAGCACGTTCATACCTAGCTTCCAGTTCACCTAATTTCTCCTGCTCTGATACCTTACGGTCCAGAAACTGCAATGCTTGCTCCTCATTTCCGGACTCCACTGCTTTCTCAGCATATCGCTGCAGTTTATTTACTTCTGCTTTAGCATCATCCAGCGCTCTCTTCGCTCTTTTCTCTTCCGCTGCTACCGACGCTGTTTCTGATTTCACTTTGCCTATGTCAATGTTCAGTTGCTTCATATAGTGATTCATCATTTTCTCTGGATCTTCTGCTTTGGTAACCAAGTCATGCATATTCGCTTTCATAATGTCTCTAAATCTAGAAAGAATACTGATGGATATCTCCTCCTTTAAAAAGAATCTTTACTCTATAATACATAAAAAAGGATACGAAGGTTTCAATCTAACGAGTTCGCTTAAGACACCCTTCTTATTTTTTTACTGTCATCTTCATATTTACCCAATAAAAAAAACACCATATCGTTGGTGTTCATTACGTTTTAACTATTTTATCAATTTCTTCTTTTAGCAAAAGATATCGATGCACACTTCTATTAATCGGAACCTTGGTTAATTTATTTTTATCTACATACAATTTCATTTGATCTTTGGATAAGCCCAGTAGATTCCCCGCCTCTGATACCGTAAGTACCTCTTCGGTGTTCGTTGCATTGAATGTCTTCTTCACTTTTAAATTATAATCCTGAAATAAATGCATACATTTCATCCCTTTCTATCCGTCTGACACCGCATAAAAAAAAGAACACCGAAGCAATTGAATCGGTGCCTTTATATAGGAATAGAGAGTAAAACTCTCCTCCCCTTATTTTTTATTCTGGTTAGGACTCGTGTTCGTCACAGCTGCAAGCATTTTCTCATCTTTTATCATGCTAGACTGACACTGAGGGCATACGGGAACCTCGGAGAATACGAAGTTATCTCTCATCCATCCTTTGCATTCGTCGTTTGAACAAGACCATATTGCCGTTAATTCCATTGGTACATCTTCCATTGGTTTTCTTCGAGAATTGTACATTCGCATCCCTCTTTCTGTATCTGAATAGGTTATATAAATAAAAATGCCCCAAACGATACGTTTGAGGCATAAGACTCTTAATTAGAGTTTTACAACATTTTCAGCTTGTGGACCGCGTTGGCCTTGTGTGATGTTGAACTCAACACGTTGACCTTCGTCCAAAGATTTAAATCCTTCTCCAGTGATTGCGCTGAAGTGTACGAATACGTCGCTTCCGCCTTCAACCTCGATGAAGCCAAATCCTTTTTCTGCGTTAAACCATTTTACTGTTCCTGTTTCCATTGTTATTACCACCTAATTTTAAATTTACATGAAATTCTTACCTTAAAATAAAAATACACATAGGGTACAAGGTTATTATTAAAGAATAACCCTCTACGCTATGTGGATTCGTTAGGTCAATGCTTCAATAAACTTAGTATAGCATATCTCCGAACATTTAGCCACATATATTATAAATGTATAAAATGGAAATTAGGCAGCCCATCCCCTTTCTTCATCTATATAGAAAAAGTCTGTAGAGATCCTCTTTGTTCAAGAAGGAACATATCTACAGACTTTTTAGCCAAAAAATAAGTGTTTGTCGCTGATTATACCTGCTTAAATTCAATCCAGTCGATATGCATACCAGGCTTAATATGCTCAAACTTCATCTCGTAAAGTCCTGCTTCCAGCTCTACCTTAGCTTGTTTCAGCTTGATCCATTTACCTTCTGTACCATTGGTCTGAATGGTCGTTACCACTTGGTCATTCAGAATAAGATTGCACGCACTTTGTGACAACTCTCCATCTGGAGACATCAGGCCGGCAAACATACGATATACACCTGGCTCATTCACTTTCATAATTGTTGAGCCGGATGGAATTACTTTTATCTGCTCATCTTGCCCTACGATTTGCGCTTCATCTGCTTGCAGAGTAGCATCTGCCTTACACGTCTCGATTTTCTCCTGTATAACTTGATCTCTAGAAAATACAAGTGCTTGCATTAAAAATCCACAGATATTCATTGCATTACGCTGTAACTCACCACGGGTAAGGCTACCATCTTCAAGTGACTCTATCGTGTTGTCGCCCCAGACATTCGTTTCTGCTCCGTAATTACTAACGACCATATATAGATCATTTTGAGCGCGAGCCATGTAATTCGTATATTTACGATCAGCCGGTCCCCCGTTTATGACATCGTTCATCACAGCCCACCAGTCCGTCATTACGATCCCTTTGAAACCCCACTCACCGCGAAGAATCGTCGTATTCAGATCATAATTAGATGCTGCCCAATGTCCATTGACCGGATTATACGAAGTCATAATAGAATTCGCTCCGCCTTCTTTTACTGCAATTTCGAATCCTTTTAGATAGATTTCTCGCAAAGCACGCTCAGATACAACCGCATCCACTTTAGTACGGTATTTCTCCTGGTTGTTGCAGGCAAAGTGTTTCAGCGTCGCCTGCGAACCACCCTTGCGAATCCCGCGGGTACAAGCTGCTGCAAACAATCCAGAGACCAGCGGATCTTCTGAGAAATATTCAAAGTTACGTCCATTTAGCGGACTACGACGAATATTAAGACCTGGTCCGAGCAAAGTATCAATATTGTTACGCACCAGCTCTTGGCCTTCCAATACATATAATTCTTCTACTAGTTCCGTGTCCCATGTTGCGGCAAGCAATGTTCCAATCGCAACCTGAGTTGCCTGCTGACCACTGTCCATTCGGATCCCCGAAGGGCCGTCAGATGTACAGCCGACTGGAATACCATAGCTAAGAAGACTGTCGCTTACGCCGCCAAAAGCAGATGCTGTTCCCGGTGTAACCAGCGGGCTGCTCATGCCTTCACCTCTAATAATAGCCGCTAAATCTTGATCACTGAGTTGAGCGATAAAAGCTTCCATGCTAACTTTCTGCTCATGTACATCACTCAGCTTGTAACCTTGATCTCCTGTTTGATCCAATGTTTTCGGTAAATTTGCTTTAATTCGATCTGCTAAAGAAATTTGGCGGGTAGGAACTTCAGCTTCTGCCAATTCATAAACCCCGTCTTCTTTACGAACACCCGGCATCATTCTTTTGAATTTTTCTGTTGGCGCCATCGCTTCTTGCAGCTGTTCAACTACAATAAATTCCTCAATATGGTAGCCATTCTGTCCATCCACCGATACTTTTTCTACCTGTTTTACACTTGTACCAACATAAAATAAATAACTTCCTTCTTCTAATACATAAGCAGATGGGAATCCCGTTACCCCGCTGTCATCATACGAAGCCATTGAATTCACAGGAAATTGCAGGGTCAAACGCTCGGTTTCACCCGGTTGAACGATTTTTGTTTTTGCAAAAGCGGCAAGCGCTTTGGCCGGCTGCCCGAGCTTTCCTTGAGGCGCTTCATAGTAGACTTGTACCGTCTCTTTGCCTGCATAAGCATCACCGGTATTTGTGACAGTTACCTCAATCTCAATATACTTCGATCCATCTTTTGTGATCTGCTTAGCTTCTTCAGCCTTTACCTGGAAAGTGGTATAAGACAGGCCATAACCAAATTCAAATTGAACCTTATCTGGACAGAAAGTCTCAAAGTATCGGTAACCTACATAAATATCTTCTTCATAGAGATTCTTAAACTCATTGCCGTAATTCTGTGTGGATGGGTAATCTTCAATAGAGTAAGCAATCGTATCCGTTAACTTCCCGCTAGGCGTCACATCACCGACCAGCACGTCGGCAATTGCATTTCCGCCTTCCATTCCGCCCTGCCAAGCGTAAATTACACTTGATACCGGATGCACAAAAGTCTTCTCACTCAGCCAGCTCATATCAATAATATTGGATACGTTCAGTACCACAATCGTCTGTTCGAAATGGGTTGTAACGATCTTTAACATTGCTTTTTCATCATCCGTCAGCTGATAGCTTCCTTGCTCATCAGCATTATCTTGATCTTCCCCTGCGGTACGACCAATAACAATAATCGCTTTCGCTGATTTCTGTCTTGCAGCAGCTACGAGGTCATCCGTTAAAGGCATTTCTTGTTGATGCCAAGGCTCTGCAGCCCAGCCGCCTCCACCATTATCGAATGGATTCTCTTCAATCCATTTCTCGTATACGGATGCCAGTTCTTCATTAACGCTAATTTGTGCCTTCGCCCGGAGTCCATCCAGCAGATTTGTCGTGTATACCACGTTTACGCTTCCGCCCGATCCTGTACCGCTGCGATAGTAATTTACCTGGGTGCGACCAAAAACTGAAACGTTTTCGGAAACCTGTATAGGAAGAACCTTTCCTTCGTTTTTTAAGAGAACTGCTCCTTCTGTTGCGACTTTTCTACTGAATTCTGCAAACCCTTCTAATGGAACGCCAATAAGATCTGAACTCAAATGATTCCCTCCTGGTCTACCTATTCTAGTAATAGGTATATGTAATGTTGTTGATTCGGCTTAAATTTAAAATCTATCATTCTCGGTATATGTGCTAGCACAACCCTCTGAATGCGCTTACTTATTTTTATAGTAACAGATTTCCCGAAAATTAAAAACTTCTATTTTTTACAGTTTGTTCTATGGATCTCTTTGGAATCGTGACACCGAATTACAGAAATTTCGATGACCATCAGTGATAAAGTTTACAATAACAAAAAAATTAATATTTTAATGCTCATTTTTGCGACTTAACTTATATGAAAAAATAGATCTTGCAGTGAATATAACAACGGTTTGTCGTCCTTATCAGACCCTCAAATCTACAAATGCTCTACAAAACCTACCCGAAATGACGTTCACAAATTAAACACTAGGAAACTATAGAAAGTTTTTTAGTTTCGTGGTATTCTAGATTCATAAACAAGAACAGTCCTTTGTTGCTGGTACCCAAGAAAGAACGTTCCTATCTATATTTCTCTTAGAATCAGCTTTTCTATTTCATATTTAATTTAATCTGTGAATTGTTTCACAATATTATTTTTATAACGAGAAGGGAGTTTTTACTATGATGGACTGGTTTGATCAAATACCTGTAGAGAAGATTTCAGAATGGAGACAGCATCTACATAAACATCCTGAACTCTCATTTAAGGAATTTAAAACTTCACAATATATTTACGATACATTATCTACTTTTCCTAATCTTGAGTTAACACGCCCTACTCCAACCAGTGTAGTCGCTACCTTAGTCGGTGCTGCTGGCGAGGGAAAAACAATTGCACTTCGAGCAGATATGGATGCTTTGCCAATTCAAGAGGAATCTACTGTAGATTTCAAATCCGTGAATGACGGTGTAATGCACGCTTGCGGACATGACACTCATGTTGCGATGTTGCTTGGAGCAGCAAGTGTACTATCGGGTATGAAAGACAAACTAGCTGGAACCGTTAAATTTATTTTTCAACATGCGGAAGAACAAGTGCCTGGCGGTGCTCAAGAACTCGTGGATGCAGGTGTACTTAAGGACGTAGATCAAATCTTCGGTATTCATATTATCCCAAGATTAAAAACAGGCTCTCTTGGCATTGTTAAAACAGGTTATACAACCACTGCAGCTGATGGATTCTTCCTCAAAATTCAAGGAAAAGGATCTCACGCTTCTACACCAGAATTGTCGATTGACCCTATTGTAGTCGGCAGTCATATGGTTATGGCGCTCCAAAGTATTGTATCTCGTAATGTTCCGGCAAGCGAAATGGCGATCTTAAGCATTGGTGAATTCCACAGCGGCCAAGCTCCTAATATTATTGCGGATACGGCTACATTAAGCTGTTCCATTCGTACGACAAATGAAGAAATCCGCAATCTGATGGAAAAACGCGTTAGAGAAATCATTGATTATGTTGCTGCTGCTTACGGCGCTACGGTTGAACTCGATTATGTCCGTGGTTATTCGGCTGTATACAGCACACCTGAACTTGCTGAATTTGCTTATGAGTCGGCTACAAAAGTGCTTGGTGAAGATTTAGTCTATGAATCTCCTATGCTAATGGCAAGTGAAGATTTCTCTGCTTATACCAAAGTCGTTCCAGGCTGCTTCATGTTATTAGGCGCCGGCCTAGAAGAGGAAGGATGCGGTTATATGAACCACCATCCTAAATTCAGAGTAATGGAAGAAGCATTGGTTAACGGTACAAAAGTAGAAGTTCAATTAATCTTGGATTTATTGGGACAAGAATAGATTATTCATATCAAACTCGGGAAGGTGCAACTCATGGCTAAAAACAACAAAATGTTCTATGGCTGGTGGATCGTAATCACAGCCTTTATGTCAATGACATTCCTTTTCACACCCATTGTTAACTTGATTTCGTTTTTTACAGACCCTGTATCACAGGAGCTCGGTATTGAAAGATCTCAGTTTAGTCTATACTTTACCATCGTTACATTAGTTGGTTTAGTAGTAGCCCCAATCGCAGGTAAAATACTTAAAAAAGTAAATATTCGAGTTTATATGACGGTATGTACTCTTCTAGGTGCACTATCATTTGTCGGATTTTCTTTTGCAAGTAATATCTATGTTTTCTATGCACTATCTGTTCTTCAAGGTATTTCACTCATTGCAGGATCAATTGTTCCCTCTTCGGTGCTCATTACAAACTGGTTTAATGAGAAACGCGGATTGGCACTCGGTATTGCCTTATCAGGTAGCGGCTTAGGCGGTATTATCCTGAGTCCCATCGTAAGTTCCTTGATTAGTTCCGTGGGTTGGAGAACAACCTACCTGATCATAGGTATTATGATTGCCGTTACTATCGTTCCGCTGACTGCATTTGTTGTCAGATTCCACCCATCCGATATGGGTTTGACACCACTTGGTCAAGCGCCTACTAAAGATAAAAATCAAGTGTTATCCGGTATGAACCAAAAAGATGTATTAAGAACACCATCATTTTGGATCTTGTGCGCGGCTATTATCGTAACAGGTATCGTTGCGAATACCATGATTATCAACCTTGCTCCATTCTTGACAGATATCGGTGCTACTTCGTCAAGAGCTGCATTCCTATTATCCTTGGGATCGGCAATGGTTATTGTCGGCAAGCTGCTCGTTGGCAGAATGTTTGATAAAATGGGACTCACTCTCATGATCATCTTCTTAGGAATTTGTAACGTACTCAGCTTTGTATTCTTAAGACATGCAGATGGACAAATCGCAGGTATCCTTTATGCAACATTCACAGGATTTGGTGCAACTGCACTTACGATCGCTCCATCCTACATTACGGCTTACCTGTTTGGTGAAAAAGATTTCAGTTCCATCTTCGGTACAGTTTCAATGTTCTCTTCCTTAGGAACTGCACTCAGTGCCGTATTTGGTGGAGTTGTATATGGTATCAATAATTCTTATGGTCTCGTTTTAACTGTGCTCATTGTACTTTCTTGTGTAAGTGCCGCTTTGTACTTCCTTGCAGCTAAAACAAAACCTAAATATGAATCTGCGTCTTTGTAACAACCAGATTAAGTTGTCGGAAATAACGCTTAATCAAGACTATATCTCGCAAAACTAACCTACTTCCTCCCTTTTCAGATAATTGATAAATATAAAAGCTAACTACAACGATTTCACCAATATTCATTGGTTGTAGTTAGCTTTTTTAATAGGGCTGATCTTATTAAAATGATCGATAAAGTTTACAGCATATGAGGTGCACACCGTGATACTGACAAAAGAACAATGGAAAATTGCGATAACTGTTTTAATTATGGGCAGTTTTATCTCTATGGATAAGAATATGATTTCGATGACTGTTTTGGCCTTGGGTGATCAATTCCACTGGTTACCGAATCAAACGGGGATGATTCTAAGTGTCTACTATATCGGTTTTACATTAATTACGATTCCAGGAGGATGGCTGGTCGACCGATTCGGTTATCGTAAATTTATTTTATCCTCATTGTTTGTCCTCATTCTCTTTACGATCTTCTTTAGTTTCTCCAGCTCATTACTTGCACTGGCTATGATGCGGATGGGCGTTGGACTGGGGCATGCAAGTTACACAACAGGTTCACCTAAGATCATAAGTACAAATTTTGACGGGGAGCAACATGCTTCCATTCAGTCAAAAGTACTTGCTACAGCTGGAGTCGGCGGTGTATTTGCTTTTACCATTGGAACTCAATTAATTAATATTAATTGGCGAGTTGCTTACTGGTTAATCACTGTTTTTTATATTGCCTTATGGTTGATGATGTTTATATTTGTGAAAGAGAAAGAGCAATCCCCAAAAAGAACAAAATCCAAGAAGTCTGTATCTCTTTTTGATGCATGGAAAGAAAAAAATGTGCTCTTTATTGCGCTCGGCATGTTATTTACGAACTTAGTAGCTACAGGCGTCATCTCCTGGCTGCCGTCCGTTTTAAAAGCTAATTTTCATATGATGGACAATACAAAAATCGGATATCTACTAACGAGTAATTCGATACTTATGGCAGTTGCCACGATGGCGGCTGGCATTTTGATCAACAAATATTTTAAACAGAAGGAGAAAACATTCATCACTCTCTCTTCTCTGGCTGCTGCAGCTTGCCTAATCGGTTTTATCTATTCGACTCATTTTGTCATTACCGTTCTATTGCTGTATGCTATATCCGTCTTACTTATGTTTGCCTTCACGGCTTACATGGTGTTGCCATATCGCTTAGTATCCAATCAGATTATCGGTTCCTCTTTTTCTGTCATTAATATTGGTGCCTTTATGGGAGGCATCATTGCGCCTATCATCATTGGCAATCTTGTCACTGAATCAGGAGGTTCCTTTGTTACTGCGTATATTGCAATGAGCATTTGCTTGGTCGCTGCAAGTATCGTGCCGTTTTGCATAAACTTGAAACAAACTGTTAATTCTTTAGCAGAGTCATATAAATAAGCAGATTCTAAAATTTGTTCGTTTTTTTACCATTTTTACCGGAGACTTAAATCTGTATAATAAGGTATCTCGGTATTTATATTTTCCATGAATATATAAACTTCACAGAGGAGGTGCTGATATGAATATAGAACAACGAATTATTGAAGAAGGAAAAAAGTTGATCGACGAGTATGGATTCCGCAAATTCACGATGCATGAACTGGCAGATAATTTGCGAATCAGCAAGAAAACGATCTATCTCCATTTTAAAGACAAAGATCATCTAATCAGCTCGATCTGTGATTCGTTTATCGCTAATGACCGAGAGGAACTGAACCGAATCATTCATGAGAAACATGATTATGTCGAAAAACTGCGCGCTGTTTTTTATCTATACAACATTCAAACGCTTCGCAAAAGACATCTGAATGAATTGAAAAAGTATTTTCCGGAAGATTGGGAGAAGTTTAGAGCATTTAGTGAGAATCGAAGAGAATGTGTTCGAGACATCTATCGAGAGGGAGTAGAAAAAGGGGTCTTCATTCCTCAATGTCCTACTATTCCGAATACACCTACACCCGTGGGTAAAGATCAAACCGTAGAACTATTAATCTTTATTCTGTCCTCGGTTATAAATCATGCCTTTGAATCGGAAATGACAGATTATGATTTTGATGTGAATACGATGCTAATTTATTCTTACGAAATGCTAATTCAGTTGTTCCTCGTTAAGAAATAACAGACGATAACATACATGGAATTTATGACGCTTCAAAGAAAGTGTATTGTTCCTTTGAGAACGTATAAACAACAATAGAGCCAAGCCATTATATAATATGGCTTGGCTCTATTGTTATTCGAATAAAAGAGTAGAAATAAAAAAAGCCCCAAACCTAACGTTTGGGGCTTTTGAAAACTGAATACTACAGTTTTACAACATTCTCAGCTTGTGGACCACGTTGGCCTTGTGTGATGTTGAATTCAACACGTTGACCTTCGTCCAAAGATTTGAAACCTTCGCCAGTGATTGCGCTGAAGTGTACGAATACGTCGCTTCCGCCTTCAACCTCGATAAAGCCAAATCCTTTTTCTGCGTTAAACCATTTTACTGTTCCTGTTTCCATTGTTATTACCACCTAATTTTTAAATTTACATGAAATTCTTACCTTAAATAAAAATACACATAGGGGACAAGGTTATTATTTAAAGAATAACCCTCTACGCTATGCGGATTTCTCTAGGTCAATTACTTCAATAAACTAATTATAGCACATTTCAGAGTAATTAGCTACTTAAACGTTCAGGTATAATGTGGAAGTAATTTAGGTGGGAGCTATTTCTCATTGGTTCTTCGCCTGAATAAGCGGTGCCACTCATTTAGATGAGTGTACCTTCGCTTTATTTTTAAACGACTTTCTATGATTGATCCCGGCGATATAGTTCACGACTTTTATAACCCTTGCGAAGGATCATCTTCATCTCCTCACGACGTTTCTCTCTCGTTTCCTCTTGTTTTGCACTGTAGACATAACGTGCCCAGTCTTTGCGATACCCAGGGGTTAATGATTGGTAGAAGGCAAGTAAATCCGGTGTATCATAGAGATCCTTTTCGACACTTGGTATGAATGAAATATAATCATCTACATACCCGCTTGGTTTAGAAGAAGCTTTCTGCTTGTTTTTCGCGTCTTCTTTTAGTCCAACTACTGTAAAGATGGAGTCCAATCCCACCATTCGCGCAAATTTAATATTACTTGTCCCGACATAACCATTCTCATCACTGCCAAGCCCTTCTAACAATTCGTCACGGTGAATAAATGTGGGATAGACTTTGTTTCCCTTTTTAGGATACGCTGCAAAGAGATATCCACCTGTCTGAAGATGCTGATTTGTAATCACACGATCTACCAAGGCTTTTAATGAATCCATATTCAGTACAAAAGCAAATATGAGATCATATGCATGATGATCTCTAAGCTCTGTATCATAACCTGTTAATTCAGCTAAGTAATTCGAGCCTTCTGGGGCATCCAAAACAGCGACTTCATTGTATTTATGTAAATTTAATTTTTCTACGATGGATTTAGCCATTATTCGATAGCTCCTCCGTTTATCATTATGCCTTTATTTGAACACAGACCACTTTTGTTAACAAATATCCTTCTCAAAAGTTTTCACATATGTTTTAACGACTATTCATGTACTAACAAAAATCGATTGGATTAGACCAAAGTTTCGCTGATCCACCTCATCTATCTAGACTGAACTAAACTTAAATCGCAAATAAAAAAAGCTCCAAACCTTAGGTTTGGAGCTTTTTAAAGCTAAAATTATAGTTTTACAACATTTTCAGCTTGTGCGCCACGTTGGCCTTGAACGATGTTGAATTCAACACGTTGTCCTTCGTCCAAAGATTTGAAGCCTTCGCCAGTGATTGCGCTGAAATGTACGAATACATCGTCTCCGCCTTCAACTTCGATAAAGCCAAATCCTTTTTCTGCGTTAAACCATTTTACTGTTCCTGTTTCCATTGTTATTACCACCTAATTTTTAAATTTACATGAAATTCTTACCTTAATAAAAATACACATAGGGGACAAGGTTATTATTTTTAAAGAATAACCCTCTACGCTATGTGAATTCGCTAGGTCAATACTTCAATAAATTTATTATAGCACAGCTCCATCTAAAAAGCTACTCTTTAATATAATTATTTGAATTTTGTCGCTAAAAAAGTGTGACATTTCAAGAAGTTGATCTAGCGCTTATCCCCCTTTTGAAGAAAACCCTTTATCTTCAGGGCCCTTTTTAGTGATGTCATTTTATGTATTTGCAAAAATAGGTTGAGAGTACTATATTGTTGATACATCAAATATTGACGGGTCAAATATTGATGTGTCAACAAATCGAATAAACATATTAGACATAATGAAAGAAGGAATATACGATGCATAACGTTCAGAAAACAAACGATTTTAATGAAATTACATTGGGACGCCGTTCCATTAAAACATATGACCCTACTGTGAAAATCAGTCGTGAGGAAATGTCAGAAATAATAGCGAAGGCCACACGTGCTCCCTCATCCGTCAATTTGCAATCTTGGCGTTTTGTAGTCATCGATAGCGAAGAAGGAAAAGAAACACTTAGCCATCTTGCCAGATTCATCAAAGATAAAGTCATGAGCTCATCAGCAGTAATCGCTGTTTTTGCCGATATGGATAACTTTGATTATGCGGAAGAAATTTATGAAAAAGCGGTTGAGCTGGGATATATGCCTAGCGAAGTGAAAGAGCAACAGATGAACGCCATTGGACAATTTTATAAAGTCATGCCGGAAACAACACTAAGAGAAACCAACATACTAGATGCTGGTCTGGTATCCATGCAGCTTATGCTTGTTGCACGTGCATACGGTTATGACACCAATGCGATTGGTGGTTATGAGAAGGAACAAATCGCTGAAGTGTACGGCCTTGAAAAAGATCGTTATGTACCGATTATGCTCATTACGATTGGCAAAGCAGCCAGCGAAGGATTTGAATCCTACCGCCTGCCTGTGGAGACGGTAACCACTTGGAGATAAGATAACCTAGATCTATCCGTTGGTGACAGTGATAGCCGATAACAATAAACCCAGACTTCACTGGCTCATCCATTTGAATCTTCGTAAACAAAGTAGTGAGCTGGTAAAAAACTGTTCTTTATATAAAACCTCGTTCCCTGTTTCATTAGGAAGCGGGGTTTTTGTGAAGAAATCTAAATTACATAGATCCCACCCACAATCTTCCACTGGAGAGTCGTATATGTAATGTAAAATAAAAAAAGCCCCAAACCTAAGGTTTGGAGCTTTCTAAAGCTAAAATTATAGTTTTACAACATTTTCAGCTTGTGCGCCACGTTGGCCTTGAACGATGTTGAATTCAACACGTTGACCTTCGTCCAAAGATTTGAAGCCTTCGCCAGTGATTGCGCTGAAATGTACGAATACATCGTCTCCGCCTTCAACTTCGATAAAGCCAAATCCTTTTTCTGCGTTAAACCATTTTACTGTTCCTGTTTCCATTGTTATTACCACCTAATTTTTAAATTTACATGAAATTCTTACCTTAAATAAAAATACACATAGGGGACAAGGTTATTATTTAGAAGAATAACCCTCTACGCTATGCGGATTTTTTCAGGTCAACAATTCAATAAACTTAGTATAGCACAATTCCATCTAAAAAGCTACTCTTAATAAAAAAATATGATATTCCAACATCTAAAAATTATATTACATGCTAATAAAGCGTTAAACCCAGATATTGAATAGTTATACCTTACCCAGCACATAATACATTTCACATACTATTGCAATAATTAAGGAGGACCACTCATTGAGCCCAAACCAACCTGACAAAAATCTGGTCAACGAAGTAAATGATTTGGAATCAACACCTGTAAACAGCCTGGATGCTCAGCAACAACAGCAGGCCCGTAATGATCGCCGAAAACAATCGAAACATGATGACAACGGTAAGTATAAGGAAAGTTATCACTAATCCAGAACACATGTACGTATACAAATCAGGACCACCCGTAAAACGGGTGGTTTGTACTTGGGGTATAACCCCTTGTTGCCAAACCGCGCCTAAAGACGCTAGCCTGACAGTAAATCTGTTCAGGCTCATTGTTATTTGTCACTTTCACTTACCAGTTAAACTGGTTTATTTCTTTTTGCTCCTGTTGCTGATGAATGGATCTTCATACTCTT
>NZ_BOSJ01000022.1 GCF_018403285.1 Paenibacillus sp. J45TS6 | reverse complement strand
AATTGAGATGTTCAGGCTCAAAGAAAGGAATGGTCTTAGATGGCAAACAAGAGCTACAGCCTAGCTCACACAAAGTGGATGTGCAAATACCACATTGTATTCACCCCGAAGTATAGACGGAAAGAGAATCTATAATCAAGTAAGAAAAGATCTAATTGAAATATTCAAACGTTTATGTAAGTACAAAGGAGTAGAAATCATAGAAGGCCACATGATGCCAGACCATGAGCACATGTTGGTAGCAATCCCACCCAAAATTGCAGTCTCATCATTCATGGGCTATCTAAAAGGTAAAAGTTCTCTAATGATCTTTGAGAAACATGCCCAACTAAAATACAAATACGGGAATCGAAAATTCTGGGCAGAAGGATATTATGTGAGTACGGTGGGCTTAAATGAAGCGACGGTACGAAAATACATTCGAGAACAAGAAGCACATGACCAAGCAGTGGATAAGCTGAGTGTAAAAGAGTATGAAGATCCATTCATCGGCAACAGAACAAAAAAGAAATAAACCAGTTTAACTGGTAAGTGAAAGTGACAAATAACACTGAGCCTGAACAGATTTATGGTCAGGCTAGCGTCTTTAGGCGCAGTTTGGTGACAAGGGGTTATACCCCAAGTACAAACCACCCGTTTTACGGGTGGTCCTGATTGTCTGGACTTATTTTATTCATGAAATGCATAGATTCTAATATAATCTTTTAATATATTCAGTGCTTTAACCCATGGGATCGTGATTGACTTTTATAAGGCGCTCTGAGACACTCAGAATAAGATACATATAAAAGGAAATATGAGGTATACATTCATTAAAAGAGGTGAGCGAATGGAAATCAGACAATTAAATGCAGAGGAATACGAGCAAAGTGTTAGCTTATCAGAATATGCCTTTCAATATACATTAACACCGGAACAAAAAGAAGAAAGAAAAGTGAGGTTTAAGCCTGAACAATTTTGGGGTATCTTTGAAGAGGAACAATTGCAAGCTAAACTAACTATTCTACCTTTTGAAGTATACTTGCAAGGAAAAGTACTGCCTATGGGCGGAATTGCAGGCGTGGCAACCTGGCCAGAGAATCGCCGTAAAGGGCATGTCTCTAAACTACTTAGTCAAGCGCTTAATATAATGAAAGAAGAAGGGCAAATTCTATCATTTCTACATCCATTTTCTATTCCATTCTATCGTAAGTATGGTTGGGAGCTATATGCAGAATATAAAACTTACCTTATTTCCTCAAAACAGTTTCCTCCTAAAATAGAGTACCCAGGTAAGGTAGTAAGGGATATTAAGGATATCTCTACGCTGAATAAATTGTATCAGTCTTTTGCAAGCAGCTATCATGGCACTCTTGTTCGAGATGAAGAATGGTGGAAGTATTCGGTCTTAGATAACACTAAACATAGTGCTGTCTATTATTCTCATGATGGAGAGCCACAAGGCTATGTGTTATATGAACTAAAAGATAAAATGCTTGTATGTAATGAATTTGTTTATTTGAATGAAGAAGCACGGGGAGCACTTTGGACTTTCTTCTCGAATCACGATTCTCGAATTGAACAAGTGAAGTTAACCATGGTTCCAGCTGATGATAATCTACCGTATATGCTCCCAGATCCGCGGGTAACCCAAGAAACGATTCCATATTTTATGGGACGAATTGTGGATATAGAGTCTTTTTTGCAGCAGTATACGTTTGAGGTTGGAAATAAATCAGAATTAACGATCCAGATTGAAGATACAGCGGCTCCATGGAATGCCGGACTGTGGAGTATATCCAATGATGGCCAAGGACAAGCTAAGGTTATAAAGGTAATGGGAGAAAAAGAAGAGATTCAACCAGATTTAATAGCAGATATTCAAGTTTGGACTGCTCTTTTTCTGGGATATAAGCGTCCGGAGCAATTGTTTCATATAAAGAAGCTAAAAGGGAAACCGCAAAAAGCAAAAGAACTTGAAAACCTTATTCCGAAAGCACAAACCCTATTAATGGACTTTTTCTAATAAATATAAGAACTGCTCTTCTGCCTTCTGTCAGGAGAGTTTTTTTGTTAGAGCGAATAATTTAAGGAAATAAGTGAAAAATGAGAAGGGGATCTTACTTGAGATTTCTGTACAGTATGTTATAATGGATACAAAGTCAAAGAAAGTCAAAGTCAACTAAGATCAGATTTAAATTGTTGGTTATACAATATTATTATGTAGTAAGTTAATTTAGGCTCATTTATATATGACACATAGAAGATTCAATTAGAGATTTTAAGTGGTTGTATATAAAAGAGAGCATTCATTTAAGCCAAAGAGGTTCGCAGGCTAAGCAAGATGGGTAATTTATTGGAGCTGCCTCTTCCTGATGAATTTGAATGGATGCAATTGATTAGCTTACCGGTTTTATACAGTGGGGGATGAGGATGCGTAATATTTCTGATATTATCGAACAATATCTGAAAAATATTTTGCAGGATAGCTCTGATGGAATGATTGAAATTCAGAGAAATGATCTAGCAGATAAATTCTCCTGTGTGCCATCCCAGATTAATTATGTAATTAGTACTCGTTTTACTCTTGAAAAAGGTTACCTTGTAGAGAGTAAGCGCGGTGGTGGTGGATATATACGGATACAGCGAGTAGAACTCCCTGCACACTCTGTGCTCGGAGGGCATTTCCATCAGCATATTGGGGATGAAATCAATCAGGCTTCTGCAGAAGGTCTTATCTACCAGTTGGAAGAAGCTAAATTTCTTAATAGCCGGGAGGCTGCTTTAATCAAAGCTGCGATGTCCAGAGAAGTATTATTTATAAAGCTTCCCTATCGTGATCAAATCCGCGCTCGGATGTTAAAGGCAATGTTAATTTCGCTCCTCGGTAAGTAGGTAGGAATGCCCTTGTTTTTATCCGTTAGGAACGAATAAAGGAGGTATGCGGTATGCTTTGTCAAGAATGCAATGAACGTCCGGCTACTCTTCATTTTACGAAGATTGTGAATGGCGAGAAGACGGAATTCCATATTTGTGAAAGCTGCGCACGAGAAAAAGGAGATCATCTATCCGGTATCTCTAATGGGTTCTCAATCCATGGACTCCTTTCAGGCCTTATGGATTTTGAATCTGGGAAATACAAAACGGCTGGTGCTCCTGCTCCCGAAACACTTCAGTGTAAGGAATGCGGGATGACGATACAGCAGTTTAGCAAGCTCAATCGATTTGGTTGCAGTTCATGCTATAAGTACTTTTCTAATCGTTTAGATCCTCTCTTAAAGCGCGTACATGGAAATACAACTCATGTGGGGAAAGTTCCTGTACGAGCAGGAGGAAAGATTCATTTAAGAAGAAGAGTGGATGAACTCAAAAAAGAACTTCAAGAACAAATTAATCTACAGGAATTCGAGTCTGCTGCTGAATTACGTGACCAGATTCGTGAACTGGAAAGAGAAATTGCAGAAGAGTAAAGTTTGGTAAAGAGCAGGAGGTATGCACTATGTCAGATATCCGGTTTACCGATAAACCACTTAGTGAATGGATGCGTAGTAGCGCAGCTGATTCAGAAATTGTCATTAGCAGCCGGGTAAGAGTGGCACGGAACGTGCAGAGTTTTCCATTTCCTATGTTGGCAACCGACCAGCAATCGAGAGCGGTACTCGATAAGGTAACGGAAGTCCTTCAATTTGATGATATTCATCAGTTTGGCAGTTTCCATGTCCTAAATCTGAATGAACTATCTGATCTTGACCAAGAAATACTAGTCGAAAAACATCTCATTAGTCCGAACTTGGCAAATGAATCAAGAAATGGTGCGGTTATTCTTAGTGAAGATGAATCCATTAGTATTATGGTGAACGAAGAGGATCATTTGCGCATTCAATGTTTATACCCTGGTTTTCAGGTTCAAGAAGCGTGGAAACGTGCTTCAGCCATAGATGATGTTTTTGAAGCCCATATCGATTATTCTTTCGATGATCGCAGAGGATATCTAACCAGTTGTCCAACCAATGTAGGGACTGGAGTTCGGGCTTCCGTAATGATGCATTTACCGGCTCTTGTGATGACAAAACAGATAGGCAGGGTACTCACTGCTGTATCCCAAGTAGGTCTTGCTGTAAGAGGAATTTACGGTGAGGGCAGTGAAGCGACAGGAAATCTGTTTCAAATATCGAATCAAATTACATTAGGACAAACTGAAGCTGAGATTATCGATAATTTATATAGTGTTGTTCTGCAGATTATTGGTCACGAGCGTAACGCTAGAGAAAGACTCATGACCGATTCTAAACTTCGTATTGCGGATCGAGTAATGAGATCATATGGTATTTTATCTCATGCATATCTGATGGACTCGAAAGAAGCAGCTCAGCGCATATCTGATGTTCGGCTCGGCATTGATTTAGATCTAATTAGGGAAAAAACAATAGTTGAAATGAATGAACTCAATGTTCTGATCCAGCCAGGTTTTCTTCAGAAGAAATTCGGGAGAACGCTCGAATCAGGAGAAAGAGATATGTACCGAGCGCAGTTAATAAGGGAATCTTTCCAAAGAGAAAATCAGTAGGCATGGTATGTATGGCATAGTGTAAGCTCGTTATGAACTACTATGTTCTTATATGAAGTAATAACCCACACCTTACTTTCTTGTCTCACAAGAACGAGAGTTATGGGATTTACCGACATTGTGTCGGCTGGGCAATCATTAGAATAGCCTAGATATATAGATAAGGGAATTATTTTTTAAACTTATGGAGGTGCAAGGAATATGATGTTTGGAAGATTTACGGAACGAGCTCAAAAAGTTCTCGCTTTAGCTCAGGAAGAAGCAGTTCGTTTAGGTCATAATAACATCGGTACCGAACATATTTTGCTCGGCCTGATTCGTGAAGGTGAAGGTATTGCTGCAAAAGCTCTCATCGGCCTTGGCCTTGGTCTTGAAAAAATACAGGATGAGGTAGAAACGCTCATTGGCCGTGGCCAAGAGCAACCTACCAATATTGCATATACGCCGCGTGCGAAAAAAGTAATTGAGCTTTCCATGGATGAGGCTCGTAAGCTGGGCCATACTTATGTGGGAACCGAACATATTTTGCTTGGCTTGATTCGTGAAGGTGAAGGTGTAGCAGCCCGTGTGCTGAACAACCTGGGTATTAGCCTTAATAAGGCTCGTCAACAAGTCTTGCAACTGCTAGGAAGCAGTGAAGCAGTATCCAGTCATAACGGAACACAAGCCAATGTAAGCACTCCTACACTGGATAGTCTGGCAAGAGATCTAACAGCTACTGCGAGAGAGAGCAATCTTGATCCGGTGATCGGCCGTAGTAAAGAGATTGAGCGTGTTATTCAAGTGCTTAGTCGACGCACTAAAAACAACCCGGTTCTAATTGGTGAACCAGGGGTTGGTAAAACAGCGATTGCAGAAGGCCTTGCTCAGAAGATTATTGCGAATGAAATACCTGAAACGCTTCGTGATAAACGTGTTATGACACTAGATATGGGTTCTGTAGTTGCTGGAACGAAGTATCGCGGTGAGTTTGAGGATCGACTCAAAAAAATTATGGATGAGATTCGTCAAGCAGGAAATATCATTCTCTTTATTGATGAGCTGCACACTCTTATTGGTGCAGGCGGAGCAGAAGGAGCAATCGATGCTTCTAACATTTTAAAACCTGCCCTTGCCCGTGGAGAACTACAGTGTATTGGTGCTACTACGCTTGATGAGTATCGTAAATATATTGAAAAAGATGCTGCTCTTGAACGTCGTTTCCAGCCAATTACTGTTGATCAGCCATCGGTTGATGAAGCCATTCAAATCTTGCATGGACTCAGAGATCGTTATGAAGCCCATCACCGTGTAAAAATTACGGATGAGGCAATTGAACAAGCAGTAAAACTGTCTGACCGTTATATTACAGATCGATTCCTGCCAGATAAAGCGATTGACCTTATTGATGAAGCGGGTTCTAAAGTAAGATTGAATTCTTATACCGTACCGCCTAATCTCAAACAGTTGGAAAATCGTCTTGATGATATCCGTAAAGAAAAAGATTCTGCGGTTCAAAGTCAAGAATTCGAGAAAGCAGCAGCGCTGCGTGATACAGAACAGAAAATTCGTGAAGAACTGGATATAACTAAAAATCAGTGGAAAGAAAAACAAGGTCGTACTGATTCAGAAGTAACTCCAGAAGACATCGCTCAAGTGGTAGCAAGCTGGACAGGAATCCCTGTTAGCAAGCTGAAACAAGAAGAAACAGATCGTTTGTTAAATATGGAATCTATTCTTCATCAACGTGTAATCGGCCAAGACGAAGCGGTTGTAGCTGTCAGTCGTGCGATTCGCCGGGCACGTGCAGGCCTAAAAGATCCAAAACGTCCTATGGGTTCATTTATCTTCCTCGGACCTACAGGGGTAGGTAAAACAGAACTTGCTCGTGCGCTTGCCGAAGCGATGTTTGGCGATGAAAACGCGGTAATCCGGATCGACATGTCCGAATACATGGAGAAACACGCTACTTCTCGATTGGTAGGAGCGCCTCCAGGATATGTAGGATACGAAGAAGGCGGTCAGCTGACTGAAAAAGTTCGTCGTAAACCGTATTCTGTCGTTCTTTTGGATGAGATCGAAAAAGCTCACCCAGAAGTATTCAATATCTTGCTTCAAGTGCTTGAAGATGGACGTTTGACTGACTCAAAAGGTCGCGTTGTAGATTTCCGTAATACCCTCATTATCCTGACTTCTAATGTGGGTGCAGATGCAATCAGACGTAATTCTACGCTAGGATTTACTGCAGTTGCAGATGCAGGTGCGGAGTATACTAACATGAAAGGAAAAGTGATGGAAGAGCTCAAGAAGAGCTTCCGTCCTGAATTCCTAAACCGGATTGACGAAGTTATTGTCTTCCATTCTCTTGAAGAGAAACATATTGGAGAAATTGTTACTCTTATGTCTGAGGAACTTCGTAAACGTCTGCGTGAATATGATGTTGATTTCGAACTTACGGATAAGGCAAAATCCTTCTTAGCAAAAGAAGGATTTGATCCAGCCTACGGTGCTAGACCGCTTCGCCGGGCAATTCAAAAGCACATTGAAGATCGTCTCTCTGAAGAACTCCTAACAGGTTCAATTACAAAAGGAGATGTCCTTCTCATTGATGAAAAAGATGGTGCGCTCGCTGTTACGAAAAAAAGCAATGTGCCAACTAATTCTTAATTATTGATGGTTATGCCCCCTAACTTTTTAGGGGGCATTTTTTATTTTTAGTGAAAAGAATGATTCCCTGTGATGTAAAGTTTGTGATTAAGCTTTACGTTAAAATGCATTCAATGTTAAACTTTTGATAAATCCTTTATTGGTAAATTCGGTATATAAAATTTATACTTATAGTTTAAGAAAAGTTAAATGAGGAGAAGTGAAGTGGCTAAAGTAAAAACAAAGTTTTACTGTACAGAATGCGGTTATGAATCGCCAAAATGGTACGGTAAATGTCCAGGTTGCCAGTCATGGAATTCCATGGTAGAGGAAACCGAAAGTATTGTGAAGACACAGGGGAGGAATTCTTCCCTTTTTGATAGTAAAGAAAAACCGCTTCCTATCATAAATATAGAAAGTGACCAAGAACCGCGTATTCTAACTGGCATTCAGGAACTGAATCGAGTTCTTGGCGGAGGAGTAGTACCAGGTTCGTTGATTCTTGTTGGTGGGGATCCGGGTATTGGTAAATCAACGCTCTTGCTCCAGACATCTCATGCCATGACAGCTTCAGGGCTGCGTGTCTTGTATATTTCGGGTGAGGAATCCGTTAGACAAACCAAACTGAGAGCCGATCGGCTTGAAGCATTGTCTCCTGATCTATATGTTCTTAGCGAAACCAATATGGAACGGATCGAAGAGGCGGTAAGTCAGGTTGACCCTCATTTTCTGGTAATTGATTCAATTCAGACCGTTTTTTTACCGGAAATAACAAGTGCTCCCGGAAGTGTTGCACAGGTGAGAGAATGTACATCACGGTTTATGCGGATTGCGAAAGGGTTAGGCATTGCAACGGTTCTGGTAGGGCATGTTACTAAAGAGGGTTCTATTGCAGGTCCTCGAATGCTGGAACATATGGTGGATTGTGTGCTTTATTTTGAAGGAGAGCGTCATCATACGTATCGTTTGCTTCGTGCGGTAAAGAATCGTTTTGGTTCGACGAATGAAATCGGGATTTTCGAGATGGGAGAATCAGGCTTAAGGGAAGTGGCTAATCCATCAGAAATGTTCTTATCTGAGCGACCGCTAGGAGTGGCAGGTTCCACCGTTGTAGCGAGTATGGAAGGAACGCGTCCCATGCTTGTCGAACTTCAGGCACTGATCTCGGCTACACAATTCCCGTCACCTAGGCGAATGGCTACCGGCGTTGATTATAACCGTATGGCACTGATCATTGCAGTCCTTGAGAAGCGACAAGGAATGTTCCTCCAGAATCAAGATGCTTATCTAAATGTAGCTGGGGGAGTGAAACTGGATGAACCCGCAACCGATTTGGCCATGGCAGTAAGTATCGCCTCCAGTTTTCGCGATTTGCCAACCAAACCCTATGATGTCATATTTGGAGAAGTAGGCTTGACTGGAGAAGTGCGCGGCGTTTCAAGAGCGGAACAAAGAGCCAAAGAAGCGCAAAAACTTGGGTTTAAACGGGTAATTATGCCAGAGAAGAGCTTAAAGGGGTGGAAGCATCCTGTTGGAATAGAACTGATCGGTATTAATACGGTCGGAGATGCACTAGCGGCTGCTTTAGATTAGGGGGCATTGAATAGATGAAAGAATCGAGCCAACTGGATAAAATGAATGAGTTGTTACGTTTGGTTGCACCCGGAACGCCTTTTCGTGAAGGACTTGAAAATGTCCTGCGTGCAAAAACGGGTGCATTGATTGTTGTCGGCTACAGTCCAGAAGTCATGGAAGTAGTGGATGGTGGATTTTCGATTAATTGCGATTTTTCACCGAACTATTTATATGAACTTGCCAAGATGGATGGAGCGATCATCCTAAGTGAAGATTTGAAACGGATATTGTATGCAAATACGCAGTTAATTCCCGATTCCTCCATTTCTTCATCCGAAACAGGTATTCGTCACCGTACGGCAGAACGTGTAGCAAAACAGACGGGAAAACTGGTTGTTTCCATTTCGCAAAGACGGAATATCATCACTCTTTACCAAGGAACGCTGCGTTATGCATTGAAGGAAATCGGAGTTATTTTAACAAAAGCCAATCAAGCGATTCAAACTTTGGAAAAATATAAAGCAGTCTTAAACCAATCACTCACAAATCTGAGTGCATCCGAGTTTGAAGAATTGGTTACGATTCCTGAAGTAATCAACGTAATACAGCGCGTGGAAATGGTGCTGAGAATCAAGATGGAAATTAAACGCTATATCAATGAACTGGGCAATGAAGGACGCCTGATTAACATGCAGATGGAAGAACTTGTTGCGAATACAGAAGAGGAAGCTTGGCTTTTGTATAAGGATTATGCCAAAGATAACAGTGATGAGAAGATCAAAGACATTATTAACGGCTTAAAACGATCTACAGATGATGAGTTGCTTGATACCCATCATATTGGCCGGCTTCTCGGATATGGTGCTGCTGCGGCTGCTTCTGAAGAATCAGTAGCTCCAAGAGGATACCGAGTTTTAAGCAAAATTCCAAGATTGCCTAATGTCATTATTCATAATTTAGTTGAAGAATTTGAAAGATTACCACATGTAATTATGGCTACGATTGAGGAGCTTGATGAAGTGGACGGTATTGGTGAAGTTCGCGCTCGAACGATCAAGGATGGCTTGAAGCGTCTGCAAGAGCAGATGTTTATTGATCGACAAATGTAGAGTTGTAAAGCTGGTTAGCTTTAAATTTAGAAGAAAATTGTACAGTTACACTTACGAGGTGACGTGATGATAACAAAATCAATTCCGAACTTGTTTACCTTAGGTAATCTATCTCTCGGAATGATTGCCATTCTGCTGGCATCCGAGGGTCGTTACAGTTTAGCAGCGATTATGGTTGTTGTAGCGATGCTGATGGATGGACTGGATGGTCGAATTGCTAGAGCTTTAAATGCTCAGAGTGATTTTGGTAAAGAGCTTGATTCCTTATCGGATATGATCTCTTTTGGAGCTGCGCCGGCTTATATAATGTATAGCGTTTCATTTCAGGAGGCTCCTATCGCTCTCGCTTGGATTGTAACGTGTCTGTTCCCGATATGCGGGGCCTTGAGGCTGGCTCGCTTTAATGTACGGCCTGGGATTCCTGGGTACTTTACAGGGCTTCCTATTCCTGCTGCGGGCGGTGTACTTGCGACATTGTCTTTATTCAGTAAAGACATTTCTGCTCCATTCATGATGATTGCAACTTTATTGCTTGCTTATTTGATGATTAGTTCGCTTAAATATCCTAACCTGAAAAAAGTGGGTCTTCCTAAAAAAGCAGTATGGATTGCTCCGATCGTTGTTCTTTTTTCTATTGCACTTGCGGTACTATTCTCAGAGCAACTATCTATGTTTGTATTTATACCTCTTGTGCTTTATGCCATATATGGTATGACGCATAATATTGATCTTATTCTGGCCCGAAGTCGCAAGAAGAAAAAGAAAAGAGAAAGAGATGAAACTTCTCTTTAGGCTTAAATAGAAATCATAATAAATGATCATAAGAAAAAGCATTTACCTTTCCTAGTATGGAGAGATAAATGCTTTTTTAATTTTTTATATTCACTCTTTGAGTCAATTGATTGTCTGTGTGATGATTAAAAGCGGTTTCTGAGATTAGGAGAGGTTGAAGATACCTAGTGTAGAACACTTTTTGGCTTCATTTTCAAGCACTTCTTCTAACTGAATATTAAGCAGGTTGCATAGTGCTGACATGTAGAACAGATTACGTCCAAGTTCTGAGCTGATGACTTCTTTGCACTGGTCACACAGATCACCATGTACATGTGTCTGTACCGAAGATTTGGCATCTTCTAGATCGCCATTATGAGCGTAAGATTGCTTGGTCGCATGGAGTTCAATACAACCACAGTCTGTAATGGCTTTAGAAACAGCCCGGTTAACAGAAGCATCCGCTTGTCCATTCTTGGACAAAACGTCAATTAGACTTCGGTGGCGGAGCAACAGTTCGGATACTTGGTTCTGAAAAGTTTGCAAACTTGATGCGCTCATATTTTATTTTCACCTCGGGTTATCAGTTGAACTTATTATAAGTCAGTAGACAAACCATTTTCAACCATCATTTACATAATAGAGAAAAAACAATCATAGAATTACCGTTAAAAATACCTTCTTACCACGATTAGGACCTAAAAAATTGGTTCATACTGGATAAAGAAAAGCAATTAAGGAGGTGTAGGGACGTGTGGAGAAAGCTTATTTTTATATTCACGGGGCTTTGCGGAGCATGGTCTGGTTATGCGCTTTATTATTCAGTAGGACAAACGATCCCTTGGTTAAGTGAGGGGACAAGTACATTCAGAGTAGGTTTGGCATTAACATTATTTATGTTAATTGGTGCTGTATTCTTTGTTCTGTTAAGTAGGATGCTTGGATCGCTTCTTGATCTACGGGTAGAAGAAGGGGTCTCTAAACTCGCACGGGTTCCGATGGGCGAACTTGCAGCAGGAGCACTGGGGCTTGGTATAGGTTTATTGTTCTCGTTACTTCTTTATCCTTCGCTTAACTGGCTTGGCAGACCGGGGGACTTACTTCAAGTGGCGCTTATGCTCGTATTCGGTTATATGGGGCTTCGGGTTGGTCTTGCCAAAAAAGAAGATTTAGGCTCGTTCTGGACTTCAGGAAGATGGAATACAGGTACAGTGAATGAGGAGAGGCGCATTGAAGAACATAAAATTCTCGATACGAGTGTGATTATCGATGGCCGGATCGCTGATATTTGTAAAACTGGGTTTATTGAAGGGACCATTGTAATTCCTGAATTTGTACTCGAAGAGCTGCAGCATATTGCGGATTCCTCTGATCTTCTAAAAAGAAATCGGGGACGCCGAGGGCTCGACATTTTGAATAAAATCCAGAAAGAACTGGAGATTAAAGTCCTGATCTATGAGGGGGATTTTGAAGAAATCTCCGAGGTAGATAGCAAGCTTGTGAAACTGGCGAAAGTCCTGCAAGGAAAAGTAGTGACGAACGATTTTAATCTTAATAAAGTATGTGAACTTCAAGGTGTTTCTGTTCTTAATATCAATGATCTTGCTAATGCAGTGAAGCCTGTTGTACTTCCTGGTGAGGAAATTATGGTTCAGATTATTAAAGATGGAAAAGAACACGGTCAAGGTGTAGCCTACTTAGATGATGGTACGATGATTGTCGTTGAAGGCGGACGCGAGTATATCGGTACAATGATGGAAGTCCTGGTGACGAGTGTACTGCAGACTTCTGCCGGACGAATGATTTTTGCCAAGCCGAAACTGTTGGAAAAAGCGCAATAAAGCGTTATGATGGAGAGTAAGTGTCCATGCACTGGATACTGACAGATGACGGACAAGGCAGGGGTTAATGTACATGACGAAATCATGGGGGGCAGTCATTGTCGCAGCAGGAAGAGGCTCACGAATGAAGACAAGTGAGAGCAAACAGTTTCTGCTGCTGCAAGACAAGCCCATTTTTATACATACACTTGAAGTGTTTAACCGCATACCTATGATTAAAGATATCATTGTGGTAACTGGTGCGCCCGATGTAAAACGGTGTGAAGAATGGATTGAGCAATCTGGACTTCGTGACCATCGTACTTTCGTTGTTGCAGGAGGGAAGGAACGACAAGATTCGGTTTATGCGGGTCTTCAGAAGCTTGAGACGGATTATGTACTTATCCACGATGGCGTTCGTCCTTTTGTCCAGCCAGATCACATTGAAGCATGTATGAAGGCGGCAGAACAATTTGGAGCTGCAGTGCTTGCTGTTCCTGTCAAAGATACCATTAAGCAGGTAAGTACAGATGGAATGATAACTGCGACCCCCGATCGGAGCAGTCTGTGGAGCATTCAAACCCCACAGGCTTTTCGTCTTTCGGATGTAATAGAGGCGCATAAACTGGCGATAGAATCAGGTTTTGCAGGAACAGATGATGCTATGCTGGTTGAACGTCTGGGAAGACAGGTTAAGATTGTAGAGGGCAGTTATACCAATATCAAGATTACCACACCGGAAGATCTAGATTATGCTGCATTTATGCAAAAAGGGGAGAGAGAACAATGATTCGAGTAGGACAAGGTTTTGATGTCCATCAGTTGGTGGAAGGCAGGCCATGTATTATCGGCGGTGTAACGATTCCTTATGAAAAAGGCTTAATTGGTCATTCTGATGCCGATGTATTACTGCATGCGATCAGCGATGCAATCCTCGGCGCACTAGGCTTGGGGGATATCGGTAAACATTTTCCTGATACGGATCCTGTATTTAAGGATGCTGACAGCTTGAAGTTGCTGGAGCGAGTATGGGAACTTGCAGAAGAACGCGGTTATAAGCTTGGAAATATTGATTCTACTATTATTGCACAAAAGCCCAAAATGGCTCCTTATATTCCGCAAATGGCGGAGATTATCGCTAAGGCACTGCATGCTGAGGTATCGCAAGTGAATGTAAAAGCAACGACAACAGAACAGTTAGGTTTTGCAGGACGAGGAGAAGGAATCGCCGCGCAATCGGTTGTCTGCCTGATCCAACCTGTGCTATCATCTTGAGATAAACAATTCGGAGGGGATATTATGAGCACGGAAGTCCGCGTGCGTTACGCGCCAAGCCCAACAGGTCATTTACATATTGGGAATGCCAGAACGGCGCTTTTTAATTATTTGTATGCTAGAAACCAAGGTGGAAAATTTATTATTCGTATCGAAGATACCGATGTGAAACGGAACGTGGAGGGTGGAGAAGAAAGTCAGCTCAAGTACCTGAAATGGCTCGGTATGGACTGGGATGAAAGTGTAGATGTACCGGGAGAATACGGTCCTTACCGTCAAACGGAGCGTCTCGATATTTACCGTAAATACTGGCAGGATCTTATTGACCGTGGTCTTGCTTACTTCTGCTACTGTACGGAGGAAGAACTCGAGCAGGAGAGAGAAGAGCAAACAGCCCGTGGAGAAACTCCGCGCTATTCTGGTAAACATCGGAATTTAACGGAAGAACAGCGTAAGGCATTTGAAGCAGAAGGCCGTGTGCCAAGCGTGCGTTTCCGTGTACCGGATGAGAAGGTTTATACTTTTGATGATATGGTAAAAGGAACGATCTCTTTTAATTCAAAAGAGTCCGGCGACTTTGTTATTGTCAAAAAAGATGGAATTCCTACGTATAACTTTGCAGTTGTAGTAGATGATTATTTAATGAAGATCTCTCATGTTCTGCGTGGTGAAGATCATATCTCGAATACACCAAGACAGCTCATGATTTACGAAGCTCTTGGATGGGAACCTCCGATCTTTGGTCATATGACACTGATCGTGAATGAGAATCACAAAAAACTCAGTAAGCGGGATGAGTCTATCATCCAATTTATTGAGCAGTACGACAAACTGGGATACTTGCCGGAAGCGATGTTTAACTTCATCTCCTTATTAGGCTGGTCCCCAGAAGGTGAAGAGGAGATTTACAGCAAAGATGAGCTGATTAAGATCTTTGATCCAAGCCGTCTTTCGAAATCCCCGGCTGTGTTTGATACAAACAAACTGGCTCATTTAAATAATACGTATATCAAAAATGCGGACACGGATCGGATTGCTAAACTTGCCATCCCTCATTTGCAAATAGCAGAACGCTTGCCTGCTGAACTTAGTCCAGAACAAGAAAGCTGGGCCAAGGAATTAGTAGCTCTCTATCAAGAGCAAATGACGGCTGCCTCGGATATCGTTGAATTATCTGCTTTGTTCTTCAAAGAAGAAGTGGAATATGAAGGCGATGCTGCTGCAATCCTGGAGGAGGAACAAGTTCCTGTTGTTCTTCGTGCTTTTGCTGATAAAGTAGCAGTAGAGGAAGACTTTTCAGCGTCCCGTATGGCTGCACTTATTAAAGAGGTTCAGAAAGAAACAGGCTTTAAAGGGAAACAACTCTTTATGCCAATTCGTGTGGCTCTAACGGGTCAGACGCATGGACGGGATTTGAACAAGACCATTTATTTGCTAGGTCGTGAAAAGGTTCTTTCTCGTTTGAATGCACGATTGTAGAACAAGAGTAATAAAGTAATCAAAACGAATGTTTCTTGTTCTTGTCAGTATGAGTTCTTTTCGTTAAGATATAAGAAATAATAATGTAACGATTATTCAATAGCTGTGATCAGGAGAAGTAGGCGGTGTGGTTGTGAACCAGAGAAGATAACCAGGTAAGGCCCCGGGGCCTTCGAGGCTGGAAGTTATCTCACAATCTGCCGATCGAAATGCGCCTGGGAGCTGCGCTTCCGAACCTGGCCCCTTGTATGCAATAAACAAGGCACGGCAGGTAGGTAGCGACGTGTCGTCCTCGTTATCGGACGTTCAAAGATAGTTATGTTCTTCCTTAGTCATAGGACTCATGAAGAACATAACTAAGCAGAGTGGAACCGCGGACTTATGACGCCTCTGCAGCCTATATGGGCTGCGGAGGCGTTTTTTTCATAGACCTGCAAGCAATTCGAAATTAAGACGGTGCTTGGTGCCAAAGAGGGGAACAGACATGTTTAGAAAATTGAAATCGGATATTCAGGCAGTATTTGATAACGATCCCGCAGCTAGAAGCTGGTTTGAGGTCATCTTTACGTATTCCGGCTTACATGCGATCTGGGCTCACCGACTGGCTCACCGTTTTTACCGAAGAGGATGGTTTACCTTGGCGAGAACCATTTCTCAAGCGAGTCGTTTTACGACAGGGATTGAAATACACCCCGGTGCTACGATAGGAGAAAGGCTTTTTATAGATCATGGCATGGGCGTGGTGATCGGAGAGACTTGCGAGATTGGTGATGATGTTGTTATCTATCAGGGGGTAACTTTAGGGGGAACAGGCAAAGAAAAAGGAAAACGACATCCGACGATCGGGAATAATGTCGTAATTTCATCTGGATCTAAAGTGCTTGGTTCATTTAAAGTAGGAGATTACAGTAACATTGGTGCCAATTCAGTTGTCCTGAAAGAAATTCCTCCAAATAGCACAGTGGTAGGGATACCAGGACGAGTAGTAAAACAGGATGGCAAACGAATCGATCGTTTAAGTCAGCAGCTTCCTGACCCTGTTATTGACTCCATGCGAGAACTCCAGCTTGAGATCTATGAACTGCGGGAAGAGCTGAAAAAGCTGAAATCTCTGCAAGAGCAGGACTGCCTTGAAAAAGAACCGGTGGTTCGTGGTAACAAAGCGTAAACGTGGTACAATATAATGATGGAAAAGATCGAAAGGAATGTGACTGATGACGCTTCAAATTTATAATACGCTCACAAGGCATAAAGATACCTTTGTTCCTCAGGAACCAGGGAAAGTGAAAATGTACGTCTGCGGACCGACTGTGTATGATTATATTCATATTGGTAATGCAAGACCGATGATTTTTTTCGACGTTGTTCGCAGTTACCTTGAGGTGATTGGTAATGAGGTGAATTATGTCGTAAACTTCACCGACGTGGATGATAAATTGATTAAGAAAGCAGACCAGCTTGGCACGACGGTACCGGAAGTAGCGGATCGTTTTATTCAAGCCTACTACGAAGATCTAGATGGTCTAGGGATCCCGAGAGCAACACATAATCCTCGTGTAACCGAGAATATGAATTTGATCATTGATTTTATTAAGCAACTTGAGGATGAAGGGGTCGCTTATGAAAAAGGCGGCGATGTGTATTACCGTACTCACAAATTCCCGGATTACGGTAAGTTGTCCAAACAGAATCTGGATGAACTTCAGTTTGGAATTCGAATTGGAGTCGATGAGCGTAAAGAACATCCGCAAGATTTTGTTTTGTGGAAAGCGGCAAAACCAGGAGAAATTTTCTGGGATAGTCCGTGGGGGAAAGGTCGTCCAGGCTGGCATATTGAATGCTCTGCAATGGCCCGTAACATCTTGGGGGATACACTGGATATTCACGGCGGAGGACAAGATTTGCAATTCCCGCATCATGAATGTGAAGTAGCACAATCCGAAGTGTTAACAGGAAAACCTCTCGCAAATTACTGGATGCATAACGGCTTTATCCGTATTGATAACGAGAAAATGTCGAAATCACTCGGTAACGGTATTCTTGTAAAAGATTTGCGTGAGCAATACAGAAGAGAAGCGATTCGATATTTCATGCTTTCGACACATTATCGGAATCCACTTAATTTCAGTGAAGATATTATGGAACAGGCCGAAAATAGTGTGGATCGGATCGCCAATGCGGTTAATAATATGAAACACCGTCTGAGTACAGTCACAGTTAACGAAGCGATTCCGCAAGATCGTGAGGCGAAAATCGCAGAAATTCGTGATCAATTTCACGAAAAAATGCAGGATGATTTTAATACACCAGATGCGATTACTGCCGTTTTCGAATGGGTAAATGAAGCGAATATGCTTCTTCAGGCAGAAGTAGTTAACCGTGCTGAACTTGAAGCAATGCTTGCATTGTTTGAGGAAATGAATGCGGTACTTCGCGTGTATACCGAAGAGCAAGATGAACTTCATGCCGATATAGAGAAGCTGATTCAAGAGCGTGCGGAAGCTCGTAAGGCAAAGGATTGGGCTCGTTCTGATGAGATTCGAGATGAGCTGGCAGATATGGGGATTGTTATCGAAGATACACCACAAGGTGTAAGATGGCGGCGCAAATGAGTGAGAACCAACAACTGAAGAATTATGACGGAGGCGAAGGGGAGAAAGGGTGGTTATTTCCCTACCCTCCTTCCCGTAAGCCGGAACTTATTCCCCCGATTGCTCTTGCCTACATAGGTGATGCGGTTTATGAGGTCGCTGTCAGACAATATTTGCTGTCAAAATCTAATCTGCGTCCCAATCATCTTCATCAAAATGCGACAAGTTTTGTATCTGCGAAAGCACAAAGCAGGATTTTGTCGTATATTGAGGAAGAATTGTTACCTGCCGAAGCGGATATTGTGAGGCAAGGTAGAAATGCCAAATCCAGTGTTCCGAAAAATGCAGATGTTTTGGAATATAGACACGCTACCGCTTTTGAATGTCTGATCGGGTATTTATACACGAGTGGATATCAAGAAAGACTCCGTGAACTTATTGTTCTTGGCATTCAGAGAATGGAGCAAGCCAAAAAAGAAGGAAAAGCACAAAAGTAATAATCGATTATAACGAAATATAGAGCTTCTAAACAGTCAAAGTATGATGTATCGAAGCTAGGAGGATATAGAGAAATGGAAGAAGAATGGATTGCCGGTAAGCACTCGGTTATAGAGGCGCTGCGTTCCGGAAGAACGATAAACAAAATATGGATTGCTGAGCAAGCACAAAAGCATCTTACCTTGCCGATCTATGCTGAGGCGAAAAAAGCGGGCGTGATTATTCAACAGGTAGACAAGCGTAAGTTAGAGCAAATGGTTCCTGGCATACAGCATCAAGGTGTTGTGGCACAGGCTGCTCCCTATGAATATGCACATGTGGAAGATCTACTCGCTGCTGCGCGAGATAAAGGAGAAGATCCTTTTCTTGTTTTGCTAGATGAGATTGAGGATCCCCACAATCTAGGTTCTATTTTACGAACTGCGGACTGCACGGGAGCTCATGGCGTGATTGTTCCGAAACGTCGCTCGGCTCAGGTGACAGCAACTGTTTCTAAAACTTCTGCCGGTGCAGCTGAGTATGTTCCTGTAGCAAGAGTAAGTAATTTGGCACAAACCATTGATGAACTGAAAGAAGCGGGTGTATGGGTTGTGGGAACCGACTTGCAAGCAACAGAGTCTGTTTTCGGAAACGGTGTATTTACGGGACCTGTCGCTATCGTAATCGGCAATGAAGGAAAAGGTATGGGAAGGCTTATACGTGAAAAATGTGATGTTCTTTTGAAGTTACCAATGGCTGGCCAGATCAACTCCCTGAATGCTTCTGTTGCCGCAGGCGTAGTGATGTACGAAGTGCTTAGATCCCGGAAGTCATAAGGATTAGCTGAAAATGAAGGATACCCGTGATGTGCTTCTCGTGGACGGTTATAACATGATAGGGGCTTGGAAAGAACTCTCTGCCCTTGCCCGAACCGATTTGCAGGATGCACGGGACAAGCTGTTGGTACGGCTGGCCGATTACCAGGGTTTTTCGGGGATAAGAGTGATTGTAATTTTTGATGCTTATAGAGTGCCAGGTTTAGGTAAATCTTTCACAGAGAGTAAAGTGCAGGTGCATTTCACTAAAGAAAAAGAGACGGCTGACGAGTGTATTGAAAGGCTTGTAGGTGAGCTTAGTTCTCGGAGACGTCAGATCTATGTGGCTACAAGTGATATGGTGGAGCAGCATGTTATTTTTGGTCAAGGTGCGCTCCGTCTATCCGCCCGGGAACTTTATATCGAGCTGGAACAGAATGATAAGGAACTTGGGCGAAAGATAAAAGATGATTACCAGAAGAAATCAACCAAAAACACAATAGACTCGAAATTGTCACCCGAAGTGCGCAAAATGTTCGAAAAATGGAGAAGAGATTGAGATCAAATCTACCATTTTGTATAACAATAGAATTATGAATCTCTTGACATTTATATCATTCTTTTCTTTTTTAGGCGAAGTGTGGTTGACGTTGGAAGGTATGTTCATATATACTTGGGCTATATTTTGATAGGTAACGGGGTCCTTGCGTTGCAGCCGGAGGGATTGTTAGTGAGTGTTGACCTCAAAGATATCATGTTGTCCAAGTTTGATTATCTAAGTGATGAGGATATTGTCCAAGCCGTTCATAACAACGACAGTGAGGCACTAGAATACTTGATCAACAAGTATCGTAATTTTGTACGAGCCAAAGCAAGATCTTACTTTTTAATTGGTGCTGATAGAGAAGATATCATTCAAGAAGGAATGATTGGGCTGTACAAAGCGATACGTGATTTCAGAGGGGACAAGCTGGCATCATTTAAAGCATTTGCTGAGTTATGTATAACGAGGCAGATCATTACGGCTATAAAAACAGCGACTCGTCAGAAGCATATACCACTGAATTCGTATATTTCTCTGGATAAACCGATCTATGATGAAGAATCTGACCGCACTTTGATGGATGTTATTTGTGGCACACAAGTAAGTGATCCGGAAGAACTTGTTATTAACCAGGAAGAATTTACTGGATTAGAAGACAAAATGTCTGAGATTCTAAGTGACCTGGAACGCAAAGTGCTTATGTTATACCTGGACGGAAGATCCTACCAGGAAATAGCTGTGGATCTTAATCGTCATGTGAAATCGATCGATAATGCATTGCAGCGTGTAAAACGAAAACTTGAGAAATATCTAGAAGTAAGAGATAATTAGATTAACTCGTTTTCTGAAGAAGGACTCAGACTAGATCGAGTCTTTTTTTGTTGGAGAAGAGGAAGAGCGTTTAAAAAAAGCGGATTGATTCATACTGATAAACATTGACGTTTTCGATTGTACGCTCGATCCAAGCTATCGACCATGAGATATTGGATGTATATATTCTATTTCATTCATTTTTCTGTCTGATATGCAAGAGGTGTCAAGAACAGCTTTCTGAGAAAAAGTTAGACTTGAAGTAAGAAACTCTAGAAAAGGGTATTTTAGGCAGAGATTAAAGCCTATTCTTCGATTGACATGAATATACCCTTGTGATAAAGTGTTTTAGGTAGGCCTAAATTCGCGCTATTTTTTTTAGGAACCAATTTAGAGACTCTGATAATGTTCGGATGTCTTCGGGAGGTGCACATCATGCGGGTAATTATTACTTTGGCTTGTACTAATTGCAAACAAAGAAATTACACAACGACTAAAAACAAGCGTAATCACCCCGACCGCATGGAGATGAAGAAATTTTGCAAGTTTTGTAACGAGCAGACTTCTCATCGCGAAACCAGATAGTTATTTGGAGGTGTAGTCGGCGTGAAACGTAGTTTCAAGTCTCTGTTTTCCTTTTTCTCAGAAAGCTGGGCAGAGCTCAAAAAGGTTCGCTGGCCTAATCGTAAAGAGTTAACTAACTACACCCTTATTGTTTTGGGGACGGTTATTGTTATTACGCTTTATTTTTGGGTGCTTGACATCGGTATTTCCGCTGTGATTGAAGCGATAATTTAAGAAGGGTCCCAGGTGGCTTGATATGGAAAAAAGATGGTATGTCGTTCATACCTATTCAGGGTATGAGAACAAAGTCAAAGCCAATTTGGAAAAACGCGTAGAGTCCATGGGCATGGAGGACAAAATATTCCGTGTTCTTGTTCCAATGGAAGAAGAAGTGGTAAATAAAGACGGTAAGAAAAAAACCGTTATGCGTAAAATTTACCCCGGATATGTCCTTGTTGAGATGGTTCAAACTGATGATTCTTGGTATGTTGTTCGCAACACTCCGGGAGTTACTGGTTTTGTTGGATCAACAGGATCTGGTTCGAAGCCCACGCCACTATTGCCGGATGAAGTTGAACAGATTCTGAAGCATATGGGTGTTGTGGAGCCAAAACCGAAGATTGAATTCGATATTAAGGAATCCGTACGAATTAAAGTTGGTCCTTTTGCGAATTTTGTGGGCTCCGTGGAAGAAATATTGGCTGAGAAGAGTAAGTTGAAAGTTCACGTCAACATGTTTGGACGGGAAACCCCGCTTGAGCTCGATTACGATCAAGTGGAAAAATTATAGAGCGCAAGCTAATGGTTTCTGTGGGAGGGCTACATGCTCGCTAACCACTATTGATGCAAGGAGGTGTCTTACATGGCCAAAAAGGTAATTAAAATGGTAAAACTGCAAATTCCTGCAGGTAAAGCAAACCCGGCACCACCAGTAGGTCCAGCATTGGGTCAAGCAGGTGTCAACATCATGGCATTCTGTAAAGAATTTAATGCTCGTACTGCTGATCAAGCAGGTTTGATCATTCCAGTTGAAATTACGGTGTTTGAAGATCGTTCTTTCACATTCATCACTAAAACTCCACCGGCAGCAGTATTGCTTAAAGTAGCTGCTAAACTTGAAAAAGGATCCGGTGAGCCGAACACGAAAAAAGTCGCAACTGTAAAACGTGACGTTGTTCGTCAAATTGCTGAGCAAAAAATGCCTGACCTAAACGCTGCGAACGTTGAGTCCGCAATGCGCATGGTAGAGGGTACTGCTCGCAGCATGGGTATCACCATCGAAGACTAATTACAAGTGTTCGTGCACAGGCTGATTCGCAGCCTGTGTTGTGGGAGGTATATCCGCTAAAACCACAAAGGAGGAAAAAAACATGGCTAAACATGGTAAGAAATATGTTGAAGCTGCTAAGCTGATTGACAGCGAAGCAAGCTACGAGCCTTTGGAAGCTGTAGAGCTTGTCAAAAAGGCAGCTACTGCTAAATTCGACGAAACAATCGAAGTTGCAGTACGTTTGGGCGTAGACCCTCGTAAACAAGACCAAGCCGTTCGTGGTGTTGTTGTCTTGCCACATGGTACAGGTAAAACACAACGCGTATTGGTATTTGCAAAAGGTGAAAAAGCGAAAGAGGCGGAAGCAGCTGGAGCAGACTACGTTGGAGATCAAGATATGATCACAAAAATCCAACAAGGTTGGTTCGAGTTTGATGTCTGCGTAGCTACACCTGACATGATGAGTGAAGTAGGTAAATTGGGTCGTCTGCTCGGTGGTAAAGGTCTTATGCCTAACCCGAAAGCTGGTACGGTTACTTTTGATGTTACTAAAGCTGTTCAAGAAATTAAGGCTGGTAAAATCGAGTATCGTCTGGATCGTGCGGGACAAATTCATGCGCCAATCGGTAAAGCTTCTTTCACTGCTGAGCAGTTGAATGAAAACCTGAAAGCTTTGGTTGAAGCACTTAACCGTGCAAAACCAGCTGCTGCAAAAGGTGTTTACCTGAAAAACATCAGCATGTCCTCTACAATGGGACCTGGTGCGCGCGTGAACACAGCTTCTTTCAAGTAATAAATTCCAGTTGACTTATGTCATCTGAATCTGTTATTCTGATAAAGTTGTTTAGTCCTTGTGACTGACCATTAAATTCGAATATGCTTACCGTAGACAGTAGGTGCTGTAACAAGCTTAATTTCCTACCGAGGTGTGATGATAGAACGTATCATTTGAGTGTTTTGCTCAATATGACTTTATCAAGCCTTCGTGATTCTACGGAGGCTTTTCTTATGGATAAATGAATCGGGAATCGTAATGCTTCCCGATTCGTGAATCTTACGGAAAATCTTCCGCGAATAAGCGGTTTTTACAGCCCTGATCTTTCAATGATGGAGAAGGCGCTGGATGCAGGACAGTCTTTTGGCTGATCTGCAAGAAATCTATCAGGAGGTGTACAATTTGGCAAACGCAAAAGTGATCCAAGCAAAACAAGAAGCGGTTGATGTAGTAACAGCTAAATTGCGCGAAAGCGCAACTACTGTTGTAGCTGACTATCGTGGTCTAAACGTTTCCCAAGTAACTGAGCTGCGTAAACAGCTTCGTGATGCGGGAATCGAATTCCAAGTACTGAAAAACACATTGCTTCGCCGTGCAACTGCGGCTGCTGAGCTGTCTGAGCTTGATGAAGTTCTTACTGGCCCTACTGCAATTGCATTCAGTACTGATGATGTTGTTGCTCCAGCCAAAATTTTGAATGACTTCGCTAAGAAAAACGAAGCTTTGAAAATTAAAGGTGGGGTAGTTGAAGGTCGTGTAGTTAGTGTTGAAGAAGTTCAAGCACTTGCAGAGCTTCCTTCACGCGAAGGTCTTCTTTCTATGCTCCTCAGCGTGCTTCAAGCACCTGTACGCAACTTCGCCCTTGCGGTTAAAGCAGTTGGCGAACAAAAAGAAGAGCAAGGCGCTTAATTTTTTGAATAAACAAGCTATATAAAATACTAATTAAAATAATGGAGGTTCAACCATGAGTAAAGAGCAAATCTTGGAAGCAATCAAAGGTATGACTGTATTGGAACTGAACGATCTTGTTAAAGCAATCGAAGAAGAATTTGGCGTAACTGCTGCAGCTCCTGTAGCTGTTATGGGTGGCGCTGCTGGCGGTGCTGAAGCTGCTGAGCAAACAGAATTTGATGTAATCCTTACATCTGCTGGTGCTTCCAAAATCAACGTAATCAAAGCAGTTCGCGAAATCACTGGTCTTGGCTTGAAAGAAGCTAAAGAAGTAGTAGACAACGCTCCTAAAGCTTTGAAAGAAAAAGTAAGCAAAGAAGAAGCTGAAACAGTTAAAGCTAAACTTGAAGAAGTTGGCGCTTCTGTTGAATTGAAATAGTCCATTTCACTATTTAAGTGAATAGGAAAATTAACATACAAACCCCTTGAAGCAATCAAGGGGTTTGTTGTTATGAAGGGGCATGATTGGTAATAATTGAAGATATTCGGTATCTTTCATTATGCTAATGTACTTTGTAGAGAAGGGGTTTTGTATCATGTCCGATCACTACTATTCCAGTAAGCCTGAAACTGCTCATGATCGGCAGATGCTTGCAGTAGATTTGAGAGGTTTTTCGCTAAAACTGACAAGTGATGCTGGAGTTTTTTCGAAGAATGGTGTGGATTATGGTAGTCGGGTCCTGATTAATGCAATGGATTTGACAGGTGCCAAAGCAATTCTTGATGTTGGTTGTGGGTACGGTCCAATTGGTATTACGGCAGCAAAACTTGTCCCGGATGCGATTGTGACAATGCTTGATATTAATGAAAGAGCTGTTGAACTTGCCAGACACAATGCCATTCAAAATCAAGTGAGTAGTAATACGGTGATTAAACAAAGCGATCGTCTTGAAGCGGTGCGGAATCAATTGTTTGATGTCATTCTAACGAATCCACCGATTCGAGCAGGTAAAGAGATCGTGCATTCTATTTTTGAACAGGCGTATGAGCAGCTTAGAGTTGGAGGATCTTTGTGGATTGTGATTCAGAAGAAACAGGGCGCGCCTTCAGCAAGAGAAAAGCTTTCTTCAATGTTCAAATATGTAGAGGAAGTTACCAAAGATAAAGGATATCGGATCTTCAGAGCGGAGAAATAACCAAGAGATGGCAAGTATATAATTGCAAAAAAATGCAATTCAACTATTGACTTGACAAATCAGTTATGGTATTCTTAGTGAATGTCAGTATTAAGATGCCCTACTTAGCTTTAGTTTGTAAAAATGTCAATCTTTTTTTCGCCTTTTTTGGCATATTTCTGTGCAGATCGGCGTATAATATGTACATTTTGGGCAAACTATATGTAAGTGGGTTTTTCTGGGATGAAGAGGACATCCACTAATTAAGTTGCTCTTTTATCGAAAAAATTCGAATTAAGGGCTTTTCTTTATTTGTGGATACGCAGCTCTGTTATCAGATAATCTTGTTATGAGTTCCATTATAAGGTTACAAACAGAGGTTCGCAACGAAATTTTTAAAAGTGAGTAGACATTGAGGGGTGAGTTTAAGTTGGCAGGACATCTTGTTCAGTATGGTCGACGCACTCGGCGCAGTTATGCACGAATTAACGAGATACTCGAAATTCCGAACCTGATAGAAATCCAACAAAAATCTTACGAATGGTTTTTGGAGGAAGGTTTGCGCGAAATGTTCCAGGACATCTCGCCTATTCAGGATTTTACCGGTAATCTGGTATTGGAATTTATCGACTACAGTCTCGGTGAACCGAAATATACGGTAGACGACGCGAAGGAACGCGACGTTACTTATGCCGCACCACTTCGGGTTAAGGTCCGGCTCATTAATAAGGAAACGGGCGAAGTCAAAGAGCAGGAAGTATTCATGGGGGATTTCCCGCTGATGACGGAAACAGGCACGTTTATCATTAACGGTGCGGAACGGGTTATTGTCAGCCAGTTGGTTCGCTCCCCTAGCGTCTATTTCAGCACTAAAATAGATAAGAATGCAAAGAAATCTTATACAGCAACAGTGATTCCGAACCGTGGTGCATGGCTCGAACTCGAGATGGATGCGAAGGATATTATCTATGTTCGTATCGATCGTACTCGTAAAATCCCTGTTACCGTACTACTTAGATCTCTTGGATTCGGTACAGACGCAGAAATTTTGGAACTACTCGGCGATGACGAGTATATCCGAAATACGCTGGATAAAGACAATACGGATTCGACAGAGAAAGCGCTGATTGAAATTTATGAGCGTCTTCGTCCAGGCGAACCGCCAACATTGGATAATGCAAAGAGCTTGCTTGTAGCTCGCTTCTTCGATCCAAAACGTTATGACCTTGCTAACGTAGGTCGTTACAAAATGAATAAAAAGCTTCACATCAAAAACCGTTTGTTCAATCAGCGTCTAGCTGAGTCTCTGATTGATACTTCAACAGGGGAAATCATCGCTGAAGCAGGTCAAGTTATTGACCGCCGTTTGCTAGATGAGATTCTTCCTTACCTTGAAAGTGAAAACGGAGTTGGAACACGTACTTATCATGTAGCTAATGGTGTTCTTGATGCTAATGATATCCCTGTTCAAACGATTGATGTATTCTCACCAAATGAAGATGGAAAAGTTGTGAAGTTGATAGCGAACAGCAATATTGATAAATCTGTGAAGAATATAACTCCAGCAGATATTATCTCTTCCATCAGTTATTTCTTGAACTTACTGCAAGGCATCGGTGATACAGATGATATCGATCACCTGGGTAACCGTCGTTTGCGTTCTGTAGGTGAACTCTTGCAGAATCAATTCCGTATTGGTCTTTCCCGTATGGAACGTGTAGTTCGTGAAAGAATGTCTATCCAAGATGCGAATGTAATTACACCGCAGGCGCTTATTAATATTCGTCCTGTAATTGCATCGATTAAAGAATTCTTCGGTAGTTCTCAGTTGTCTCAATTTATGGATCAAACGAACCCGCTGGGAGAACTTACTCACAAACGTCGTTTATCCGCACTCGGACCGGGTGGTTTGACTCGTGAGCGCGCTGGCTTTGAAGTGCGTGACGTCCATCCATCTCACTATGGCCGTATGTGTCCAATCGAAACTCCTGAGGGACCAAACATCGGTTTGATCAACTCCTTGTCTACATTTGCTCGCGTTAATGAGTATGGTTTTATTGAGGCTCCTTATCGTTGGGTAGATCCTAAGACGGGCCGTGTTACTGATCAAGTGCGCTACGTTACAGCTGACGAGGAAGATAACTATGTTATCGCTCAGGCAAACGCGAAGCTGAATGATGACGGTTCATTTGCTGAGGATATGGTTGTTGTACGTTATAATAAACAGTCTGATAACATTACAACCATGCCTAATAATCGAGTTGACTATATGGACGTATCGCCTAAACAAGTAGTTTCCGTTGCAACGGCGCTCATTCCGTTCCTTGAGAACGATGACTCCAACCGTGCACTCATGGGATCTAACATGCAGCGGCAGGCAGTTCCTCTTCTGATTCCTAAAGCACCGCTAGTAGGTACAGGAATGGAACATAAGGCTGCGAAAGATTCAGGTGTATGTATTGTATCCAAACATGACGGGATTATTGAAAGATCTTCTGCCAATGAAATTTGGGTTCGTAAAATTGAAATGGTAGATGGTAAAGAAGTTAAAGGCGATCTTGTTAAACATAAATTACACAAATTTATGCGTTCGAACCAAGGAACATGCATTAACCAGCGTCCAATTGCTAAAATTGGCGATCGCGTTAAGGTTGGCGACATTTTGGCAGATGGTCCATCTACTGAAATGGGTGAACTAGCACTTGGTCGTAACGTAGTCGTAGCCTTTATGACTTGGGAAGGTTACAACTATGAGGATGCGATCCTTCTTAGTGAGAAACTCGTTAAAGAAGATGTTTATACATCGATTCATATCGAGGAGTATGAGTCCGAAGCTCGTGACACGAAACTTGGACCAGAAGAAATCACACGCGACATTCCGAATGTCGGGGAAGAAGCTCTTCGTAATCTGGATGAGCGTGGAATTATCCGTATCGGTGCCGAGATCGCTGCAGGCGATATCTTGGTAGGTAAAGTTACACCTAAAGGGGTAACTGAACTTACGGCGGAAGAACGTCTCCTTCATGCAATCTTTGGTGAGAAGGCTCGTGAAGTTCGTGATACATCTCTGAGAGTTCCTCATGGTACCGACGGGATTGTAGTCGACGTGAAGGTGTTTACTCGTGAAAATGGTGATGAACTCCCTCCAGGTGTGAATCAACTCGTTCGTGTCTATATCGCTCAAAAACGGAAAATTTCCGAGGGTGATAAAATGGCAGGACGTCACGGTAACAAAGGGGTCGTGGCGCGTATTCTTCCAGAAGAAGATATGCCTTTCCTTCCTGATGGAACACCAGTTCAAGTTGTTCTGAACCCGCTGGGTGTACCATCCCGTATGAACATCGGTCAGGTTCTTGAAGTTCACTTGGGTATGGCTGCAATGCAACTAGGTATTCATGTTGCTACACCAGTATTTGACGGTGCAACGGAGTATGACGTATTTGATACGATGGAAGAAGCAGGAATGCAACGTAACGGTAAGACAGTTCTATATGATGGCCGTACGGGTGATCGCTTCGAACGTGAAGTTACTGTTGGTGTCATGCATATGATCAAACTTGCCCACATGGTTGACGATAAAATTCATGCTCGTTCTACAGGTCCTTACTCACTCGTTACGCAACAGCCGCTGGGTGGTAAAGCTCAGTTTGGTGGACAACGTTTCGGGGAGATGGAGGTATGGGCGCTTGAAGCATACGGTGCTGCCTACACGCTTCAAGAAATCCTTACTGTGAAATCAGATGATGTGGTTGGTCGTGTGAAAACTTACGAATCCATCGTTAAAGGTGAGAATGTACCAGAACCAGGTATTCCAGAATCCTTTAAAGTTCTTATTAAAGAGCTTCAAAGCCTTGGTATGGACGTTAAGATGCTCACTAAAGATGAAGAAGAAATTGATTTGAAAGAATCAGATGATGATGACGATGCTGCGAGCGATAAGCTGAGCCTCAATCTTGAAGGTTCAGAAGTAGGCGCAGAGTAATTTATTAATAAGTCATTGTCATTTGTCTCAATACCGGAATTTTCATCAGGCTCTTACTCCCCTTTGGCAATCTTGGCGATTGCCAAAGGGGAAAGAACCTAGAATTTAGGACTTGGTTAAGGAGGGTTGCTCCTTGTTGGACGTAAACAATTTCGAATATATGAAAATCGGGCTTGCATCGCCGGAAAAAATTCGCTCTTGGTCCCGCGGAGAAGTGAAAAAGCCGGAGACGATTAACTATCGTACGCTGAAGCCGGAAAAAGAAGGGCTGTTCTGCGAGAAAATTTTTGGTCCTACAAAGGACTGGGAATGTCACTGTGGTAAATACAAACGTGTACGTTATAAAGGCGTAGTTTGTGACCGTTGTGGTGTTGAAGTAACTCGCGCTAAAGTGCGTCGCGAACGCATGGGGCATATTGAACTGGCAGCTCCGGTTTCACATATCTGGTATTTCAAAGGCATTCCGAGCCGTATGGGTCTGGCTCTAGATATGTCTCCGAGATCTTTGGAAGAGATCATCTATTTTGCATCATATGTTGTTACTGATCCAGGTGAAACTCCACTGGAAAGAAAACAACTTTTGTCCGAAAAAGAATATCGTAGCTACCGTGAAAAATACGGTTACGGATTCCATGCAGGCATGGGTGCAGAAGCAGTTAAAAAACTACTTCAAGATCTTGATATTGAAAAAGAACTTGAATTCTTGAAGGAAGAGCTTCGTACTGCTCAAGGACAACGTCGTAATCGTGCGATTAAACGCCTTGAAGTCATTGAAGCTTTCCGTAATTCTGGCAATAAGCCGGACTGGATGATCATGGATGTACTTCCTGTCATTCCTCCTGAGCTTCGTCCAATGGTTCAGCTCGATGGTGGACGTTTTGCAACGTCTGACCTGAATGATCTGTACCGTCGTGTTATTAACCGTAATAACCGTTTGAAACGCCTTTTGGATCTTGGTGCTCCTGATATTATCGTTCAAAACGAAAAACGGATGCTTCAAGAAGCAGTGGATGCTCTTATCGATAATGGCCGTCGTGGTCGTCCGGTAACAGGTCCTGGTAACCGTCCTTTGAAATCTCTCAGCCATATGCTGAAAGGTAAACAAGGTCGTTTCCGTCAGAACTTGCTCGGTAAACGTGTTGACTATTCTGGTCGTTCCGTTATCGTTGTAGGTCCTTACCTGAAAATGTATCAATGTGGTCTTCCAAAAGATATGGCACTTGAATTGTTTAAACCTTTTGTTATGAAAGAACTCGTGAACAAAGGTCTTGCTCACAATATCAAGAGTGCAAAACGTAAAGTTGAGCGTGTAAGTCCGGAAGTATGGGACGTTCTTGAAGAAGTAATTAAAGAACACCCAGTATTACTTAACCGTGCACCGACTCTTCACAGACTCGGTATCCAAGCGTTCGAACCAATTCTTGTAGAAGGTAAAGCGATTCGTTTGCATCCGCTCGTATGTACGGCTTATAATGCCGACTTTGACGGTGACCAAATGGCCGTTCACGTACCTTTGTCTGCTGAAGCGCAAGCTGAAGCACGTCTTTTGATGCTTGCAGCAGGTAACATCTTGAACCCTAAAGATGGTAAGCCGGTTGTAACTCCATCTCAGGATATGGTCCTGGGCTCTTTCTATCTGACTATGGATAATAAAGAGGAAAAAGGAACAGGTATGATTCTGCGTACGGTTAACGAAGCAGTATCTGCTTACCAACGTGGATCCGCTGGTCTTCATGCTCGTGTTGCTATTCCAGTTAAAGCTCTGAATAAAACAAGTTTTACAGAAAAACAACAAGAAGCAATGATGATTACAACGATCGGTAAGATTATCTTTAATGAGATTTTCCCTAGCAGCTTCCCTTATATTAATGATGCAACTCGTGCGAACCTTATCCAAGGTACACCTGAGTTTTCCTTTGTATATGAGAAAGGTGCTAACTTGCAGGAAGCAATCATGAATGCACCTCAAACCAATGGTGTTGGTAAAGAGTATCTTGGTCACATCATTGCACGTTGTTTCGAGGTTTATCATACAACAAGAACATCTGTTATTTTGGATAAAATCAAGCAACTCGGTTTCACATACTCCACTCGTGCAGGGGTTACTGTTGGTGTATCCGACGTTATTATTCCTGAAGAGAAGTATGAGATTCTTCGTGTATCTGATGAAAAAGTTGCTGTCGTTACGAATCAGTATCGTCGCGGACTTATCACGAACGAAGAACGTTATGACCGCGTAATTGATATTTGGTCCAAAGCAAAAGATGAAATTACTGATATCCTTATGAAATCCATGGATCGCTTTAACTCCATTATGCTTATGGTGGACTCTAAAGCACGTGGTAACAAATCACAGATCACTCAGCTGGGCGGTATGCGTGGACTGATGGCCAACCCATCTGGACGTATCATCGAGCTCCCAATCAAATCGAATTTCCGTGAAGGTCTGACAGTACTCGAGTACTTCTTGTCCACTCACGGTGCGCGTAAAGGTCTTGCCGATACAGCGCTTCGTACTGCTGACTCCGGTTACCTGACTCGTCGTCTGGTAGACGTAGCACAGGATGTTATTGTTCGAGAAGATGACTGTGGAACGGACAAAGGATTTACGGTTAGCCGTATCCAAGATGGTAAAGAGGTTATCGAGGATCTATACGATCGTATCGAAGGCCGTTACTGTTTCCAAACGGTTCGTCACCCAGAAACGGGAGAAGTTATCGCTAATCGTAATGAGCTAATTGATTCGGATAAAGCAGAAGCTATTGTTGCTGCCGGTGTTCAAAAGCTGCAGATTCGCTCTGTGCTTAGCTGCCGTGCACGTCATGGGGTCTGCAAGAAGTGTTACGGACGTAACCTGGCAACAGGTAAACATGTGGAGATTGGTGAAGCAGTTGGTATTATCGCTGCTCAATCCATCGGTGAACCAGGAACACAGCTTACAATGCGTACGTTCCATACCGGTGGTGTTGCCGGAGATGATATTACACAAGGTCTTCCGCGTATCCAAGAGCTCTTTGAGGCGCGTAATCCTAAAGGTCAAGCAACAATCAGTGAAATTGATGGTGTTGTTAAAGAAATCCGTGAAGCAAAAGACCGCCGTGAAATTGAAATCCAAGGGGAAGCAGAAACGAAAGTATATGCTGTTACCTATGGATCCCGCCTGCGCGTGAGCGAAGGTATGGAAATTGAAGCCGGCGATGAGCTTACAGACGGTTCTATTGACCCGAAAGAAATGCTTCGAATCAAAGGTGTTCGTGGAGTTCAAAACTACATCTTGCAAGAAGTACAACGTGTATATCGTAACCAAGGTGTAGAAATTAACGACAAACACGTTGAAGTTATGATTCGTCAAATGTTGCGCAAGATCCGTATTGTGGATGCAGGGGATACAACGCTGCTTCCAGGATCCTTCGTAGATACACATGAATACGAAGCAGCAAATAAAGATGCGATCCTTAGTGACAAGGAACCTGCTGTGGCGAAACCAGTACTTCTTGGTATTACCAAAGCGTCCCTTGAAACGGATTCCTTCTTGTCTGCAGCTTCCTTCCAAGAGACGACACGCGTCTTAACTGATGCTGCCATTAAAGGTAAAGTCGACCAACTTCTTGGTTTGAAAGAGAATGTAATTCTTGGTAAGTTGATCCCTGCTGGTACTGGTATGAATCGTTACCGCAGTGTGAAATTGGCACAGCCGGAAGATGGCGAATCTAACTTAGAAGCTCTTGAAACAGTTTCAGTAGACTAGTAACACAACTTTGGAGTCTGAAAGGACACCAAATTCGGCTTGACCGTACCCATTGTATATTCAGAGGAGATTAGGATCTCCTCTGAATATAACAATTCCAATGCTTAGAATTTATATGAATCTCTTGACAACGAATGTCCCTAGGTGCTAATATAGCAAAGGTGCATGAGTAGTCACATGTTATCATGTCTTTTCGGAGGTATTGATAAATGTCGAACGACAACTTTTTGCAGGATGCTCATGTCAAGATCGGTACCAAGCAGACCATGAAGATGGTTGAGTCAGGAATTGCTGCTGAGGTTTATGTGGCGCAAGATGCTGATATGCGGATTACTTCGAAGATCCAGGCTTTATGTGAGAAACACCAAGTGAAACTAACTTTAGTTGACACAATGGAACGTCTCGGTAAGGCATGTGGAATTGAAGTAGGAGCGGCAATGGTAGCCGTTGTGAAACAATAGGTTATAGAAGATGTTTTTGTCTGGATGCTCAAGCTTCCTAATACGGCAAAAACTTTTCATTTGTTCTTTTATGAACCGCCTGGGTCTGTGGACTTAAAAAGTGAGGTTTATAAATAGAATGACGAATCTAGGAAGGGGGTGGCAACATGCCAACAATTAATCAGCTAGTTCGTAAAGGACGTCAAGCTAAAGTCTACAAGTCTAAATCACCAGCGTTGCAAAAAGGCTACAATGCCCTTAAACGTGAATCCACTAACATTAGTGCTCCACAAAAACGTGGTGTTTGTACTCGTGTAGGTACAATGACTCCACGTAAACCAAACTCAGCGCTCCGTAAATATGCTCGTGTTCGTTTGACGAACCGTCTCGAGGTAACAGCTTATATCCCGGGTATCGGACATAACTTACAAGAGCACAGTGTTGTATTGCTTCGCGGAGGTAAAGTAAAGGACCTTGCAGGGGTTCGTTACCATATCGTTCGTGGTGCTTTGGATACAGCAGGTGTAGCTAACCGGATGCAAGCCCGTTCTAAATACGGTGCGAAACGCCCTAAAGCTAAAAAAGCATAAGGTTAGTTTCTAATCTTATTGTGTCAGTAAACCGATAGCATGACGCTTCGGTCGCAGAACAACAACAACAACAACAACAACAACAACAAAAGTATAAACATATAAGAAAGGGGGATATCTATGCCACGCAAAGGTCCTGTTACCAAAAGAGACGTGTTGCCTGATCCGGTTTACAACAGCAAACTTGTAACTCGCCTGATCAACCGCATCATGCTTGATGGAAAACGTGGTGTTGCTCAAAGCATCTTGTACAATGCGTTCAACTTGATTCAAGAACGTACTGGTAAAGATCCTATGGAAGTCTTTGAAGCAGCTATCAAAAATATTATGCCGGTTCTGGAAGTTAAAGCTCGCCGTGTTGGTGGTGCTAACTATCAAGTACCTATCGAGGTTAAACCGGAAAGACGTACTTCCCTTGGTTTACGTTGGCTTGTAAACTACTCCCGCAGCCGCGGTGAGAAAACAATGGAAGAGCGTTTGGCAGCTGAGATTATCGACGCTTCCAACAACACTGGTGCTTCCGTTAAAAAACGTGAAGACACACACAAAATGGCTGAAGCAAATAAAGCATTTGCTCACTACCGTTGGTAGGATTTCAGTCTTAAAAATATACTTCATTTTGAAGGGAGACCTAAGTCATGGCTACTAGAGAGTTCTCCTTGCAAAATACACGTAATATCGGGATCATGGCGCATATTGACGCTGGTAAGACAACTACCACTGAGCGGATTTTGTTCTACACAGGACGTACTCATAAGATTGGTGAAACCCATGAGGGTTCCGCTACTATGGACTGGATGGAACAAGAACAGGAGCGCGGTATCACGATTACTTCCGCTGCGACGACTGCTCAATGGAAAGGTCACCGCGTTAATATCATTGATACCCCGGGACACGTTGACTTCACAGTAGAAGTTGAACGTTCCCTTCGTGTATTGGACGGAGCAGTAGGTGTTTTCAGTGCGAAAGAAGGCGTAGAACCTCAGTCTGAAACTGTATGGAGACAGGCTGATCGTTACGGCGTACCTCGTATCGCATATGTAAACAAAATGGATATCATTGGCGCAGACTATCTTAACGTTGTTAAAGATATGCGCGAGCGTCTTCAAGCTAATGCTGTTGCAATTCAACTTCCTATCGGAGCTGAAAATGATTTTGTTGGTATTATTGACATTATCGAGCAAAAAGCATATATCTTCAAAGACGATCTTGGTAAAGAAGTTGAAGAAACTGATGTGCCAGCAGAATTTGCTGACCAAGTTGAAGAACTTCGTATGGAACTGATCGAGAAAGTAGCAGAACTTGATGAAGACTTGACTATGAAATACCTCGAGGGCGAAGAAATCTCTGTTCCTGAGATTAAAGCAGCTCTTCGTAAAGGTGTAGTAGAAGTTAAGATCTTCCCAGTTATCTGTGGATCTTCTTATCGTAACAAAGGTGTTCAACTTATGTTGGATGCTGTTCTTGATTACCTACCATCTCCTGTTGATGTTCCTGCGATCACAGGTCATTTGGAAGATGGAACAGAAGCGGTTCGTAAATCTTCTGACGAAGAGGCGTTCTCGGCTCTTGCGTTTAAGATTATGACTGACCCTTATGTTGGTAAACTTACATTCTTCCGCGTATACTCTGGTGTACTTCAATCCGGTTCTTACGTATTGAATGCAACAAAAGGAAAACGCGAACGTATCGGACGTATTCTTCAAATGCACGCGAACAGCCGTCAAGAAATCACTGAAGTATTCTCCGGTGATATTGCGTCTGCCGTAGGTTTGAAAGATACCGGTACAGGTGATACACTATGTGATGAGAAAAATCCGATTATCTTGGAGTCAATGAACTTCCCAGATCCGGTTATTCAAATCGCGGTTGAACCAAAAACTAAAGCTGACCAAGATAAGATGTCTGTTGCTCTAGGTAAATTGACTGAAGAGGATCCAACTCTTCGTGCTCATACTGATGAAGAAACAGGACAAACTATTTTGGCTGGTATGGGTGAACTTCACCTTGATATTATCATTGACCGTATGCGTCGTGAGTTCAAAGTGGATACTAACATTGGTCAACCACAAGTTGCTTACCGTGAAACATTCCGTCAACCAGCGCGTGTTGAAGGTAAATTCGTACGTCAGTCCGGTGGCCGCGGTCAATATGGACACGTATGGGTTGAATTCGAACCGCTCGAAGCGGGTAGCGGTAACCAATTTGATAGTAAAGTAGTCGGTGGATCCGTACCTCGTGAGTACATTGGACCTGCACAACAAGGTATTGAAGAAGCTATGAAAAACGGTGTCCTTGCAGGATTCCCGCTTGTAGACGTTAAAGCTACAATCGTAGATGGTTCATACCATGATGTCGATTCCAATGAAATGGCATTTAAAATTGCCGGATCCATGGCACTTAAAGCAGCTAAAGACAAGTGTAAAGCTGTCCTGCTTGAGCCAATCATGAAAGTTGAAGTTACCGTTCCAGAGGAATACATGGGCGACGTAATGGGTATGCTGAATTCCCGTCGTGGTAGAATCGAAGGTATGGATTCTCGCGGTGGTACGCAAATCATTCGTGCTAAGGTACCTCTCTCTGAAATGTTCGGTTACTCCACAACTCTCCGTTCTGGTACACAAGGTCGCGGTGTGTTCTCTATGGAACTCTCTCACTATGAAGAAGTTCCTAGAACAATTTCCGAAGAAATTGTTGCTAAAACTAAGGGAGAATAATTTTTACTAACTGATGTGTGAAAGCACCAAAGGTTAATGTTAATCTAATGGTGCTTATCCACACAGTGCCAACATATAAAACTATCCATTCTAAGGAGGCCACGTTCAAATGGCAAAGGCTAAGTTCGAACGTACTAAACCACACGTTAACATCGGTACTATCGGTCACGTTGACCATGGTAAAACTACATTGACTGCTGCAATCACTACTGTATTGGGTAAAACTTACGGTGGCGCAGCGATCGCTTTCGATCAAATCGATAAAGCTCCAGAAGAGCGCGAACGCGGTATCACAATCTCTACTTCACACGTTGAATATGAAACTGATGCTCGTCACTATGCACACGTTGACTGCCCAGGTCACGCTGACTATGTTAAAAACATGATCACTGGTGCTGCACAAATGGACGGAGCTATCCTGGTTGTATCCGCAGCTGACGGCCCTATGCCGCAAACTCGTGAGCACATCCTTCTGTCCCGCCAAGTAGGCGTACCTTACATCGTTGTATTCTTGAACAAATGCGACATGGTTGAAGACGAAGAGCTTCTTGAACTCGTTGAAATGGAAGTTCGCGACCTTCTTAGCGAATACGACTTCCCAGGTGATGACACTCCAATCACTCGTGGATCTGCTCGTGAAGCACTTCAAAACCCAGAAGGTGAGTGGGCTCAAAAAATCGTTGAGATGTTTAAAGAAATCGATACTTACATCCCAGATCCAGAGCGCGACACTGACAAACCTTTCTTGATGCCTGTTGAGGATGTATTCTCCATCACTGGTCGTGGTACTGTTGCTACAGGTCGTGTAGAGCGTGGTACTATCAAAGTCGGCGAAGAAATCGAAATCGTAGGTATTCACGAAGAAACTAAAAAATCCGTTGTAACGGGCGTTGAAATGTTCCGTAAACTTCTGGATTCCGCTCAAGCTGGTGACAACATCGGAGCATTGCTTCGTGGTGTAGACCGCTCCCAAATCGAGCGTGGACAAGTTCTTTCCAAACCAGGTTCCGTTAATCCGCATACTGAGTTTACTGCTCAAGTATACGTTTTGACTAAAGAAGAAGGCGGACGTCACAAACCTTTCTTCACTGGATACCGTCCACAGTTCTACTTCCGTACAACTGACGTAACTGGTATCATCAACCTTCCAGAAGGTACTGAAATGGTTATGCCTGGTGACAACATCGAAGTTACAGTACAACTGATCTCTCCAATCGCTATTGAAGAGGGTACTCGCTTCGCGATCCGTGAAGGCGGACGTACTGTTGGTGCTGGTGCAGTAGCATCCATCCAAAAATAATTTGACTCCTAAGTCAAATTAAAAATAGAGCAACATTGTATTGGAACGAGTAACATTGTATTGGACAGCAAAAAAGGATCCTGCCAACTCTGGCTGGGTCCTTTTTTCATTTTTTTCCTTTTGCTTTTTTTATAATTTAATATATAATAGGTAAAGTTGTGATTCGGGGACAACAGATTAAGGAAACAAGACATCTCTATTCCTATAGTAGGGTAGGCTGCAATATTAATTTGAATAAAGCCGAACGAGATATAGAGTAGTATAAGATTGATTGGTTTTAGAATCTTTTATTTAAATGCTTGCATTATGTCTATGTTTTCGATATAATAATGAATGTTGTTCTGTGACGTTGCGATGATGTGAGAGGTTACTGACACACCCGGCCCCTTTGCCATGGGAGAGTGGGTTAGAAAATTTTCACGGAGTATGTCCGATATTAAATTGGGCGATAAAAGGAGGGACTAAAATGGCAAAGCAAAAAATTCGTATTCGTTTGAAAGCTTACGACCACAGGATTCTTGATCAATCCGCTGAGAAAATTGTAGAAACGGCAAAACGTTCGGGTGCAGGTGTATCCGGTCCGATTCCGCTTCCAACTGAAAAACAAATCATTACTATTCTTCGTGCGGTACACAAGTACAAGGATTCTCGTGAACAATTCGAACAACGTACACATAAGCGTTTGATCGACATTGTGAACCCAACTCCACAAACTGTGGATGCCTTGATGCGCTTGGATCTACCGTCCGGTGTAGATATCGAAATTAAATTGTAATATCAAACTTGTATTAATGAAGGAAAAGAGGTGTCAACATGAAAGGTATCTTAGGTAAAAAACTAGGCATGACGCAAGTATTTACACCAGAAGGTAACGTAATTCCTGTAACGGTTATCGAAGCAGGCCCATCTGTTGTCTTGCAAAAGAAAGACCTAGAAAATGACGGCTACGAAGCTGTACAACTAGGTTATGCCGATAAGAAAGAAAAAAATGCTAATAAACCTGAAACAGGACATGCGAAAAAAGCTAATACAGCTCCTAAGCGCTACGTTCGCGAACTCCGCGGTGTTGATCTTGCGGGATTCGAGGTTGGCCAAGAAATTAAAGCAGACATCTTCGCAGAAGGCGAATTTGTTGACGTAACTGGTATTTCTAAAGGTAAAGGTTTTGCCGGTGTTATCAAACGTTGGGGACAAAGAACAGGCCCAATGTCTCACGGTTCCCGTTACCACAGAGGACCAGGTTCCATGGGTTCCATTCAAGCGAACCGTGTACCTAAAGGTAAACACCTTCCAGGACACATGGGACACGAAACAATTACAATTCAACGTCTTGAAGTAATTAAAGTAGACGCTGAACGTAATGTATTGCTTGTTAAAGGTTCTATTCCTGGACCGAAAAACAGCTTCGTTAAAATTAAAGAATCGGTGAAGAAATAATCACCTAAGGAAAGGAGGAACACAAAATGCCAAAAGTAGCACTTTATAATGTCAGTGGTAGCCAAGTAGGAGAAGTTGAATTGAATGACGCAGTATTCGGAATTGAGCCGAACACTCACGTTCTTCATGATGCTGTTGTTATGCAACGCGCTTCCCTTCGTCAAGGTACACACAAAGTAAAAGGACGTTCTGAAGTACGTGGCGGTGGACGTAAACCTTGGAAACAAAAAGGTACAGGTCGCGCACGTCAAGGTTCGATCCGTGCACCACAATGGGTAGGTGGTGGTACTGTATTCGGTCCAACTCCGCGCAGTTACGCTTTCAAACTACCTAAAAAAGTTCGTCGTCTGGCGATCAAATCCGCATTGTCTTCTAAAGTAATCGACAACGAAATCATCGTTCTGGATGCTCTTACGCTGAACGCACCGAAAACTAAAGAATTTGCAGCTATTTTGAACAATCTTAAAGTAGATCGCAAAGCTTTGATCGTTGGTTCAGGCTATGATGATAATGTTGCTCTTTCCGCGAGAAATATTCCTGGTGTGAAATTTGTTGCGGCTGACGGCATTAATGTTCTTGACGTACTTACGTACGACAAACTGATCATTACAAAAGAAGCAGTACAGATGGTAGAGGAGGTTCTTGCGTAATGAAAAATCCTCGTGATATCATTAAACGTCCAGTAATTACTGAGCGTACAGCTGATATGATGGCTGATTTGAAATATGTTTTCGAAGTAGATATTCGTGCAAATAAAACAGAAATCAAAGCTGCTGTTGAAGAGATCTTCAACGTTAAAGTGAAAAACGTGAACACACTTCGCGTGCCTGGTAAGTTGAAACGTTACGGCCGTTACTCTGGCTACACTCCAGAGTGGAAAAAAGCTTTCGTAACTCTCGCTCCAGACAGCAAAGCACTTGAGTTCTTTGAATCTGTATAAGAAACTGCTAAAGTAAGGAGGGAAATTCAGTGCCAATTAAAAAGTACAAACCGACATCTCCGGCTAGACGTAATATGTCCGTATCCACTTTCGAAGAAATTACGACTAACCAGCCTGAGAAATCGTTGCTTGCTCCGCTGAGCAAAACAGCAGGCCGCAACAACCAAGGTAAAATTACGGTTCGTCACCATGGCGGCGGACACAAACGTAAATATCGTATTATTGACTTTAAACGTACTAAAGATGGAATACCGGGCCGCGTTGCTACAATCGAGTACGACCCTAACCGGACTTCAAATATTGCTCTGATCCACTACGCAGATGGTGAGAAACGTTACATCATCGCTCCAAAAGGACTTAAAGTAGGAGATCAAATCGAATCTGGACCAACTGCAGATATCAAAACAGGTAATGCTTTACCTCTTGAAAATATCCCAGTAGGTACTGTTATTCATAACATTGAGCTTCAACCAGGTAAAGGTGGCCAATTGGTTCGCGCAGCTGGTACAGAAGCACAACTTCTTGGTAAAGAAGAAAAATACGTGACTGTTCGTTTGTCATCTGGTGAAGTTCGCCGCATTCTTAAAGTTTGCCGCGCTACGATCGGATCCGTTGGTAACCAAGATCACGAATTGATTAAAATCGGTAAAGCAGGCCGTAGTCGCTGGCTCGGAAAACGTCCAGAAGTTCGCGGGGTAGTAATGAACCCTAACGATCACCCACACGGTGGTGGTGAAGGTAAAGCTCCAATCGGTCGTAAATCGCCAATGTCTCCTTGGGGCAAACCAACTCTTGGATACAAAACACGTAAGAAAAACAAAGCTTCTGACAAATACATCGTTCGCCGCCGCACGAAGTAATACACATCACTGTGCATAACTTCGCGCGCGCGATCGTGAATGAACGAGAACATTGGATGAAGGGAGGATTTACACATGAGTCGCAGTCTAAAAAAAGGGCCATTTGTTGATGGACACCTGATGAAAAAAGTTGAAGATATGAACGAGTCCGGGAAGAAACTAGTGATCAAAACTTGGTCCCGTCGCTCTACAATTTTCCCGCAATTCATTGGACATACGTTTGGTGTGTATGACGGCCGTAAACACGTTCCTGTATATGTAACGGAAGATATGGTTGGACACAAACTGGGTGAGTTCGCTCCTACGCGTACTTACAAAGGTCATGCAGCAGACGATAAGAAAACAAGAAGATAAATGATCAAGCGCTAATGTTTGAGAGGAGGTTAAACAATGGAAGCAAAAGCACATGCCAAGTTTGTTCGGATTGCTCCTCGTAAAGTTCAACTTGTTGTTGACTTAATTCGTGGTAAGCAAGTGGGCGAGGCGATCGCAATTCTGCGTCACACTCCAAAATCCGCTTCTCCAGTAGTTGAGAAATTGCTCAACTCTGCTATTGCAAATGCAGAGCACAATTACTCTTTGGATATTAACAATCTGGTTATCTCACAAGCTTATGTAAACCAAGGACCGACTATGAAACGTTTCCGCCCTCGTGCAATGGGACGTGCAAGTCGTATCAATAAACGCACCAGCCACATTACTTTGGTGGTATCCGAAAAATAAGGAGGGAAAACGTGTGGGACAAAAGGTAAATCCCATCGGGCTCCGTATCGGAGTTATCCGTGACTGGGAATCCAAATGGTACGCAGGCAAAGATTTCGGTGATCTTTTGCTTGAAGACGTAAAAATTCGTGAATACCTGAAAAATAAATTGAAAGACTCCGCAGTATCTCGTATTGAAATCGAGAGAGCGGCTAACCGTGTCAATGTAACGATCCATACTGCTAAACCAGGAATGGTTATCGGTAAAGGTGGATCCGAAGTTGAAATTCTCCGTGGTCAAATCACGAAGATTGCAGGCGGTAAAAAAGTTCACATCAACATTTCTGAAATTAAACAACCAGATCTTGACGCAATTCTTGTAGCTGAAAGCATTGCACAACAATTGGAACGCCGTGTTTCTTTCCGTCGTGCTCTGAAACAAGCAATTCAAAGAACTATGCGCTCTGGTGCAAAAGGAATTAAAACACAAGTAGGCGGACGTCTTGGCGGAGCTGAGATCGCACGTTCTGAAGGCTACAGCGAAGGAACTGTTCCACTGCATACGCTTCGTGCCGACATTGACTACGGTACAGCTGAAGCTCATACTACTTACGGCCGTCTGGGCGTTAAAGTATGGATCTATCGTGGAGAGGTTCTTCCTACGGCTAAGAAAGCTGCTAAGGAAGGAGGCAACTAATCATGTTGGTACCAAAACGTGTTAAACACCGCAAGCAACAACGCGGACACATGAAAGGCCAAGCTAAAGGCGGTACTACACTGAACTTTGGTGAATATGGCTTGCAAGCTACTGAGCCAGCGTGGATTACGAACCGTCAGATCGAGGCTGCTCGTATCGCGATGACTCGTTATATCAAACGTGGTGGTAAAGTTTGGATTAAAATTTTCCCTGATAAACCAATCACTCAAAAACCTCTAGAGGTTCGTATGGGTAGTGGTAAAGGTAACGTTGAGAAATGGGTTGCTGTAGTTAAACCAGGAAAGATCATGTTTGAACTTTCTGGTGTACCAGAAGATGTTGCTCGCGAAGCAATGCGTCTGGCTGCTCACAAGCTGCCAATCAAAACGAAGTTTGTGAAACGTGAAGAATTGGGTGGTGAAGTAAATGAAGGCTAGTGAATTCCGCAACCTAACCACTGCTGAAATTGAGCAAAAGATTGCCGGATTTAAAGAAGAACTCTTTAACCTCCGCTTTCAACTCGCTACCGGTCAGCTTGATAACCCAACTCGTATTCGTGACGTACGTAGAGAAATTGCACGTGCTAAGACGATCATCCGTGAAAGAGAACTTGGGATTAGCTAATATATAGTACCGGATGGACAATCCGTCTTTAATTGAGGAAGGAGGCCCAACAATGAGCGAAGAACGCAACGCACGTAAAGTGCAAGTCGGTAAAGTGGTTAGTGACAAAATGGATAAAACAATTGTGGTTGCTGTAGAAACTTACAAAAAGCATGATTTGTACCATAAACGCATCAAGTACACTAAAAAGTTCAAAGCACATGATGAAAATAACACTGCTAAAATTGGTGATGTTGTTAAAATCATGGAAACTCGTCCTTTGTCGAAAGACAAGAACTGGAGACTTGTTGAAGTCGTGGAAAAAGCGATTATCATTTAATGATTTTCAGCTTGGCTGAAAGGAGGAAAACAAGATGATTCAACCATTTACACGTTTGACTGTAGCAGACAACTCTGGTGCGAAGGAACTGATGTGTATCCGCGTACTGGGTGGTACGGGACGTAGTCGTACAGCTTCAATCGGAGACCTTATCGTTTGTTCTGTCAAACAAGCAACACCAGGCGGCGTTGTCAAAAAAGGTGATGTGGTAAGAGCAGTTGTGGTTCGCACAAAACGTTCTGTTCGTCGTAAAGATGGATCTTACATCGCATTTGATGAGAATGCAGCAGTGGTAGTTAAAGAAGACAGAAGCCCTCGTGGTACTCGTATTTTCGGACCAGTTGCTCGCGAACTTCGCGAAAAAGACTACATGAAAATCGTTTCCTTGGCTCCAGAAGTTATCTAATATCACAACTTAATCCTTCTGAGGATTGATTTATAGCTTGTTCACGCAAGTCATAGGAGGTGTACGAAATGGCAAAAGTGAAAAAGGTCTTGGAATCTCATAACAACAAGTTGCACGTCAAAAAAGACGACACTGTTATGGTGATCAGCGGTAAAGACAAAGGCAAAAAAGGCCGTGTCATCGCAGCTTACCCTCGTGAAAACCGTGTTCTTGTAGAAGGTGTTAACCTCGTTAAAAAACACCAAAAGCCTAACCAGCTTAATCCGCAAGGCGGCATCATCGAGAAAGAAGCTCCAATCCATGTATCGAACGTGATGCATATTGATCCGAAGAGCGGAAACGTAACCCGTATTGGTTACAAAGTTTTAGACAACGGCAAAAAAGTACGCGTTGCTAAACGTTCCGGAGAATCGATCGACTAATGTAACCGAATGAGAAAGGAGGTCCATAATTCATGGCAAGATTGAAAGAACGTTTCCTAAATGAAATAACTCCTGCTTTGGTGCAGAAGTTTGAATATAGCTCAGTAATGCAAGTTCCTAAAATCGAGAAAGTGGTTATCAACATGGGGGTGGGTGACGCTGTCCAAAACTCCAAAGTGCTTGATTCCGCTGTGAATGATTTGCAGCTGATTTCTGGTCAAAAACCAGTAATTACAAAAGCTAAAAAATCAATCGCTGGTTTTAAACTGCGTGAGAACATGCCAATCGGGGTTAAAGTGACATTGCGCGGCGAGCGTATGTACCACTTCCTTGATAAATTGTTCAACATTACTCTTCCTCGTGTACGTGACTTCCAAGGGGTATCAAACAAAGCGTTTGATGGTCGTGGTAACTACACACTTGGTCTTAAAGAGCAACTCATCTTCCCTGAGATTGAGTATGATAAAGTGGACAAAGTCCGCGGTATGGATATCGTAATCGTAACTACGGCTAAAACCGATGAAGAGTCTCGCGAATTGCTTACTCAACTCGGAATGCCTTTCGCAAAGTAAGAATTTAAAGTATCCGGGAGTCTTTGACAGACCCCGAATTCTCCGAAATTATTTAGGAGGTGTCAGGCTAAGTGGCAAAAACTTCAATGAAAGTTAAACAACAACGTGCTCCGAAGTTTAAAGTTCGTGCTTATACTCGTTGCGAACGTTGTGGTCGTCCACATTCTGTATTACAGAAGTTTAAAATTTGCAGAATTTGTTTCCGTGAATTAGCTTATAAAGGCCAGATCCCTGGCGTGAAAAAAGCAAGCTGGTAAAAAGTCCTGAACGGGAAGGAGGTTACACACAATGACTATGTCTGATCCAATTGCAGATATGCTTACTCGCATTCGTAATGCGAACACAGTTCGTCACGAAACGGTAGAAATGCCTGCTTCGACGATGAAAAAACAAATCGCTGAAATCCTGAAGCGTGAAGGTTTCATCCGTGATGCTGAATATGTGGATGATAACAAACAAGGAATCATCCGTATCTTCTTGAAATACGGACAAAACAACGAGCGTGTTATTACTGGTCTGAAAAGAATCAGTAAACCAGGTCTACGTGTTTACACGAAGAGCAATGAAGTACCTCGCGTACTTGGCGGTCTCGGAATCGCGATCATTTCTACTTCCAAAGGCGTAATGACAGATAAAGAAGCTCGCCAAGCAAAATCTGGCGGCGAAGTTATCTGCTACGTTTGGTAATATAAGTCACAAAACAAGGAGGTGCAACACATGTCCCGTATTGGTCGCAAACCAATTACTGTACCAAGTGGCGTAGAAGTCACTTTGAATGACACCGTTATTACGGTTAAAGGTCCTAAAGGTACTCTCACACGTGAACTTCATAAAGATATGAAGGTAACTGTTGAAAATAATGAAATTCTTGTAACTCGTCCTTCTGACAACAAACTCCATCGTTCCCTACACGGTACTACTCGTTCCGTAGTTAGTAACATGGTAAGTGGTGTAACTGAAGGTTTCGAAAAATCTCTAGAGCTGGTTGGGGTCGGATATCGTGCAAGCAAATCTGGAGATAAGATCGTACTGAACGTAGGTTACTCCCATCCGGTAGAAATCACTCCGGAGCCGGGCATTGAGTTTGATGTTCCTACGAACACAAAAATCATCGTTCGCGGTATCAATAAAGAGCGTGTAGGTGCATATGCAGCTGAGATCCGTTCTGTTCGCGAACCTGAGCCTTACAAAGGTAAAGGGATTAAATATGAAGGCGAGCGCATTATCCGTAAGGAAGGTAAAGCCGGTAAGAAGAAATAAGTTTTCTTACCGTTTTTCCCTCGTCCCTATTATATGGTGGCGATATGCTCGTGTTTCTAATATACCCTGTGCGTCTTAATATGAAGCGTTAAAGGCAAACTGAAGGGAGTGAAACGAAGATGATTACTAAACAAGATAAGAACAAAGTGCGTCTGAAAAGACATATCCGTGTTCGTGGTAAAATTTCTGGAACAGCTGAACGTCCACGTTTGAACGTATTCCGTTCATCCAAGCATATCTACGCTCAATTGATCGATGATGTAGCAGGTGTAACCCTGGTATCCGCATCAACAGTAGATAAAGCAATCAGTGGCGAAATCAGTAACGGTGGTAACGTAGAAGCGGCTCGTAAAGTCGGCGAACTCGTTGCTAAACGTGCAAAAGAAAAAGGATACACTAACATCGTTTTCGATCGTGGTGGCTACCTTTATCATGGACGTGTTCAAGCATTAGCTGATGCTGCTCGTGAAGCAGGGCTTGAATTCTAAGATATTTTTAAAAGGAGGTTAACGACTTGCGTGTAGATCCTAACACTTTAGAACTCACTGAAAGAGTTGTAAATATTAATCGCGTAGCTAAAGTAGTAAAAGGCGGACGCCGTTTCAGTTTCAGCGCACTAGTTGTTGTCGGCGATGGCAACGGCTGGGTTGGAGCTGGTATTGGTAAAGCTGGCGAAGTACCTGATGCGATTCGCAAAGGTATTGATGATGCTAAGAAAAATCTGATTTATGTGCCAATCGTAGGAACATCTATTCCTCACACGATCACTGGTAAGTTCGGCGCTGGCCGTGTTCTTTTGAAACCAGCTTCTGAAGGTACTGGAGTTATCGCTGGTGGACCAGTACGTGCCGTTTTGGAACTTGCTGGTGTAGGTGACATTTTGACAAAATCACTGGGTTCTTCGAATTCCATGAACATGGTCAATGCGACCTTGGAAGGTTTGTCCCGCTTGAAACGCGCTGAAGATGTAGCGAAATTGCGTGGAAAAACTGTCGAAGAGCTTCGGGGCTAAGGAGGGAATCTCATGGCTAAATTGGAAATTACCCTCGTTCGCAGTTTGATCGGACGTAATGAGTCACAAAGAGCGACTGTTAACACACTCGGTCTTCGTAAGATCAACCAAACTGTGGTTCATAACGATAATGCTGCTATCCGCGGTATGGTGAACAAAGTAAGTCACATGGTTTCTGTTAAAGAAATCCAAGAGTAATACGTAAGGGACTTGTCCCACAAATCATTAAGGAGGTGCAACGAACGATGAAGTTACATGAACTTTCTCCAGCACCTGGATCCCGCAAAGAACGCAAACGCGTTGGACGCGGTACTTCCAGCGGTATGGGTAAAACTTCAGGTCGCGGTCATAAAGGTCAAAACTCTCGCTCTGGCGGTGGTGTACGTCCAGGCTTCGAGGGTGGACAAAACCCATTGTATCGTCGTCTGCCAAAACGCGGTTTCACAAATCCTACTCGTAAAGAGTATGCGGTTGTGAATCTTCAAGATCTGAACAGTTTTGAAGCAGGTACAGAAGTAACTCCAGAAATTTTGGTTAATTCGGGTATTGTGAAAAACACAAAATCCGGAATCAAAATTCTGGGTAATGGCGATATTACTGTGAAGTTGACAGTTAAAGCTAACAAGTTCTCTCAATCTGCGGTAGAGAAAATCGAGGCTGCCGGCGGTAAAACCGAGGTGATCTAATGCTCACATCCTTAAAGAATATATGGCGAGTTGAAGATCTGCGTAAACGGATTTTATTCACTCTCTTTGTTCTGATAATCTATCGCATTGGCTCCTTTGTTCCGGTTCCCGGAGTTAACAAAGAAGTATTCACTGCGGCAGATTCGCAAGGCAGAGAATTGTTTGGTCTTCTGAACACATTCTCGGGCGGAGCGTTGTTCCAATTTTCGATTTTTGCGCTCGGGATTATGCCATATATTACAGCTTCCATCATTGTACAGCTTCTGTCGATGGATGTTATTCCGAAACTAGCGGAATGGGCTAAACAAGGTGAGCATGGTAAGAAAAAACTTGCGCAGCTTACACGTTATGGTACAGTAATTTTGGGGTTAATCCAGGCTTTTGGTACTTCACTCAGTTTTAATCGGTTGTATGGACAGGAAATGATACCGAATGCGACATTCATTGACTATGTTATCATTGCAATTGTGTTGACTGCAGGTACTTCATTCCTCATGTGGCTCGGTGAGCAGATTACTGAAAAAGGTATTGGTAACGGGATTTCCATCATTATCTTCGCAGGTATCGTCTCAACGATTCCGAATGTAATCCGTACAACAATTGAATCTGAATTTATCCAGGCTGATCAAGTATTCATGAATGCACTTAAAGTGATCATTGTGGTACTGGTTCTCCTGTTAACAGTAGTAGGGGTTATTTACATCCAGCAGGCGATTCGGAAGATTCCGGTTCAATATGCTAAACGTGTTGTAGGTAACAAAATGTATGGTGGACAAAACACTCATATTCCGCTGAAGATCAATGCGGCAGGTGTTATCCCAGTCATTTTTGCTGTATCACTTCTTCAGTTCCCTGTCATTATTGCTTCATTTTGGACCAATTATGGCTGGGCTACTTGGGTAACTGCTAATTTGTCTTATGACAAACCGCTAGGTATGGTACTCTATGTACTTATGATTATCGGTTTTACGTTCTTCTACACTTTCGTGCAGATGAACCCGCAACAAATGGCCGATAACATGAAAAAGAATGGTGGTTACATCCCAGGCATTCGCCCGGGTAAAGCAACTGAGAAATACTTGTCCCGTGTCATGACTCGTTTGACTATGACCGGAGCTTTGTTCTTGGCTGTCATCTCCGTTCTACCTGTATTCTTAGGTTCACTTTCTGGTTTGCCGCAAGTTGCACAACTTGCAGGTACATCCATGCTGATCGTAATCGGTGTAGCACTGGATACGACCAAACAAATCGAAAGTCAATTGATTAAACGCCATTACAAAGGTTTCATCAATAAGTAGCCATAGGTTCCGGTATTGAAAGCAGCTAATCATTTGTTTGATTGTTGCCAGAACCGGCACCTATTGTGCTGTTTCTTGTTGAAGGGATAGTCTTGGAGGGAGTGACATAACGTGAACATTTTATTCATGGGCCCTCCTGGGGCAGGGAAAGGGACACAAGCAGAAGCAATTGTAAATGAATTCAGCATTCCTCACATTTCAACAGGCGATGCATTTCGCTTAGCGATCAAACAGGGAACTCCTATCGGGATGAAAGCTAAAGAATACATGGATCAAGGACTGCTTGTACCAGACGATGTAACAATCGGTATTGTTGAAGAACGCCTACAGCAGCCTGACTGCAAGAAAGGGTTTCTATTGGATGGATTTCCAAGAACTATTTCTCAAGCAGAAGCGCTTGACGGTATCCTAAATCGACTTAATACTGGTTTGGACCATGTCATCAACTTGAAAGTAGACCGTGACAAACTTCTTGCTCGTCTAACAGGACGTCGCTTGTGTAAAAATTGCGGTGCTACGTATCATGTTGTTTTTAACCCTCCTAAACAGGAAGGCATTTGTGATAAATGCGGCGGCGAATTGTATCAACGTTCTGATGATAATGAAGAGAGCGTAGGTACACGTCTTGACGAATATATCAACAAAACTGCACCACTCCTCACGTTTTATGAGAACAAAGGTCTTCTGCGTCAAATCGACGGGGAACAGGAAATTCATGCGGTGTCGCAAGAGATCGTATCCTTACTGCGAGGTTAATGGTAATGATCATTTGTAAGTCCGATGCAGAACTGGGATCAAACTGTGATGCAAGATTAACTCGCACATCAGTGCAGGCTGATCCTGCAATTCACGGTATTGCTCGGGTTTTGTCCGGAGAACTTGACCAAATGACTGATCAACATAATCGCAGTCAAGGGGCTGTGCCGTCTTTCACAGGTTATAACGGTTTTCCTGCCAGTATTTGTACTTCAGTCGATGAACGAAGAGTGCATGAAGCGTCGAACAATGTTCGGCTGTATACAATGTCGTATGACAATGTGCTGTGTGCTCAAGAACTTTCTTTTGTTCTTAACCAGACAGGATGTAATTTTTACGAAAGCGAGATGCGTAGGTGATGAGACGATGAATCAAAAGATCCCACAAGTCGGACAGATCGTAAAAATACTTCGCGGCAGAGATGCCGGTCAGATTGCAGTAGTCATTGCTGTTGAGGACAACAGGTTCGTGTATATTGCTGACGGATACAAACGTAAGTTTGACGGACGAAAGAAGAAGAACCTTCTTCACCTGGAACCCCAGCCGATGATTAGCAGCGAGGTTGTGAACAGCTTAAACGAAGTTGGACGGGTAACGAACGGAAAACTGCGTTATGCAGTTCAGCAGTTCTTAAATGTAGGCGAAGTTCAAAGCTGAAGAGAAAGGAGACTAACTGTGGCCAAAGAAGATGTCATTGAAGTGGAAGGAACGGTTCTTGAGCCGCTTCCCAACGCAACGTTCAAAGTAGAGCTTGAGAATGGTCATCAAATTCTAGCTCACGTTTCCGGCAAACTGCGGATGCACTTTATCCGCATTCTGACAGGAGATAAAGTGGTTGTTCAGTTATCGCCTTATGACCTATCAAAAGGGCGTATAACTTATCGTAAATAGTAAGGCTTATTTTCTGAAATAACGATGAAGGTTTATATCAGCTTTGCATGGTATCATAATCTAGTGTACGCTATGTAGATAGATTGTGTATTATCTGGCTGTTAGCATGCTTTCGAAGTCAGTTTTACTCATCGTAAAACTTTGAGGAGGTAATCAACATGAAGGTAAGACCTTCTGTAAAACCTATCTGCGAGAAATGCAAAGTCATTCGCCGCAAAGGTAATGTAATGGTCATCTGCGAAAATCCGAAACACAAACAAAAACAAGGTTAATAGAAGGGGGTGTAGCGTAAAATGGCTCGTATAGCTGGTGTGGATTTGCCACGTGATAAACGCGTTGAGATCGCCTTGACATATATTTTCGGAATCGGTTCAACGACTTCCAAGAAAATTTTGAGCGAAACAGGCATTAGTCCGAATACTCGTGTCCGTGATCTTACGGAAGATGAAGTGAGCAAATTACGTGAAAGTATCGACAAAACGGTTAAGGTAGAAGGTGACCTTCGTCGAGAAATTTCTTTAAATATTAAACGTTTGACTGAGATCGGATGTTACCGTGGTGTTCGTCACCGTCGTGGACTTCCAGTTCGTGGACAACGTACTAAAACAAATGCTCGTACGCGTAAAGGTCCTCGTCGTACTGTAGCAAACAAAAAGAAATAAGAAGGGAGGATAATCTACAATGGCTAAACCGAAAAAAGTCGTACGTACTAAACGTCGTGACCGTAAAAATATTGAATCTGGCGTGGCTCATATTCGTTCCACGTTCAATAACACAATTGTTACTATTACGGATCCACACGGTAACGCTATCTCTTGGGCAAGCTCCGGCGGTCTTGGATTTAGAGGTTCCCGTAAGTCGACTCCATTCGCAGCTCAAATGGCAGCAGAAACTGCAGCTAAAGCAGCAATGGAACACGGCATGAAATCAGTTGAAGTTATGGTTAAAGGTCCAGGTGCTGGCCGTGAAGCAGCGATCCGCTCTTTGCAAGCTGCTGGTCTTGAAGTTAACCTGATCAAAGACGTAACTCCTGTGCCACATAACGGATGCCGTCCTCCAAAACGTCGTCGTGTCTAATGAGATTTGCCCCCTTCGTGTGGTATAATCCGGCACAATCTGTTAATAATGGTTGTTTAGGCATACTACATGGTAACACTAGATAAGGTAAATATTTCATATCGGACCGACGTTTTGAAGGAGGGGTATTGCAGTGATAGAAATCGAAAAGCCAAAAATTGAGACGGTAGACGTCAACGATGATGGCACTTATGGCAAATTTGTGGTAGAACCGCTGGAACGCGGATATGGTACGACGCTGGGTAACTCGCTTCGCCGTATCTTGCTTTCCTCACTTCCAGGTGCGGCAGTTACATCGGTGCAAATCGATGGAGTGTTGCACGAGTTTGCTACAGTTCCTGGCGTAATGGAAGACGTTACGGAAATCATTCTGAACCTTAAAGCTTTGTCTTTGAAGATTCACTCTGATGAAGAGAAGATTCTTGAGATTGATGCTGAAGGTGAAGGGGCTGTTACAGCCGGAGATATCCGTGCGGATAGTGATGTTGAAATCCTTAATCCGGATCTTCATATCGCTACTCTTGGTCCAGGTTCGAGACTTCACATGCGTATTTATGCCAATCGCGGTCGCGGCTACGTCCAGGCAGATCGGAATAAACGCGATGATCAGCCGATCGGCGTCATCCCTGTGGATTCGATCTATACCCCGATTGCGCGTGTCAACTACGGTGTTGAAAATACGCGTGTAGGTCAAGTAACAAACTACGATAAGCTTACACTTGAAATTTGGACTGATGGCAGCATTCGTCCAGAAGAAGCTGTAAGTCTTGGCGCTAAAATCTTGACTGAACATGTACTGCTCTTTGTGGGTCTAACAGACGAAGCGAAAGATGCAGAAATCATGGTCGAAAAAGAGGAAGACAAAAAAGAAAAAGTACTCGAAATGACGATCGAAGAGCTCGATCTATCTGTTCGATCCTATAACTGCTTGAAACGTGCTGGTATCAACACGGTTCAAGAACTTACAACGAAAACTGAAGAGGACATGATGAAGGTACGTAACCTGGGTCGTAAATCTTTAGAAGAAGTGCAAGAGAAGCTCGAAGAGCTTGGTTTGGGTCTTCGTACAGAAGAATAGCAACACGATTGCTTGAAGTGAAGGAGGGGAAAACATGGCATACCAAAAGTTGGGTCGTAACTCCAGTGCTCGTAAAGCATTGTTCCGTGACCTCGTAACGGATCTGTTCTTGTATGAGCGCATTCAAACGACGGAAGCGAAAGCGAAAGAAGTTCGTTCTATCGCTGAAAAACTGATCACTAAAGCTAAAAAAGGTGATTTGCACGCACGTCGTCAAGTTGCTGCATATGTGCGCCGTGAAACAATTGATGGTGAACAGGATGCAATTCAAAAACTGTTCAGCGATATTGCACCACGTTACACTGAGCGTCCAGGTGGATACACTCGTATCATGAAACTGGGACCTCGTCGCGGTGATTCTGCACCTATGGTTTACTTGGAATTAGTAGACCGCGTGTAATATGAGGCGAGAGTGAAGGAAGGGTGGACAGGATCTAGGTTCTGAACTGCCCCTTTTTTTCGCTAGTGCTGCGCTGTAGTTTGGGGAGGAGCTCCGAGAGGAGCTCTTTTTCATTGTGATGCTGTCATTACGAGTGGTTGCTGTGATTAGTATGGTATGATGAGGTGAGAATAATGCGGAATATTTGTATGCGTGTGAATTATGATGGAACGGATTACTTTGGTTTCCAAACACAGCCCATAGGCAACACAATACAGGATGTCATCGAAAAATCGATTAACTATCTGACTGGAGAGGAAATCAAAATCCATGCCTCGGGACGTACTGATGCTGGGGTCCATGCAAGAGGGCAAGTGTTTCACTTTCACACAGAGTCCAAGATTCCTCTTGAGCGCTGGTGCATGGCTCTTAACACAAGACTTCCTGACGACATCCTTATAACAGATGCATACGAAGTACCACTCTCATTTCATTCCCGGCGATCTGCCAAAAGAAAAACTTATCGCTATACAATTAATGCTAATCAATTTGCAGATTTATTTAATCGCCGGATACAGTTACACCATCCAGGTAAGCTCGATATTAAGGCAATGAATGAAAGTTTGCCGTACTTACTAGGTACACACGACTTTACTTCTTTCGCATCTAGGCATTCAACGAAGGATTCCCATGTCAGGACTTTATATGAAGCGCGAATGGACCACGACACTTCCATGTGCAGAGTGGATCATCCGCGAGATCAAGGTATTATTCATATCTATTTGACCGGTAATGGTTTTCTTCAGCATATGGTGCGGATTATTATCGGTACGCTCCTGGAAATAGGAGAAGGGAAACGTCAGCCTGAGGATATGAAACATATCCTAGCTGCACAGGACCGTTCTGCTGCTGGCCCAACAGCGGTTAGCAAGGGTTTAATGTTATGGAATGTAGAGTATGAACATCTCCTAAAAAAAACCTGCGATAATGTCTTGCGAAGTAGCATTTAATCGTGTAATATATAAGTTGTGTTTTCTTAATGGCTTTCCCACAGCCCCATTTAAGTAAACGATATGCAACACACGTAAATCCATCAAACTAACAGCAACTTTTAACGAATATAAATGATAACTATTTATGCGTATTATGAACGCGATATTTAAAGGAGGATCTTTTCATGCGTACCACTTATATGGCTAAGCCTAGTGAAGTTGAGCGTAACTGGCACATCATTGACGCTGAAGGCAAAACGCTTGGCCGTTTGGCAAGCGAAGCTGCGGCTCTGATCCGCGGTAAACATAAGCCACAATTTACTCCACACGTTGACACTGGTGATTTCGTTGTTGTCATCAATGCTGAGAAAATTGTTCTTACAGGTAAGAAAATGGACAACAAAAAATACTATCGTCATTCCATGCACCCAGGTGGCCTCAAAGTCACTGTTGCAAAAGACATGGTGAAAAACAAACCTGAACGTATGATCGAACTTGCTGTACACGGCATGCTTCCTAAAACTCGTATGGGTAACCAAATGAAACTTAGATTGAAAGCATATGCTGGCGCTGAACATCCACATGCAGCACAAAAACCTGAAGTTTACGAACTTCGCGGATAATTAAAAGGAGGACAGTTTCATGGCACAAGTACAATACTATGGGACAGGTCGTCGTAAACATTCGGTAGCTCGTGTTCGCCTTGTACCGGGTGAAGGACGCATTGTCATTAACAAACGTGATATCAACGATTATTTCGGCGGTTTGGAAACACTCAAACTGATCGTTAAACAACCACTTGAACTGACTGAAACTACAAGCAACTACGATATTCTCGTTATTGCTCACGGTGGCGGTATTACTGGTCAAGCAGGAGCAATTCGTCACGGTATCGCCCGTGCACTTCTTAAAGTAGATTCTGAGTACCGTGGAAGCTTGAAAAAAGCTGGCTTCTTAACACGTGACCCACGTATGAAAGAACGTAAAAAATACGGTCTTAAAGCGGCTCGTCGCGCACCTCAGTTCTCCAAACGTTAATCTGTTCGGATCAAAAGTCCTTTCTTCTTCGGAAGAGAGGGCTTTTTTGTTGTATACAGAATCAATTTCATATTTTCTTTAGTTGCTTTTATTAGGACTATATATAGACCAAACGGTTCTACTTGTTTATATATAGTTACAAATTTACTGTTTTCATGAGTTATGAATTTGATTCACATAGCTGGAATATAAGTGGAATATGAATCATTTATATTAATTCTGACAGTTTACCTTGGAAATAGCATTGACATATAACTGGAAATATTTATACTTAATTGTAATTCATATCATATATATCGGTTTAGTGTAAAAAATATTACCCCTGTGGGAGGTCTTCATTGTGAATCTGTTAGAAAAAGAAGAGTTGGCAAGAGACAAGGCAATTGAACTGGAAGATGCTTCTCCTGAAGAGATTATTCGATATGCTGTTGAGACATTTCCGAACATTACTTTTGCATGTAGTTTTGGTGCGGAAGATGTTGTTTTAGTGGATATGATACAAAAAATCAGTCCTTCTACCGATATCTTCTATCTTGATACAGACTTTCACTTTAAAGAGACATATGAAACAAGGGATCGACTTGTAGCACGCTATCATATTGATTTTGTCCGTGTTTCTCCCAAGCTCACACCAGAGGAACAAGCAGCTACTCATAGTCCAGAGCTATGGAATTCAGATCCTAACGCTTGCTGTAATATTCGCAAAGTAGAACCGCTTACGCGTATTTTATCTCAATACGATGCTTGGATTACTGGAATTCGCCGAGATCAAGCGCCAACTCGCGCTAACTCTAAGAAGGTAGAGTATGACACGAAATTTGGACTTATGAAATTCAACCCGATTGCTGGATGGACGAATGAGGATGTATGGAATTACATTAAAGATAACAATTTGATTTATAATGCATTGCATGATCAGAACTACCCTAGTATCGGCTGTGAGCAGTGCACTAGACAAGTAATGCCTGGGGAAGACCCGCGCGCAGGTCGCTGGTCAGGCAATGATAAGACTGAATGCGGACTTCATAAATAAATATTTATTACATTGCTAAAGTGTATATGACGATAGGGAGATGAGATCATGGCATCGATATTACCTCACGGTGGTACATTAGTGAATCAAATTGTTGAAGATAGGAATCGGGAAGAAATACTTCAAAAAGCTGAGAAATTAAGACAATTACCTATTAGCAACTGGACCATTTCTGATCTTGATCTCATAGGGGTAGGAGCTTTTTCTCCGCTTACGGGCTTTATGAATGAAGCAGACTATCAGTCAGTGATTGAAGGAATGAGACTTTCGGATGGCACCGTTTGGAGTATACCTATTACACTTGACGTTGATCGAGATACGGCACAAACCCTCCAAGTTGGTGAGACCATTGCACTTACAGGTCAAGATGACAATGTTATATACGGTACCCTCACGATAGAGAGCATTTATGAAGTTGATCATGATAAAGAAGCGAAGAATGTTTATAAGACAAATGATCAGGAACATCCAGGGGTAAAAAAATTGTTTGAGCGTTCTGTCTTTTATATTGGCGGTCCCATCTTCTTGTTAAACCGTAAACAACCAGCTAAATTTAATGAGTTCTACTTTGACCCCGAGCAAACACGACAACTTTTTCAACAAAATGGATGGAAAACGATTGTTGGTTTCCAAACACGCAACCCTGTTCACCGTGCCCATGAGTACATTCAAAAAAGCGCTATGGAGATTGTAGATGCATTATTCCTTAATCCGCTGGTAGGTGAAACAAAATCAGATGACGTTCCCGCCGATGTCCGTATGAACAGTTATCTAGCGCTTCTTGAGAACTATTATCCTGCCGATCGCACCTTTTTAGGTGTCTTTCCAGCAGCTATGCGTTATGCGGGCCCTAGAGAGGCTATTTTCCACGCGATTGTACGCAAAAACTATGGATGTACTCATTTTATTGTTGGTCGGGATCATGCTGGAGTAGGAGACTACTACGGTACCTATGAGGCACAAGAGATATTTACTAACTTTACATCTGAGGAACTTGGGATTACTCCTCTTTTCTTTGAACATAGCTTCTTCTGTTTAAAATGTGGCAATATGGCTTCTGCCAAAACATGCCCGCATAGTAAAGAAGACCATATGACTTTGTCTGGCACCAAAGTAAGAGCACTTCTCCGTGAGGGCAAGTGTCCGCCACCTGAATTCACACGTCCAGAAGTGGCCCAAATATTGATTCAAGGTATGGCGGAACACGTTACGTCTTAGATTTTATAAGTTTGTCCATATCGACGGTATATTTGTCCACCTCGTCCCATATAGATCATTATGGTCATTTATGGGATCGGAGGTGGCTTTTTTATGCGTAAACAGAGTTCGAACAAATTCATGGTGTGGATCCATGTAAGCACGATGAAAAAACTGATGATGGGTGTCCTCTTACTAGCACTATTCATCTGTATTGCTGTGTATGAAGTCCCGGCGTCAAAGACTTGGAGTACATGGAGCTTGCCGCTATCGGGTAAGGTCATAGCTCTCGATGCCGGTCATGGAGGGCCTGATGGGGGTGCTGTCAGTAAACAAGGAATTATTGAGAAAGATATCAATTTAGCAGTGGCTCTCTACTTACGTGATTATTTGCAGCAAGCAGGTGCCACAGTGGTGATGACAAGAGAAAGGGATGTAGACCTGGCTCCCCCTGAGACCAAATCTTACTCAAGACGGAAAACGGAAGATTTAAAGCAGCGAGTTAAGATGATTAGTGACAAAAAAGCAGATCTTTTTATTACCATCCATATGAACAGCATTCCTTCAAACCGCTGGAGTGGTGCTCAGGTATTCTACTACCCTAATCATGAAGATAATGCAGATTTTGCTGCGCTTGTTCAAGATGAGATAAGAAGAAACCTCGAGAACACAGACCGAATGGCCAAAACAGTAAACACTGTATATTTGCTGCAAGCGCTAAAAATGCCAGCGGTATTAGTAGAAGTTGGTTTTCTTTCTCATCCCGAGGAATCCAGACTCCTTGCAGAAGAGGAGTATCAGCGCAAAGTGGCGGCTTCGGTCTACAAAGGGATTCTAAGATACACATCTGGTGAGAAAATGAAAAAGTAGGCCATCTGCACCTCGGTGAGTGATATAATGGACATGTATTAGAAAGATCTGAGTGAAATACATGCCAATAGATAAAGCTGAGGTGCAATTATCATGTTATCAAGAGATCAAGTACTAGAAGTGCTTTCTACCTTGCAGGAGCCTATTAGCGGTCTGTTATTTACAGATTTGCAGTTTATTCGGGATGTCATGGTAAAAGAGGACAGAGTGGCTTTAACCTTGATTTGTTTAACCGATGATGAAAACGTTCGCAATATTTTAAAAAATAATGTCACAGCTCTTCTTCAGGAAGCAGGCGTAAAAGAGGTTCACGTAAGAATGCGCCTTGCATCAGATGCTGAAAAAGAGTCACTCCAAAGCTTTGAACAGAAATCAACAAGAGAAACAGAACCTACCGATGATGAAGTGCTTGTAAAAGGACACGCGGCTGGTATGGAGTCTCATGAATTACTTGATCCCGAATCCGGAGTTACCTTTATAGCTATCGCTAGTGGTAAAGGAGGAGTAGGAAAATCAACAGTGACTGTTAACTTGGCAGTTGCCCTGGCGAGACAAGGCAAAAAAGTAGGAATCATAGATGCGGATATCTACGGGTTTAGTGTCCCAGATATGATGGGCATTGAAGATGCGCCTGTACTTATAGATGGAGTAATTGAGCCGGTTGAGCGCTTTGGTGTGAAGGTAATGTCTATGGGATTCTTCGTACAAGAGAACAGTCCTGTCATTTGGAGAGGGCCGATGCTTGGCAAAATGCTGCGACAGTTTTTTAGTGATGTAAATTGGGGGGATTTAGATTATATGATCCTTGATTTGCCCCCTGGTACAGGCGACGTCGCCCTTGACGTACACCAAATGATTCCGCAAAGTAAAGAAATTATAGTAACGACACCGCATGCCACTGCCGCATTTGTTGCTGCCAGAGCAGGGGCTATGGCCATCCAAACCAATCACGAACTACTTGGAGTAATAGAAAATATGGCTTACTACGAGTGCAGTGCATGCGGTACAAAAGATTATGTATTTGGAAGAGGTGGAGGAGGCCGACTAGCAGAAAGCTTGCACACGGAACTCCTTGCTCAAATCCCATTGGGTTCTCCGGATAATCATATATCTGAACCGGATTTTTCGCCTTCAGTGTATAAGGAAAATACAGAGATCGGTAAGATATATGATGAAGTGGCCAAACATTTAATTACAAGCTAAAATTTCTCGGTAATTACAGAAAATCATTGTACGATTATATTCAAAAGGCCAAGCGCTTCGCTTGGCCTTGTTTTTTCTAAATAATACAACGAAGTAATGATTAGTTAACTGCCGTTACCACTGCCCTCACCACCACCACTACTACTGCCGCCTTCTTCCTTTTTACCGCCTTGGTTCTTGGATTGGTCTTTCTTTTCTTGATCTCCTCCAGCACCTTCGCTTTGTTTAGGCTGAAGTTCTTCTTTGACGACTGACTTTAGCAGTTCCATAACTTCCATCCGAAAAATAGGATTTTGCATGGCTTCCTGCATAACACTCATGGTCTGTTTACGATAATCTGCCGTTTGGGTTAGTTGTAATAACATTTTAGTCATTTCCGGCGATTTTAAGATATCTTCCATTGATTTTTGATAGGAGGGATCTTTAATAAGTTCCATATGAATTTGTTTGCTTTGGGAATTGACTACTTTAGCAAAATCCCCGGCAAATTTAGGATCTTTCATAATTTCCTCGAATACCTTTTTATACTCAGGAGAAGACAAGGTGTCTTTAACGGCCACTCTGATTTCATCGGAAGAGCTCTGTGAAGTGAGCATTCTTATTCCTAACCCTTTAGATGTATTCCCTGAGACACTTGAATTACTTCCCGAACCTACTTCGCTGGATGAACTTTGACCCGAACTACGTTCTCCGAGAAGAGCTTCTTCCAGAGCTTTCTTACCTTCATCACTTTTTAGAATATCTATGACCATTGTCTTTGTTTCTTTATAACTCCCCTGCGGAGCAGCACTTGGATTATCAGACCCGCAACCGGATAAAAATAAAGCCAGACCTCCTGCAATACATAAACATTTAATGCTATGCCACTTCAATTGTTTCACATCCCCTTTGTCTCAATAACTGAATGTAGTATGTGGGGCAAGTAAGGGAATTATGTCTGTAAAGCCATGGTGTTTTTTAGAGATCGTTGGTAAAATAAACACTTGGAGGTGGAAAAGTTTTGAATTTAAGGAAATGGTTTAATTTATTTTGGCAAACCCTATGTATCGGTGGGATCGCGTCATTATTAACGGGACTTATACTCACCACAGGGGAATACAAGCCATCAAGTACAGCAGATTTCCTATTGTATCTACTTATTTTATTCGGAGCAGGTATGATGATTAGTGTCTACTCACAGCTTGGCTTTTTCGCTTACTTAATCCTTAATTATATGGGGAGAGGCACATTTTCTATAAAAACATGGAATTATATTCAGTTGGCTCTAACGATTCTTGCCTTACTGGAATTAATGTTCTTCCGTATATTTATGGATAATAGTAAAACAGGGTTTACTGATATGCTGCTTAGTTTCATTATTTTAGCGACCGCACTTGTAACCGCATATTTTAAAGTAAAAGCTACAAATAGTAATGCCCTAATACCCACTTTATTTTTCATGATTGCTTTAACCATAGTGGAGACCATCGGTGTTTTAAATATTGGGGAAAATGCAGCTACCACATTTACCGTGATTCCGCTTCTTGCTTGTAATACATATCAGATTCTCATGCTTCACCGAATTGTATCAAGAACGGATTCCAAAGCAAAAGAGCTAACTTAAGCGTTAGCTCTTTTTGTTTATAGTCCCGCTGCATCTTCAATTTGTTGGTCTATAAAGGCTTGGTCGCGTACTTCGGTACCTTTTACATTAGACTGATTAATTAATTCGGATACAGTCACGAACTCATATCCTTTTTGACGAAGCTGATCAATAATAATAGGTAATGCTTCATGAGTTTGTTTTACAGAGTCACTGGCATGGAGAAGAACAATATCACCGGGATGAGCTTTACTGACAACACGATTCACAATTTGATCAACCCCAGGATTCTTCCAATCCAGGGAATCGGTATCCCACTGAACAACCTGATAATTAAGGTTATCTGCAATGCGAAGTACTCGCTTATCAAAATCACCGTTTGGAAGGCGGAGTAAGTTCGGTTCTTTTCCCGATACATCGGTTAAAATAGAGTGGGCTGTTGTAATTTGCTTTTGGATTTCTTCTTCCGTTAAACTACTGTAATTCACATGTTTATATCCATGGCTGCCAATTTCAAAGCCGGCATCTCTAATTGTTGTAACCATATCAGGGTGTGTTTTTGACCAAGGGGCGGACAGGAAAAAAGTAGCCTTTTGTACTTTTTTATCTTCAAGTACCTTTAGAATCGGTTCAGTGCGTTTATCCCCCCAGCTGATATCAAACGTCAGGGCAATTAATTTTTTCTCTGTGGGAACACTGTAAACCGCCGTTGGAGAACCTCCACCTTCGGAGAATACGGATACATTTTCTGTCTCCACGTAGATGATTCCAAGAGTGAAGATTGCTGCAGCGAAAACAATGAGAAATTTCTTGATCTTTCGGCCATTTAAGACATAGAAGTATGAATTCATAATCGATGCTCCTTCCATTTACCAATTCGTTTACTTTTATATGTATGCTCGTACCTTGTACATATGACAAGCAACCTAAGCCTTACATTGATCATAGAAAGAGGGGGACAATATGTTTCATTTACAAACCTTTATTAAAGATCTTAAATCGTTATCAAATTACGTGTGGGCAGCGGCCATCATTTTTCTGGTTGGAGGAGTCCTTGGTTGGATTAGCACGGGAGCTTTGCAAGAAATCATGATTCAGCAAATCAGCGGGTTAAGAGAAATCAGTGAGCAGTTACAGCAAGGGGACAATGTGCAGTGGAACTTTTTTACGTTTATATTTTGGAATAATGCTACGAAGGCCGTACTTGTAATATTTGCTGGAGCACTAGCAGGGGTGGTCCCTGTCTTTTTTCTTGTTATTAACGGGGGAGTTTTAGGCTTTTTACTGCATTTATCATGGCAACAGGGGGTAAGTATGTACGATGTGGTTGTAAAAGGGTTGCTGCCGCACGGAATTATAGAAATTCCCGCTATTATCGTTGCATGTGCGTTTGGTCTAAAGTTTGGCGTGCTTATCATTAAATCCTTAGGCAAGGGAATGAAGAGAACTCGTAATCGAACTACAGACTTACGGTCCTTTATAAGACAAACCGGTACGGCTTCAGTTTGGATTGTTATTCTCTTGTTCATTGCTGCCATAATTGAAAGCACGATAACATTCGCGCTTGTAAAGTAATTTAAGATTTAATTCATATTTTTGGCAAAACATGAGCATAACAATAAAACATCTTGTAAGGCAGATAAAAAACATGATGAAGGAGTATTGTGATGCTCGGAATGCTGTTTAATGAAAAGGAATGTAAAGAACTAGATTATGTGATTCGCAAAGAACTCGATGAGATGCTGCTTGATCTCGGTGATTCTAGGCTGGATCGTGAAATCCGATATGCTATAGCTAACCGTTATAAAACAGTCTTCCGTATGTATGCAAGATTTGCACCTGCAAAAGAACTATCTAAGTATGCGAGAAATGCACGTATTTCACAATTTAAATAATGATGTGGATATAAATGCTCCCTTCGGTCCATTTATTCTAAATGGATTGGAAGGGGATTTTGTTTTATATATCCTACTATATAGAGGCAGGTTAGAGAGGGCTGTTATTGGTAATAAAGGGTTAAGAGAACTTGATAAAGAATATGAAACTTTTTTATAAAAGGGTATTGACTCAGTTAGCAAAAATATGATAAATTATAACTCGTTCCTTTCAAGTAAACATTCTGGTCAACAGGATGTCGAAAAGACTTCGAAAAAAAACTTCGAAAAAAAGTCTTGCATTAATGAAGAGAACATGATATATTATAAAAGTCGCCGCTGAAATTAACAAACGGTGATGAACACGAAGTTAAACGAATGAATTTGATCTTTGAAAACTGAACAACGAGGAGTTTTACGCAAGTGAAACTCGTGAGTGAATTAATACAAATTCAATTTGTTGGTCATAACAAATTGAATAGAGGATTTTAAGTTCTCGTCAGCATTTTCTAAATGAGCTTATCGCTCTTTTCAATAACTTTATTGGAGAGTTTGATCCTGGCTCAGGACGAACGCTGGCGGCGTGCCTAATACATGCAAGTCGAGCGGAGTC
>NZ_BOSJ01000021.1 GCF_018403285.1 Paenibacillus sp. J45TS6 | reverse complement strand
GATTGCTCCGTCTTTCTTTCTTCTCTCATGCGAGGGAAGAACCTATCCGGTATTAGCTACCGTTTCCGGTAGTTATCCCAGTCTTATGGGCAGGTTGCCTACGTGTTACTCACCCGTCCGCCGCTAACTCTCAGGAGAGCAAGCTCTCCATCAAGTCCGCTCGACTTGCATGTATTAGGCACGCCGCCAGCGTTCGTCCTGAGCCAGGATCAAACTCTCCAATAAAGTTATTGAAAAGAGCGATAAGCTCATTTAGAAAATGCTGACGAGAACTTATCGTTCTCTATTCAATTTGTTATGACCAACAAATTGAATTTGTATTAATTCACTCACGAGTTTCACTTACGTAAAACTCCTCGTTGTTCAGTTTTCAAAGATCAATCTCGCTAACAACTCTCGTCGTCAGCAACTTTTATATCATATCATGTCCGGTTCAGAGTGTCAAGCTTTTTTTCAGAAGTTTTTAACTTCCTTAAGTTGCTTGGTTATTCAGTGTGTTGCTTACTGGCTAACTTCTTGGCCGGAATTAGAATATACCATGCTGATAAAAATTATGCAAGTATTTTTTGAAAAAAGTTTAAGAGCGCAATTAATAATAATAAAAGAGGCCCTGCTAATTAAACCAGAGCCCCTCTTCTTCATTTACTCTCTTTATATACTGCCATTATCCGATGATGATTCGTCCCTCCGGATGGCGATATAGATTCTTCGTTTGTTTTGGTCTGATCGCATAAGCAATGGTAAGCGGACCAATACGACCGATAAACATCGTGACCGTAATAATGAGTTTACCCCATTCAGTCAGTTCCGGTGTTAATCCCACAGAAAGCCCTACCGTCCCTACAGCAGATGCTGTCTCAAACAGTATTGTTAGAAAAGGAGCGTCCTCTGTTGTAAGCAGCAGCATATTAATGACCATAAATATACCCAATGTGATAATGATAATGGTCATAGCCCGCATGAGAAGCCCTTGGGGTACACGATGCCGGAAAAATACAATATCTTTTCGTCCTCTGACCATTGCGTACAGAGCACCTATCATGATGAGAAACGTGGTTGTTTTAATACCTCCTCCTGTTGAACCAGGAGAAGCCCCGATAAACATAAGCAAGATGAAAAAGAATTGTGTCGCAGAACGCAGTTCTGTTATATCTATTGTACTTGTCCCCGATGAACGGGTAGATACAGACTGGAAGAAGGACGCATAGAGCTTATGAGACAAATCAAGCGAGCCTAACGTTTTCGTATTTGTAAATTCAAAAACAAACAGTACGATTGCACCAATGGCAATTAATACGCCGGATACGGACAGCACCATTTTTGAATGAAGAGATAGTCTTCGCTTTTTAGGAAATTCGAATAAATCGTTGAGCACAACAAACCCCAGGCCCCCCGATATAACCAGTATGCTCGCGATCGTATTGAACAACCAATCACCCGTGTAATATTGGAAGCTATTGCCGAACAGATCAAAGCCACCATTGTTAAACAAAGACACGGAATGGAAAATACCATAATACAGCGCCTTGAGGAAAGGCATATCCACTGACCATCTAGCTGTAAAAATAATTGCTGCGATCCCTTCAATGGTAAAAGAAAAGATCAGAACCTTCCGAATGATTCGAACGACTCCTTCCATGGTGTCCGAATTAATCGCTTCTTTTAAGATAAGTCGATCCTTTAGGGATAACTTTCTTCCAAATAATAATGCAATCAAAGTTGCAATTGTCATGAAGCCAAGACCGCCCAGCTGCATCAGGATCATAATAACGGTCTCACCAAAAAGGGTAAATGTAGTTTCTACATCTACTACGATTAAGCCTGTAACACAAGCCGCAGAAGTTGCCGTAAAAAGTGCATCCATAAAACGAAGAGGGTGTCCGTTCTGGTTGGAAACAGGCAGCATTAATAATACGGTACCTATCCCGATGATCAGCAAGATACCTGCGACTAATATAAATGGCGGAGTAGCCAGTTTTTTGGTGAAACCCACACGTCTCTTCATTACATCTCGCCTTTCTTCATAGCCCTTGCCAATCCGTACATTTTAAAAGAGGAACAACCTCAAGCATCATCTGCTCAGCTGTTCCTCTGTATGTCTAGATTCTATTGTAAACTTGTTTATGCAAAATGCTTGTCCTTCTTAGTCCAATGCACGGTGACGCATATGTGGGAAAAGAAGCACGTCACGAATCGATGGAGAATTCGTAAGCAACATTACAAGACGGTCTACACCAATTCCAAGACCACCTGTAGGCGGCATACCATATTCAAGTGCACGAATGAAGTCATCATCCATCTCATGCGCTTCATCGTTACCGTGTTCTTTTTCTAGTAACTGTGCTTCGAAACGCTGACGCTGATCGATCGGATCATTCAGCTCACTAAATGCATTCGCATGTTCGCGTCCTACGATGAAAAGTTCAAAGCGATCCGTAAATCTTGGATCTTCTTCATTCTTTTTCGCAAGCGGAGAAATTTCAACAGGGTGACCATATACGAAAGTTGGCTGAATCAGGGTTTCCTCAACAAACTCTTCAAAGAATGCATTAAGGATATGTCCAAATGTCATGTGTTTTTCAACAGGTACATTATGTTCCTTAGCCAAACGGTGTGCTTCTTCATTTGTCATTTCGACGCCAAAATCTACACCCTTCACTTCTTTAACCGCATCCACCATGGATACACGGCGCCAAGATGGGGTAAGGTCAACTTCATGTCCTTGATAATCAATCTTCGTTGTTCCTAGAACTTCTTGCGCAATATGAGCAACCATGTTCTCTGTGAGTTCCATTATATCTTTATAATCTGCGTATGCTTCATACAATTCAATCATGGTGAACTCAGGGTTATGACGAGTTGAGATCCCTTCGTTACGATATACACGTCCAATTTCGTACACTTTCTCCAGGCCGCCTACAATCAGACGTTTCAAGTGCAGTTCAATTGCGATACGCATATATAGTTCCATATCCAGCGCATTATGATGCGTAATAAATGGTCGTGCTGCCGCACCGCCTGCAATGGAGTGCAGTGTTGGTGTCTCTACTTCCAAGTAGCCTAAGCCATCAAGATAACGACGCATGGACTGAATAATTTTAGAGCGAGAAATAAATGTTTGTTGTACTTCAGAGCTCATAATCAGATCCACATACCGCTGACGGTAACGTAATTCTACGTCTTTTAGACCTTGGTATTTATCAGGCAATGGGTACAACGATTTTGAAAGCACTTCAAGCTCAGTAACTTTAATTGAAGTCTCCCCAGTTTTGGTTTTGAAAACCGTACCTTTCACACCGATGATATCCCCAAGATCAAGCAGGGTAAATGCATCGTACTGCGCTTCAGCAACGGTATCTTTACGAACATAAATTTGAATACGTCCGCTTAGGTCCTGAATATGAGCAAAACTTGCTTTACCCATACCGCGTTTCGCCATAATACGCCCAGCAATGCTTACTTCAACGTTCTTTTCTTCAATTTCTTCTTTGGTCAGGTCATTATATTGTTTCAAAATATTACCGGCTTCATCCGTACGTTCGTACTTTTTACCGAAAGGATCAATACCAAGAGCTCGAAGCTCATCTAATTTTGCCCGTCTGATCTGTAAAAGCTCACTAAGCTCTTGTTCTGTACCTACTACTTCATCCGTCATTTGCCTTCTTCAACTCCTTAATTATTATGTATCTTCTAATGCAGATATCTATACAATACAGCAATCTTAAAAGATACAAGGCATGTTATACCGATAAAAGACGATCGTAAGAAACTAAGGTACGACGCCTTCAAGAAACAAGCTGATTGAAAAAAAGCTTCCCCTAGGGAAGCTCTCTTCATATCCCGATCCTTTTGTATGATTACTTCTTGATATCTACAATTTTGTACTGGATAACACCTGCAGGAACACTTACATCAACAACAGTTCCTTTGGCTTTGCCAATAATAGCTTTACCAACAGGGCTTTCATTTGAAATTTTATTTTGAAGCGGATTGGATTCTGCAGATCCAACGATCGTGTATTCAACCACATCGCCGAACTCCATATCTTCAACTGTAACGGTTGCACCAATTCCTACGATGTCTGTGCCGACCTCGTCGCTGTTGATGATACGCGCATTGCGAAGCATTTTCTCGAGAGTAAGTACACGCCCTTCAATAAAAGCTTGCTCATTCTTCGCATCTTCATACTCCGAGTTCTCACTAATATCACCATAACCAATGGCTACCTTAATCCGTTCTGCAACTTCACGGCGTTTTACAGACTTCAAGTTCTCGAGTTCGTCCTCAAGCTTCTTGAGCCCCTCTTGGGTAAGAATGACTTCTTTATCGCTCATGTTAACCGATTCTCCTGTCATGGGAATAATATGGAACTAATTCAAAAATTCATTTAAAAAACGATATGCTAATCTTAAAAAAACAGAACAATTCGTTCTCTCAGGTGTCCTTGAACATAAAACCATCTTGCCGAATTTATACCAAAAAATTATAGGTTAACGATATTGAAAAGTCAATGTTCTCTCCTATAGCCTTAGCAAGCACAGTCCGTATTTATTGACTCTTGATCAATTTCTTGGCTGTCTGTTTCTATATTCGACTCGTTTCGAGGCAAGTTTTCCAAATAATTCGTCAGTATATCAACCATCTCGTCACGCTTGGTTCCTTCCATAATGGCATCTTTAATTCGCGCAGAACCTTTGAGTCCTTTCAGATACCAAGATAGATGCTTACGCATTTCACGTACTGCTACATTTTCCCCTTTCAGGTCAATTAATCGATCCATGTGCAGTATGGCAATACGCATTTTTTCTTCCGGTGACGGGTCTGGTGGTAACACACCCTTCTCAAGGTATTCAATGGTTCTATATAGCATCCATGGATTACCAAGAGCAGCGCGGCCGATCATAACTCCGTCTACTCCAGATTCTTCGAGTCTTCGTTTTGCTTCTTCTGGTGAAGAAATATCGCCGTTCCCAATAATCGGAATGGAAACCGAATCCTTAACTTCCTTTATAATATCCCAGTCTGCCCGGCCAGTATACAATTGCTCTCTTGTTCTACCGTGAAGAGCTATTGCTTTACCCCCAGCACTTTCCACTGCACGTGCGTTTTCGACAGCATAGATATGATCATGATCCCAGCCGATACGCATTTTTACAGTAACTGGTTTGGACACAGCATCCACTACAGCAGATACCATCTCATATATTTTATTTGGATCTAAAAGCCAACGTGCTCCCGCATCGCTTTTGTTAATTTTGGGGGCAGGACAGCCCATGTTAATATCAATAATATCTGCATTCGTTTCTTGGTCAACAACCTTCGCAGCAGCAACCAAAGTTTCTCTGTTACCGCCAACGATTTGCAGACTAAGCGGCTTTTCCCGTTCATCTACAAATAGCATTTCTCGCGTCCGTTTATTACCATTTAGAATTCCTTTATCGCTGACCATTTCAGCGCAGACTAACCCAGCGCCAAATTCTTTAGCAATGAGGCGAAAAGCCGGATTACTTACTCCTGCCATCGGAGCAACAACGACCTGATTCTTCATTTCAATATCAGCGATCTTAAGCATAGGATTTCGTATCACTCCTTTTAAAATCTTTATTAATCTTTAAATCATTTATATCTATCACATCTAAACGTTCAAATTACTTTTTCAAAAAAACAACCCACTGCGTCTCCTATTTAAACTCCGACAGGGAAATAGCAAGAACATCTGCGATTCTAACAAGCTGCTCCTCTGTTGGGACACGAGTTCCCCGTTCAATCATACCGAGCATAGCGAGAGATATGCCTGTTTGCTCTGCTAGAGACTGCTGAGTTACACCTTTCAATTTCCGGAAAGCGCGGATTCGTCTGGCCAGTTGCATGTTTTCCACCGCCGTATTCCATCCCTTTCATCCAGGCTCTCTAAAGCTGTTTGTACAAAATAAGAAATGTTGTCTGATTTTTCACGGACAACATCGGATAATGGAACTAACACGAAAGCTCTCTCCTGCATTCTTGGATGCGGAAGAATAAGCTTTTCTGTATTCATCTCTACTCCTTCATACCATAGCAAGTCGAGATCCACGGTTCTTGGACCCCATCTGATATGACGAACACGCCCTAGCTGATTCTCGATCTCAAGCATACGACCCAGCAGTTCCTGAGGAGATAGTGTTGTATTGACGGAAATGGCCATATTAATAAATGCAGGCTGATCAGTATAACCTACTGGATCTGTTTCGTATAAATCAGAACAAGCAGTAACCTTAATATCATCTTGCTTGTCCAGCATCCTTATTGCAGACATAAGCGTCTGCTCCCGATCGCCTAAATTAGCCCCTAAAGCAATATAAGCCTCTGACGTATCAGAGGTTGACTGTGCATTCATGAGTCGTTATCCTACTTTCCTAGTACGATGAAGTTCTACTGTAACTCCTTCAAAATGAATATCGAAAGGAGGATGCGGTTTCGTTACCTTGACTACAAGCGCATCCACACTAGTATAAGTCTCAAGTAGGGAAGATGCAATATATTCACCTAAAGCTTCAATTAATTGGAATGACTTATTTTCAACGATATTTTTCACATGTTCGTGAATTTCAGCGTAATTTATCGTTTTGGTGAGATCGTCATGCATACCCGCTTCTTGTAAGTCCATATCGAGCTCTAGATCAATATAGAATCGCTGTCCAAGTTTACGTTCTTCCTCAAAGACCCCGTGATATCCATAGTACTCCATACGGTGAAGTTTCATTTTATCCATTATTATAATTCCTCTCTTCCTTGGTACAGCATCGCATCACACATGTCTACTGTACGCTTGATTTGAGCTACATCATGAACTCGTACCATTTGCGCTCCTTGGGCAATTCCAAAAGCCACGGTCGCTGCCGTTCCCTCGACTAGATCATTCACTGGCAATTGCAGTGTGTTCCGAATAAACCGTTTGCGAGAGGTAGCGAGCAGAACAGGGTAGCCAAGCTCCACCAGTGCACCTAATGATATCATCATCTGTAAGTTTTGCTCATAGCTTTTTGCAAATCCGATACCTGGATCAAGAATAATATGATCTTTATGAATGCCTGCTTGCAAAGCAATCTCTATGCTTTCTTTTAGATCAGTGACTGCGTCGGCAATAAAATTATCGTAATCTGTGTTCTCACGATTATGCATTAGGATAACAGGACAATTCTTCTCGCGCGCAAGCGGTGCCATATCCTGATCAGCTTTGAGGCCCCAAATATCATTAATGATATGAGCTCCTGCATCTATTGCCGCTCTCGCTACATCTGCTTTATAAGTATCAATAGAGATTGGGATATGCGGTGCTACTTTATGAAGAGATTCAATCACAGGGACTACTCGTGCAATTTCTTCATCACTCGAAATTACAGTGTGTCCAGGGCGGGTAGATTCACCGCCAATATCAATGATATCCGCTCCTTGTTCGTAGAGTTCTATAGCATGAGTAACTGCACGATCTACAGAATTGTATTGTCCCCCATCGGAGAACGAATCCGGAGTTACGTTAACAATCCCCATAATCAGTGTTCTTTCACCCAGCTTTAGCGTCATTTCGCCGCGCTGATATGTACGTTTATATAGTTTAGGTTTCAACATCTTCTCTACCTGCTTTCTTTCGGTATAAATCCAGCAGTCTGCGTGTATTCGGTCCCATTTTTCCATCCTGGACCTGAATCACTTCCCCTTCCGGAAAACCAAGCAGCGCTGTTATTGGGATTAGTTCTTGTATGGAACTGGTCATAAAAATCTCATCCGCCTGAGATAGGTGCTTAGTTGTGAATAATCCTTTTACTACAGGAATACCTAGGTCACCCGCAGCTTCAAGAACAACCGCTCTTGTAATGCCAGGCAAGATACCCGTGCTTAATTCAGGGGTATAAAGAACACCTTTGGTTATAAAAAAAAGATTACTGACAATCCCTTCAGCAAGATGCCCCTCTTTGGTCAACATTAAACCTTCCGCTTGAGACTGTACTGCCCGCTTATACTGCATAAGCTCTCTCTTCGCAAGAATGTTATTCATGTAGTGCAAAGATTTATATCGAATCTCGCCCTCAGGTGTATTCCTCATCGTCTTCAGCAATTGAAGGGGCTTACCTTTGATATACCAAGCTTCATCTAGAACCGGCAGTTCTTTAGCAAAAATAAGGTGACTCGGCTCACGGTAGTCTGCCGAAGGCAAACCAAGAATTTCTTCGCCTGCCGAAACCGTGTATCGAATATAGCCGTCACTAAGCCCATTGGATTCCAGCAGCTTGCGAATAAGCATCTCTAGTTTATGTTCTTCCGCACGAACAGGAATCCCTAAATCCTCACAGCCTTGAGAAAGCCTTTGAAGATGACGAGACAGCAGAGAAGGTTTGCCCCCATAGGTTCGAAAAGTCTCAAATAAACCCATCCCGTACAAGAAGCCGTGATCCATCACAGGAATCGCGGCTTTCGTTGTCTCGATTAATTGCCCATTCATCATGACGTATTTCATCTTATACATGTGCTTTCTGACGTAGAAAGTTGCGAAGCATATGATGACCGTAATCGGTAACGATAGATTCCGGATGAAATTGTACGCCTTCAATCGCATATTCTTTATGTCTGAGTCCCATAATCTCTCCTTCTTCCGTCTCTGCCGTAATCTCCAGGCAGTCAGGAAGACTCTCTCTCTCCACGAGTAGAGAATGGTATCTCGTCGCTGTAAATGGAGATGGAATTCCTTCGAACACAGACGCTCCCCCATGATGAATAGGTGATGTTTTACCATGCATCAAACGTTCTGCCCTAACGACGTTCCCTCCAAAAGCCTGACCAATTGCCTGGTGTCCAAGGCAGACCCCAAACATTGGAATTTTACCTTTGAAATGATGCAGTATCTCAAGACTGATCCCTGCTTCATTTGGTGTACATGGGCCTGGCGAAATCAAGATATGATCCGGGGCAAGTGCTTCAATCCCTGGAATATCGATTTCATCATTCCGGCGTACCTCTACTTCCTCACCTAGCTCACCTAGATACTGCACGAGGTTATACGTAAAAGAATCATAGTTATCAATAACCAAAATCATATAAAAAACCTCCTCTAGTTCTCGTCTCTGCTTCGCTGCATAGCAGCTTCTTCACTATACTGTACAGCCTTCATAACTGCCCTTGCTTTGTTCTTTGATTCTCTATATTCCCGGTAAGGATCTGAATCAATTACAATTCCTGCTCCGGCCTGAATATAACCGATGTTATCTTTCACGGCGAGGGTACGAATAATAATATTCAGCTCCATATCCCCTTGGTAGGAAATCCAGCCAATTGACCCTGTATAGGGGCCTCGTCTCACTGGCTCCAGTTCCTCGATGATCTCCATCGTCCTTACCTTAGGAGCACCTGTAATGGTCCCGCCTGGAAATGCAGCTGCAATCACATCAAAGGCATTTTTACCTTCGGCTAAAATTCCTTCTACTTGTGAAACTAGATGCATTACATGCGAATAGTATTCGATGGTCATAAGTTCAGGAACACGCACTGATCCATATTTGGCTACTCTACCGATATCATTACGCTCAAGATCCACGAGCATAATATGCTCAGCCCGCTCTTTTTCCGTATGAAGCAGTTCTTCTGCCATACGCTTGTCCTCTTCTGAGGTCGCTCCCCTGCGTCTTGTTCCTGCAATGGGTCTTGCGATGACTTTACCCTGCGTGAGTTTAATCAACAGCTCTGGAGAGCCGCTTACCAGTTGAAAATCCGGTGTCTGAACGTATCCCATATAAGGGGAGGGGTTAATTACACGAAGCCACTCATACACATCATCAGGAGAAGTATGCAGCTCCTTATCCTGTCTTAATGAAAGATTAACCTGAAAGACATCTCCCTGCCCGATATAATCCTGCACCTTTTTCACGGCTAGTTCAAAGGCTTCTTTATCAAAAGGAGATTCCCAGCCCTGAGCCACATCCATATGTGCATCGCCCTCAACGCTAGCCTGCTCCAGCCGCTGAATCCGCTCTGCTTGCTCGCGAATATAATAAGGCGTTTCGGCAGTTTCCGTCATATGCTCAAAGCTACGAAGCATAGCCTCCGCCCTGAAAGCGGCTTGCGTGAACTGCTTCTCTAACGGCTCTTCTTTGTCTAAGAGCGTGTAAACTGAACAATAAACCACATTCTCTTCATGATCAATTGTCCACACTTCCTCAAATCGCATCCACATGTAATCAGGGAGACTTGGGTCGTCTTTAGCAAGTTCAGGCAGCTTCTCAAGGGAACGAGCCACATCATAACTTAAGTAACCTACAACCCCGCCGGAAAACGGCGGCATCCCTTGAATCCGAGGAGCGCGGTAGGGGGCGATCCACTCTTCGATTATTTGCAGGGGGTCTCCTGTCATCGTCCCTTGTGAATGAAAACTATGCTTTTGGTTAGCTCCTTCTGCATCATCGAGAATTTTCACCTCTGCCTGTTTACCCTTCCCCGTGACGATGGCGACCGGGCATAAACCAAGATAGGTGTATTTCCCATCCTTTCCGCTTTCCAGTACAAAAGCATAGGGAGAAGCCTGTTCCCATGCAGGCTTCCAGGAACGAAGAGCTGGTGAATTCTTGAGTTTCATTTTTGTTACATAGGGAAGCACCGTCCAATCCTCTTTGCTCCATACTTTCCAATCATCGTAGGTTGTAGTTACCTTATTCATGTATGCTTCTTTCCTCCAGGCTGACCTTGTCTATTGTCTGTTAGTATACTAAAGCATTCTTCATTTTAAAAGCAGATGATAAAAAACCCTGTGCCTGCAAATGAGTTGCGACACAGGGTTATATAATTTGTTATTAATATAGAAGTAAAGATTCAATTCGAGTATTCTACTCGTCAGTCTTAACCTTCAAAATTATAAAGAGGTGTGCTGAGGTAACGTTCCCCATTACTTGGAACGATCGCAACGACACGTTTACCTTCACCCAGCTCTTTTGCCACTTTCAGCGCAGCACGAATGGCTGCTCCAGAAGAGATACCAGCAAGGATTCCCTCTTCTTTCGCTACTTGGCGAGCGGTTTCAAATGCATCCTCATTCTCAATATGAATGATTTCATCATAAACGTCCTGATTTAGAATCTCAGGAACAAAGTTTGCACCGATCCCTTGAATTTTATGAGGACCTGGGGCCCCGCCTGCCAGAATTGGTGAAGCTGCCGGTTCCACTGCATAAATTTTAATGTCTGGGAAAGACTCTTTGAGGACTTCACCTGCACCTGTAATCGTACCACCTGTACCAATTCCAGCTACAAATGCATCCAGAGAACCGCCCACGGACTGAATTGCTTCTACGATCTCAGGACCCGTAGTTTCACGGTGGATTCTAACATTAGATTGGTTCTTAAATTGTTCTGCCATGAAGTAACCTGAATTTTCTTCTACGATCGCTTCTGCTTTCTTAACCGCGCCATTCATTCCCTCTGATCCAGGAGTAAGCACAAGCTCTGCACCATATGCACGAAGCAAATTACGACGCTCTAAGCTCATCGTCTCAGGCATAACAATAATCGAACGATATCCTTTAGCCGCTGCTACCATGGCCAGCCCAATGCCTGTATTACCACTCGTTGCTTCTACAATCGTGTCACCTGGTTTAATACGGCCAGACTTCTCTGCATCCTCTATGATACTGATCGCGATCCGATCTTTCACACTAGATCCAGGGTTTTGGTATTCAAGTTTCACATATACTTCCGCGCTACCTTTAGGTACAACGCGATTCAAGCGAACAAGCGGCGTTCCACCGATAAGTTCTGTAACATTATTGACAACCTTAGCCATGATAATTGCCCTCCTTGGATTAAATGAAGTTGAATGAATGATTGCTTCTTCTATTTCATATGCCATTGTGTATTCTAGTTGTATTGTATGAGCTGGACCATGCTCTAAGACGGTTACTGCCTGCTTACGTTACCGCACCGTCCATACTCTTTCCATTCCTTTGCCCACCATTACATTTCCGACTAAATAGGTGGGTTTTTATAACTTTAATATTATCAACCTTGCTTCATAATGTCAATATTGTTAGAAAAAAATAGAGCAGAAAAAGAGACCCCTTCCCTTAGGAAGCAGGTCTCTCCAGTTTTACTCTTATATCAGCTCCATATTTACTGCGAAGCTGCTCTTCTAATTCTGACAAGGGAATGGAATCATTCAAAGCAAGCATCATTCGAATATCTTCCATTGCCTCTTCATATGTCATACCTTGTTTTTCTTCGATATCATTTAAACGAACAATAATATAGTGTTCATCCACTTGAACAGGACCGGCGACATCACCAATTTGGATCTCTTCTGCGAGCATCATCATTTCCTCAGGTTGAAAAGGATCATTCTCTTCGATAAGCCCAAGTCTCCCTTTGGATTCACGGCTGTATTCATCCGTTGACTCACTCTCTGCCACTTTTCCAAATGATTCACCCGCTTCAATCCGTTCAAGGACATGGTTTGCTGAAACAAGATCATCCACTTGGATCATAGAAATATCAAACAGACGGATGGGTTTATAATCTGCTTCATGTTGTTCATAGTACTCTTGTACTGCTTCTTCACTGACTGCAATGTCTCTTGTTGCAATTTCTTCAAGCAAAACTTGATAGGTTGCCTCAGCCCTCAATTCTTCTGAGCTCATCCCAAATTGATTCCACATTTCATCATAAAAAGCTTGTTCTGAGGAATAGCCCTCCATAGAAGATTGCAGTTCTTTGTCAACTTGATACTCGGTTACAGTCAGCCCTTGTAATTTAGCTTCAGCGAGAACAGCCTGACGATTAAGCATTTCCATTAAAACTTTGTTGCCATAACGTGTCTTAAGTGCATCTACCCATTGCTTCTCCGAAATCATTTGCCCTGCAATACTTGCAACCGGCTCTTTCCAATCCGAAGCACTTAGGCCTGTATTTGTACTCGAATCGTTCATTCCGCGAAAAATAAACGTCCCCATAAAAATAACACCTACGCTCAGCACAACGACAGTCACCCAAAGTCCTTTTTCTTGTTTCGTCATCCCTTCTCATCTACCCCATAACGGTTTTAGCTTCTCGCTTGCTCAAGAATGGTTTCCAGGTCACTTTTCGTAAATTCATATGCTTCATTACAGAACTGACACACCACTTCAGCTCGGCCTTCTTCTTCAATTAAATCAGTAAGTTCCGATTCTCCAAGCGAGATCAGTGTTTGCTCTACACGTTTACGACTACATTGACACTGGAAGACGATATCCATGCTATCATGGATTACAACATCCGGTAAAATCTTGCGGAGCATTTCTTCCACATCAAGCCCTTGGTCCAAGAGGGTGGTTACCGGCGGCATGTTACTGATTGCGTCCTCAATTGCCGAAATTTCCTCATCATTCAGTCCAGGCAAGAGCTGAATAATAAATCCTCCAGCTACAAGAACAGAGTTGTCTGTATCAACTAAGACACCAAGACCTACTGCAGAAGGTGTTTGTTCTGATTTAGCAAAATAATACGTAAAGTCTTCGCCCAATTCACCTGAAATGATAGGAGTACTTCCACGGTAAGGTTCTTTGAGCCCAAGGTCCTTGGTTATATGAATAAATCCGGAAGTACCTACAGCTCCAGCTACATCAAGTTTACCTTTACTATTGCTTGGTAAGTGGACATGTGGATTCTTAACGTATCCTCTCACTTCACCTTTGGCATTCGCATCTGCTACGATCTGACCAATAGGTCCATTCCCGTTTACTTGAATGGTCAGTTTTTCTTCCCCTTTCAACATAGCGCCCATGATGGCAGTAGCCGTAACTGTCCGCCCCATTGCAGCTGTTGTTGTAGGAAATGTATCATGTCTTCTTCTCAATTCTTCTACCAAGTTCGTTGTACGGATCGAAAATGCACGAACACGTCCACCTAAAGCTGTACCACGCACCAATCGGTCTTTCTTCTTTTCCATTCTGTTATGCTCCTTCTGTGTCATCCTATTTATAATTTACAAGGCAAGCCAGGCTGCTTCCTTATGAAGATTGTGCAAATTCATATTTCGTCTAAGTCGGCACTCTCTTTATTGTAATCGAAAAAGATAACGGAATAAAGGTGACTGCCTATCCCTTTTTCCATTATCTTTTATTCAGTAAGGTTACCCCTTATTACGTTCGTATATAATCCGCAGACCCTCAAGTGTCAACATGGGACTTACCACTTCGATGGTTCTTGTCTCACTTGCAATAAGTTCTGCCAAACCGCCCGTAGCAATCACTTTTGGTGTAGCCTTCATCTCTTCCTTGATTCGTTCCACGATTCCATCAACCTGTCCTGCATAACCAAAAATGATGCCTGCTTGCATGGCGTGGATGGTATTTCGTCCGATTACTTTCTTCGGTTTCTCGAGTTCAATACGCGGCAATTTAGAAGCTCGTTGATATAATGCCTCGGTAGAAATCCCAATACCCGGCACAATGGCTCCGCCCAGGTAGTTACCCTCTCCATCTATACAATCAAAGGTCGTTGCCGTACCGAAATCAACTACTACGAGAGGGCAGTTAAATTGATCAATCGCCGCTACCGCATTCACGATCCGGTCCGCACCTACCTCACGAGGATTCTCATAACGAAGATTCAACCCTGTTTTGATGCCAGGACCGACGATAAGTGGTTTCTTGCCCACATATTTAATACACATTTCCTCCAGCACATTCACCAGCGGCGGTACAACAGAAGAGATGATAATTCCTTCAATTTCTGAAGTTGATATACCCGACATCTGAAAAAAGCTATGAATGAGAATACCATACTCATCTACCGTTGACTGTCTGGAGGTGCTGATACGAAAATGATGAAGAAGCTCACGATGCTTGTATATACCAAGCACAATATTACTGTTACCTACATCTACTACAAGGATCAAAGAGGATTATCCTCCTTTCTTTTCGTTTAAATCAAGACTGATATCTAGGCTGTCAAAGGAGTAAGTCAGTCTTCCTACAGAGATAATATCTACTCCTGTCTCAGCTATGCTGCGAATGCTGGCAAGTGAAACATTACCCGAAGCTTCTATTTTAACATGCGGGGCTGCCTCTCGGATATGCCTAACTGCCTCACGCATCATCTCTTCATTCATATTATCAAGCATAATAATATCTGCTCCCGCCTCAATGGCCTCATTCACTTGGTATAGGTTCTCTGTCTCCACTTCAATTGTCATGGTGTGCGGGATCCTTGCTCTTGCTCTTTCAATAGCTTGTGTTATCCCTCCAGAACCCTTGATGTGATTATCTTTGATCATAACTGCATCATACAGTCCAAACCGGTGATTATATCCTCCACCGACCCGTACTGCATATTTCTCAAGCTGCCTGTGACCTGGTGTTGTCTTTCGTGTATCAACTAACCGCACCGGAAGATCTGCAATTACATCTACATAAGTACGGGTTCTGGTCGCAATACCTGAGAGCCGCTGCAGTAAATTTAAAGCCAGCCTCTCGCCTGTTAGTAGGCTATGCGTACTTCCCTCTACTACACAAAGTATCGTCCCCTTTTTTGCTAGGTCTCCATCCTTCAATTCTGCACGAAATTCAAGTGAAGGGTCAACGATATGAAAAACAAGTTCTGCAATAGAGAGTCCTGCAATAATCCCGCCTTCTTTTGCATGAATCACAGCTTTGGACTGATGTCCTTCGGGAATGGTAGCCAAGGTTGTGACATCTCCGGAACCAACATCTTCTCCGAGCCAACTTTTAATTGATTGGGTTAATACTTCATTATATCCATTAAGTAGCATGGCTAACTTCCTCCGCAATTTTACGTTCACGCTGCTGCACCGTATGCTTCTGCCACAAAAGATCGTTACAATCGGGATAATCCTCCCGATAATGAGCTCCTCGACTCTCTTTGCGGTGAAGTGCCCCCTCGGTGACAAGTATGGCGCACGTAAGTAGATTGGCAAACTCATATTCTTCTTGTGTAGTAAGGCTGGTATTAAATATAGCTAGTTCCTTCTCGAGTACCGACTTGGCCTGTAATAAACCTTGCTCCGTGCGTCGAAGCCCTACTCCCCGTACCATTGTTTTCTGCAGGGCAAGTCTTCTAGCATGAATCGAACTCACTTCTAAGGAAACTTCCTTTCTGTTAAGGGAAGGAACGAAAGGAACGGATTTCTTTAGAGGAGTGAGCTCGCGTATGCGATCTACAATTCTTTTCCCGAAAACGATGGCTTCCGATAAAGAATTGCTGGCCAGCCGATTTGCTCCATGGACACCGGTAGATGACACCTCTCCGCAGGCAAAAAGCCGCTGAATACTGCTTTCTCCTTGTAAATCTGTTTTCACTCCGCCCATCATATAGTGAGCAGCAGGTGCTACAGGAATCCAATCCGAAGCCATATCCAGCCCATAGTTCATACAGGTCTCATAGATTGTCGGAAAACGAAGCTTGATCCGGTCAAGGGTCTCATGGGTGATATCAAGATATACCTGGGTTGCATTCGTAAGCTCCATCTCACTAACAATTGCTCTTGCCACGATATCACGCGGAGCGAGCTCGAGCTGTGGATGGTATTTATGCATAAACCGTTCACCTCGAATATTACGAAGCACTGCTCCTTCACCGCGTACGGCCTCAGATATTAGAAAACGAGGAGCCCCTGGATAACAAAGAGACGTTGGATGAAATTGAATGAATTCCATGTCTCGTATTTCGGCCCCTGCCCGGTAAGCCATAGCTATACCATCTGCAGTAGCCACTTCCGGGTTTGTGGTATATCGATATAACTGGCCTGCTCCTCCAGAACAGAGTACAACAGCATCTGCTTTTACATAGATTCGTTCACCATCAGCATCCTGTACAATAGCACCCCTGCACTCACCGGACCCCGTTACAAGATCAATAACAAAGTGTTCATCCCATACCTTAATCGATGCATGAGAAGCAACTTGCTTGGCTAATGCCCTTACAATCTCGTATCCCGTTGCATCTCCATTCGCATGTAGAATCCGGCGATGACTGTGAGCTCCTTCCTGTGTTAATGCGAGTTCCCCATTCTCTATATCAAAAGTGGTCCCGAGACTAATTAATTCTCTGACTCTCTCCGGCCCCTCGCTAACAAGCACTTTCACAGCCTCTTCTCGGCACAAACCCGCACCCGCAGTAAGCGTATCCTGCATATGATAGGCAGGTGAATCATCCTCTGCAGTAACTGCTGCAATTCCACCTTGCGCATATCTGGTATTACTCTCTAGCAATGTTCTTTTAGTAATCATAAGAACCTGCCGGTCCCTGCTTGCCTCGATTGCTGTAAACAATCCTGCTATACCTGTACCGATAACAAGCAGATCTGTCTCCATTTGAGGTAAAGCCGCTATATCCAAATCAATTAAGTAAGAAGGAATCATGGGGCATCCTCACCTGTCTCCTATAAAGTAGCTCACGTAATCATGCATATATAGAAAAGGGGGCTTACCTTCATCTGAAAGCCTCCCCCTTCATCCTATTTTACTTGTAACATGCGCTCTAGGGATAAACGTGCACGATCGGCAACAGCAGGAGGTACATAAATTTCCGGCTTCATTGTCTCCAGCGCTTTTACCAGTTTCTTGAGGTTATTCACTTTCATATTCGGGCAAACAAGAAATTTGGTCGCAAAGTGAAAGGTTTTGTCCGGACTGTCTACTCGAAGTTGATATCCTGTACCGTCTTCTGTACCGACAATGAATTGTTTGCGGTCCGACTTTTTACAATATTCGAGAATTGCTGTAGTACTGCCCACAAAATCACCCATTTCAACCACTTCTGGGCGGCATTCCGGATGAACCACGAATTCTGCATCGGGATATTTAGCACGCATTTCGACCACATCTTTTATCGTTAGCATGTCATGTGTATTGCAGTACCCTTCCCATATGATCATCTTCTTATCGGTATGCTGCTGAACATAATGTCCGAGATTTTTATCAGGAACCCATATAATTTCTTCCGCATCAAGCGATTGAATCACTTTTACTGCGTTAGCAGAAGTACAGCATATATCTGTCTCGGCTTTAATCTCAGCAGAAGAGTTAATGTATGTAACGACCTTCGCATTCGGATGCTGCTCTTTTAATTTGCGAAGCCCTTCTACGTTGACCATATCAGCCATGGGACAGCCCGCACGTTCATCAGGAATAATCACTTTTTTATTTGGGGCCAAAATTTTGGCGCTTTCCCCCATAAAATGGACACCACAAAAAACAATGACTTCTGCATCGGTTTCTGCTGCCTTCTGGGCTAGAAGAAAAGAGTCTCCACGAAAGTCTGCTACTTCCTGAATTTCATCTCGCTGATAATAATGAGCAAGTATAATCGCATTCCGTTCCTTCTTTAGTACTTTTAATCGCTCTTTCAACTCACGATTCATCTCGGCCTTACGTTCTAGTGCCTGAACCTCCACTGTTGACCCTCTCCTTTTATGGAATAGCGAATACTACGTTCACTTTGCAGTGTATGACCCCGCTTGTTAATCGATTCACAAAGTCTGATACAGAACTTCCTTTTGTTTACAACTAATTTACACGGCGCACCCTGACCTGTCAATTCACAAAATAGACGCAATTCAGAGCTAAACGAATGTAATAACGCAAAAAACCGGAGAACATAAGCTGTTCTCCGGTTTTTCGTATATAGCAACCTTATGAAGTAGGTTTATTCTTATCTGGATCACTTGGAGGTGTAGATTCAGACTCCGGCTGATTTGGAACATGGTTTGGAATTTCTTCCGCCGGTGTTCCGCCGTTGTTATCTTTTCCTTGAATGCGAACTTTAACATCACCGACATTGTCGATAATAGGTTCTCCGCCTTCAGAGGATCCTCCCGTATTTCCTTCTTCTTTTTCGGTAATTGCTCCGTTTTCGATCAACTGCTTGATATCTTCAAGATCAAGAGTTTCTCTTTCGAGCAGTGTTTCCGCAATAAGGTGAACTTCTTTAGAATACTTGGTCAGCAAATCTTTTGCTTTCTCATAGCATTCTGTAACCATGCGGTGCATTTCTTTATCGATCTCATATGCAATGGAATCACTATAGTTCGGCTCGTGTCCGAAGTCACGACCCAAGAAGACTTGACCTTGGGAATTACCAAACTGCAATGGTCCGAGTTTTTCACTCATACCATATTCCATCACCATGCTACGAACGATACTTGTAGCTTGTTGGAAGTCACTATAGGCCCCTGTACCAATCTCACCAATAAACAGTTCCTCAGATACACGACCACCTAGTAACCCTGTTACTTTATCAAGCAATTCTTGTTTCGTTGCGAGCATACGGTCTTCTTTTGGCATCATAATTACATATCCGCCTGCACGACCACGAGGTACGATCGTAACTTTGTGAACCATATCAGCATGCTCCAAGAAGTAACCTACAATCGTGTGACCCGCTTCATGGAAAGCAACGATCCGTTTTTCACGGTCGCTTACTACGCGGCTCTTCTTCTCCGTACCAACAATTACACGGTCAATCGCTTCATCCATCTCACGCATGGAAATATCTTTACGATTACGTCTGGCAGCAAGAAGGGCTGCTTCATTGAGTAAGTTCTCAAGATCTGCACCTGTAAATCCAGTTGTACGCTTCGCTATTACATCCATCTTCACGTCTTTTGTAAGAGGTTTGTTACGAGCATGTACTTTAAGAACTGCTTCACGGCCTCTTACATCAGGACGGTCAACTGTAATTTGACGGTCAAAACGTCCTGGACGAAGAAGGGCAGGGTCAAGAATATCTTGACGGTTCGTTGCAGCAATGATAATAATACCTTCGTTTGCTCCGAATCCATCCATCTCTACGAGCAATTGGTTTAGCGTCTGCTCGCGCTCATCATGTCCACCGCCGAGTCCAGCACCACGCTGACGACCAACAGCATCAATCTCATCAATAAAGATGATACATGGAGCATTTTTCTTGGCATTTTCAAATAAGTCACGCACACGGGATGCACCGACACCGACAAACATTTCGACGAAGTCAGAACCCGAGATACTGAAGAACGGTACGCCCGCTTCCCCAGCGACAGCTCGTGCAAGGAGTGTTTTACCTGTTCCCGGAGGACCATTTAGTAGAACCCCTTTTGGAATTCTAGCACCTACTGCTGCAAATTTACGAGGATCTTTCAGGAACTCAACAACTTCGACAAGCTCTTGCTTCTCTTCGTCAGCTCCTGCAACATCTTCAAAAGTAATCTTTTTCTTCTCTTCGTTATATAAACGTGCACGGCTCTTACCAAAGTTCATTACTTTGCCGCCGCCGCCTTGCGCCTGATTAAACAGGAAGAAGAAGAGGACAAACATCAAAATAAGAGGTATAAACGACGTTAGTAGTGTCAGCCAAATACTGTCACCCTTCATCGGTTTCGCTTCCATTGCTATTCCGTTCGCTTCACTGGCATCCGCAATTTCTTGAACTGCAGCATCCGTAGCAGGAATGTACGTAATAAAGTTTTTGGCTTTTTCAGCAGGCGGGGTTACATACTGTCCCGTTACCTGGTAGGCATATCCATCAAACTGAATACTCAAATTCTCTACGTTATTTGCAGATAATTCCTGACGAAACTCGTTGTATTTAGGGGTATCAGCCGCTTCACTTCCACCATTAATAACCTGGTAGATGCCGACTACAACTAAAAATAAAATTAGATAAAAACCAGAATTCCGGATGAACCGATTCATCCCCTACCTCCTCTCGAGACACCTTAGTTATTTTACCATAGCCATTCTGCCCTTCTCAACAAATGGGCAAACGCGATTCTATCATTTTTCTGCCGGGATTTTAGTTACTGTAAATCTCCGGTTTCAGAATCCCGATATAAGGCAGGTTCCGGTAATGTTCAGCATAATCCAAACCGTAGCCAACTACAAATGCATCCGGCAGGACAAATCCCGTATAATCTGCTTCAAGATCAACAGAACGGCCAGATGGCTTATCAAACAAGGTAACCACCGTTGTCGATTTAGCGCCTCTGTTTTGCAAAAGTTCAATTAGATGGCTGAGTGTAAGCCCGCTATCGATGATATCTTCTACAATAAGAACATCGCGTCCCTCAACGGTCTGATCTAAATCCTTGATGATCTTGACTACACCGGAAGACTTGGTAGAAGCACCATAACTTGATACAGCCATAAAGTCCATTTCAAGAGGCACTGTTATGTTTTTAACCAAATCAGCCATAAATATAAACGCACCTTTAAGTACACAAATGACTAAAGGATTACGATCAGCGAATTCCTTGCTTAATACTTCGCCTAATTCCTTGATTTTACCTTGAATTTCTTCTTCACTAATTAAAATTTCTTGAATATCGTTCTGCAACGTTAGTGAACCCCCTAAAGTTATACTATGAAAGTCTTATCTGCACCATTACTGTCAACCGCCTGCGCGTAATAGCTACTCGATCCACATTTGAATGACCTGTGCAGATTGATCGGTTACGGGAGCATGAATGGAGCGTCTTACGCCCGGAATCCAGATGATGTTTCCTTCAACATCACACACGAGGGGAATACGAGAACGCAGGGACGGCGGAATTTTGGCATCGATAAAAATATCTTTCACCTTTTTACTTCCGTTTAATCCCATTACTTTCATGGTATCTCCAGGCAATCGTGCTCTTACGGTAAGCGGCCAATGAAGTTTGCTCAAATCAAACTGTGCTTCATTAGCAGATATCGGCCTGTGCATCCCCTTTGAATGAACCAAATGAATGGTTCTTTCAATCTCTTTCAGATAGAGAAATGAATCTCCATCTGGAGAATGCAACTGATAACTGTAATGCTCAGATACAGACTTCCGGGCAGTAAAAATGATACTGTTATATTCCCGCATACAAACGATACCCTGACCTATATCAAGAATCCAAGTCGTCGGTTCGGTCTGAACCACTCCCTTACGTATGGATTCTATTCTTGAAAAAGTAGCAAAATCATCGTTTGAAGGCAGATAATTTAATATTAATTTAATGAGCCTTCGTTGTAAAGCGACATGTAGCCCCTTAAACGCAGGGACAGAAAAGGTAAGTCGATCACCTGACTTCAAGACCATATCCGCAAAGGTTTGCTCTGCTACAGCTTCCATATAGTCATCTTCTGTGCTTATAACTTCGGCCATCCGATAAAGAGATTCCTTTATCTGCCCATTATATTGCCCCAAAAAAGGAAGCACATCCAGTCGGATCGCATTTCTAAGATATTTACGATTCATATTACTACTATCAACGAGATAAGGAAGCTCTTCTTTTTCACAAAGCTTTTCCAAGTCCGTCTTGGTAATACGTAAACATGGCCTAATAAGTTCCACGTTTTTTTCAGTTCGTTTGATTTTCATACCCGAAAGTCCCGAAGCACCACTTCCGCGCAGCATATGCAGCATAACCGTCTCGGCCTGATCGTCGGCATGATGTGCCAGAGCAATGCTGTTTGCCTTATACTTCACCGCGACTTGATGAAGAAAAGCATACCTTCTTTCACGGGCCGCATCCTGTGAGTTCCGCCCAGTCTCCTCTAAATACTTCGGCATATTTAGATGAACCATTTCAAAAGGAATGTGCAGCGATTCCGCATATTTTTGTACCAGCTCGGCTTCAGCATCCGACTCTGCACGAAACCCATGATGTACATGAGCACAGATCAGTGTGAGCGGTGTATGATAGAGAGATATTTGATGAAGAATATGTAAAAGAGCCACAGAATCCGCCCCACCGGATACTGCGACTACAATCCGGTGACCCGGTTTCCACAATTGATACTCCTCTGCTGTAGCAGCAATCTGCATTACCGTAGGTTCAAGTTTCGGTCCTTTCATGATGTTCCTCTTTTCTAACTCTGATATTTCAAGGTATGTACCCTCTAATTTTAGCGAAGCATCAGGATCACTGCCCCAGCCATAATTAGAGCTGATAACGCAAAAGATGGAATTAACCATCCTGGGGTTGGTTCTGATGAAGCATTCTTAGATCCGCTTCTTACTCTGTAGACATGCTTTTTCCACGAAAAAAAAGCATCTTCTGCATCGTCATAATCACCCTGTATTGCCTTTTGAAGCCAACTCCTATATGGCGCTAGCCGCTCGCTCTTTTGAATGATAGTTAAAAGCGCAGGTCTTCCTCTTAGTTGAGGAAGACTGTTTCCAGTGATCCTTCTTAGTTCTTCTCCCTCCAGAAGATGAATTAGAAGAAGAGCAAAGGAAAACACATCATATTTCTGATCTGCGACACGGCTGCCTGCATTCCAGTACCCTCTATCATACCACTCTGTGAACTGCTTTACACTGCGTCCTACAGGACTCGCTCCTCCATAATCGATGAGCTCCACCTCACCATACGAAGAAACAAGTACATTTTGCGGCTTCAAATCACAGAATATATATCCTAACCGGTGCAGCTCAGCAAGCTTCTTTAAAAGCCTAAGCCCGACAAGCATCGTCCAGTCCGGTCCATTTCTACGGATAAATAAATGAAGCGGCTCACCTCTGACATAAGTCATGACATAAAAAGAAATTTCACTTCCGCCAGCCTGGTAATTATCGACTTCTTTTAAATAGGAAGAGAGTCCGTTACCATCTGCAAGGTGATCCTTCTTCGCTAATGAAGTAAGAACATTAATCTCCGACTGCAAATCAAGCGGATTAAAACCCATCTTGAGCGCATACCGGCCTCCACCCGGTTCACGCTGAACCAAATAAACGATTCCATTCGCTCCCTTGCCCAGCACTCTCTGAATAATATATTTATTATTCTTCCATTTGCCGATAACTACAGTTCCAGGAGTAAGATCAGGATCCAGCGGCATAGTCACCATGCATCCCTTCTTTTTCTCCGTAATCGCGATAATACAGGTCATTCTCGTTTAGTGTACCATAACGATAATAATCAATCACCTTTAATATTGCAGGCCCGGTAGGTGTCGCACCTCTCATATCCAGCTTAGTAAAAACCGATCGAAGTGCGTTCATGTCGCTTGTCCAGTTGATATCAAGTACTGCATTTTCACTGCCTTGTCTCCCGGGAAAATGAAATACAGAGATCTGACTTCTTCCTTCACGCGCTTGAAGGCTGAGCATCAAATCCCGAATTCCTTCTTCAACGGCAGCCAGTTTTGGCTTCATACTAGCACTTGCATCGATAAGTAAAGCAACTTGAAGCGGTGTTGTCTCTGTCAAATGATCCAGCACTTGAACCACCTCTGCGCGCTGATGCAAAGGAAGTTCAGCAATACTGCCCGCACTTTTGCCAAGAATTTGTTTAAGCTCTTTATTAACCGCTAGTTCAATGGTCTGAACCACCGTTTTTCGCGTCATCATCTGCATGGTTTTTGCTAATACAGGTGTACCTACAATCCGGCTTATTCCACCTCCTGCTTTGGCAATCGCTTCAATCTCTTGTCCCCCAAGGTCACCAATGGTTCCATAATCCACCACGCCCACTACATTCACCGTAATGCCTTCCTCCAAGGCATTTGCAGCAGCAAGTACTGGATTTGAACCAACATTAGAGCATCCGTCTGTTATGAGTAAAATTTGCTTCATCTTTCTCATCCCCTTCAGCTTCGAACTTCTTCCTATTATTTCCATAATAGACTAGGTTCAAACGAGGACTTTCCCTCTATAATAAATATCCACCCGTCAACTGACTGTCCTAGGCCGCTCCATCCGATCAATACCCGGTATACGCAATGTGGCCCATTCAGGGTTAAAATGATCCACTTTGCCAACGACAACGGTCATGTCATCATGAATCTTATTTTGCTGATAACGAATGACACGCTCTAATAAGATATCGGCAATTTCTTGTGGATCTTCACTATCCATCTCCTGAATCATTCGTTTCATCCACATTTCTTTATTTACGGCGTACCCTGGTGCATCATATATACCATCTGTCATCATAATGACGATATCCCCTGGGAGCAGCTGCGTAGTGACTAGATCTACCTCTATATCTTTAATAATACCAACAGGAAGATTGCTTGCTGATATCGGGATTACCTCTTCTCCTCTTTTAATAAAGCTGGGAGTAGATCCAATCTTCATAAATGTGGTCTGTGCTGAATACTGATCAATCAACGCCATATCCACAGTCGCAAAAAATTCCTCTGTAGACCTTAGCATCAGTATAGAATTGACTGATTTGATGGCAAGTTTCGCATCCATCCCCGATTGTAGCAGCTGTTCCAGGATACCTAAAGCGGTACTGCTCTCAAGCCTTGCTCGTTCGCCATTTCCCATCCCATCACTAAGTGCGACAACAAAGGTACCATTACCAAGCTCAACTGTGCTGAAGCTGTCACCCGACAGAAGGCCTCCACCCTTGGCTGCTCCAGCTACACCTGTTGTCACTTCATATGTCTTCGCTGATCCGAAAGTTACAGTGGCAAGCCCCTGCTTCGGAAGAGTCGTCGTTTCTTCTACAACCGCAATATGCTCACCAATAATATCAGATAAAAGCGGGGCAATAATTTTTCGGCATTCATCAAACCCTTTCGTATAGGCATGTACAATTTCAATCTCGACTTTACCTGCGTCCAGGTTAATAATGTCGATACTATGGATGGACAGACCAAGCTGCTCCAACGCTGATCTAATCTGTTCCTCCTGCTTGTGCATTACCTTTGTTTCGCGCTGTATTTCCCGTGCCAGGTCCTCCATTACCTGAGACACTCCGGATAATTGTTCTGCTACAAGCATTCTACTGTCGTATATTTGGCGTTTCCATTGCATATTATCTTGGTATAGCCCGTACTGACGCTTCATCACATCAAGTACAGCCCCTGTCTTAGTACAACTTTTTGTCCAGGATGCTGGAATGTCCTTTGCCTGAAAATCTGGATTTTCTTCAATTGAAGTCATCATTTCTGTCATATACTTATAGGTCTGATAGAACTTGCCGTCCCAACACTGCTCTTGTTTAAAGCAGGATGTACAGGTTCCTTCCGCAACTGCATTCATAAAATGTTCCATATCCTGCTGTCCTTGTCCCATCTCATTAACCCCAGACATCTGATCAAAACTCTTAGATAGCTGCTTAAACACTTGTGAAAAACGATTGACCCGCTCGGCAGTCAGATCCCTGATCCGTTTAGCGTATTCATGCTGTGAATAGCTATGATCCTGTGTCCCAGGTACATATTTAGAAATAACTTGTAACATGCTTTTAGGTGTCAGTAAAAAGAGAAGAATTGCAGCACAGCTCTCATATGTCGATGTGATTACATCTCCTGTTCCACCTAAATAGATGGCTAAGATTGAGGATCCAAGCAGCATCCCCAGAGATACACCCAGTTTTTTTCCTTCCTTCATCATTCCGGCCAGCATCCCTGCAAAAGCAAGCAAGCTCATCTGATAGATGGCTGACATATTTGCCAGACTTAAGATCAGTCCCGTAAGTACACCTACTGACGCACCAAGCGGTGCCCCACCTACAATAGCGAAGAGAAGTAACAGATATCTTGATAGTACATTTTCAGCTGATAAATGATAGACCGTAAACCCAACAGCTCCGGTCATGACGGATGCCAGTAAAATAATTAGACACAGGATCTCCTCGCTGCGGAGGTTTACATTCTTTTTCCGATAAGTAAAGATCGGTATCGCCTGTATGAACACCATGGTTAGTACAAAGCTCAGCACCGCATCGATGGTCATCATTAGGACCGCGTACCATGTGAATGAGGGTCCGATCAGGACGGTAAACAAATTCACCATAAAAGCCGAGGTAAAAACCATGACAGGCGCATAAGATAATTCGGTTTTTCCAAAAGAGGAGAGTCCTTTGTACAGCAGATAAAAGATCCCTAGTTCGGCAGCGATGATGAAGAAGGTTGGATAAGGCGAGAAAAAACTGCCAGCGAGAATTGCGGCTCCCACGGGAATTAAGAAATCCCTTCTCAAGAATAAAATAACGGCAAAATAGGCTATGGCAAATGGTGAGAGCTCGTCTAATATCATAGCCTTTCCTAGCAAAAAACCCATCACCGTCAGCAGGATCATCCATTTCTTCTCGGATATGATCTGTACGGCTCGCAAGGATCCTATCCATGTCTTCATTCTCATGCTTACATCGGCACGCAGCTCTTTTCCCCGTTTACCAGCTTTGATTCCTGGAAAAGGTATTACATTCCACTTGTCCATGTTTTGCTTCGCTCCCCAACGTTTGATTTGATGTTTCCCATTATAGTCAGCTTGTTCTGTGAAAGTTTGTCAGAAACTAAGATGTCACAAAAAGAAATTTCCGACAAAAATAGGGGTCTGCGAAATAACAGAGTTACGAATTAAAAGGACAGCCCATATAGGCTTAAAGAGAGTTATGACAATTTCAGCACTTGCCAAGTCATCCTCTTCTTACTCATAAAATTCTAGCGATATGGAATGAGAATACTGGAACTAGCTTGAAACATGTCGGACGATTCTTGAGATGCGACAAAAAAAACCGCAGACTCTAAAGTCTGCGGTTCTCTCTATTCACGTACTTATATATGCAAGATCAGGTTGGTGACTTACACGCGTTTTGCGCCGCGACCTCCGCGTTTACCTTCGGTGTTCTTCTTCAACGACGAAATCCGCTCTTCACTGTCTTTCAGAAAGCGTGACACTTTATCCTCAAATGAAGGCTTGCCAAACGAAGGCTTGCCGGCAGAAGGTTTGTAAGGACGCCCTCCCCGTTCACGATTGTTATAGCTACCGCCGCCACTGTTACCAGCGCCGCCGCTAAATCGTTCTCTATCTCCTCCGGTACGTTCCGGTCTTGGTGTTCTTGGTGGACGAGCTTGCTGTTGTACTTCACCTGCTGGACGGTCAACCGCCTGCTTGATTGAAAGTCCAATTTTTCCGTCCTTGTCAACATTGATAACCTTAACAGTTACCGTATCATTAACTTTCAAATGATCGTTGACGTCTTTGACATAATTGTCAGCGATTTCCGAGATGTGAACGAGACCCGTGACACCTCCAGACAGATCCACGAATGCTCCGAAATGCGTGATGCCTGTCACTTTGCCCTCTAATTTGGTGCCCACTTCAATTGCCATAGAATAAAATGATCCTCCCTTAAAAATATACAACCCGATTTTTAAATCTGTTGCGGTAAATTAATTATACCTTATGGATTAAACCAAGGTCAACTGAACGAACGCCTGTTAACGCGCCTAATTCCGGTTAAATTTGAACATAATTCCAGTAAGAAAACAGAATTCAAGTTCTGTTGCTATATTATTCATCAACTGGGTAGATTGGTGTCTCCCCAGGTAAATACATTCCATATTTTTTTCGTGCAATTTGCCCAATATATTCAGGATCTTGAAGTCGGCTTACTTCCTGCTTAAGCTCTTCAAGTGCTTGATCTGTTTCTGTCTGTGTCGCCTTGATCTCCTGCAGCTTGGCACTCTTGTCCGCCATTTGAGTAGACTGATTAAAGAATGTGTATCCTGCCCATCCTGTGAAACAGATCATAAAGGCAAGCCATAGCATGATTCGCCTCCGAGCTCCTGTTACTTTGGTTTTCTGAGGTCCAGCTTGTTTTGAATTTTGAACACTGCGCCCAGACGATGATTTCATACGCGTACCTCCTTCATGATTAGGTAGGAATTTGAGCTAACCAGCCCATTTTGTGAATAAGATCAGAACCAGTAGTTCCACCATTCTTTAACCCGATTGAACATACGTGCTATCCAGCTTGGAGTCTGCCATTTACTGATCAAGGGTCTTATCGGCAAATAAAGAAGTTTAAGAAACGGTCTAATTATGTAATAAACCATTCTGATCAGAAAAAGGAGAATCGCTATAACAAAACCAAACAAAATCCGTAATAGCCGAAGTATCCCTTTTATAGGAATGACTAAGATGATGTAAAGCGCACGGTAAATTATATAACAGATCTGCTTTATAATTCCAATTAACATTACCACAAATTTTTGAGTCAAAACACTTAAAACCAAAAAATAGACCCAAACCCCTAAAAAAAGCCCCAAAAAGACATAAAATCGTAACTCCCCATGGTTACTGGCATACAGCATGTTAAATACAAACACGGCTGCTGCGATCCAATATACCAAATCGATTGTATGGATACTCCATCTCGGAAACCGGAACGAGAGAGACAGGACCCGGTAACTGTCATAGACCATTCCCAGTGCCGCTCCGGAGAAGAGCATCCATCCTAATGTGATCCACTGAATTTCTGGATTCATTTGAACAACTTGCCGAGAATTCCTTTTCCGGATTTGGAACTTGAACCGGGATCTAAATAGGCGAGAAAACTTACATGACCTTCAATCGATAAGAGTCCCTCTTCAAGACTGAGGTTTTTGATATGTAAATTTTGCCCTCTAATGGTTAGGTGACCGAGCTCTGTCTTGAGTAAGAATTCCTCATTATCGAAACTCTCAACATTCAAAACACCTGTAATATCAAGTTGCTTCCGGTTCTGCATGGTTAAACTGTGCTGTTTCGGTTTCACATGGTCTATCATGGCATGTACCCCTCCCTTCTTACACCTAGCTTATGGGAGGTTAAGAAGGATTAGAACAGTAGCAGAAGGAAATTAAAAAAGCGTGCTTCTCCCTCATAATCAGGATTAGCACGCTTGTTACTGTAAAACAAAGGTTAACTTAAAAAGTCCAACCCGTTATCTCTGGCAATAGGCTCTTCTTTCACCACGGTGAATAGACTCGAAGCCTCTTCTTTACGCGTGCTTTCTGCCAAACGCTCTACTCGAACGGTTACAAGTTTCTGTCCGAACTGTACGGTAATTTCATCACCGACTTTGACAGCACTACTTGGCTTCGCCTCTCGTCCATTGATCAGGACTCTCCCCTGTTCGGAGACATCCTTAGCCACCGTACGGCGTTTAATCAGTCTCGAAACTTTAAGGAATTTATCTACTCTCATTATTTTACAGCTTCTTTAAGTTTATTTCCTGCCTTAAATGCAGGAACATTAGATTCTGGAATTTCAATTGTGTTTCCTGTTTGCGGGTTACGTCCTGTACGTCCGGAACGTCTGCGAGTTTCGAAAGTGCCAAAGCCAATGAGTTGTACTTTGTCGCCATTTGCAAGGGCATCTGTAATTTCACCAAGGAAACCATTAAGAACCGCTTCTACGTCTTTTTTCGTAAGTCCACTTTTTTCTGAAATATTGTTTACCAAATCTGTTTTATTCATTGTTAAAGGCCTCCCAAATTAAAGAAAATACGACGTGCACTTCCTGCGTAAAAACGCTTCTTAGTATCACGTGCCGTTACTACACTTCTATTCTTGCTAAGTCACTAAAAATCCTGCTGCAATGCGTCTTTTTTTAATGTGACACACGCAGTGGTTTCAAGTTTGGTAAAGAATACGACATTTTAGGTGTCGTTGTCAAACCAAGCCCAGCTTAATTCATGGCAGTAGTTCTCGTATTATTCAAATACCCGCTATTTATGACTTTCAATCCGATTTCGAGCGTTAGTAATCTTTCAGTTCCTGCTTTGCTTCTTGCCAGCATGCTTCCATCTCTTCAAGCGTGCTGTCTTCGATGGTCTTTCCTTGCTCGGCAAGACGAGACTCGATGTACTTAAATCTACGGGTAAATTTACGGTTTGTAGCAGCTAGCGCTTCCTCTGGATCGACTCCAATAAACCTCGAGATGTTAGCAGTAGCGAATAAAACATCACCGAGTTCCAGCATCTGCTCTTCTGCAGCATAATTCAACTTAATTGCCTCTTTTAGCTCGCTAAGCTCTTCCTCAACCTTAATAAACACGTCTTCTACCCGATCCCAGTCAAAACCGACTTTCGATGCTTTCTTTTGAAGCTTGTAAGCTTTCATTAACGCTGGAAGATCTCTAGGAACACCATCAAGTATAGAGGTTCCCTCTTTTGCTTGTCCTTTGAGCTTCTTCTCTTCTGCTTTCATCGCTTCCCAGTTGGCTAGCGCTTCTCCAGCATCTTCTGCCTTGTTGTCTCCGAAAACATGCGGGTGTCTAAAAATGAGCTTGTCATTCAGACCTTGAATGACGTCATAGACATCAAATGTACCCAGCTCTTCTTCCATCTGAGAGTGCAGCATAATTTGAAGCAGCAAGTCGCCGAGCTCTTCTTTCATATGATCTGGATCATCATCATCAATTGTCTCCAGGACTTCATACGTTTCCTCAATTAGATTCTTGCGGATGGAAGCATGGGTCTGTTCACGGTCCCAAGGACATCCTTCCGGGCTTCGCAGAATTTCAACAATTTCATGAAGACGGCCAAACGTACGTCTGGTGAGCTGCTCATTGTCACTTTTTGGTATATAAATAAGTGATAAATTGCCGTATCCTTCTACGCGATCCAGTTCATATAGCTCGACTTCCTGAATAACCTCCTGTCCTTCAATACCGAGTGCATGTCCAACAATGATCTTCGTGTCATCTGGATACACCTCCATCAGACTTAGCTTAACGTCAGATGCAGTGAATACATCATACACTTGTCCAATGACCGTATGTAGCTTAGGCTGTAGCAATTCGCGGTCAATAACACCCGCATCAAGTAATTGAAATCCTTCGATAGGATCAAATCCAAGTCGTATAAATGCCTCATCCAGGAAGCTTTCTCCCCCGAGTATAGAGAGAGGAATTCCCTGTTCAGCGCAGCGCTCTTTTAGAAGTCCTACCGTTGCCTCTGCTACCATAGGATGTCCGGGTACAGCATACACGATCTCTTCACCCACTGTGCCTTGCTTCGCAAGCTGAATAAGCTCGTTTGCAATACTATCATATACTTCTGGGAAAGAACTTTTTGCCTCATATATACTATCGAACGAAGTCAACGATAAATGAAGATTTTCTAAATCTTTGCATACCGGATGATCAAGCGTCCGAACATAGATCCTGCTCGCTTTTTGTAACCTTTTCAAAATGCCTAAAGTCAGTTGATCTTCCCCGCCTGAACCTAGACCAACCACTGTGATTGCTGTGCTCATGTGACCCCTCCAAATAAATGGCTTCTAAATAAACCTTGTTAACTGTAACTATATCATGCTTTTACATCAAGCCAAAAATAGAGCACTCATTGTTTATGCTTATATTAATCTTAATTTGTGAAACAGCTTCATCAGCTTCTCTCCCTTAGGAAGCATAGTGATCTCTTCTGCTGTTATCCATTTTGTGCGGATTGTACCAATCATGAATATGATTACGCCAGCAGTAATACCGAGTAGGCTTTGCACAAGCGCAGTTATTCGGTTGCCTGAACCCATTCCCAAAGCACCAATTATAACCTCGGTGCCCCATGCCACCCCGGCCGCCGTCAGCGACATAGCAGCGATAATGAGGAATGGTTTTAATAAGCCAGCAGTCAAGGATACTCGCAGCCTCAGTATACGAGAAAGCAGCAATACGTTTAACAAAGCGGCCAGCGCATAACCTGCTGCCGAGGACCAAGCTGCTCCATTGATACCTAAATACGGCACTAGCAGCTCATTTAGCAGTGTTTTGACACCCGCGGCAGTCAGCATAATAAGGGCCGGTGCTTTAACTGCACCATACCCTTGAAGTAAGGCTGCAGCAATGACGCTGACTGCGCTTCCGGCAGCAGTGAGTGCCAATATACGCATCGTACTTGTTCCTTCGGTCGTGATATAAAGCATCTGGTTGATGGGTCCAGCCAGCACCGCCATACCCGCAGCAGCAGCCAGACCAATGAGCCAAAACCACTTGAGGGCAAGACTGCTTTGCCTATGGATTGTATTTTGATCACTTCGCACCTTCGCTTCAGCAATAGCAGGGATGAATAACACCGACAATGTCGTAGCTAGCATGGTCACTAACTGTACAAGCGGAATCCCCCGATTATAGATGCCAAAAAGTCTCATCGTTTCTATATCAGCCATCCCTTCCTGCTTTAGCAGGCGTGGAACAGTGAAAGTATCAACCATATTCATTAATGGGACGACAACCGAACCAAGTGCAACGGGAATAGCATAACGGAGCACACTAATCAGAAGAGAAGATATAGACTTTCGATCTGATTTCAGACCCTTCTCACTAGTAAGCACATTTTCTTCGAGACGCAGCTGCTCAGCATGAACAACTCTCCTCTTTCCCCTTCTTAACCAGAAAAACCACATGAAGAGCAGTGCGGCGGCTCCACCCAGGGCAGAGCCTAACATGGCCCCTGCTGCAATCGTTTCTGCTGATGCCCCTCGTTCAATCAGTATAAATAACAATACAAGCATGACGGTTACACGTACGGTCTGCTCTGTGATTTGAGAAACAGCCGTAGGCATCATATCCTGCAGGCCCTGAAAGTATCCCCTAAGGCCTGTCATGACAGGCACAAATAAAAATGCCAGGGAAGCAGTACGAATGGAGAGAACTACCTCTTCATTATCAATGAAATGGCTAATCTGCGGAGCAAATTGATACATGAGCAGGCTAAGCAGTCCTCCAAGTACCGCTAAGAGCACAGAAGTAACTTTAAGAACACGCTCACCTTCAGTTTGGTCACCCCTAGCGTTGGCTTCAGCAACCAGCTTGGATACTGCTATAGGGAATCCAGCTGTCGCTAGTGTAATGAACATCATATAAAGAGGATAAACCGTATTATAAATACCAAATACACTGTCACCCGCTATATTTTGCAGAGGGATCTTCTGCAGTGTTCCAATCAATTTTGATAATAGTGCAGCTACGCTGAGTATAAATGCTCCCTGAAGCATTTTTGTACTGGTTTCCATTGATTTCATATAGGCTTACCTACTTCTTCTATAGGGTAGGACGCTATGTTCCTTTACAATACGAAACCTATTATACCTCTTTATGTAAAAGCAAAAAACTCCTGCCCTCTTACAGGCGGGAGTTTATTGTTCTTTACTGCTCCATTTGCTTGCCAAGGAATGCAGCTGCGGTTTCAGACATTTTCACTTCAAGTTGAGACATTTTTGTTGATTCATCTTTGCTGTACAATATCACGGCACCGATAGGATCTCCTCCAGATATAATCGGTGCTACAACAAAGGATGATAAAGTTTCATTATGATCTTTAGCTATTTCATAAGATCCACTGCTGTTCTCAAGCAAAGTTTTACGGTTATCCATGGAGTGCTCAACCAAATTTCCGATTTGCTTCTCCAGGTATTCTTTTTTAGATCCGCCAGCTACCGTAATAATCGTATCACGGTCAGTGATGAGCGTTACATGTCCTGTACTTTCAAACAAGGATTCCGCATATTCCTTTGCAAAATCACCCAATTCACCAATAGGTGAATACTTTTTCAGAATAACCTCGCCATCCCGATCCACAAAAATTTCAAGTGGATCACCTTCACGAATGCGTAAAGTACGACGAATTTCTTTGGGAATTACGACACGACCGAGGTCATCAATACGGCGGACGATACCAGTAGCTTTCATTTACATGTTGCCCCACTTTCTCGAGAAGATTTTTCAACTACTGTCCTTTTATAACGGAGGGATTAAGGTAGTTAGTTTAGTGTGATATCTAGACCATAGTATTCATCTGTTCCCATTTCCTTATACATGGACCTTATAATATCGTTCAATAAACCTACTTAAAATTTGTCTGTATATAAAGAAAAAACCTTCCTAGAAGGTTTCGTTATACCAAAAAGACGCGGTTACCCGCGTCTAATGGATTACGTTCTATGCTATCCTGCTTGTCCGACCTGATTATTTACTGTCGGTTGTTGGTTCTGTACTTTCAGTACCTGCATCGGTTCCTTCGGTATCTGTTGTTCCTTTGTCCGTACCTTCAGTTCCTGTTTCAGTTCCTTCTGTACCTTCAGTCTCTGTACCTTCGGTACCTGTTCCCTCAGTATCGGTTCCTTCTGTTTCAGCTGCAGGATTTGCAGGAAGCTTGATTTCACCTTTCATAATTCCATCAAGCTCTTTTTCCATGAAGGTTTGGATTTGTGTATTTACGATGGTATTAGCAAGTGTATCTTTTTGTTCTTGTGTTAATTCTTCAAAGGTTGGTTCTGTACGTTTCTCTACCTTGATAATGTGATATCCATAATCTGTTTCGACAGGATCGCTGATCTTGTTGATTTCTAAAGTTTTAGCCGCCTCTTTGAAAGCTTCTACCCAAGATACAATAGGAGTATCTTCATACAAACCGCCATTTTCAACAGAACCTGGATCCTCGGAGTATTCTTTCACTACAGCAGCAAAATCTTCTCCTTTATCCAGTTTTGCTTTTGCTTCTTTTGCGATTTTCAGTGCTTCACCTTCTGCACGCTCTTCTTGTGTTTCAGGATCTTGGAAGCTGATCAGGACGTGACGAACGGTAGCTGTAATAAATTGCTCAGGGCTAGCGTCATATTGTGCTTTCAATTCTTCTTCCGTTACTTTTGGTGATTTATCCTTAACAATGGTCAAAACACGAGCCATATAATTTTTGATATCTGCTTCAGTAAGATCATAATTTTCGAGCATTGCTTTCCACTGCTCATCTCCAACTTGTTCTTTCATCTGAGCAAGCTGATTGTCTGCTTCTTCTTCTCCTTGTTTCTTGGATTCGTCAGAAGCTTGATTGCTCAAATACTCATAAGTCACTTGCTGCTCAACTAGATATTCACGGAACTCATCCATTTCCATGAGCTGTGCGTACTGAGGACTCATAAATTTCATGATTTTCATCTCAGTATTAAATTCATTTTCTGTAATTTCACCGCCATCATATTTAACGATGATCGCACTATTATCGTCGCTTGCCGCATTTTGATCATCGCCATTTCCACAAGCAGCCAGAAGAGATATCGATAATACGCCGACCATTGTCACCGCAATCGTCTTCCAGGATTTTTTATTACTTCGCAACATCTTGAAGTTCCCCCTTTGATTTAAAAGCATCCTTCATGGCTGCAAGGAATTTCTCTAGCAATTGAAGAAGCTCCAAATCGCTGAGTCCTTTACCTTTTACATGAATAGACATACTTTGTCCTTGTTCAAATTGTACACGTCTTTCAAACTGATTTCCAATCTGAATAAGTTTTGCTCCATTTACAGCTTTTTCTTGACCCTCATAGAATTTCAGAGTTATGTCATCTCCACGCTGTACGATCGACTCAATACCATAGGTTTTACCATAGATTTTAAGTCTCGCCACAGTGAGCAAGTTCGTAACTGCCTCCGGTAAATCACCAAAACGATCCACCAGTTCATCTTCCAGTTCCATCGTATCATCAAAGGAAGCAAGAACAGCCACTTTTTTATAAATTTCAATTTTTTGAATGCTATCATAGATATAATCTGACGGCAAGTAAGCATCGATCCCTAGATCAATCGCTGTTGTCCAGCTGGACTCTTGTGGAGCTTCCTCACCAAGCATTGTTACTTTACGTTTATTAATTTCTTCTGCGAGCATCTGTGAGTAGAGATCAAAACCGACAGAGGCGATAAACCCGTGCTGTTCTGCTCCAAGCAAATTTCCAGCACCCCGAATCGTTAGATCCCGCATTGCAATTTTGAAACCGGAGCCAAGTTCTGTAAACTCCTTGATGGATTGAAGCCTTTTTTCCGCTACTTCTGTCAGCACTTTATCCCTTTGATACGTAAAATAGGCATACGCAATTCGGTTGGAACGTCCAACTCGTCCGCGCAGCTGATAGAGCTGAGAAAGACCCATCTTATCGGCATCATGTACGATCAAAGTATTCACGTTCGGGATATCAACCCCAGTTTCAATAATACTGGTGCTGACAAGCACATCAAACTCCCCATCCAGAAAATCAAGAATGGTCTTCTCAAGTTCGGACTCTGTCATCTGTCCATGCCCAACACCGACTCTTGCCCCAGGGACAAGATCTGAAATTTCTGCAGCCATCTCCTGAATTCCCTGAACACGGTTATACAGGTAGTACACTTGCCCGCCTCTTGCCAGTTCCCGCTCTATCGCTTCCCGAACTAAGGTCTGACTGTGCTCAACAACATAGGTCTGCACAGGGAAACGATTTTCTGGAGGCGTTTCGATAACCGACAAATCACGTACACCCAGCATAGACATATGAAGGGTTCGAGGAATTGGTGTTGCAGTCAGTGTTAATACGTCCACATTCGTCTTCAGCTTCTTGAGTTTTTCTTTATGAGTAACCCCGAAACGTTGTTCCTCATCCACAATCAGCAACCCCAGATCTTTAAAGACAAGATCTTGAGATAATAAACGATGCGTACCAATTACAATATCAATAGTTCCTTCCTTGATTCCCTTCGTTGTCTCATTCTGTTCCTTACGAGTACGGAAACGGCTCAGAACGCTCACATTAAATGGATATCCAGAAAAACGCTCACGGAATGTTTCATAATGTTGCTGTGCAAGAATCGTTGTAGGAACAAGTACTGCGACTTGTTTCCCTTCGATTGCTGCTTTGAATGCAGCTCGGATCGCGACTTCGGTTTTGCCGTATCCCACATCCCCGCATAATAATCGATCCATAGGACGACTTTGTTCCATGTCTTTCTTAATTTCTTCAATTGCTCTTTCCTGATCCCGTGTTTCATCATAAGGGAATAAATCTTCAAATTCCTGCTGTTCTGCCGTATCTTTTTCAAAAGCATAACCTGGTGAAGATTGACGAGCTGCATACAGTTTGATCAAATCATCCGCTATATCCTGAACAGAACTCCGAACCTTATTCTTAACACGTGTCCAGTCATTGCCGCCAAGTTTATAGATTTTCGGCTCTTTCTCTTCTGATCCCACATACTTCTGGATGAGGTCAATCTGTTCAATAGGAACAGACAGCTTATCTCCGCCAGCATATAGAATATGCATGTAATCCTTATGGATCCCAGCGACCTCTAATGTGCCGATCCCCATATACTTACCGATACCGTGGTTCTGATGGACAACATAATCCCCAACCTTAAGTTCACTGTAACTCTTAATACGTTCTGCATTATCTACATTGCGAATAGGTTTGCGAACTTTACGTTGTTTTTGGGAGAACATCTCGCCTTCCGTAATCACTGCTAAATGAATCGAAGGCATCTCGAAACCACTCTGTAAACTACCAATCATCATGGTCGGTTCATGTATATCGTAATCCTGTAATACGCGGCGCATCCGATCCAGCCGTTCTTCGCTGCTTGCCAGCATAAAAACCTGTACACCTGCTTTTTGCCAGCGTTCCATTTCCGCTTTAAGCACATTCATCTGACCATGGAAGTCCTGCATACTGCGGCTGACCATGTTCAGAATGTTCTGAGGTAATGTATGTGGAACCTGTCTTAGGAAAACAGAAATAAATAACGTCTGGAATGGACGTTTATATAAAACTTCTTCATGATCAAGAGAAAGAGTAAGCTGTGGCAACGTTTTCCCATTTTGAAGCAAATGCATACTCCACTCGGACTCATCCCGCTCAAGTTGTTTTCCCGTTTCCAGAAGCCTTGCCGGCTCGTCGAAAATCAGGACCGTATCCTGCGGCATAAAGTCATAAATGGTTTGTTTCTCAGGGTATAACTCTGTGACATATTTATATATTTCAGGAAAATACACATGCTCACGCAGCAGTTCAATCTCACGATGGATTTCATCCCGCAGACGAAGTTTCGCTTGCCGATCTGTTGTCTTTTCTAATTGCTCCTCAAGCAAAATGGCCGCTCGATCTGCGGCTTGCTTCATTTTAGCTTCGTTTGCAATTAATTCCTTGCAGGGTGTAATGACAACCTGATTCGTCTTTTCTATAGAACGCTGATCTATCGGATCAAAGGTACGAATCGAATCAATCTCATCGTCAAATAACTCCACACGATAAGCAAGCCCAGAAGTCACAGGGAAGAAGTCAATGATACCTCCACGGACGCTCATCTCTCCTTGTGTTTCTACGCGTTCTACACGTTCATATCCTAGCTCGACCATACCTCGAAGGAAGGACTCCAGCTCAAGCGTTCCGCCCTGCTGTAATGTAATTTCCGCATTTGCAATAATCTCAGGAGAAGGTAAATACCGACGGGCCCCCGATAAAGGAATAACTACGATACCACGGAATCCTTTAGCACACTTGAGGAGTACATCTATACGCTGTGCAAGGGTTTCCGGACTGGATATGGCTGCCTCAGCAGCAATCAACTCGTTTGCAGGGTATAAAAGGACTTGATCAGCAGAAAGCGCTTCCTGCAAATCATCTGCCACTTTTTGTGCCGCAAACATATTATGTGTCACAACGAGCATTGGTCGATCTAATTGCTTGTGTAAGGCAGCTATCATGATTTGACGAGCCGACCCAGTCAAACCGGAGATCAACTGCTCCTTCATTCCCGACGTAACGCCGGAAGCAATCGATTCAAAATCAGAATCTTTGGAATAGGCATCAATAAGTGCTTGTAGCAAAAGGGGCACCTCTCTTATCACTTTCTAATCTATCTGCTATTTATAAAAGATAGTCAGCATTGTAATTGTAAACTTTTGGGTACTGGTTATCTCATCATAATCCTTTTTTTCTGGCCTTACCATAGGTAAAGTCAGAACATACGGCTTATTTACTACTCTGTAACTGAAAAAAAAGCCTCAGCACTTACAGCCAAGGCTAGAGGGAATGGAATGAGTCTTCCCATAAAGCTCGATGAATCTTATGTTTATAAACAAAGCTTACTGCAAGGGACTTGCAATCAGGCTAAGCTCTGGATGGTCCATAATTGCTTCCGTACAATAGCTGCAGGTAATACTGACAATCTGCTCACCTTTTGAATTATAGGCAATTATATCTTGACGCTCTGAAGGGGTCAAGAAATGAAGACCTAATCGAACCTCTGTCGTAAGATCCGCCTCGATACTTCCTATAGATGAACGGCAGTGACGACAAACATAATGGATTTGCATAGATATGCCTCCTGAAAAAGATTAATATCTTTAGTCTTTCCAGGAGACTGCTAGTTTAGCCCATCTATCAGAGTAGAATCGAAAATTAGCCATTGAATTTAGCCATCGTTCTCTCAAATGTATCCTTCATTGCATACTCCAAAGCATCACAAGTGGATTCAATCATTGAAGTCAGCGCCTCTTTTTCCTTCTTTGGAAAATTGGAAAGGACGTAATCAACAATTGCATGCCCCGGTTCGGGTCTTGAGACACCCATGCGAATTCGATTGAACTGCTGAGTCCCTGTATGCTGAATGATGGATTTAATACCATTATGTCCGCCCGCGCTTCCTTGATATCGAAGTCTTATTTTTCCAACCTCTGTATCCATGTCATCGTAGACCACAATTAAATCTTCCAACGCAACCTTATAATAATCCATATAAGCTCGGACCGTTTCTCCAGAAAGATTCATAAAGGTCATAGGCTTGATCAGAACTGCTTTTTCTCCTTGGATCATTCCTTCTCCAATAAGCGCCTTACACTTGCTCTGATTAATAGATATATGATGACGATCTGCTAAGGCATCCAGCGCCATAAACCCAACATTATGTCTTGTCTTAGCATATTCAGAACCTGGATTTCCAAGTCCTACAATCCATTTCATAATATGCTCCTCCCTCCTTTTAGATGAGTAACGAACAAAATATCAAAAAAGACATCGCTAGATCCGCTGATGTGGACTTACGCTCTTTTTCACTTTACAATAAAAACAATTGTATACGGCAGGAAGCGAGTAATAGCAACCGATGAAAGGGTGACCCGGTTATGCGCCATGATATAGAACGTTTAACGCAGCTGTCCCAGTTTCAGCACCATATGGAACAGGCCATACCGGTACAAGTGTATGACCGAGACAGACACATTGATATTGGTTACATCACTCATTACGATGAACATTTTGTGGAAGTTGGCAGTGTTTTATTTAACCGTGCCTGCCACTATTTTATTTCAAGGCCAGGGTACTAAAATCAGTTCATACGCCGACAGGGGTTACATTGTCTTATCCAAGACAGTGTAACCCCTCTTTCATGTTAACTATGCAGAACTATTCAATTTCGAACAATTTACTAATCGACAATTCCTCATGAACCCGGATAATAGCTTCGCCCAGTAGCGGTGCTACAGAAAGCACATTCAGCTTATTTGTTGGATTTGGATGAGTAATCGGAATGGTATCCGTCACTACGACTTCCTTAAGCGGTGAGTTCTCCAATCGTTCCATTGCAGGACCGGAAAGAACGGGATGGGTACAGCAAGCGTATACTTCTTTCGCTCCGCCTTCCATCAATGCATTCGCACCAAGAACGATCGTACCTGCTGTATCGATAATATCATCAATCAGAATTGCTGTTTTACCTTCAATGTTACCGATGATATTCATAACTTCACTTACATTCGGTTCAGGTCTGCGCTTGTCAATAATAGCAAGTGGCGCATTCAGGAAGTCAGCCAATTTTCTTGCGCGTACAACGCCGCCATGGTCCGGAGATACAACAACCGGATTCTCAATCTGCTTCGAGCGGAAATATTGTGCAATAATTGGAACTGCAAGCATATGATCTACAGGGATATCAAAAAATCCTTGAATCTGCATTGCATGCAAGTCCATAGCAATAACACGTGTTGCTCCTGCTTTTTCAATCAAGTTTGCTACGAGTTTAGCCGTAATTGGATCTCTTGAACGTGCTTTACGGTCTTGTCTTGCATATCCATAATACGGGATAACTACGTTAATTGTTTTAGCAGAAGCACGCTTCAGTGCATCAATCATAACAAGCATTTCCATCAAGTTGTCGTTAACTGGCAAGCAAGTGGATTGTACGATATACACATGGCTGCCACGTACACTCTCTGACAGTTTTACTTGAATCTCACCATCGCTAAAGCTTGTTGTATGAGACTCACCCATTGGAATACCGATGTAGTCGGCAATTTGATGTGCGAGTTTCGGGTTTGAGTTACAAGTAAATATTTTTAGTTTGGAATCAAAATAAGTCATAAAATAAAAAACCTCCGTGCTGGTTCATTGGAATCGATTTTAGTTCTGCTCATAAAAGTCGGCGCTATTCGTATAGAACAGCATTTCATTATGAATTCTTGTTGTTTTTCTTAGCTTTGGCACGGGCACGAATCTTATCTGCGTATCCCGGCTTATTTTCTTGACGGACTCTCGCAATAGCAAGATCATTATCTGATACAGAGTGCGTAATCGTTGACCCTGCAACAACATAAGCGCCTTTGCCTACTTTAACAGGTGCAATTAAATTCACATTACTTCCTACAAAAGCGTCATCTTCAATTTCTGTAACAGACTTATTATAACCATCGTAGTTCACAGTTATTGCTCCGCAGCCGATATTTACATTTTTGCCGACGGTAGCATCTCCAATATAACTCAAATGTGATACTTTTGAGCCATTATCAATGGTCGCATTTTTGATCTCTACAAAATCACCGATCTTAACATCTTCACCAAGTTTGGATGCTGGGCGTAAATATGCGAATGGACCTACGGAAGAACCGTTCCCCACTTCTGCTTTACTAAGAACAGAATGTTTAACGGTGACGTTATCGCCGATTGTGCTGTCTTCAATATCGGTATTCGGCCCAATTACGGAACCCTCACCAATTACCGTGTTGCCTTTAAGCATGGTACCCGGATAAAGAACCGTATCAGAACCAATCGTAACATCAGCCCCAATATACGTAGATGAAGGATCGATAATTGTTACTCCGTTCAGCATATGTTTACGCACGAGACGTTGTCTCATAAAACCTTCTGCCTCAGATAGAGCTACACGATCATTTACACCAATGGATTCTGCAGCATCATTTGTCATGTATGCTTCAATGGTTTCTCCTGCTTCACGGAAAATACCAATAACATCAGTAAGGTAATATTCTTGTTGTGCATTATTATTTGTTACTTTATCCAAAGCTGCAAACAGCTTAGCATTATCGAAACAATACGTACCTGTATTAATTTCTTGTACAGCATCTTCTTCTGGACTGCAATCTTTTTGTTCTACGATTTTAGTTACAGATCCTTCATTGCTGCGGATCACACGGCCATAGCCAGCTGGATTATCCATATGTGCTGTCAGCACTGTTGCTGCAGCTCCGCGAGACTCATGAAGCTCCATCAAGCCTTCTAGTGTTTCTTTTGTTACCAAAGGAGTATCTCCACAGATTACAATTGTGGTTCCTTCTTCTTTGCCAAGCATATCCTTAGCCATCTTAACTGCATGTCCTGTACCGAGCTGTTGTTCCTGTAGTACATAATCAGCTGCTGAACCAAGATATGATTTTACTGCTTCAGCACCATGACCTACAACAACAATATTGCGTGTTACTCCTGCTTGTCCTACCGTATCCAAAACATGACCAACCATCGGTTTGCCACATACAGGATGGAGTACTTTATATAACTTCGACTTCATACGTTTTCCTTGCCCTGCGGCAAGAATAATAGCCATTCTTTTCAACAATCCCGACCTCCTACGCTGTAATTGTAATGTTATCCACTCTAATTCCAAAAAAGGATCTCAGGACTATTCAACAGTGAATTGGGCGCAAACAATTATACCCTAATCCTTATCTTCAGGAAGGGATGCAACTTCGCTCAATCTTACTCATTAAAGAATATACTTCATTATTGAAAAAAAGAAAAGAGAGCCATAGAATGACTCTCTTTTCTTTCGAACCCCAATAATGTTATTATGCGCCTTCTTCGATAACCTCTTCTTCAGTTGCGGCGCGTTCATATTCGGCCAATACTGCAGCCTGAATCTTCTCACGAGTCCCTGAAGAAATCGGATGGGCGATGTCACGGAATTCTCCATCTGGAGTCCGCTTACTTGGCATAGCAACGAACATTCCATTGTTACCGTCAATAACTCGAATGTCATGAACGACAAACTCATTATCAATAGTAATCGAAGCTATTGCCTTCATTCTCCCCTCAGAATTAACGCGGCGGAGTCTGACATCTGTAATCTGCATGTGTGTTCACCACCTTTTTCCATCGGAACTTGGTGTAATAATTCCACACAACATGCAAGATTTCCTTCTTTTTACTGCTACAAAATGTCCTAATTTTAGGAATTTTTTTGTGGATGAGCCGTTTTAGTACATTTTCGACAAAAATAGTGTAAACTCACCAAAAAACAGCAAATTATAGAAGGGAATCGAAGTAATTTCCAGGCTTCACTGTAATCTGCTTCGTTTTCGCATCAACAGCCGTCAATGTTGCTAGGGAAATATAATCATGGAGCAGACGTTCCTCTGAATCCACCGTTCCCGATTCAACCAATACACCCACACCTGCGACTTCAGCATTAAACTCCCCTAGGAGATCAATCATCCCCTGGACCGTTCCTCCTGCTTTCATAAAGTCATCTACAATAAGCACACGGGATTTTTCAGGCAGTGCTCTTCTTGAAAGAGACATCGTATGAAGGCTTTTATGAGAACCTGATACATAGTTAATGCTTACAGCTGAGCCTTCAGTCACCTGATGGTCTCGTCTAACAAGAACAACAGGAAGATTCAACTGAGAGCCTACCGCATAAGCCAAAGGGATTCCCTTTGTTTCTACCGTCATAACTGCATCGATTTCGAGGCCCGAGAAGGCAGTGGCAAGAATCTTACCAATTTCATTGACAATAGACGGTTGTCCCAGCAAATCAGACATGTATAGATATCCGCCCGGTAAAATCCGATCAGGCTGTTCTAACTTACCGCACAGCTGCTTAATAAAAGAGAAAGCCCGTTCCTGGGACATTTTCGGCATGAATTTCACACCGCCTGCAGCACCTGCAAGAGTTTGCAAATCTCCCATGCCCTCTTCTTCAAATACTTCCTTAATGATAGCTAAATCTTCGCTTATGGATGACTTCGCAGCTCCATATCGTTCCGCAAAAGTAGTAAGCGGAATTAAGGTATGTGGTCTAGAGAGCAAGTATTGTGTCATTTCAACCAAACGTGCACTACGTTTCAATTTCTTCACAGACGATTCCTCACGATCTACTTCCAAATCCGAATATTTGCTAATAAATATATCATTTTTGTACGTATTTGTACAATGTAACAAATGAAAATAGCACTATATTTGGAAAAATTATTCTAGGTTAGTAATCTTACTGCATAAACTTCTTTACAGAAACCACGCAGTCCGTTGTAAATCCTCGGTACTTTTGATTCTTTGGAGACCAGTCCAAATACAGTAGGACCGCTGCCTGACATCAATACACCATCGGCGCCAAGACGCAGCATGGCCTCCTTCAATTGACCTACTTCAGGATGAAGTTTTAGGGTAACATCTTCTAAAACATTACCAAGTTCCTGGCAAACCCCTGCAAAGGACTGATTGCGAATGGCTTCTTCCATTCTTTTGGCCGAAGGATGATGTGTAATGCGGTCACTTCGTACACGCCCATAGACCTCAGCCGTCGATACATTAATAGGCGGTTTCGCAAGGATAACCCAGCATTGAGGAGGATTTGGCATCATCGATAGCTTTTCTCCTCTTCCTGTAGCAAGAGCGGTTCCTCCTGTTATACAGAAAGGGACATCAGACCCAAGCTCTGCACCTAGAAGTCTAAGTTCTTCATCAGAAATGCCAAGACCCCAAAGTTTATTTAGTCCTCGCAGTGTTGCAGCAGCATCACTGCTTCCCCCTGCTAGTCCTGCAGCAACTGGGATTTTTTTATCTAAATGAATATAGACGCCTTTCTTGACGTTATATCGCTCTTTTACTAGCCTGGCAGCCTGAAAGGCTAAATTTTTCTCATCAAGGGGGATATATCCCGCCTGGCTTGAAATCATGATGGTGTCGCGAGGCATTTCTGCCATCTCGATTCGGTCAGCAAGATCGACCATTGTCATGATCATCTCAACTTCATGATACCCATCGTTTCTTTTATGTAATACATCCAGCATCAAATTAATTTTTGCAGGAGCTTTTTCGTAAATTTTCAAGGCGTTCACCCACCCTTAGCTTTTCCCTCAAGACAACTTAACATATTATATCAAAATGACGCTGTCAAGTCATTCTGCCGATCTTAGACCAACTTATACCTGCTCAGTATACGATAGGGCAGAAATATAGAGAAAAGACCCCCATCATTCAGGGAGTCTAATGCTATTATTCCTTCTAGGACTTTCTCGCAGCCTGTTCAGCGAGCTGAATGGCCCGCTTTACCATATTCCCTGCATCCTTGGCCTTGATGCCTCCCCAGCCTTCCTGCTGGACGGTATCATAGAACCCCAAGTCTTTTGCAAGCTCATTCTTAAGTTCCTCTGACATTACACTGCGTCTTCTGCGGCTCATGATGGTTCCTCCTTATAAGGGGACTGATAATTTCCTGCACCATTAGTATCTCTGTAGTACAGAAACATTATGCATTGACACTTGTCACTATAAAGACGCGACGTTCTCCTAAAACTTCTCCTCATACAAAAAAATGGCCTCACCCTGCTAAACAGGATAAGACCACCTTACAAAAATCATGCCTACACTTCGGTATACGATATTTCACTTGCAACCTGCTCAGGATCAAAAATTGAAACTTGTACAGATTCAGTTAAAATATCGGCGTAACTGTAAGACACTCGTTTAAACGTTTGTTGTTCTTGATCTAGCTTGACAATAAAAACAGAAGGGTACGTTTCTTCGAGTACACCGGTCCGCTCAATTGTCTTACGGCGTCCGCCGTTCGCACGAAGCAAGATCTTCTGACCAACGTGAGCGTCGAGACTTCGTTTAATATCCAATAGCGTATTTTTAGCCATCGTGTAACGACCACCTCTTTCCTCTTGTCCATTATACAACGTTTCATATGTATTGTCAAATTAAATAAATAATTATATCAGTATCAAAAATATGTTGTCAACGAATTTTTTAGCGAAATCTAAATTTATTCAAATCATTTTTATGAAATATTGCCGCTCATTTTGTTAGTATGTTGTTATATGAAATAAAAGAACAGATTCCATTAAAGGAATCTGTTCTCAAGAAAGCTTCAAAAGATTCATTCACAGATTTTAGATTGCCGCCGGCGTAACCTTTAAAGTCGATAAATCTTGTAATGGAGGCAGGCCGATTCGGTAACTTCCTTTGGATTCAAGACCGCCTATTCCTTCACTTCCTGTAATAGTATGATGAACGATGTCATTCATATTCATTGTATCTTTGACAGAAGTAAAAGCAGCCTTAGCCGCGACGTATACCGGATCAAGAGCATGAATAAGTACTCGGCTAGGTGAACTAGCAAAATTAGCACCCGCACGGATCAGCGCCTCAAAATGAGACTGACATGCCCCCGCCACAATAGTGAGTGCATCAAGATGCCACTCATATTGTCTTGCTACTTGTATAGCAGCAATGAAATTAGCTGAGTTTTTATAATGATTGATGTTGTATAGATCATACGGCTGCCTACTCTTCAAAACGCCATCATGTCCTGTAATAACAACAATGTCTGGACGGGAACGCGGCAGTAAGCGGTAAAGAGTATCTGCCATAGATCCTTCATGTACAAAATGTCCTTCAGCCGGTACACGCAGCCTTTCGTAAAGTGCCATACTTTTCTTTAAGTAATTGGGGTCACCATCCAAATGCAACACCTTACCTGGCATCTCAAAATACGAAGGAGTTTCTGCCTTTACTGCTGTATGGTTCCAATCATCAATAAGCCCTGCCTGATTACGCTGCGCCTGTTCCTTGCGATGCTGCTGAAGCAGCGAATACGATTCATTGGCTTTAATATGAGCCAATCTTGTTTTTTTCGTCTCTGGTTCGTACGGCACTTTCACCAGATCATCCAGGGGGGAATCGGCAAGAAGCCTAAACTCGGTTCCTTTAATCACCGCTTTATCCTCCTGGAGGCCCTCTACCCGGAAAGTAACGTCACCACCGTACGACTTCCGAATGACCAAGTCTCCTAAATTCATCAACATTATCACCTCTAACCCTATGGTATGGGCATCCCCCTGCTTTGGTTCGTAGGTGATAAAAAATATGGATTCTTAGATCTTCGCAGCGAAATATAAGTTTACTCCGTACCTATGCCTGCTTCCAGTAAAACAGCACTCAAACGAGCATACTCCTCGATACTGAGTGTTTCCCCGCGTCTAGTCGGTTCAATACCGGCCTTAAGCAGAAGCGGTTCTAATTCATCTTTGTTTTCTTTTGTAAAGAAACGACTTTTCAAGTTGTTTGCTATCGTCTTCCGCCGCTGAGCAAAAGAAGCATGAACCACTTCGAAGAAGTGTTTTTCGCTTATCACCTCAACAGGAGGCTTTTCCCTTACCTTCAATCGAATAACGGCAGACTCTACATTAGGCTGAGGTATAAAGACCGTATGCGGTACGATGCACACTAGCTTTGGCTCACTGTAATATTGCACAGCAATACTAAGGGTACCGTAATCTTTTGTTCCTGGAGATGCAGCCATTCTCTCTGCTACCTCTTTCTGAATCATAACCACAATGTTGTCGATGGGCAGCTTCTCTTCAAGCAGCTTCATCAGAATGGGAGTCGTCACGTAATATGGGAGGTTAGCCACGACGCTGACTTGATCGACATCACTAAAATTTTCTTTAAATAATTCAGGTAAATCTGTTTTAAGAACATCTCCGTGATGTAAATATATATTAGGATAAGGTTCAAGTACTTCTCGCAAAATTGGAATCAGGCGCTGATCAATTTCCACTGCAGTTACTTTCTTAGCTGCCTGTGCCAGTTTTTCAGTCAGTGCTCCAATACCTGGTCCAATCTCCAGCGCACCTTTGTTTTCATCCAGATTTGCAGCATCTACAATTTTGTGGAGGATGTTCTGATCAATAAGAAAGTTTTGTCCCAAGCTTTTCTTGAAAGAAAATCCGTGTCTTGCAATAATCTCTTTTGTCCGCCTTGGTGTTGCAATTTCATCCATACCCTTCACATTCTCACAATCCTTTTTGTTCAATTTGCTCAAGTGCATTTACAAACTCTTCACGACTAATCTGAAACATCGTCAATCTTTTATATAACTGTTTTCCATTACAATAACCAATTCCCAAAATGTTACCAAGCTCCATACGCCGAGAAGCAGCATCGGGGTGTACAATAAGCCCTGCTTCGATCAAATCCTGCCAGTCGATAAGCGGCTTAGCTGCCTCATACGCTGTATGAGCCCGGGATAACGCCTGACGAATCGCTTCCGGTGAAGCATTCTCAACGCCAATATCGCCTTTACGAGTCGCATCTTTTTCTTTTATGAAAGCATGACTTACCCCGGGAATTTTATTCGCTATTATTTTACGAATGCGTTCTCCAGCATGATCAGGATCTGTAAGTACAATTACACCCCTTCTCTGCTGGGCAAGTTCGATTTTTCTCAAAATTTGAGCATTAATAGCAGAGCCTCCCGTTTCAATGGTGTCTGCATCTACAGCCCGTTTAATTGCTACGGTATCATCTCTGCCTTCAACGACAATAATTTCTTTAATCATGACCGCTTGTCTTCCTTTCTAAACAAAAAGAGAAGAGGAAAATTTCCTCTTCTGCATGTAAGAGGCAAACGATAGACCTGTGGTCTAAACTTCCGTTCACCTTATATAGCATCACCGAATCATGTTGTTAATACTATAGCATTAGTGATGCATTGTAAATTATATTTTAGTTCAGTTCCGGCTTCACAGGACCAATGACATACACGGTTTTTCCCTTTTTACGGCCAAAAGTCAAGGCTTGGTCCAGACTGTCATAATAGACGTCTATTTTATTTCCTTTAATAGCACCGCCCGTATCTTCAGCACGGCGGAACCCGACGCCTTCAATATAAACCCACCATCCAAGTGGTATCACATTTGGATCAACAGCAATTGTGCGACCTTCCTGTACACGAGTACCGGATGCTGTTTTTGTTCCTATGCCTTCTTCTTCCGAAGAATAAGCTGTCATAGAAACATTATTAAGTACTTTTTTCGCTTTAAAAGAAACGCCGTCTTTCGTTATTGTATCACTGCTTGAAGAAGAGGAAGATACCTTCTTCACTTTATCTGATAAAGATTTGTTACTTACATTTGATGTACTAGCTGCTGCCACAAGTGTCTCGGGCTTAGGTTCAGGTTTAGGCTCCGGCTTTTTCTTGGACCCGACAGCAATGACCTTATCGACACGATTCTTCGAAACGGTCTTGCCTGTCATTTTCTTGGATACCAATTTACCATCCTGGAACACTTTCTCGATGGTTTGAACCATCACACCTTCTTGCCCATTTTGTATTACGCGGTTATCCCCTTTGTACAAGCTAGGGTCAGCAGTTTTGATTACTTTATAAGGAATCGCAACTTCTTGTTTTGCCGTTTGTTTCGCTACCCGGACAATTTTAATATTAAGATCTGCTTTCACCGCGGTGTCCACAGAAGGATATACTTTATCATCTTCTGATACCTTCACGCCCTCATTTTGAAGCGCTTCCTGGACTGTATCCTTTGTCGTATAAATTTGTTCCGTTTTTCCATCTGCTGTTACGTTCACGGCAACAGCTCGTTTAATGGTAACTTGATCTCCATCTTCGATTGCTCCATTCAGCGGCATCGAAATCTCATCATGGGGGCTTACTGTGATTGCATGCTCATCCAGCACTTCATTAAGCATACCCTCACGAGTTTCCAGCGTTTGGACCTTGCCATCCACGACTAGTGAAATTTCCTTACCTCCCTGACTGTAAACAATAAGAGAGACCATAACTAACAGTGCGATTGAGAAGATTGCGACTAATATCATTTGACGCAGATTCTCATGCTTCCATCGCAACGCGTAAGACTTGCTGGATGATGGTGACTCATGGGTCTCCTCTGGTTGGAAATTTCCCACTTACTCCGTCCTCCTTCGTAGTCCCGCCGTCAAGAGTAATGCATGATTGTATTTTGACGCGACTATAACATTTGTATACAGAATCAGATTGCTTCTGTTTCTGCACCATGTGCCACTCTTCGCGGCATGATGTTTCCTCCTGTTAACCAACAGTATGACGAGGTTGTAACTTTTATTCTCCTAAAACAAAAAGCCAGTAGAGAGTTTATGAGGAGCTCTCTCATGGCTTCCGGATAAGATCATAAGAATAACCGGAAACATCAAACGCGAGTTTACCTCTTTATACGCTTACGGAGTTAGCTGTCGGATTGGGACGCAAGAGTCGCCCTGGATCAGGTCATTAGCTCATGGCTAGTGCCTTTTCCTTCACCCCAAGACTCAAAATGAAATCAAATATGATGGTCTAAAGTATAAAGCTACAAGCTTATAAGACCAACTTATTGGTTCCCCCGCTCTTCGGTTTTTGAAGAATTCAGCGAGAATAACACACGAAGTGAATATTTCAACATTTCACTGAGACGATGATATCCTGTTTGTATGCATGTTGTAAAGCCGTATTCAAGTACGTTTTTCTAAATAAATGGTTAAAACTTTGTAATAAACACGTGAAAAGCCTTCCAAAAAGGTGAATCGCTCTTGTTTACTCACTATTTCATCTGTTTTGCTCCAAATATGAACTATATTCCAAATAGTTCCAGTGCATTTTGAGTCGTAATCTGCCCGATTTCCTCTACAGATACCCCTTTTAAAGACGCTGCAGCTTCTGCCACGAGCGCCACATGTCCCGTTTCATTTCGCTTTCCGCGATATGGATGTGGTGTCAGGTATGGAGAGTCCGTCTCAATCAACAATCGATCCATAGGTACCTTGGCAAGTACCTCTTTCGGCTGTTTCGCATTCTTAAAAGTGATAGGGCCCCCAAACGAAAGATGGAATCCCATATCAAGACACATTTGTGCCGTTTCCCAGCTTCCTGAGAAAGAGTGCATGATCCCGCCGACCTCATGGGCTTTTTCTTCACGCAGGATTTTAACTATATCCTCATGAGCATCTCGATTATGAATTATAATCGGCATGCTGATTTCTCTAGCAAGTCCAATTTGACGCCGTAAAACCGTATGCTGAATGTCTTTTGGAGAAGTATCCCAGTGGTAGTCTAGTCCAATCTCCCCGATTGCTACCACTTTCTCATGCTCACACAAAGAAGCGATCCACTCCAGGTCTCCATCCTTCATCGTAATAGCATCTACCGGATGCCAGCCAACAGCTCCATAGATGAAATCGTACTTTTCGACAAGTTCCATGGTTGTCGGTATCGTTTCGCGGTTAAAACCGATATTTACCATCCGAGTTACTCCCGCATCGAGAGCACGCTGGATTACTTCTTCTCGATCGTTGTCAAATTCTGCTGCATCTAAATGCGTATGTGTGTCAAATAACATCGTTTTGTGCTCCTCTCTTGCTATGAATGAAAAGTATCTATTCTAAAGAACATTACATGCTTAGGAAAATATTTTTGCGATTTGAGGTGGTAGTTGACCAAGAACTGTCCTCACTTTTTCTTCTGGAAAGTATAGATGGTACTTGCCTCGCTGAATGCCGCTGATGGACCGAACGATTTCAGATACTTCTGAGATATCGCGTAGACGTTCTTGTTTGTCGATGATAATAATTTGCTTTTGGCTATCCTCATCATCCGGACGAAACACATCATACGGCAGATCAGATGGAAAATCAATTTCCAGGTCATACTCTGGATTAAGGCCCACATCTTCAAAAGCCTGTGTGATTTCCGTGATTTCATCAGCTGACATAAGATCCACTTCTACATATTTATACAGTTTTCGATCTAGAAATCGCGTACATAGATCTCGTAGCAATTCATCCTTCTCTTCAGTCCACTGGTTAAATGCAGTTTGTATAATGGACTCATCAATACGAAGATATTCTTGTACCGTAATATTCCCTTTAATGAGGGAAAGGAGTGAGGGTAACATAAAACCGAATGAATATTCGCTTTGAACAAGCTCTTTTGCTCTTCTAAAGATTTGACGAAGAATAATTTCTGAACTGCGGGTTACAGGATGAAAATATACTTGCCAATACATTTGATAACGAGCCATTAGATAATCTTCTACCGCATGCATTCCTGAATCCTTTACGACAACCCTGCCATGATACGGACGCAACATTCTTAGGATTCGATCGAGGTCAATCGTGCCATAGTTTACCCCCGTGTAATAAGCATCTCGTAATAAATAATCCATACGATCTGCATCAAGTGGACTCGACACAAGGTTTACTACAATTGGTTTATCGTAGGTCTTTTCAATGACAGAAGCTATCTTCTCTGGAAAATCAGGTGCAACCGTTCTTAGAATCGCCCCAATCTCCGTATCTCCCATAATAATTTTACATGTCCACTCTTCATGGTTCATATCAAATGCTTCTTCTATAGAATGTGAAAAAGGTCCATGACCCACATCATGCAGCAGAGCCGCACAAAGTGCGACAAGTTTCTCTTCTGTTGGCCAGTCTGTATAACCACTTCGCTCAAATTGCGAAATAATTTTTCTCGTAATTTCATAAACACCGAGCGAATGGGAGAAACGGCTATGTTCAGCTCCATGAAAAGTCAGATAGGAAGTCCCCAGCTGTCTAATTCGACGAAGACGTTGAAATTCAGGGGTATTGATTAGCTGCCAGATAATCGGATCTTTAACATGCACATAATTATGAACTGGATCTTTAAAAACCTTTTCTTCAGTTAGTTTTAGTTGCATATGTCTCAATCCTCCTCAAGATAATGAATTAAAATTCAATTGCGCGCAACCCTTACAACAATTTCGACTTATAGTCAACTATTTATTATTTTTTTCGACATTTTACGACATTTTGTGTCGAATTAGGCTATAGTTTTGATTTCCAAATCGACAAGCGTTATAATAATAAAAGCGACAGTGAAAATCATAGATAAACCAGTCCTTTTCATAGATGCTCATTAAATATTAATCTAATAAGTCATTTTTAATGTTGACTGATTTGGGAATGGTTGGTATGATGATTAGCATAAAAGATAAAATAATGTCGAATAATGCAATTATAAGTGATGGCGAGAGGAGCAACAAATTTATGATGAAATCTACAGGTATTGTAAGAAAAGTTGATGAACTAGGACGGGTGGTTATCCCTATCGAGCTGCGTCGTACACTAGGCATCGGAGAAAAAGACGCTCTGGAAATTTATGTTGATGGAGAGCGCATCATGCTCAAAAAATATGAGCCTGCTTGTATCTTCTGTGGTAATGCAGAGAACGTAACTTACTTCAAAGGAAAAATTGTTTGTCACGAATGTATTTCTGAAATCCCTGCACCTGTGACAAATTAAGGAATATTGGTTATAAAAGATGCTATAGAAAAGCTATCATTTTAAATTAAATTATAGATTTCTCTATTTTATATATAGTGCTTTTCTTTTTTTGATTTTAGTCTTAACTACGGTTATCTCTAACCTTTTTATAATCCTTAATGCCTTCCTCGGTTACTATGTAACCGGTGAAGGCATTTTTTGATTTCTGAAATTCATTATTCTTCTTTTAATAAGGCATTGTAGATATCTCTTTTTGACAATCCACGATCAGACGCTGTTTTTTTCATTGCATCCTTTCGGGATAATCCTTCGTTTTCATAATGCTCTACATGCTGACCTAACTCTAGGTTTTGCCACCATTCATTCTGCAGCGTATGTTCTTCCTCGGCACTCATTCCTTCCACAATGACACAGTACTCTCCAATCGGTGGATTTTCCTCAAGCCATTCTATACATTCCTGAATGCTTCCCCTTACATATTCCTCATGTCGCTTCGTCAGTTCTCTAGCGAGAACGACTTTTCGATTGCCATAACTCTCAAGTAATACTGTTAATGTTTTCAGTACGCGGTGCGGAGATTCATAGAAGATTAACGTTCCTTGGGAATAGCCTACTGTTTCTAAAACCTTTTGCATATCTTTTTTATCACGCGGTAAGAAGCCAATAAACGTAAACCTTTCTGTAGGTAAACCTGATGCAATGAGAGCAGATAAAGCTGCATTCGCACCCGGTACAGTAACGACGGGAATGCCTGCTTCAATTGCCAGCGCAACGAGATCAGAACCAGGGTCTGAAATAGCCGGCATTCCTGCATCACTAACGAGCGCCAAATTTTTTCCTTCTATTATATAACGTATCAGCTCCGGACCACTTGCAGCCTTATTATGTTCATGATAACTAAATAAAAGCTCTGGACTAATCTCAAAATGACTAAGTAATTTTCTTGTCATCCTTGTGTCCTCTGCTGCAATAATGTCGCAATCTTTCAATGTTTGAACCGCACGATAAGTCATATCATTTAAATTACCTATAGGTGTAGCAACTAAATAGAGTGTTCCTGTCTGTATCTGACTATCAAAACTTTTTTGTACCTGAAATTTCATTTATTCTCCTCCTCTAGATTGTGCTCACCATAATAGATGTTCATAATCTCCTCACAGTATTGTCCCTCTTCGTTATAGACAATTAGAGGTGGGAGCATTCTTACATCCGGTTTTCCATCACGTAAAGCTTCAATTAGCACCATGTTTGCCTCTTTATCAATCCTAGGGTGAACCATACGAATACGTTTAGGTTCTAATCGGTATTTCCGCATAAGCGTAATAATTTCTCCGATACGCTGTGGTTTATGGACCATAGAGACTTTGCCGCCTGTACGCACAAGGTGCATGCAAGCTTTTATCATGTCTTCCAGTGTTCCATTCAGTTCATGCCTTGCTGTAGCTTGATGTATACTCAGCTTAATGTCACTTCCATTGAGCGGCATATAAGGCGGATTCACTGTGATTGCATCATACTTACCATAACCAATCTGTTCCGCAAAATTCCGCACATCCCCCTCGTAAATTTGGATCTGCTCATCCAGCTGATTTAATCGCACACTTCGTCTTGCCATTTCTGCTAATCTGGGCTGAATCTCCACTGCATCAATAGAAGCCTTTGTTCGAGTGGTTAACAGAATAGGGATAACCCCGTTACCCGTGCATATATCTAGAATTTTTCCTCTTTTCGGAATCCCTGCAAACCTTGCTAAGAGGACTGCATCCATAGAAAAACTAAAAACCTCATCGCTCTGAATGATCTGTAGATCATGCGTAAGAAGATCATCTAATCGTTCAGAAGGATGTAGAAAAATTTCGTTTCTTTTCATTATTATCTCTTCCCTGCCTTACCCTTAATATCGTTCCTGATCCCTAAAAAAAAACCGTAGGGAACCCCTACGGCTCATTACTTATTCAAAAATGATAGACAGAACAGACAATCGCCTTCCGTTCGTAAATGACCATAATAGACATTACAAATATGAAAACCTTCATAATACAGTCGAGCCAAGTTGTCATGACCTTCACCAACAACATCTTCTTCTGGCTCAAGGACATGAGTCTGAGGTAGAGGAGTCTTGGGTGTAGGAGCCGCCTTCTCGGCAGAAGCCCCACGTTTTAACACCTTACGAAGTTGCTCGTTCTCTAGTGTGATACGCTGGTTTTCTTCGAGCAATTCCTTTACGATCATTTTCAGCTCTCCCAGATCACTGCTCATTTGTCCCATTTGTGTTTCCATTTCAAGAATGTGTGCAAAAACTGTTTTCTTCTCCAAAATCCCACCCCGAAAGCAAACATAATGGTTTACTTGATGACAACGTCATCCATTGAAAGTTCTTTCACTTTATTTATTTCAAACAACTGAACATGAATGGTTCGATTACCTGCATGTATTCCAACAACTTTACCTTCACCAAGTGAGGTAACCACAAGTTTTCCTACTGCTGGCATCTCCTCTTTAACACTCTCATAGTTATCATGCTCAAATTTCAAGCAACACATAAGTCTTCCACAAAGTCCTGATATTTTGGTTGGATTGAGCGAGAGGCTCTGATCCTTCGCCATTTTGATGGATACGGGTTCAAAATCCCCGAGCCAAGAGGAACAACATAGTACTCGTCCACAAGGACCTATTCCTCCAAGCATTTTCGCCTCATCACGCACACCAATCTGGCGCAATTCAATTCGAGTACGGAAAATACTTGCCAAATCTTTTACCAGTTCTCTAAAATCTACACGGCCTTCTGCCGTAAAGTAAAATATGATCTTATTGCGATCAAAAGTAAATTCGACATCAACCAGCTTCATTTTGAGGCCATGGTCTCTGATTTTATTTAAACAGGTTCCAAATGCGTCCTTTGCTGCGAGCTTATTCTCTTCCACTACTTTGGCATCCGCTTCACCTGCAATACGAATGACCTTTTTGAGAGGCAATACGACGTCAGATTCCCCGACTTCCTTCTTACCTATAACTACTTTGCCGTACTCAATCCCGCGAGCGGTCTCTACAATAACGCTAGAATCCTTTTCAATAGGAAGATCGAGGGGATCAAAGTAATAAATTTTGCCCGCTTTTTTGAAACGGACACCGACTACACTGTACAAAAAATTAACCCCCTTGTATACAATAAAACCTCTATTGAAGCCTTTAAATGAAAGACCGCAATCAAAGCGTATTATGTTAAGACATTGCTAGGGTAAAGAATAAAAAAACAAAACAATATACTTATTGCTGACTAGACCCTTTTAAAAAGTTATGCTGCAAGTCCAATCAAAAATTGCTCCACACATAGTTGTCCATTCATATTCGAACGCAATTTCTTTCTACATTCTGCAGCCAGATCCATATAAGACACCCACTGCTCTGTCGAACGACTTCTTGCTATCGTAGAAATGGAACTAAGTTGATCTATAAAAATAACGTTCTCTTGCTTGCCGTAAGTTACATAAAGCATGTCCTTGAACCACAAATGGAACATATCAAACATCAGTTCAAGATGTTCAGAAAGTCCTGTCTTGAAAAGTTTCTGTTGTGCAGAAACTAGTGACATACTGCCTCTCGTCAGTGACTCTCCTCCTAATTGTAACATTACATTTCTAATTTCTGCAAACCAATTCTGGTCAAGCAGACTCTTGCATGACTCTAACCCTGAGGTTAAAAATGCGGCAGTTCTTACAAGCGCAGGTGAATATCCTTCTTTAACAAACACCTCTTCGATTCGCTCCGGACTAAGTGCCTTAAAGGGAACCTCTTGTGTCCTGGATAAAATTGTTGGAAGCATAGCACCTTTGTTACTTGTTATTAAGATCCCTACAGCGGGTACCTGTGGTTCTTCAAGAAACTTTAGCAAGCTGTTTGCAGCCTGTGTCGTCATCTTATCTGCCTGATCTATAATGTAAATTTTACGATTGTTGTTCTCGGACCGGTAATTGAAAATTTTCTGCAGCTCACGAATCTGATCAATCTTAAGGCTGGCCCCTTCAGGCTCTATATAATGTAGATCCGGATGGTTCCCGTGTTCCACCTTACGACATTCCAGACATTCTCCACACGCATCATCCTCCTGACGAGTACAATAGATCGCTTGGGCTAATGCAGTAGCCATTTGTCGCTGCCCGCTGCCCGAAGGACCACTAAATAAGTAGGCATGACTGGTTGATTGTTGCCGAAGTCCGCTTTGCAGCATTTGTTTTGCTGTTTCCTGGCCCATAATATCACGAAAAGACATGAGATGATCCTCCCCATGCTGTATTGCCGCATGAATTATGTTTGTATGACAATCCTATATAATTCAATTCTTCATAAAAAAGAATTACAAATCATCATCTTTATCTATTATATCATGTTCACTGGTAATATAAATTTTAGGATGATAATAAAATTAATTACCAGTTTACAAGGAGCGCTATATATAAAAAAAGACAAGTTAGAGTGCACTTGTCTTTCACTACATTTATCAAAAGCTGAGATTTATAAGCATTCCGCGAATCTCGCCAATTTTTTGAAGGAGTTCCATCTTCCCTTGTTCTGTTTGAAGCATCTCTTCAGCCATTTTGAGCAAAACCTCATCTACCTCATCTAGAAGCAGATAACGTTTCCCGCGTCCTCTTCGATCCCAACCTCTAGATTCTTTCATGCTGACGCCTTGTCTTACCGTATCCTCTAGAAATCGCTTAACGAGTTGCTTATACGCCTTTAACTCACGAATCGTCATGGAACGTGCAAGCCGGTCCCCCTGAAGTTGAATTTCGTTCAATCGGCGAGTTAGCTCCTCATTCGATGCTCTCTCTGCCTGTTGCTGCATCATGCCGGTAAATTCCTTATTCTGTACAGGTCTGGCACCTGAATCAGAGGGGCTTATTCCATTCTGCAGCGGCCGAAATCCTGGGTTGATTTTCACACGTATCCCTGCTTTCTTCTAAAACAAACTTAGGGTGTTTATTCTTTCTATTAGAAATGTTCGAAACGATCGACTGGTAATACGAATACGGTTGCTCCGCCCACTTGTACTTCCACTGGAAGCGGTAAGTATGAATCAGTTGTTCCACTCATAGGTGTCACAGGGGTTACAAGTTGTTCTCTTACTTTACAGCTGCTGCGAATTACATTCATCACGGCTTCTACCTGACCATCGTCTACCCCGATCATAAACGTTGTATTTCCCGCTTTTAGAAAACCACCTGTACTGGCAAGCTTCGTTGCGCGAAAGTTAGCTTTCACTAGACCGCTGGAAAGACGGTTACTATCTTTATCTTGAATAATGGCTACGATAAGTTTCATCGAAAAACGCCTCCTAAGTAGAAATAAATAATACCCAAAATGTAATTCGTCTGTTCATATCTAACCTATTCTCCATTGCTTGAACAGTTTCCCTTACTGTCAGAGTCCAAACTTGCTCTGTTTAAGTCTTTATTAGACATATACCCCTAAATATCCTTTAATACGCAATCAAGGTTTGCAATTAAACTACAAAATACTTCATCAGGTGACAACGAAGCATCTATCATCTTTATTCTCTCCGGCTCATTCTCTACTAATTTGAGGTAACCTGCTCTCACCTTATCGTGAAATAAACGGTTTTCCAAATCTAAACGATTAACTTCTCTTTCTTGATTGGCTGCTATTCGTGCAAATCCAATCTCTGGATCAACATCAAAGTAAATCGTAACATTCGGAGTAATACCTTCCGTCGCAAAAAGATTAATGGAACGAATTTCCTCTTCACCAATCCCTCTTGCGTACCCTTGATATACCAGACTACTATCAACAAACCGATCACATAATACAATAAGCCCTTCTTCAAGTGCTGGAATGACTTTTTCGACAAGATGTTGTCTGCGTGCCGCTGCATATAGAAGGGCTTCTGTTCTCGCATCCATAGCTGTATGTTCAGGATCTAAAATAATAGACCTGATCTTTTCGGCTATTTCAATACCTCCGGGCTCCCGAGTTACTAGATAAGCAATGTTTCTTTCTTCTAAATAATTAGATAGACGTCCAATCATTGTAGTTTTACCTGATCCTTCGCCACCCTCAAGCGTTATAAATATTCCTTTAGACAATGTTTCTCTCCCCTAGGCTTTAATTTTTAGCAATAAGTACGTAATTTATTAGTTCATAGATGGTTGAGAACCATTCATAATAACAATACGATTTGGTTAAGTCCATACGATCATTTCTACTAATGATGATTTGGTCTTATATACAGTTAGTAATTACTCTTCTACCATAACCCAGATGGTTTCTAAGCTCGAATCTGCAGTGCCTTGAATTTTTGCTCCCGAATCCCGTAGCTTTATCAGATGATTTCTCATGTTCTCACTAATTTCTTCTCCAGGATACAATATAGGAATACCTGGAGGATAGGGAATAACCATCTCAGCACTAATTCGGTTAGATGCTTTTGTAATACTAATTTTCTCTTTCTGTTCTTTCTTTATTTTACCTAAATGAAAAGGAACAGGACAGGAATAGACAGAAGAATGCAAAATGTTCCACGTGGAAACATGATGTGTAGCTGTACTCTCTGATTTATGATGTTGTTTTGTTTCTTCAGGGCCCTCTTCTAATGATATATGCACTAAGGCCTTCAAAAGGTGTCTAGCATCCTCCTCCGTGGAACCTAGACTAAAGAGGAGTACAACGTAAGTCTCGTCACTCATTTCAGGCACGCAGTCCTGCTCTTCCAGCTTATCCTGCAATTCATATCCTTTTAACAGCTTCTCTTTATCATATATGACGAGTTTAAAAGGATCCTGAACCGTATATGCTTCCGCTTCTCTCAGAGGATCCAATAAACCAAAACGGGGCAAGTCTTCGATTCCCCTTCTTACCATGTGTACAGCTGCGAGACCAGTAGAGAAGGCCTTCTCACCATGCTTATGCAGATGTAAGCGCGCAAGATCAAGAGAGGCCATAATGGGGTAGGATGGACTCGAACTCTGTATCATAGACAAACGCTGCTTCAGAAGCTCACGATCCAGCAGGTTACCCTGTACATGAAGCATAGCACCCATTGTCATGGCTGACAGCATCTTATGAGTGGATTGTACCACTCCATCGGCTCCTGCGGTTAAGGCAGACCCAGGCAACGCAGGATGCTGTCCATAATGTGCTCCATGTGCTTCGTCCACGAGAAGCGGTACACCGGCCTTATGGCAAGTTGCTGCAATATCAGATAAATCAAATCCCATCCCATAATAATTAGGCATGGTAATAAATACACCTTTTGCATTCGGATAAGCCTGCAGTGCTTCCTCAATCGTTGATTTTGCTGGGGCTGTAGCAAGGCCACTTGATGGATCTACCTCTGGAGCTAGAAACACTGCATGTGCACCAGCGAGCATGAGACCATGAATTACTGATTTATGAACATTACGCTGCACAAGTATAAGATCTCCTGGTTCAGTGCATACCGTAAGAAGCAGCGCAATATTACCTGAGGTGCTTCCTCCTACAAGAAAGAAGCTTTCCTCTGCACCAAAACAATCGGCTGCTAGCTGCTGTGCCTCCTTGATGACGGATTCCGGATGATGCAGATCATCGAGGCCTGTAATCTCTGTAGCGTCAATTTTCATTACTTCTTGAAGCAATGTGCCCTGTGCAAGATTTGAATAAACCTGCCCATTTTTATGACCAGGTACATGGTATGTATGTTTTTTTGAATTTCTATATTGAATCAAAGCCTCGTATAAGGGAGCTTTATCTTTATTTAATTGGTGATTGTCCATTTCTTTAATCCTTCCGATCTTTTCATAGATACAACTATATTGTATTGTATTCAAATTAAAATAGCATCGACCGTAGATAAAAAGTTAATAAATGAAATAGAAATACATAATACGTAACCAGAAATATAAAAAAAGGCCTTCTCAGGCCTTTACTAAAAGTTCAAGGAGAAGAGCATTATATATTATGCATTATTTTGTTGTAACCAAATTTGCTTTAGTTGATGAATAAAAAAAGGATATTTTGCATCTTGAGCGTCCGTGTGCACGATTTCGGTCTCACAATCTGTACAAATAAATTCAGAAACAATAAAAATACCTTCTTCTTTAGACTGCTCACAAACAATACATTTGTGTTTAGGCTGAATTTGCTGTGCATCCATAACTATCCCACCTTTATTTCTTTTCCTATTAGTATGGTACAGTTTCTACTATTTTAAACCTTTTCATAGTCAAACACCATTTCTTTATCATAGGTTATGCTATTCATCCTATATAGAATGGGTGTCTGTACCTATTTCTTTACAACATTTAAATTTATCCATATCATTATCCGATATACAATATATGAAAGAGGTTTCAAAAGTTCCTTAGAATATAAGTGTAGTCAATCAGTTCATAGGTAAGGGAGGATTTATTAGAATGCCCGAAGTCATCGGAGAAGAAGCTACATACTATCATTATCGTCTTCTACGTAAAAGCTACATAGCGCGCCCAGTCATCTGGAGTTATGTGAGCTTGGCCATCATTATGCTGTTCATTAGTCTTCTCTTCTTCACATGGTTCGGAGTACTTTGCTATGTATTATCATTCATTACAATCATTTGGACTCATTTCGTTATATCCCGCTCTGTCCTTCTCCTCAGTAAAAGATACTTACAGAAGTGGAGGTTCACATGGCAGCTGCCCTGGATGGGAATGATCCCAGAACAATATGTCAATTATCGTTTTTTTTCAAAAATACACCTGCATATCACTTGGATCAGCCTGATCCTCATCTTCATCTTTATCATAGCTGCCCCAATTGCTTTCTCCATTAACTTATTATTCTGGCACTTCTGGTTGCTACTCCCTAGGCTCTACTGCATAACCTGGTTAATCCGTGAAAGAAAAGACGGTCTTATAAAAATAACAAATCAAGATATCTCATACTACATACAGTAGGGGCTTCGCGGTAACTCAACATAGCCCCCTATTAAAAATACACTCACTACCTGGTAGTTACATAATGAATTTAATGAATAAAAAAAGACCTTTCCTAAACGAAAGGTCTTAATTATTTGTATCTACAATTTTGGGTTTAGTTAGTGATGCATCTTGTGTAGGCACAAGAACTGTTAAATAACCATTATGCAAAGATAAATGTACTCTGGTTGTGTCTTTTACAAAAATACGCGGTGCTGGATCAGAAGTATCAGATTGTTCACTAGTTACGTCCTCAGTCCAACCCCACTCTATAATTTCATTTATATATTGATCCGGTAATTGATCGTTCTTACTCACGCCTGGCAACGAATATTGTATGTAATCCATTTCCGGATTAGTTGTTGCACGATCCATTCGATTAGCTTCTTCTGGGACAGGAAAACCTTTAACATTAGCTGCTTCTTCATATGACTCCCAAGAAGTTTTCTGGCTGCATCCCATTGTCATCAACAAACTCAGGCACAGCAGACAATAGAGACATAGTTTTTTGTATCGCAGCCGATATTCTCCCTTTGTTGCGAAAATGATACCACCCCTTTTATTTTATAACCCGTAGTTATTATAACTTTTTAAAAGGGTAAATCCGTAACAAAAATGTTACTACCTTCTTTCAATACAGTCTTTTTAAAAAATAAAAACCACCATCGATTGATCGACAGTGGTTCTTTGCTTGGCGACGTCCTACTCTCCCAGGACCCTGCGGTCCAAGTACCATCGGCGCTGGAGGGCTTAACGGTCGTGTTCGGGATGGGTACGTGTGGAACCCCTCCGCTATCGCCACCAAACAGGATTT
>NZ_BOSJ01000020.1 GCF_018403285.1 Paenibacillus sp. J45TS6 | reverse complement strand
ATTTTATACCTTCCGATCCATTTTGATAGCGCATAACTGCTTGTAATTTTTCATCTGAACTAAACTTAGCCATATAAAAACTGCACCTCCAATGTTAGTTGATGTCTAACATTTGGGGTGCAGTTCAACTTGGGAGGTTTTTTGATGTGCTTAATAGTTAACCATATGAAATATCAAGCTGATTAAATTCAACGTGTGGTTTGATAGGATCCATTCTTGTGATCTTGGAACATGATTGTTACCCATAGAGAGATGATCAGAATGAGCTCAAAAATATTTGTGGCTGCTGAACTTTCGAAAGGAAGAGGAATCAGTTGCCCTATAAAAAGTAACGCGGTTCCGACAAACATCCATATCCATTTTTGCCGGAAGATTAAGATGATGCCGATGATTAGGAGTATTAGACCCACCACAATAACCATGATTGGAGGTCCTGAGGTGCCTTCTGCTGTATAGCGAAGAACACCGTATTCCTGAACTAGTTTTAGATTTTTCACTTCATGTAAGGTTTGAGTAAAGACCTGATACAGTATCAATGCTAATGTTAAAATCCAAGCGGAGATCCGTATGTATGTTTTCGAAGCAAAAGCTGCTCCTGATCTTTGAAGTATGTAATAACCTACAAGGACAAGACCCGGTGTGACAAAAGCATGAATCCAAAAACGAAGACTGCTTAATATCATAAGGGGCTTACCTTCGCCAATGGCATTGCCAGCTGCAATGATGCCGTTATCGTAAGCAAGGCCAAATGCTAAGATCACGAGTAAAATCGGGTAATGAAACCACTGCTTTGTCCGTGACAAATGGGTGAACATGAATAACAACAAGATAATGTAAGCGATTGTAATTACGGAGTAAATCCAGAAATCCATGCGATCCCACCTTCTATTCGATTTTTTCTTCTTTATTCCATAAGCCTATTCACCAATATGTATAATAATGAAACGAATATACTTGCTGAACCAGATTCGCATAACAAACGATAAAGTGAAACCGTTTCGGTCAATGGGAAGACACAATATTTTTATGCATAATTTTACCTCCTGCTGCGAATAGTAAAGGAAAATTCAGGGGGGTTACAAAGGATGTGTAAACGTTATTCGCTTGCAGCAGATTTGGATGAAGTTCGTGATCATTTTGGTGTGCAGCGGGTTATGTATTATTACAAAAACCGTTACAATATTAGCCCGACACAACATGCTCCGCTCATACTTTATGAAGATGGGGAACGTATCATGGACGAATATCGTTGGGGATTTATTCCTTTTTGGGGCAAGGATGCTGTTAACGCAGACTTGATGTCTGTTCATGATAATGTGACTTATCGGAGAATGGTAGAAACAAAACGGTGCATTATTCCTTGTAATGGTTTCTTTTACTGGCGTCAGGAAGGTAAACGAAAATATGCCGTTCGCGTAGTTATGCCGGATCGTTCTATGTTTGGAGTCGCGGGTCTCTATGAAATTTGGAAAGATACCAATAAGGTTCCACTTCGGACCTGCACCATGCTGATGTCGAATGCTAATCTAACTATTCGAGAATTTGATACCCGAATGCCGGCGATTTTAACAAAAGAAGCGATTGATGCCTGGCTTGATCCAGGAATTACGGAAGTACATCAACTGCTTCCTTATCTTACATCTTATCGGGATACGCCGATGGAAGTATATCCTGTATCATCGCTCGTGGGCAATGACAACCATGATTCACTGGATTGTGTAAAAGAAGTAGATATGCGAATGGCTATGATCAAACCTTAACACCTGAACATCGTTAATACACATGACTATACCAGGACGGCAGTAAAGCCGTTTTTGGTATGGTCATGTGTATTTTTACAGCCTTATTATTTACGATGTCTTGCATAGAAACTTTAAAGTAACTATACTTGTTTCAGTAAGCAAGGAAAAGTTTACTAATATTATAGCTGTAAATGTGGGAGTGATAGAGATGAATTCAAAATATAATCTTCTTTTTGATCAAGTTACCTTACCGAATGGAATGATTTTAAAAAATAAAATGATGATGGCGCCGATGACGAATTGGTCTTCTAATGAGGACGGAACTGTATCAGATGCAGAGCTGGAATATTATGCTCGCCGCTCTAATGGAGTAAGTGTCGTTGTTACTGCAGTTGCGTATGTAACAGATAACGGCGTAGGTTTTCCAGGTCAGTTTTCGGTATCGGACGATTCTTTTGTGCCAGGTCTTAAGAAACTGGCGGATACCATTAAAAAACAAGGTGCTAAAGCCGTGTTACAGATTTTTCACGCGGGCAGATTATCTCCCCCTGATTTGGTAGGCGGAGATGTTGTAAGCGCGAGTGCAATTGCAAGTGAAAGACCAGGATCGCCTGAACCGCGTGAACTGCAGGATGCTGAGATTGTTTCAATTATTGAGGATTTTGGAGAAGCGACTCGCCGTGCAATTGAAGCAGGTTTTGACGGGGTTGAGATTCATGGAGCTAACGGTTACTTAATCCAGCAGTTTTTCTCTCCTCATTCAAACCGTAGAGAAGACCGCTGGGGTGGAGATGTAGAGAAACGACTTACATTCCCGCTTGCTGTGATCGATTCGATTCAAGCCGCAGTTAAGAAATATGCAAAAGGACCGTTCATTGTTGGATATCGTTTTTCACCAGAAGAACCGGAGACACCGGGGCTGACAATGGAAGACACCTTCGTATTAACGGATGCGCTGCTTGAGAAAAACCTGGATTATCTTCATGTTTCGCTTACTGATTTCTGGTCCAAACCAAGACGCGGAGCTGACGATTCCAAAACTCGACTGGAATGGATTGCTGAGCGTATTGGAGATAGAGTTCCGCTGGTCGGAGTTGGTAACATTCATACAGCGGATGAGGCACTAAGTGCACTGAATACCAATGTATCCATGATAGCACTTGGCAGAGAATTGATTATTGAACCCGACTGGGTTGAAAAGATTGAATCCGGCAATGAAGAGCATATTGCTGTGCACTTAACCAAAGAAGATCAGGAACGTCTTGTCATTCCGGATCCGCTGTGGAATATGATTCTCGGAGTCCCGGGCTGGTTCCCGGTACTTGATTCAGAAGAATCAAAATAATATGATGAGTATAAGGTCGGAAGCTTCCCGAAGCTTTCCGGCTTTATTGCTTTTTCTTAGATGCTCTATAATATAGTAAATAAACAAAAGAGAGGATGTTTACAGCTTGAAGCACCCATTTGTACTCGAAGCTGTATGGAACGGTGGACGTAATAGTACCGGTACGATTGAAGCGGGACAGCTTCAAACCAAGATCTCAATTCCTAAAGAGATGGGTGGACCGGGGATCGGTACGAATCCGGATGAGATGCTGCTTGGAGCAGCTGCCACCTGTTATCTGATCACTCTTGCAGCAATGATGGAGCGTTCTGAACTTTCTGTAGAACAGCTTACCTTAACTTCAGAAGCGACCGTCGATGTAACAAACAATATATTTACGTATGAAACAATTACTCATCGACCGGTAGTTACTTTGAAGCAAGGCTCAACAGATTCGGATGTGGAAAAAGCACTTCATCTGTCGCATAAAGCGGAAAGTTCTTGTATGATCTCAAGAGCTGTTGCAGGAAATGTACAAATAAAAACAGAGCCAAGTGTGCTCGTAGACAGTATGTAAGGGAGGAAATACAAAATGACAACTTCAAAATTATTAGTATTTACAGGTTCTTATGCAGAGAAAGAAAATCCAGGGATTCATGTATATGAACTCGATGAAAATACATACGAGCTATCCCTGCGCAGTAAGCAGGGAGGAGTGAAGAACCCAACCTTTCTCCAAGTCGATTCGGATTCTAAGCAACTTATATCCATTGGAGAAATGGTGACAACCGATGGCTTAAAGTCAGGGGAAGCTCTAGCTTATCAGATTTTACCGGAGACGGGAGAACTGGAACTCATCAATCGTGGTCAGTCTGCTTATGCACCTATATGCCATGTTCAAAAGGATCCTCAAGGTGAGTATCTTGTGATCTCAAGCTACCATGGAGGCACAGTAAGTCTAGTATCATTAAAAGAAGATGGAAGCATCGGTAAAATGCTTGATTCCAAGCAGCATAAAGGTCATGGGACACATCCAGAACGTCAGGATCGTCCTCATGTTCATTCTGCTTTCTTCTCGCCAGACGGAAGGTTTATCATGGTTCAAGATTTAGGGCTGGATACGATTTTTGTATATCAGATCGACCGGGAAGAAAATAAACTTGTACTGCATCGTGAAGTGCATACGCATGACGCTGCAGGTCCACGTCATCTCGTATTCCATCCAAATGGTAAGTATGCCTATGTAATTAACGAAGTAGATTCTACGGTAACTTCTTATTCATATGATGCTGAAGAAGGGAATTTAACGGCGATTCAAACGTTACCTACGCTGCCAAGCGACTTCACAGGTGAAAATACGTGTGCAGAAATTACGATTTCGGCGGATGGGCGCTTTGTATATGGCTCTAACCGGGGTCATGACAGTATTGTTGTGTATGCCACTTCGGCGGACGGAACGCTCGAACATGTACAGCATATCTCTACGGAAGGTGCTCATCCAAGACACTTTTCGCTTACACCAAACGGTAACCTGATGCTTGTCACTAATCGAGATACGAATAATATCGCTGTATTCGAAGTGAACAAGGAGACAGGCCGATTGACTTATACAGGTAAACAAGTGGAGTCACCAAAGCCAGTCTGCGTATGGTCCGTATATATGTAGTGTAGATACAGGAAATGTGGCTGCAAAATAAAACAGCACCCTATGCTTCACGATTACATCGTGAGGACATAGGGTGCTGTTTTACTTATTGTTTAAGAGGAAGCTGGGACACATAACTATGTGACAAATCGAGAAGAGAAAGGGCATGATAGAAATCATTCTCTGTCGTTATATGATCCGTTTCTTGTATGTTCTTCAGTAAATGATGTTCTCCATCTTCAAATCCGCTGCCCGAGATGAAGACTTCATTGCTGTTCACAAACGAGCCGGTAGGCAGATAATAGCGTTCAGGCAATAAATTATAATCCTTCTGATTTAATAAATCTTGCCCGAAGTGAATATGGTCTTCGAGTGAAATACCAAGCAGATTGGCTACAGTAGGCAAGATATCCACCTGACCACCAATTTGTTTCTGCTCTCCCTCAGGTGTGACACCGGAAGAAGCAATGACAAAAGGAATATTGATCATATCCGAGTAATCATAAGGATGCCCGAGTATTTCATTTAGCAATGACAGGTCTTCGTCATCCAGTGATGTAGTCGGCAGCCCAACATGATCTCCATATAGAACAACAACACTGTTATCCCATACCCCGCGATTTTTCAAATCCGCAATGAATGTACCAAGTTCAGCATCTGCATAATGCTGAGCACGAATATAGTTCCCCACAAAGGTATCATCATAACGTTCGGGAAGAGATAACGTCATTTTCTCTTCGGGAAGAGTAAACGGATGGTGAGCAGACATGGAAATGACTTGGGCATAAAATGGATTTGCTTCTTGATCCATCTCCTCTAGTTTTTCCGCTGTTTTTTGATAGAGTACATGATCGGAAGCTCCAAAGAATACCGTATCTTCTTCACCAAAGAATGACTTGTCATAATAGTGATCGAACCCGAGTGATGAATATAGTTCGCCGCGATTCCAGAATTCTACGACATTGGTATGGAACGTAGCAGTATTGTAACCTTTATCTTTAAGAAGTCTTGGCAGGCTCGGCAACACTTTGTCTACGTAAGTCTGGACAGCCGCACCCTCAGGTGGGACATAATAGGAAGTGTTTACTACAAACTCAGCATCCGATGTATTCCCTTGGCCTACCTGATGATAAAAATGAGAGAAATAAGTATGATCTTGTACCAGCTTATTTAAATTCGGTATAATTTCTTGACCATCGATTTTTAGATGAACCAGAAAATTTTGAAGGGATTCCATCTGAATGATAATGAGATTTTTCCCTTCTAAAGCTCCGTTTAGTTGTAGAATGTCAGCCTTATTTTCTGACAATCCTTTTAATTCATTAATCCGTTCTTGCGTGATCTCTTCTGATGGAATAAGTTCCGCTTTCTTTTGATTAAGCAAGGTGTACGCTTCGTAATTGAAGATCCCCATTTGTTCTGCTTTGACTACTTCATTAAAACTGCCGCGATTTGTATAAATATTCAGTGATGTAATAAGAAGTGAGATAGAAAAAAGACAGGCAATGATTTTTTTATTTGCGGGTCTTCGTATCGCTTGTTTCCAGTTTCTCGCCGATTTATTCCTGAATAGTAAATAGCCAAACACGAGAACGTCCGTGAAGATCAGCAAGTATTGAGGGTCGATTAGTGAGAAAACACTGTTGCTGACTGCGGTCACCTGATTCACTTGCTCTAATGCTTTGTAGGTGACAATAACACCATAGTATTTGTAATAAATAATAACTGCAAAGAAAATAGCGGTCAGAAGCAAATTAAAAATAGTATATATCATTAATTTTCGTTTCGTGGCAAACCACTCAATAAGACAGAAGATGAGCAGTATGAAAGGTAATTCTTTGAGCATAATGGCCCAGGAAGGTCCGTCATCAAAAACGCCAAACCAAGCTACATAACTCTTAAACAGCATAATTAGAGAGAAGAACAATAACGAGCGTGTGCAGATCATGGTGAGGACATTTGAAGCTTTGACAAAAACGTTTGACTTTTGCTCAGGAGTACTTGGGACGTAGTTTATTAAAGCGTCGTCCTGAGATTTTACTTTTTCGAGTGGTGGTTTCATCAATTGTACTTATGCCGGAATCTCATCTGCCGGACAAAAGTTTTCCCTCCCTGCTAGATTCTATCGTTTTCCAGATATTTATCATATCTTCTAGCATTATAGTATAGGTCTTACTGGCTAATCAATTGTGCTTAAACCGTATAGTTCAAAAGTTCTTGTGTTTATATAAAAAATCAACACACTGCCCATTAGTATACTCGAGGTAACTACCCTACTTTAAAGTGCGTACTTCCTATTTGGATCTCTAGTATTTAGTATAAAGGGGAACTGACAAACGGAAGCCAGCTTGTCATAAAAACGAACTATAAAGGAGCGAATGATAATGAAATTACAATTAGCACTTGACCTTGTAAATATCCCAGAAGCTATTGAATTGGTAAAAGAGGTTGAATCTTATATTGATATTGTAGAAATTGGAACACCAATCGTCATTAATGAAGGACTTCATGCAGTGAAAGAAATGAAAGCAGCATTCCCTAATCTTACGGTACTCGCCGATCTTAAAATTATGGATGCGGGCGGTTACGAAATTATGAAAGCTTCCGAAGCGGGCGCTGATATTATTACTGTACTTGGTGCTACGGATGATATGACAATCAAAGGTTCCGTAGAAGAAGCAAAAAAACAAGGCAAAGAAATCCTCGTTGATATGATTAATGTGAAAAACATTGAACAGCGTGCGAAAGAGATCGATGCTCTTGGTGTCGATTATATTTGTGTCCACACTGGATATGATCTTCAAGCCGTAGGCCAAAACTCATTTGAAGATTTGCAGACGATTAAGAGAGCTGTAACCAATGCAAAAACAGCGATTGCAGGCGGAATTAAGCTGGAGACTTTGCCGGAAGTAATCAAAGCTGGACCTGATCTCGTTATTGTCGGCGGGGGAATTACTACCCAAGATGATAAAAAAGCAGTAGCAGCTGAGATGCAGCAATTGATTAAACAAGGGTAACCAAAAGCGATGGTAAAAAGTGATGTAATATCGATCCTTAGGGAATTAGAAACGGCAGCGGCTCTTCTAAGCGAAGCCCAGCTAACGGAAGCGATGAATGTAATCGCCGGAGCAGGTCAGGTGTTCGTAGCGGGAGCAGGTCGGTCTGGCTTAATGGGAAAAGCGTTTGCCATGAGGCTGGCACATCTAGGTAAGCCTACTTTTGTAATTGGAGAAACGACGACCCCTCCCATTCGTAAAGGAGACGTTCTGATTCTTTGCAGCGGGTCAGGTGAAACGAAAAGCTTGTTATCCATGGCCCAAAAGGCGAAAGCAATGGAGGCATCCGTCTTGGTTCTTACGATTCATCAAAATTCTTCGATTGGGCAGCTTGCGGATGTAATCATTCAAATTCATGCGGCAGCGAAGGAAGATGAAGGTAAGCGGCAATCTATTCAGCCCATGGGTTCACTATTTGAACAAAGTCTGATCATTACGCTTGATGGAATTATTCTATCATTAATGAGAAAGATGGATCAGGACACAAGAACCATGTTTGAAAGACATGCCAATCTTGAATAGTTTTCTATAGCCCCTTTTGCTGCGAAATAGAAAGTTATAGTAGACTTAGGTGAAGGGGGCATGGTATCAAGTGGCAACAGAAATAAAAGATCGGATTAATCTCAAAGAAATTAATTGTGAGAAAGAACTGACGCTTGCTGTCATTGGCGGAAAGTGGAAGCTAATTATATTGTGGCACTTGGGTCTTGAAGGGACCAAACGTTTTAGTGAACTGAAAAAGATGATCCCTCATATTACTCAAAAAATGTTGACCCATCAGCTGCGCGAACTGGAACAAGACCTTCTTGTTCATCGCAAAGTGTATGCAGAAGTTCCTCCGCGCGTGGAATATTCTTTGACGGATCATGGACAAAGCCTGATGCCAGTTTTACAAGCGATGTATAATTGGGGCAAACAATATGGTGAGAACGTGATATGGAAAGACGACGGTGAAGAGACGCCAGATCCTGACCATGAGCTGGTAATCGAGTAATAAGTTTATGAGCGGGTAATCGAATAATGAGTCTCGTCCTAAGGACTCGCTTCTGGAAACAGTAGCGGGTTCTTTTTTTGTCTTTTTTAAAAGAGGCTCAAGGTATTTTATGATACAATTACATAAATTAGGAAGTATATAACAGGAAAAAGAGAAGGGGATGAACTCTATGACCAAAATTTTAACAAGGTCTGAAGTCCGGACAGAATCCACTTGGAATCTGAATGATATATTCGCTACGAAAGAAGCTTGGGAGGAAGAGCGTAAAGCCATCGAGATTGATATTTCTACCGTTACACAGTATGAAGGAAGGCTGGGAGAGGGTGCAGAAGTACTGCTTGCTTGTCTGGAGGCTCAGGAGAAGCTTCAGGGAAGACTGCAACGAATGAGTGCTTACTCATATCTGCATCAATCGGGCGACAGCATTAACCCTCAGAATCAAATGGATGCCTCAAAAGCGAGAGACGTATCTTCTGCGGTAAGCTCCGCACTCTCTTTTGTACGTTCAGAGATTTTATCCCTTCCGGATGGAAAAGTGGAAGCCTACATAGAAGAAGAGCCTGGACTCCGAGTGTTCGAAAGAAGTTTGAAGTTGCTGCTTGAGACCAAGCGTCACCGGCTTAGTGCAGAAACCGAAAAAGTACTTGCTTCTTTTGGTGAAGTGTTAAACGCACCTTACCGTATTTATGAACGGAGCAAGCTGGCGGACATGACCTTTCCTTCCGCTGAAGATGGACGCGGGGAACAAGTTCCCGTATCCTTTGCACTCTATGAGAATAAATATGTAGAGTCTGCTGATACCGTACTACGCCGAAATTCGTTTCATGCGTTTAGTGAAACGTTGTATAAATATCGAAATACGTTCGCAGAAGCGTATGGAACAGAAGTAAAACGCCAAGTGATTGAATCTCGTCTTCGGGGATACGATTCGGTAACAGATATGTTGCTTAAGCCTCAGCAGGTAACTACAGCGATGTACAATAATATCCTTGATATCATTCAGACAGACCTTGCACCACATATGCGGAGATACGCAGCACTCAAGAAACGTGTACTGGGTTTATCTGAGATGACGTTTGCTGATTTAAAAGCTCCGCTTGATCCTGATTTTAGCCCCGGTATTTCATTCGAAGAGGCTGGCGAACTGATCAAAGAAGCTTTGCAGGTCCTTGGACCGGAATATGGCGAGATTGTCGCTGACGCTTTCCGTGAACGCTGGATTGATTATGCAGATAATGCAGGAAAACGAACAGGTGCTTTCTGTATGTCTATTCCAGATGTCCATTCCTACATTCTCATCAGTTGGTCAGATAACATGAGAGGTGCCTTTACCCTCGCTCATGAAGTGGGTCATGCGGGACATTTAATGCTTGCTGGGAAAAATCAACGTCTGACCAATGCCAGACCATCACTTTATTTTATTGAAGCTCCTTCTACACTGAACGAGCTGTTGCTGGCAGATCATTTAATTAAACGTTCTGATGATCCGCGTATGCGCCGCTGGGTAATTTCGCAGCTGTTAGGAACCTATTTCCACAACTTCGTTACTCACCTATTAGAAGGAGAACTGCAGCGTCAGGTGTACGAACTTGCCATGAATAATGAGCCGATCACTGCAGTGAAGCTAGGGGAGTTAAAAGGGCGTATTTTATCTTCATTCTGGGGAGAGGATGTTGTCATTGATGATCATGCTTCCCTTACATGGATGCGTCAGCCGCATTATTATATGAGTCTCTATCCTTATACTTATGCTGCAGGTCTTACTGCTTCGACTGCTGTTGCTGAGCAGATTCGTAACGAAGGACAGCCTGCGGTAGATCGCTGGTTAGAGGTTTTAAAAGCCGGGGGGAGCAAAAGTCCCTTGGAACTCATGAAGCTGGCTGGTGTGGATATGTCGCAGCCGGAACCGATTCGCAGTGCGGTACGTTATGTGGGTGAACTGATTGATGAACTGGAGAGTTTATACTAATTCGTACAAAGGTTTTTATGTCCATCAAGGGAGAGAAACGTCATGAACGTTCATTTTTACTTATTTGGAAGTGGATTTAACGACGGAGGCATGTTTTTTGATGAAGGACCTGGTTTCTTCTCAGGATTAGGCAATTTTTTTGCTGGTTTTCCTCCTGTATTTGCATTTTTCTTTACAACAATTCTATTAATTATTATCAGTGTTGTTCTTTATTCTATTATAAAGGGAGTTACCACCTATACTCGTAATAATGCTGCTGAACGTTTGACCGAACGTGCACGTGTGCTAACCAAAAGAACCGAAGTGAGCGGAGGTTCTGGTAACAGCAGGGCATATACTAACTATTATCTAACCTTTGAATTTGAAGATGGTCGTCGAACAGAATTTGAGGTGCGGGCAGAAGAATATGGTCTGCTGGTTGAAGGTGACGAGGGCAGACTTACTCATCAAGGAACTCGGTATTTAGGATTTGAACGAATGGCAAGTCCGCTTCGGCCCTAAAAAATATATCATTCACATCTTACTAAGTATTGTTGCTGATTCACTAGAGAACTGTCTGATCATCTCGATAGAGGGGTGGTTGGGCAGTTTTTTTCACGAAATGTCGTTTTCTATGATATTCTTACAAAATGGGTATGGATTAAGGCCATTCACTTATTTTATAATAGAGAAGTTATCTACAAGCGAAGGGAATAATGAACATGACGATAAGAAAAGCATTAACGGTAGCAGGCTCGGATACAAGCGGAGGCGCTGGAATTCAGGCTGATTTGAAGACATTCCAGGAATATGATGTATACGGAATGACGGCTTTAACAACGATTGTATGCATGGAACCGAAAACATGGGATCATCAAGTATTTCCTGTGGATCTTGGGATTGTAGAAGCGCAGCTTAAAACCGCAATTGAAGGTATTGGTTTTGATGCTATGAAGACAGGGATGCTTGGTTCTGTTGATATTATTGAACTTGTGTCTCGTTATATTGACCAGTACAAGCTAGATCGAATTGTTATTGACCCTGTTATGGTCTGCAAAGGTACAGATGAAGTACTGCAGCCAGAAAATACAGAAGCAATGATCGAATTCCTTCTTCCGCGTGCGGATCTTGTAACTCCAAACATTTTTGAAGCTTCACAACTTGCTAAAACAGGTCCGATTACTACACTGGAAAAAATGCAGGAAGCAGCAACGATCATTCATGATCTCGGAGCAAAACATGTTCTGATTAAAGATAGAGGGAAAATCCGTCCAGGTAAAGCAGTGGATCTGCTATATGATGGACAAACTTATGAATGGTTTGAAGCGGATGCGATTGAAACCCAGTATACGCATGGTGCGGGCTGCACATCTTCGGCTGCAATTACAGCGGGGCTTGCAAAAGGACGTTCCGTTCGTGAATCCGTATCTGGAGCGAAAACATTTGTAACACAGGCGATCTCAAATGGATTCCCGCTTAACCATTTTGTTGGCCCGACAAGACATTCCGCACACCGGATCCCGTCTGCGAAATAATACTCAGCACGTTATCACAGTAACACTAAAAAGAGCTGTCCCATTATGTAGGGTGTGATTCAAACTACATAGGGGACAGCTCTTTTTTTATGAATTACATGGAAATGGCCTCAGGATCTCCTGTGCCCTCTGTAATCCATTCGAACATTCGGGAAATCGCCGCACGGTGCGTTTCCTGTGGGAAATGATGACCGAGACCTTCATAACGATGGAAGTTAACATCTGCTTTTGCCTCGCTTAAGGAGTTGTACATTTTCTCACCTTGACTGTAGGATACCTGAACATCCTTCGTACCATGAACGATAAGCACAGGACAACTGAGTTCGGAAGCAATCGTGACGGGTGAGCGATCTTTATATGCTTCCGGCACTTTCGTTGGAGTCCCCCCGATGACGCGTTTAAACGTACGGCGCAGATCAACTCTTTCCTCGTAGGTCTGAGCCATATCGGATACACCGCTCCAGAGTACCAGTTTATGAATATTTGGCTGGGTATGCGCTGTATATGCTGCATTAATTGAACCTCTCGAAAAACCCATAATGCTTATTCGTTCGGCATCAACAAAAGGCAGTTCTGACAGAAGTCTTACGGCAGCATACACATCTTCTTTATCATCTCCGCCAAAGCAGTCGCGTCCTTCACCGCCGTCTGTTCCCCGGTAGGAGGGAGCAAACACGATATGATCATGCATCGCAAATTCCTCGACCCATGGAGTACGGACCTTACCGAAATTCCCAATTCCACCACGGCAATAAATGAACACAGGCCACTTCTTAGAAGTGAAATCTTGATCTGTGGTATGCAGAGGAGTATTTAGTTGTACAGCGGGATATGTATCGCTGCTGAATTTTCCGAACAGCAACTGGCGAACTTCGTCTTCTGGAAGTTGATACCCGTAGGGCAGACTAAGATATCCTTTTACATGAAGTCCTTCAGATGGATAGGTCACATGATAAATCATAATACATGCTCATCACCTTTGGTCATAGTTGTTATTTTACGCTTGTACTATTATACCCCACAGGCAATGCTCATCAAACGCAAGGTTTACTTTTACCATCTTCTTATGCTGCTACGTATTTTTAATAAAATCTAGCAATGTGGCTTGAAAGCGATTCTTCTCTTCGAATAAAAGTCCATGACCGCTTTCCTCAAAACGATATAACAAAGAACCGGGGATGGCCTGCTGAGTAGCAACTGCGCCTTGAAACTGGGCGATCTGATCATGAGCTCCGTGAAAAATACCGGTCGGTATTTGAATCTGAGTCAGATCTGAGGAAACATCTTCGTTTCTTAAAGCAATTCCGCTCTGTAAAATGGCGTGGGAAGCGCCTTCGAGGCACATATGCTGAAACCAGCTTTTATATTCTGGACTGATATATTGATAATAGAAGGTGCCTCCAAAATCCGAGATCGCTTGAGGCAGATCAATCTGCATTTGCTGAAGTAAATGATCGATTTGAACTAAAGGCAGACCAAAAGCAGATGGATTCTCTTTTTTTACGAGATAAGGGGTTGTTGCTCCGGCAAGAACGAGTTTTTCCACTCTAGCGCCAGTATCATACTTCGTAATGAAGCGAGTACAGATAGCTCCACCCATGGAGAATCCGACAAGTACTACATTTTCTAGATTAAGTACATCCATTACGAAGGAGATATCTTCGGCAAATCGATCATAGTAATATCCATGCCATGGTTTATCAGACTTCCCAAATCCTCGAAGATCAAGAGTAATACAGCGATATCCTAAGTAGGGCAGCATTTGCATCTGGTAATCAAAAATCCGGTGACTTACAGGCCAGCCCGCGACAAAAAAGATGGTTTGTCCATTTCCTCCGTCCACAGGACGAAGATCTTCTACGTACAGCTGAACTCCATTTTCAACTTCAATCATCATATCCCGTTCCTCCTTTGTTGTTGTAATACGTCATATCGTTCCCCTTGTTCATTTCTATTGTCTTTATCATATGCAGCTCGTATAGAAGGAATGTCCTATCTGTAAAGAAGAAGTTTCACAAAAAAGAAGATGTAGTTTTATGTAATTTAATAGTTGACAGCGCTTCATTTGTTTGAAACAAAGATATATAACTGCTTTTCCTATTGTTTTTTCTGTAAAAAACAGAAAAATACATACTCAAACCCAAATAAAAGTGGTATACTCCCGTTAAGCAATGACAAATTATCCTAAATATAGAACCTCTGGAGGGTTGATTACACTATGGTACAAAACTTGTGGGACAACGAGAAAGCGAAGCAACTGAATAAAGGGCTTGATGAACTTGTGTATCGCTCCAATCTTATTGGAACGGATCGCCGTGTATGTAATTGGGGCGGGGGAAATACGTCAACCAAAACGGTGATTAAGGATTTTCGGGGAAGAGATGTAGAGGTCATGTATGTAAAAGGCAGCGGATCTGATCTTGGAACCATGCAAGCTAAACATTTTACGGGACTTCGGCTTGAAGATATCAATCCTTTATATGAATTAGGTGAAATGCCAGATGAAGAAATGGTAGCATACCTCAGCAATTGTATGATTGATTCAAAACACCCAAGGGCATCAATTGAAACCTTGCTTCATGCATTTCTGCCATTTCCACAGGTAGACCATACACACCCGGATGCCATTATAAGTATCTGCTGTGCAGATAACGGACGCGAAATCGCTCGTGAAATATATGGAGATCGATTCGTCTGGGTTCCTTATATTCGTCCAGGTTTTACGTTGTCAAAGATGATTGCAGAAGGTGTCAGAAATCACCCTAATGCGGAACTTGTGCTTATGGAGAAACATGGACTGGTTACATGGGGAAACACCTCTGAAGAGACGTATGCGAAGACAATTAGCGTGATTCAAGAGGCCGAAGACTATATTGAACGCCAGGCACAGGAGAAGGAAACTTTTGGAGGAGCACGTTATACATCACTTAGCGAGGAAGAACGCCGCGCAGCAGCAGCAGCGATTATGCCTTTGATTCGCGGGGCTGTCAGCGATGAGAAGAAAATGATTTTAACGTATGACGATGCAGATGATGTATTATCATTCGTCAATGGAAACAACTCGAAAGCTTTGTCACAGGTCGGTGCAGCTTGCCCTGATCATCTGGTACATACCAAAGTCGTTCCTTTATTTGTGGAATGGGAACCAAAGTTAGAAAATATAGACCAATTGAAACTAATCTTATCTGAAGAAATCCAGCAGTACAAACAGAATTACAAAGCCTATTTTGAACGTAACAAACATGAAGGAGATCAAATGTTTGAAAGCGCACCGCGCGTCATTTTGATCCCAGGTATTGGAATGATCAATACGGGAAAAAGCCATGCTCATTCGCTAATTAGCGGTGCATTATACCACAGGGCAATTGCCGTGATGAGAGGCGCTACTGCTCTAGGAGAATTTGTCTCTCTTAGTGAAAATGAATCGTACAATGTGGAGTATTGGCCGCTTGAACTGTATAAATTGTCACTCGCACCAAAAGAAACGGAATTCTCGCGCCAAGTTGCACTCATTACGGGTGGGGCAGGCGGAATTGGCAGTGAAACGGCTAGGCTGCTTGTATCCGAAGGGGCACATGTGGCGATTACGGACTTGAATCTTGAAGGGGCTCAGCGTGTTGCAGCAGAAATTAATGCCGAGTACGGAGACGGTAGAGCCCTTGCTATAAAAATGGATGTGACGAACGAAGAGCAAATTAAAGAAGCTTATTCTCAGTGTGCACTTACTTATGGCGGTGTCGACATTATTGTCAATAATGCGGGGCTTGCAACCTCAAGTCCGTTTGATGAAACTTCATTACAAGAATGGAATTTAAATATAAATGTGTTAGGAACAGGATATTTCCTTGTTGCCCGCGAAGCTTTTAAAGTAATGAAAGAGCAGGCGCTTGGAGGCAGTATGGTTTTCATTGGTTCCAAGAATTCAATTTATGCCGGCAAAAATGTGACCGCTTACAGTTCTGCAAAAGCACTCGAAGCCCACTTAGCTCGCTGTATTGCGACAGAAGGCGGGGAATACGGAATTCGCGTAAATACGATTTTACCGGATGCCATCTTACAAGGCTCTGCGATATGGAATTCCAATTGGCGTAATGAGCGAGCTGAAGCTTATGGAATTGAACCTGATCAGCTGGAAGAGCATTACCGGAAGCGGACAACACTGCTCGTTAATATTTATCCAAGAGATATTGCCGAAGGCGTTGCTTTCTTTGCTTCATCCAAAGCTGAAAAAACAACAGGGTGTATGTTGACGATTGATGGCGGAGTACCTGCAGCCTTTACACGTTAAATCCGCAAGTACTCATTTGTTTTGTGCTTCACATTCGAAGGAGGGAACAGATTTGAAGGATAAAGCCTATGTACTATTCGAAGAGCAGCAGTTAGCAAGAGGAATCGATGTTAATCATGTTAAGCAAAAGCTTGCCGAGCTGAAGATTGAAACTCCTTCTTGGGGTTATGGAGATTCCGGTACACGTTTTAAAGTATTTCAGAAAGAAGGAGTTCCGCGCAATCCTTTTGAGAAAATGGAAGATGCTGCTGTCGTCCACCGGCTGACAGGGCTCGCTCCGACTGTGGCAATTCATATCCCTTGGGATCAAGTGGATGACTATAGTAAACTGCGTTCCCATGCGGAAAATCTCGGGCTGCGCATTGGAGCCGTAAATCCGAACTTATTCCAGGCAGACGAGTACATGCTTGGAAGTGTAACGAACAGTGACAGCAGAATTCGGCGCATGGCAACCGATCATCTGCTTGCCTGTGTAGATATCGCGAAAGAGACCGGTTCGAAAGATGTATCTTTATGGTTTGCCGATGGAACCAATTACCCGGGACAAGGCGACATCCGTAAACGCAAAGGCTGGATGCAGGAAGCTTTGCAGGAAATGTACCGTGCTCTGGATCCTGACATGCGGATACTTATTGAGTATAAATGTTTTGAACCTGCTTTTTATCATACCGATTTGGCGGATTGGGGAATGGCGTACAATATGGCGCTGAAGCTTGGAGAACAGGCGCAAGTGCTAGTTGATACGGGACATCATCTCCCTGGAGCGAATATCGAACATATTGTAGCCTACCTGCTGGATGAGAAAAGACTAGGTGGTTTTCATTTTAACAGCCGTAAATACGCCGATGATGATCTTATCGTTGGTACCGTCAACCCTTATGAATTATTCCTTATTTTCTATCAAATTCTGCAAGGAAGTATGGATGAAGATGAAGGAATACGAAGCGGTGTAGATAAAATCGCTTATATGCTTGATCAATCTCATAACATTGAACAGAAGATTCCAGCAATGATTCGTTCCGTACTCAATGTTCAGACGCAATATGCCAAAGCACTGCTTGTAGATCATGAGGAAGTAGCGGCTGCTCAAAAAAATAATGATGTACTTGCTGCAGAACATGCAGTAAGAAGAGCATTTGAGTTCGATGTTACTCCACTACTTCATGCCGTACGTGAGGAGCAAGGCCTTCCAGTGGATCCTATGGAAGCCTATCTAAACAGCCGTTATACTGCTGAAATTGCAGGGCGCGGCAAAGGAGGGGCTAGCTGGTGAGTGTCCTAGCCTTTGATTTGGGAGCCAGCAGCGGGAGAGCAGTCCTTGGACTGCTCCACGACTCCCGCATGGAGATAAGGGAAGTGCATCGATTTAGTAATAATCCGGTTTTTGCTGGGGAACACATGCACTGGGATATATTACGAATTTTGCATGAAATGAAACAAGGTTTGCTGAGAACAAAACAAGCAGGAGAGCGAGTAAGCAGTGTCGGCATTGACTCGTGGGCTGTTGATTTTGGAATCCTTGGCAAAGATGGCGAGCTGCTCGGAAATCCATATCATTACCGTGATACGCAGACAAACGGTGTAATGGAAGAGGTGCTGAATAAGATTCCGGCGGAACGCATTTTTCAAAAAACAGGAATTCAGTTTCTTCCGTTCAACACCATTTATCAACTTGCTGCCTTGAAAAAACGGGACTCTTATCTGCTGAGAGAAGGGGCGCATCTGCTGATGATTCCGGATTTACTCCGTTATTTTCTGACAGGAGAAAAACAGCATGAATTCACAAATGCGACGACGACCCAGTTGTTTAATCCCGTTATGAATGATTGGGACCGAGAATTAATTAAGCAGATCGGCATACCGGAAGAATGGTTTGGCCCCATTGTTTCTCCAGGCACGGAAGTCGGGATGCTTCGTTCCGAAGTGACCAAAGAACTCGGCATACGGCCAGTTCCCTTCATTGCGGTGGCTGAACATGATACGGGCTCAGCAATTGCTGCCGTCCCGGCAACGGATGGCCCTTTTGCTTACTTAAGCTGCGGCACATGGTCTCTCATGGGTACCGAGGTAAAAGCGCCGATTATTAATGAAGCGACGCTTGCGAGTAATTTTACGAATGAAGGCGGTGTAGGTCATACTTATCGTCTCTTGAAAAATATTATGGGATTGTGGATTTTTCAAGAGACGATAAGAGAGTGGGAGCGAGAGGGCCATGATGTGAATTATGATAAACTTCTTCATTTAGCTGAGCAGGCAGTTCCTTTTCAGCATTTTATAGACCCGGATCATTCCATGTTTCTTCCAGCAGGGAACATGACGACTCGAATCCAAGAATATTGTGTAAAGACCAATCAACGTCCGCCGCAAACGCAAGGAGAGATCATTCGGTGCATACTGGAAAGTCTCGCCATGAAATATCGGTATGTATATGAGCTGACAGAGCAGGTGTCTGAACAATCTTTCAGCGGGCTTCATATGGTCGGCGGAGGCATTCATAATCATCTTTTATGTAAGTGGACTGCGAGTGCCCTTGGCAAACCTGTATATGCCGGTCCTGTTGAAGCAAGCGCGATTGGCAATATTATTGTACAATGGATAAATGAAGGTGTTTTCAGTTCTTTGACTGAAGCGAGAAAAGCAGTAAAAGAATCATTTCCAGTACTTACGTATGAACCGGAAAACGCAGAGGCCTGGAAAGAAGCTTATTTCGAGTATGTAAAGTATACAAATTTAGCTGCATATGTATAGACCTAAACAATAAGATGAGTTTCTCTAGATAAGAGGTGTACGCTGATGAAAGTCTCCCTATTTATTACTTGTTTGAGTGATGCCATCTATCCAGCGGTGGGAGAAGCCATGGTTCGTATATTGGCAAAATACGGTGTTACTCTTCAATTTCCAAACGTGCAGACTTGCTGTGGTCAACCGGCTTATAACAGCGGATATTTTGATGAAGCGAGAACAGCTGCCAGAACGATTCTAGAAGCATTTGAAGACAGTGATTTTGTAGTCTCGCCTTCAGGTTCTTGCACTTACATGATCCATCACTATGAGGACTTATTTAAAGATGATCCTGTTCTGGCAGAACAAGCAAGGCGTCTTGAAGCAAAAACCTATGAATTTACACAGTTTTTAGTTCAGGTGATGGGGATCACCGATATAGGTGCTAGATTCCCTCATAAAGTTACGTATCATCCGTCCTGTCATGGCAGTCGTTTATTAGGAGTGAAGGAAGAACCGATGGCTCTTTTAGCAGGAGTCAGGGATATCGAGTTTATTCCACTCCCTTTTGCGGAAGATTGCTGTGGGTTTGGCGGAACCTTTGCTGTGAAGATGGCAGATATTTCAGGTGCGATGGTAACGGAAAAGGCAGAACATATCGTCGAAACAGAAGCTGAAGTTCTGGTTGGTCTAGATATGGCATGTCTGATGAATATTGCCGGCCAGCTTCGCTTCCAAAATAAGCCGGTTCGGGTTATGCATCTTGCTGAGCTGCTATACGAAGGGGTGAAGTCTTCATGAGCATTGGAGCAGGGAAACATGCTGTTAGAGAACGCGCTGAAATTGCGCTGCATGATGAATTCTTACGCAGAGCGGTACGATTTACGACAGAAAGGCTTCGTGGTGGCAAAAAGCTGGCATCGGAAGAGCACGGAAGATGGGAGGAATGGAGAGAGCGCGGAAGACAGATCAGGCTTCATACCATCGCTCATTTGGATTATTATCTAAATCTTTTTACTGAGAATGCGAGAGCGAACGGAGTTCACGTCCATTTTGCCGAAACCGGTGAGGAAGCCGTTAAGATTGCCTTACAGATCGCCAAACACCGGGAAGCTCATTCTGTCGTAAAGTCTAAATCCATGGTAACAGAAGAACTGCATCTGAATCATGCATTGGAAGAAGCGGGAATCGAAGCGATTGAAACTGATCTCGGTGAATATATTATCCAGCTTGCCGGTGAGATGCCTTCTCATATTGTTATCCCGGCTATCCATAAGAATAGATATCAGATTGCAGAGCTATTATCAAAAGTAGCAGGAGAAACGCTGGCTCCTGATACAACCATACTCGCAGGATTTGTGCGTAAAAAATTACGTGAACGGTTTCTCGATGCCGATATCGGTATGACAGGATGTAATTTTGCAATTGCGGAGACAGGTTCCATGGTTCTCTTCGAAAATGAAGGGAATGCACGGATGGTGAGCACACTGCCGCGAACTCAAATTACGCTGATGGGCATGGAGCGTATCATCCCGTCATGGGCTGATCTAGAAGTTATGGCAACCCTGCTGCCAAGATCGGCTACAGGTCAGCGTATGACGATGTATATGTCAGGTATAACGGGTCCTAAAAGGACCGAAGATGCCGATGGACCAGAACAAATGCATATCATTATCGTGGATAACGGACGTTCTTTGCAGCTCGGAGATCCAGAGTTTCAGGAACTGCTCAACTGTATCCGCTGCGGTGCTTGTCTAAACGCTTGCCCCGTCTATCGCCATATTGGAGGTCATGCTTACGGAAGCACGTATAGCGGACCGATTGGGGCGGTCCTAACACCGGCTCTAAATAAGAATGTTGCCGAATGGGACGATATTGCTAGCGCCTCAAGCCTCTGTGGAGCCTGTTATGAAGCTTGTCCTGTGAAAATCCCTTTACATGACATGCTTGTTTCTCTTCGTAGACGTAAAGTGGAGCAAGGGTATGGAAATAAGGTAGAAACCGCAGGGATGAAGGCTTTTGGAACGGTCGTGAAGAAGGCTAGCCGCTTTAGTACAGCGATAAAAATGGGACAAATCGGTCAAAAACTAGTTGTGAAAAATGGCGAAATCACTTTGAAGGCTGGTCCGCTGAAGGGCTGGAACAGTTACAGAGTAACTCCATCACTTGCAAAACAGTCCTTCAGACAGTCATGGAAGACGCTGGAATCTGAGATTCGGGCAGAGCATGTGGAGATGAATACGGATGTTCGCGAACGAATGCAAAATGTACTAGACCGTAGACAACAGGAGGACTCGCGAGATGAGTAAATACGGCGAAACTTGGCTTGCGGAACTTGAACAAGAATCCCGGCGTAAACAGGATGCATTTATGCAGCATATTGCTTCTAAACTGCAACGACCTCGTATAACGGAACGACCCGCGAGACCCTTTCAAGGGTCACCTAGTTTTTGGAATGAAACCGAGTGGGATGACGAAAAGCGGGTTGAACAATTTTCTCATCACTTCGAGAGCGTAGGGGGACATGTCGCCCTAGTTTCTAACGAGCAGGAACTCCGTGCATGGATTGAGGAAAAAGCAGAAGAGCTGGAACCAAAACGAATAATTTGTCAGGATCAAGAAGAGCTAAGGGCGCTCCACTTAGAAGATTCCATCCCCTACGCCAAGATTACTTTTTGGAATACGGAGGAAGGAATTGACAAGAAAGTTTTGGCTGCAGAAGCGGATATTGGGATTGTGGTTGCAGATGGAGCAGCTGCATATACCGGTTCAGTGATGGTGAAGTCTTCCAAGGAAAAGGGAAGATCGGTAAGTTTACTGCCCACGGTATTGTTTCTTATTATTCCTAGAGAACAGATCCGAACGAGAATGGGCGAACTGCTTGTAGAACTCGACGAACAAGGCCGAGAGAAATTACCGGCAGGGGTGCATTTTATATCCGGACCAAGCAGGTCTTCTGATATAGAGAATGATCTGACCATTGGGGTTCACGGTCCTGGAATCGTATATGCGATTATATTAGGTTAAAGTGAAAACAAGTGAAGGCCTCCGAAGCTAAAGGAATGGAGGTTTCTTCACTTTTTTATGTTCAGCAAGCAATGATTTGGGTAATTAATAAAATAGGTGATTACTATTTCATGTGATGAATGATGTAGGTGATTAACGATACAAGTGAAGGATGCTGTGACAAAAGTATCAAGAAAAAGCAGTAAAATTGATATTTTGCGAAATAAATATGAAACTTTTGACGTAATGAATCATGACTTTATACCTGTTGTGCCACAAATTAACAACGTGATAGTGTAGATATGTAGGAGAGATTGAATAATCAAATCCACTTTTTTTTACATCAAAATGACCGGTTTACTGTTATGGTCAGTTGGTTCTAGAGAGCGCGAAATGAATCATAAATGAAGGATAACGGAGGGAAACAAAATGACAGAATCTGTTCACATACCACAACCTAAAACCTATGGTCCACTTGGAAATTTACCAATGATTGAGGGAACGGCTCCGATACAGTCACTATCTAAAGTTGCGAAAGAATATGGTCCGATCTTCCAAATGCAGTATCCTGCTGGACGTAAGGAAGTATATATATCAGGTCATGAATTTGTTAAAGATGCGACAGATGAGAAGCGCTTTGATAAAAGAATATGGGCTCCACTGCAAAATGTTCGGCCGTTTGCGGGTGATGGACTCTTTACGAGTGCAACGAACGAACCTAACTGGAAAAAAGCGCATAACATCCTGTTATCTAGTTTTAGTCAGCGTGCGATGCAAGGGTATCACACCAAAATGCTTGATATTGCTTTTCAGCTCGTTCAGAAATGGGCGAGATTAAACCCTGATGAAACGGTTGATGTCCCGGCTGATATGACCAGACTTACGCTTGATACGATTGGGCTATGTGGATTTGATTACCGTTTCAACAGTTTTTACAGAGAAGATAATCATCCATTTATCGATGCCATGGTTCGTTCATTGGACGAAGGGATGAGTCAGCTTCATAGATTAGGTATTCAAGATATGTTTATGGTGAAAAGAAAGAAACAGTTTCAAGATGATAAGCAGTTTATGTTCAATCTTGTAGATGATCTGATCAAGGAACGAAAAGAGCGGGGCGGCGGAAACAGCGGGGATTTACTTTCCCACATGCTCGAAGGTGTTGATCCGGCAACGGGTGAGAAACTTGACTCTGAAAATATACGTTTCCAGATCATTACTTTCTTGATCGCAGGACATGAGACAACAAGCGGCCTTCTGTCATTTGCCATCTATTACTTAATGAAGAATCCAGACAAAATGAAAAAGATTGTAGAGGAAGTTGATCGAGTCCTCAAAGATCCGGTGCCTACGTACAATCAAGTTAGAGAGCTCAAGTATACTCGCATGGTGTTAAATGAAGCACTGCGTCTATGGCCAACTGCACCGGCATTTTCTCTTTATGCGAAAGAGGATACACAAATCGCTGGTAAATATCCGATCAAGAAAAACGACAGCGTAACAGTACTCATTCCGGCGCTGCATCGAGATACTCGGGTATGGGGAGATGATGTGGAAGAGTTCAAACCGGAACGATTCGCAGATCCAAGCGCAGTACCGCATGACGCTTATAAACCATTTGGTAATGGACAAAGAGCTTGTATTGGACAGCAGTTTGCCCTTCAAGAAGCTACTCTTGTTCTTGGTCTTGTTGTAAAACACTTTGAATTTATAGATGTTAATAATTATGAACTTAAAGTAAAAGAGGCTCTAACTTTGAAACCGGATGATTTTCATGTAAAAGTACGCAGCAGAGGAAACTTATCTGCAGCACTTATGATTCCAGGTGCTTCAGCAGTTACCGCACAAGAACAAACGTCAGAAGCGGCCACAGCTGAATCATTGCCGGAGAATGCGCATCATACTCCAATGCTTGTACTTTATGGTTCGAACCTCGGTACTGCAGAAGGGATTGCTCGTGAGGTAGCCGACCGGGCTAAATATCAGGGGTTTGATAGTAATGTAGCACCAATGGATGATTATGCAGGCGATTTGCCAAAAGAAGGCGTCGTACTTATTATCACCGCTTCTTATAATGGCCAGCCGCCATCCAATGCAAAATCGTTTACGCAGTGGATTGAATCAGCTGGACCAGCCGAGTTCGAAGGTGTTCGTTATGTTGTATTTGGTTGTGGTGACCATAACTGGGCCAGCACGTATCAGCGGATTCCAAGATTGATTGATGAAACCTTAGAAGCAAAAGGAGCGACTCGTCTTCTAGGCAGGGGAGAAAGTGATGCAAGTGGGGATTTTGAAACCGATGTGGATGATTGGTCGGAAGGACTATGGCCTGATCTGATGCAAGCACTGGATCTGAAGCTTGTGGAAAATGGCAAGAAGAAGGGTACTGGCCTGAAAGTGAAATATGTCAGCGGAGTAGCTGCCGTACCACTGGTAGAGACGTACCATGCTGAACTTGGTCACGTAGTGAAAAGTGAGAATTTACAAAATGCAGAAAGCGGCAGAATTACTCAGCATATTGAGATTGCTCTTCCAGAAGGGGTGTCTTATCAAGAAGGAGACCACTTAGGAATACTGCCTGTTAATCCTGAATCGCTCGTACAGCGAGTGTTGAAGCGGTTTGCTCTCCAAGGAAGCAGCCACCTGGTTCTATCCGCGAGCGGAAGAAGCAGTGCGCATTTACCGGTGGGAACTCCCGTACGTCTTGATGATCTGCTTGCACGCAGTGTAGAACTACAGGAGCCGGCAACTCGTGCACAGCTGCGTGAGCTTGCAGCTTATACCGTGTGTCCTCCTCATGCGAAAGAACTGACAGCTATGCTGGATGATGAGATATACCAATCCGAAATTAGAGCGAAACGAATCACCATGCTCGATTTGATTGAGAGATATGAAGCTTGTGAAATTCCATTTGAACGGTTTATGGAACTACTGCCTGCACTGAAACCGAGATACTACTCGATTTCAAGTTCACCTAAGGTGAGCGAAAATATCGTGAGTATTACGGTAAGTGTAGTAAGAGACGCAGCATGGAGTGGTCAAGGGGAGTATAAAGGAATTGCATCCAACTATCTGGAAGGTCTTGATACGGGCACAGAGGTATTCCTATTTGTGCGTACGCCGGAATCAGGATTCCATCTCCCTGAAGACGCGGAATCACCAATTATTATGATTGGTCCAGGTACAGGAGTAGCACCATTCCGTGGTTTTATTCAAGCGAGAAAAGTAATGAAGGAGCAAAATATCAAACTGGGCGAAGCCCATCTATACTTTGGATGTCGGAATCCTGAACATGACTATCTATATAAAGAAGAGTTAGTCGCTGCTCAAGAGGAAGGCCTTGTTACACTTCATACCGCTTTCTCGAGAGTGAACGGACAAGAAAAATGTTATGTACAGCATCTAATGAAACAAGATGCCGAACATCTGCTTAGCCTGCTGGAACAAGGAGCTAAGATGTACATTTGCGGTGATGGTACAAAAATGGCACCGGATGTGGAACAGACCTTGATTGCAGCTTATCAGTCTAAACATGGGGTTAGTGAAGATGAAGCATTAGCTTGGTTGACCGGTCTTGAATCCTCTGGTAAATATGCGAAGGATGTATGGGCGGGAGCTTGATCTAACCTTGAATATAAGGCTAATCTCAGTGGTGTATTCACTGGGGTTAGCCCTTTTTTTATTTATGGCTCATTTGGAAAAACCTGTACATCCTTTACTATAGGCAAGTACAATGTGGATAGAGATTCGAAGACTATTAGCAGCTGCAGGGAGTGGAGTACATGTTATCGTTTCAAATCATCAGTTTGATCGTATATTTAGGTTTGTCTGCTGTCATTCTTTGTCATAGTATATGGCTACGTGGGCGGGTGGGACAAATCAGGTTTGATGGGCAGGGGAAACAGCAATCCTTTCTTACCATAGTCGTGTTTATTTTAGGTGGTGTTTATCTCATTTCAAGTACAGGAATCTTGAGATACGGACTCTTTATTATCGCTTTTATCGTACATTACTTTGTAACCCGGTTCTATGTAGGAACAAAGGGAATAAAGTATGGTACACGTTTTTACTCTTTCGATCAGATCCGTTCCTATCGTGGGTATAACGATACAAATGAGATATCCCTCTACTTACATGGAAAGACGAATGATATTTATTTACGGCCGCGGATGTCTTATCATAGCAGTACCATTCGTCAGATGTTAGACCAAGCAGGAATAGAGAGTGCTAACGATTCGGAAGATACAACCGAACATGGAGCCATGAATTAAGACGTATTATTGCGTACGCTGTTTTGGATGTAAGACGTAATCATGGGCGACAATCGGGCCTTTGCCCGATACTTCATAAATAATAAACACTATAGCGCCTTTTGGCGGCTTCAGACTGTAAGTAAACTAGCTTAAACTAGTTTGCCTGCAGTCTTTTCTGTTTTTTTATATGACGAATTTGTGTGATTTAGGATGAGAGCAAAGGGACCTAAGATTCTTCTCATCGTGACGTATTATATATTGACCAATTGTCCTTCATGACGTATTATATTGGCTGAGTACAACTTGAAAATATTGGAAATTATGACAAGGAGAGATAAAATGAAGAACAAGCGGGTGTTTTTGTTTCATGAAGGAAACGCGTCTATGCGCGAGTTGCTCGGAGGTAAAGGTGCGGACCTCGCCGAAATGACGAAAGCTGGATTACCAGTTCCCTATGGATTCACCATAACTACAGCTTCCTGCAGAGATTATTATACTCACCTTGGTCATATCCCGCTTACCCTCATTGATGAGATTCGAACAGCACTTCGGTCTCTTGAACAAACTTCAAACAAGCGCTTCGGTGATCCGGAGAATCCTCTTTTACTTGCGGTACGTTCAGGAGCGGTTACTTCTATGCCCGGCATGATGGATACCATTCTTAATTTAGGCCTCACGGATGAAACGGTAGAGGGTCTTGCGTTAACTACAGGTGATCGAAGATTTGCACTGGAATGTTATGCAAGATTTATACAGATGTATGGCCATGTCGCCATGGATATCGAAAATAATGCTTTCTCTAAAGTTCTTCAGCAAATAAACCGTGAATCGGAAGCGGAACATATCGGACAGTTACCTATAGAAAAACTGGAAGAGTTGATTAGCAAATTTAAACAAATTATTCTTCATCGTGCCAAAAAGTCGATCCCGCAAAACGTAGAAGACCAGTTAATTGATGCGGTACGGGCTATTTTCCGTTCTTGGTCAAATCCAAGGGCTAAGGTCTATCGCAAGGTTCATAAAATACCAGAAGATCAAGGCACGGCTGTAAGTGTGCAGGAAATGATTTTTGGGAATCGGGATGAAACGAGCGGTACAGGTGTTCTGTTTACGAGGAATCCTTCTACAGGTGGAAATGAGATGCTGGGTGAATACTTGCCTGCTGCCCAAGGAGAAGAAGTTGTATCGGGCACAAGAACACCTTTGGGTATTACCTATCTTAAACAAACCATGCCGTCCGTATATGAACAGCTCCATGAAGCAGCTTCTTTATTAGAAGAGTTATATGGAGATATTCAGGATATTGAATTTACGATTGAGAAAGGTCAGCTATACATATTACAAACAAGAAATGCACGAAGAACAGCGCAAGCTGCCATGAAAGCTGCGGTTGATTATGCGGAAGAAGGGATTATTACCAAAGAAGAGGCACTGATTCGTATAGAGCCTGAACACTTGAATCAACTGCTCCATCAATCGATTAAAGTTAGAGAAGAAGATGAGATTATAGCTAACGGACTACCTGCTTCTCCTGGCGCGGTAAGCGGACAGCTCGTATTTGATGCAGAAACAGCTGAATCCTGGGCATCTCTAGGAAAACGAGTAATTCTGGTGCGCAGAGAAACGACTCCGCAGGATATTCACGGTGTTATTGCAGCAGAAGGGCTTCTTACGCTCCGCGGCGGAATGACAAGTCATGCTGCTGTAGTGGCGAGAGGGATGGGAACACCTTGCGTATGTGGTTGTGAAGAGCTTGAACTGCGAGAAGATACGAAAGAGCTGATCTGTAGGAATCAAATCTTCCGCGAAGGTGATGTAATATCGATTGATGGCGGAACAGGAAAAGTATATGCCGGAGAAATCGAACTGAGAGAGCCTGAAATCTCCGAAGAATTAACACGGATGCTGGATTGGGCAGATGAAGTGAAGCGGATGAAAGTATTTGCAAATAGTGATCATCCTCATGATGTGAGACTCGCTCGTAAATGGGGAGCAGAGGGGATTGGACTATGCCGAACAGAGCATATGTTTTTATCACCATCAAGACTCCCGCTAGTACAGAGAGTCATTGTCGCAGGGAGCAATCAAGAGCGTCAGGAAGCGCTCCAAAGACTATTACCTGTACAGCAATCAGATTTCGCAGAAATTTTCATGGAAATGGATGGACTGCCCGTGACAATCAGGCTGCTTGATCCGCCGCTTCACGAATTTTTGCCTAAGCTTGAAGTGCTCGAAGGAAGAAGAGAACATCTGAAGATGATTACACTCGATGGGGATACAGATGAACTCGAGAAGGTAGATCGTGTAATGGAGAAGGTTAAAGAATTGAAAGAGTCGAATCCCATGTTAAGTCAAAGAGGAGCAAGACTTGGGATCGTCTTCCCGGAAATTTACGATATGCAGATCGAAGCGATATTTAGAGCCGCGCTGCAATGTATTCATCAAGGGATCAAAGTACTGCCCGAGATCATGATTCCACTGATTGGTCACGCAAGTGAGATATCCTTCCTGCGTAAATTAGTAGATGAAGTAGCAGAGCAGGTACTTAGGGAAGAGCGAATCCATTGTCCTTACCGTGTAGGTACGATGATTGAGGTTCCTCGTGCTGCACTTACCGCTTCACAAATAGCGGAGCATGCCGACTTTTTCTCGTTTGGCACGAATGACCTGACTCAGATGACACTGGGATATAGCCGAGATGATGCAGAGCGGAAGTTTTTAAACCATTATGTAGAACAAAAGATTCTTCCTGCTAATCCATTTGAAGTGTTAGATCAAGATGGAGTGGGTGAGCTGATTCGCATTGCGCTTGAACAAGGAAGATCCCTTAAACCGGAACTTGCTGCAGGAATATGCGGAGAACATGCAGGGGAGCGAGATTCGATTTTCTTTTTCCATAACGTAGGACTTGATTATATTAGCTGCTCTCCTTATAGAGTACCGTTTGCACGGATCGCTGCTGCCCAAGCACAGATTCAAGCTTCAAATATGACGAAGTCTTCACAGGGTGAGAATCCTATTTCTACTACAGCATAAGAGATAGTTAACAAATCACGCTGGAGGGTGAATAAAATAGAACTTACCGCACGCCAGCAGCAAATTATTGACATTGTGCAGAAGAAGACGCCGATTATTGGAGATCAGATCGCTGAACAGCTGGGCTTGCCTAAACCGACGATACGCAGCGATCTTTCTCTTCTTGTAATGACACAGTACTTGTCCGCAAAGCCGAAGGTTGGATATTTTCCAGGTGAGCGTCTGACGGCGAAGGAACCGCTTCGAACTGCGCTAGTAAATATGAAAGTAAAAGATATTCAAAGTGTCCCGGTCGTAATCAATGAAAATGCAACGCTTCACGAAGCCGTGGTTGCTCTCTTTTTAGAGGACGTTGGCACCCTGTTTGTTATTAACAAAGAAGGTAGGCTTTCTGGCATCTTATCTCGAAAAGACCTCCTGAAGATGACGCTTGGGAACCAAGATCTATCCGAAGTGCCTGTATGTATGCTGATGACGAGAGCCGTGCAGATCATTGCCGTTACACCAGAAGATCATGTCGTGGAGGCTGCCCAGAAAATGATTAATTATGAAGTGGACAGTCTTCCTGTCATTCGAACGTGGAATCAAGAGGATGGGTATGAAGTCGTTGGCAGAATAACCAAGACTACCATTACCAAGCTTGTTGTTCAGATCGCAGTAGAATAGGCCGCTGGAGGAGAAAATATGCAATTTGTTGCTATATGCTCGGATTCACTTGGGGAAACTGCAGATCTTGTCGTGAGAGCTGCATTACACCAATTTGAATCCTTGCAAATTCAGATTAAACGTTACCCCCAGATTCGCAGTGAGGAAGAGATTCGCGATCTGATGGAAGAAGTTCATCGAATGTCAGGGTTTGTTGCTTATACTCTTGTGCAGCCAGAACTTCGTGAACTGATCAAAGAAGAGTCCATTCGGCTGAGTATCCGTACGGTGGATATAATGGGACCCATGATGCAGGCATTTATCGATACATTTCATGATTCTCCTACGCAAAGACCAGGGGTGCTTCACCGCCTGGATGAAGACTATTTCAGACGGGTAGAAGCAGTTGAGTTTGCGGTAAAATGTGATGACGGCAAAGATACCAGTGCGATTCGAAAAGCGGATATTGTGCTTCTTGGTGTGTCTCGGACTTCGAAAACTCCGCTCAGTATTTTTCTGGCCCATAAAGGGTATAAGGTCGTAAATTATCCTGTTGTGCCTGAGATCAAACCTCCTGATCCGCTTAATGAAGCGATCAAGGGACAAGTCATCGGTCTTACGATGGACGCTGAACATCTGCTCAAAATTCGCACAGAACGATTGAAAGTCATGGGTTTGCCGCACGGTTCTAATTATGCTTCACTCGCTAGAATTGTGGAAGAATTGGAATATGCATACACGCTATTTGATCGGTTAGGCTGCCCGGTTATTAATGTTACAGACAAGGCGATTGAAGAAACAGCTGGAATGATACTTGGTTATATATGAAACCGCCTTCTGGCGGTTTTCTGCTTCTTTTGATACGATAATAGATAAGACAAATGCGAATAGGGGGGAGCCGCTTGTTAACAACAACGGAGTACCAGAATATTACGATAGAACCTTTTGGGGAAGAGCATGAACCTTTTTATATGAAGTTAAAAGAGCTATCAAAAGTAGATGATCAGGAACATATACACCCGGCGAAGTCAGAAATTGCTTTTGTTGCACTTGCTGATGGAGTTCCAGCTGGCTTGATCTTTACATACCATCGTCCGTTTCATCCCTATTGTACCTATATCTCACTTCTCGTCTTACCTTCAAGTGACCGAATGCTGATTGCATCGAGACTGCTGATGTCTTTATCAGCGCAGCGAATGGTATACCCGCTCCAAATCTCGGTTTGGGAAACCGACTTTGCGATGAAGCAGGCACTAGTTAAGCAAGGTTTTTATGAAATTAGAAATACATATAACGTACATATTGCGACCTCACAGCGTGGATTTATCAGAGATGAGGAATACTTTATGAACCACCACTCGGATTATGAGCTGTTATCACTGTCTGAATTTCTGGAGAGGGAACAAGGGGAAGAAGAACTAGTACGTCTTGTGAAAAAAACCTATGAACATACACACCGTGCAAACCCACCGGGCGTGTTCGATCTATCTCGCTGGAAAGCATTCCTGCATGAACAAGATTTGGAGTCACGAGGTTCTTATGTTGTTCTTAATTCTACGAACGGTCATTGTGCCGGATTTGCCTTGCTTCATTCGACTTCAGAGGACGGTGTGGCGGAGCTGGGATGGAGAGGTGTGGCATCTTCTGAGCCATTAGATCTGATACTGCTGCTTACAAGAGAACAAATGAATTACGCCGCTGATAACGGAATCAAGCAGCTTACTTGCGAAGTAGACAGTACAGATCCTTACCAAATGGAGATGCTGCATGTGTATCCGTTTGAACCTGCTCCCGCATGGGTTACTTATCATAAACAAAGATAATGACAGGAGTTGAATTTCTCATGGTGATAAGAGAACAAGCAGAACATTTTATTATGATTGAGCAACATGAACATGCTAGATTAAGCGGAGAGATTGCCAAGCATTTGAAATCTGAATACTTCATACATGAGAAAGATAGACAAGATGTCATTTATGCAATCACACAGCACGATCGTGGCTGGATTCGGCTTGATGCGCATCCCATCTGGAATGAAGTCACAAACGCTCCCTATTATTTCGTCGATTACCCTTATGCGGTTAAGCTTAAAATGTACCAAGTTGGAATTCAGGAAGTAGAATCCGTGAATCCTTATGCGGGTTACTTAGTAAGTCACCATTTTTCCACCTTTCCTGATATTAAGAATGGAACCGATCCATTCAGTATTTCTTTTAATCAGGAAGAGAAGCAGAGACAGGACCAGCTGGAACAACAACTGGGCTCGATTCAAGAGACCGAAATGAAACAACATTATCACTTACTTCAATTATGTGATGATCTCTCTCTCTATGTATGTATGAATGAACCTGGGGTAAGTAAAGAGAAGGAACATCCATGGTTCCAGAAGGGGCTAGGATCAGCTGCGGTTCTTTTTCAAGAAGGAACAGAATCCGTTCAAGCATGTTGGAAAGATGAAGATACGGTGGAAGTGCAGCCTGCTCCATTTAGTAAGTCTTTTGAGGCGGAGTTATCGTACCGAAAAGTAGCCAAAAAGGACATTCAAGATAAAGGATTGAACAAAGCTTATCACGAAACAAAGCCGGCAGTTCAAAAAATCACGTACACATCGTAAAAAAATATATATCTCAAATAAAAGAAATGGCCTTCATCGGTCGTTTCTTTTTTGTTTGTTCATTCTTTTTCTTTCTTTGAAATGGAAGGCAGATCAAAACAGTGTTATAATGAATCAAGATTTTTGTAAAATAGAAATCAATTTTGATAAATGGGGTCATAATTTTGAAAAAAACGATGAAGGGGCTTCAGGGGTCCTTATTTATTGTTGTATTTGTTTTGCTTTTGGCAAAGTTTGCCTTATTCCGTTTCTTCGTTTTTAGAGACTTATCACTGGACCGTTTAGGTGCAGATGCCCTAGCGATTCTCGTTATTCTTAGCCTATGGGAACTCATTATTCCGCGTAAATGGAAAGGCAGTGCTTATTTTGTACTAAATACACTCTTTTCTCTCATTTTGTTCGCAGCAACGCTGTATAACGTGCAGTTTGGTTCTATACCTACTTACACAACGCTGCTCAGCTTGAATCAGATTCCGCAAGTCGCAGGAAGTATTGGTATGCTTATTAAACCGATGCATTTCTTATTTTTCGCTGATGTAATCTTAATGGCCATTTGGTGGTTCTACCAACGTATGCAAGGCAAACGCCGCTTGTATACAAAACAGCTTTCCCGGATCTCCATCGTCGGGGTCGGGGCCATCTGTGTTATTCTCTCGGGACTAACGATTGCGAAAGATGGTACGATCGAGAATGAAACCGTTCGTGCAGATGAGCTGGGCTTTCTGAATTATCAAATCGCTGCTGCCATTCATGCGAAAGCAGAGAATAAGGCGATCGCCGCTGGGAATCTAGAAGAGACCATTAAGAAAGTAAATGATCTGAAGTCATCCTATCCTTATCAGACCTCCGAGAAGGACCCTGATGCGAAACCAGAAGGATATGGAGCGATGAAAGGTAAAAATGTCATTGTCGTACAGCTTGAATCTTTTCAGCGTTTCCCAATCGGGCAGACGGTAGAAGGTCAAGAAGTTACTCCGGTTCTGAATGAACTTGTAAAAGATAGTCTTTATTTCACAAATGTATTCCAGCAAATTGGTCAGGGAAATACTTCGGATGCTGAATTTATCTCTAATACATCGATTTATCCGCTTGGCACGATTGCCATGTCTACCGGGTATAGCGATCGTGTTCTTCCGAGTCTGCCAAGACTTTTGCAAAATGAAGGATACACAGCAGAGACGTTTCATGTGAACACGGTTAGCTTCTGGGATCGAATCAAGATGTATCCTGCACTGCATTTTGATCAATATTTTGATAAGCCTTATTACAATAATGATGATTATAATGAAATGGGAGCTTCCGATGAAGAACTATTCCGTGTTGGAGTTGAAAAACTGGCAGAGTTAAAAGCGCAGAACAAACCTTTTTATGCTCAGTTTGTAACGGCATCGAGCCATTCTCCATTCAAAGTGAAACCGGAATTTGTGAAGTGGGATACTCCTGCTTCTATTGAAGGAACCGCGCTTGGGGAATATTTGACTTCACTGAATTATGCTGATTATGCGCTTGGAACATTAATTGATGGTCTAAAAGAGCAAGGATTATGGGATGAAACTGTGCTTGTTGTATATGGTGACCATTTTGGATTACAGAATCAAAGTACTTCTCCAGAAGAGGTCGAAGCAGCGCTCGGTATTCCGTATCATGAACAGGTCAGCAGGTTTAATATTCCTCTAGTTATTCATGTACCGGGGATGGAAGGACAAGAAATTGAGACGGTTGGCGGTCAGATGGATATTTTGCCTACGGTCAGCAATCTGCTCGGTATTTCACTTGAGGACACGAAATTTACCGCATTCGGCCAGGATCTGCTGAATGTGGATCAAAATGTGATTGGAATGCGATATTACTTGCCAACGGGTTCTTTCTTTAATAATGATATTATGTTTATTCCAGGTACTGGGTTTGAGGACGGAACCGCAATTTCCCTTGAAACCCTGACTCCTGTGGAAGACTTTGAAAAATATAAGTCAGACTATGATTACATTATGCAACTGATGAAGTTGTCTGATGAATATGTGAAGCTGCTTCCGAAACGCGGATTATAAAAATAGAATCGCAAAGGCACCGTATAATAGGTACGGTGCCTTTTGCAGGAGAAATAAAGAAATGAGGAGAACAACGGATGATTAAAAATGAGAAGATAAAAGCATCGGAAGTGCAAGTAACGGGTCTTCATGGTGAAGATCTCGGTCTAATGTCTACAAAAGAAGCGTTGAAGCTAGCAAAGGAGTTAAAAGTGGACTTAGTATGCACCTCACTCATGACAAGTCCGCCGCCTTGTAAACTGATTGGGGCCGGAGCAGCGAAACAGGAAGCACTGGCTGAGAAACGTAAAGACAGAGCGCCGAAGACGAAGGAGATCAGGCTGACACCTCATATTGAAGAGCATGATTATGATACCAAAAGAACACAAATGGAACGGATTCTAAAGACCGGTGATATTGTAAAGCTGGTTGTTAAGATTCAAGGAAAGCAAGGAGAGGCAGCTAAGAAATTACTTGAAGACTTCATTCGGGATTTAAAACCACTCGGGAAACCAAGTACGGGAATCCAGCTTAGCGGTAAACAGGCAGTTGTGGAATTACATCCTTAAAAAAATGTTGTTAAATACAAGGTAGAGTTATTGGAATACAGATGATTTAACGCTATAATCTTAAAAGGACTTACATCCTTAACGGATGATCTAAAATTTGAACTTACTCTAACAATTATCGGAGGTTACTTTGCATGGAGAAAACTTTAATCTTTGGCCACAAAAATCCTGACACGGATACGATTTGCTCTGCACTCGCATATGCTGATCTAAAAAACAAACTGGGCTTAGAAGCAGAGGCAGTACGTCTTGGCGAGGTGAACGGCGAAACTCAGTATGCTCTTGATTACTTTGGCGTTGTTGCACCGCGTCTAGTAGAGACCGTTGCGAATGAAGTAAACAAAGTTATTTTGGTAGACCATAATGAACGTCAGCAAAGTGTAAGTGATATTGATCAAGTACAAGTTACTGAAGTTATTGACCATCATCGTATTGCAAATTTTGAGACAAGCCAGCCGTTATACTATCGTGCGGAACCTGTGGGCTGCACAGCAACCATACTTAATAAATTGTATAAAGAAAATAATGTAGAGATTTCTAAACCGATTGCTGGTTTGATGTTGTCTGCTATTATTTCGGATTCACTCTTGTTTAAATCCCCTACATGCACAGAGCAAGATGTAGCTGCTGCAGAAGAACTCGCTGCCATTGCTGGCGTAGACGCTAAAGTATATGGCCTGGACATGTTAAAAGCAGGTGCTGATCTGAGCAAAAAATCAATTCCTCAACTGCTGACACTCGATGCAAAAGAGTTCCAAATGGGCAACTCCAAAGTGGAAATTGCACAAGTGAATACAGTGGATGTTAATGATGTGCTTGCAAAACAAGAGGAACTTGAAGCAGCCATTTCGGCCAATGTTCAGGTGAAAAACTTGGATCTATTCCTTTTCGTAATTACAGATATTCTAAATAATGATTCTGTTGCTCTTGCCATTGGTGATAAAGCAGAAGCGGTAGAACGTGCTTACGGTGTACAACTTATTGAGAATAAGGCACTGCTCAAAGGTGTAGTATCTCGTAAATCTCAGATTGTTCCTGTTCTTACAGAAGCATTAGCATAACACTTAAAAACACACAAAAACCCTCTGACTGTTGTCAGAGGGTTTTGTTATATCTTTTCTATTTAGAACGAAACCGTAGGTTCAGGTTCCATACTATTCTCCATAACTTCTGGTGCTTTCTTAAATTCGACTTTCTTCACTCGGTTGCGTCCTACTTCTTTGACTGTAAAGAGGAGACCTTGATGAAGATGTGTTTGACCAGGTTTCGGGTTAAGCAAGATGGTATACAACCATCCACCAATCGTATCCGCTGTTTCCAGATCAAAATGTATTCCCGTCATATCTGCGATTTGATCAAGCTGAATTTTTCCATCTACGATGTAGTGAAGTTCCCCAAGTTGTTCAATTTCCTTGCGTTCTTCCGTGTCAAATTCATCTCGAATTTCGCCAACGATTTCTTCCAAAATATCTTCAATAGTGACAAGCCCGGCTGTGCCACCGAATTCGTCTACTAATACGGCTAGATGAACTTGTTCTTTCTGCATGCGTTTTAACAAATCATTAACCGCTGTTGCTTCAGATACGGTAAGAACGGGGTGCATGAATTGTTTGAGATCAACACTTTTACCTTCCTCATAATTAAGGAACATTTGTTTTGTATTAATCATTCCTATAATCTGATCTTTCCCTTGATGGGCAACAGGAAAGCGTGTGTACTGTTCACGGCGGATAATTTCCATGTTCTGATCAAACGTATTATTTGTATAAAGACAAACCATATCCGTACGAGGGATCATAATTTCTTTCGCTAATAAGTCGTCAAAAGCAAAAATACGATTTACATATCCGTATTCTGTATTATTTATTTTTCCGCTCTGATAGCTCTCAGATAAAATAATCTGTATCTCTTCTTCAGAGTGAGCATCTTCATGTTCACTTGCTGGTTTTAATCCGAAAATTCGAACCAAACCATTGGCAGATCCGTTTAAAAGCCATATAAAAGGATACATGATTTTATAGAACAACATAATGGGTCTTGCAACCAGGAAGGTCACAGTTTCTGCTTTCTGAATAGCCATTGTTTTCGGAGCGAGTTCACCCACAACGACGTGCAAGAAGGTAACGATAGCAAAGGCAGTAATGAAAGAAACGATATGGCCAATTTCTGCAGCAATGCCGAATCGTTCAAGCAACGGTTCAATCAATATTGCTACAGTAGGCTCACCGAGCCATCCAAGTCCTAGAGCTGTTATCGTAATACCAAGCTGACACGCAGACAAGTATCCATCCAGATTGGATGTCACTTTCTGTACGGCAAGTGCACCTCTGCGTCCTTCCAGTACTAATTGATCAATACGGCTTGGTCGTAACTTAATAATGGCAAATTCAGTAGCTACGAAGAAAGCCGTAAGCCCAATTAATACAACAAACAAAAACAATTTCAGTCCTATGTCATCCATTAGACATCTTCACAATCCTTTATAATAAATTTTAGGTTCATATGAACTAGTATACAGAACTTAAGATAGGGTGAGCAATGGTCAATATCGTCTTGATTAGCTGATTTATAGCGTTTTAGGCCAAAATTGTTTAACAATATACACTTTTGCGCTCTCTTGCACACCTTTACAAGGAATAGCGGGTCACGTAATATTAGTCCATATGATTTAATAGGATGAGTTTACAAAAATATAGGAGGTCCATGAGATGACAGAGTTATTCACCCTTACTCGTAGCGAAATGGCACAACTGCTGCTGTCCATCGAAGGACATCATAAGATAACACCGCTCGAACTGCTGCAGAAAGCGTGGACTAAGCACCATAAATCTGACGTAGATCAGGGAACCACATATGCAGCCTTCTTATCCACTTCGCTTCCTCCCATCTTAGAGAAATTAATTAAAGGCAATCGAACGGCTGGTTTCTCTCTTCAAGAGATTGCGTCCCTCGCACAAATGATTGAGTATTCAAATACATCCCTTACTTCGATGCAAAATTGGGTGAAGCGGGATTTCAAAGAATATTTTTCTTCACCGAAGATCGGGAAAAAATATTCCATTCATCAAGCTGCACTTCTCTTTATTATAGATGATTTAAAAGCACTCCTAGACTTTGATTCCATTCGTAATCTGTTCAAAGGGATTTTTATGGATCCGGTGCGTGATGACGATGATTTATTAAATCCGCTGATATTATACAATACGTATGCAGACCTGTTTGAACAGTTAGACTGTGAGAAGGAGCGTCTTATTCATACGGATAGGGGGGCAGAGTCGCAGGTGCTGTCAGCGGTGGACAAGATGGTGCAATCTTTCTCCTATTTAACGGAAAGACAACACCTTATTGTGAGAAATATTATTTTTATTGCTACCTTATCGGTACAAACGACGTATCTGCATTCCCTTTCAAAACGATATTTAAACGCAACATTATTTCTATAATGATATGAATGATGAACAATAAAAAGCCAGGTGTTTTTAAAACCTGAACTGCACCCCAGTTGTTAGGCACAATCTTACAACTGGAGGTGCAGTTTTATTTATGCAAAATGAGTGGAAAAGGATAAATAAAAAGATGAATCTTTTGTAACCTTAGTTTGGAGTAAGGTAAAAAGAGGTAACTATTAAAGTAGATACAATTGGTAGGTGAAGGAGGCGGCCACATGTCAGGGCCTTTAACAGACAGTAAAGTCTGGAAGAGCATCTTTCAGAATGCACCCATTCCGATGGCCATGGTTGTTGGTGATAAGGGAATCATATGTAAAGTGAATAAAGCGTTTGAGAAATGGACTGAACGGTGTTCAGATGAACTGCTCTCTAAATCTTTTATACATATATTAGGTTTACAAGACGTGGGATATATTAATTTTAATCAGATCGCTTATGAACTGGAGACAGGCAGCGAAGATGCAGTTCATTACAAAGTTCTACTAAACAAGGAGCGTATCCAATCACAAGAAGTACAGCTTCACTTCTCGCTATTGGAGGATTCAGAACAGGAAGACCATTGTTTTATTGTTCAGGCAGTTACTCCAATTAAAGACTTAGCAGCGGAAAGAGAATGGGAAGAATCAAAATCTTTGTTTAAATATAATCCATTAGGAGTAGCTTCTATGGATCTGAGCGGCCATTTACTACGGGTAAATGAAGGGCAGTGTAAGATAACAGGTCATACGGAAGAAGAGCTTCTTGCAGGCCGATACACTCCTCTGATTCATCCGGATTCTATAGAGAAGACCAATTATCACTTTTCTATGGCTTCCAAAGGGATCCCGCAATCGTACCATATACGTATGCTTCATAAAGAAGGTCATTCCATTGAGGCAAATGTAATCAATGTTCCTACGATTTTAAACGGTAAGGTGGTAGGTGTTTACGGGATTACTAGCGACATAACAGAAAGTAGACGGCATCTTCAGGAAATCGAGAATCTCAGCAACCAACTTGAACTTATTTTTAATGCAGTAGATGAATGTATATTTGGCGTAGATCATGAGGGGCATCTGACTTATTTGAATAAAAAAGGAGCCGAACTGCTCGGCATATATCAAGAGGAAGCGATCGGTCTTAAACTGACGAATCAATTTTTGCAATTCAATGAAAACCATTATCCATACGCACCAGAAAAGATGCCAATATATCAAAGCATTCTGTCCGGGGAGAGTCACTGCGTGAAAGAAGAGGTCTTTGGACGCAAAGACGGAAGTACGTTTATTGCCGAGTATCAAGTTACTCCTTTAATCGATCGGGGTGAACGTAAAGGTGCAGTCGTTGTGATTAGAGATATTACTTCGATTAAAGAGATTATGAAGGCAAAAGAAGAAGCGATTCATGCAGACCGGGCCAAATCAGAATTTCTTGCGATGATGAGTCACGAACTGCGGACGCCGATGAACGGGATCGTGGGGATGACTTCATTATTAATGGATACAGATCTCGATGAGGAGCAAAAGTCATATACAGAGATTATTGCGAACAGCAGCAACACACTCATGCAAATGTTTGGGGAACTGCTTGATTTTAGTAAGATCGAAGCCGGAAAAATAGAAGTGGTTCACGAGCCATTCTCCTTAATTGAAGCACTTCATGAGGTGCATGATTTATTTATCGCTTCAGCAGAAGAAAAAGGGATTCGACTTATACAAAATTATGATGAGAATATCCCAGAAACCTTTTTAGGTGATGAAACGAAGATCAAGCAAATCTTAATTAACTTAATTAGTAATGGAATTAAATTTACGAATGATGGAGAAGTGGTTATACAAATTGAACAGATGAACACGCATCTGGCGAATCGAAAACTCCTCGTATTTCAAATTCAAGATACTGGTATCGGAATTCCACTTCATAAACAGAATGAATTGTTTCAATCATTCTCACAGTTAGATACTTCAATTAATCGAAAATACGGTGGAACCGGTCTTGGACTGGCCATTTCAAAACGGTTGGTTGAAGTTATGGGAGGCACGATCAGCGTCAGTAGTGATGAAGGGAAGGGAGCTACCTTTCAATTTTTACTGGAGCTGGATGCTTTATGAACAAATTAAAAAGGACAGTCTTGATCTTGTTCTCGGGTAGAGAAAAGATGGGACTGTCCATTTCTTTTTTTATTATTCGTTCCAACCGCCTATAATACTAGAGAGCAACATACACTCCTCATCCTCTAACTCAGCGATGCATCGGATGTTCTCCTGATCTTCTGGATCTGTACAGTAAATTTCACGACGTCCATCTTCATGGTGAACAATGATGAAATTAGAACCTGATTTGGTTTCCAGTTGATACTTCATACCTACACCGGGCAAAGTGGATTTGAGAAGTTCCATGGGAATAATCCCCTTTCTAAGCTATAATTCGTTTTGCTACACTCAAAGCCGTATTGTACTATCAGGTGCCTCTGAATGCAAGACGAAAAAAGAAGGAATAGGTATAAAATTGTAGACTTTCCTAGACCGTGTTTCAGGTTTTTAATGAAAATTATGATAACACTGCTTTTTAGGAAGGAATTTTGATGATTATAATGAAATAGAACTGTGTATACATAAATTAACAACATAGAGAATTTTTTCTTATGAAACACCCTTTATAAGTTTTCACCTCCCTAATAACCATCTTCTAAGACCAACCTCCATGGTGTTACCTCTACTATACAGGCGTTTAACCTTCTAATGTCCAGTCACAGGCATCTTCAATTTGTTATTTGCTTATTTCTACTCACTTAAGCAGCTGTTATACAATTCTACATCTTGAGGAGGCTTTTTTATGAACAAAAAAGAAGTGGTAGCTATGTTACTGGCCGGAGGTCAGGGTAAACGATTGAAAGGGCTGACGAAGACTTTAGCTAAGCCTGCTGTTTATTTTGGGGGTACTTACCGCATTATTGATTTCCCGCTGAGTAATTGTGCGAATTCGGGAATTGATACGGTAGGCGTACTAACACAGTTTGAGCCTTTGGTGCTCCATTCGTATGTAGGGATCGGCAGTGATTGGGATTTAAATCGCCGAAATGGAGGCGTGTTTGTTCTTCCACCTCATGAGAGAGAGGGGAGTAATAACTGGTACAGAGGTACGGCAGATGCGATTTATCGGAATTTAAATTTTGTTGATCAATTTGAACCAGAGCATGTACTGATCTTATCAGGTGACCATATCTATAAGATGAATTATGATGCCATGCTTCAATATCACAAAAACCAAAATTCGGATTGCACGATTTCGGTCATTGATGTTCCTTTACATGAAGCAAGCCGGTTTGGCATTTTGAATACAAAAAACAATTATGAGATTTATGAGTTTGAAGAGAAGCCTGAACATCCGAAGAGTACGCTGGCATCTATGGGAGTATATATGTTCAGATGGTCTGTCCTGAGACAACATCTTCTTGAGAGTGAACAAGATCCGGATTCTACCTATGACTTCGGTCATGATATTATTCCACTTCTTCTCAAGAATGAGAAGAAGCTGTATGCTTATCCATTCAGCGGTTACTGGAAAGATGTAGGGACGGTTAAGAGCTTATGGGAGGCGAATATGGATCTGTTAAGCGACGATCCTCCCTTGAATTTAAATGATCCGCAGTGGCGTATCTATTCACGTAATCCAAATGAACCGGCGGGCTATATTGGTACAAAAGGAAAGGTTCGTAACAGTATCGTAAATGAAGGCTGCATTGTCGAAGGGGAAGTCAGCAAATCGGTATTATTTTATGGGGTCGAGATCGGGGAAGGAAGTGTGGTTACGGATTCAGTGATTATGCCTAAAGTGAAAATAGGAAAGAATGTTAGACTTCATCGGGCGATTGTAAGCGAAGGAACGATGATTGAAGATTACTCTGTTGTTGGGGGTAATGGAGACCAGGAAGATGAAATTTTACTAATTGATCAGACATATCGACAACATACGTATGGACTTAGCTAAATATGAGTGAGGACGGTGACCTAGTATGCAACATCTCATGGGTGTAGTGAACCTGGATCAAGAGCTCGAGTTAATGAATGAATTAACATATTTTCGTTGTGGTGCTGCCGTTCCTTTTGCGGGTAGGTATCGTTTGATCGATTTTGTTTTGTCCAATTTAATGCATTCTAACATTCATCATACCGCGCTGTTTGTACGCCGAAAGTATCGGTCGCTGCTGGATCATTTGGGGCAGGGGGCTCCATGGGACCTAGATCGCAAACACGGGGGTCTCTTTATACTTCCGCCAGACTGGAATGATCCTACGGACCGTTCCAAAGGCGATCTGCAACATTTTCATAATAATCGTGATTATTTTCTTCGAGCCAAAGGTACCCATATTATTCATACCGGCAGTCAGCATATTTACTCCATGGATTACCGGGAAATGTATCAGTTTCATATCTCTCAGCAAGCCGATGTCACTCTTCTTTATAAAAAAGTAGATGAGATCCTTCCTGAACATGAGTCCTGTGTACGGGTCGATGTGGACGGTGTAAAAGTTACGGGAATTCATCAAGAAGGTGATCATCCTAATATATATCTCGGTGCTTTTATTATGGAAAAACAATTGTTTCTGAAATTAGTAGATCATTGTATTGCGCATGGTCAAGATTACTTCTTCCGTGATGGAATCCAAGATAATTTGCATAACTTAAACATTGCTGGTTTTGCTTTTGATGGATACCATACCGTTATTAACTCGGTAGAAAGTTATTATCGCAATAGTATGGATCTACTTAATCAAGAACAATATCAACGTTTGTTCAAACAATATGAGATCCATACCAAAATCAAATATGAACCACCGACTAGGTTTCTCGAGAATGCGGAAGTAAGCAACTCTTTGATTGCGAATGGTTGTATTATTGGAGGGCAGGTCGAGAACAGTATTATTTTTAGAGGAGTCAAAGTTCACAAAGGGGCTCAAATTCGAAATTCGATCATCATGCAGAAATGTGTAATTGAGGAGAATACAGTGCTGGAGAATGTAATCCTTGATAAAGATGTACATTTAACGGCAGATTGCACACTGATCGGTGATGCCAAGCAGCCTTATGTCATTGCCAAAAGCAGCCAAATTTAAATCAGGAAAAAAGGTCAGAGGAGTAATTCTCTGACCTTTCTTCATATGTTCAAATTCTGAAGTTTCATAATCGTGGTGGCAGTTTATATGTATACTATAAGTCGGCCTTTTTCGCTGCTGATGAACTAAGTACACGCTTAGCACCATAATATTTTGAACTCCAATAACCCTTATTAATGGGTGTAATGGCGATACCTTTAGAGGAGGTAGCGGAGACAAAATTGTTATCGCTTAGGTATATTCCAACATGCGAAATGCCTTTACCGCTTGTATTAAAGAATACAAGATCGCCTTTGGTTAGAGCGGATTTCTTAACTGATGTGCCTTTTTTGTATTGTTGTTTCGAACTGTGAGGTAAAGTTACACCTAATTTTTTGTATACATAACGAGTAAACCCAGAGCAATCAAACCCTGTGAGTGTAGTACCGCCGTATTTATAAGGAACACCAACTGTGTTATTTACTGTGGTAGAAAGTACAGAAGCGGAAGCTTGCCCGAGTCCTGCGGTGAATAGTAATGATAGTCCTAATGCTGCTGATGCGAGTTTCTTTTTCAAAATGTAATACTCCTTCCAATGCCTGCGAGGTTAGCTAAGGATTCGGTTGAAGGTACCCTATGATCACTCTGTTTCGAGATCAATTCACCCATGGTAGGCGGGTCCCCCGCTTCTTAGGTGCGTAAGAATTCGGCGGTTATCGTGATTGCACCTTGTATATTCATGTTAATGATAACAATTAGTTACAACAATGATTACGAAAATGTTACTTTCTCTACAACGAATTTTAACATTGGGCGAATGAATTATCAACCTGATTTTACTAATTTCGTTATCTTTTTCTCGAATTTATTTCACCTTTGTGAACATGAGTGTTGTTTATCCCTTATTAACAGAAATATGATAGATATATGAATACTGACTAATTTACTAAAAAAGACGATAAAAGAGGCCCAGCTGCTTAAAATAATGCAGCTGGGCCTTTCGATTTTTTTATTCATCGTGCTCAGTAAAGACAATTTCATAGACATTAGATACCACTTCAAAGGAGTGTATACGGTCATTAAAGTTATAAGTGCAAAGGGCCTGGATCGTGTCAGAAAACACATATTCATCCCGTTCCCGCGCAGGTCTAAAGAGTGGAAACACTTGCACATGAAGTGTGTAGATTATTTGGACTAATTCCCCAGGCTGAATATCTGTAATTTGCACGGTCTGCTGCTCCATCTCAAGCACGGTTAGCTCACGTTTATGATCAGACCACTGAATAGAGCCATTTAGAATGGTAGACACACCTGGAGCAGGTAAGGGCAGCAACAAATCTGCTTTCGTATTTCCTGAATTCCGAATAGTTATCTCAAATAGAATATCGTCACCTGGCTCCACATATTTCGGTGATGTGAGAACATGAAGCAGTATGCGCGGAGCATAGAAAAAAACAGGAGTAAGAGCTAGCGTTGTCAGTTGAACCGACCTTCCATCATTGATTCGAAATGTGTATGTCAGCCGTGAACGGTTAACCCATTCTTCAGCAGGAACAATGGAGTTAGGGATCACAGAAACTTTCGATTCAAAAGTGATATATATGCTGGAGTGTGGAATTAAAGTGCCTAAAGGAAGTCCCGTCGCTAAAGAAACCTCAGGTCGTAGAATCCCGTTTACTTTTACTGTACCCGGAACCAGGTTGAGCTCTGGGGCTTGAAGTAAGTCATAGACTGCCTCTACGGGAATCTCTCCTTCATTTTGGATAAGTACTTCATAAGTAACTGTATCCTCATAGGTTACTTGAACAGGCGTTATCTTTACGGAAATTGTTAATACCGGTAACAAATAAGAGATAGACACCGGGTTTGAACGAATTGTAATTTCTTCTCCCTGATTGAGATAAAGTAACGTTGCAACACTCGTAAGAGGAGTCGAAGTTGTCCTTTTCTCTATTCTCACCTGATACGATATTTGGGTCGTTGAGTTTGCAGCAACAACAGGTATTGTAATACCTGCGAATGGATCAAGATCAGGAGCGAGGAGACCATCAATCACCACACTGCCCGGAACAAATGCCACCTCGTCATCCGACAATAAGGTGCTAACTACGGCATTTCTGATATCTTCTCTTCCTGTATTCGTGATTTGTATAAAAAAAGTAATGATATCTCCCTCAAAAGTCTGATTCGTATTGGCATAATAGTAAATGGATAATTGAGAGGGAGATACGAATAAGGTGACAGGATTAGAGATGAGCTCTTTTGTAATGAGACGACCATCCATCGCTTGGAATGTAAAGCTTGCTGTGGCCACGTTGGTAAGAGTTAAAGAATCAGGAATGCTGCTTATAATGATCTGGAACTGAATCGTAACTTTCTGGTTGATCGGCAAGATCCCAATTTGCAGACCCTCTTGCGGATTGGCGCCTGGTACAGGAACACCATCTTTCAAGAGGCTGTTGGGAATAAAGGAGGTGCCCTCCGGAAGTGTATCGATTAGCGTAACTTCCGCAGGGGCATTCCCTGTATTCTCTATTTCAAGCTGATACATAACGATGCTGTCGAGTGTCACTTGTTCCATAGAGGCACTTTTTTTGAGTGTGAGAATAGCACCTGTTAGCGGTATAGATACCATATTGGAATAAGACACACCTTCAAAACGGCCTGATGCAAAACGGACAGAAGATTGATTGTTTACTACATAATTCCTTCTATTCTGCGAATTCATATCGTAACGACCTGTACTTGGAATGTAATTGTTGAGAAAGCTCCCTCCTGAATGGTCCCAACCGTAACTCCAGTATTTGGATTGGCGTTAGGTCTAACGTTTCCATCCACAATTACACTTTCAGGAACAAATTCAGTACCGGCAGGTACGGGGTCTACCATAACGACATTCTCCACTTCTACGATTCCGTTATTGGTAATAACTACGGTATAAGTGATGGTATCGCCAACAACAGCATCTCCTGTGGAGGTCGTCTTTACAACCGTTACATTTGGTGATGAGACAGGAATCACGAGCGGGTTAGAACTAAAATTGCCGCCGAGCAATCGACCATCAGGGGGTGCGTAAGTAAATGTTCCAAATGCTTGATTGATCAGTTGTTGTAATTCTGGAAGCGTGTCAACGATGATCTGTAAAGTTACGGTGATATTGATATTCGATCCGGGAGCTACACTACCAACAGGAATCCCTGTTTCCGGATTCACCCCGGGCTGAGGAACTCCATTGATGAGTACACTATTTGGAACCAAAACGGCTCCATCAGGTAAGTCATCCGTTAAAGTTACAATTCCCGGTAAATTGCCTGTGTTCGTCAAATTTAAGAAATAGGTTACGGTATCGCCTACGGTCACGTTTGACGAGTCGGCTGTTTTGAGTAATTGAAAAATGGGCTGGTAGATCGGGATGCTCACTGTGTTGGAATAGGAAGCACCTGTAAAAGCACCGGAGGTAAAACTGACGGATGAACGGTTTTGAATGGTGTAAGGAGCACTTGGCAGCGTATTCACTCTCACGTCAAAAGTTACGGTCATTGCATTCCCTGGTGCAATCGTGCCTAGATTAATCCCGCCCGCTGGGTTTGCGTCTATTCGGGAATTTCCATCAACGGTAACACTTCCGGGTACAAAAGTACTTTCAGCTGCTAAAATATCGGACAATACAGCATTATTCACATTCGCAATTCCGTTATTCGTAACAATGACACGATACGTATAGGTGTCACCAACGACTGCGGTTGCTACAGAGGCTGATTTCACGAGTGTAATATTTGGGGAGGAAACAGGTATTTGCAATAAATTACTGGCAAAAGAACCATTCAGTGTTCTACCATCAGGCAACGTATAAGTGAAGGTTGAAGTCGCTTGATTACTTAATTGTTGACTGACCGGTAACGTATTAATGACGACGGAGAACAAAACGGTGGCTGTAGATGATATAACACCGACGGACATACCTGTTGCAGGATTTGCTCCGGGAACTGGAGCGCCATTCACAATGACACTGTTCGGAATAAGTGTTGTACCTTCAGGAATGAGATCGGTTAGAACGACGCTGCCGCCATAATTACCTGTATTCGTATACGTAATCGAATAAACTACGGTATCTCCGACCGTTGCATTAATGGTATTTGCTGTTTTAACAGCTGACAAAATAGGGCTGTATACCGGCGTGCTCACGGTATTTGAGAATGTACTGCCTGAAAATGTACCCGAAGTAAAGGTTACGATTGCGCGATTTTCAATTTGCGACAAAGAGGTCGTAGGTATTGAGTTGATACGATATTGAAAAGTAACGTTGACCGTAGACCCTGGAGTTATACTTCCGATTGTCACTCCTGTAGAAGGATTGGCGGTGGGGCGCTGGGTTCCGTCTACATATACGCTTCCGCTGACAAAGGAGGTTGCTGCGGGAAGCGCATCGGTAATGATCACATTATTCACGGTCTCGATTCCACTGTTTCCAATGGTTACGGTATACGTATTGACGTCCCCAACAGTAAGTGCCGTTAATGAAGATATTTTAACTGCTGTCACATTAGGAGCAGAAACAGTAACTATAGACACGTTAGAAGACACATTTCCGCCGAGCGTTCTACCTGATGGCAATGTATAAGAGTAACTGACAAAGGATTGATTACTCAAGAACTGCGGACTCGGAAGCGTATCGATGACGACAGAAAAGGTAATTGTACTGGAGGTCCCTGGGGTAATACTACTCGATACAATGCCTAGAGAAGGGTCGGATCCAGGTGATGGAAGTCCGTTGATTAATACACTATTTGGAACAAAAGAGGTGCCAGCAGGGATCGTATCTGTTAGATTGATGCTTGCACCAAAATTACCTGTGTTACTTACCGTAATACTGTAAGTGAGTGTATCACCAACAGTAGCATTGATTTTGCTTGCAGATTTGACAGCTGTAAGAACGGGGTTATATACAGGAATGATTGGTGCATTAGAGAAGGTTGTACCTGCAAACACTCCAGATGTAAAACTCACAGATGCGGAACTACTGATTTCAGGTGGAGTTGGTACGGAATCAACCCTTACATTATATGTGACTGTAGCAGAAGCTGAGGCTGCAATTCCGCCTAAACTAATCCCACCCGTTGGATTAGCAGTTGGATTCGGACCGCCATTAATTGTGACGCTACCAGGAATGAATGACGTCCCTGTTATTGGATCTGACAAAAGCACATTTTGCACATCTTCAATACCAAGATTAGTAACCGTTACGGTAAACGTGATAATATCACCTACGGAAACATCAGCAAGTGAACTTGTTTTGGTAACGAGTACATTTGGTGAGGATACAGGGAAACTAACCGTGTTGGATAAAGCGGTTCCTGTTAATGTCCGATTATCAGGAGTGGTAAACGTAAAGGTAGACGAAGCTTGATTCGTAATGAACTGTGGTGATGGAAGCGATGTAATCGTAACGGAAAAAGAGAGGACTGAAGTTGCACCGGCTGCAATTATTCCTGTACTGACTCCATCAATGATGGAAACGCCAGGTATGGAAATTCCATTAACAAGAACACTGTTTGGAGTAAAGGTAGTTCCTGCAGGGATGGTATCTGAAACGATAAGTGCAGCGGGTAGATTTCCAGAGTTTGCAGCCGTTATTGTATATACCACAGTATCGCCTACGGTTGCATTGTTTGTATCCGCTGTTTTGGTGAGTGAAATTTGCGGTTGAGTGATTGGAATCTGTGTTTGATTTGATGTTGATGTGCCTGAAAAAACACCTGATGTAAAACTAACCGTTGATTGGTTATTAATCTGTGAAGGTACAGCCATGGTTACATTCACCTCAAATGTAACGACAGCACTTGCCCCTGGGGCTAGACTGCCGATTGGAATGCCGGTTAGAGGCGATCGATTTGGAGCAAGGACTCCACCGATCAGCACACTCCCGGGTACAAAAGAAACGTTCTGCGGTAATCCATCGCTGAGTATGACATTGGTGATCGAAGAGGGACCACGATTAGTAATCGTGGTAGTGTAGGTAACTCTATCACCTACTACAGCTAAAGCGGTAGAAGTGGTTGTGACCACCGATACATTTGGAGCAGATACCTGAATTACAACACTGTTAGATGTAGTGCTTCCAGACAGTACACGGCCAGAAGGAGTTTGATAATAGTACAAAGCAGTTGCCTGATTCAGGATTTTCTGCGAGGCAGGCAGTGAATTTATCGTTACGAGGAAAGTAACAACGGTCATTCCACCTGCAGGTACATCCGAAATCAAAAAACCACTCACTGGGTTGGCGCCTGGAGCAGGCACACCTCCAATTACCACACTATTGGTCACAAAGCTGACTTCGGGAGGTAATACATCACTCAATGTTAGAGAGCTAACTGTATTACCCGAATTGCTGATTTGAATCGTATAAGTCAGTGTGTCTCCAGCTGTAGCCAGCGTTGTATTCGTACTTTTCACAAGGGAAATCGCAGCGTTATAGACAGGAATCGTCACTGTATTTGATGTGGAGGAGCCCGTGAATGATCCGCTTGTAAATGCAGCAGTAGCTTGATTTGCAATCGCTCCAGAAGCAGGTAAAGAAATGACTTTTAGCTGATAAGTTATCAAGGCAGAGGATTGAGCCCCAAGTGGACCAATCGCAATCCCGCTAGAGGGTACTGCGGTACTTGCAGCAACTCCATTAATACGAACTGAACCGGTTACAAAGGAGGTGCCTTCGGGCGTGAGATCAGCTAAAATAATGGAGCTGACGGTTCCAGATCCGGTGTTACTTACTGTAATACTGTAAGTGATGATATCATTTATCGCGGCTTCAGTCGTATTTGCTATTTTAACCAAGCTAATATTGGGGGCTGACACAGGAATGGATACGGTATTAGAAGTAAGAGCACCACTTTGTGTGCGGCCGCTAGGTAATGTATATGCGTAATTGATCGTTGCCGTATTCGTGATGGTTTGCGGCGTTGGCAGAGAAATGACCTTAAGCTGGAAAGTGACCGTGCTTGTGACATTCACACCAAGCGTGCCAACGGAGAATCCAAGTGCAGGATTTGCTGTAGGAATTGGCACCCCATTTAGCGCCACACTTCCTGTAACAAAGTTTGTTCCAGGCGGTATGTTGTCTGTAATTTGAACTTGAGCTCCTATGTTTCCTGTATTCGTAAGCTGTAGTGTAACTTCAAGTAGATTACCAATGGCAGTACTTGTAGCGTTAAAGCTTTTTAGGGCGGAAATATTAGGTACGTATATAGGCGTAGAAACAATATTAGATACAACGTTTCCTGTAAAACTGCCTGAACCATATGAGATACTCGATTGATTCGAAATCTGACTTGTCGAAGGGACTGAAGTTACAAGTGCTTGAAAAGATACCGTTGTTGATCGGCCGCTCTGTAAGCTTCCTATGGAAATACTATTCGCGGGATTTGCACTTGGTCGAACCACACCATCCACAGTAAAACTTCCCGCAATAAAGTTAGTGCCTGCGGGGCTGGCATCTGTGAAAACGATATTTTGTAGAGTGGTCAGACCATTATTCGAAATTACTGAAGTATATGTGATCGTTTCTCCTACGGATGTATCTGTTACATTTGCTGTTTTTATAACGCTCACATTCGGCGTGGTTACTGGGATCGATAAGGTGTTAGATAAGGCAGACCCACTGATTGTTCTTCCATCAGGTGGCTGAAACGTATAAGAAATACTTCCTTGATTAACTAGAGTGGGCGGTGCAGGGAGTGAGTTAACAAGAACTTGGAAAGTAACGTTTGTTGTACTGCCGAGAGCTAGAGTACCTATATTCACACCAGTAGCAGGATTTGCTCCGGAAATCACTGTTCCATTCACTCGAAAGCTGCCAGGGACAAATGTTGTACCCGCAGGAATGACATCGCGATAATTTACAGCGCCTCCTATATTTCCCGTGTTAGCTATGGTTGCCGTATAAGTCACCGTATCTCCTACCGTGGCATTTGTTGTGTCTGCTGACTTAACTATAGTGAATAGTGGATCATAAACTGGTATCGATAAGTTATTGGAGGGGATGACACCTGATATCGTCGCGCCTCCGGCAACACTCTGGAAAGTAAATGCAGTATTAGCGGAACTAGAGAGGGTCTGGTTGATTGGAATAGAGCTGACTGTGGCTCTGTATGTAATGGTTACTGAACTGCCCAAGTTCAACGTTCCGATGGGTACACCGCTAAGTATATCGTAGGTTGGTCTTGATGTTCCTCCAACAACCACACTTCCAGGTACGAAGGTAGCGCCAGAAGGTAGGACATCCGTTAATACGACACTCGCAGCATTAGCCGTTCCGGTATTGGATACAACAACGGTGTAGGTATAGGTGTCTCCTAAGATTAACCCTGTTGCAGAAGCACTTTTGACGACATTAATAGAAGGGGAATTGATATTGATCTGAATGGCATTCGCGTTAATAATGTACACATCACCGGAAGTGGTGAGGTTCAGTACTGCAGAAGACTGATTATTGATTAGTCTTGCCGAAATATCAACATTTGTAATATCCCAGCCCTGTCTGCCGCCTATGATATTCGTTCCAGGTGCACCATTTGTTTGATTTAATGTTCCGAATGTCCCTGTTGTATTAATAAGTCCAGCATCATTGTTAATTTGGGATGCGAAGAAATTATTAGCAAAGTTATTTGGCCCTGATAGAGAAACAAGTGTAGCAGAAGTCGGTCCAAACTGGGCAGAGTCTCCCGTCCGGTTGGCATCTCCTTCCTGTGCACTGAATAAAGCGCGACCCCCAAGCGGTCCTGAAGTTGGAGTTGCAAATCCAGTTATCGTTGTAGCATTGGATGCACTTACTAGAATACCGCCTGCTCTTAGCGACATGTTCCGGAATGGGAGTGAGGAGTTGTTATATATGACGGCTAGGGTCCAGCCTGCATGGTTAGCTGTACTGTCTCCGGTGATAATGATCGTTCCTACCACACTTCCCGTAGTATATGTCCCGGCACCCGCTTGCTGTACAAGCGGCGTTACATTGGCAGATCTAACATAGGCCTGCGCACCATTTCCGAGATCAAATGCATTGTATGTGGTGGGATCGGGAATAACGCTGTTTGTTCCCGTTGGTGTAATAAAAGTCACCGGATTATTAATTGCGCTCGACAAATTAACCGAACCATTAATATAAGAACCGCCCCAGATGAGTTCCGCATAGAGAACCGTACTCCCCGAAGGCATCACTAGATTGGCAGAAGAGCTATTGTTTACATAATTATTCGTGGTTCCCAGGGGGAAAGTCCCAAATCTTGAAGTTGTGTTTGTTGTTATAAAAGCACCGATGCTGTCTAAATCTCCTGGAACACCTTGGACAGCAGATCGGCTTAAGCCTAGTGTATTCCCTGTAAATGTGATCCCGCCGGTAGCGTTAAAGGTTGCCCTTAGAACCAGAGGAATGAGAGACACCCCCTTGGAGTAGAAATATAAGGTTATGATATGAAATAGAATCCATTTCATAATACCTTTCAATAACAATAACGAAAAAAATGCTGTTACACTTAAGGTATGTTAGGTATACAAAAATATTGTCAGTTTTGTACCATCATTATCCAGTTTTGAATTTTAACCTTCACTTCATGTACAATGGAATAGAGTTAGAAGTTTTATGAAAAGCCATATGATGAAGTATAATTGCCCTGAGAGTAAGGAAGGATGAGTTAGCTTATGAACGAGTTAGTCAATCATCAGAATCAAATGGAACAAGTGAAGAGAATTAAAAATGAAATCACCCGATTTATTATGGTTTATAAATTTGCACTTGATGAGATCGAGACCAAAATTGATATTCTGAAAGAGGAATTTGAATCTTTTCATGATTACAGTCCGATTGAACATACGAAGTCTAGATTGAAATCTCCGGAAAGTATTTTGAAAAAATTACACCGTAAGGGACTTCCCATTTCAGTGAAGAATGTGAAAGAACATATTAAAGACATTGCGGGTCTCCGAATTACCTGCTCTTTTATTTCAGATATATACAAAGTTAGTGAGATGCTGCAAAAACAAAGCGATCTTAAAGTGCTTGGCGTGAAAGACTACATTGAACATCCCAAACCAAATGGATATAAAAGTTTGCATTTGATCGTGGAAGTACCTGTGTTTCTATCGGATGGGGTAGAGCATGTATGTGTAGAGATTCAGATTCGGACGATTGCGATGGACTTTTGGGCCAGTCTGGAACATAAGATTTTTTACAAGTACAAAAAAGATGTTCCAGAGTCTCTGCTCAAAGAACTCAAAAGCGCTGCTGACACGGCGAACAGCCTGGATCTGAAAATGGAGCGATTACACCACGATATTAAAGAGATTAAAGATGCAGAAGAACAAAGCAATCAGGAAGATCTTCGTAAAATTGTCATTCGTGATCAACAGTTTATGCTTCCTTCCGCATTTCTTGAAATTATTGATCAGGCAACGGATTCTTTCCGTAAAGATCAAAAGTAACTTAGAGAATTAGTAAATGCACTATTTATTCTTATACTAAAAAGGCTGTCCCTGTAGAGTTAACTACAATAGGGCAGCCTTCTTTATTTATTTCTTATTTCATTTATTTTTCCGGACTTTTCTAATGACAACAAAGAGCATAACACCAAGGAGGAGAAGACTAGCAACGGCAGTGATGATGATATTCTGAATATTAGGTGTGTTCACTGAGAGTTCTAGATGGTTAGCGGATAAAGGTTCTACATGCCAGGTCATTGTTTTGCCGTCCGCAGTCACTGTATCTGCATTACTTGATTCTGGTTTGATCGGCAAAGTTAACTTGAAATCCAGTTCAACATCTTTTAATAATAAATTGCGCACGAAGTTAGGGATCGCTGTTAAATGTTCAGTCCATGTATTGTCAGGAATCGCAGACATGAGATCTGCATCGACAGTAATCTTGTGTTTTGTGAAAAAGAAACCTTGCTCTGTGACGGTAGAGTAAGAGATGCTTTCAGGAAGTTCTTGTTGGCTGTCCTCTCCACTGATCTTCACTTCCTTAGAAGCAGAAATCTCACTTGTACCTTCGAATTGCCCGTTCTTAGTCACAAAACCATTGTCTTCAAAAGCTTTCTCAATGGACTGAACAAGCTCCTTTTGTCCTATAAATTTTACATTGCGATTCTGAACCTGCAGGTTGAAATTTACGTCTGCCGTACCATCTGTATGGACGGTTACATGCGCTTCTCCCTTGGCACAGGCGGAGAGAAGGACTAGGAGCAGCAGGGACATGATAAGGGTAAGTAAACACTTGTTTTTTCGGTTCTTCATGGTTAGTTAGATCAGCCTTTCTACTATGTAATGAGAGTGAAATAGGGACAGCTTATAAAATTAGATCACAAAATATAAATCATATGATGAAAGACCCAGTCATATACATATAACGGGAAACGTAAATGCAAGCCATCAACATAAGGCCAAGCGAATGGGAGAGGATCTGGTACTGAAGGAGCATCCTTATGTGCAGGAGGCGAATCGCATGAGTGCAGAATTGCTCATCCAACTGCTAGTGCTCATCTTGATGATTATTCAGCTCAGTTCCCGTAAGTCGTAAGGCAAACTTAAAAAGAAAAGAAGAGAGGAGGACCGGTATCCGGTCGCTCCTCTCTTCTTTGTACCCTCTATTTAGAGGGTACAAACGATGATTAACTACATAATAAATACGAGATAGATAACTGCTGCAAGAATAATGCGATAAATCGCAAATGGAACCAATTTCACTCGATTAATCAGTTTCAGGAAGAAACGGATCGAGATGAGGGCAAAGATAAATGCAGAAATGAACCCTGCAATAAAATAAGGAAGTGCATCCATTGTGAAATACTCCCAGTTTTTTAGGAGAGACAAGAAACTTGCACCACACATAACGGGAACGGCCATAATGAAAGTAAAGTCAGCCGCTGCCCGGTGACTCATGCCAAGAAGGACACCGCCAGAAATCGTAGAGCCGGAGCGTGAGAATCCAGGCCACAAAGATAAACACTGTATAAGTCCGATCGAAAATGCTTGGCGATAGGTCATTTGGTCCACGGTTTCTACCTTCGGTTGTTTGGGAGCAAAGTAGTCAGCAGCAATCATAAAGAAAGCACCAATGACTAGTCCGATGAGTACCGTGTTAATGGAGAATAGATGCTCATCAATATAATCTTCAAAAAGCACGCCGAGGACAGCGGCAGGAATGAGCCCTACAATAACCTGGGACAATTTCAGTCGATTATGACCAGGTCCTTCTGGAATCGCAGGTTTCTTCTTACCGAACAGTCGATCGAGTCCGAGCAAGTTAATAAAACGATCTTTGAATACCACGACCACAGCAAGAATGGAACCTAATTGAATGACTACCTTAAAAGTGTTTGCCACATATTGAGTTAGAAATTCTTTTGAATTCAGCCACATGTCATCAACAATGATCATATGTCCCGTAGATGAAACCGGGGCAAACTCGGTTAATCCTTCCACCATTCCAAGAATAATGGTTTTTAGTAAATCTATAAAATTCATGTTGATGTCACTTCTCCTTTATAAAGGGTGCTTCTATTATTTAGCTTTTTTGTTGCGTCTGAAAAACCAGATCAGGAAGGCAATACCTGCTATTGCGATAATCGCATAAGCGAAATTAGAGTATACACCGATGAAATCAGTGATTTCATGCCAGTTGCTGCCGAGGGTAGCTCCGACCAGAACCAGAATTGTATTCCAGATTAAGGTACCGATTGTGGTATACACCAGGAATAATCCGAATTTCATATTGGACATACCAGCTGGAATAGAGATCAGACTTCGTACCAGCGGGATCATACGACAAAAGAGCACGGTCCAATATCCGTATTTATCAAACCAGGCATCTGCTTTGCGGATATCTTCTTTCTTGATACGCAGAATATGTCCCCAACGATCTACGATCTTCTCCAAGCGCTCCACATCAAGTAAGAGACCTACACCGTAAAGAATAACTGCACCAACGACAGAACCAATCGTAGCAGCAACGATAACCCAAAATACGGTGAGGGACGTGTAGGTGGTCATAAATCCGCCAAAGGGGAGTACGATCTCTGATGGAATCGGCGGAAAGACGTTCTCAAGTGCAATAATGAGAGCAATACCAATGTAACCAAACTGCTCCATAAAACTAGTAATCCAGTTCTCCAAGGTCTACCTCCTAAAATCTTGTTAAAGTGATTTTTTTAAATTTCGTAAGTAATGAAAACGAATAAAAAAGAAATACAGCACCTGGGCAAGTACAAAACACAAAAGCACAACTCCCATTTTAGATGCTATGGATAAGTAGAACAAGCTTTGCAGTGCAATAAATGCAAAAATGCTGTGGATGACTGCCACCACGGTAGGCACAAAAAACAAAAATGCAAGCTGGCCGGTTACACAGTTTCGAAATTCTCTGGGAGTGAGGCCCATTTTCATCAATGTTAAATACTGTCTTCGATCATAATCCAGATCAGCATAGAGCCGGAAGTATAAGAAACTTCCTGCAGCAATGAAGAAAATAGCGGCAAGCAGCATCGCGATAAATAGAAGAATACGATACATACTTTCTCTGAGAATAAACAGCGTACCGCTGACCGACATCGCATAGGTTTCTCCTGCGTCATAACGTGTTCGTCCATGATCAACAAGCACATCTGCTAAAAAAGCGGTCTGCTCAAAATGCTCTACATAAAAACCGGTGTACACATCGACTCGAACAGGGTTGACAATCTGCGCGAATAACTCATCGTGAATAACGAGCGCTTCAAAGCTATCATCGAAGTCTGCGAGCAGATTATCAGGGATAATCACGTGCTTGGTGTAGCCTGTTTCTCGAATCGTTACTTCAGGCTCAAGCAGAGTATACTCTTTGCGCTCTTTCAGTCTGATTTTGCTCTTGTCATTCTGTGAACTGATGAGAACGTAAGCTTCATTATAGCCCGGAGACTCCTCTGACCATTCATACCCGGCGAGCTGAACTACCTGTTTATAATCTGAAAAAGAGATCAGGGGCAGTTCGAAAGAGAATACCTGGTTGTCCTCATCCGGATGAATCGCCGCGTATTTTATCGGAATTCGATCCTTTTTGTAGGGGATATTACGGTCTTTGAGCTCTGATGTAATACGTGATAAATGGGCGTCTTCTGATGAATTACCTTCTTTGGATACATAGCCGACAGCAGCAGGATAATCCTCCAGAAAAAGCTCAGTTACCACATTAATAGAAGCAAATACACCCAGCGAACAAAAAGAGATCGTTGAAACCATCGTCACCATAAAGAATAGTTTTGCGTGTTCTTTCATCCGCAAGGAAAGCCCAGAGAACATGATTAAATGGGTTCGTCTGAGAGAAAGCTTTTGGTTTCTTTTTATCCATTGAAGAATGATCACACTAAAATGAGAGTAGAACAGATACGTTCCAACCATCGTAATCATCACTACCGGAATTACCCGGTTATATATGCTGTTCGTATCCGACCCGGCTGCTAGTGTATATCCTGTACCGAGTAAAATCAAGCTTAGTAAAGCAAGCCCCCGTGAACCTTCCGGTTTTGTTTTATTTTTAGCCGCTGCTTGAAAAAGATCAATGAGTTTCGCTATACGTACGATTCTCGAAGTATAAGCAGAAATCAGCAGAAATAAGAACACAAAAGCAAAAAGGGTCAGCATGAGTGGTTGCCATGATAAATAGAACGGAAGAGAGCTAATCTCAAGTGCCCTGGCACTGGCGAGAAAAAACAATTTGGCAAACAGTGCCCCAGCTGCTGTACCCGCCATGGTTGCAGACAAACCGATGATCATATTTTCGAGGAATATGACTTTTCCGAGCTGAGCAAGGGTCATCCCATGCATTAACAGGATTCCGAACTCTTTTTTGCGAGAAGTTAAAAAAGAGCGTACAGAATACAGTACAAACAAGAAGGAAAACAGAAACACCATACATTCTGCCAAAACGAAAGCCTGTACGGCAAGTTCTGAACTTAATCCGCGCCTGATATCAGGATGGTAAATCAGCAATGCATTAATAAAAAATACCATTACTGAGAAAGCACTGCTTAAAAAATAAGCAGCATAGGTTCGTTTATTACGAACCACATTCTTAAAGGCGAGCTGTCGTAAGGTCATATCGATCTCCACCTAGTAAAGCTAACATATCCACGATTTTTTGGAAGAAAGCTTGTCTGTTTTCGCCTCGGTATATTTCATTGTATAACTTTCCGTCCTTGATGAAAATCACTCGCTGACAATAGCTGGCAGCCATTACATCATGGGTAACCATTAGAATCGTGGCATGCTCTTGTTCATTCATTTGCTGCAGCATCATCATGACATCTTTAGACGACTTGGAATCGAGGTTCCCGGTCGGCTCGTCAGCCAGGACAATGGACGGGTTATGAATCATCGCTCTCGCAATCGCGGTACGCTGTCTTTGTCCACCTGAAATTTCATGAATCATGCGGTGACGGATGGGCTCAATTCCCAGGGTCTGAATAACCTCCTCTAGCCGAGAATTCATTGTAGAGAGCGGAATGTTATCAAGGGTTAATGGCAAGACGACATTCTCTTCCACGGTAAGGGAGTCCAGCAGGTTGAAATCTTGAAAAACAAAGCCGAGTTCACGCCTGCGGAAAAGCGCCATTTCTTTTGCATTCATCAGATACGGATTGTTACCTCTAATCTTAATGTCTCCGGAAGAAGGAGGGTCGATCGTAGCAATGGCATTCAGTAATGTTGTTTTTCCACTCCCCGATGGCCCCATAATGCCTACGAAATCACCGTCTTTTACCTGGAATCGAATGTTGTCGAGCACTTTATTCTCGATGGAACCTTCATATATTTTGGATACATTTCTTACTTCAAGAAGCGACACTTCACTTTTGCCACCCTTCTCCTGACCGTATTTATTATAATAAGTTCTGCTATGAACTTACCAGCCTGCATTCTTACAGTTAACTTACAGATTTGTAAGACTAGAAAATTAGACGGATACAAGTGCCTTCGCCTTGTACGGATTCAATCTCAATTTTGTGACCCAGTTTCTCACAGACCTCTTTTACAAGATAGAGACCCATGCCCGTCGATTCAGGTACGGTTCGTCCGTTCTCCCCCGTAAAAAAAGGATCAAAAACTCGCTCTATATCGTGTTTTGGAATGCCAATCCCTTGGTCTTTCACCTCAAGAATGGTGTGCTGGTCACGCTCATAACTATCAAAGTATACTTTTCCATTCGTTCGGCGGCTGTATTTCACACTATTCGTAAGCAGCTGAGTGATGATAAATGTCAGCCATTTTTCATCAGATACAATCTTGAAGTCACTCGGTATTTGAATCACAGGAAATACATGATTTCGTATGAAGAGTCTCTTCTGATCGGAGGTAATGGTTCTTACGATAGACCGTAGAGATATCGTTTCAATATGCAGATCATGTTCAAAAGAATCCAGCCTTGCCGCATACAGCACCATATCAAGACCTTTTCGCATCCGATCTAACTCATCCTCCATGCCATGTGACAACTCATCATCTCGTTCTTGATTTAATAGATGCATCACAGATAGAGGGGTCTTCATCTGATGAACCCATTGATTGATGAAATAGATATGCTGGTCCAGCTGTTCCTTTACGCTTAACAGCTCCGTTTTTTGTTTTCGTTCTTGGTGAAGTAACAGCTTATGAAGGCTTTCAGCCAGCGGTGCATGTTCAGACCTATAGGTTAATTCATCAGGGACTGCCTTAGGTCTTGCAAGTCGTTCGTAAAAATGCCGATGCGTATAGTAACGATAGATCAAATAAGTGATCAGTAGACTTGTACTAAGCAGGATCGCATAAAGGGAAAGGGAAGAATCACGCATCCCGCCAAGCCAGTAGACGAAAGAAATGAGCGCAAGCTGGAGCATATAAATAAATAGTAATGGCACTTGTTCTCTTAAAAACAGCAAGATCCCTTTTTTCATATCTTCTCTTCCAGTTCTGAACGCAGTCTATAGCCCAAGCCGCGAATCGTCTCTACGGCATCCGTCAGCCCTAAAGAACTCAGCTTCTTTCGAACGCGGGTAATGTAGACATTGAGCGTATTATCATCAACAAAGGTATGTTCATCCCAAATCTTTTCAAGCAACCGGTCCCTGGATACCACTTGGCCCGGTTTTTTCATGAATTCGTCCATAATCTTTGCCTCCGTATGACTAAGATCGAGCCGCTCCTCTTGATAAAATAAAGCGAGTCGTTCCATATTCAGCGTAAGACCAGCCACTGTTATTGACCGATCTTGTTCACGGGATGAATACGAGCCGAATGCCCGGCGAAGGTGGCTGTTTACCTTGGCAATGACAATATCATAGTCAAAAGGTTTGGTTAGATAGTCATCCGCCCCATTTTCAAGAGCCATAACTTGGTCCATTTTACTTTCTCTCGCGGATATAAATACAATCGGGCAAGTGGAGCGATTCCGAATTTGTCTGCACCAGTAGTATCCATCATAACGAGGGAGATTCACATCCAGCAGGACAAGATGGGGCTGAAAAGCTTCAAAATCTTCCATAACGGTATCAAAGCGGGAGACGGCAAAAGTATCAAAACCAAATTTATGTAATCGTTTCTCAAGCAAGGTGACTAACGTTCTGTCATCCTCCACGATGAATATTTTAAACATGCTTATTCTCCTTCAGAGCAATGTAATCTACTTGATTGTATCAAATTTTGTGGAATGAAGAAAAAATATAGGTGAATCTTGAATATACTCGCTGTGCCCGCGGATAACATGATTGCTAATATGTGGCAGTGTAATAGTTGTTATTTATACACTATTATTAATATTGATATATTACATTATCGTCACTGGCCTATGCTGAATCAACCAAGGGTCATTGGTAATCGGGCAGATGTCCTGAGCGGCATAATATCAAATAGCATTGGCAATCTTAGGGAGAACAACGATTCATGGTTTATTTCTGGTGTATGCGAGGTGAATATGGAGAAAATCATACTTAAAAAATTAGGATTCACTTTTGTGGTTTTATCTATGTTCATATTCATATTGTTTGCGGGAATTATATTTTTCACAGAAAGTAAGACCACATTTCAGGAACTGGATGAGACGATTCAACAAATCGAAGTGTCATATAAGAAAAGCCAGATAAAGAATATACCGACTTTATATGAGCAAACCGTATTTGTTATCGATGGGAATACAGGCAAGATCATGGATATAAGTCAAAATAATGAGCAAGAAATAAATATAGATGATGTGGAATCTACAGAAGAATATGTATCGATCCTGAGAAACAGTAACAACGGAAAACTCATTAAAATCAACGGAACGAAGAAGTTTCTTAAAACGAAAAATACAGATAATTTGACCCTTGGCGCTTATGTGGAGGCAGCCCCGGTATTCAGGACGATGCGGATACAAATTACTTACTTTTTGGCAGGTATGTTGGCTGTCCTTATCAGTGTCATTATGATTGTGAGGTATTATCTTAGACGATATGTCTTACAAGATATTTCATCCATTGAATCGAGTATTAAAGAGTTAATGGCTGGAAATACGGATATTACATTTGAAACAAAATACAATACAGAGTTTCGGCATATAACAGCGGTACTAAATGACTTGAAAGATAGTTACAAAACGAAAAAAGAAAGAATGTCGAGAATGATTTCTTCGATTGACGGTCATATGGCCGTATTTGAGTGTCTATATTCCATAAACCAGAATTTCTTTTCTGATAATACACCTTCTATCTTAGGGATGGATGATAAAGAGTGGGAAGAGATAACAAAGACACCTAAAGGGTTTGAAAAATATCTTACTTCATTGATATCTGAGTCAGAAGAAGACATTTTAAAGCTAGAAAATGATCGATATATCAGAATTATATCCTTTCATAAGGAAAATGAGTTTTACGGGATGATCATGGATAAAACCGAGGATATGAAAATGAAAATGAAAATAGAGCAAGAACTTCATGCTGCACAAGAAGGTGCTGAAATGGATCCTTTAACTCTGCTTAGCAACAGGGCAGGATTAGAAAAGAAAGTGAAAACATCATTAGAAAATGAACCAGGACAAGGAACGATGCTTATTTTTGATCTGGATAACTTTAAACTGGTGAATGATCAGCTAGGACATCCGGAAGGAGATATCGTATTAAAGAAATTTGCAGGTTGTTTGAAAGCATATTTTAGAAAAAACGACATTGTCGCGAGAATGGGCGGAGATGAATTTGTTGTTTTTATTCATTCGAATATCGCTGCAGATATTTTATCAGATAAACTTGAGGCTCTATTAGTTACGATCAGGCAGGAATTAAGCAGCTATTATGATCGTTATGGGTTTTCAACGAGTATCGGAGTTGCCTATGTAGATCAGAGTATAAATAGTTATGATGATCTTTATAAATGTGCAGATGCTGGACTATATATCGCAAAAAGGCTGGGTAAAAACAGATTTTATATTAACGAAGATCATAGTCAATAGGATGAATTCTAATAAAACGTGAGGACTTCATGATATATGAATGTGAAAAAGGTCACAGTAAGAATTTGTCACCTAATTTATAATAATTTACAAATCATTAACTTAGAAAGTAAAAGAAGAATAACTTAAGTACTACGAATAGATTTATACGAAAAGTAATTAGATGTTATAGAGGGAGCAGATCTCTCAGAGCTCGAAAAAAGTTTAACTAGCAGGATGATATCATACACCTAGAGTGCTGATCTCTTAAGGGAAGAGCTCAGCACAGATCTAATGATTAACTTACCTTTACATGGATTTTGAAATTTATAATAAGTGAAATGTGGAGATTGCGGGAGGCTGAAGAGCCTCTTTTTTATTTTCTCTAATTTTTGCCATAAATCATGTTTGTGTGGTATTCACTTCATCATAGCTGTAGTAGAATGAGATGAGAATATAACGAACAAAAGGGAGAGAAAAGCAGATTGAAGCAGGATATAGAACAATTATGGAGTAATCAATCTGCGGAGCAGTGGAAGAGACGTAAGAGGGAACTTGCCGCTTGGATTGAACGTCCTAAACCTCAGATTTGGCAAAAAAAACTACTGTTTTTTGATGATATAGAAGTCGATGCTTCCATCTATCCCGCTCTCATGGCTCTAAAAGAGCTTCATTTCAAAACAGAGTATTCATGTGCGGGCGTGAGTATTTTGGATGAACCAGAGGACCATTCTTTATATGCGTATGTTACTTTAATGGAAGGTCCGAATACGGATCAATTTGTGGAGTATGCAATGCAGCGGATGGGATATCGTTTGTTAGTTACTTATGAAGGTCTCAAACATCGTTATGACCTATCCTCATTTTATATTTCACAAAATCGTTCTTTTTGTTATGGGCTTGAACTTTGCGCAAAAAAATTCATGGCTGTGAAGTTAGCACAATAGATAGTGGAAGAAATTGTTTGAGTAATAGAGCATTACATCAGGCTTTTTGTTTACAAAAACGTTATTCGTATAACCTTTTTTGTGCAATTGCGTTCCTACTATAGAGAGGAAGTGATGGAATGCGTAAACGTTCTGCATGGATCGCCATAGTAACGGTTGCAGTTTCTATTGTTTTTACGGGATGTGCGAGGGAAGAACAGTCCACACAGGCTACAATCGCTAATAGAGTACAGCCTGCATATGAAAAAACGTTTAAGGATCTGCATCTTGGAGAGGCGCATTTTTATAGAGCATTCATCCCGAATGGAGCAGAGAAATGGGTTCATTTTGGAATTGATACCTATATTGGTGGAGAGCTACAAGAAGAGACTCAAGAATTATCTACGGGTAATTTTATTGAAAGAGAAGATGACAAGTATGATCTTGGGCTGGTATTAATGAATCATGGAGAAATGATACTTGCTCAACTTAATGTAGATGGAACAAGTACAAATATGTATGAACTACCTAAAGCAAAATTGGAGGATGGTCAGGGACTCTCAACTTCGTGGGCAGAGGCATTGCCAGAAGATGAGGATGTTCCGCTGATGGAAGGGGAAAAACGAATCTTAGGAGCTTATATAATGAATACAAATGGGCGGATCATTTACCATGATTTATCTGATGCTGGGCAGCTTAAGCAGGCGATTCGGGAGAATCATATCATGCACATTTTGTATATGACATTAGAGACTGTGGATAAAATACCGCAATAGCAATGGAAAAAGTGGAAAGACAATAAACAGTTGAGAAAGGTGAGATGAGTAGAGCAGAGGTTAAATTGGATTTAAGTCGTGTTGTTTTTATTGGAAGAACATTTGAGGAGTATATGTTAATGTTCAACCTATCTAAAGAGGAATTACGTGGACGAAAGATTCTTGACTGTCCTGCAGGTGCTTGTTCTTTTACTGCAATGGCAAATACAACAGGTGCAGAAGTTACGGCAACAGATATTGCTTATTATCATCCTTTTGAACAACTTGCCCAAAAAGGATTCGATGATATCGAGCATGCGATGTTAAACATGGAAAAGGCACAGCGTAATTATGTATGGGATTATTTTAAGTCAGTAGAAGGATTGAAAAAACATAGAATACAGGCATTAACTGATTGTTCAAGTGATATGAAAGAATCCCCTAATCGTTATATTCCTGCTAATTTACCTGTATTGCCATTCAAAGATAATGAATTTGAATTAACTCTCTCCGCACATTTCTTGTTCATGTACGCCGATCGGTTTGATTATGAATTCCATTTGCAATCCATACAGGAGTTATTGCGTGTTACTAGTGAGGAAGTACGTATATTCCCCTTAATTGACCTATCTAGCAATAGATACGAACATTTAGAAAAGCTAGTGGAAGTCATACAAAGCCAAGGTTATGTTACAAAAGAAATCAAGGTGCCATATAAATTTCAGAAGGGCGCGAGTAGTATGTTAGTAATTAGGAAGGTTTAAAGGTCATTTTGAATACGTAAAATAATTAAGAAAGAAGGAATGATATGTACAAACCGGCTGTTAACTATTCCGTTATTTCTTCTTCTGACTTACATTCGATGATTAATGAACTTTATAACCTTGGAAATATAGTAGAGTGTAGATTTCTTTGTAATGGATTAAATGATACGTATTTAATAACCACCCACGAAAGCAAATATATATTACGTATTTACAAGACGAATTGGCGAAATAAGAGCGATATTGATTTTGAAATTGAACTATTAGGATACTTGATATCAAAAGGAATTCCCGTATCTTATTCGTTACCAAAGAAGGACGGTAATTTTATTACTGAGATTGAGGCGCCTGAGGGACAACGTTTCGCTGTTCTCTTTACATATGCGGAAGGTGATTTCTTGGATAATAAGGAAAGCGCGTTGTTATATGGAGAACAAGTAGCTAAGATGCATTTGGCAATGGATACTTTTGAGTGTAATCATAATCGATTTTCTATTGATTTAGATCATTTGCTGACCAATCCCATTCATTCAATAAAGTCCGTTTTTTCAGACAGAGCCGAAGACATAGCGTATCTGGAATCATTGGCATTGCTTTTACAAAAACGGGTAGAAAATATTTCACATGGTTTAGAGTGGGGAGTATGTCACGGGGATCTTCATGGGTGGAATGTACATTTTTATAATGATACTTTAACTCATTTTGATTTTGACTGCGGGGGTTATGGATGGAGGGCATACGATCTTTCCGTTTTTCTTTGGTCAAGAGTACGAGGGCGTACGAAAGAACGCTTTAAGAACGAATCATGGAGCATTTTTTTGGAATCGTATCTTAAAATCAAACCGTTATCGGATGTCGACCTAGCATCGATTTCGACCTTCGTAGCAATTAGGGAAATATGGTTAATGGGACTTCATACAGGGAATTCAGAAGTTTGGGGAGCAAACAATTACGGTGACCACATTAGTGGTAATTTAAAATTCTTGAAAGAATGGTGTGAAGAGAACGATATAAACTAGTAAATACTTCTTCTATGGTTTTAGTTATAAAAAGTCTGATAGGAGAATGATGGATGCGATTATAAAACCGGACACGATAGCTTAATTAAAATTAGAAGGCAGCTGATCCTCGTGATCTGCTGCCTTTGTTAGACTAGCGGGCAGGATAGCTTAATGATTTCTTGAATACTTACATATGGAATTATATAAACTTCGTCGTTATACATAACAATTCCCTAATATCTATATTAGGAGGAAAAATAATGATAGAGTTAAGAAAAATTACATTTGATAACTTCAATGAATGTATCAGTCTTAGGGTGGAAGAATATCAACAAAATGGATATGGTAAAGAAGCAATAGTAAGGGCAATTGAATTGATTAAGACTTTCCCGCATGGGGATGCTTCGAAAATAGTAATTGTCTATGGAGAGGAAAACAAGATAGCAAAGAAACTTTATACGTCACTTGGTTTTATAGAAAATGGTGAGAGAGACGAAGATGGGGATATCCTTGCGGAGTATATCCTTTGAATATTAATTAATAACAATAAGGAACTTGCGTTGGCAGACATAAATTGAAGTTTATTCTACTTAGAAAGGACAACACTTTTCGATGATAATACATAGTAATGACTACAGAAACCATGATGGGTACCGAGGAAGCTTCAATCGACTTTCCAAGCTAGTATTTGGTATTGAGTTCGAAGCATGGTACCAAAAAGGAGCCTGGGACGACCGTTATATTTGCCATTCATTTGTTGCCGATGATGAGGTAATTGCGAATGTTTCAGTAAGCAAAATGAACTTGGTCATTAATGGTGAATGCACACGGGCTCTTCAGATCGGAACTGTAATGACTCATCCTGAGCATCGGGGTAAGGGATTGTCAAAACAACTAATGGAGCATGTATTGGATACATACGAAGACACATGCGACTTGTTTTTCTTATTTGCGAACAGAACCGTACTCGAGTTTTATCCCAAGTTTGGATTTGCTACCTTCCCTGAACACCAATTTCACTTAAATACACCTGATGAACCCCAAGCTAATCTAATATCACTGGATAAACTGGATGTTTCCACGAAAGAGCATTGGAATTTAATTAAACAGAAGCTTAGTTCTCGTAGACCAATTTCAAAACATTTTGGTGTTACTAACACCGAAGGGTTATTTCAATTTTACGCTTTAAACGTTTTTCAAGAATGCCTTTATTATTCGCACCCTGACGATGCCATCATAGTTTTTGAACATGAAGGCGATTTGATGCATTTGTATGATATTGTTAGCGACAAAGAGGTAGACATTGAAGCGTTGGTTTCACGGATTACAACGGAACAAACAAGGCAGATTCGGTTCCACTTCACCCCAGACCAAATTATTGATAAAGTATATACAGAACCCTTCGGCAAGCATGAGGATGTCTTGTTTATAAAATCGCTTTCTGATTTAGGAAAGCTACCTGCTTTTTGTATACCTAAATTGGCTCATGCGTAGTGCTAAACTAACGTAGAAACGATAGTTCAAAATAAGAGGAAGCAGTTTGCCCGTTGGCAGCTGCTTTCTGTTCGTTATGTTAATGAGTAGGATAGTTGAAGAAGAACTCAGTACAATATTTGTTAAAACTGATTTTTGACAGAAGAATCAACAAGAGAAACTATGTATTTGTTAAAAATATTAGTGGATATCATTCCAGATAAGGGCTATATTGGAGCAACACCTTTTATAACATTGGATTTTGAAGTGAAATTTTAGAACAAGTTGATTTTCTAAAAGAAAATCAACTTGTTCTTTTTTTTAACGGGGTATTCGCATTAATTGACTCCCAATCTCTAGGATTCATGTCATCTGGGACCACACCGTTGATAATATCAAGGTAGTGATTCGCTTTTTCTTCCATATATTTAGCTCTTCGTTTAGCTTCCTCCAACTGAGCTAGAGCAATGGCTTTTTGTTTGATAATGATTTCATAGCGCTCTTGCATGGTAGAATGGCCTTCCAAACACAGATCTACATAGGATTTAATGTCTTCCACTGACATACCGCATTGTTTTAAATGTTTTACGCCAATTAGCCAGTTGATGGATTCTTCATCAAAAAGTCGGTTATTGTTTTTGTCACGCTTGACACTAGGAACTAATCCCTTATCCGTATAGTAGCGAACGGTATGTTCTGTCAATTCCAGCAGCTTTGAGACTTCCTTCACTGTATAGATTTTAACCACTCCTCAAATTTTTTTGATTTACATACCTCAAAACTCTTGCCTTCGGGTTACACGAAGGTGGTAGGCTAAACATAGTTCAAGTTGCTGAAATTGTAAAGCTCATTAATTGATGGGGCAATATGAAAATAGGCAGCTTTGATTAAATAAAAAATGGTAGGAGGAACATTTATGAAGAAAGTAATTTTGAACAATGGCGTAGAGATGCCAATACTAGGATTTGGTGTTTATCAAATTGAAGATCCAAACCAATGTGAACAGGCTGTTTACGATGCCCTTGTGGCAGGTTATCGCTTAATTGATACAGCAGCAGCTTATATGAATGAAGAAGCAGTAGGCAGAGCAATCAAGCGGAGTGGTGTTCCAAGAGAAGAAATATTTATTACAACAAAACTTTGGATTCAAGATTCTGGTTATGAGAGTGCCAAGAAAGCATTTGCAAAATCTTTGGAACGGTTACAGGTAGACTATTTAGATTTGTATTTAATCCATCAGCCTTTTGGTGATGTATATGGTTCTTGGCGTGCGATGGAGGAATTGTATCGCGAAGGAAAGATAAGAGCTATCGGAGTAAGTAACTTCCATATGGATCGTCTAGTAGACTTGATGAATCATAATGAAGTAGCTCCAGCAGTAAACCAAATCGAAACACATCCTTTCTGCCAGCAAATCGAAAGTGCTAACTTCATGAAAGAGAATAATGTCCAAATCGAGTCTTGGGGACCTTTTGCTGAAGGGAAAAATAACATATTCCAGAACGAAACCTTGGTAGCGATAGCTGAGAAATATAATAAAACCGTTGCTCAAGTGATTTTACGTTGGTTGACACAAAGGGGAGTCGTGGCGATTCCTAAATCTGTTCATAAAGAAAGAATCATCGAAAATTTTAATATCTTTGACTTCGAAATAAATCAAGAGGATATGGACAAGATTACTGAGTTAGATACAAAAGACAGTGTGTTCTTTTCACATACAGATCCCGAATTTGTAAAATGGCTCGGTAATGTTAAATTTAATATTTAATATTTTGTGATCAGTTAGATGATTTTGCACCAAAATTTGATGAGATTAACGCTGATGTTTTATTCCGTGCGTAGATATTTAGAGTTAGAAGAGGAATATTAAATTACTACTAATGTGATAATTATGACCAATTATGGGTCATTCGCAGGATCAGAAGTCGCCAAACAGGCGGCTTTTTATTTTATAATCTTATAATCTTTAGAGCTTCTTAAGAATTTCCCCTGCAAATTCCTTAGATTTTAGCGCTACTATACAGGATAGTATTTGTTCAAATCCTTTAGGAATACGTAAATTTTAATCAGTCATAATACATTGATAAGGGGAAAGTAAGATGAACACAAATGAATGGTTCTTGTTTTTAAGAGGGTTTCTTAGGAATCCGCTACGAGTAGGAAGTGTAATGCCTAGCTCTCGTTTTCTTGCTGCCAAAATGGTTGAACCTTTGAAGTGGAGCGAAGTCCAGGCCATTGCAGAACTCGGGTCAGGTACAGGAGCTATTACGCATTTCATACAGGAGCAGTTAACGGGTCAAACAAAAGTTGTACTATTTGAAATGGATAAGAGAATGAGAAATAATCTAACCGCTCAATACCCAGATTTTAAATGCTATTCAAATGCTTATCAATTAATTAAAAGAATGAATGAAAATAACATCGATCAGTTTGACTGCATTCTTAGCGGCTTACCATTTTTTAATTTTACAAGTGAAATGCGAAATAAGCTGTTGAATCAAATAACTGAGGCGCTGAAACCAGGGGGGATTTTTATAGCCTTCCAGTATTCTCTTCAAATGAAAAGACAATTGGAGGAATCTTTTACGATTGAGAAAATTGACTTTGTACCCTTTAATTTTCCTCCTGCTTTTGTATATACTTGCCGGAAAAAATAAACACTAACACCATAGAATCTCGGACTTTCATTAGAGAGGAGCTACACAAATGATGAACACCGTACTTGTCGTTGATGACGATCCAGAGATACGAGATGTTATTCATATATATTTACGAAATGAAGGATATCACGTCATTGAAGCTTCAGATGGTATAGATGCATTAAATGTAGTTAGAACAACCCCCGTCCATTTGGTCATCTTGGATGTTATGATGCCGCGAATGGATGGTTTTCAAGCTTGTATGAAAATTAGAGAAATATCAAATATTCCGATTATTATGTTATCCGTCAAAGAAGAAGATATTGATAAAATTACCGGTCTTACCACCGGAGCAGATGATTATATGATAAAACCGTTTAATCCTTTAGAATTGATTGCACGAGTAAAAGCGCAACTTCGTCGTCAAGTCTTATCAGGGAGAGCAGATCATAATTCTCTTATTATAATAAAAGATCTTGTTATTGATAAGAATAGACATTCTGTAACTCTAAGCGGGAACAACATTGCTTTGACTCCTCTTGAGTTTTCAATACTTGAATTGCTGGCAAGCCATCCTGGGCAGGTATTTAGCTCTGATAAGATTTATGAAACGGTATGGAAAGAGCCATACGGAAGATCGGATAATACAGTTATGGTTCATATACGAAACTTGAGGGAAAAAATAGAGGATTCTCCGAGAGAGCCCCGTTATATTAAAACAGTATGGGGAGTGGGCTATAAAATTGACTGATCATTCGAAAGAGTCAAAAAGAAAGAAAAAAATTCAGTTCAACATATTAATCAGAATCTTATTAAGTGCAGTCATTGCTATGTTTATAAATAACATACCCATTTTATTTTTTGTGAAAATAAGCGAGGAGATGAATTGGAATTGGTTTCTCGGTTTCTTTCCTTACCTCAGTTCTCTTACGTATTTTTTCGTTTTTATCATTGTTTTCTTGATTTTAACTCGGCGGATTGTTAAAGACTTAATCGAACTGGAGCGAGGACTCCAGATTATTTCTGAGGGTGATTTAAATTATCGTGTTCCTGTGAATCGACAGGATGAAATTGGCCGAGTCGCATTCAACATCAATCAAATGACAGAAAGATTGCAGCATCAGATTGAAAAGGAACGCGAAATTGAAAATTCTAAGATGGACATGATCACTGGGTTATCGCATGACCTACGCACACCACTTACGAGTATTATTGGATATATTGATCTATTAAGAACAGACTCATTTCGAGATAAGGATGAATACTCCAGATTTGTTCAAAACACATATAACAAAGCAATTCATTTGAAAAATATGCTTGACGACTTGTTTGAGTATACACGTCTTACATCATTTGAAACCCATTTAGACTTAAAGGAAATCGATTTATTTCAACTGCTCGATCAATTACTTTTTGAATTTGAACCGATCGCACAAGAAAAGGGGATCAAGATTATAAAAGAGCTTGGAAACTCATCTGCAATGGTTGTCATCGACAGTGATAAAATGGCGAGAGCAATAGATAATTTGTTGATGAATGCTCTTAAATACTCTGTAAAGCCTGGAACAATTCGTATTCTAATGAATACAGTTAATGAGAAAATAATGATTACGATCGAAAATAAAGGAAGAAATTTAACTAAAGAACAAGAATTAAAACTCTTCGATCGATTTTATAAAGTCGACCATTCTCGAAGTAACGAAGGAAACCAGACGGGAACAGGTCTTGGTCTTTCCATTGCTAGAAACATTGTTGAATTGCATGGTGGAACTTTAACACTAAATTATGCAGATCGTATTTTTAAATTTATTATTACTTTGCCTTTTTAACTAGAGATTATAAAAGTTTAACTTTTGTCAACTCTGGAATACAGTATATAATTACTGATTTTACAGGAAGGCCCCTTAATGATCAGGAAATCGAGAGGGTAGCAAACTCAATGCTGTAATCTGAATTTCTAATCAACTAACGTAGAAACATTAATTGAATAACACAAGTAGCAGCCGATCAATGTTTTCGGCTGCTTTTTCATTAAGTTAACGAGCAGGATAACGCAACCATTCTTTCATTAAAAACGTCTAAAAGCTAATCAGAAATTTGCCGCTTTTTTCAGTGAGGTGATAAAAATGTGAAAAAGAGTAGCTATGAACTCACTCATTTTTTTGTTCGTGTTCAGTACGTGGTTTGTGGTCGCACCTGTAAATGTTCATGCATGCTCTTGTGCTGAACCTCCAAGCATAGAAGATCAGATGAATCGAAAAACTGCAATTTTTACGGGCAAATTATTAAGTTTGACAAAACCTGATAAGATTTGGTCTTCGGCAGATCCTGTAAAAGCTCAGTTCGAAGTGAAGCAGGTTTGGAAAGGAGAATTGGATTCTCAAACGACTGTTTACACAGCTTTGAGTTCGGAAAGTTGTGGATATGAGGGATTTGAAGTGAATGAAGAATTTATCGTTTTTGCCTATGGTAAACCAGATCGACTTCAAACAGGTCTTTGTGAGGGAACTAAGAATCTTAAATCCGCCCAAGAAGAACTTAAAATATTGGGAGCAGGATATGAACCATCTAAGATAACAAGCCATCAAGAAAATCCATTAGAATTATCTTATTTCAATAAGGAAACCAATAACCGATTCTTAATTGTTTTAGTTTTTTTAATTTCTCTAACATTGTTTATCTTACTTGTCATATTCTTAAGAAGGCGACGCTGGTGAAGCAATTGTTCTGTTCCACCTTTTGCTTACTACAATTACATTTTTAGGTTTGGTTGAACTAAAGTAGAAAAATTAGTTGAATAACACAAAAAGCAGCCAATCAATACGATCGGCTGCTTTTTCTTTGAACTAACCCGCAGGATAGTTCAATCATGTGAAGGAAATATGATAATATAAATTAGAGTCATTCAGTTATGTTTCTAGAAAGGAATATAAGCGACGGATTGTCAATCCAAGTGCGACACTTCATACTCAAATGATTCGTGGGCTGTTTTCCATCCTAAACATTTTCTTGGTCTGTTGTTAATGAGATGGAGGGCATGTTCCAATTCTTCATCACATACCTCTGCGAAGTCTTTTCCTTTTGGAAAGAACTCTCGTAACA
>NZ_BOSJ01000019.1 GCF_018403285.1 Paenibacillus sp. J45TS6 | reverse complement strand
TGACTGAGGAAGAATTAGAACATGCCCTCCAACTTATTAACAACAGACCAAGGAAATGTTTAGGATGGAAAACTGCTCACGAATCATTTGAAGAAGAAGTGTCGCACTTGGATTGACAATCCGTCATATATATTCATATGATCACGCCTTTCTTGGTGAATATGTACTCTGTATAAGCTTATCTTGAATAGCAGGATCATTACAACTCTTTCTAAAAATCTTCTGAGTTGCAAATAGTGTGAAAGTACCTACGATGAGTAAATCGCAAAAATAAAAACAGTCTAACGATAAAAGACGCACTTCAATGGAAGGGCATCCCTATCGTTAAAAATATTCTGTTCTAGCACGTTCCTCATATAATGATTCGTTTATAACAATTATTGACCCTGACTCCGGCGGTCATGTGATACCGCATAAGCATCGTGGCGGAAGTTTAAAATAGGATCTTTCGAGCATTCGATACCCGCAGGTACGTCTGTTGGGTCAAAAACACGATCCTGGGCTTTCTCGTCTGCTATGCCGGTGATTGATAACTCACCCACCACAATCCGTTCTCGGTCCTCCGGCCAAACAGACGTTGGATCGTCCGTTGGATCTCCCTCTTGCGCTAGGACTACAGATAATTGAAAGGCTACAGGCCCTTTTGATAGCCGCTCGGCTAGTTCATCCTCCAAATAATTGGGCGATTGCGCTTTGACTTCTTCATTCGCCAAATAATGCAGACCCGCTTCCGGTTCCCACTCATATTTAACAGCCTGCCGCTCGCCATTGCTATTGATGAAATAGTAAGCGTGAATGGAATGATAGCGGTTGGTAGCAAAACTGAGCGGAGGCTGCAGCATTTTCACAGCTTGAAGCCCGGCTCGGCTTTCCTCATATTTCTCCATGACCGCTTTAAATTTGTCTGCCGTTGTCGCTCCCTCAACTGAATTTTCTTTAATCGTGCCTAAGATATCAATAAAGGATTGAGGTGTTTTGGCAAAAAAGATAGGCAATGTAATCGTGACCAAACTTGTCACGCCCCCATCAGGCAATTCAAACTGAACAGCCATTCCTTTCGCGGGTGAAAAAACATCCGGTATGGATGGATTCGTTGAGCTGTTGGAGAAGCGCACAAGAGCTTGCGCCTCTTGATTTTGCAGATGGGGAGCAGTCGTTAAAGATGCCGCTTGTCCGTTAGGTGTAAATACTGCATGATAAACGACTCCTTTAGCGTGTGCACGTCGGTAACTTGGATATTTACCTGCGACTTCCTCAATAGAGTCCACGGCTTCAACTGCAAGTCCAGATGATTCAACATTTTTATTATCCATTTTCGTTCACCTCTTTGTAATTTATCAAAAACAAAAAAGGGGATATATCCATCCCCCTTCTTCTAGCTTTGCGAAGCGTCTAATAGATCATTCCAGGACTTCACAATACGCTGACCGCGCCAAATATCTCTGACCGTAGCATCGGGATAGGCACTATACCAACCGGATGCAGTTACCTGATACTTGGCGATGTAGTCTTTCGCTTCCGCAGATTCAATTCCCGGAAAGTCTACCAGTTCATTAAACATATTATTTAACAAATCCGGAATTTCGGTTCCAAAATCATCGATATAACTGTCCCAATCGCCATCGTAAGCTGTCGCAAATAGCAAGCGTGTGTCATTATCAAAAATCACAAAACGCATATCGTGAACAGTCGCGATCCGTGCCATTGTCTCCGCTTGTCTCGAAGCGCTTTTTTTCAATTTCTCACGGAGCCGATCCGCACCCCCTTCTTTAAGCGGTGCAATGATCGTAAGCTCGGATATTTCACCTTCCCGCAAACCTGCTCGTCCAGCGCTAGTAATCGGATTCGTCTGATTTTGTACTTCTTTCATGTTAATTCCTCCTTAGATATGATGTTAATCCAGCTCTGCCATCCACCGTAGTGCCGTCATGCTGGGGACAAAAAAGTACTCGCCGCCCTTAGTAATTGAGAAACTGGGAAGTTCTTTTACTCGGTGGCGGATAGGCTTGTCTGGAATCGTAAATATCCCTTCCCCTTCATTTTTACCGGTAATCGGGTCTTTTTCGGTTGATATGCCGGCGAAATTGCCTCCATTTAACCAATCCGTCTTGATAAATTCGAACTGCCGAGACAATGAACTGCATATTCCCGCAAAAATAATCCCTCGATCCTGTCCGTCATCCTCCATCTCCCCTTCGGGGAGTACAGGACCATACATCGTCGAACGCCGAAGCAACCGATGAATGTTCACATTAACTACAGAATCTTGCAAGCTGTCACGTGGAAAAGCACGCCGGATATGCGAGCTTACCGGACATTTGAAACCTTTCGGGTCATCCGCGTACGTAAATGCATTTCGGCGGTGAATATCTTCCCCGAGTGCTGGGTCATCCGTTTCCGGGGCCAGACTTAAAGGAGCACCACTTGGCCATCTTCCCACCATTTTTGCAGCCAAAAGTTCTTCATCGTCCCGATGATCGGCATGCTCCCGCAAATAACGACGAAAAGCCGCAACTCTCATGTGGAGCTTACGGAAACTGAGGTAACTACCGTTATGACCCAGTTCTACTGGTTCCGGACCCTTGGTTATGATACCGGATTCGTTTAAATACCCGAATAGGAACTCACCGGCTTTGATCTCATCTTCCTGTCCCACCGCATTCGGTATATGATTTCCTTCGATTCTCGGGTTGCTAATTCCATCCATGAAGCCAAGGTGCGTACGACCGTCAGGATTCATACCAACCTCAAGCCGGTAAATAACCGATATACCTCGCAAATCGCTATGAATTCGGCGAGCTGCATCTTCCGCTTGATGCAACGCTTCTTCAGTGGATGCAAACAGAGCAAGCGCCACATCAACTTTGTCAGTACCGAGTGGGTCTTCCCAGTGTTCTGTGCTGCTTTCGTTCACGTCGCCTAGCTTTGCGGCCCGGGCAGCCATGCCTTCCCGGAACTCTTTGTCGAAGCTGTTTAACGAATCCTGAGGAACTCCTAGCTTCTCTAGCCCTCGATAAGTAAAACCAACGTTGACCCAAGCACCTTCGTGAGGTTTACTCCATTGTCCGGCCGATGTTACTTCATCGAGAAGCCGCTGCAGCATCGCTTTCCCGTCCTGCAGATGGTCGATGGATAACAGTACATAAGTTCCTACATAAGGGGTTGGCCGTTCTTGTAAAACGATTCCTTGAATGTCATCGTAATTTAGTTTTTTTTGTTCTGTGTCTATGACGTTCACCCCTCCCTATGTTCTTAGATTCGTAATCATCATGTTTAAAAAGAGGACCATTTCCTCATCGTTTCTTCTATCTAATTAAACCTCTCTCAGAGAGTTAAGCAGGTAATACTCCTTACCTACCGGTGAGCAAGGGCGAGTTAGAACCCTCACTTCCGGGGGGGCATCACATGCCAAAAAGCCGATCCCAACGGACCGGCTCATCTTCTCAGGAATCTTCCATACTAATTATTTCTAGGTGTGATTTATTTGATTGATATACACCCTTGGTTATAGATACCATAACTCATTGAAGTACATATCATTTTGTTACTTTTGAATGAATCTAAGACAAGGGAGTTATCATGATGAAAAGAATCGTAACACTAAGTACTCGCAGACTAATGGATACTGAAAAATACGGCGGATGCGGCGCATGCCAAACCTCTTGCCAATCCGCTTGCAAGACTTCTTGCGGGGTTGCTAACCAGCGTTGTGAAAACCCAATGAACAAGTAAGGAGCTTGATTACGAAGAATGATTCATCAATATCAACTGAACGGATACAATATCGTGCTCGACACCTACAGCGGTTCGGTGCATGTTGTTGATGATCTGGCATATAAAATTATTGAACTTTATGAGCAGACACCTCCAGAAGAAATTCTAAAGTTGATGCTTGAAGAATATAAGCAAGACGCGGACATTACGGAGAAAGACATTCGCGATACGATCGCAGCTGTTGAGGAACTCAAAGAAACAGGCCAACTCTTTACAAGCGATCCGTATGAGAATCTTTCTATGGATTTAAGAAATCGGAAAACTTATGTGAAAGCGCTGTGCCTCAATGTCGCACATACCTGCAATCTATCATGCGATTATTGTTTCGCGAGTCAAGGGAAATACAACGGCAACCGGGCGATCATGAGCTATGAGGTTGGGCAAAAAGCGATCGATTTCCTTCTAGAGAATTCAGGTCATCACCGGAACCTAGACATTGACTTTTTCGGCGGTGAACCGCTCATGGCCTGGAAAGTCGTTAAACAGATTGTTGCTTATGCCAGAAGCAAAGAGAAAGAATATAAGAAAAAGTTCCGCTTTACCTTTACGACAAACGGCATGCTGCTGAACGATGAAGTTACTGAATTTTTAAATCAGGAAATGTACAACGTTGTACTCAGTCTGGATGGAAGAAAAGAAGTTCACGACCGACTGCGTACAATGGTGAATGGAAAAGGCAGTTATGACCATATCGTACCGAAGTTTCAGGAATTCGTTCAAAAGCGCGGAGACCAAGAATACTATGTGCGAGGAATCTACACGGGGAACAATGTTGATTTCACAAACGATATTTTTCATATCGCTGACCTTGGTTTTGATAAAATCTCGATGGAGCCGGTTATCTGTGATCCACGGGAGCCTTACGCACTAACCGAAAAAGATCTCCCCGAAATTTATAACCAGTATGAAATTCTTGCTAAAGAAATGATGAAGCGTGATGAACAAGGCGAAGGAATTACCTTCTATCATTACATGCTGGACCTCTCCGAAGGACCGTGCATTCAGAAAAGAATTACCGGGTGCGGTTCGGGAACGGAGTATCTTGCGGTAACGCCATGGGGCGAGCTTTTCCCTTGTCATCAGTTCGTCGGAGATGAAGATTACAGCATGGGCAATCTGTGGGATGGCATCACACGGACGGATCTGCAGTGTCAGTTTAAAGAGAGCAACTGTTACTCAAAACCGGAATGCAAAGATTGCTGGGCGAAACTTTATTGCAGCGGCGGCTGTCCTGCCAATGCTCTGCATGCAACAGGTTCGATCAACGGCACCTATGACTTTAGCTGTGACGTCTTCCGTAAGCGTGTGGAATGCTCCATGATGGTGAAGGTTGCTGAGTCGATGAGAGCAATGGAGAGTAACTCTTAAAGTGAAATCATTGGGTTTAACTAGATAGAGAAGATAATAGAGAAGATAACAGAGTACATCACACTTATATGTGATGTGCTTTGTTTGTTTATTAGCTATTAAATATACTGAATTTAATGCTCTATACGAAGGAAAAAGGCTGCTGCAGCAGCCATTGAGTATCCGAAAGTAAGACTAGGATCGTCAATTTCCAGCTTGTTTTTCGTATACATAATGTAAGTAGTCTCGAGCTTTGCTGAATTCCTCTCTGAACTCTGCAGGAACTGTATTGATCTCTTTAATACTTGAGAGGCCTAGTTTTGCCTGAATCGTTTCATAAGTGATTAAAGTTTGCATGTACTGTTCATATTCTTCCGCTGTTAATACCTCTTTACTTGATAATTGTCCGTTTAGTTTGTCAAAGTAGGGTTGAATTTCGCTCATTATTACTTTCATTTTCTCTAATTGCTCTGCAGGTACTTGAGAATAATCGATGTTTCCATTTTTATCGCCATATTCAAGTTTTGCATTTGTAATTAAGTGTAATGAATCTTTAAATTGTTTAAACTCTTCTTTTCCTAGGTTACCTTTTGCTTGATTTAGTTTTGCATTAGCCAATAAGTAGCCTTCCATTGTAATATGAATCCCATGTTTTTTCAGATTATCAAAGGAACCATAAATATCATCGACTAGTAACGCTTGATAAGCAAATGCACTTGTTGGGATCACTAAACAAGCAGCAATACTAGCTATCACCCATCTTTTTTTAAAAGAACGATTCCGTATACTGCCCATTTCAGACTTTGCCTTACGAACGCCCAATTTACTTCTTTCATGAAGCTCCACAGGGATTTCGATGTTTGATAATTTTTGCTTAAAATGATTATCCATAAATACCTACCTCCTCCTTTAATTTTTGACGAAGCGTACCTAGCGCACGGTATAAGACAGACTTTGCGGTTCCTAGCGGGATGTCTAGTATCTCTGAAATTTCCTTTAGTGTGCGATCATCGTAATACTTTAGTAAAATGACACTCTTCTCATCCTCTTTTAACGTATCAATCAGCTTATTTAAAGATATCGTAAGTTCAAGATCTTCATCGTCTGCCCCAGCAGGCACTTCAAAGTCTGCAATTAGCGGGATTACCTTTTTGTTTCTGTTGATTAAGCTCAATGCACAATTAATTGTAATTTTTATGAGCCAAGTCTTAAAATACTCTGGTTTTTTCAAAGTACTCATATTCTTAAATGATTGATAGGCCACTTCTTGAACAAGATCTAGTGCATCATCTTTATTTTTCACATAGACATAGGCCATTCGATAAATATCTGCTTCATACTGCTGAAAAAGCATTAAAAAGGCTTTATCGTTTCCTTTTTGTGCTTTCTTTACTAAACGTTCATGTTTCATCGCAGTGCCCCCTTTCGTTTTGTTTTACATCTATTAGATAAACGGGAAGGTGATTTGGCTTATCTTTTTCAAATATTTTTATGTAATCCCCTTATTTAACATTTAATATAACCTAACCCACTACTAGGTCAATAAATAATATTGTGATAAACGAGGTTATTCGCTGTGCAAAAAAGGATAGATGAATACAGGTTTTCCTCCTGTTCATCTATCCTTTTCTTATACCTTCTTTTCTTTTGAAAAAATTCTATTCCTTTACTTCAAGCCATCGTTTAGTTGCTGTAATCACTCATTTCCAATGAAGATCCCATAACGGTCAGCATCATAATACAGCTTTGAAATCTCCCACTTTCGGGAACGACGCACAGCACCTGCTCCCCCTCTGTTAGACGACCCGAATTCAGCAATTCCTCAAGCATAATATATATGGAAGCTGATCCCGTATTACCTTTCGTATATAAATTCGTGAACCATTTCTCTTCAGGGATGTTCACTCCACCAAGCTCAAACAACCGAAATATTTCCTCTTTGAAAAAATGAGATGAATAATGGCAGACCATCCAGTCAATCGCCTCAGGATTAATCTTGCCTTCTTCGACGAGCTCTAGGATTCGATTCGTCCCCACCTTTGTAATTTCATTAACAAGCCTCACATCTTGCTTCAGATTAAGGGCTCCTTGATCTGCCGCTTCATGAATGGAAGGATAATCAAGCCAGGAAGAGATGCCGCTCTCTTTATCCATTCCTGAATACATACAAACATCGTATTGATTCGCATAGGACTTGTTGTCTATCCATTCAATTCGCAGCGATTGACCTTCCTGAGAAGGAGTATTTTGCAGTACCGCTGCACCTGCACCATCTGACAGCATAAATCGTAAGAAATCCGTATCGAATGGTACTCGACCGTTCGCATAATTCTTTTGTGCTTCAAACTTTGTATGTTTAAACTCACGGCTCAGAAACTCACTGGCACATGAGATTGCTACTGTATTCTCACCCGATTTTATATGTAAATAAGCATTCTTCAAGGCGTGCATTCCACTGGCACATAACCCCGTATGCGATGAAATTTCCATAACAGGTAATTCAGTCTCTGCATGTACCATACTTGCAAATCCAGGGAGGAGTAGGTCAGCTCTTGTTGTTCCTGCCGCAAGAAATCCAATCTGATGTTCTTCTACATTCTCATTCCGATTTAGTGCATCACGAATAGCCAAGGAAGCCATTTCTGTGTTGGAATATAAACTCTTTTGTTCCTTATTCATCGCATAGTAGCGATAACGGATTTGATTTTTCTCCAGAATAATTCGTTTGGTCTTGGACGTCTTTCCTCCTATTTTTCCGAGATAATCTTCAATTTCATCATTACTAACGGGAGAGCCTGGAAGGAACTTACCTAAACTTGTAATATAGACAGAATTCATATAGCACCTCACTATTAAATTTATTAATAGTTATAGATATTCCCCCTCATGAAAAAATATCACTCTTTATTCCAAATGAAGTAGTCTTCCAGTATATGAGAGAGCATCATTCGTAGTATTTCATCAAAATGACAAAAGGACATAACAGTACCTAATTCGTACCATCATGCCCTTATCGTTTAATAGCAAGAACCCACGATGATTAAATTGCTAGAATATAAACAGTCTAATAATAAAGGATGCACTTCACATTGAAGTACATCCCTTATAGGTAGACTTTGGATTAATCAACGGGTGTTCCTATCCGATCGCCTTTCATCGGTTTAATTAATCACCAATTCGCCAATCGTTTTTATAATCGTGTCATACGGCTCAAGCTCCATGGTTTGTTTTCCATACTCAGTATCAACCGTTGTTCTTTGAACCTCATCACTGTTATTAATCACAACTAATATCTTGCTTTCTGGATAATAAGCACATTCTGTATATAAGTTATCCGCAATATATTTGGTTTCATGTAACTCATCGCCGGCATAACGAATGATATTCAGCAATAATCTTGTGTTTTCCAAGCTGAATTCAAAGGAAGGAAGGTAAATCCCTTTCCCTTTTCCAAAGGCATGAGTAGACAGAGTTACCATTCCACTCGCTTCATCCACGACTGCAGCTGACCCATCCGTAAGGTAAATGTTATTCTTTGGCGCTATACTCGCTCCTTCAGGTACTAAACCATGCTCGTCCGAAGCCTCAAAAGCCCATTTTCCATGAGCCACCCTTGCGCCGGTATCCTCATCTAGACCAAGAACGTGTGACATTCTGAAAAAGGTATCGTGCCCTTCTACTGCCGATGGCTGATTAACTCCAATAAAAGTACCGCCCTCATACACCCATTTCGTCAGTAAGTCCACACACTTGTGGTCATTCCAATGCTCTCCACCGCTCCAAGCTGAACCGGCAGACCCGGCATTGATTACTACATCACAGTCCTGCAATACACCCTGACGGATATCTTCAAAATCAATGAACTGTACTTCAATCGGCAGTCCCGATAGAGCTTCATTGATATGAATCAAATCATGCATATACGTTTCGTGGAAATGTCCAGACAATGTCCAGGCCCTCAGCTTGCCCCAGCTATGCAGAACGGCTACCTTCGTCTTGATATGATACGGTTTTCCTTTATCGTGCAGCTCTTTAATCTCTCTGAATTCATTCGCAATCTTTTCGATGTAATCGCAAAAATCGGGATATGGCTCTACCAGATGCAAATATCCGCCCAGTCCAATCCGGTCAATCGGCTCACGTAGCAAAGCACGCCGGATATTAATCCAATACTTTTTGGCATCAAGCGTAGGGTCACCGCCCTCCATAAAGGTAGGAAGCCCGCCTAAACCAACCGGGAAAAGGTAAGGATGCAGCCGGATCTCATGCGTATCTACTTTCACACCGGAACAAAGCCTTGCTTCATAACCAGAGAATACACATTTAATCATTCCGTCAAATCCGAATTCCTGAAAGCGATCATTGTACGGCTCCATACCAACCCAGCTGTCATCATAAAAAACATACGCAAGCTTATCATGCTTATGCACAATATCAATTAATTGCTTCCCGAATTTGATGACAAAATCATTGATAAATGCCATATAGTCCAGCTTCCGCTGCTCCGCTGGGATATGACTGACGCGATATTTCCCGCCATTCACAAAATCTTCGGCCGTGAGCGAATATCCATATTTCTTTTCAAATAGATCCAGTGCTCTTGAACTTACTGTAAAATCATAGGATCCCCAGTCCGTGAACAGATGGCGATTGCGCTCATTACTGCCCCAGATCCAGGCGAAATTATAAAATAAAGAGGTAAACCGAACAACGGTTGTCTCCTTATGCTGCTCGCACCAATTTTCCATCCACTCCAGCAGATACTTTTGCGTATCCGCATACATAGGATCGATCTGCATCAAATGCTCTTTGTCCCAATGATTCGTTGTGTGATTGTACATGGAGATTTCTTCCCAGATCCGGTAGACCATAAAGCTTACTGTGTATTTATGCCAAGGGGTAATTCCGCTGATGACTACATTTCCTGATTCTCTTTCATAATTCCATTGTTCTCTAGGAACTTCTTCCCCCGTTGTCCGGTCATACACTTGCCAATACTTCAGCGCCTCTTTAGAGTCATTTACTCGGAACTGTTCGTCAAAGAAATCTTCCATCAGATAGATCGAGATATAATCTTGTACAGCGACCTTCGGATTTGTAATTAAAAAACACTGCTGCAGCTTATCGAGATTCTCACTTGCCCATTCGTTATGATCTCTGATGATACAAATCGTCGAATAGATACCGTATCCCGCGTTAATAATCTCATCGGATAATTTCGTACCGTCACTATCACGGATTACATCCGCACCCCACCGCTCTGCTAACTGCAGCGTCAGTGCCTCATAACCAGATTCACCTGGCAGAGTAAAGGATCCCGTTGTTTTTTTAGACAAGGTTGATTCCTCCTATTTAAGCATATCGGATAGAAAAGAGAGTGCGAGGCCTTGACCCCAGCCCTGAATCCAGTCTTTTGGAATATTACGATATCCTTCCCGGTCTTTCATCACCGCTGTACCGCCTGATACACCGAGTACTCGTCCATCTTCGGTAATATGGTTCACGATGCCATCCAGGGCCTTTTGTACATATTTGGTATGCAGCGGATTGCCGTTATTGATCATCGCAGCCGCAATACCGCAAGATGCAGATACTTCTTCATAGGAATCCTTGTCATCCAGTACCGTCCGCCACAGGCCGTTCTCTGTTTGAACAAGCTTGAGTGCCGCCAATTGATCCCGAAGTGAACATTCTACGTCCATGCATTGCGGGTATAAATACCAGTCTTTCAAAAGCATTTTCACTTGTGACATGGTGTAGGCTCCCCAAGCATTTGCTCTCCCCCAGAAAAATCCGGACATGTGATCCTGATTGACATGATTGTAGCCATGGTACCAGAAACCGCTGCTAGGATCTTGCAGGTATTTGATATGCCAGTAATATTGATTGAGGGCATCCTGGATCATTGCCTCATCTTTCAATTTGGTTCCTACACGGAGCAGGAAAAATGCCGCCATAAACAAAGTATCCGCCCAAGCCTGTTCCGGAAAATCATTATTAGCCGATACCGTATGCTGCAGAACATTGTCTCCAAATCTAAGCGCATGATTCTGGAGATAATCTACCTTGCTCATCACAATATCCCAATATTTCTGATCCCCTGTTTCTTCATACAATGTGATCAGCATATGCCCCATAGCACATGTGTTTACCGTCCAATGCGGCAGGCCAAGCTCAATATATTCATCTGCCCACTGGATCAACATATTCAGATACTCTTTATTCCCTGTTGTTTGATAGGCTCTGGATACACCATAATAAGCCACACCGCAAGGCCAGTCCCAAGTTAAGTCCATCGCCATTGTTTTTTTGACAACTTTGTCGATGATACTTACGATCTCTTCTCTGTCATAGTTTAATTGAAGCATCTGTATTCTCCTCTCGTTCGTACACATCCTAAGTGGTGATTGAGAGCGATCCGATACTAATGGAAGCGCTTTAATAAAACTATTGTAAACCGCTTTGTTGGGCTATATCTAAGCATATTCAAAGAAAAACTACGCAATTCCAACCATTTATAGCATATATAAGGTTGAAATTGGAATATTGTTGGCCTATACTAGGCACAAATCAACGGAATGGGAGTATGGAGTATGCCCAGAAAAAAGAAACCGGTCATTGAATACCGTCACTACAGCTTGCCTCTCAACTTCCCGATCTTGCTGTTAAGCGGTGAACGTTGGAAGATTTCCGACATCAAAAGCGACCATCTCCATTTTCATAACCATTTGGAGATTGGGATTTGTCATTCAGATAGCGGCTTTATGGAGATCAAAGGAGAGTCTGTCCCTTTTCAAGCCGGCGATGTAACCTTTATTCCCAGGTATCTTCCTCATACAACGTATAGTTCACCAAATACAGCCAGCCGCTGGTCCTATCTCTTTTTTTCGCCGGAAGACCTCTTCAGGTATTCATTTAAAGGTGCATACCACCACTTCGAACCCAATCTGCAGATGCTAAAGGGAATGAACTGTGTATTAAACAAAGAGATCCATCCGAAGGTTTATACCCTTGCGACGTCGGTCGTAGAAGAACTGAAACAGCAGAATACTTACTATCAGGAAAGTGCCTATGGCTTGTTGTTATCCTTATATATCGAACTTCTTAGAATTCACTCCATGAGTCTCCCCTTGGCAAATCAAGAAACCGAGCAAAATGTAAAAGGTGATTTTGTCATTTCTCCGGTTCTGGAATATATCACGAAAAACTATATGAAACCGATCACCATCGATTTTCTAGCCGATTTATGCCACTTAAGCCCCACTCATTTCCGAAGAAAGTTCCATGAAATGATGGGAACGTCTCCTCTCGATTTTCTAAACAGCACCCGGATTGAAGAAGCCTGCAAGCAGTTAAAACGTACGGATGATTCTATTCTTTCTATATCTGAGCAAGTCGGATTTCAATCCATATCCAGCTTCAATCGGTGCTTCTCTAAGCTTATAGGTGAGTCGCCGAAGCAGTGGCGTAAAGGGGCTCAGTCCCAAGCACAATCTGCGAATGCGTCAATACTTGAGTTTACGGGGTGGGTATAGTCAAACGGTAAGAAGTAGAATAAACAAAATAAAGACGCTTCTAGGGATTGATTCCTAAGCGTCTTTTGTCGTTCATTTATGACGATATTAGCTGGTGTATACCGACTTTTCGTATCAGCGTGACCGAGCTTTTGTTACCCTTCTAACAACAGATCATTCAACTGCTTAATTTGTTTTCTCTCTCCCGCTACAACAAGAGTCATCCCTAACATCAGTTTATCTTGCGGCCCAGGATTAATCTTCTGTTTCCCCTTCTCCACAATAGCAAGGATCGTTGCACCAGTGCGGGCTCTAACATGTAATTCCTCAATCGTTTTATTAATGCTTTTAAAGTGTGGTTCTATTTTGCACCATTCAATGACGAGTTCATCAAGCGTTACTTGAACCGTATCAAGTGCCTTAGGTTTGTATTGCATGCCTCCAATAATAGAAGCAATCTGTCTGGACTCTTCATCATCCAAGCTTACTTGAGAGATGCATTCATCTGGATCCTCATCTAAAAAATGATAAAGTTCTCTTCTTCCATCATTATGGATGACAATCACGATCTTACTGCCTGAATTCGCTTCCAATTGATACTTTTTTCCGATTCCAGGAAGATCAGATTCTCTTATAGTTCCCATATTCGTATACCTCCATTATTTGAACGAGTTCAGATGGTTTCGTTCAATTTCTCCTCTTTCGGTTTTTCCTTTACTTGGTTCCATCTAAACAGTTTATTTAAGCCATTATAGATATGTTTCGATTCTTTTGCTAGTAAGGGCCCAAGAATGGCCAATATTAACACATATAGCGCCGAAAATGGTTTTAAAATCGGTAACAATCCTGCAGATATACCTAAATTAGCTACAATGATCGTGAACTCTCCCCGAGCCATCACCGTAAGACCAATATTGGTCGAAGCTTTATGAGATAGTCCCGCTTTTCGTCCAGCGATCATTCCTGCTAGAATATTCCCTATCATTGTTAACACAACAGCCCCAATGGCGATCCATGCAGCATCACCCAGTGTTAATGGATCAATACTTAGACCAAAGCTAAAGAAGAATATAGCACCGAAGAAATCTCGGAACGGAACCACGAGCTGTTCAATCCTCTTACTATGGGAAGTTTCCGATAGAGCTAGCCCAAATAATAAAGCCCCGATCGCTTCTGCTACGTGCAGAGTCTCGGAAAAACCGGAGATAAAGAACAAAAGTGAGAATACAACGATGATGAATATTTCATTAGATGTGATATTAAGCAGCTTATTTAGCAAAGGCGTTCCTTTTCTTGCGATGACGAAGAATAGTAACATATACCCCATTGAGAGTGCTACAGATAGGAGAATACCACCAATAGACGTTGCTCCCCCTAGTAGTAAACCAGACATCACGGATAGGAAAACAGCGAGGAACAAATCATCAAACAAAATCATACCCAGGATGAGCTCTGTCTCAGAGTTACCTGTCCGTCTGAAATCGACGAGTACTTTTGCCACAATGGCCGTAGAGGATACAGATAACATCCCTGCAATAATTAACGTTTCATATAACGGAAAATCGACCATGAAACCATAAGCTAAACCAATAATAAAATTGATCAGAACATATACCGTTCCACCAAACACAATATTGCGGCCTGATTTAATTAATTTAGATACGGAGAACTCGAGTCCTATATAAAATAATAAAAACAGAACCCCGATCCGTCCTAAAAATGCGATCACTTCATTGCTTTCAATGAAGGTCAAATCAATCAACCCCAGTGTCGGGGCGTGCGGCCCAACGATCATCCCCAAAACAATTAAAAAGGGTATGATTGAAAACTTGAATTTACCTGCAATCAGTGAAAAGATCGCAATAAGTAATAAAGCGGTTCCAACTTCGAAAATCATATGGTCCATACAACTTCATCTCCCTCCTATGTATCATGTTCAGCAGACCAACTTCCATTATAACATTAAATTTTCCACCGATTTTATAAATTAGTGAACTTTTGTAAACTTTTTCGGAAGCTGAAATTGGTCTATAAAAAAAAGACCCTGCATTAAGCAGAGTCCTTGTTTGTCTATAAATATGCTATCTGTTCCAGATCTATCCGTCTTTGAAACCTTCCCGTGTCTACAATTCAGAATTTGAGCTTTGAAAGTTTATCAAGAGTTTGAATTGTTTAGTGTTTGGTTTGTTGGCAGTATTGTACGATCCTGTTGCAAGGACTGTACAACCAAACAAGTTAGTTTTTAGGATTCTTATAGCACCAATCTGGGTCATACGGTAACGATTTTAATCTTTGCATATCCTCCCAACTGTAAACCCAATTGTAACCTCCTAACCAATAATATTGATTGGGATTTAACTTCAAGTATTCAAAAACAAAATTAAAAAGCAACTCCTCGTTATCATACACATCCTCAATACATCCAACCTGATATAAGCTCAGTGATGGGTCCAAACCTAAAAATTGTCCGTTATTATAAAACTCAAGTCCATCGTTCATAACTCCATCAATATATATTAAAAACTTATTTTCATCATCATCTGGATTATACATAATACTAATGGTCGTATACTTGAATTGATTGTCTTCGGTAAAGTACTTTTCATTCCTGTAGTAAAGCATGGCGTTAGAATGAAACGAGGCTAACATAACTGAAGACAGTAAATTGTCTGATGAATATCTGTCTCTCTCAACTAAAAAAAATGACGAGGTTCCCATTTACTTTAAAACTCCTTTCAATTCTTCAAGTGAATTTACTACGATTGCGTCCATACTCTTAATCTTATCTAATTTTTGTAATTGTTCAGGTGCTAGATTAACTAGAGGCTCTTCAATATATATTTGTCTAAAACCTGTAACCTCTTTCTGTTCAGAAACAAATTTTATAACTTTTCCCTCTGTTGCATAAAACGGCCATATAAGGATACCCTTCCATGGCCGTTTGCGCTTGTTTTTATTCAGTTGACAGAGCGCCAAGCCAAGGGTGACACCTCGTACTCAAAAGAGATTCGTAAGTTGTATTCCATTCTAAATATTATTAGTGTCTGATGATAATGAGGTGGAGGGCATCTTGCAGTTTCTCATGTTACTCCGTGTCAGCTGCTTCAATGTCATCAGTTACAACGGGTATTAGTGGTGACAAAAATGGGTCACCTTTCTCTTCCACGTTCCCCCTTGCAAGAGCATATACTCTAAACTCATTAAAATGTTTTGGATGTTCATCATTAAATACATAGAGCATTCCATATGAGCCAGGTGCAATAATCCCTATATTTTTCATTATTTCTACAGGGCTAAATTTTAATGAAGGCTCACGATTCCATAATCCCGTCATCCAAAGATGATATTGTCCATTTACCGCCTTCATATCTAATACATCTACATTCAGCTGCAAATCTTCAATGTACTTTTTAATCGCTTCAACAATCTTTATTTCTTTTTCATTGCTTACCTCGTCACCAGTACTTTCTAATATGACTGCCCAACCATGATATTGGTACATATTTCCACCTCTCTAGCCCTTCATTAAAATAGATATCTTTTCCTTCTACAGATTGGCAGTCATGGGTTGCACTTATTGTCGTGTATCCTAATAAAACGGCCATACAAGGATATCCTTCCATGGCCGTTTGCGCTTGTTTTTTATTTAGTCTTATTAGTAGAGAGTTAATTCTTAATAAACACAATCTTCACACCAACAACCTGACTCTGTCCATTAACTGCTTTATACACACCGTAAGCACCATCACCCATACCGGTACGAGATACAACGCCACCCGTCAGAACACCCGCTTCTTCCCCATTGTCAGTGATATCACAGCAGGCAAGATACCATTCGCTGTCCGTATCATTATCACCGCTGTAATTAGCAGCATCAGGAATTCGGTAATGGTTACTATCAAAAATCCCAGCCTGTCCGCTATCCACCCCAACCACAAAGGGACACTTGATCCACTCCAAGAATGTTCCCTGTTCAGCAACCGATTGATGATAAGCCGTCAATTTAGCGTTAGCTTCACCCCAATCTGGAATTTCCACCTTCTCTACTTCCGTGTTCCAAGTACCATTCGCAGCAAGCTCTAATACACCCATGATAACGGTATTGGTATCTAGTTCATAACAAGGATCAGCGACAACCAGTTGCCCAGAATTCACTTCGAAATTACCTAATTGAATGATCAAGAGAGATTACCTCCAATAATTGCGATTTGATGATTTTATTCTACCATAGCCTTCTTTCCTAATATTTCCCTCCGATATAGACGAAAAAACGGAGCAACCTCGTTAGGGAGCTCCGTTTTATTAATTATAGATTTATTTAAAGCATAGCTTTGGAATTATTCATGCCGTTAATCTTAAATCAAATACTGTGAACCTGATTTCTACAACGTCTCTGTACTAAGCGTAAATCCTTCGATCACAACATCTTCGTCGACCTCAATCATGATGCATCGTTTCCCTTGGAAATTCACCTGTTTCACATACTTTAAATCCTGCGGGCTGACCGAAATTGTGGCTACCTTGGTATCGATCTTAATCGATTTTGTAGTATATTTCGGCATAACGCTGCTCGCTTTCAGTTCATAGTTCCTATCATCAATAATTGTTTCAAAAGCCCGTTCTACTTTCTCCGGTGTTACGTCCTCTACTCCGCTTACCGTTAGGACACGTTCTAAATCTTTATAATCCAGCTTCGGAGGTTCTTCTTCCTCCTCGTTCGTTTCAATCACATACTGAATCTCTTCGTACACCTGTGCGATGGTGGAAGCATCAAGTTCCTCACCCGCCACTTCCTTCACGATGTCCTCGAAGATCGCTCTCTCTTCCAGTGCCGTTACGGACCTTTCGGCAGTTAAGACCTGTTCGATGAAATGCGGATCTGGAAAGTTCGATTTTCCCGTACAGTACAAAATGCGGTTCACATCGGAGTAATTGTCTGTCACACTTGGATAAAAGAACCCTTGCTCCGGCGAACTAAGCTTGATAATCGGATCTACATTCACATTGTACTTATATTCTCTCTCTACATAATCGAATAATAGAGTTTTCTTTTGCTTCTCTGTAGAATTTACACTGCATAGTATGAACGGATGTGCGAATACCTCGTCTTTCCCGCTCTCCTCGGCTTCTTCATTTCTGGCTTTGGTCGGTAAGTAGTACTGTCCACGCACGAAAGTAATTACGGTATCCCGCTCATATTTGGCATCCACCAACATTTTATCTACGAGCAGGAGCATAAGGTCCTGCCATTCTTCGGGATCACCTGTTACTAAAGCTTGGTGCAATAGCACCTGCGCTGGTTCCTCTGCTTCTTCTTGAAACTTAAGTTCGAACAACTTCTGATCTAATTCACCAGTGAGCAGTTTTTTAAAATTACCCATGTGCAGCTCCTGTTTCTCTCGCTCCACTAATTCAAAAGGATTCCGCTCCCAGTGATATACTTCGTTTGTTTCCTTCATAATGTACACGTTAAGAATATCGTAAATATTCAGTAAATCATGATCCATCTTAAACTGCTTGCGTATGTGCGCGACTTCTTTCTTGTTCATGGTTCGTCAAACATCTCCTAAGAACTAAATTGGTTTTATCAGTATAAACGATATAACCCCCCTTCGCTAGAAGCGGGGTTTATGTTACTTCTCTTCAGGTATGTAACGGAGGTTTTCCATCCAATATTACCAAGCATGCCGATAAGTCCATGGCAGTCAAAATTAATTATTATGTTAAAGATCGCATGTTATTTATCCATATCGAAAATCATATAAAACACACTCACAGGAGGTAAATAGTAATACGAAAATACCTTCCAGTATGCCCTACTTAAAAAAGAATGGTTAAAAGCAGATCCTTTTCAAAAATGACAAAACTTAAAAATGAATATTGATTGATTAATCAACACTTGTTTATAATTATAAAAAGAAAATACTGCAAATACTGCTGATTATCTTTAGAAAAGATTGGTGACCTAACAATGACTAAAGTGGATAGAAGAATAACCAAAAGCCAGGAAGCGATCAAAAAAGCTGTTATCGAACTGATGTCTAATAAAAATTTTGATGATATTACCATTCAGGATATTGCTGACCGGGCAAATGTGAACCGAGGAACCATTTATCTTCATTACTCGGATAAGTATGATCTGCTGGATAAAATCATTGAAGAACATATTAATAAACTAAGGGTAATGTGCGAATCAGCAGCTGAATTGGATTTAGATTTTGTAGAATCGAATGTAGGCTGGTTCGAATACTTTGAAAGCAACTATACTTTCTTTTCAACGTTATTAGCAAGTACGAAAGCATCTTCTTTTCGTACTCGGTTCCAAGCGCTTCTTATCGAAGAAATGAAAAACGATATTGACACAACAAAAGCGATCAATCGAGAATTGAATGAAGAGGTTATACTTCAATTTATAGTTACCTCTTTTGTAGGCATTGTGGAATGGTGGATCAAAGAAGGGATGCCTTATCCGCCTCGTGTGATAGCAGTACAACTAGGGATTTTGATAGACAGAAATCTATAAGTATCCGAACATGGGGAATGCATTTACTCCACAAGCTATCGATCGTTCTTATCAAAAAAAGAGGTCCTCTGTTTTCCTTCAGGGGAAAATAGAGAACCTCTTTTGAATAATTCAGGATAAATAATATTATTCCTCACGAGGTAAGATTTTAACGGTTGCACTTACAGGTCCTTTGCTTAACATAGGTGAAAGATATATACTGTTACCGTATTTATCTTTGTAAGCTCCATCAATTTTTTCAGTTAATGCAGCGTCCGTATCCACAGGCTGGAATGTTACCTTATACTCTTCACCATTTAACTTTATCTTTCCCGCTTTTTGCCTTACAGCAGATTTATACCATCTTGAATTCTGACCGTTATAGGCTCTGACATATAGATTATTATCTGCAACAACAGACCAAATCCAAGTTGGTGTTCCCGGAGTTTTACCGTCACTGTAAAAGGGTGATATATACATATCATCCGCCTTTGAAAAAGCATCCATTTGTTCTTGGCTCCAATGGGTTTGCATAGCTTTCACCTCCATTTATTTTTATCGTAGATAAGCCGAGGATCATTCTCCTAATATTTTTTTCAGCTAAATTATATGATTAGGCCGTGAATCCACCATCAACGGATATCGCTTGACCAACTATATAGCTTGCGGAAGGAGAGCATAACCAAAGTACAACAGAAGCAACTTCCTCTGCTTTAGCTAGACGGCCAATGGGGACTTGTTTTATTAATTCGTCCATTGCATCACTTTCTGTAGCTAACATATTTTCGACCATTGGCGTTTCGACGATTCCTGGACATACTGCATTAATACGAATTCCTTTTGAAGCATACTCTAAAGCAACACTTTTCGTTAATCCGAGTACACCATGTTTAGAAGCATGGTATACAGAACGTCCGGGACCACCCATTAATCCTCCCATGGAAGAACAATTAACGATTGCCCCTTCTGTCCCTTGCTTTCTTAATTGAAGCAGCTCATACTTCATACAAAGCCAAATACCCTTCGTATTCACATTCATCACTTCATCGTAAACTTCTTCCTTTAAATCAACTGTATCTGTCATGGCGTTTTGAATACCGGCATTATTATATGCATAATCTAATTTTCCAAATGCAGCCACTGTTTTTTCTACCATAGCTTTAACAGCTTCCTCATCTGAAACATCACATTGGATGGATATCGCCTGATAGCCCGCGTCTACCAAGTCTTGTGCTTCTTGTTTAGGTTCATTCCTATCAACTAAAGCTACACTTGCACCTTCTTTAGCAAATAATTGGGCTGTTGCCAGCCCCATACCGCCTTTTGCTCCCGTTACAATTACCACTTTATCTTTCATTGTTGTCATAAAAATGCCTCCTCGTAAACACCCTGTTTATTTTATTTTCCCGCCAAATACCGGGAAGAAGCTATGCTCACCATAATTCTCGATGTGCTCCACATTCTTCAAAGTTTCCATATCTTCATCGCTGATCGTAAAATCAAGCTCTGCATTGTTTCTCATGTGATCCGGGTTTGCCGTCTTAGGAATGACTACAAGACCAAGCTGAATATCATAACGCAGGCAAAGCTGGGCAACAGATACCCCATACTTATCAGCTATTACTTTCGCCTCTGCATGATCAAGGACTGCACCGTGAGCAATTGGTGAATATGCTTCTACCAGAATGTCATGCTTCTGGCAGAATTCAATTAACTCGAAAGGAGTATTGCTCACATGTGCCAATATTTGATTTACCATGGGTTTGATTTCACAACTTGAAAGAATATTTTCTATATCATCTTGAAGGAAGTTAGAAAGACCAATTGCCTTTGCCTTGCCTGCCTTATAAGCATCCTCCATTGCTGTCCATACTTCTTTGTTTTCCTCGAAGTAACGGTTTTCCTCACGGAACTCCTTCCAAGGCTGTGGACTGTGGATAATCAGAAGGTCAATGTAATCCAGTCCCATCTTTGCTAAAGACTCATCAATGGACTGTGTAACTGCATCATAGGTCTTTGCTTCTGCAGCAACCTTTGTCGTGATAAAAAGTTCTTCTCTTGCGACACCACAGGAACGGATTCCTTCGCCTACACCAGCTTCATTCATATAAGCCTGAGCAGTATCAATATGACGATATCCGATCGCTACCGCATCACGGACTGCCTGTGCTGTCTGTGCATCGTCAAGCAGCCATGTGCCAAGTCCTAATTTTGGAATTTCTAAGCCATTTGATAATTTGAAAGTTTCGTTAAACATACTTTTTCCCCTTTCTTATCGAAGGTGCTAGACTAACTCCAACTAACAAATCAATATTTATTGATTAATCAACATCTGTCTAAAATTATAAATGGATGAGTGTGGCGTTCAATGGTTAATTTAGCGCAATTCGTTGATTACTCAACATATCAATAAATATTGTTGATTTTTTTAAATAATGGGGAAATAAACCTAAAGTGGTTAGAAGAATAGCCAAGTAGCTAACGGAATAATTTATTCGCGGCTAATAGATAAACGAGGGTGTGCTGAAGTCATATATTGATATAAAAATAGGGGAAGAAATGAATGAATCTGGGCTTGTCCCATCTCCATTCATCCTTCCCCATTTTATTATGCAGCACTAATTTTATATACAATACGTGCAGGACATTTTTAAAGTGTCTTACCAGAATCGTTTATTTAAAATCATTACTTGCGAAGGTCATCTGTCCTTCTCCGGTATATCAGCTCAAGCCTTCGATATGTCCCGCCTCATCCAGCTTTATGCGCCATGCCGCCGGCTCTTCAGGCAGCCCTGGCATCGTGACCACCTTACCGGTCAGAACGACAACAAACCCCGCACCTGCCGACCATCGGACATCCTGCACCTCAATCGTGAACTGTTCCGGCGCTCCCAGTTCAGCAGGACGATCTGTAAACGAGTATGGTGTCTTCGCCATGCAGACAGGAAGGTCACGCACGCCTAGCCGCTCTAATTCCTGCAGTGCCCGCCTTGCAGCGGGACGATATTTCACACCTGCTCCGCGGTAAATTCGCGTAACGATCGTCTCAATCTTCTCAGTAATTGGCATGTCATCAGGATAAAGCAGCTGGAACGTATCCGCTGCCGATCCATCAGCCAGCTCCGCCACTTCCTGCGCCAACTCGCGGCAACCTTCCCCGCCAAGCTCCCAGGCATCGGAGACAATCGCCTTCACACCAAGCTCTGCACAGAGATCCATAACCTGCGCCAGCTCTGCCTCTGTATCTGCCGCAAAGCGGTTAATCGCAACGATTACGGGTACGCCGAAGGTACGCATGTTTTCCACATGGCGACGTAAGTTACTGAATCCGTTATGTATCGCCTCAGCATTCTCCGTCAGGAGTTCCTGCTTCGGTACGCCACCATTGTATTTTAACGCACGTACGGTCGCGACAATGACCGCAGCTGAAGGATGCAGATTACCCATACGGCACTTAATATCCATGAATTTTTCCGCGCCCAGATCTGCACCGAATCCTGCTTCTGTCACGACGTAATCCGCCAGCTTGAGAGCATGACGGGTGGCTCGTATGCTGCTGCATCCGTGGGCGATATTCGCAAACGGCCCGCCGTGAACGAACACCGGGTCGCCTTCAATCGTCTGTACCAGGTTCGGATGAATTGCATCTTTAAGCAGGGCACACATCGCGTCCACCGCCCGAAGCTCACCCGCCGTCACTGGCCGCTTGTCCATGTCGTATGCCACGACGATTCGGCTGAGCCTCTCTCTTAAATCATCCATATTTTCAGCTAGACACAGCACTGCCATTACTTCTGAAGCCGTCGAAATAAGGAAGCCATCTTCGCGCACAATGCCGTTGTTATCGCCGATACCAATGACAATCTGACGCAGCGGTCGATCATTCATATCAAGCGCCCGTTTCCATACAATGCGAGCCGGATCAAGATGCAAATCGTTTCCTTGGAAAATGTGGTTATCTATGAGTGCCGCGAGCAGATTATGTGCTGATGTAATCGCATGGATATCGCCCGTAAAGTGGAGATTAATGTCCTCAGCCGGCACAATCTGTGCTTTACCACTGCCTGTCGCTCCGCCTTTCATTCCCATGCATGGTCCGAGCGATGGCTCACGCAGTGCGGCTGCGGCTTTTCTTCCAATCCGATTCAAACCTTGCGTGAGTCCAATCGTTGTGAGCGTCTTGCCCTCCCCTGCTGGCGTTGGATTCATCGCGGTAACGAGGATAAGCTTTCCGTCTGGCCGCTGTGAGATGGATTCCCATACATCCTCGGATAATTTTGCTTTCCACTTTCCGTAAAGTTCAAGCTGATCCATATCCAGCCCTAGCTTTGCTGCCACTTCTGTAATTGGTTTCATAGATGCCTTCATACCTCTCCTGTTTAATTCACTATTCAAAATGTTAACATGAATCCACAAGCTCTCAAAAATACTGTTCCATATACATCCGGTCGTTCTCTATCTCTTACGTTATTCCTCCTATATTATAAAAAAAACCACCCCAAGATAGTTAACCTTCTTGAGGCGATTTTAGTACAGGCTCATTTTTCAAAAGAGGGCACAGATTAGGAATAAAGCTAACTTACTTATCCTAGTGCACCTTGACAGTGCTTCAGCCAGTCACCGTTAGTACTCCAAGAATGTTCTTCCGCCATTAAAGCAGCGGGTTCTCGTGTTTTGCTTTCAGAATCGACCAGCGCCGCTCCACTTCTTTCTCAAATTCACCAAGCATATCTTTATTTTCATCCTTAAGCAAATGTCTTGATTTGCCCATATATTTCAGCCAGTCGGCGAGCGGAATCCGTTTCTTCTTCGCATCAGGATCATACGTGATATTCGTTTCTCCCTGCTCCACTTCATACAGCGGGAAGAAGCATGAATTCACAGCCGCACGGACGATATTTTCCCCATCCTTGTCGCTCGATTTCCAATTCAGCGGGCATGTGATTAGCAGCTTACCGTAGACGGTACCTACATTTTGGGCGTACCACTGTGCTTTTGCCGCCTTTTTTACAAGATCCTGCGGGAAGGCTTCTGTCCCTGTAAATACGTAAGGAATATGCGCCGCTGCCATCATTTGCACCGTATCTTTGTGATGGAACGGTTTACCCTGCTGCTGTTTACCTACACCGGACGTGCTGGTCATGTGGCCTAAAGGAGTGGAATATGATAGCTGTGCTCCCGTATTCATGTAACCTTCATTATCGTATTCGAGAATGATCAGGTTATGGCCCCGAAGTGCCGTCCCGATTGCTGAACCCATTCCAATGTCCATACCGCCGTCCCCGGTGACCATGACAAACGTGAAATCCTCGGGAACTTCGATTTCTCCTCGGCGTTTCTTCTCCAGGAACGCCTCTACTGTACCGGATAAAGTAGCCGGTCCGTTCTGGAACAAGTTATGAATAAAGCTCTGTTTATGCGAGTTATACGGATAACCCGTTGTGGTGATATAAGCGCAGCCGGTATGGAATAAAGTAACGACATTGCCTTCGATCCCTTTGAAAAAGAGCTCCAGTGCTGGGAAAATACCGCAGCCCGGGCAGGCTCCGTGACCCGAAGCAAACCGTTTCGGTTTGGCGGCAAGTGCCCGCATCGGCGGCACTCTAACAGCCAGCTTGTTTGTCGCCTCATCCACCTTTACGGTGATCAGACCGGATTTAAAGCTGTCCCCGTTCATCGGCGCAATGACCGGCTGGAGCTTTTTCACCTCATCTCCTGGTGTTTGGCCGTAATAATCAAACGGCACCTTCGCATAGCCCAGCTCCATTGCCTCGATCGCCAAGGCAAAGAAAGCTTCCGCGTCATCCGCGTAATAATCCTTCCCGCCAAGGCCAAATATACGGGAAAGCACAATCGGCTGCGGTCCGCGTAGATCCTGTAAGGCCGATTTGACCTCATGCGTCAGATTGGCGCCGTTCGCACCATAAGAATCGGCACGTTCACCCACAAGCAGCGCTTTGACACCTGTCAGCGCTTCGCGGATTTCTTTTGCCGGGAACGGGCGGATAATATTCGGGCTGATCACGCCCGCTTTAATCCCTTTTGCGCGCAGCCGGTCTACGACGTCTTTAGACGATTCAGCCGCCGAATTGAGCAGGAATAAAGCTACTTCCGCATCTTCCATGCGATACAGATCTAGCGGCGAATAGGATCTTCCGGACAATGCCGCATACTCCTCCGCCACTTCCTTGAATACCTCGCCCGCACGGTACATCGCGTTTGACTGCTGATAGTGGTTGTTGATCAAATCGTCGCCGTTCATATAAGCCCCAACAACGATCGGATTGTTCTCGTCCAGCACATGCGGGAATGCTGGCGCCTGCTCCCCTACAAACTCCTGCACGGTTTCTCGGTTCGTGAATATTTGTACCCGGCGTTTTTGGTGCGATGTGAAAAAGCCGTCATAAGCCACGATAACCGGCAGACGTACGTCTTCATGTTCAGCAATACGCAGTGCCATGATATTGAGGTCATATACTGCTTGCGGCGAACGGGCCGTCAGTATTACCCAGCCAGTGTTCAGGCCGTAGTAAAGATCGGAATGGTCCCCGCGAATATCCAATGGGCCGCTGACCGCTCGCGTTACCAGGTTCATGACCATCGGAAAACGAGTACCTGCCTGCACAGGAAGCTGTTCAATCATATACAGGAACCCGTTCGCGCTAGTGGCGTTAAATACCCGTGCTCCGGCAGCAGCTGCACCGTAACAGATCCCTGCAGAGCCGTGTTCACCGTCAGCTGGAATCAGTTTGATATCGTGTTCGCCGCGCGTACGCATCATGTCAAGATATTGAGCGATTTCCGTAGACGGCGTAATCGGGAAATAACCCATGATATGATAGTTGATCTGGGCAGCAGCCATAGCTGCCATTTCGTTGCCTGATTCAAAGACCGCTGTTTGAGCGGCCGGCATCTTTTTCTCCGTTGTTTCTGTCATTTGCATGTTCATGATTTGACTCCCTCCGCAGTTATATAGGGGAATGATTGCGGCACTCGGTGCTGCTGCGCATAATGCGGCTCTTCCAACATGGCGGACAGAGCGCTCGTCGGACAAGCTTCCACACATTTCAGGCAGCCTTTGCAATACTGATAATCGATCCCTTTCATAAACATCTGCAGGTTGCCGCGTTTATCCGGTTTCTGTTCCCATACGATGCAGAAGTCCGGGCATACCGTATCGCAGGCGGCGCAGCTAATGCAGTCCTCCTGTTTGTATTCCGGCAAATACCCCTGACGGGAGCCGCTAAGATCCTTCAGTACGCTGTTTGCTGTAACGTTCAGTATTCCGCCAGGCTCTTGCGTTTCATATCCGAGGATCGGCTGCGGTCTTACGAAAGCCGCCTGGTTCATAAGCTCAGTGCCATTTTCTAAAGAAAGGAACTGGACTTCGTTATATCCTCTATCAAAGGTACGCAAATTCGCTTCCACGAGATGTGGCAGCTTTTTCTCAAACGTTTTACGGATAACCTGCCGCATATCGTCCGGGTTAAGGAAACTGCAAATCCGAAACAAGGCACCAAGCATCGCCGTATTGACTTTCGTTTTTTCCTCAACGGCAATTCTCAGCGCATCGATCGCGGCCAGAGTACCTTGCGTCATGTTCAGATCTGCGGCTACTTCGGAAAGATCTCGCGCTGTGTTCACAAGCACCGTTCCGCCCGGTCTTAATCCACTTATCACATCAACTGTTTTATATAATGCTTCATGAAATACGCCGACTACATGCGGTTGCTCAATGGGACTGTGATCACGGATTTCGACTTCTGGATCACAGAATCTTACGAAACTCTTTACCGGTGAACCTTTTTTCTCCGAACCATAGCTAGAAAAATTGGAACCGTTAAGACCAGAGCCAGTCACTCCAGCTTCGGCCAACATTTTTCCGGCCAGGTTGGCACCAAGCCCGCCGATGGATTCAAGACGGATCTCGTAAAATCCCAGTTCATTTTTTTGAGGTAAAATCGACATCTTCTCTCCTCATTTCTTCTAGGGTCAATGATACCAGTTTAAAAGAAGAGACGAACGTGGGTTGTGATTTTGCTCACAACCTCAAAAATAGTGATTCCAATCACCCATACGGCTTTAAGGGCGGGGTATACTGACTTCTGACAGTCCAATTGAAGGGCAAACTTATACTGAATCAAACGATAAAGAATGACATGAAAACAGGAGGAAAGATAATGAAAAACAACGTGACAGAGCAGACCTTAAACCATCAGCCGTCCATGTTCTGCTTTCAATGCCAAGAGGCATCCAAAGGAACAGGCTGCACCCTTATCGGGGTATGCGGTAAACCGCATGACGTAGCCAACCTGCAGGATTTGCTGATTTATCTGCTGAAAGGTATCTCTTTTCTCAGTCTGGATGTCCGGCTACCGGAAGTGCTTGAACAGCGCATATCGCTGTTTATCATGGACTCCTTGTTTGCAACGATTACGAATGCCAACTTTGACCGCGAGATTTTTGTAGGAAAAATAAGAGAAGCGATAGCGCTCCGCGGCGAGGTGCGAGGCTATTATAATGAACAATATCCGGACCGAGCTGCGAGTCTCCCAGATGCTGCTGTGTGGGAAGCGGATAACGAGGCTGATTTTGATGAAAAAGCACGTACGGTTGGTGTCCTCTCCACACGTAACGAAGACATCCGCTCGCTGCGCGAATTGATTACATACGGCCTCAAGGGGATGGCTGCGTATACGTATCATGCGCTTCACCTGGAGAAGGATGACAACGAACTAAACCGATTTATGCGCCGTGCGCTTGCAGCTACGCTTGACGATAGCCTTGAAGTGCAGGATCTCGTAGCTTTGACGATGGAAACTGGGAAATACGGTGTAAACGCAATGGCGATGCTTGACGAAGCAAATACCTCCGTGTACGGAAATCCAGAAATAACGAAGGTGAATATTGGAGTTAGAAACCGTCCCGGCATTCTCATCAGCGGTCATGACCTGAAGGATTTAGAAGAACTACTGAAGCAGACGGAAGGAACCGGCGTGGACGTTTATACGCACAGTGAAATGCTCCCTGCTCACTATTATCCAGCGTTCAAGAAATATGAGCATTTTGTAGGTAATTACGGGAATGCCTGGTGGAAGCAGACTAGCGAATTTGCAGCCTTTAACGGACCGATTCTAATGACAACCAACTGTATCGTTCCGCCGAAGGATAGTTATAAGGACCGTATTTATACAACGGGCAACACCGGATTTCCGGGCGTACGTCATATTCCAGAAGGAACGGATGGCGCTCCAAAGGACTTCTCTGCACTGATCGAACAAGCAAAAGAGTGCCCAGCTCCAACAGAACTTGAAACAGGTGAGATCATTGGCGGCTTCGCTCATGCTGCTGTGATGAACGTGGCTGATCAAATTGTCGATGCTGTGAAAACCGGTGCGATTCGCCGATTCTTCGTCATGGCCGGCTGTGATGGGCGGATGAAGTCCCGCAATTATTACACCGATTTTGCAGCCGAGCTTCCGAAAGATACGGTCATCCTGACCGCAGGCTGTGCCAAATACAAATACAATAAGCTGGATCTAGGCGATATCGGCGGAATTCCGCGGGTTCTGGACGCCGGGCAATGCAATGATTCTTACTCCCTGGTCGTTATCGCTATGAAACTGAAGGAAGTATTCGAACTTGAGGATATCAATGAACTGCCGATTTCCTACAACATTGCCTGGTACGAGCAAAAAGCAGTTATCGTGCTGCTTGCCCTGCTTTATCTTGGCGTCAAAAATATTCATCTCGGCCCTACGCTTCCTGCATTCCTCTCGCCTAACGTTGCCAAAGTACTCGTAGAGAACTTCGGAATCGGCGGTATTACCAATGTAGAAGATGACATGAAAATGTTCCTAGGTGCCTAATAAATAAATGCCCCGTATTGCTTGCTAAAAGAACACAAAAAAGAAGACTCACAGGTCCTAAACTGTACCCTACAGAGTAGACACTTTGAAAAAGTCTATCCTGTGGGGGACAGTTTAACCATCCTGTTGTCTTCTTTTTTATACTTAAAGTCAGTGAATTCATATTTCACTGACAGTTAAGAGGTCCAAGACACTTGTTAGTTCATCTACTCTTGGATACTCTTTAATGAAGTTATTTATTATTATAATGTACTGCGCCGTAGTTCATAAAAATACTGCACAATGGGATGCTTTAACTTTATCTTCTCGGACATGTTAAGAATTCGTTTTTTCCCAACTCGTCTGTCGATTAACGCTAATACATTCAATAAGATATCATTGCTCTCTAGATTTTCATCTATTGAAGTAGATAAGTACTTTGTCGCTACAACGACAAAATTAGATTTAGTTAAGGTGGCTTGGGCTGTCAAAAGCTCCTTAGCAAGTAAAGTTATTTTCTTCTTTCTTGCAATTACGATTAAACGATCTTCCGGAACCGTTCCCTTCGTATCTTGTCTGACCTCTTCAATCTCTTCATTGCTAATCGGGACTTCAAGAGTTGAATCACTCTTAATTTCCTGTTCCGTCTGATACCATCTGATCGAGTTATTTGGATCACTCATGTTGAGTACATTCTTCTTATCAACGGAAATATAACAATTCCCTGATTTACCAAGTAAATAATGATAGCTTGTTGCACGGTATTCGACTCTTCCAACTAGCGCAGGACAGAGAAAACTCTCCAGTTCTTTCTTCAATTTACTCCAGGACATGTATCCTCCTATTTCTTAAAGCCTAAACTACCTATTTTTGCGGTTGCCCGGCTTTCTATGCTTTCTTTTCGTATGATGAGACATTCTTTAATTTAAAACACTTTGTATCATCCATTCAGGCCTTCCCCCGATTCTATCACAACTTTATTTAATTTTCAGCACGTTCCTCTATGCATAGAAAAAGACTGCCGATAAGTACCATCGACAGTCTGTGTGAGAGAATCTACTTCCCTCTTTAATTTAAGTTTACATAGGACTAAAGCAACCAAGGGTATATGAAATTGATTCAACTAACCCCAATATTGCGCTGCAATACGTTGTCCTTGATTAATTTTCGCCCACTGCTCATCTTCCGTGAGTTCATTGCCGCCATCACAAGACGCAAAACCGCATTGGTGAGAAAGTAATAAACGATCCTTATCAATGATTTTCGATGCTTCATCAAGCATTCTGACTACACGAGCCTCATCGTCAAGCGTATTGGTTTTGGAAGACAACAATCCAAGTACAATTTCTGTTTCGGGCTTATCTTTGAAAACCGCAAGTGCCTCAAGCGAGCCTGCACGTTCATCATCCCATTCAAGGAAAAAGCGATCGTATTTTAGCTGCTTCAAGAACAGATTCGCAATCTTGGCATACGAGCCGCCGCCCATATTCCGGGAATCATAATTACCGCGGCAGTTATGTGTCCACATTTTGAGACCTAAGCTGTGACCATAATCAATGACTGTATTGTTAATGTCAATAAATTCGGTAGCTAGAGCCTGCACTTCCTCTTGATTGATATTCTCGCCCGTATATGGAGAGTTCGGATTATCATCTGCAAATAGCTCCCATAGGCAATCGTCGAATTGAAGGATTTTACCACCAACAGCAGCAAACTCCTCTACAAATTCTTTATATGCCTTAACGAGACCATTTTTAAGCTCATGCCGATCTTTATAAACAGCTTCCGCGCCGCCAATGTTATCTGACCAAGATAGCTCACCATAAATATGGGATGGAGAAGGTACGCACAACTTGGTTTCACGGTCACCAGCAGCGGCTTGTAGTTCTTTAAACACATGAATAAAATGATGGTTTTTACCGCTTAATTCGCCTGTAATACGTAGTCCAATATCTTTGCGGGTCTCATATTTTGAAGTTCCATCCGTATCTCTGAAAAAATATCCATGATCCGCTATATAGCGGCTAACTCCCTCAAAGCCCCAGACAAAGTCCAAATGCCACATCGATTTGGAATACTCTCCATCGGTAAGAATGGATACACCATTTTTAATTTCTTTATCGACTACAGATTTAATTGCATCCGTTTCACACTGCTCATATCCATCGAAATCTTGGTAAAAAGGATAAGTGATATCATCACGGTGTTCAATCTCATGTTTATATTCTAATAAGTCCGACGGACGCAGCAAGCTACCTACGATTTGAAATCTATTGCACATTTACATTTCCTCCTTGTTTGTACATCTCGTTATGTATTGTTTTGATTCTAGCATGGAGGAATACGATCCACATAACACTTAAAAGTAATACCTGGTTATAGCTAAAAGCTATAACCAGAAGCTAAGCTTACCCTATAGTTATTATCGTTTTCTTAAAGGGCGAGCTGTCTAATACAAAAAACCGAACTCAGAAAAGTCTGGGTACCCTAATTGTAATGAGCGAGAAAAAGCCAAGAAAAACAGGAGTATAGACCTGAATTTATCTTGGCTCACATGTTGTACACATCGATGTTACAATCGTTAGATTAGTAGAATCCTATTTTTTGCTTATATAACTTAAGCTGTTTAGTACAGTTAATTCCACACACTGTTAGATATTAATCAACATTGTTTTCTTCGAAATGATCAAGCAATGCACGTACTTCATCTGTAGATTTCGTGTTCATCAATTGATTTCTGAGTTCGCCTGCACCACGGAATCCTTTGACATATATTTTGAAGAAACGATGAAGCGCTGAAACGGAACGAGGCAATTCTTCTATATATTGATCATGCAGATCAAGCTGCAATCTTAGGAGATCCAGGTGCTCCTTACTGCTATGCTCTTTCGGTTCTTTTTCAAAAGCAAACGGATTTTTAAAAATACCGCGCCCAATCATCACGCCATCTACACCATATTTCGTGGCAAGCTCCAGCCCCATTTGACGGTCAAGAATATCGCCGTTAATGGTAAGTAATGTATTTGGCGCTATTTGATCACGTAATTCCTTAATCTCCGGAATGAGCTCCCAGTGCGCATCGACCTGGCTCATTTCATCTCTTGTACGCAAATGAATGGAAAGGTTCGCGATGTCTTGCTTTAGAATATGAGTTAACCACTCTCTCCACTCATCTACTTCCTTAAAGCCAAGCCGTGTTTTCACACTTACCGGCAGTCCGCCCGCTTTTGCCGCCTCTATAAGTTCTGCCGCAAGATCTGGACGAAGAATGAGACCGCTGCCTTTCCCTCTTTGTGCGACATTCGGGACAGGACAACCCATGTTAATATCAATCCCTTTAAAACCCATCTCCGCTAAGCCAATACTCATTCTCCGGAAATTCTCAGGTTGATCCCCCCAAATATGGGCAACTAGTGGCTGTTCATCCTCCGTAAACATTAAGCGTCCACGAACACTCTTCATTCCTTCTGGATGACAGTAACTCTCTGCGTTTGTGAATTCAGTAAAAAACACATCAGGTCTGCCTGCTTTAGCTACCACATGTCGGAATACCACATCCGTTACATCTTCCATCGGAGCTAGTACGAAAAAAGGTTTAGGTAAGTCGTTCCAAAAATTTTCTGACATATTTAAATTTCATATCCTTTCATTAAAGGTACATCTCAGATGCTGAATTAATATTAATAACGAAAATAGTTCAATTTCTTTCACACATATTCAATAGAATACACCATCTGTCCCCAATAAGAACTAGCATCTATTTGGACTTTCGAGTAAATGTTTTAAATCATTTTTACAGTATACCCTAGCTTTATTCATTTATCATCAACAAGGTCCTCTTCGAAAAACAGAAGCAAATCTTGAATTTCTCTCATCTCTTATCCATTTTTTAAAAATACAAAAGAGCCCTTACCAGGACTCTTCATTCTTGAAATTTTCGAGTTGTATGTAGCTTTATCTGTATGCAATTGCTGTTTCAAAATCCTAGAAAATATTTCTGGTGATAGAATATGGACAGATTACTCCGTGAAAAATAAATCATACAATTCTAATCCTAGAATTTTTCTGCAAATTAAAGCCACTCCACCGAGCAATGTTAATTTATGAATATGATCATCAATGGAAATAACTTGGGTTGAGCCTCGTGGATCAAGTGCCATATATTCTTTATTAATCTCGTCTAATAAGTATGGAAAGAAGGCAATAAACCTGGATGAAAGAAACACCGCGTCTGGTGCACTATATTGTACTGAATTGTAAGTAATTTGTGCGATAGCTGAGGCCCATTCCTTCATAATCGCAGTTACTTGCTCATCCTTTTTATCCATAAGTATAATAAAATCCTCTAAAGTAAAGTTCGGAATGTTTTTCAATTTACTAATCTGATCGAGCACCGCTTTTTCAGAATACACTTCTTCTAATCGGCGTTTCTTTTTATTATCTGAAATGATGATCGATCGCCCAATCTCACCAGCCAAACCATTTAAGCCTTTATACAAACTCCTATCAATAATCGTTCCTACACCGATTCCGTTATGAATGTTGATGGCTAGAATATTATCAAATTGAACATCATGAGCATGCTGATAAAAGTCTCGGATATAAATAGCAGTGAGATTTGCTTCATTTTCTATGATGACAGGAACATCTATAAGTTCCTTTAACGCATCGATTAAATTAAAGGTTTGAAAATCTAAGAAGGGACTATACAAAATTTGATTATTAAAAACTGGCGCATGCACAGAAATAGCGATTCCTATTAATCCATGAATGGTATCATCAATTTTCAAATTTACAATAATATCTTTCATGACTGCAAAGATATCCTTAGCTTTGTTCGTATAAATTTTGATGGAATCATGATGAATGAGCTCGCCATTGATATAATTTATGGAGTATCTTAAATGTTTAACTCCCATATCAAACGCCAGTACAAACCCATATTTGCGATTAAAGCGTATTAAGTTTGGTCTTCGCCCACCAATATTAGACGCTTCACCTATTCCTAACTCTTCAATTAAACCCTCGTTGTGAAGCTCACGAACAATAGAAGAAACTGTGGATTTTTGAAGATTGATTTTGTCAGCTATTGAACTTCTAGATGTCTGATCAGTATCAAATAAAGTTTTTAATACTAATTTTTTATTATTTTCTCTCATTACATCCTGATCAGTTTTCTTAATCATTTAATTATAATTCCTTTCAAATATTGTTCAGTTAGAAGTATAGCATATTGGACAAGTTATCTAAAAAAATAGTTGAAAGATTTAATCTCCCAACTATTTCTTAGTTTCACGATTCTGTTTTATTTTTCTTCAAGTTCTTTATACATAAAATAGTCGAAGTCCGCTGGCAATTCATAACCGGAATAATCAACATTAGCCATTCCAACAAAAGCTCCAGTGAAGAATCCTCCATAGGATTGAACCACATAATCATCAGACAAAATTGCTGCATCCAACGTCAAGTCAATATCAGTCCAATGCTCATTATCAAAAGAATAGGCATAGGTATAGGTCTCTTTTCTAACTTTCACTTTAAAATGCACATAATCAACGTGATCAGGTACTTTAATGGCTTTATCCTTAAGGAAACTTGTGAGTACTCCTCGATCATTCTGAGTCACTTCAATGACTCGTCCATTAATTTCATTCCAAGTTACGTGAATCATAGACCAATGCTTCGTATTATAGTAATTTACGAGTCCAGACATCTGCTGAAATGTAAAAGGGGAATACGCTACTGCTGTTTGAGCATCAAAATAAAAGGATTGCCAACGTCTTGCTACAAGCGACTGTTCATGTTCATTTGTTAAAGAGCCTTTACCAAATAAGCGCAAATTCCCAGGCTTTTCTGTAAGTGAACCTATTTTCTCATCAAATGGAACTCGTAAGGTATTAAAATTAATATTTAAAGTATCGGAGTCAAAATCATCCTTCTCTGGATAGGTTGGAGCATATTTTGTTTCAACACACCCTTTAGGGGCTTCAACAAAACGACTTCCCTGCTTGCCGCCTACGATATGCGGCCATTTATCATCATCCCACTCAACTTTTTGAATTGCTGTTTCTCTTCCTAATGTACACCAGCCGCGCGGATCACGGCTCGATTCTGTCTCACGATGCCATGGGCGTCCCGTCAAATGTGCAAAATACCATTCTCCTGATGGAGTATCTACTAACGAACCATGTCCACATTTTTGAAGCTCATTATTAGGCGCATCAAATGCAGTCAAAAATACATCACCAGGTTGTGTTTCATAAGGACCAAATAATTCTGCAGACCTAGCAACTACCTCTTGATGAGAATAAACCGTACCTCCCTCAGCACAAAATAGATAATATTGTCCAAACAACTTATAGATATGAGGACCTTCTACTAATTTAACATCGGTTCCTATATAAATGATTTTTGCAGTCTCAGGAAGCATTCTCTTTTCTTCAACCGAATATTCCGTAAGTTTAATTCCGTTAAAAGGATGACGATATTCTCGATGATCCCATTCCATTTGGACAAGATATTTTTTTCCATCATCGTCATGAAACAGGGAAGCGTCAAAACCCACTCCATTTAACTTGATTGGATCACTCCATGGACCGTTAATGTTTTCTGCAGTAGTTAAATAATTGGTCATATCTTTGAAGGCGCCTTCAGTAACTTTCACATCGGTATAAACAAGCCAAAACTTCCCGTCAGCATAGGATAAATCAGGGGCCCATATACCTGCTGAATCCTTGTTTCCTTTCATATCTAGCAACACCTTCGTGGAAAGCGGGTGAGTGATAAGCTGCCAATTGACCAGATCTTTAGATTCATGGATCTGAACACCTGGAAACCATTCAAATGTAGAAGTTGCAATATAGTAAGTATCATCAACTCTTATAATTGAGGGATCTGCATTAAAACCTTTTAATACTGGATTATTAATTTGCATGAAAATTTCCTCCTTATACCTCTATTATTTAGTAACAATCGCCTAAAACATTGACCCATCCCTTAGATACTATGGCGAGCCTCGATTTCTTTATTGATTTCATAAACTTGTTCATCAGTTAAATTGTATTTAGAAATAATAATCATAGCTAGAATTAACAAGATAGCAGGCAGAACAGCAACTAACCACAATATTCCTTGTTGTGCGAAGCTAGATTGTACTTCACTTCCAGCTACATACCCTGTAAAGCTTAGAACAAAGCCAGGAACGACACCGCCTAACGCCATACCAAATTTGAAAAAGAATCCAGTTAAAGCGTTCACAACTCCCGATATACGCCGTCCTGATTGAAGCTCACCATATGAAATAACTTCTGGAACTAATGCCCACATGTATCCGGTTGCAACAATTACGCCCGTAGATTTAATGAATTGAGCAATAAGAACCCATGTAATATGATCTTGTGGATTTGGAATGAAATATATAAAGAGCATCCCAATAATCGCTATACTTAAAAACACCAGGAACATACTTTTTTTACCGATTGCTTTCTTGATTTTAGGTACTAAAGGTAAAAAGATAAATGCCGGTATAGACCCTAGTGCATTAAACCACTGAACATAATCTGATGCTTGTACAACATACTGCATATAATAGGCTCCGCCTGCATTACCGATCGACATCATGGCAAAAGCGGTTATAAAAAAGAATGCTAGAATTCGTAATGGTTTATTTCGTTTAAATTCAGTCACCAAATCTGAAATCTTGACTTCATCTTGCTTTGAATCATCCATTACAACTCTTTCTTTCGACTGAGTAAAACAAAACAATAAGATAAGAAAACCGACACCTGCATATATAGCCATTGTTATGAGCCAGCCAGAAGCACTTGATTTCGTATCCCATGTACCATCGGAAGAGAACAACTTAACGAGTACGGGCACTCCATAGGCAACTGCAAGACCACCCAAATTGGCAAGGAACATACGTGTTGAAGTTAATTTCGTAATTTCGTCATTGTCACGAGTTAATGAAGCATTTAGTGCACCATAAGGTACATTCAATAAGGTATAAAGCATAGATAACCCAACATAAGTCACATACGCATAAATTAAACTACCGGAATAACCATTCCAAAATACTAATACGGCCAACACTGATAACGGGAAACCAGCAAATACTAAGTAACCTCTATATTTACCAAAGCGTGTGGTATTTTTATCTACAACTGCACCAACAATTGGATCCCAAATAGCATCAATAATTCGTACAACCAAAAACATCGCAGCTGCAGCCCTAGGATCTAGTCCATATACATTGGTGTAAAAAAACAATAAATACGTTGATACCGTATTATAAATGAGATTCTGTGCCAAATCACCGGAACCAAATCCTATACGCTGCAATCTGGATAGTTTATAAAAGCCCCTTTCACTGTTTCTTGTCATACTCGATTCCATAAGTTGTCCTCCTTAGCTCATCATGATGCTGGAAAGCGTTTTCTTCAATTTGATTTTACCATAGTTGGTTCGACGGAGCAACTAAATACCTATAAGATTGTATACTTACCTGCTTAATGCAGCTTAGCTATTTTACACGCTCTTAGCTCTCTAATATAATTCCATTTGACCTCCAGCGTTTTTCATCCCATATTTCAAGGTCTTCACCAATGCATTCGTCCCACTCATAAGAATCGCTATTACTTGTTCTTCTTAAGCGGAACCCATTAAAAAACCACCAATTAAAAAGCAAATGCCTTTCAATTGATGGTTTAAAAACTTACTTTGTTATATAGTTTCGTTCACTTTCCCTAAATCATCTTTTTTAAGCATAAGCATGACAGCAAAGGAAATACAATATAAACCTGCTAAGTAGAGCATTGCAACCTTCATATCATAATTTTGTAGAATATAGCCGACAAGTATTGGTGAAAAACCGCCTATTGCCCGGCCGAAGTTGAAAATTGTGTTTGTTGCTGTACTTCGAATTTGAACAGGATAAAGGCTACCAATCAACGCTCCATATCCAGCGAACATTCCATTGGAGAAGAATCCGACAATCGCACCGCCTATTAGTACACCTATACTACCCGTCGCATAAGAGTATAAAAACACTGCACATGCAGAGGCGACCAGGAAGAGGCCAAAGGCACGCTTCGCTCCGAATCGATCTAAGAATAGTCCAAAGGTTAACATACCAATAATCATGCCAACGGCCGTACTAATTGTCCAAATAGCAGAGCCTGAAACAGATAAACCTTGTGACTGTTGCAACATCGATGGCAGCCAAATCATTAATCCGTTATAACCAGCAATTTGAACAGTTGCCATGATGATTAAAGAAATTGTCGTAATTGCTGTTCGTGGCGTTTCAAACAATTGTGTTAGCTTACTCTTTTCAGCTTTCATACTAGCCTTTTTATTTTTCTGAGCAGCAAGCCACTCAGGTGATTCATCTAAGTTCTTCCTTACGATAAATGCAAAAATAACAGGTACTACACCAACAAAGAACAATGCTCTCCATCCTAAAGTAGGAAGAATGATCGCACTTAGTAATGCCGCTAAAATGACACCATATTGAGCACCAACACTGACATATGAAGACGCACGTCCTTGTTTATTTTTCGGCCAAGCTTCTGCAACAAGTGCCATACCAATCCCATATTCTCCTCCGGCACCGATTCCTGCGATAAATCTAAATAGATATACTTGTTCAATGCTAGTAGCGAGTCCAGTTAAAGCTGTACCAATTGCAAACAAGATGACGGTATATGTAAAGACCTTTACCCTTCCATACTTATCTGCTAAAACTCCAAAAATAATTCCTCCTAATAGCATCCCTACATTCGTTATGGAAGAAATAAGTCCTCCCGTTGCTAAATCAATGTTAAATTCTGAAATAATCATTGTCATCGCAAATGAGATAAACATGATGTCCATGCCTTCTAATGTTAAACCAGCTACCGATGCGACCACGGTTTTTTTACGATAATCCATTCTACGATCCTCCAAGTGTGTTCTAGATGTAATTATTCTCTTCATTTACGAATGAATGGATTTATCTTTTTATGTATAAATTTCCCATTCTCCTTTTCAGCCTCTCTGGACTTCCTTTAAAAGAGATACGTTAGTTGTTTCAACAGCTAACGAGCAAAATAAATACCCTTTCATCAGATTAGACAAAAGGGCATGAATAAACAAAGATATTAATAATTTAATAACTTAATATATCAGGTAGCCCTTTTCAGTCTCTCTGGACTGTGTTAAAGGTAATTATTTCAAAATTCATTTTAGCAGAGCGATCTATATTTCTCAATAAAAATTTTATGGACACCAATTCCCTTTGAAATAGAATAAAGTTTTATACAAGGCACCAGCACATGTTTAGTTTCCTTCTTTTTGTTCAATTATGAATAAACCCTCACTGCAAAACGGTCTTTTTCTCGATTTCTTCCCCCACTTTTTATATCACTCCGGTGAGCACTACTAACCTCCAAACCTTGTTCTCACCACAACTAGCAGTACAATAATTCCGGTCAAAGTCAGCCAGCTTACTGGGTGACCAAAATTTAATCCCCAGCCGACTCCGAACCTTTTCTCGGCGAGTAGGTTTGAATCCTTGCGATTGAAATAAATCATACCTAACAGCCATTTATCATCATCATGGACAGGTCTGACATTAGATCTATCGGCAGATTGCTCCAAGCGGCTTCCACCCTGACCAGCCCAGAACGATAAAGCGAAGAAGTATAGACTAATAAAGGCTATTATAATTAAGATAATGGAGATAGCGAAATTGATGTTAAGCAGAGATATCATGTTTAGTTGCACGACAGAAAGCAGGATAACAATTAAGATGCTTGCTGTAATCATAAAACATGACCAAGCACGGCGGTAAGTTACGTCTTGTCTGATGGAACGGTTCCGATCAGTGGGGTGAACCTGCTGCTTCACTCTACGAATACTCCAATTCTCAAATATGAACAAAAGTGTGATAAACGCTTGCATTAATGTAGGCATAAACACAGAACTATACGATTTAGCGGCATAGCGGTCTACCTTCCAACTGCTGTTGTAATGGATCGGAATCTGATCAGGAATCAGATCATAGTTGCGTTGCACCGTTACAATACTAACCACAATAATTAAAACATGAATGAGGAACCAATAACTAGACAAGCCAATGTTTCTTTTCCGAAAACCAGTGTCCACTGCCAAGATCGAAGATTCTGGAGCAATAGGCAGCGTAGGTAGTAGACTTTTCATTTTGAAATGATAACTAATGTTTATGGCTAGGGAGATCACGACCATGGTGAGTGAATAAGCGACAATGACCCAACTTTGTTGTTTGGAATGTTCATCACTGTATATTAGGCTGATGATACAAACAATGAGTAGGATGGTATGTAAGATAGCACTAATCCTTACATATGACTTCCGCATCTGACGCAGAGGCTCACTGTGGAATTGCACAGCGCTCACGGTGACCCCAAAACTAATCGTTTCTCTTGTTAAATAAGGCATGCTTACCATGAGTACAATGGCAGGTATAAATACACAAATCATTATTAAAACAGGCATTATCGTCATATCACTTGCCTCCTCATCTACAATAAATTTAATTATAATCGTTTTTAGTGAATACAAGGGTTAAATTCAACATTTTTCCATATCCAAATATCGAATGCCCGGTTTCGCTTGATATGATTAACCGCCGTCTAGGTATAATCTTTGCAAAAGATATGAATACATTAAAACGACACGGAGGCAATTTCTTATGAATTCGGTCTTTCTCCCTGAGGATTTGATATGTACGGACAGCGGACAAAAACCCCCCAATCTACATCATTGGGGGGGTGTCCGTGATATTTTTTCACTGCATTATGTGGTCCGCGGAACCGGGTATTATGAGGTTGGCCATGCCACCTATAAGTTGACTCGGGGCGAAAGCTTCATGATCTTCCCGAATACGGAAGTATACTATTATCCCGATCCCCAGGATCCATGGGAATATGTATGGGTGGACTTCAAAGGCACCGAATCGCAGCGCCTTTTGTCCATGACCAAGCTTACCCACGATAAGCCGATAGTAACGAAAAGTCCCGTCGGCCTAGAGCCGCTTTTTCACCAGGTCGAGGCTACAGGTATGGCGCCGTTTCAAAGAGAGCGGTCGAGTGCTTGCCTGCACTTGCTATTATCTTATTACATGGAGCACTATCCCCAGGAAAAGGTCCTCCAGAAAAACGATTATGTAGTATCTGCCAAGGAATATATCGAGAACAACTATTGGAAGGCGACGCTGACAGTTTCTGATATCGTCAAGTACGTCAGTATTGAACGAAGCTACTTGTTCCGTTTATTCAAGGATGCCACCGGGATGTCCATATTAAGCTATCTGAAGGCCATTCGAATAAAGCGAGCCTGTACATTGCTGCATTCATCAAAATTTTCGATTAAGGCTGTTGCCTGGTCTGTAGGTTATCAGGATCAACTCTACTTCTCCAAGGTGTTTAAGAAGGCAACCTCTTACTCTCCTTCCGAGTACATGAAGAAGAATGCTCTTGCCTCCGGTGGGAAAGAGGAAGCTTGACCATTATGCACAACGCTCCTCCAGACCCGAGGCATCAGCGGAATAGTACGCAATTTCCCGATTCCCGGAAATATCTGATCAGCTTTTCGATGGGTTCCCGACCACATTTTAACTCTTTGCCCAGGCAATCGATACATAGAAATTGCTTCGCATACCTTGTCACAAGTTTGGAATAAATGGCGATATCATCCGCCATCAATGGAGCTCCACACTCTTTGCATATCTGGGGATTCACGTTTATTTCACCAGCTTTGCGCGGATGATCATACAATCATGAGCCGGCACGATGGCATTGAATCTTTCCTTAAATACGCCAAGTTCCTTATGCTCCCAACAATCGTACAGTGAAAGTGAAACACCGGATGCATAAGGAAGCCCGATATCCCAGAATAACAAAGGCAGTTCCCTTTGGCTATCGCTCAGGTTGAAAAGACCTACGGCCACATCCCCGTTAGTTAATGCCTTCACCAGCATAAAGGTTTCATCCGTATGGAACCAATTGGGTTCCGGCTTAATACGGTAGGCTCCGCGAGCTTCCAAGTCCTGATTGATCGCAATAATATCCTTGTTCATCAGAATGTCTTTTGTAGCCTGGCTCGCTTTGCGTATGTCGCTACCGATCATTAGCGGGGATCCCATTAAGCTCCATAAGGCAAAGTGGGTTTTATATTCATTGTCCGTACAACCGCCGATCTTGTTGCCGATAAAACCGCTGTTGCTGCCGCCGTACATCCCTACGACCAGCATGTCCATATCGTTGTGGCAGAAGGACCCCGTGTAGCATTCCTTGCCAAGCTGGGAAATCGCCAAATTTTTGATGGACTCCCAGTTATCCTGAATATCAACGGTAGAACGGTACATATGGGCGCCGGATTCCCTAATCCATTGATATACGTCATCTTCCCCCCAATTGCATGCAGAGAAAAGAATGTCTCTACCGCAGTTTTTAAGGGCCAGACTCATTCTTTTATAAAGTAATTCCCCGGACATATTCCGTGGCTTGAAACAATAATCGTATTTCAGAAAATCTACGCCCCATTCTGCGAAGGTTGCCGCGTCCTGGAACTCATGCTCGAAGCTTCCTGGAAATCCGGCGCAGGTATGGGTTCCCGCACAAGAGTACATGCCGAACTTCAACCCTTTGGCATGAATATAATCAGATAGGCTCTTCATTCCGCTGGGAAATTTTTTAGGGTCCGGCACCAATCTTCCTTCCTCATCTCTTTCCCTTAAGCTCCAGCAATCGTCTATGACGATGTATTCGTACCCAGCATCTTTATAGCCTTCCGACACAAATACGTCCGCTACATCTCGAATCAGTTGTTCATTGATATCCCAAGTGAAAGTGTTCCAAGAATTCCATCCCATTGCTGGTGTCAAGCCAAGCAGTTTATCCATAGTGGCTCCATCCCTTTCCGGCGTATAATTCCGTATGTATGCCACTAGTCTAATCATTTCCTCCTATCCATGCCTATAGCAAGAAGTTGCTTCTATATGGACATTTATTGCTTTGAATCATCTTTAATAGCGATGAAGAAAAACAAAACCACCCGTCTATTGAACTGCACCTCATGTTAGACACCTATCTGACATGAGGTGCAGTTTTTTATGACTAAGTTTAGTTCAGACGAAAAATTACAAGCAGTTGTACGATATAAAAGTGGAACTGAAAGCATGCTTTTCTTCAATCTTAGAAAAACAAAAAGAACGAATTCCACTCTAAGAAATTCGCTCTTTCTATTATATTGGTTCAGTATGAATAAACCCTTGCTACAAAACGGTCACTTTCTCAATTTCTTCCCCCACTTTTTATATCACGACTTTATTATAATCTGAATAATGTCTTGATATAAAAACAGAGGAAAGGCTTGATGGAGCTGGGTTTTTCCCCTTCCTCCATTCAGCCTTTCCTCTCTTTTATCACGTCTTTATTCGATTTTTAGCACGAGTTTATTGTGAATAGCATGAGTTTATTCATTATCTACAAATCCCTAACTAACACCGCAACGGATTCTACGTGAACGGTATGTGGGAACATATCCACCGGCTGAACCTCAGTCGTCCGGTATCCACCGTCCTCGAGCACACGCAGATCTCTCGCCAGTGTCGAAGGATTACAGGATACATACACGACCCGCTCCGGACGCATCTCTAGAATCGTCTCCAGCAGCCTCGGATCGCAGCCCTTACGCGGCGGATCGACAACGATCACGTCTGGGGTAATCCCTTGTTCTTTCCACTGCGGAATAACATCCTCAGATGGCCCCGTTTCAAAGGTCGCGTTCGTAATGCCATTCAGCTCAGCATTTTTCTTCGCATCCTCGATTGCTTCTTTCACAATCTCGACCCCATACACATGCTCCGCATGCTGCGCTAGGAAAAGAGAGATCGTCCCAATCCCGCAATACGCATCGATAACGGTCTCTTTGCCGGTAAGACCCGCATATTCTACGGTTTTACCGTAGAGCACTTCCGTCTGCACCGGGTTCACTTGGTAGAAGGAACGCGCCGAGATCGCAAACTTCACGTCTCCGATATAGTCATAGATCACTTCACTACCCCATAACACGCGGGTAACATCCCCGAAAATCACATTCGTTTTCTTCGTGTTCACGTTCTGACAGATACTTGTCACCTGCGGAAGCTGTTCACGAATACCGCGAATCCATTCATCCTTCTCCGGGATACTGTCTCCATTCGTGACAAGGACCAGCATCATCTCCCCAGTGCGGAACGCTTTCTTCACGACAACATGTCGCAGCAGTCCGCGCCCTGTCTCTTCGTTATATGCTCTAATCCCAACGCGGCGGCCAATCTCTTTGACACGCTCAACGACTTCATCATTATGCTCATGCTGAATTAAGCAGCGCTCCATATCGACGATCCTGTGACTGCCTTTCGCATAAAATCCACCGATAAGGCCGCCTTCCATCTCGCCCATCGGCACCTGTGCTTTGTTCCGGTAACGCCAAGGCTCGTCCATACCGAGCGTAGGAAGAACGGTAATTCCAGCAGACTCATTTGGAACATTCATCCATTCATGCACAGCTTTATCCCCACTGCTGTGTACAGTTTCGGTTCCTTCTCCAAGGTTATCCACTTGTGGATGACTGCTGTCGGCATCTCCATTATCCACATCTTGATGAGCGCGCACTTCATTACCCACGTTTTCGCCAGCAACATTCAGTTTCCCGATCCGCTTCAGATTATCTACAACCATCTGGCGTTTCCAGTGAAGTTGTCCTTCGTAGCTCATATGCTGCAGCTGGCAGCCGCCACACTGTGCGTAGATGGGACAAGGGGCAGAGACACGGTCTTTGCTCGCTTCAACAATCTCAAGCAGTTTCGCATATCCGTACTGTTTCTTTGTCTTCAATACTTTGACGCGAACTTTCTCGCCAGGAAGCGCGCCCGCTACGAACAAGGTATACCCTTCCGCACGTCCAACTCCTTCGCCGTCATGATTCATACCGATGATATCGATCACGGTCTCGTCGTTCTTCGCTACCGGCAAACCGAGCTCAGCCGCAATATCTCTTGCAGGCCTGTCCTTGCCGCCGCGATTACTGCCCGAACGCCCTCTTCCTGATCTTCTTTTCTCGGTTTTACGGCTTTCTCTACCTTCCAACTGTTCTGCCCTCGCTTTAGCAGCAGAAAAAGATGCCTCGCCTTCCGGCCGCATCTCTGTTCTTCTTACATTCAGAACTTCCTTGTTACCTGATTTCCCTGTTACGTATCCTGTCTTCTCAGCCTTATCGCGCCCTCTGTCCTGACGAACTGCATTATTTTTCGATTTCCCTGCACTTGTCATTTCCTGGCCCTGGCGCTCTGTGTTCCGGCGGCTTTTTCCACGTCCGCTGCGGTTTGTATTCATATAAGCTAATTCCTCTTTCTATAGTAAAATTGATCATATTTCTCTTAATATCTTTCTTATCTGAAAATTTGAATGTGATGCGGCAGATTACGGAATGTTGCAGGCAGCTGTCCGCCCAGTTCTCCATCCAGATTCAGCAGTACTTCACCTGGGGAGTTTACTTCCATATAATCCGTCTGAAAATGAATAACCTTCTTGTCGTTCAGATGCTCTCCGCGCAGTGCGAGCCTAACGAGACGAATCATCTCCGCGAGATTACACTTCTTGAGAGCAATGACATCGAATAAACCATCGTCAATCGTAGCTCCGGGAGCAAGTTTCTCAAAACCGCCTACCGAGTTTGTGTTTGCGATGAGAAAGAGCATAAATTCATCATGGATGTCTTCCTGTCCGTTCGCACGGATATACAGCTCCTGCGGAGCCAGGTTCGTCATTTTCTCCATGCCCTTCATATAATAAGCAAGCTGACCAATCATCGTCTTCAGTTTGCTTGGCACTTCATATGTGAGTTCCGTCAGCGTTCCGCCGCCGGCTATATTAATAAAATAACGATCATTCACAAGTCCAAGATCCACGGGACGGGTCTCTTGACGAATAACCATGTCGCAGTAATCTTCCCAGTGACGCGGAATTCCCAGCGCTCTTGCGAAATCATTGGTGGTTCCCAGCGGAAAAATACCAAGCGGCGGTCTATTTTCTTTTTGGGCCATTCCGTTAATCACTTCATAGAGTGTACCGTCTCCACCGGCCGCAATAATGAGATCATAGCCGCGATCAACTGCTTCCGAGGCTTCCCTCGTTGCATCACCTTCGCCTGTCGTTGCATGGCAGGAAGCTTCGATTCCACCTTCATCAAGACGCTGTAAGATAGATACAAGTCTTCTTTTCGCTTCTTCCCGGCCCGAAGTCGGGTTATAAATTAATCTCGCTTTTTTCATCGTCATGATCCTTACGCCACCTACTTTTAGCAAATATCCGTTCCTTTTGTGCAGCATAGTTTCTTCTAAAGTATTCCCAATAAAAACGCTCTTTAGTGTCCCATATGCTTATATCTCACGTGCAGACACAGATAGTTCATTATACAACAAAAACCCAGCTGTCGTCTTCAATCTGATTCGTGTAATCACGTCAGGACAATCAGCCAGGCTATATTTTGTATTCCACTATATTCAAATACTGCTCCTATTGTTCATCCTGCTGTCCGTGCTTTCGTATGAACGAGAGATTACATCTTGCTGCATCGCGGCAACTTGTCTCTCAATCCAGGTATGAAGCAGCGGATGAGGAAGCAAGGTTCGTTCACCGCTATAGATGACTTCCACCCCATCAAGACGTTTTGGAATAACTACATTGGTAAAATAACCCGCACTCAGAAACAGCGGAACCGCAATCACGCGGTATCCTTGTTCTCGCCAGTAACTTGCACGTTCCTTGACCTGATCTGGATTCAGCAGAGCATAATCTGCTTTTGCAACGCCGCTGATCGTCTGCACTCGCTCTGCAAGTGTTCCTAGACCCTGTTCCCATCGCTGTAGGAAACCATTATGGCGGCTACCATGGCCAATGAGTAGAATGACTTCGCGAGATAGATCCTCCGAGAAGGACTTCACTTTATCCCAGACCATATCAGCAAGCAGAGGATCATCATGAAGCGGAGATCCGAAATGCAGTCTCGCCGAAATCCGAAAGGGAGCAAGATCCGTTTCCTTCTCAGGGGAAGGCTTCGCACCAAGAGCATACCCAATCTCATCTACATGCGTACTTCCCGCCGAAACAAACAAAGGAATTGCCAGAATATCGGTTACCCCTGCTGCTTCCAATCGGTCAATCCCGTCCTGAATTCCTCTTCCTTCTACATTCTCGAGAAAAGAAGCTTCCACAAGAGCAGGCTGCAAAAGCGTAAGCTGCCCTACCGCATCGTCTACAAGTTCTGTCCAGCCTGCATCCTTGGATCCATGGCTGATAATGAGAACGCCCTGTTTCATCCTAGCGTCCGAGGCGCTCCAGCGCCATTTTGTACCCGTCATTTCCGTAGTTCAGGCAGCGTTTCACACGAGAAATTGTCGCTGTGCTTGCTCCTGTCTCGGATTCGATCTGGTTATACGTATTTCCTTTGCCGAGCATACGCGCTACTTCCAGACGCTGAGACAGCGACTGAATTTCGTTCACTGTGCACAAGTCATCAAAAAACACATAACACTCTTCGATATCTTTAAGCGTCAAAATCGCTTCAAATAATTGATCTATACTTCTATCATCTAGCTTTTTCAGCTGCATTATTTTATCATCCCCTAAGGTTATCTGATTACTTTCTCCATTGTACCTACCCTATGTAGGTATTTCAAGCATTAACGGTTTCACGCGCTACAGAATAAAACCGTTAGTATATCGGTTTCCCCTGTCGTAATGCCACTACACATTATAACACAATAATTCTGCTGGCGAATGTATTTAAAAACTTGTCCACATTTTCCTTGTAGCTCGAAATGAGAATTCTTATCCACAGTTCATGATGTGTACATCATGTGTGCATCTAGACGTTATCGACGTGTTTTGATCTCGTCTCGATCTAGTAGGCAGCGGCCCAAATCCGCGATTATCACGGAAAAAAGCGGCTTTTCTAAAACCCTATAGGTTATTGTTACATATACTATGGTAAATCATGTGCAAAGGAATGTGATGAACATGTCTCAGCAATACCATGGAAGACGCAGCCGGCAGGCTCGTGCTTTACGAGACCCGCAGCAGTATACCCCCTATCCAGGTATTCCACAGTACAATAATACTCAGCCCATGCCTGTACCCGCGACTCCCCCTTACTCTTTGCAGTCCTATAATCAGCCCCAGATCGTACCTCAGCAACAGGGAGCACCTTTATATCCAAGCCAAAATTTTGCTCAGCAACCCCCCGTATATCCTGCAAACCAGACAGCACAAGAGGATACGGCCGCTGTTACAGACACAGCAGAAGCTGCTGCAGGAGGCGGGATTCTTAACAGCCTAAGCGGACTCGGCGGCAATCTCAAAGAACTGAAAGGGTTCATTGATCGTATGGGCGGCATTGATGGCATTATGGATGGAATGGGAAAAGTTCAAAGGGTCGTTAACGGAGTTCAGCAGATGGCTCCTATGTTCAAACTGGTTACAGGTCTTCTGCCGTTCGGCGCTGCCGCAGCTGCAAAAGCAGCCAAAGACAGTACTTCTCCTCCGCCCCCGCTATATGAGGAAGAATATTATACACCGAAACGGCGAAAAAAGAGAAAAAAATCAAACTCCAAAAGCAAAAGCGGTTCTTCTAAAAAATCCAGCAGTAACTCTTCCGGTAAAAAAAAGAGTAAAGAAGCCAAAACAAAGGCTTACTACCCCTCAGCAACCAGAAGATATTAATTTCCACGGTTCCCTACAAGACAGCTCATAAGAGCACCCTCTTTTACCTTAAGGGATGGGTGCTCTTGTGCTATTTTTTCAGTTCTTCTTTCCATATCGGTCAATCTAAATCTTCTATTTATCCTACTGAAACCACCCTCGTTTTTTAAACCAGAAGATCATTCCTGCACTAAGCAGTCCCATAAACAGAAGAACACTCAAATACCCATACTTTACTCCCAGCTCTGGCATGTGTTCAAAGTTCATCCCATAAATACCTGCAATCAAAGTTAGTGGCATAAATATCGTTGTAATTACAGTGAGTGTTTTCATAATATTATTCATACGGTTTGAATTCAGTGAGATATAACTGTCTCTGAGGTCCGCTGTCATTTCTCGATCTGCTTCGAGCATATCGGTAAGCTTGAGCAGATGATCGTAGATATCTATAAAATACAGCTTATGCTCACTTCCACCTTGGATCCTGTGGGAATGAACTACCCGATATAACAAGTCTCTCATCGGCACAAAAGTCCTTCTCAGTCGCAGTAACCTGCTTCTCAGCATAAATACTTGATTCATCAGCTCATCAACAGGTTCATTACTGCTTCGTCCCTCCAGCTCCCCGAGCTCATCTTCAATAGCAAAGAGAATCGGAAAATACCCATCTACCAGCTTATCCATCACGGTATAAGCCACAGCTACAGTAGCTTTACTCCAAATGGTTCGTTCTCCCGCATGTTCTGCAATCCACTCCCACGCCTGATTGATCTCCTCCAGTTCATCATGATGATAAGAGACCAGGTAATTCGGGCCTAGGAATAAATCCACCTCAAGCGGCTCTGCATCTCCCATGCGAAGGGCGTGCAGTACGAGAAAATATACATCATCATAATAATCAAGCTTAGGACGCTGAAGTACATGCAGACAATCTTCAACAGCGAGAGGATGAAAATGAAAATAGTCAGTAAGCAGCTGAGTCTCTTCTTCGGTTGGACGGCTAAAGTCGGCCCATACAAACGTGTAATCCTGAAGATTCATCTCCTGCAGCGGCTGATTCATGACAACCTCATGCTCCTGAGTTATTGCCAGTGTACGAATCAAGGGAGCTTCCCCTCCATTTCAAGTATCCATTCCTAGAAGTTATGTACTCATTCTTTATTACACTCTATAAACCTGTAACCGATAACTATGTTATTCACAAACTCACAAGATCTTTAGCCGCATTCCGGCTGTCCACAAGTGGATAACTTCTATAATGCTATTATCTTCAGGAAAATGTCCCCATATTCACAGAGTTATGAACATTTTCCACATAAAGGCGTGAAGAACCCAAATAACTCGTAATAAAGTATCCACACTTTACGAGTTATTTGGGTTCTTCTTATATATAAAACCACATTTATGATGTTTAGAAGAACAAGTACATAATTACACCTGCAAGAACTCCGGTAATCGGGATCGTAATAAACCAAGTAACTACAATCCGTCCTGCAAGAGACCATTTGACGGCTGAAAAACGTTTCGCAGAACCAACACCGAGAATCGCTGATGTAATCGCATGTGTTGTGCTTACTGGTAAATGAAGCAACGTAGCTGAGAAAATTACGGAAGCAGCTGAGAAATCCGCTGCAAAGCCGTTAATCGGCTCAATCTTGAAGATTTTCGTACCCATCGTCTTGATAATTTTCCATCCACCAATGGCTGTACCGCCCGCCATCGCTGTTGCAGCTGCAATCTTAACCCACAGCGGAACTTCCATATGATCCTGAACGCCGCCGGCAACGAGGGCAAATGTAATAATCCCCATCGCTTTCTGTGCATCGTTCGTTCCGTGTGTAAAAGATTGAAGGGCAGCTGTGAAAATCTGCATTGTTCGGAATCCTTTATTTACCGTATGCGGACTGCGTTTCGCAAAAATATACTTCAGAATCGTCATCACCACATACCCAATCGCGAACGCGATAATCGGCGACAAGATCAGACCTTCTACAATGCTAGTGAATCCAGACCAGTTCAGCTTCCCTGGTTCGCTGATGAATACAGCCCCCGCCAGTGCACCAATCAGTGCATGGGAAGAGGAAGACGGAAGTCCGAACCACCAAGTGACCAAATTCCAAATAATCGCGGCAATGAGCGTCGCTATAACAATATTGATCCCGTTATCTAGTTTCGTGGGATCAGCTACGCTTCCCCCAATTGTTTTCGCTACCCCTGTAAATAACAGGGCTCCAATAAAGTTCATACTGGCTGCGAGAAGAATCGCACGACGCGGCGTCAATGCACGGGTAGATACCGAAGTTGCAATGGCATTGGCTGTATCATGAAATCCATTGATAAAGTCAAAGGCCAAAGCCAAAAAGACGACGATCCCTAGAATCCATACTGGAGTTACCATATCCATATCTCACATACTCCTTATGAATTCCGCATAATGATGGACTCAAGACAGTTTGCAACATGTTCACAGGAATCTGTAGTTGCCTCAAGGCGCTCGTAGATTTCTTTACGCTTAATCAGCTCGATTGGATCCTGTACGGAAGCAAACAAGTTTTTAGTACAGATACGAAGAAGCTCGTCTCCTTGATTCTCTAGATCATTCAGACGAATCGTATACTCACGGATCGCGAGCAATTTTTTCTGTGATAAGAGGTGAACCGCCTTCTGAATTTCATAAGCAGACTCACGAAGAATTTCGGAGAACTGAATGATATACTCGTCCGCTTCTTTCAGATCGTACATATAGAAACGGGAAGCCGTTGCTTCAAGTCCATCGAGTACATCGTCAAGTGTTGTCGCCAGAGCCATAATATCATCACGTTCAATCGGTGTGATAAATGTTTTATTAAGCTCTTTGATGATCGTATGCGTATAGTTGTCGCATTCGGTCTCGTACTTTTTCATTTGGTCAGTGAACTGAACCATGTTACTTAGATCGCCGGTGTTCTGTGCAAAGTAGTCTGCAGCTTGTACAACGGTATTCGCCATATTTTCGAGTGACTCGAAAAAAATATCTTTTTTCTTCTTAAAAGCCATTTTTATATCCCCTTCACAGAAAGATTACGTGAAATTTAATGAAAAGAAATGACAACAAGTGATATCTTATCACACTTTTCATTGTGTTTACATAAAAAACGAACGATTTTTACAATTGAATTATTCAACTTTTGTCGTAGACTGACCAGTGCTGACACATATTATCCAAATACTGTTTATAACGTATATCATTGTCTTGTTTCTAGTACCCTTTGTTCTTACTTTCAAATAAAATAAGCTAACCCTTTTATCCGTCAGGACCTGAGAGGCTTAGCTTATTAATGGACATTGTTTATGAGTAAATTTGTAATTCTACTTTTATTACGGTGTACGAATGAGGACATGTTCATCAAGCGGCGGTACATTGGTCACAATACTTAAGAAGGTTTTTCCGGGCACAAGCGGCAGTTCTTTTCCTTCTTTTGTCAGACGGATTAGATCCCCCGCTTTCTTAGACCATTTCGCATGGATCACTTTCCCTTGCTGAAATAACATCGCATCTCCGCCAGAAGTAAGATCAACACTGAGTCTCCCCACATCGTCCAGTACTTTATGGGCTGTGGATAATACGATAATGTTGGAAGCTGCGAGTCTCTCCCCATTATCTGCATCGATATCTTCTTTTCCCTCTACACTTCTTATATACGTACTTGTAGACTCGTCGTAATCATAACTTACCTCGTAACTGCTAGTTAAATAGGTAATATCAAAATGGAGAGCTTCTTCTCCCTCCACCTGCGCTCCTTCTTCTAAATAGTTATACACAGGTGATTTATTCTCTTCCGAATATCCCCGTTTCGCAGCAGCTTCTCTCAGCTGATCCAGCGATGAATATAAATTATGAGGTGCCTTGCGATCACTGCTTCGGAAATAGTAGGGACCTGCATTCGAAATTTCGTCCAGATAAGGCTTCCCCTGTTTTTGCAAAATAGAATAGGCTGCCTGACTTCCTCCGGCATGAGCAAGAATACTGCCATAGCTTTCTCCAATCTCTATTAGGTAAGGACGAATGCTGCGAATCGGACCTACCGTTTCCGTCGTACCCTCACTTTGAAAAATAGCAATCAGCCGGGTAATACCACCCTCAGCAAGCACTTCATAGATCTGATCGGCATGACTTAGTCCCGATTGGGGTCTAGCAGCGGGCGCGTTATTAATCATCACCGCAACGGGCCTCTTCTCTGCAGGTTCTTCTACTTTCATCCCCGTTAAAGGAGCCGTATAAGCGTAGTCTTGTTCTTGATTCTCTTGGGGCGAATCTGTTGGATCTGTTGAATCTATTGATTCTGTTGGTGCTTCCATTTCAAGCGCTGAAGGATCCGCAAGTTCCGATGATTCGGCACGGCAGGCTGTAAACACAACCAATAAGAACATCAATAACGCCACAAGTCTCCATTTTTTATGCAAACCGATTTTTCCCCCTCCGTTTGTCCACTCTAATGAACATGGTCATATCATTTATTTAATCATACCAGCAGAGGTTTTGTCCCTATATGTTGTAAATTTGGAAATAATAAGGATGGAAAACAAGGTAAATAAATTCTTTTTTTCTGTTTGTGAAAAATATCACAACTATGTCAAGGAATTTATTTTAATATAAAGACATCGAAAGAGTGATCACTTTTACAGCAATAAAAAAAGTCACATCAGTAATAAAGCAACCGCAACTTGGTTGCTCGGCAATATCTTAATAGACCATAAAAAAATGGATGGAGTGGTTTCTATGTTTACAACATGGATTAGAGAAAATAAAGTAGCAATGTGGTTACTAACTGTACTGCGTATCTATATCGGTTATGATTGGATGACTCACGGATGGGCTAAACTTAGCAGCGGCGGTTTTGATGCAAGTGGCTTTATCGGCTATGCAATCACCAATTCGACTGGTGAGGGTGCAACCGTTCAAGGTTGGTGGGGAAGCTTCCTTCAAACCTTTGCTCTGCCGAATGTAGGACTATTCAACGTCCTTGTACCGCTTGGTGAGTTCCTTGTTGGTCTTGGTCTCATCCTTGGATGTTTCACTACTTTCGCTGTACTGATGGCAATGGTAATGAACTTCGCTTTCCTCTTCTCGGGTACGGTAAGCACGAATGCACAGCTGATCCTGCTTCAAATGTTTATCCTGGTTGCTGGATTTAACGCAGGTAAAATCGGTCTTGATAACTGGGTGGTTCCTTACATCCGCGGTCTGTTTGGTAAATTTAGAAATAAAGACAAAGCAGTTCATATTAAAACACAGCAAAATTATTAATCAAAATAATACTCGATATATTATGAAATTGATTCGCTTACATCACCATATCTTTTAGTGAACAAGTTCCCTGAATACGGGAGCTTGTTTTTTTGCCTATAAGCACGCTTTGCCTATGTTATAATTTCTATTAAAGAAAAGTCTATCGTTTCATAATTAACTACCTGGAGGTGTGTGTATGGCTGTTAATCGCCGCCTGAATACCGATGCTGATTTCGAAGAAGCAATGAACGGCAAGAAGCAAATTCGAGTATTTCAAGATAATCATCAGATCAATAACGGAGGACAGATTATTCGGTTTGATCAGAAGACGATCGTGATTCAGTCCAGTGTCAGTGACCTGGCCTATCATGGACGGAATGAATGTGAATTCTTCGAGATCAAAAAGTAATTCTGTTTAAATGATAAGAAAGGCATCCCATTTGATTAGGGATGCCTTGTTTTATTTTATAAAGGTAAGACTTACGTTGTTCCAAACTGCCAGCAATTCAAGCTGAGACTGCCATATTGATAGGCCTGAAATTTCCTTTCCGCCTTTCGATCTGTATCAGCTGCGCCCATGGCATAGAACAAAGGAGCAAAGTGCTCTGAAGCATAAGAAGGAACGGCATCCTGAGCATTTGGTGCTTTTCTCTCGTAAGCAAACAGCTCTCTAAGGTTCCACTGTTCAAGACGCTCTGCAACCCATTCATCAAATTCCACTGCCCAGGCCTCAGGCTCGTCTTGCTGACTCAGCTTCCTCAAATTATGAACTAGTCCTCCGCTGCCAATCAGTAGAATTCCTTCATCACGAAGCGGGGCCAGCATACGTCCAATATGATACTGTTCCTCCGAAGAACGCTGTGAATCTACAGATAAGGCGACTACCGGAATGTTCGCTTCCGGGAACATATGACGAAGAATGACCCAAACACCATGATCGAGTCCTCTGTCTTTGATTGTTTTCACAGGAAGGTTCGCTTCTTTGAAAATTCCGCATATTCTCCTAGTTAATTCAGGATCACCTTGAGCGGGATATTCCAGTTCATACATCTCGCTAGGAAAACCATAAAAATCATGCATCGTGGAATGATGCTCGTCCATCGATACGGTCTGCACAGGCTCATCGAAATGCGCCGAAAAAACGGCAATGCTTTTGGGAAGGGGCATACGGGTACCGAGTTCTCTAAGGAAAGCAGTATACTCGTTATCCTCCACCGCAAGGGTAGGTGAACCGTGAGCTATAAACAATGTAGGTAAGGTCATCGCTGCCAAGCCTCCAGACACAGGTATAATGGTTGCCCCTTTATTTTAACGCTAGAATGTAAGAATTCCAATCATTTTCAGGGAAAATTTCATAATTTTTCATTAGATCATCCAGTGCTGCCAGTCCTCATCTATCCGATTCTGTTCAGCAAGCCAGGCACGGGTCCGTTTGATAAGTTGCTCCCGTTCTGGTCCCGATGAAAACGTATGGTTTCCCTGAAAAATAATATCCTTATCACAGCGTCCCGTTGAACGCGTCCAGAACACTTTCTGAAATAAAAAAGCATAGTCGACCGGAATGGTATCATCACTTGTTCCATGCGCAATAAATACATCTCCCGTAAATTTAGCAGCCTCCTGAAACGGCTGAAACTGAGCGAGCGAATGAAAGAACACCGGACTAAAATTATAACCGAGATGATCTGCGCTTCCTTCTTTTACAGACTGATCATAGGTACTGCGGCCCGTAATCTTCACGATATCATTGAAAGGATAACCTACTGCAGACCACATGATCAGCCTGTTCACACGCTTATCTCTCACCGCTGTAAGCAGTGCTGTCGCTCCGCCAAGGCTATGTCCCAGCAGTGTGATTCTCTTAGGATCAACGTCACAGCACTGGATTGCATAGTCGAGAACCGTGCGTGTCTGATTAATCATCGATTCAAGGCCTTCCGCTCCATACTCTCCGCTGCTTTCACCGCAACCAATATAATCAAAACGGAGCACTAAATATCCATCTTCAGCAAGTTCCCGGCTCGTTTTTACAAAAAGACGATCCACACCAATCCGACTGCCTACAAAGCCGTGACATATAATAATAAGCGGTACACGTGAAGGACGTTCTCCTTCTTGCAGTTCAGGCACGACAGGATAATGAATTGTCGCAGCAAGTTCTTCCTCACCATGACGAATAACGATTTGTCTTTCCATAAAAACGCCTCCTAAGAATGAAATATATCTATTTATTTAAATCCGATAGGTTTAATATGAATTAAGGTAAAATTAGTGTAGCATCCACCTGCTTAAAAAGTCAATCAAACCTTTTTCTGTATCCATTTTTGCGAATTAAGGTATCCTCCCGTATAATTTATGAGCAGAGCCTGTACTCCGAAGGAGAGAACACGAATGAAACCGAACAACAAACAGATCATGCTGCTCCGAAATCGCAAGAATACTTTTCTTGGGCAAATGAAGGAAAGTACCTTAGCCTTTTATGAGACTTTCTCTATGCATGTCAGAGACACGCATATTCCAGCACAGAAGCAGGAAGAATTGCTCCTAGATGCTGCTAAGCGCCTTGTAGAAGCACAAAACAAAGGGGATGCACCTGATTCCATCTATGAAGGTAATCCGCTGGGATACATAAAAGAACTAGATCAAAAATACAGACCGCACACCGGTACGGAGTGGGCTTCACCAAAGGACACGAAGGCCGAAGAATCATCTTCTGCGACAGAGGGAGAAACCCGAGGCATTTCATTCAATCTACTGATTGCTTGGTCTGCGATATCGATTGTTTTTGTACTCATGGGCTTCATCGGTTTAGTAACGGAATGGAGCGGTCAAGACCCGACTCCCTATACTCGAATCAGCTTATTTACTTTAACTCTTATCGCAGGCGGAGCCATTGTATTGATTCAGGTGCTGCTTTCTTTCAATAACGAAACCGATGATGTTCAATCCTCTGTAAGAAAAAAAGGGTTTCAGCTTGCATCTATGCTCAAATATCTCATCGTCGTTGTAGTGATTCTACTACTAGGGTATACGCTCGGAAAAGTACTCCCTGTCATTCAGTTTTCTTCTATTACCCTTCTAATCATTGGACTCATTGGTCTTGTTTTGATCTATCCGATCTTTGTTCGTAAACGATAAAAATAAAACAAAAGGCTGTCTGCGTATCGATAGGTAACGATACGTAGACAGCCTCTTTTTATAGATAAGAGCTCGTTATTTCATTGCTTCAGATAACTCGGTGAAAATAAATCCGATGGCATAAGCTCCCGCATCTGGATATCCAATGCTTCGTTCTCCGACCGTTCCTGCTCTTCCCATACGAGCAACGATTTCTTCGGTTTTCTTCGCACCATCCACCGCAGCTTGTGCAGCTTTCTCAGAAGCAGTCTTCAAATCCTCTCCTGCTTCCGCACTCTTCTGCCAGGAATCAGCCATAGGTACAAGCGCATCAATGAGTGTCTTGTCACCCACCACTGCTCCGCGTCCAAATGATCTTTCCCCTGTATCCTGGATTCCCTTCACTACAGCAGAGAACAGATCAGCAACGTCCTGCACCCCAAGAACTTCTTTCTCGCCTGCACTTTTACTTGCTGCGCGGAAAGCCGATCCCCAGATTGGACCTGAGGCCCCGCCGCATTTCTCCATAATAATGAGAGAACATGCATCAAGGAATTCAGACATGCTGGAACTTTTCTCTAGTACGTGATCCCATTCTTTTTTGAGTTGTTTAAATCCGGTTGCGATACTTGTACCGAAATCACCGTCTCCTGCATGAGAATCAAGATCACAGAAAGGTCCCTCATTTTTAATAATGATTTCACTCATCTTGTCGATATAATAGATCAGATTACTCAGAGAGAACTGCTCATTTTGTACCTTCGAATGTTCCTCCGAAGTTTCTACGGTATAAGATGCTTCCTTACCGCCATCTGCTTGAACTTCTTCCACTTTGTCTGTATAGATCACTTCTGTTAGAGGTCCTCTCATGGTAAGCGCCGGTGTCTCACACTCTACAGCAAGCAGATTCTTTAGTTCCTCATCAAGCTGCATCAGTGACAAGGATGCGCCTGCCATATCAATACTTGTCATATAGTCACCAACGAGAACCTTCATCACCTTTTTGCCTCTTGCCTTCATCTCTCTCATGACTGCATTATTCAGCAAATACAGTTCCTGAAGCGGTGAGCCTCCAAAGCCATTAACGAGAACAGCATACTCATCTTCACCATTTGGGTCCATATGTTTCAGCAAATCTTCAACCATTCCGCCGGCGAGTTCATCAGCAGAAAGAATTTTCTCGCGCCGAATCCCTGGCTCACCATGAATACCTACTCCATATTCCATCTCATCCTCGTTCAGTTGGAACGTAGGGCTTCCTTTCGCAGGAACGGTACAAGAAGTCAGGGCAAACCCAATACTTTTCGTACGGTCAGCTGCTTTTTGTGCCGCTTCTTTAACTTCTGCCAGAGATTTGCCCAGTTCTGCTGCAGCTCCCGCAATCTTATGAACAAATACGGTACCTGCTACACCTCGCTTACCTACCGTGTACAGGCTGTCTTCCACTGCAATATCATCTTCTACTTTTACGTAGTCAACGGTAATTCCGTCTTCTCGTGCCAGATGGGCAGCATTACGGAAGTTCATGATATCCCCGCTGTAGTTTTTAATAATAAGCAGCGTACCTTTGTCACTGCGTGACCCACGAAGCGCTTGGTAGACTTGAATCTGAGATGGAGAAGCAAATACGTCTCCGCAGACGGCTAAATCAAGCATCCCTTTCCCTACAAAACCTGCGTGGGCCGGTTCATGACCGCTTCCTCCGCCGCTGATCAGCGTGACTTTGCTCGGGTTAAGTTCTTTTTTCGCAATGATTTTATATCTCGAATCAAATGTAAGTTCTGGATGAGCGAGAATCAGACCGCTCGCCATTTCTCTTACAAGTGTTTCCGGTTTGTTCATTATTTTTTTCATATCGCTCACCCTAACTTTTGTTTATATTCTCGTCCAATTTGGTCAGCAACCATGATGGAAGCAACGACTGCTTCTTCGGTTACCGGGAATGGCATGGAATGAATCGATTCCTCTGGAATACATGCTTTTCTTGCTACTTCTTTCAGTTCTTCCACTGTCACTGTATCAACGCCGATATCAGCAAGACATACGGGAAGTCCGATGGATACACAGAAAGCAAGAACTTCGTCCAGCTCTTCTTTCGGTGCATTTTCAAGCACCAATTGAGCGATGGTACTGAACGCTACTTTTTCACCGTGGAAATAATGATGGGTGCCCTCAAGTGCAGTAAGTCCATTGTGAATCGCATGGGCTGCTGCAAGACCTGCACTTTCAAAACCAAGTCCGGACAGCAAGATGTTCGTCTCTACAATATTCTCAAGCGCTGGAGTCACTAAGTTGCAATCACATGCAACCTTCGCATTCAGACCATCTTCGAGCAGGGTTTCATAACATAGTTTTGCAAGCGCAAGCGCTGCTTTTGTACCGACTACTTTAGGAGCGCTTCCGTCAAGTACACCACAAGGGAGACCTGCATTCACACTAGAGTAAGATCTAGCCGTTGCTCTTGCTTCAAAATACGTAGATAGAGCATCTCCCATTCCGGAAACCAGGAAACGAGTAGGTGCATTCGCAATAATCGTAGTATCAATCATGACCACACTTGGACTTTGTTTGAAGTAAGCGTAATCATCAAATGCTCCATCTTCGGTATAAAGTACAGCAGAATGGCTTGTAGGTGCGTCTGTTGCAGCGATCGTTGGTACGATAATGAGGGCTTCACCTTCAGCTACACACTTCGCTGTGTCAATGGCTTTCCCTCCGCCAAGGCCAATCGTACAGTCACAATTTTTTTCTTTAGCGAGTTCTTGTAGTCTAGCGATCTCCTCGCGGGTACATTCTCCGCCGAATCCACCTTCTACAAGAGTTACATTAAATTTATCTGAAGTTGTGTTCAGTTGTTCTTTTACACGAGCGATATCATCTGGATGGGCAATCAGTAACGCAGAGTCACCAAATGTACGAATAAAATATCCTAAATTTAAAAGTTCATTTTCACCTTGTACATATTTCGTTGGACTAATAAAAGCTCTTCTCATCATTATTACCTCCTAGCAAAATGGTTCTTCTATCTTTTTTCTGCTTCTCTATCTGTTTTCTGTTTCTCTATCTCTATTATATTTTTTACCCAATCTCATTACATTGAACTCCGATTACTAATTAAAGCGTTTTCTTATTGTGTTTTTTTGCACTAAGCTGTTATAAATTGTACTTTTATGTACTTCACTTCTGTAAAAAGATATACTATAAGAAGAAATTAAGCATCTAACTTCAATTTTTCACTTTAGGAGTACACCACTATGAAACCAGTACACTTCCATCTGAGTCAAATCATTGATATAGATAAATGGCATGGGCTTCAAGACTCCCTCTCCCTTGTAACAAAAATGGCGATCATTACTGTCGATTACAAAGGTGTCCCTGTGACGAAGCACAGTCATTGCCAGTCTTTCTGTCAGGCTGTGCGTAAAGACGAGATGCTGTCTGAGTACTGCCAGAAATGTGATGCCAGGGGCGGGCTTGAGGCCGTTCGAACGAACAAACCCTACATATATTCCTGTCATTTCAATATCGTGGATATTGCCATTCCGATCCTCGTTGATGGTCAATATGTGGGTGCGATTATGGCAGGACAGATTAAGCTGACCGATCAGGAATTATATCTTGAACAGATTGTGAATCGACCCGAGAATACGGAAAGCCGGGCTAAATTTAAAGCACTTGAAAAAGAATATAACGCGCTGCCGCAGCTTACTTACGATGAGGTGGCCAAAGCGGCAGAAATGCTGCTTCAGCTTTCTACTTATATTGTTGAGGAATCCATTCAGAAGAATGCAACCATCGAGATGTATAAAAAGGCGCTGTCACAGGACATGCCGCTTACAATTCCTACTCACGTTCCATCCGTAAAAGCATTTAAAAATATGGAAGCCATGCAGCATGAGCTGGTTAACACGATGATCGACAGCAAAATCAAGAAATTCACAACACATGATTTCCATACAATGAATCCATTGCTTACCCCAGCATTTGAGTATATTTATCATCACAAGAATGAGAATATCACGCTGCAGCAAATGGCAAAATTATGTCACGTGAGTCCAAGCTATTTCAGCCGGATCTTTACAAAAGAAACCGGAGAGAATTTTTCTGTATTTGTACCTAGGTTGAAAATGGAATGGGCAAAACAGCTGCTTGAAGAAACCAATCTTCCGATCCATCAAATCAGCGAGGATTTGGGGTATACGGATGCGGGATATTTTATTAAAACATTTAAGAAATTAGAAGGTCTAACCCCAGCGGTGTATCGCAGAATGATTCGGTAATCTCGCGCCTTTATCTACAAACGCAAGGCAAGCATAAAAGCCGGAACCATACTCCATGGTCCCGGCTTTCGTTCATCATTCCCTCTTCAAATTACCTTATTTCTAGTTCCCCTTATCTTCTTTCTTATCTTCTTTCTTTTCCCCATTCGGTTCTTCCTTCGGTTCTTCTTTCTTTTCTTCTTTCATTGGTGCTAGTTCTTCAAGGACAATGGAATCGCTAGCTCGGGATAAATTATTAATCGTTGCTTTATCTCCATCGGCTACAGATAGAACAAAGAATCGGTAACTCACCCCTGGTTTTAGTGAACTTCCATCTGAATCCAGCGTCGAAGTATCTACAGTGGCGACTCCGTTTCCACCCGATTTATTCACGGATGTGTATTGTGATCTTGGCAGGGCATTCGCTTGATCCAAAGTAAACTGACTAGCTGAAGCTGCTTTAACAGCAATTACTGCATAGAAAGAAAGACCTTTCTCATCCCCTGCTTTATTGAAATTCACTTGTACTGCCGGGTTTCCATTCGGCTTATTCTCTACCTTCGTTATGTTAGCCTGATCTACCTGAACAGAAGGCTGGTTCAGTGTAAAGTTACTTGATCCATCGGATAAGGCACTGTCCGAACGGGTTGAACCATCTGCTAGTGAGAGAACAAACGCTTTATAGCTAATACCGGCAACCAGCTTATTACCGTTAATATCCTTGGTTCCTTCTCCAAGAAGCTTGGAGATATTCGAACCGTTTTTATTTACCGCCGTGTAATTATTTGACGATACACGATTTGCTGCGGAAAGATCAAAGCGGCTTGCTTCATCTGCTCGCACAAGCATGATAAGGTAACGGGATATTCCGGTTTCATCCGAAGCTTTTTGGAAAGCGATCGTCACATCACGGCCGTCCCCATTATTTCCTTTGATATTCGCTGATACATTAGAAGCAGGTCTGACACTGCTTGAAGACAGCTGTATCGCTGAAGAGGCAGATGACAGTGCATTTAGCTTACTATCTCCGCGGTTACTTACCGCAAGTACGAATACCCGGTAACTCACCCCGCTGCGGATCGCTGATCCATCTGTATCCTTTGCCCCGGATGCGAGTGTAACCTTCAGATTTCCACCTGTTTTATTTACTCTTGTATACCGATCACTGCTCATCCCATTTGCTCTAGAAAGGTCGAAGCTTCCTGCATTGCCTGACTTCACTACAAATACACGGTAATGATCCACGCGAGATTCTTCAGATGATTTATTAAAGGTAACCTGTAGATCCCGTCCGTCTCCGTAATCCTGAATATCACTTACACCTACACTTGTCGCCGGTTTTGATACCGAGTTGTTACTTAAGGAGATTGCATTAGAGGAAGATGATAATAAGTTCTCATATCCTCCTTGCTGATTTCCCATAGCTGCTACGAACACACGATAGCTTTCTCCTTCACGAACCGTAATCCCGCTCGTATCTTTTAGGCTTTGCGGCAGTGTAATCGTCTGATTTTTTCCATTCTTCGAAATATCATAATAGCTTCCCGAAGATACTTTATTCGCTTCACTCATCGTAAATGAAGAGCTGTTATTATTGCGGACGACAAACACCCGATAAAAGCCTACTTTTGACTCGTCACCTGTTTTGTTGAAAGAAACCTGCAGGTCTCGCGCATCTCCGTAGTCACTTCGGTCAGTTACCGATGTAATGGAAGGAGCAGTCAGTGTACTTCCGTCCAAAGTGAAGCTCGAAGAACCAGAGGACAGTCTATTTTGTTTATCATTCGTATTCGTACTAGTCGAGAGAACAAACAGCGTATATGCGGTTCCATTCTTGATAAGATCCCCTGATACATCGCGTGATGAAGAGGAAAGTGTCGTCGTAATCACGGAACTTCCTGATTTACCGATGACTGTCGAGTAACTGCTCGAAGCACGGTTCGCCGCATTTAGATCAAAAGATGATGCGTCTTTGGTCTTAACGATAAATGCACGGTAGCTGTTAATATCCGATGTCGTTCCAGGCTGTTTGAAACTAATCTGAAGATCACGGCCATCTCCGTTATTAGCAACATCTTTGACACGCAGTTCACTTACCGCTTGAACCGCTGGTTTTGCTGTCAGGGTAATTGAATTTCTAGCGGATGAAAGAAGTGAGGCATAGTCAGCAGCATCGTTTCCAACGGTTAATACATACACTTTGTAAGTTACGCCGGATCTGATCTTCTCTCCGCTCACATCCCGTGTGTTCTCTCCTAAAGTGACACTCACATTTCCATTCCTTTTGCTTACTTGAGTATAGTTCGCAGAGGTTATATTCATGGCTGCATTAAGTGTAAAGTTGCCTGCACTTGTATCCTTGACTAGCATGACACGGTATTCGTATACTCCGCCTTCGTTCTGCGAAGGTGTAAAATCTACTTTTATATCCCGGCCGTCACCATACTGAGTACCTACACTCGTTGTAATCGTAGAGCTAGACAAATCATCACTCTTCGTGACGATATCCACACGTTTTGCCTGAGAGTTCCAATACACTTCTTCTCCCAATGCTTCGGTTACGAATCGAATGGGAACCATTGTATTCCCCTTAACTACGGATGCTGGAATATCTAGATATACCGTATTGCCATTAATAGTAGCCGTCTTTGATCCGATCTTCAGAGATACCGTCTGGTCGCCTTTGGTTGCCGTAACCGTCTTCGATTTATTGTTCCATACGACCTTTGCGTTCAGCCCTTCAAAAATAGACCGAAGTGGAACCAGTACTCTGGCGCCTTTCATAATGGGGGGTTGTGAAGCTGATAATTTCTCGTTATCAATGTAAATCTGTATGGCTACTGCAGCGTGAGACACGACAGGGGGAACACTTGCTGTAATTAAGGCAGCAATGACTGCTGTGGAGATCCATTTTTTCATTATTATTGTTACCTCCAGTATTTGGATTATTATTAACTTGGTTTAGCTTAGCAATCTTATAACGCAAGCAGATGGGATAAAGTTCCATAAAAGGAATGGAAAACAAAAATATATTTTAGTGAGCATAAAATAGGGGTTTGGTAAGAAACACTTCTCCATTTTCCATTTTATTGATATAATGATAGTAATTTCATCTTATGAAATTAAGTTTCATTATATGAAACAGGAAGAGGAGTGAAATCCATGAACTATCATTATGTTGGTATTGATCATGTTCAGCTTGCCGGTCCTCCCGGATGCGAGGCAGAAGCTCGTCATTTTTACAGTGAAATCCTTGGGTTTACCGAAATCCCTAAACCGGAAGTACTGCAAAAAAGGGGCGGTGTATGGTTTCTTTGTGGAAGTCACGAGGTTCATATCGGCGTGCAGGCTGATTTTTCTCCAGCTACAAAAGCTCATCCTGCTTTTGATGTAAAACAGCTAGAAGCGTTACGCAGCTACTTAGTAGATCAAGGGATTCCGATCATCGCAGATGATGCCCGTCAAGAGGAAGGTGTCGTTCGATTTTATCTTCATGATCCTTTTGGAAATCGTCTAGAGTTTATGGAACGAAGCAATCATAAATAATCGATTTTCACAACATTTAACAAACAAACAAAACCCCCGCGAACCTTTCTTCACGGGGGTTTGTCGATCGTTATATTCACTTTTTAGATCCAGCATCTTTAAAAATTTGAATCCATCCATCACTTATGGGTTTTTCACAAAATGATCAGATCAGTAGATTGAATAAGTTTTGGTCTTTGTTGAGTTCCGTATACTGGATGTTTTTTGCCTTCATTCGTTCAACCAGCGGCTCGTAATCCTCTTTGTTTAGCAGCTCTATACCGACAAGGGCAGGACCATTTTCTTTATCATTTTTCTTTGTATATTCAAATCTTGCGATATCATCATCTGGACCAAGTACATCCGAGAGAAATTCACGAAGGGCACCTGCACGCTGCGGGAAATTAATCATGAAATAATGTTTGAGTCCTTCATAGATAAGTGAACGTTCCTTAATCTCCTGCATCCGGTCAATATCGTTGTTTCCGCCGCTAATAATACATACGACTTTTTTACCTTTGATCTTCTCTTTATACTGTTCCAGTGCAGCTACGGCAAGAGAGCCCGCAGGTTCGACTACAATTGCATTCTCATTATATAGTTCCAAGATGGTGGTACATGCTTTTCCTTCCGGAACCTTAACTACATCATCCAGTGTTCGGGTACAGATATCATAGGTTAAATCCCCAACTCTTTTCACCGCTGCCCCATCGACAAACTTATCAATCTTCTGAAGCGTAACCACCTGTTTCTGCTCCATTGCCTCAGTCATGGATGCTGCGCCTAAAGGCTCCACCCCAATTACCTGCGTCTGTGGATGCACTGTTTTAACATAGGTTCCAACTCCAGCAGCCAGACCGCCGCCGCCAATCGTCACAAATACATAATCAGCAGGTCCATCAAGATCCTCCATGACTTCCATCCCGATTGTCCCGTTCCCTGCAATAATCTTCGGCTGATCAAATGGATGAATGAACGTAAGTTCCTGCTCATCTCTTACCCGCATAGCCGCTTCATAGGAATCATCATACGTATCCCCCGTAAGGACAACTTCAATGTTGCTGCCGCCAAAACGTTTCACTTGCTTAACCTTCTGATTTGGAGTTGTGCTTGGCATAAAGATTTTGCCTTGAATCCCAAGGGCATTACATGAAAAAGCAACCCCTTGTGCATGATTTCCTGCACTCGCACAAACAATGCCTCGCTCACGCTCTTCAGCGGATAAGTTTCGGATCATGTTATAGGCACCGCGGATTTTAAATGAACGAACGACTTGCAGATCTTCTCTTTTCAGATAGACTTCACAATTGTACTTTGCAGACAGTACAGCATCACGCTGGAGCGGCGTTCTTACGATGACCTCTCTCAGTACATGGTGTGCTCTAACGATATCTTCCATTCCCACTACAGGGACCGTTCCATGATTAGGTGTCTCTACAGATTTCATTTTCTCCCACACTCCGCTTGATTTGGTCAGCTTTACGTTCGCTGCACATATTTTCTATTTTATGTATTGTACCATCTTTGGACGGATGAATGACGGTTCGTTTTGCGGATTTTCCTGAATTTCCATAAAAAATCAACTTTTCTTTCAGGTTACATTTTGCATATCACTGCAAACCTGTGTTTAAATAAAAGCAGTGTTTGAAAGAGGAGGACCCTAACCAATGTCGATTAACTACGAACAAGACTTACTGCCGATTGGCTCTGTTGTACGCATCAAAGAGTGGAAACAGAAGCTGATGATTTACGGCCGTTTGCAAAATGATACGGAATCTCAAAATACATGGGATTATGTTGCATGCTACTATCCTCACGGGAATCTGACGGAAGATTCCAATGCCTTCTTTAATCATGAAGATATTAAAGACGTTATTTTCAAAGGCTTCGAAGATCATGAGGAAGTTGCTTTCCGCAAGATTCTTGCTGAAGCCATTAAAGAAGCAGAGTAATTCAGAATTGCGACTGTGACTGCAACTAGCAGTGGAAAAAGAAAACCCAAAGGTGTTCTCGTATAGAGAGAACACCTTTGGGTTTTTGTATGTTACTTGAATTAAATTTATAATTCATTAAATTTAAGGCTATTTTGAGGCTATATTGTAGACGAAATTTCAGACAACATTTTAGACAACATTTTAGACGAACGAAACTGTTATGTTCTATATTTACTTTTGTTTAAACACCGAGAAGTATCATGAATATGATTCACTTATTGATTTACTTACTTACTTACTTACTTACTTACTTACTTACTTACTTACTTACTTACTCATTATGTTACTAGTAAGCTGTCCTGCTACTTTTCTTATCGGATCCTACGTCTTAAGAAATGATGTTTTGCTTAAACCATGCAGCGGCTGCTACCACTTCTGTACGACTCAGCTGATGACCGTGATTTTCCCAATGTAACTGTACGCTTGCCCCCGCCCCTTCAAGAAGCTGCTGAAGATCTTCGGATTCTTGAGGTGCGCACATCGGATCGTTTTTGCCGGCAGCGATAAAAACAGGAACTCCAGATAAATCAGGCAATTCTTTGTCACGTAAAGGAACCATAGGATGATGCAGAATTGCTCCCTTTAATGAGTCGGCATAGTGGAATAGAAGACTTCCCGCAATATTAGCACCGTTTGAATAACCGATCGCTACTACGTTACTTCGGTCAAAGTTATAAGTCTTAGCTGCTTCATCCAAAAACTCATGCAGTTCTTTTGTGCGGAAGATCAGGTCTTCTACATCAAACACCCCTTCTGCCAAGCGGCGGAAAAATCGGGACATTCCATGTTCGCTCACATTTCCACGAACCCCTAAAATATTTGAATATGGAGATACCATCTCTGCCAGTGGAATTAGATCCGTTTCCGTTCCACCTGTGCCATGAAGCACTAATATAGTAGGCAAGTCTGGATTTGACCCTTTATGGAATACATGTTTCATCGTCATATCTTCGCTCTCCTTTTATTTCATATCACATTACCTTTAATCAATCGAGACATTGCCCTTAGTCAATCAAGCCGTTATCAGTTCTGTTCAGTTCTATTCTAGTTCTATTACCTAATACCCAGTTTTGTTACCCAGTTCTCTCGTTCTTTGCGTGTCCTCGCTCATTTAATTATCTTAATTTTAAGATAATTACCTTGAATTCATCATACTTCTTTTTCGTCCGCAATTCAAGAGTAGATATGATTTCCTCTTCATTAAAAGAAAAACAGACCAAACCGAGCGCTCCTACTCTGATTTGATCTGTTTGTTTTTGATCTATTTGTTTTAATCTACTGCTATTTGTATGCCGGATCTACATTTCACCCTACACTAAAGCTTTTGCTGCAATATCAGAGCGCTGGTGCTTACCTTCGAAAGTGATCTGTTTTGCAGCCGCATAAGCGTTATTTCTTGCTTCAAGGGTGGACATTCCTCTGCCCACGACGCCAAGTACACGTCCTCCGCTTGTTACATATTCACCTGCATCATTTTTCGCTGTCCCTGCATGGAATACGAGAGCATCCCCTGCTTGTTCAAGTCCAGAGATGACAATCCCCTTCGGATAAGAAGCAGGATATCCGCCAGAAGCGAGAATTACGCATACAGCTGCTTCATCACTCCACTGAATGTCGATATCAGCAAGTGTACCGTTCACGGCTGCCAGGAAAATATCGAGCAAGTCTGTTTTTAGTCTTGGTAGAACAACCTGCGTCTCGGGATCACCAAAACGAGCATTGAATTCTACGGTCTTCGGTGTACCGTCTGGTGAGATCATGAGCCCTGCAAAAAGAACCCCGCGGAACGGGCGATCTTCGGATACCATTGCTTTTGCTGTTGGAACGACAATGGTTTCTATGGCTTTATCAATAATCGCCTGATCGATATGCGGCAATGGGGAATATGTCCCCATCCCGCCGGTATTTGGACCTTTATCTCCATCGTATACCGGTTTGTGGTCTTGTGCTGCTGGCATACATCTTACCGTTTCTCCATCGACAAATGCCAGAATCGACATTTCCTGACCTTCCAGGAACTCTTCGATTACGACATTTGCACCTGATTCACCAAATGTCTTTTCTACCATCATGCTATGAAGTGCCGTTTCCGCCTCTTCCCGAGTAAAAGCTACGGTTACTCCTTTACCAGCAGCAAGTCCGTCGGCTTTAATGACAATCGGGACCGGGCGAGAACGAAGATAATCAAGTGCTGCTTCATAGTTATCGAACTTCTCGTAAGCTGCAGTTGGGATGTTATATTTGCGAAGCAGATCTTTCATAAAGGTCTTACTTCCTTCAATCTCTGCTGCATTTTTTCGTGGTCCAAAGACCGGAATGTTCTTCGCTTCAAACACATCGACAATTCCATCTGCTAATGGATCATCAGGGCCAACGACAACAAGTCCCACTTCTTTTTCGATTGCAAAATCAGCTAGTTTTTCGAATTCATGTACACCAATCGGCACACACTGTGCAATTTGGCTGATTCCTGCATTTCCGGGAGCGCAGTAAATGGTGTTTACCTTTTCGCTTTTTGATAGAGACCATATGATCGCATGCTCGCGTCCGCCAGCACCAATAACGAGAATATCCATAAGTTCCTCCTTAAGTATGTACCTTTGAATAATAATAAAGGCTGAGAGGCCAAGCTCTCCGCTTTGCACTCCCAGCCCCAGGAAAGATAAGATAACGCTCTGCTGAAGAATTAATTTCATAAAACCTTATTATGAATCTATGAAATAGATTCTGTTCCGTTCAAAAACCCCTTTTTGATCGTGTGCAGATCACGCTCGAATATGAATCCATTTTAGGTGCTATATCTTTCATATGATGAAATGAAAAATCTCCTTGTTACCTTATTTCTGGGAAATTAATGTTTAAAATGACGTACTCCTGTGAAGACCATGGCAATTCCGTTCTCATTCGCTGCCTTAATGGACTCTTCATCCTTGATGGAACCACCTGGCTGAATAATCGCAGTAATACCGTGTTTCGCTGCAAGCTCTACCGTATCGCCCATTGGGAAAAATGCATCCGAAGCGAGCACAGCTCCTTTTGCTTTATCTGCGGCTTGTTCAAGCGCAATTTTCGCTGCACCTACACGGTTCATCTGTCCTGCACCTACACCCACTGTCATATTATCAGAAGCAAGTACAATCGCATTTGATTTCACATGCTTAACTACTTTCCATCCGAACAGAAGTTGTTTTAGTTCCTCTTCAGAAGGAGCACGGTCAGTTACGACCTGCAGATCGTCTGCATCCACGGAGTGTACGTCACTTTGCTGAACGACCATGCCACCGTCAATACTTGTAACAACAAACTGACTTGTGCGTTCTTTAGCAGAAGACAGTTCGCCCATTTTGAGCAGACGAATATTTTTCTTCTTGGTAAGAATTTCAAGTGCTTCTTCTGTGAAGTCTGGAGCAAGCACAATCTCAAGGAAGATCTCGCTAAGTTTTGCCGCTGTATCTGCATCAATGATTCGGTTCGCTGCAACGATACCTCCGAAAATGGAAGTTGGATCCGCTGAGTAAGCTTTCATATAAGCTTGATAAATGCTTTCCCCCGTACCTACTCCGCAAGGATTCATATGTTTCACCGCCACAACAGCCGGCTCTTCGAATTCTTTGACAATCTGAAGTGCAGCGTTAGCATCATTAATATTGTTGTAAGAAAGCTCTTTACCATGAAGCTGCTCTGCTGTAGTGAGCGTCCCTTGCGGTGCAAGAGGTTTCCGGTAAAACGCAGCTTGCTGGTGAGGATTTTCTCCGTAACGAAGGTCCTGAATTTTCTCATAAGTAACCGTGTATCGCTCAGGAAGAGGATCGCCGTTCACATTAGACAGATAATCGGAAATAAGTGCATCGTAAGATGCCGTATGGCGGAATACTTTTGCCGCAAGCTGTTTACGAGTCTCAAGAGTTGTATCTCCTTGTTCACGAACCTCAGCAAGTACCTGACTGTAGTCATTCGCATCTACAACAACACTAACAAATGCATGGTTTTTCGCAGCAGAACGAAGCATAGTTGGTCCGCCAATATCGATATTTTCGATTGCATCCTCATAAGAAACATCTGGTTTAGCAATTGTTTCTTGGAAAGGATAGAGATTTACAACAACCAGATCGATGTAATCAAGACCGAGATCCTTCATTTGCTTTTGATGTTCTTCATTGTCTCTAACTGCAAGAAGCCCGCTGTGTACGGCAGGGTGAAGTGTTTTTACACGTCCATCCATAATCTCAGGGAATCCCGTTACGTCGGAAATACCGATGACTGGAATACCTTCTTTCGACAACAGGCTGCTGGTACCACCTGTCGAGATAATTTCGACCCCTAAATTAGACAACTCACGGCAAAAATCCACGATGCCTGTTTTATCTGATACGCTAACGAGTGCTCTTTTTATACTCACGATGAAGCTCCTCCTCTTGTGTGTCACCACATAGAATGAATAGTTCTGAACTTAATTCCGATACACGTCTAATTTGGATTAATAATTTGAATAATGCAGTTCTTTTACGTCTAATGACCAACGTCGAAACTACGTTTATTTCCCGAGAAATATCACATCATGCCGCATACGTTTTACTAGCCTCGCACAAAATGTTGGAATGTCTCCACTATGGTGCAGTTTGAGTATTTTCCTGACATTCTTTCGCACCAATCGTAACTTTACGTCCTTCCAGTTTTACGAGGCCTCTCGCAAACCAAGAAACAACCTCTGGATATAACTGCTGCTCCAGTGCATGAATAGATTCACCTAACGATTCCAAGGTATCTTCCGTAGAGACCTCTACTGCACGCTGTGCAATAATAGGCCCTGTATCCATTCCGCCATCCACAAAATGTACCGTTATTCCCGTAAGAGTTACCCCGTAATCCAAGGCTTGTCCAATTGCATTTTTACCTGGAAAAGCTGGCAACAGGGAAGGATGAATATTGATGAGTCTTCCCGCATACGCTTCGACAATAACTGGAGTCAGTAGTCTCATATAACCTGCCAGCACAACAAGATCGATCTCAAGTGCATTCAGTTTTTCGACGATTTCCTGTTCATACGCTTCACGTGAAGGATAATCTTTCGGCTGAAAGAGGTGGCAGGGAATCCCCGCAGACTGTGCTTTTTGGACAACAAGAGCCTGCGGTTTATCGCTGACAAGAAGCTCGATCGAACCTTCTATTTTCCCATTAGATGCAGCTTCTACTAAAGCCTGAAAGTTACTTCCTTGCCCGGAAGCGAATACGGCAATACGAAAACCGGACATTATACTTCCGCTCCAGTAAAGGTGACCACTTGGTTTCCTTCCGTTACTCGGCCGATGGTGTAAGCTTCTTCTCCATTTGCACGCAGTGATTCGATTGTTTTTTCTGCATCTGCTTCACTTACTACAATCACCATGCCAACCCCCATATTGAAGGTAGTGAACATGTCTTTGTTAGAAATACTTCCTTTTTGCTGCATCAGTTTAAAGATGGGCAGAATCGGCCATGAGCCATAGTTAATCTCTACATTCACATTTGCTGGAAGCATCCGCGGAATATTTTCGATAAATCCACCGCCGGTAATATGAGCCATTCCTTTTACTTTCACTTCATCCAGGAGTGCCAAGATTGGCTTCACATAGACTTTGGTTGGCTTCAAGAGTTCATCCCCAAGCTTACCGCCCAGTTCTGCAACCTCATCATGAAGACTATAGCCGGCTTGCTCCAGAAGCAGCTTACGTACTAGAGAGAATCCGTTACTATGAACTCCGCTAGAAGCAACCCCGATCACGGTATCTCCAGGTGTAATGGTAGTTCCGTTAATGATTTTGGCTTTATCTACGATACCTACCGTAAAACCAGCAATATCATATTCACCATCACTGTACATCCCTGGCATTTCAGCCGTCTCGCCGCCGATTAGTGCTGCGCCTGATTGATGACAGCCTTCAGCAATACCTGCTACGATGGCTTCAATTTTATCTGGAACGACTTTGTCACAAGCAAGGTAATCAAGGAAGAAAAGAGGCTCCGCACCCTGAACGACAATATCATTCACACACATCGCCACTGCATCAATACCAATCGTGTCATGACGATCCATGGCGAATGCAATTTTGAGCTTCGTTCCCACACCATCTGTACCAGATACCAGTACCGGCTCATCATATTTGTCTTTATTCAAACCAAACAAAGCGCCAAATCCACCGAGATCTGTCATGACTTCTGGACGGAATGTACGCTTCACATGTTTTTTCATCTTTTCTACCGCTTCGTTGCCTGCCGCGATATCAACGCCGGCATTCTTGTAGGCTTCTGACAAATTGGACACCATCCTTAAGGGGAAAATCACCCACCTAAATCCTCCCTGACAGGGAGGACCCCAGAGGGGCAGCGCCCCTCTGGACACCCGCAAATTTGCTAGCGGACCGGAGTTTTGGGTGTTCTTGCTATGTTTACGTTTGTGATTGGATCGCTAATGGTCTTTCAGACCGGCTTACATTTGGCTCATCGTGCACAAGTGCAAGTGCCTTCACGCTGTACGCGTGTAGCTCCGCCAGGAAGTCCACCTGTTTGCCGTTGGCAAATGTGGCGGCTTCCTTAGCTGCGCAAGTTCTTTCGCGCTACGCGCGTAGCTCCGCCGAATCTCCCTGTTCGCCTGCGGCAAATACGGGGATTCTCAGCTTCGCCAAGAGCTGCGCTTCGCGCGGGGCTCCGCCAGGAAGTCCACCTGTTTGCCTGCGGCAAATGCAGTGGCTTCCCTCGCTACGCAAGTGCATTCGCGCTGCGCGCGTAGCTTCGCCTGGAAGTCCTCCTATTTGCCTGCGGCAAATGCAGTGGCTTCCCTTGCTGCGCAAGTGCATTCGCGCTGTACGCGCGTAGCTCCGCCAGGAAGTCCACCTGTTTGCCTGCGGCAAATGCAGCGGCTCCCTTAGCTGCGCAAGTTCTTTCGCGCTGCGCGCGTAGCTCCGCCAGGAAGTCCACCTGTTCGCCTGCGGCAAATGCAATGTCTTCCCTTGCTGCGCAAGTGCATTCGCGCTACGCGCGTTGCTTCGCCGAATCTCCCTGTTCGCCTGCGGCAAATACGGGGATTCTCGGCTTCGCTAGTGCCCTCGCTTTCTATGCTGCTTAGCTTAGCAACCGCAGCCAGCCTTCGCCCCTTCTTTAAAATCCAGGGTCGTCGGATAATCATTATCAAAGCAGGCAAGGCATAAGCCGCCTTTATATTCATCTTGATGATTGCCTTGAATCGAAGCAATCAGGCCCTCGGGACTAAGGAAAGACAAGGAATCCGCATTAATCTCTCTGCAAATCTCTTCAACCGATCTGGAAGAAGCAATGAGTTCGTCCCGATTTGGTGTGTCGATCCCGTAGAAACAAGGATTTTTAAATGGAGGTGAGGTAATCCGTACATGTACCTCAGTTGCTCCTGCATCACGCAGCATATTGACGATCCGGCGCGATGTAGTTCCCCGCACGATAGAATCATCAATCATAACCACACGTTTGCCTTCTACTACTCGGCGTACGGCACTCAGCTTCATCTTCACGCCCTGCTCTCGCAGTTCCTGACTTGGCTGAATAAATGTACGACCTGTATATTTGTTCTTAATCATTCCAAGCTCATACGGAATGCCCGTTTGCTCTGCATATCCAATCGCTGCAGATATACTAGAGTCAGGTACCCCTGTCACCACATCAGCATCAACGAAGGATTCAAGCGCCATTCGGCTACCCATCCGTTTTCTAGCTGCGTGCTGATTTGAACCATTCATATCACTGTCCGGCCTAGCAAAGTAGATATACTCCATTGCACAAAGTGCTTTCCGGTGCTTTTGCTCCTCAAAACGATCTTCATGAAGTCCGTTCTCATCCAAGATCAACATTTCACCAGGCTCAATGTCACGGATAAGTTCCGCACCAATTGTCTCCAGTGCACAAGTCTCGGAAGCGAAAATATAAGCATCTCCGAGCTTACCCATCGTCAGCGGACGAAGTCCATGTGGATCAGATGCTACAAGAAGACGGTCATTCGTCATAATCAGAAAAGCATAGCCCCCCACTATTCGGCGGAAAGCATCTTTTGCTGCCTCGACTAAATCCTTCGATGACCGTGCAATCAGGTGAGCAATGACTTCCGTGTCGCTGGTTGTTTGAAAAATCGAACCGCTCTGCTCGAGTTCCTTGCGGATCTCGGGTGCATTTACGATATTTCCGTTTGTGGCAACTGCAAGATCGCCATCACGGTATTTAAATACAAGCGGCTGTGCATTCGTCAGTTTACTGTCTCCGCTGGTCGAATAACGTACATGACCAATAGAGATATCTCCAGTCAAAGTAGCCATAAGATCTTTTGTAAATACTTCTTTTACAAGTCCCATCCCGCGGTGGTAATGGAACTCATTGCCGTCACTAACACACATGCCGGCACTTTCTTCTCCACGATGCTGAAGGGCGTGAAGTCCGTAATAGGATAAAGAAGCGGCTTCAGGGTGTCTGTACACCCCGAAAACCCCGCATTCCTCTTTTAATTTATCGAAAAGTCCTTCTTTACCCGAACCTTCGTTGTAATAGTCACCTGTCCAGAACTTCGGAACGCTTACTTCATCAGACATGGAATAACATCCTCCCAGACCTGCTTCAGAACCGCTACCGATTCGTCCACAGCTGATGTACCGTTCAACTCCACTGTTAGATTGTTGCCTGTTACTTGTCCGATCACTTGTACAGGAACTCCGCTATTTTTCACAAATGCTTCTAAAGCTTCTGCATTTTCTTTCGTTGCTGTCAGCAAGATACGAGACTGGCTTTCACTAAACAAAGCATGATCTTTACGAAGCTCTGTTGTCAGACTTACCTGTGCCCCTTTACCGCCGCTGATACAACTTTCAGCTAGAGCAACAGCCAGACCGCCCTCAGATAAGTCATGCGCAGACTCGACAAGTCCTTTTTGAATCGCGCCAAGTACTGCATCTAGAAGTGCTTTCTCCGTAGCCAGATCCAGTTTCGGCGGACGTCCTTCGGTCACACCATGAACCGCATACTGGAATTCACTGCCGCCAAGTTCAGCAAAAGTATCCCCAAGCAGGAGAATAACATCTCCTTCGTTTTTGAAGCCTTGTGTCGTAATATGATCTGTATCGTGTACGAGACCCACCATACCCACAACCGGAGTCGGGTAGATTGCTCCTTTGGCATTTTCGTTGTACATACTTACGTTACCACCGATAACCGGTGTTCCAAGCACGTTACAAGCTTCTGCCATACCGTCTACGGATTTTTCCATTTGCCAGAAAATTTCTGGTTTTTCAGGAGAACCAAAGTTCAGGTTATCTGTAATTGCCAGTGGTTCTGCTCCGGAGCAGACAATGTTACGAGCAGCTTCGCTGACTGCAATTTTGCCGCCCACTTCTGGGTCGAGATATACATAACGTCCGTTACAGTCTGTCGTCATAGCAAGTCCTTTACGTGTTCCATGAACGGTTACCACCGCTGCATCGGAACCAGGACGAACGGCTGTACTTGTCCGAACCATGTAATCATATTGGTTGTATACCCACGCTTTACTGGATACTGTCGGCGAGGACAATACTGTTTTTAGAGCGCCTGTAAGATCCGACACTTCTTCATAACGCAGGGTGTCGATTTTTCCATTTTCAACATAATATTCAGGAACAGCAGAAGGTTTGTTGTACACCGGACATTCGTCAACAAGTGCATGAACTGGCATGTCGCCAACAACCTCGCCGTGATGATATAGTTTGAGTCTTCCGTCATCGGTTACTTTACCAACTTTGGCACAGATAACGCCCCAACGTTCAAAAATTTCCATCGCTTGTGCTTCATCTTTCGGCTCAACAACGAAGAGCATCCGCTCTTGAGATTCAGACAGCATCATTTCATAAGGAGTCATACCTTCTTCACGCTGCGGTACTTGGTCTAGGTATAGTTCCAGGCCATTTCCAGCTTTACTTGCCATCTCCGCACTGGAACATGTAAGTCCTGCTGCGCCCATATCCTGAATACCAAGCACGATACCGGAGTCGATCAGTTCAAGGCAAGATTCCATAACGAGTTTTTCCATAAACGGATCTCCGACTTGAACTGCCGTACGCTTGGATTCGGATTCTTCCGTAAGTTCAACGGAAGCAAATGTTGCCCCATGAATTCCATCACGGCCCGTTGGAGGTCCCACATAAAACACAGGATTGCCTACCCCTTTGGCTACACCGCGCTGGATTTTATCATGATCGATCAGTCCAACACACATTGCGTTAACGAGCGGATTACCGTCATAGCTCTCATCGAACATCACTTCGCCGCCAACGGTTGGGATTCCGATGCAGTTACCATAACCCGCAATACCGGAGACAACATGTTCGAACAAATACTTAACGCGGTCGCTTTCGAGCTTACCGAAACGCAGAGAATTCAGTGTTGCAATCGGTCTTGCACCCATCGAGAAAATATCGCGGATAATCCCGCCCACACCTGTTGCTGCACCTTGGAAAGGTTCAACTGCGGATGGATGGTTATGACTTTCGATTTTAAATACAACCGCTTGATTATCACCGATGTCAACGATTCCAGCACCTTCCCCCGGTCCCATCAGAACACGTTCTCCCGTCGTTGGGAAACGGCGAAGCAATGGTTTTGAGTTCTTGTATGCACAGTGCTCAGACCACATTACACTGAATACGCCAATCTCTGTATAGTTAGGCTGACGACCCATAAAGGATACGATCAGATCATATTCACTGTCCGAAACGCCCATTTGCTGATAAAGTTTATGTTCCGCAACCTGTGCTGCGGTTGGTTCTTTAACGGATACTTGCTGCGTCATGTTGATCCCTCCAGGCATTCAAAATCGAAGTAAACATACGTTTGCCATCCGTTGTTCCAAGTACTTCGTTTACGGCACGTTCCGGATGAGGCATCATGCCAACGACGTTACCGGCTTTGTTGCTGACACCGGCGATGTTATTTAAAGATCCGTTTGGATTATTTTTATAAGTAAAGACGATCTGGTTATTTGCAGTAATCTCAGCCAGTGTCTCTTCATCACAGTAATAGTTGCCTTCTCCGTGTGCGATTGGAATGACGATTTCTTCGCCTGCCTCATATTCGCGAGTAAACGGAGTGTTATTGTTTTCCACTTTAAGTACCGAATCATGACAAATGAATTTCATACCTTCATTGCGGAGGAGTGCACCTGGCAGGAGACCCGCTTCCGTAAGGATTTGGAATCCGTTGCAGATTCCGATAATATATTTGCCTTGCTCTGCTGCCTTAGCTACTTCATTCATGACAGGAGCAAAACGGGAAATCGCTCCGCATCGGAGATAATCGCCGTAAGAGAAACCGCCAGGAACGATGATGCAATCGTAAGCTGACAAATCCGTCGCCGTATGCCATACGTAATCAACCGTTTGCCCAATCGTTTCTTCCACTGCTTTGTAGCAGTCAATATCACAGTTGGACCCCGGAAACACGAGAACTGCAAATTTCATGGATTAACCCTCCAACTCAAAGCGATAGTCTTCTACAACCGTGTTTGCGAGCAGCTTCTCACACATCACTTTTACGCGTTCTTCTGCTTCCTTTTTATCACTTGTATCTAAAGTGAGTTCAAGGTATTTCCCAATTCGTACACTGTCCACTTCTGCAAAACCCATGGAATGAAGTGCACCTTGCACAGCAACACCTTGCGGGTCTAGCACGCTTTGTTTGATCGTCACGTATACAGTAGCTTTTATCATAATCGGAAGTTCCTCCTAAGGAATGGTAAAAGATTTTGGTATTAGTCGTTACAGGCTTGCGATTTACTGTGATGATATTAAATTGTTGAATGTTATTAAATCTAGCATCGTTAAGCTTCTATCTTTTTATGAATCTATCATTATTTCAGGGCATACCCTATCTCTCATTCAATACATCTAATAGATATGGGATTAAAAATTTCTTATCTTAATCATTTATGGGATGAAGTATAAGGTCGCGTTTCGCCGTTGTTTGCCGAGCCGAGCCCTTTTATCTACACTCTAATCTACGTTTTGTTGCTTTTCTTTAACTTCACTATCTCTCTAACGCCTTTACATGAGAGAGTGTTCATCTGGACTCGTTGTTGGTTTGCTTTTTATTGCTAACCATTGCTATTGCCCTTGTTATTATTGTCCTCTGCCCTTACTTCTTGCCTTTGCTTTTAGCTTTTGCTCTTGCCCTTAACCTTTGTTCTTGCACTTGGCCTTTATTATCGTTCTTAACCTCTGTTCTTTACCTTGGCCCATGCTCTTGTCCTTAATCTTTAGCTTTTGCTTCTGCTTTTGCTCTTGCCCTTAATCTGTTCTCTTCCCTGCTAGGCCGAAATATTCAAATCCCGAACGACTTTTGGCGAAGCCAACTGGAGAGAGGGATTTGAATATGAGGCCCCCCTATATCAATCGGTTCATAATATCTGTATAGCGAGCTGATATAGCTTCCACCACGTGCTGCGGAAGAGGATCAGGCTGACTATTTTTATCCCAATCGGTAGAAGAAAGGTAGGCTCTTACAGGTTCTTTGTCCATACTGTCAATCTCTACATCTAGTGCATAATTTTCTTTCGCCCAGAATCTTGAAGCATCCGGTGTGAAAATCTCATCAATGAGAATGACCTTCCCATCTACCATACCGAATTCAAACTTACAATCTGCTAAAATAATGCCGCGCTTCTCGCAATAATCTCTTGCATAGGCATAAAGTTCAAGGCTTTTCGCTTCCAGTTCCTGAGCCAGCTCTTTTCCAACCATCTCTTCCATCTTAGCCATTGAGATATCTTCATCATGACCGACATCATTTTTGGCAGCAGGCGTAAAAATCGGCTGTTCCAGCTTGGAATTCTTACGCAGGCCTTGCGGAAGCTGAATCCCGTTCACTGTTCCTGAAGCTTCGTATTGTCTCCAGCCGCCGCCTGTAATATAGCCGCGAACGACACACTCGATATCAATACGTTCCGCTTTGCGGGTCACCATGATGCGATCTTTCAACTGCTCTTTGTTCTTGACCACATCACCAAGCAATTCAACATCCGTATGAACAACGTGGTTCTCCATCCAACCTTTTGTCTGCTCGAACCAGAATGCACTTAGGCGGTTAAGGACGTTCCCTTTCTCAGGGACAGCCGGCTCAAGTACATAGTCAAAAGCGGAAATACGGTCCGTTACAACAATCAGATAATGTTCGCCAAGATCATATAATTCACGAACTTTTCCTTTGTATAACAGCGGTGCGTTTACGATTTCTACCGCGGTTGATAGTGTCATAGCCTGAATCACTCCACAACTTCATATTTAGAAAATGGATCTGCCTTCGCATTTCCTTACGAAGCGTCAAAGGCAGATCAGGAATCATGTTACTAAAGAACAAATATCAATTCATATCATGGTAAGGCTATTACATGCTATCTTGTTTCTAGTTCAGACCAAGCTTCGCAAAAATCGTATCCACATGCTTCAGATGCCATGCTGGGTTGAATGCATCTTCGATTTCTTCTGCACTCAGTACTTCGGTAATCTCTGGTGTAGATTCTACAATTTCACGGAACTGACGCTGGGTTTCCCATGCTTCCATTGCTCGCGGCTGAACCGTATCATATGCTTGCTCACGGCTGAAGCCTTTGTCAATCAGCTTCGTCATGATACGGCCGGAGAAAGGAACACCATATGTTCTTGCCATGTTGCGTTTCATATTTTCCGGGAATACCGTCAGGTTCTTAATGATGTTACCAAAACGGTTCAACATATAATTCAGCAGCATCGTAGCATCTGGTAAGATGACACGCTCAGCAGAAGAGTGAGAGATATCGCGCTCATGCCAGAGCGTTACATTCTCGTAAGCAGTCAGCATATGTCCGCGAATAACGCGGGACAGACCTGAAATATTTTCGCTGCCGATTGGGTTACGTTTATGCGGCATCGCAGATGAACCTTTTTGACCTTTAGCAAAAGCTTCTTCCACTTCACGGAACTCACTCTTCTGAAGCGCACGCACTTCTGTTGCAAATTTGTCGAGTGAAGTTGCGATCAGAGCGAGAGTAGCCATGTATTCCGCATGACGGTCACGCTGCAATGTTTGTGTAGAGATCGGAGCTGCTTTTGTTCCAAGTTTCTTACATACAAACTCTTCAACAAAAGGATCGATATTGGCATAAGTTCCAACAGCGCCCGAAATTTTACCAAATTGTACATTGTCAGCTGCACGGCGGAAACGCTCCAAATTCCGTTTCATTTCCTCGTACCAGAGTGCCATTTTCAGACCAAATGTAGTCGGCTCTGCGTGTACACCATGCGTACGTCCCATCATTGGGGTATGTTTGTATTCGATCGCTTTATCTTTCAAGATTTCAATGAAATTCAAGATATCCTTTTCCAAAATTTCATTGGCTTGACGAAGCAGATAACCATTCGCTGTATCCACTACGTCAGTAGAAGTTAGTCCGTAATGTACCCATTTACGCTCTTCGCCTAAACTCTCCGATACCGTACGAGTAAAAGCAATAACATCATGACGCGTTTCTTTCTCAATTTCATAGATCCGATCAATATCAAAGCTGGCATTTTTCCGAAGTAATTCAGCATCTTCTTTAGGAATAACGCCAAGTTCTACCCATGCTTCGCAAGCACAAAGTTCAACTTCTAACCAAGCTTGAAATTTATTTTCTTCCGTCCAGATGGCCCTCATTTCGGGTCTGCTATAACGTTCAATCATGAATTTTGATTCCTCCAAATATTCGTTTTCTCAATCCACATCATTGCATGCTGCACATCGTGGCATAAGAGATTAATATGTCCCATTTTACGTCCTGTTTTCGCTTCCGCTTTTCCATACAGATGAAGTTTAGCCGCTATACCCAGTTCTTCTGCTTCCAGGTCGGATCCAGAAAAACGATCTACTACTTCTTCCATATGTTCGCCAAGTACATTGACCATAACAACAGGACTTAATAGCGTTGTATCTGCGAGAGGTAAACCACAGATCGCTCTTACATGCTGCTCGAACTGAGTTGTCGTACAAGCTTCCATCGTATAGTGACCTGAGTTATGAGGACGAGGAGCCAGTTCATTAACGTAAAGTTTCCCATCCTCTGTGACAAACAACTCTACAGCCAGCAGTCCTACAACCTGTAAGGATTCAGCAAGCTGTGAAGCAAGATGCTGCGCTTCGAGCTGAAGTTCAGAAGATACTCTTGCAGGTACTATTGAGGTATGAAGAATATTGTTTACATGTATGTTTTCTGCCGGTGGAAAGGTTTTGATTTCCCCTTGCGGATTACGCGCTGCAACGACAGAGATTTCACAAGTAAAAGGAACAAACTGCTCAAGAACGAGTTCCGCTTTAGAACCACCAAGTTCCTCATATGCGCGAAGTGCTGCCTCTTTCTCACGAATCACTCGCTGTCCTTTTCCATCATAGCCGCCAGTGACTGTCTTAAGTACACAAGGTACACCAAGCGATTCCACTGCCTCTTCCATATCTGCCGCACTCTTCACTTCCCGGTAAGGAGCAACAGGAACACCCGCAGCTTCTATGGCTTGTTTCTCTCTAAGTCTATGCTGTGTTGTGTACAGCAGCTTACTTCCTTGAGGTACATAAGATTCTTTTTCTAAAAGAGCCGCAACCTCTGCATCTACATTCTCGAATTCGTATGTGATGACATCACATCGTCTTGCAAGCTCACGAGCCGCATCTTGGTCACTGTAATCAGCAACAATCTGCTCGGCAATCTGACCACAGGGAGATGCATCGGTCGGATCTAAAGTAATGAACCGGTATCCCATCGCAGCTCCTGATAGAGTCATCATACGTCCAAGCTGTCCACCGCCCAGTACCCCTATAACTGAACCTGGTTTCAGCACTTTACTCTCTGAATCACTCACGTTCAGTTCAGGCGCTATCCTGCTAGTCGTGTTTTGACTCATAAAGTGTCACTGCTTTCTAGGACTTCAGTGCGAATCCGATCTCTTCTTTCTGTTATACGTTTTGCAATCTCAGGGTCAAAGGAGCCGATCATCTGTGCTGCCAGTAGTCCAGCGTTTATTGCACCCGCTTTTCCTATCGCTACGGTAGCAACAGGAATGCCGCCCGGCATTTGCACGATGGATAGCAGAGAATCCAGACCATTTAGAGCTTTTGTCTGTACGGGAACACCAATGACAGGCACGACCGTTTTGGATGCTACCATCCCAGGTAAGTGCGCAGCGCCTCCGGCTCCAGCAATAATGACCTTGATCCCACGTTCATAGGCGGACTCTGCATATTCAAACATAAGATCTGGCGTACGATGAGCAGAGACTACCTTTTTCTCATAAGAAAGGCCAAGTTCCTCGAGTACTTCACATGCATGCGACATGGTTTCCCAATCTGATTTGCTTCCCATAATAACACCGACTTGCACTGACATCCAATCCTCTCCCTTGTCCCTTGATCCAAACTCTATTAAAAATAAAAACCGAAATCCTTGAGATTAATATTAATTCACGGATTCCGGACAGTTTGCAGAAGATACCTGTATTCCCCTTTATAAACATGGAAAAACATCAGTCATTAACTGCAGTTTCCTATGCTGTAAAAGTACAGATACCCTCGTAGTCCGGAAATTTTCGGTCTCCAGGTAGATACTTCCGGGCCATATCCCCGGCGTTATACGAGTCATTTATATAGTTTTGATAAAATTCACATTTTCATTTACGTATACCTTTACGTTTACGTTTACGTACTTTACCTTTCATAGTTTACCAATCCACTACACCAGATGTCAACTTAAAGACGAACATTCTATAGATCAGTAATTATATTGTTCGGAATTATTGTGCCTTAATAAAATAAAAAAACCAGTAACTACCACATGGAATGATAGATGCTGGTTTTATGCATTTATTTGTATAGAACTGACTTTTTCGAAATATTTTGTAGACGTTTGCTTATTTTACGATAAGAACCGGAATACTTACTTCCTGTGCAACGCGGTGGCTGACACTTCCGAGCATAAACTCACGTATTCCGCTGAGCCCGCGACTGCCGATGACAATCAAGTCAATATCATTTTGTTTAATATATTCAATAATCACATCTACTGGGGAGCCTTGAATGAGTTCCACTCGAGCACTAGATCCTGCAGCTGCCAGTCGTTGTTTGGCTTCTTCTACCGTTTGTTCCGCAAGTTGATACACTTCATTGTTGACGGAAGGCGGGATCGGAGCAAGCCCCTCACCAATAAACACTCTTGGAAAATCATATACATGTACAACATCTAGAACTGAATTCTCTGACATTTCCGCTAACTCTACAGCCTTCTCAAGTGCTTTATTTGATACCGGTGAGCCATCATAAGCTAATAATATTTTGGAAAATGACATGAGGACCTCCACCTTTCTGTATGTAGTTTTTAACCAATTTTCTTAAAATTAATCATTATACATATTAGATATTAGCTAAGAAAGTATCCATACAGTACGGCATTTATAAACAAAAGAATGGGAATGCCAATGGTAAAACTGGCATGTTTCGTTTTATGGCGTTTGCGGTACATCGCAATGAGAATGCCGAGTGACCCACCAATTGCGGCAAGCAGAAACAGTGTCTTTTCCGGCACTCTGTCTCTTCTTTTCTGGGCCCTTCTCTTATCTTCAGACATCACCAGGTAGGCTACCAAATTAATAAAAACAAACCATACCATAATTCCCTCTCTCACCCGATCACCTCTTTCAATGAACATCACTAAGTTACATTGTTCTCTTCTATTATACCGCTAGTTGGAACATATAGGCAATGAATGTACTCACTGCAAAGAGGGGTCAAAGTGGTTATCACTTCTCATCTTATTGTAACGAAACCTTGTTATTTTTATGCATAAATCCATGATAAGAAAAACAGCGCCTTAGGTTAAAAGCGCTGCTGTTTACTTCTAGCTTCATATAAGCATTTATAAAAAGAAAGCTAACAAGATTTGCCGCTTACGACTCCTGTTTTGGAATTTCGTTCAAACTCGGCGGATATTCTGCTGCCTTTGCCGGACGAAGCGTCTTGCTTTCTTCAAGTATACTTGACTTGTTTTGCTGGTTTTTCGTTTTTAGCGGCTTATGATGCGGCATTCGTGGATCACCCCCTACAGTATAGGGTGCCATCCTCTAGTTCCATTATGCGAAGGAAAATTTACATGTTGCCAAAGAGAAGAAAAAGCTTTCCTATTTCCCTTCTTTTTTCTGCTCCATCGCAGCTTTAAGAAGCTCACCGAGGTTAGAACCGATGGACTCTTTTTTCTCAAATTGCTTCACCAATTTCTGCTGTTCGCGCTTATTCACATGCTTTTTATCTTTATCAAGTGTCTCGGTGATTCCACATGGTAGACACTGTACATACAGTCCTGCTTTTCCTTCTTTAAGCTCCATTTTTTTGTGACACTGAGGACAGCGGCGATTCGAAAGCCTTTTTTCTGCAGATCGTTTATAACCACAGTCATTTGTAGGGCACACGAGGAATTTTCCACGTTTCGATTTTTTCTCTAATAACCGCGTTCCGCAGTCTGGGCAATGGCTATTGGAAACGTTATGCGGCTTGTATTCCACTGTACTATTTTTCACGCTGCGGACAAGCTCACCAGCCATGGTGCGAATTCCATTTAAAAATGGTTCCGGCTGGCCTTGTCCTTTTGCGATTCGCTCAAGTTCTGCTTCCCATTTCGCAGTTAATTCCGGTGTACGAAGCTGAGGAGCCGCTAGTTCGATCAGCTGTTTACCTTTTCCTGTAGGATGCAGTGAATTTCCTTGACGTTCAATCGTATCGGAACTAACCAACTTCTCAATAATATCTGCACGAGTAGCGGGAGTACCAAGACCATGCTTCTCCATTTGACCGAGTAAAGCAGCTTCATTATAACGTTTTGGCGGAAGTGTTCTGCCTGGTTTCACAACGCAGCGCTGGATTTTGAAAGTTTCACCTTCACGAAGTTCTGGAAGCTGCTGTCCGCCTGATTTCCCTTCATGGGATTCTTCTTCTACATCTGTGTCATCCTCATATCCCTCTGCCCCGTAAACTTCACGCCAGCCGTGATCTTTTACCGTAGTCCCTTTTACCGTGAGTATTTCTTTTTCCACTTCTAACTTTACTTGTACTGCATCATACCGTGCAGGCCCATAGAACAAACTTATAAATCTTCTTACAATGAGATCATATAGCTTTCGCTCATCCGTAGAGAGTGCATTTAAAATGACCGTTTGCTCTGTTGGAATAATTGCATGGTGATCGCTCACTTTACTATCGTCCACAATACGTTTTGTAATAGGAAGTGACTTACGTAATAATGGGCGTGCTAGCGCACTGTAAGGTCCAACCGCTACACTTTCCAGTCGTTCTTTAAGTGTACCTGTCATATCACTCGTTAAGTATCTACTGTCCGTCCGAGGATAAGTAACCAGTTTATGCTGTTCATACAAACGTTGAAGCAGGTTAGAGGTTTGCTTTGCCGAGAATCCGTATCTTTTATTCGCATCTCGCTGCAGTTCTGTAAGATCATAAGCAAGGGGATGAGGTTCCACCTTTTCGCTTTTCTTCACCTGAACGACTTTCGCAGAGGCGCCATCTAGTTTTCTTTTTAGCTCTTCTGTCCGTGTTTTGTCAAAAATACGTGAGTCCCCTTGAGCTGCGCGCCACATCGCCTGAAAATTTCCGAAGTCTGCCGCAATAGTGTCGTACTCTTCGGAGCGGAAATTCATAATTTCTTTTTCACGGTCCATAATCATACCAAGGGTCGGCGTTTGAACCCGCCCTGCAGATAGCTGAGCCCCATACTTCACTGTAAGAGCTCTTGTTACATTAAGACCTACCATCCAGTCTGCTTCTGCGCGGCAGCGAGCGGATTCATACAAACGATCAAACTGATGTCCAGGCTTTAGGTTAGCAAAACCTTGTTTTATTGCTTTGTCCGTTTGTGAAGAGATCCATAGACGTTTAAAAGGTTTCTTACAATGTGCCATCTGAATGATCCAGCGAGCAAGCAGCTCTCCTTCTCTTGCTGCATCTGTAGCAATAATCAGTTCTTTAATGTCCGATCTTTTCATGAGCTGCGCTACCGCTTTATACTGATGATTCGTCTCCCGAAGCACCTTAAGCTTGGTTTGTTTCGGTAGAATCGGCAAATCTTCTAAATTCCATGTTGCATACTTGCGATCATAATCCTCAGGTTCTGCAAGACCAACCAGATGGCCAAGGGCCCAAGTCACCACATACTGTGGTCCTTCAAAATAACTTTTATGTTTTTCACGGCTTCCCATGACGCGTGCAATCTCACGTGCTACCGAGGGTTTTTCTGCTAATACGAGTACTTTCATAACTCTCCCCTTTCTGCAATACTTCTATTATAACATTCACGTAAAGCGCAGAGAAAATGCTAAGAGTATCTACCGATTCCCTGTACTTTTTCACTTCATTTTTATATTAAAAACAAAAAAAGACCTCCTGGCCCATTGCAGCCAATGAGATCTTTTTGAACAGCTTCTCTATTTCTCTATGTCAGGAACTCCCCAACGTATAATGCTTCCCGCGTATGTTAGTCCTCCTCCAAAACCAAACAAAAGCATCATATCATTATATTTCACTCGTCCCTCGTCTAGAGCAAGCTGGATTGCAAGAGGAATAGAAGCCGCCGAGGTATTGCCTCGATATTCTACGCTAGTTAAAGTTCGTTCTATAGGTACTGGTCCTTTCTCACAAATAGATTCAATCATACGAAGATTCGCACTATGAGGGACAAACCACTGAATATCAGATGGAGTTAGTCCCGATTTACGTATCAGCTCTTTTGTTTTTTCAGGTACATTACGTACTGCCCATTTATAAACTTCACGGCCATTTTGCACGAGATTTCCATCTTTCTGGAGTTCTTGCCCCTCCATTTGTTTTCCTAAAGCCGTTTTATATAAGTGTATTCCTCCACTACCCTGAGTTCCAGAAATAGATCCCAAGAAGCCAGGTTTATCTTCACTTCTCTCAACAAGAACCGCACCTGCTCCATCTCCAAATAATATGCAGGTAGATCGATCCGTATAATCTGTAATCTTAGACAAAGTTTCAGCGCCCACAACAAGGATTTTATGATACATCCCGCTAGTGATCAGGCCGTCTGCCAGTTGTAATCCGTATACAAAGCCTGCGCAAGCAGCACTTATATCCATCGTTCCCGTCTGAGCTATATTAAAATAATGCTGTATCCTTGCTGCAGCACTAGGGAAGGTATATTCTGCTGTACTCGTCGCTACAAGAATCATATCTACATCACTAATATCAATATGATATCGCTTCATCATATCTTCAATTGCTTTGCAGCTCAGGTCAGATACGTATTCATGCTCCCCAGCAATACGTCTCTCCCGCATTCCTGTACGCTGAACAATCCACTCATCATTAGTATCTACCATCTTCTCTAGATCTGTATTGGTCAGCACCTTCTCCGGAACATAGGTACCTATTGCAGTAATTTGCGCTTTAGAATATACGATACGATCACCTTCCCATATTTTATATATGTATTATAACACTAGATACTAGTACCTGGTACTAATTTTTATTATTAGAAGAAAACATCATTATCCTCCAACGTAAAATACCCAAGAGGATATAGATGAATCTTCCCCATCTAAGTCAGTCTTATCAAGTATAAATAGGGTGAAAAGGAAATACAAGTAAAATAAAACCGATTCAATATTAGAATGTAGATAAAAGAAAAAACAAAAAAAGACACTACCTAAATGGCAGTGTCTTTTAACTATTGCTTGGCGACGTCCTACTCTCCCAGGACCCTGCGGTCCAAGTACCATCGGCGCTGGAGGGCTTAACGGTCGTGTTCGGGATGGGTACGTGTGGAACCCCTCCGCTATCGCCACCAAACAGGATTTTCTCAGCTTACGCTTCTCGAAAATCTTCGGAAAATTCATTCGCTCTTCGCGTTTGCTTGGGTTCAACATGAAAGTGTGAATCAAGAAACAAGCGTTAGGTTTTCCTCAAGGATTTGCTCCCTGAAAACTAGATACGAAACAATCTTTGCGATTTAATTGTAGGATAAGCCCTCGACCGATTAGTACTGGTCAGCTCCATGCATTGCTGCACTTCCACCCCCAGCCTATCTACCTCGTCGTCTTCAAGGGGTCTTACTAATTGGGAAATCTCATCTTGAGGTGGGCT
>NZ_BOSJ01000018.1 GCF_018403285.1 Paenibacillus sp. J45TS6 | reverse complement strand
GACTTGCATGTATTAGGCACGCCGCCAGCGTTCGTCCTGAGCCAGGATCAAACTCTCCAATAAAGTTATTGAAAAGAGCGATAAGCTCATTTAGAAAATGCTGACGAGAACTTAAAAGTTCTCTATTCAATTTGTTATGACCAACAAATTGAATTTGTATTGATTCACTCACGAGTTTCACTTACGTAAAACTCCTCGTTGTTCAGTTTTCAAAGATCAATCTCGCTAACAACTTTCGTCGTCAGCAACTTTTATATAATATCATGTCCGGTTCAGAAATGCAAGCTTTTTTTCGAAGTTTTTTAACTTCATTTATGAGGCTTGTTATTCAGTGTGTTGCTTACTGGCTAACTTCTTGGCCGGAATTAGAATATACCATGCTGATATTAATTATGCAAGTACTTTTTTCGAAAAAATTAACTCCATTTTTGAGATGCTGATAATGCAGTATACAAGTCAATCATCACAATCTATTTCTTCTATATATAAGTAATCTTGCGCTCATCGAGGTGCCGTACAACACGCGGAATTATTTTGTCATCGATCGCGTTATTAAAGTTCATAGGAGCAAATTTCTCTGCACCAATGAAAGCTATCGAATTTAGGGAGCGTGATGTCCATGATAACAAGATGAGGTTGCTGATCAAGAAACGAATGCTTGACCTCTTCAAAATCCTCGGTCTCGTCACATGAAACCCCCAAGATTCCAGCCCTGTTTTGAGCACTTCAAATAACGCATTATCATCTTCAACTACGAATATAGTAAACTCCCTATAGTGAACCTCCTTCTATTTTGAAAAATGAAAAAGCAGTCGATGATTGTATCGGCTGCCTCATTGTTTTATTCAACACGTTTAATGTAATACTAAACCGCCTGGAAAAACTCAGAAAGATCCTGCTGCTTGTTGACTACGTGGTATTACACGAATGACGGGATCATTTACATCTACTCCTTGAACTTCCCACTGTGTGGATTCATTCAACCCGTAATGAAGTGTAATTGTTTTTTTCATATCTGAAACCCACAGTTCATCGCCTACAATGGCTGTGATCTCGGCCTTCAGTTCTTCTTTTCCCTCTGTAAACTTCACTTCCCAATCATCAAAAACTAGAGGGGTTAAAGCGGTTTTTTCATCTTTCTCCGTTGTATCCCCTAATAAAATATTGGAGGCTGATATCTCAGCATCTCGTATTACCTGATCGGGTGTAGGTAACTCGGGGCTTCGTTCACTCCCACAGGCTACTAATGCAAGAAATAAAAAGAGTACTAGGCTAATAGTAGTACAGGCTTTTATTACGATGACCCCCTCGCTCTAACTTATCTATTCGTTGAATAGAAGTACACTTCTCTCCTATCTCCTTCGCTGAACACCAGAACTCCTTAACAAAGTTTACCTTTCCACCTTCGCTCAACACGGACTTATTCATGATCCTTGCACCAGTAATCACCTTTAAATAGACAATGTTGCCTCTATAAGAGAAGCAACATTCTCCACTTGCCCACTCCCCGTATCAGGGGAAGCTGTTTTTCATTACTCTACTTTGCTGATTCCAAAAGCGTGACTCCAGGGAATTAGGTGATCTCGAAATCTGAGCGACTTTTGGCTTTGGCTGGACCTCCTACTTCGAAGCAATACTTCGTCCAGTCAAAACAAGCGGAGCACAGAGCTCGTGAACATCGTTTCTCCTTCTACTTACGCTAATCACGGAGCTCATGAACACCGCCGTTCCTCCTCCACTTTCGCTGAGACAGATCTCATGAACACCGTACTTCCTTCCGCGCACCAGTAATCATCCTTCATTGGACACGTTGCTCACCTTAAAGAAGCAACGTTGTCCCCTGCCCACCCCCGTATCAGGGGGAGCTGTATTTCCTTCTCTACTTTGCTGATTCCAAAGGGCGTAACTCAGGAAATAAGGTGGTCTCGAGGTCTGAGTGACTTTTGGCTTTGGCTGGACCTCCTACTTCGAAGCAATACTTCGTCCAGACAAAACAAGTGGAGCACAGAGCTCGTGAACACCGTTTCCCCTTCTACTTACGCTAATCACGGAGCTCATGAACACCGCCGTTCCTCCTCCACTTCCGCAGAGACAGAGCTCGTGAACACCGTTCCCCCTTCTACTTACGCTAATCACAGAGCACCGTTCCCCTTCCACCTTCATAAGCAACAGTAATCTCTACTCCTTTACACCACGTTCTTTTTCAGCTGCCCATGATACAACTCACTATAAAATCCGTTCGCCCCCAGCAACTCCTCATGCGACCCTTGCTCAATCAGTTTCCCATGTTGCATCACAAGGATCTTGTCAGCTTGGCGAATAGTATTCAGCCGGTGAGCAATAACAAAGCTCGTTCGGCCCTGCATCAGGCGCTGCAATCCTTCTTGAATCTTAATCTCCGTTACCGTATCAATACTGCTGGTCGCTTCATCGAGAACAAGCATAGCAGGATTCGCGAGCATTGCCCGGGCAATAGCGAGCAGCTGCTTTTGACCCTGACTGATCCCGCTCCCATCCGCATGAAGTACTTGGTCATAACCCTTCTTCAGTCTAGTGATAAAAGAATGAGCATTAGCCATTTTTGCCGCTTGCTCTACTTCTTCATCGCTAGCATTTAGGCGACCGTAGCGGATATTTTCACGAATGGTCCCCTCAAAAAGGAATGAATCTTGCAGTACAAATGCCATATGAGAGCGCAGACTCTTCCGCTGTATGGTCGTTACATCCTGACCATCTACGGTGATCGTTCCTTGATCTGGACTATAAAACCTCGAAATCAACTGAATCAGCGTGGTTTTACCTGCCCCCGTAGGCCCAACAAGCGCAATCATTTCCCCTGGTTTAGCTTCAAAAGAAATATCCTGAAGAGTAGCTCCCTTTTCTTCATAGCCAAAGGAGACATGTTCAAACTTCACTGCACCTTCTACATGATCGAGTTTCTTAGCTCCAGCTTCATCTATTACCTCAGGGTCTTCGTCCATAATTTCAAAGACTCGCTCCGCCCCTGCAATCGCTGATAAGATCGTATTCCACTGGTTTGCCAGATCATTCAGCGGTCTTGTAAACTGCCGCGCGTACTCAGCAAAAATAATAATGACGCCGACACTAATTGAACCCGAGATCGCCATAATCCCGCCAATTCCTGCAATAATGGCAAAACTAAGATTGTTCAGCCCATTCATCAGCTTGGGGATAAATCCCGAGATCGTCTGTGCCCAAAAACCAGATAGACGAATTCGATCATTTCGCTCTTTAAATGCAGTAAGAACTCGTTCCTCCTGAGAAAAAGCTTTAATAATTCGCTGTCCGGACAAGGTTTCCTCAATATATCCGTTCAGTTCTCCCAAATTACGCTGACGCTCCTTAAACAAAGGACCGGTTCGTTTCGTAATCCAGCGCATACCAAGGGCCATCAAAGGAACGACGGTAAAAGTAAGCAACGTGAGCAGCGGACTCAGTGTCAGCATGACAATAACGACCCCTGCGAGTGTCAAAATGCTGGATGTAATCTGAATAATGGACCCATTCAAGGTTGCACTGACATTTTCAATATCGTTCGTAAGTCTGCTCATAATCTCGCCTTGCTGACGTTTACCGAAGAAAGGAATAGGCAGTCTATGAAGATGTTCAAATAAATCATGACGCATCCGGTATACTGTTTCCTGCGCAACTTCAATCATCCAAATGTTCTGCAAGAAAGCAAAGAGTGGATGAAGAAGATAGACACCGCCGAGCGCCACTAAAAAATACACCCATGTACTATCTCCCTCTCCTTCGAGATACGTATCTACCGCAGTACCAATGAGGTACGGTCCAAGTAATGCTAAGGCAGAAGTAAGAACGACCATAATGAGCACCAAAATCAGCTTGAGCCTTCTTTTTGCGAGGTAATCCCATATTCGGCGCAGCGTCCAAGACCAATTTTTCGCTTTGACTGCTTTTTTTCGGGTTCCCTGTCCAAGCTGATTCGTATCCTTCAGTGCCTCGGAACGTTCCTGGCGAAATGGTTCGGCTAGTTGTTTAAGCATGCTGCGCCTCCTGTCCGTATTGGGATTCATAGATCCGGCGATATAGAGATGATTCTATAAGCAGCTGTTCATGTGTACCGCTCGCGATCAGTCTTCCTTCATCGAGCAGTAAAATGAGATCTGCAGATAAAGTAGATGATATTTTTTGCGTAATAATAAACGTCGTACAGGATAATTCATTAAGCTCATGTAAAAGGGCAGCTTCCGTCTTCACATCAAGCGCACTTGTACTATCATCGAGAATCAAAATTTGCGGATGACGAACGAGTGCTCTAGCAATAGATAGACGCTGTTTTTGTCCACCTGACAGGTTGACACCCCGCTGTCCAAGCATGGTGTCGTAGCCATTTGGCAAGGAGAGGATCGTATCATGGATTTGTGCTTTGCGAGCGGCCTCTTCCATTTCCTCAAGACTTGCACTCTGATTGCCCCAAGCGATATTGTCACGTACGGAACCGGTAAATAGGACCGCTTCTTGCGGTACGTAACCAATCGCGTCTCGAAGTTGTTCCACCGGTATCTCTTGAATATTCTGACCCTGAATCGTAATTGTCCCCTCATTTGGCTCATATAACCTGAGAAGCAGCTGAACCAGCGAAGTTTTTCCCGATCCCGTTGCACCCATAATAGCAATCCGTTCACCAGGCTTTGCCTGAAATGTAATATCACTTAGGACATTCATCTCCCCTTCTGGATAATGGAAATGAACGCCTCTATACTCAATGGTTCCTTGTAATGTTGCCTTACTAGAAGAAATTGAACTCTCCTTGGTATCGTACACATCCGAATCCATCAGCAGCACTTCCTGAATCCGGTTTACGGAAGCATTTGCCCGGGAGAAGGTTGCTACGATCCATGACAGCATCGATAATGCCCCCATTGTACGAACGGCATAGTTGATCACGGCAACGACTTCCCCAAGGGAAGCACTGCCCGTTGCTACAATCTCTTTGCGTCCAAACCATAAGATAAACAGAACACTTGCGTTCATGAGAAGCATAATAAAAGGCATGGTTGTCTCTGCGAGACGCTGAGCTGACATCGTTGAAGTCATTAACTTATGTATCGAACGGCCAAATCGTTCTACCTCATGACCCATACGCACAAACACACGAATAAGCCGTATACCAATGAGGTTTTCCTGCGCTACTCCGTTCACTTCATCCAGCCGATTCTGTACATTCCTAAAGAGAACAGATACCTTTTTCATAATGAAGAAAATAAAAATGAGCAGGATAGGCACCGTGACAGCTAGAAACAATCCCAATCTCACATTGACGATCAGTGCCATAATGACACTGCCGATGACAACCAGCGGTAACCTTGTTGCGAAACGCAAGCTCATAAATACCGTGTCCTGAATTTGTGTAATGTCTCCAGTGAGCCGAATAATAAGTGAAGACGTAGCAAAACGGTTAAAAACCGCGTAAGAAAACGCCTGTACTTTTTCATACAAAGCTTCCCTAAGATCTGACCCAAACCCCTGACTGGCATGCGCTGCATAAAAAGAACTCGAAATCCCTGCTACAAAGGCGATTACCGCACTACCTAGCAAGAATCCGCCCCATGTCCATACAACGGTTAGGTTCTCCTGCTGAATTCCATCATCAATAATCTTCTGAATGAGATAAGGTTGAATCAGTTCTACCATAAGCTCGAGCAGCAGCATAAAGAGTGCAGCGATTGCGGCTACCCGGTATTTCCGTAAATAAGTAAACACTAGGGCCATATTCATTCCTCCGACGTTTGAAGCATATATTATTGATCTCTGTATGTCTCTACTCCGGTTTTACCCCAAATCATACACTAATATCCATATTATAGCGTATACATCCACCTCATTCTTCACTCCAGGAAAATTAAACTATATAAAATCAGGAAATTCAGATACGTTCAATTCATTTCGGTCTTTTCGGTCTTACCAAAATAAAAAAAACCGTAGGCAAAACTAGATTAAGCTAGTTTGCCTACGGTCTAAACTGCCGGGATTATCTAAGCAGCCTTTAAGCTATAATAAAGGTCATTCCGTTCCATTATAATTCGGAATCGAAATCCCTCTTTTTTATATATCATGCCTGATTTGCTCTTTGTTTCTCTAACATACGAAGTTCAATCCGGCGAATCTTGCCTGAATTTGTTTTAGGTAGCTCACTAATAAATTCAATCTTACGCGGATATTTATAAGGTGCTGTCATTTGTTTTACATGGTGCTGAAGCTCTTTGACCAGAGAATCCGATTCTTCTACTCCTTCTTGCAGCACAATAAAAGCCTTCACGATATGTCCGCGTGTCTCGTCCGGACTTGCTACGGCAGCACACTCTTTTACCGCAGGATGCTTCATCAGCGCTTCTTCCACTTCAAACGGTCCAATCGTATAACCAGAGCTGATGATAATATCATCGCCGCGGCCTTCAAACCAGAAGTACCCTTCTTCATCGATGCTTGCGCGGTCTCCTGTCAGGAAATACTCCCCTTTTATACTCTGTTGCTTCCGATTCTCATCTAAATAATAGGCACTAAAGAGGGCTGGCATTTCTCTATGAACGGCAATGTTCCCTACTTCTCCAGGAGGAACCAGCTGTCCTTCATCATCGACTACCTGAACAAGTCCTGGAGACATGGACATGCCCATCGAACCTTTACGGAAAGGCATATCTTTCAGGTTACCGATCAAGAGCGTACTTTCCGTCTGTCCATAGCCATCCCGAATCGTAATATCAAAATGGCGCTGGAAGCTGCTAATCACTTCGAGGTTCAGCGGCTCACCGGCTGACACTGCGCTGCGCAAGCTGGATAAATCATACTGACCGAGTCCATCAAGTTTTGCCATCAGTCGATATTCGGTAGGTGTACAGCAAAGCACATTTATTTTGTAATCTTGCAAGAACCGTAAATAACGTTTCGGTTCAAACGAACCACTGTATACAAATCCCGTTGCTCCATTTCCGAGTACAGAAAGGAACGGACTCCAAATCCATTTTTGCCATCCAGGGGCTGCCGTAGCCCACACCATATCTTGGGATTTGATATCAAGCCAAGACGAAGTAATGCGAAGATGAGCGTAACCCCAGCCGTGAGTATGAACAACTCCCTTAGGATTGCCCGTTGTACCTGAGGTGTACGTCAGAATTGCGATATCATCCCGGTGTGTATCCACCGCTTCGCGTACCTCTGGCTGGCCTTCCATCAGTTGATTCAGCATACGGTATCCCGCTTTTTCTTCTCCTGGTTCAGCAGATACAGCAATTCGGTATGCCAAAGAAGGGATCGTTTCTTCCATCTTATCAACTTCATCCGTCACACTGGACCATACAATGACAGCGCGAGCTTTCGAATGTACAAGCCGATAAGAAAGGTCTTTGGCTCTCAGCATCTCAGAAGAAGGAATAATAACAAGGCCAAGTTTCAAACAAGCGATATATATTGCGTATGCAATTACATTTCTAGGTACCATAACAAGTACCTTGTCACCTTTTGTTAGACCAAGATCTGCAAGGCCGCCTGCAATTTGGTTTGCTTTTTTAAGCAAATCCCCATAAGTTACTTCCTCTTCATGTTCATGCTCATCCAAGCACTTGAGTGCAACGTTTTCAGCCGGATGATGTTCCATTTCTGATGTCATATTATATTGTTCCGGTGCAATCCATTGCTCGTAATTCACGCTCATCGTCTCCTTAGGGTCAAGTAGGTATTAGGACCATTATAACATTTGTTAGTACCAGGTGCTAACAATTAGATTTCTTGGCTTACTTTTTTGCCCAGGAAAATAACTTTATCGGTCCCACTCTTACCATACCTCCAGCAGATCTAGCTTTATGGGGACTCTAATTCCTCGTCTCTAACCGCTGGGTTCTTAAATCGAATCAACAAACCTGGGAGCACACTTACGCAAATGATAGCTGCTGAAATCAGGTATACCGTAAGTAAAGATGTTGCATTCATGAGAAGACCTGTAACCGAAGATCCAATCAGAATGGCTCCCATAAATAACGGCATAATGGTTCCACCTACTCGGCCAATCATGTTTTCTTCAACCTGTGCAACCATAAACGTCGAGATGACGACATTGATAAAAGCTAAACTGATAGCACCAAAAAAGCTGATCGTAAGAGTCAAAGCAAACGCAGTAGATAAAGCTTCACCTATGGTTGTAAGTGCCATCACACATATTCCTGCAACAAGAAGAAACGTTTGATTTATTTTTTGACCTATAAAGGCGGCCATTCCGCTTCCTATAAGCAGTCCGAGACCTGATATTCCCGAAAGATAGGAAACATAAGTCGCATCGAGTTCTAATCTATCCGTAACGATAAAGATCTGTAAGGGACTGACCAATCCTTCTGCGAGACCTACAATGGCGAACACTACGGCAAGCCATTTTAGAGAAGGCGTTCTTAATATGAAGCGCCACCCTTCCAGCAGATCTTCGTATAAAGAGTTCTGTTTTTCTCTTTCCACAGTAGTTGACGGCAAAAAAGTAAGCAATACAGCGGACGAGATAAATAAGAAGAGTAAGATATAGAGGGAGGCTTGCAGTCCAAGAGTGGTATAGATGAATGTCCCAAGCAGAGGACCCACAATAATAAACAGTGAATGAAGGCTTTGTGTGAGTGCAATCGCGGTCTGAACGTGCTCTTCAGGAACGTTCCGTTTAAAGATTTTAGCGGAGGATGGCTGGGAGAACTGGCTCACGATGGCAGATACAAAAGTTGCTGCATACAGCACCTGCCAGTACCCGGCCCAGAACAAGGCAAGAATCAGAACGATGGAAAGTGTGCTTAATACATCACCCCATATCATCGTTTTTTTAGGATTCCAGCGATCTGCAAATCCCCCGCCAATGAAAGAAAAAACGAAAATGGGGACATATTCTAAAACCGTAATGAGCGAAACAGCGAAGGGGTCTCCCCCTGTACGTTCTACAATAAAATACAAGATCGCCATATTCCGTATCCAAATTGCGAGATTTTGCAATAAATCAGAACCCGTTACGATTAAAAATGACTTGTTGCGCAGCAGTTGATTCATTTTCCCTCTCCTTTTGCACACGTTTTTAGACCGACTGTTCGGTCCATTAATGTAGAAAAGAAAAACTGATCTTTCCCATCAGTTCTCTTTTGTCACCTATTCGGTAGGTGCTTCTATTCCGGTCAATAATATTTCTATTCCTTTTTTGTATAGACGCCGTATCTCTTCTAAGTCTTTCTCGAAATAAAGCGTACTCATTCCGTTTATTAGTCCATTAAGGACATACATGATGTCACTCGAACTGTCTTTCTTCAGTTCCCCGCGCTCCATACCTCGTATAATCAACTGTTCATATGCCTTATAAGGAAGCCGTGTCACCTCCAACATATCATTTAGCATATCCTCTGTAACAACTTGGCTGGACATGAATTCATTAACCGCATGAGTCAGAGGATTGTTCATATCATCTACATAGTGATCTGCGAGAGCAAAAAGTTTTTCCCGGGTGGTCACATATGCCGCTTCCTTCGCCATCCAGGCTTCCATCCATTCCTCATTATTCAGCTTGATGAGATACATAAACATCTCTTCTTTGCTCTTAAAATGATAATAGATGCTGCCCTTACTTCGGCCTGTAACTCGACAAACCTCTTCCATTGACGCAGCATTGTATCCCTTTTGTGAAAATAGATCCTTGATCTGATGAGCGATATCTTTTTTAATTTGAGTTGCATCTTTTCTGCGCTTGACCTCGATGAAAACCGTCTCCTTTCCCTAAACCGACTGTTCGGTATAATTATAATATATGGAAAAAATGGATGTCAATACGAAAAACCCTTATCTTCGCTAAGATCATATCATCTCAGCAATAATAAGGGATCATGATATTCTTAACTATACTTTAACCATACAATAAATGGTTGTATTTCAATTCACTCTTACGAGAGCATCCCTTTATACATTCCAGGAACAGAACCTTCAATCACGGTAGCACCCGTTTTTTTTTCATAAAATTGGGTCGGCCCTGCTCCTCCAATAATCGCATATCCGTAGCCTTCCTGCTTCATATAATCCAGCGCATACAGCAGCAGCATTTTTCCAATTCCGCGTCCACGCTCTTTCTCATCCACTCCGGTAGGACCAAAAAAACCTTTAACCGTAGCGTCATAACAAGCAAATCCAAGCATCTTACCGTTCTCTACCGCGACAAGACAGGTAATAGGCGACCTGGCAAAAGCAACTTCCGCTTCACTTACCCATCCCTTTCCAAAATGCTTTCCCACCCAGTCAGCAACAACGTGCTTCTCTGGTGCGATCGCACGGCGGATCGTAACCCCTGTACGCTGTTCATAACTTCTTAGTGGTTCTACTTCAGGCAAGTCATATAGTTTCACAAGCATATCGGGCATAAGGAGTACCTCCGCTGATTTTTTGCATCGATGTTGAACAAGAATAATCTTATACAGCAATCTGTTCGACATAGAGCAGGTATATTTGGGATTTATTCTATAAGTATACTCGGATGATGGTCTTAATGGCATGTTCTAATACGCTGTCTATTTGCAAAAACTTGCGATTTTATGTCTGAAACCTATACATCTATTTATATAAATTTGAATCAATTTCATAACCATTTTGATCTATATATACTTCTGATTAAAGCAACGAAAGGTATTATAAAATTGATTCAAATTAATAAAATATTATATATTTTACCTTTCTATCCGATATAACCTCTGTCCGAGGTAGTCGATCGCTCTAGTTCGGTAGACTGATAGAAGGATACTCGGGCGTAACCATTTTATAGGAGGTTATTGAATGAGATGTGAGAATTGTGGTTATGAAAACGGACAAGGTGCCTACTGCGCAGAATGCGGTGCCGCCAGTAGAAGAAGGATTACGAATCCGTCACACATAGACAGCAATGAAGAAGCAAGGTTCTCCACTCAGGATGGATACAGAGATTCCGTAATAAAAGGAGGTCAAGTTGCAGCTGAAGGAAGAGCCAAAGCCAATCCCCTGCAATCACTTGGGCAAAACGAACGGGTTCAGCAAGCTGCAGAAGTAAGCAGACAGTATCTTTCCTTTTTTGTAAAAGCACTGCTAAGACCTTACCAGACGATGCGAAATGTACAACCGGCACATGCACTACACAGCTATATTACAATGAGCTTGATTTCGATTCTTACTGCCCTCTTCTCCATGCTTGTGCTGAACAGAGTCAGCTTTGGATATGGCACCAGCTTTATGAGCGGGTTTATGAAGCCCTTACTGTTTACAGGAATTACACTGCTTGTTGGCTTAGCCATTGTTTACGGTATGACAAAGCTATACCGAACAAAAGCGGACTTTAAGCAGGTCGCAGCGGGATATGGAACCCTGCTTATTCCTTCTGTAGCATCAATTCTGCTAGCGAATCTCCTGTTTATGGTGCATCTTACAAACCTATCCCTGGTTTTAATGGGGATTGCGTTTCTCATTGCTTTTGTAGCCGTAAATATAAGTGTTTTTACATATCCAGTTTTGCAGACGAACCACCAGACAGTAGATGTCACCTATGCGCTAATCATTGCTAACCTTATCTTGTTCTATCTAATCTACAAAATTGTTAGTTCTATTGTACTGTCTGTGCTTGGCGGCATGATGGCCAGCTTTTTATAGTGTAATCGGTACCCTAAGTTAGAAAACAAAGAATCTTTAGTGACATAGAAAAAATCCCCCTGATCATCTAACAAAGTAATAACCTTGATGGAATGACAGAGGAATTTTACATTGTAATCCTAGTTATAGATTAGCGATCGTTATTATGTACGTAAATAGCTTAGCCAGATCTCTTGAGGCATTCGGTCCCAGCTGAAGAGCAGGTTTGCCAGAACTCATCATAATATCACCATAGATTATGCCCCAGTCACTTGTAAATTTCGGCTTTACTGGCTCTGGCGGTTCAAGACCGTAATCTCTTCTTAATCGCTCTTCTATTTCCTTTGATAATGGCAATCCCTTTCCCTCATCAGGGTTGTTTACCCGCTCCACCTTAGCAGATAACGTACTAAGAGTTGCCATTTGTACCTTGGTATTCGTCACTTCTTGTGCTTCTGCGGTTTCAAGTTGAAACAATAAGAGAATCGCACAAAAGAAGGCAAAAATCATTCCTTTATTCTTTTCTTTTCTCCCCATTTTAAAACATATCCCTTCGTAAACAACATAAAAATGGTATGATTAAGGTCAACTATCAAAAATTACCACATATTTGCCTTAAAAATAAAACGCTACTATAACACAGAATTATCGTTCACTCAATGGATAGAACATATATGAAGGAGGCGCAAACATGGTATTTTTGATACTTTTACTCTTAATCATTATTATTTTCTTGCTGCTTAACATTAATTCTAAAATTCCGCCGCGGGATTATGTGAAAGAGGCTCTCGATCGAGACGAGAAATGGCGTCAGGACATGGAAAAGAAAAAAGAACAGGAAAAATGGAATACGTAAGGATCACGATTCTAATTTCAATTAAAAAAATGGATACCGCTTTGGTATCCAAATCAGACTGTAGACACACTAGCTTAAACTAGTTTGCCTGCAGTCTTTTTTATTGAAATCACGTATTACTTCTAACCAGTTTCTTCTATTTAAATAGTCGGCTTATTCCAGACCTACTGTAACATTTACATTTCCTTTAATGGCTTTAGAATAAGGGCAGTAATCATGAGCTAGTTTCACATACTTCTGTGCTGTTTCCTCATCCAGTCCATCGATACGAACGTTCAGTTCGACTTCTAGTTTAACTCCGTTATCCTCAGGATCTGCTTTTAACATCACCGTCGCTGTTACTGTACTCTTCTCAATCTTTACTTGATTCTTCTTCAATTGAAACTCCAACGCAGAGTTAAAGCAAGCACTATATCCCGCAGCAAACAATTGTTCCGGGTTGGTCGCTGTCGTTTCTTTTCCTCCAAGTTCAGGCGGGGCTGCAACTTCCAGCAGGAATGTATTATCTGGAGATTGTACAAACCCTTGGCGTCCACCTGTGTTGATCACGGTTGTTTCATATAATGTTTTCATCGTTTTATTCTCCTTTGGATTACTCATGTATTCTTGTTTCGATTCATCTCTTGTTTCAATTCATCTTAATTAATTTCAACTCAATAAAATCACTAACAATTCAATTGTACACAATATATTATTGAAAGTAAATCCTTTTTTAATAATCAATGGTTTTTACTCTCTTTACTCTTTTCAGAAATTCTGAATAACGTTTTCTCCATTAACGAACACTACCTTTGTCCTTTTTAAATATGTCCCTATGTTGTAGGGGTCAAACCCCAGTATCTTTCCTTTGAATTTGTCAAGGGCTTTGATTACAATTTTTATTGACTCCAGTAAAAAACCTTATAAATTTCAAGCTGCAAGTTGATATCGTTTTCTTAATTCTGGCCAGTTTGTTTTTCGTATACTTTTTACAAGGAGCGTGGATTCATGAAGAAACCCAGTGAAAGAACAGTTCAAATGACCCGGTTTCTTCTTGCAACGCCAGGCCGCTTTGTAACCGTACGTGAGCTGTCAGATGAATTGGATGTTAGTGAAAAAACGATTAAACGCGAGCTGTCCGCTATGGAAAAATGGCTCAGCGATTACGCTCTTACGCTAAACCGTAAACCCGGGGCTGGTCTTATGCTTGAAGGAGAACCTTCTGCTTTTGAGTCCGTTCGTGACGCGATCGAAACCTTTAAAGCACCCGCCAGTTATTCCCGAGATGAACGCCGCTATTTTATTATTAGTGAGCTTTTACTGAGTTCTGAACCGATCAAACTTTTCACCTTCGCTTCAAAATTTAAAGTAACGGAAGGTACACTCAGCCACGATCTGGATCTCATCGAAGGCTGGCTGGAAGCCTTTCATATTAAGTTAATGCGTAAACCGGGATATGGTATTTACGTGGAAGGCACAGAAAAGGATTATCGGGCTGCACTCATTCATCTGCTTCATGAGAGTGTGGATGAATATGAACTCATTCGTCTGGTTCGTGACCCGCTCAATGAAAGCGGCCAAACGTTAGGACGAATTCAATATCATATTCGAAGTCGGCTTCTGAATCTTGTAGAAGATAGCACGATTGTGATTATTGAGAAGTATTTGACAGAACTCGAAGAAAGAACCGGGATGAAGCTGACAGACAGCGCCTTTATTGGGCTTGCCGTCCACCTTGCTCTTGCGATCGAGAGAATCAAAAAGGGACAGCGTATTATTATTCCCCCAAGCGTGCTTAGCGAACTGCGATTGCATCCTGATTTCAATGCAGCTCAGATGCTTGTAAAACGCTTAGAGGAAGTCCTCGGTCTAACGATTCCCGAAGATGAAGTTGGCTATATTACTATGCACCTAAAGGGTGCTGAGACAAGAATTCAAACCGAAGCCGAATCAGAAGCAGCCTATGAGAATGTCAGTTTTGAGCTCGTTCGCCTGGCTCGAAAAATTCTTAAAGAAGCGGAAGCGGAAACAGGTTTTGAATTAAAAAGTAACAGCAAGCTTTTCTATGGTTTTATTAGTCATCTTGGTCCTGCTATTGAGCGATTACGGCTTGGCCTCGATATTCGTAACCCTTTGCTCTCTCAGATTAAGGAGCAATACGCTACCACTTATAAGGTAGCCAAAAAGTGCGCCAAAGTCCTAGAAGATTATCTAGAAAAGCCTGTCCCAGAAGCAGAAATCGGTTACATCGCCCTACACATCGGAGCGATGTCAGAATATGCAGGAGTGAAGTACAGAGAACGACCTGTTCGTGTCTTAATCGTATGTGCAAGCGGAATGGGCACCTCAAGTCTTCTCCAAACCAGAGTTAGAAAAGAATTCCCTTCTCTTCAAGTTGTCGATGCCATCTCTGCTGCAGAGATCAGTGAGCTTGATGAACAAGTCGATCTTGTCATCTCCACCGTAGATCTTACAAGCAAGAGACAAGTAGTCAGAGTATCACCTCTCCTTGGAGAAGCGGATATGAAAAACGTAAGAACTGCTCTTGAACATCTTGAACCTTTACCAGAACTTCAGCCTGCTTCAAATGAAGCACCCGCTTATTTACCAGATACGCTGGAAAAGCAGAAGAATCTGATTCAAGGTATTCAAGATCTTATGAATAATCTGGTCATTGAAGATCTAGTGGAATCTAGAACGGTTAATGAGCTGATCGATAAGATTGCTAGGCAATTTACGACCGAGGAGGAAGAAGCTTCAACGCTCAGCCGCGAACTTCATGATAGGGAACGACTTGGGGAAACGATTCTTTCTACGGAGGGAATCTTTCTACTACACTGCAGATCGACCGTTATTCATCGTTTAGCTCTTGGTATTATTCGCTTTAAGGAACCACTGACCTATGGCACAGAAAATGATGCAAATCTCTATTCTGCCATCATTTTATTAGCTCCAAAACAAAGCGAACGTACGTATCTGGAAGCGGCAAGCGAAGTCAGCAAATCCCTGATAGACCGTCCTGGCTTTGCTATTCGTCTAAGTGTAGCTCGCCAAGCTGCCTTAACGAAAGAAATTCAAGGTATTTTGAAAGATCTATATTTACGAAAGATGGAACAATACACAATGGAGGTAGAACAAATATGAGTACGCTGGAAGCTACTAGCGAATCTGTCCCTAAAAAAACGGGCAACATCAAACAAGCAACTCAGAAATTTGGCCGCTTTCTAAGTGCAATGGTTATGCCGAATATCGGTGCCTTTATTGCCTGGGGGCTTCTGACTGCTCTCTTTATTGAGGCAGGTTATTTCCCGAATGCTACACTGGCATCCCTTGTGGATCCAATGATTAAATACCTTCTTCCACTGCTGATTGCATATAGCGGCGGTAAAGCCGTTCACGATCATCGAGGCGGGGTACTAGGTGCCATTGCCGCAATGGGGGTTATTGTCGGAGCAGATATTCCGATGTTTATCGGTGCCATGATCATGGGTCCGCTCGGCGGATGGGTAATCAAGCAGTTTGATAAATATGTTGGAAGCAAAACACCTTCTGGTTTTGAAATGCTTGTTAACAACTTCTCTGCCGGTATTATCGGTATGCTTCTCGCTATTGCAGGACTTTACGGTATTGGACCTGTTGTAGCCACATTCACTAACCTGTTGGCTTCTGGTGTAGATGCGATGCTGACTTGGGGAATTCTCCCGCTTGTATCCATCTTTATCGAGCCAGCAAAAATCTTGTTCTTGAACAATGCAATTAACCATGGAATTCTAAGTCCAATTGGTATTCAACAAGCAGAAACCACGGGTCAATCCATCATGTTCTTGCTTGAAGCAAACCCAGGGCCAGGTCTTGGTGTACTGCTTGCTTACTGCTTCTTCGGAAAAGGTTCCATTAAAGGATCCGCACCGGGCGCAGCAATCATTCATTTCTTTGGTGGTATTCATGAGGTTTACTTCCCATATGTCTTGATGAAACCAATTATGTTTGTATCTGTCATCGTGTCTGGTATGGCTGGTGTATTCACATTTAACATGCTTGATGCAGGTCTCATTGCTGCATCTTCTCCAGGAAGTATCATTGCGATCTTGGCGATGTCAGCAAAAGGTTCTTATCTTCCTATTCTTGCTGGTGTTCTCGTATCTGTTGTTGTATCTTTCTTGCTCTCTTCTTTATTCTTGCGCAGATCTTCTGCAGATGAACAAGACCTAGAAAAAGCAAAAGAAGCAGTAGCAGGTATGAAAAAGAGCAGCAAAGGGATCACTGATGCTCCTGCAGCAAACTTGAATGACAAAGCAGAAATCAAGAAAATCATCTTTGCATGTGATGCTGGTATGGGTTCAAGTGCGATGGGCGCTACTTCTTTCCGTAAAAAAGTAAAAGCAGCTGGCCTGCCGATTGACGTAACAAACACAGCAATTGAGAATATTCCAGGTGATGCAGATCTTGTTGTTACACAGCAGAATCTGACTCCACGAGCAAAAGGAAAAGCTCCGAATGCAATTCACGTCTCGATTGATAACTTTGTAAATAATCCGATTTATGACAAGTTAATTGCCGACTTAAAAGCAAAACATGAACAAAGTGCATCTCCTGTACCTGAAAACGCAAAAGAAGATGTATCGGGTGCAGTAGAAAAAGCCGTTCCTGAAGAAGTGAAAGAAACTTCGGAAGAAACAAAAGGCGGCGACGTACTACGTAAAGAAAACATTGTACTCCAGCTTCCATCCGTAAGTAAGGAAGATGCGATCCGCCGTGCAGGTGAATCCCTTGTTGCAGCAGGATATGTAAAACCACATTATGTGGATGCCATGATTGAACGCGAAGGGGTAGCAACGACTTACATCGGTAACGGTGTAGCGATTCCTCACGGAGTTGGCGATGCGAAAAAAGAAATTAAAACAAGCGGTATCGTTGTTCATCAATATCCAGAAGGTGTTGAATTCGAAGGCGGCCGTGCATATCTCGTAATCGGGATCGCCGGAGCTGGCAGAGAACACTTACAGATTCTTACGAAAATTGCAGAAGCCATTGAAGATGAATCTACTGTAACCAGACTGGCACAATCCAAAGATCCTAATGAAATCTACAGCATTTTCGGAGAATAAAGAATACCAAATCTTTAAAACGAAAGCGGGTTTTTCATATGAAAAAAGCAATTCAATTTGGAGCAGGAAATATCGGGCGCGGCTTTATCGGCGCCCTTCTCTCCCAAGCTTCTTACCATGTCGTATTTGCAGATATTAATGAAGAAATGATTAATGAACTGAACGAGAAAAAAAGCTACCAAATCCATATTCTTGATCTGGAGCAAAGACAAGAAACCATCACGAATGTTTCTGGTGTACTCTCAAATGGTCCAGATATCGTAAACGAAGTGGCTGAGGCTGACATCGTAACGACTGCAGTAGGTCCGAATGTTCTGAAAATTATTGCTTCTACGATTGCTAAAGGTATTGAAGCTCGCAGAGAAGCAGGCAGAGGTGTTCTGAATATCATCGCTTGTGAGAACATGGTCGGCGGAAGCAAACACCTAGAAGAACAGGTGTACACTCACTTGTCCGAGGCAGGTAAAGCATATGCTGAGAAGAATGTAGGTTTTGCTAACTGTTCAGTAGACCGGATCGTTCCTCCTTACCAAGGTGAGAACATGCTTGATGTCGGTGTTGAGTCTTTCTACGAATGGATCGTAGAAGAGCCTTCCCTCAAAGGAGAAGTACCTCAAATTCCAGGCATGAAACTGACAGATAACCTGCTTGCTTATGTTCAGCGTAAACTGTTCACATTGAACACAGGTCATGCGATTACTGCTTACCTTGGTTACCTGGCTGGTATGGAAACCATTGAAGAAGCAATCAATAATGATGAGATTCGCGCAGTGGTACGTCAGGCAATGGAAGAAAGCGGCGATGCACTGATCAAGAAACATGGTTTTGATAAAGAAGAACACTATAAATACATTGATAAGATCGAAAAACGCTTTAAAAACCCATATATTCGCGATGAAGTTATTCGTGTAGGTCGTGAACCGCTTCGTAAGCTCGGTCCTGCTGATCGTCTAGTAGGTCCTGCTAATATGGCGATTCAATATGGACTTGGACATGATGCTCTTCTGAAAGGTATTGCAGCTGCATTCCATTATGATAACCCGCAAGATCCGCAATCCAAAGAGTTACAAGAGCAAATTGCCAAAAATGGCATCGAAGCTGCTGTATCCTCTGTTACTGGATTTACGGAAGGCAGTGAAGATCACCGCATCATCTGTGAAGAATATGCGAAGACTTCCAAAGCTTAATAAATCTGATGTGAAGCTGAATATGCTCAACCGTCATCCTCTAAGGATGACGGTTTTTTTGTATTTTTAGTGCAGTTTTCTCCGCTAAAATGGTTCTTTTTTAAATCAATTTCATAATACCTTCAGTTGCTTTAATCAAGATTATATATAGATCAAAATGGTTCTATTTGTCTATATATAGTTACAAATTTATCGTTTTAATGAATTATGAAATTGATTTTTGTATATAAGGTTTTTCACAAATATGTTAATTCTTTTGTCCAAATGGGTATTCTATAAGTATATAAAATAATAAACAGGACTATTTACACCTTGTTTTCGCTCAGGAAATTCATTTATATTTAAAGAAAGCGATTACAAAAATATGTCTTCACTTTTTTCTTCCTGCTACCGACATAGTTATTATGAACTAATCAAAAGCGAACGGAGGAATTTCTATGATGAAAGAACTACAAATTGCTGAGCAAAAAGGTTATTCTGTACATCTTTCTTTAATCGATGGATCTGTCTATTCTGGGGTCGTAAGCCTTCAGCTTCCTTATAAGAAGCTTCGTCTAAAACATACACAAGGTATTGTCAGTATTCCTTTTCAGGAAATTAGACATTGCTCTACCCTCATTCCTGTCCCATTTTGAATTCTAGCCCCCTATCCTATATTATTTTTTACTTGATCAGCCGATGTCCACTCTTTTGATAAGGAGCGAATATCGGCTTTTGTTATGGATTCTACCCCCTATTCTCCTATTTCTCGCAAGCAATCCCATCCTTATCCCGATCTTTTGATTTATTAGCTTCATACAGCGATGCAGAAACATGCGGTTTATATTTCGTTTTGCCTCCCTTATTTTTAATGGAAGAAGACTTGGCGACTCCGCCTTTATACACTTTGTTCAGCTCAGTACAGTTCTTATACTTCTTTGCGCCTTCCGCATGGATCTCACCCATTACCCCAAATGATATGGAAACAAAAACCATAGTTACCAACAACACTTTTAGGAATTTTCTCATTTACACGCTACCTCCGATACGATATGTATACAAGATCATTATTTATTTTAAACTAACCTAAAAGGAAATTAAATGAAATAAATAAAAAAAGCCCTTTAAAAGGGCTTTTTCGTCTCTTTTTTCTGTCTCTTTTTTTCTTCTTTGTTGCTCACTTATTGTCCCAACATAAACAAACTTACGGCACCTAATGCCAAAATCACGATGGAAAGCACCTGAATCCACGATCGAAGCTCCCAATACCGAATGGCATAGACCACAGACATACTGAGGAAAAACCAACCTAGAGAGATACCCGAATTCACTAGCGAAATAATCAATAAAATTAGGGCGAGGGCGGTAACAACTGCCTCCGCTATAACAAACTTAGGATTGCGTTTTTTCTTACCCGGGTTCAGGATAAAAATCACCTCCGGATACCATTTAACCATAGGTTCTAGTCACTTGAAAACAGCTTGTCTTCATATACATATGTCCTTATTTCACACCATTATATACGAATGCTTTAATAATGGAGCGCTGTGCAAAGAAGAAAATAATTAGAATTGGGACAACAAGTATCAAATTGCCTGCCATAAGAACATTCCAGGTGGTCAATCCTTCTGTTTCTCGAATCTTGGCTATCCCGAGCGGAAGGGTCCGCGCCGTTTCGTTCGTAGTCATCACCAGCGGCCAGAAATAATCATTCCAGTGACTAATAAAACTGAACAATCCGAAGGTAATAAGTGCAGGACGAGCCATAGGAATCATGAGCTTCAGCATAATCTTCCACTCTTTTGCTTTATCTAAGCGAGCTGCCTCGATCAGTTCATTCGGTACTTGCTTGAACGATTGGCGCAAAAGAAAGATACCAAATGCACTGGATGCAAAGGGTAGAATCAGCCCAAGATGCGTGTTAAGCAGATTCCAGGAACTAAGTTCAAGATACACGGGCAAGAAGATTAACTGAGAAGGAATCATCAGTGTTACCATGACAAGTCCAAACAGAATACCCGATCCCTTAAACTCAAACCTCGCAAATGCATAGGCAGCGGGAATAATTGTAAGCATCTGCAGCAGCAGAATGCCTGCGGAGATCATCACGCTGTTCATAAAATAGTGAAGAAACGGTCCCGAGTTCCAGGCTTGAATAAAGTTTTGCCACTGCGGGGTTTCTGGAATCCACTCGGGCGGAAAGATCATCGTTTCCGGCAGTGTTTTAAGTGATGTGGACACCATCCAAACAAAGGGTAAAGCAAAGATAAGAACAAGCACCCCCATTAACATTACGTTAACAACTTTCAGGAGACGGTTTATCACCTTCATGCTGCTTACTTCCTCTTTCACTTTGCCTCGGGATGCGCGTTCTGCTCTTGCTGCTGGTTCAAGTACATTCATAAGTAGCCTCCTCTCCCTTTTACCGATAATGCACCTTTTTGGATAATAGACGGAAATAGATAAGGGTTAGGATCCCGACAATCACAAGCAAGATTACCCCAGCCGCTGAAGCATAGCCAATCTTAAAGAAACGGAAACCATATTGATAGATGTAATAGACCAAGGTGTTTGTGGAATTCACCGGCCCGCCCTGCGTCATAATGGCAATCGTCTCAAACACCTGAAAGGAACCAATCATACTCATAATCGCTAGGAAAAACAGCGTTGGAGATAACATGGGCAGCGTTAAACGCATAAACGTACGCCATGGTTTGGAACGATCCAGTGCAGCCGCTTCATATATACTTTGCGGAATGCTTTGCAATCCGGCAATAAAGACAAGGGTGTTAAATCCGATCCCTTTCCACACAGCAACCAGAATGAGTGACATGAGGGAAGTATCCGGATGAGATAACCACTCTAATGGTCCAAATCCCAAAAGGCCGATAACCCAGTTCAATAGCCCATACTCTGGGTCCATCAGCCAGCTCCATAGCAGTGAAATGGATACCAAAGAAATAATATGCGGACTGAATATGGCCCCTTGGACAAATCCATAGAACGCTCCGGAACGATTTAACCAAAGAGCCAGCAGTAAAGAAATACTAAGGGTGAGAAGCACGGTAGAAACGGTGTATATTGTCGTATTTAGTATGACCTGACGAAACTCAGCATCCGACAATAATGCCGAAAAATTTTGCAAACCGACATAATCCTTTGTAGGGCTGACAAAATTCCAGTCAAATACACTGAGATACATCATATAAAAAATAGGATAAATGAAGAATACACCAAAAACGGCTAGTGCCGGCGTTACCATTCCATAGGGTCTAAGCTTATGCCATATGCTTGATGTCGAACTCATCATGCCTCTAGCCTCCTCCGCTCACCGAAATGAGTTCAAGAGATTTCGTCGTTCCATTTTCACTTCCAGCGGCTCTATATTCTGCTTGTCTTACCCTAAGTCCCCTAGAGTCAAAATAGTACAACTGCTCATATGGAACGGTAACGGTAACCATGTTATTCATAATAAGAGGAGCAAGGAAAGTCTTAACGGAAAACATACCGAAGCTCGACTGGATCTGGTATATACTCTCTGCCCCGAGGCTTTCCCTGGTCATGATTTCTCCACTGATTCTAAGGCCCTCTCCTTTTAACTCATGCCCGGTATGCAGCTGCGCGTGCTCAGGACGAAATCCGAAATGGCGAATCTCTTCCTTGCTTTTTGCCGATAAAGAGGGAAAATGGATCCCTTTATAGGGAAGAATGTTCATCGCAGGTGTTCCAATAAACTGAGCAGCAAACATGTTTGCTGGATTGTGATACAGTTCAATTGGGGAAGCCGCTTGCTGAATGACTCCTTTATTCATAATGACAATCTCATCGCCCATAGACATGGCCTCTACCTGATCATGGGTTACATACACAAATGTCGTCCCCAGCCTTTTATGCAGCTGAATAAGCTCTGCCCGCATCTGATGGCGGAGCTTCGCATCCAGGTTACTGAGCGGCTCATCGAGAATAAAGACCTCGGGTTTCTTAACCATAGCGCGAGCAAGAGCTACACGCTGGCGCTGTCCGCCGGAGAGCATCTCCGGCTTCTTTTTCATATAATCGCTGAGGCCTACAATTTCGGAGATATCAGCAATCAGCGTATCGCGTTCCTTCTTCGGTATCTTCCGGTTAATCAGTCCAAATTCAATATTGTCATGGACATTCATCGTCGGATAGAGTGCGTAGTTTTGGAAAACCATCGCCACATCACGCATTCCCGGGGGAACTCCATTCACTCGCTTGCCATCAATAAAAATATCTCCGCTGGACTGGTCATCAAGCCCCGCAATCATGCGGAGCGTTGTTGATTTACCACAGCCAGATGGACCGACAAGCACCGTAAATGAACCATCTTTTATCGTAAGGTCAAGGTCCTTGATTACCTCTTCCTGCTTAAAAAACTTGCTGATTCCTTTTAGCTCAATTTGGCCCATCTTCTCCACTCCTTTTATTTACTTAACAGTGTATTTGCTTTCTCATTGGCTTCGTTCATCGCATCCTGGGCAGAGACTTTGGGATCAAGTAATGTTTTCTCAATGGCATTCTTTACGATTTTCGCAACTTCAGGATATGCCGTCTCCATCGGACGAGGTCTGGCATAAGCCAGCTGATCTACAGCTACTTTATATTGCGGGTATTCCTTATAGAGCGACTGTAACTCTTCACTTTCAAGTGCTGAGATTCGCGTAGGTAAATATCCCGTGTGTTTGCTTTGATACGTTGTACTCTCAGCCGTTGTCATGAAGGTAAGGAATTCCCAAGCTGCCGCTGTTTCTTCTTCACTAAGTTTTGATGTAATCACGAGCTGACAACCGCCTGTAGGAACTCCATATGATTTATTCGCCGGCATAAAGGCCGTGTTAAATTCAAAGTTATTTCCTTGTGAGATTTCAATAGCACCGGCAACTCCTGCGGTTGAACCAAATCGAAACGCAGATGTCTGGTTAGCCCAGTCTTTTTCCGCCGTTGCTCCGGCTTCATCTCCCACTGGAATTTTAATGATTCCTTCGCCGGCTAATTTCTTCCAGAACTCTACAGGAGCAACACCTTCAGGAGAGTTAAATAAAGCAGACTTCCCATCATCCGCTAATACCTGACCACCAGACTGTGCTACAAGTCCCTCGTAGAACCAGATATCTGTAGGCATTGTCATTGCTGTTTTCCCTTTTGCTTTCAGCACTTTGCCGTACTCTTCGAATTCGTCCCATGTCTTCGGTCCAGCGGGATCAAGCCCGGCCTCTTCTAGAATGCTGACATTCATGTACATAATCGGTGTACTGCGCATAAACGGCAACCCGTATAGCTTGCCATCCACATAGGCATTCCCCATCAGTCCTGGGTTGAAATCGTCAATTTGCAGTTTTTCTTTATCCTGCTCTGCTAAAGCAGTAAGGTCAGTGATCATTCCGTACCTGGCAAAGGTCCCTGTTGAGGAAATCTCTAGATCTGATACGGCAGGCGCATTGTTTGCAGCAAATGCAGCTTGTACTTTGGCATGTAAATCATCATAGTTGCCTTGATACTCAGCAACGACTTCGATTCTGTCCTGAGATTCATTAAAACGTTTTACTAATTCTTGTTTTGCCTCTTCAATCTTTTCTCCATAGGCATACCAGTATTTAATCTGTATCTTCTCTTCCGTATTTCCGCTGTTCCCAGAGGCAGCACCTGCAGCACTTGTTGCATTGCTTCCTCCTGAATCCGTACCGCAAGCAGCAAGTAAAACGCTCATTCCTAGTACCAGTGTTAATAAATTCCGTCTCTTTCCTCTTCTCATCCTTTGTATCCTCCTTAGAATGAACATCATGAACCTAAGCCCAGCTACCTGATATAACAAAAAGAAACCTCGATCAGACCAAGAACAGCCAGTTACAGGCTCTCTCTTGATCCGATTAGGTTTCTCCATCACTCCAACCCGGGTACTTATTTACTTGTCAGGAAATACGTTAGTTCTCTTATCTCTTCTCATCTTAAGACGTTACTGTTAACCGAATTGAAGATTCGTGTTAAGTAAGGATAAACTTTATAGATTAGATTTTGAAGGAATCGCTCCTAGAATGATTTTTCCCACATCTGCTGACTAGATGAAGAAATGGCCGTTGCCCCCTCCAATATACATGCTTCCGCATGCTCTCGTTTTCGTAGAAGTCCTCCGGAGATGACGGGAATGTCTGTCATTTCTCTCACCTTGTGAAGCACCTCAGGAATGCGTGCCGGCATGATCTCGATAACATCGGGTTCTACCTGAGCGAGACTTTGCGTAATATTGGCCAGTCCTTCCGAATCAACAAGAAAGAATCGCTGGATGGTAGTAAGACCTAATTTCTGTGCTTTCTTGACGACTTGAATCTTGGTTGTAATAATCCCGTCCGGCCGTATTGCATTCGCTACATATTCAAGCCCTTGCTGGTCATAAGAAAGCCCCCCGATCTTCTCTACATGCACGAATACCGGAATATGATGTTTTTGAAATAATTCCACATAACTTTTAATCACACCAATACTTCCGGTAAGAAGGAACACCGCACTGAGCTGATCTCGGTAAGAAAGGGCGGTTTCAAGGTAACGTACATCCCGAATGGAAGCTACATTACGATACTCGGATAGACGTTTTAGCAGATCATCCACAGCATGCTGCTGTTTTGTTTTTCTAGTGGATAGTTTGGTGTTTTCCGCTCCTAGAGCCAGCTGAGATACACGGTTAGACATGCGCTTTATCTCCTCCGTGTCTGGTGTCTGCACTGATTTGCAGGTCCTCTTCATTCAGCTCCGCTTCTAATGCTTCGAATAAATCTGCTTCGTTCAACCGCTCGCCCAGCAGCTGCACACAGCACTCTCGCTCTTGCTGTTTTCCACGAGCATGCGGAGTCGCCCTAAAATGATTCATATAAGTAAAAATTTCAGGTAACTGGTCAGTGAGCGTGGAATCTATAATATCTACAGCCTGAACTCGGACTTCTTCCCCCGTAATTTCGGCGATACGATAGGCATGCTGATCCAGGCAGGCAGACAGCTGAATAAAGGTCCATCCATCCTGTTCCATAATTGAATCCACGTGCGTATGTCCGTTAAAATAAATCCCTGTTCCTTTTTTCTGGCGGAGAATACGCCACATATCAATGGAAGGATCGATTGATCCTTTTTCACGATCTGAACCTGTCGTTGTTACATGGACCGGGTGATGTGCAAAGACCAGCATCGGCTTTGTTCCTGACATTTGGACCACTTCCTCAAACCAGTTCAACTGCTCTTCGCCAAGCCAGCCTCCCCAGTTTTTTACATCCATCTCTCTTGTCGTATCTAGAAATACAAGAATGAAATCTTCCATAGTTATAGAGTAATAACAGGCTTGTCCTGTTTGTTTTTGAATTTCTTTTTTAGGCTGAGTATACGTATCGTGATTACCCAGAACATGATGAAACCTGCGTTCATAGGAATGTATGATCTCGTAAACTTCTTGCAATTCGCGCTTTGTTCCGAGATTGGTCAGATCCCCAAGGGATATATACAAGTCGGCTTCAGAACTTAAAAAATGATGCAGCATATTTTTATAAAACGCATCTCTTGCTTCTACCCAGTTACCTAGTGTTTGATCTGCCTCATGATAATGTAAGTCACCTATCAATGCGATCCTCATGGTCTTGTACACTCTCCTTTGAGTTGATCTGTAATGAAGTATAGAGGGAGAATGTTATCTGAGATCTTTATCCAGTCGCGTTTTTTGTAAATGTGTATCTTTAGCAAACCTGTATTTACATTTAAATCAAATTGTGTTAAAAATAATAAATTAAAGTTTCTGCTTAGAAATCTTATGAACAGGATAAATTCTCACGTAATCTATTGGAAGAACTTTGCATAAATACGCAATATAGTGTGTCATCTGCTATTATGGTGGTATATATAAGGAAGAAGGGCTCGAATACTCACTCGCGCCCTTTTGTTATTTACATCTTTGAATCAATTTCATAACTCAAATGTGAAATAACTTATAGGATTACATTTTACGATCGCTTATTTTAATTTAGGTTGAGGTCGGATATTACTTCTTTTCTTACCTTAGTATTACTGGAAATACATACACTGACTTGAACCTGGACATAATCTTGTAAAGACTCTGGAAATCATAATCGATTTATTATTTGTTTCGCAGAATACGGAGGGATCCATTTGGAAGCAGAAGGTTTACGACAAGTTGAGAAATATGCACTAAGAAAGCAAAGAGTCTACCAAAAAGATTGGAAAATGTACATTCTGCGAGCGATGCTTGCCAGTATGTTCATTGGATTCGGGGTTATTGTTGCTTTTAAGACAGGTAACTATTTTTACATAGCGGATTCACCGGCAGCTTATCCCATGGCCGCACTTACATTTGGAGCAGCGATCATCCTGATTGCTTATGGGGGAGCGGACCTGTTTACTGGAAACACCTTTTACTTTACTTATGCAGCCCTTAAGAAAAAAATGGAATGGAAAACCGTCTACAAGCTATGGGGACTCACGTATGCCGGCAACCTGCTTGGTGCACTGGTATTCGCGTTTCTCATTGATGTAACGAATCTCTATGCTTCTCCTAGTGTTAACTCGTTCCTGATTAATGTAGTGGAGCATAAGCTGGATGCTACCGTAGTGGAGTTGTTTTTCCGTGCTATACTATGTAACTGGCTCGTATGTCTCGCTTTTTTTGTACCGATGTTTATGAAGGAAAATGGCGCGAAGCTGTTTGCAATGGTCCTCTTTGTCTTCTGCTTTTTTATATCAGGTTATGAACATAGTATTGCTAACATGTGTACCTTTGCGATCGCACTAGTGCTGGATCATTCGGAAACGATTACGATTGGTGCCATACTCCACAACTTAATTCCAGTTACCATTGGTAATATGGTCGGCGGCGTATTTATGATGGGGTATTTTTATTACTATATCAATAAGCCGTTTGAGGATGATGAAGAAGAAATAAAACACTAACCTACGCTTAACGAGAAACAGGGTGCGGGAACGACTAATGTTCCTACACCCTGTTTTTGCATTCATTCTATACAAGGGGCAGTCCGTACTCAGTCCCCTATTCCCTTAGTTACACTGCAGCCGTTTCGATATGAATCGTTGTTTTTAAACCAAGCGCATTCATCACACTTTGTATCTTCTCTGTCGTTGCCCCTTCATATTCATTCCGTTCATCTCTTGATACCTGAGCTTCAGATACCCCCAGTCTTTTCGCAAGCTCGGCTTGAGATAAGTTCATATAGATCCGATGAGCAATTAAATTTTTACCGACTTCCATAATTGTCTCAATCGGGAGGAAGACTCCTTGTTTAATCATCTCATAATGTTGAATATCTTGTTCAAGCTCCCCTTTAAAAGCAAGCAGCGGCTGAACAGCGTGCGAAATTTGGTCTTTACTAAGACCCATACTTTCTAAACGAAGTTTCTCATTTGCGATATAGGCTTTGTGGTCTTTCAGCTTTTCTTTTGCTCTGCGGTAAGCGGTTTCAGTCTTAATCATTTCGAATTACCCTTCCTTTACTCTTTAGCATAATATTGAATGTTCATGTTGTTCTTATTTCCTTATGTAATGCAATCTATACCTAAAATATTCCTTAAAAATGAATCTATTCGTAAACTTAACAGCTATGTTAATATTATAGACCTGAATCATCTAGTGGTCAATTCATTCCTTAGTTTACAAAAAAAGACTGATTTCATGAATAGAAATACAGTCTCTTCTGTCATTCTATGTATCACTCTTATGGTTATTACTACTTCTTCCCTTTGATGCTGTATCCGTCTTCGTTCCAAATTGAGTTGGAATTTCTTTTACTAGTACACCGAACAGGAGGATACACAAGTAACCAAACATAATAACCATATCTATACGTCGACTCATCTTATTTCCTCCTATAACTTCTTTTTTATTAATTTAACAGCACACCAACCATTTGTATATATTTTCCTCTATTTCCTTTGAGTAAATCAATTTCACCCTCTTCCTTTTTTATCGAACAAAGAAGCTCATTTCTGTAGAGAATGCTCATCAAAAATAAAAAGCACCTGCCATGGTAATGACAGATGCCTATGAAAAGCATACTTTGTTTTTTTAGTTTCCTACCTTTTCCCGATCCTTCCCTTTATCCGACTCACCTGCATTTCTAGACGCCGCTTCGCGATCCTGCTGCATTTCCTCAACCGTCTTCACTTTCATCCGTGCCGCACCTTCATAATCTTTAACCGGAATCCAGCTTTCGGAAGCCATTCTTTGTTTTGCCTCGGCGATCGCATGACTGTACTGCGGAAGCCACCTTTCCTGTGCAACGAGCATCTCATCAACCATCTGCCAGATCTCATTCGGGTTACATACAGCACCTACGAGCGGGTCCATCATAAAAGCCTGACGAAGCAGCTGATCGTCTCCCTGAATGGCCGCCTCTACGGCAAGGCGCTGTACGGAAATACTCACATTACATACGGCAGCCGGTCCAAGGGGAAGCGGACCCACATGCGGCATAGAGATGCCGTTACGATCTACATACCCTGGAGCTTCGATGACGGCATCATCCGGCAGATTCGAGATAACTCCGTTATTTACTACGTTAAAATGTCCACGGTAGACTCTTCCAGTCTCAAGACTCTCGATAATATAAGATCCGTGTTCCTGCCCTCGCTGATCTGCTGTGAAACGATTGGGCTCATCCTTCATCCAGTTTGGAAAATCCGTCTCAAACCAGTTACGACCTTCTGTACACACACGCAGATATCCGCCTGTTTCGCCGTTAATCCAGCTGCCGAGGTCAATCCATTCCTTAATCTCCTCAGGACGTTTCCGGTACCATGGAACATATTCACTCAGATGTCCATTGGATTCGGTACTGTAGTATCCGAATCTGCGAAGCATATCAATCCTTACTTTTTCGGTACGGCTATACTCTGGATGTTTCAGGAAGGCTTCAAGCAGCCCCGCGGTCAGATCTTTACCTTCATGACTTGCTTTAATATACCAAGTCTGATGATTAATTCCTGCACATACGATGTCCACTTCTTTCATCTCAAGTCCATACACTTCGGCAATTTGATGATGTCCATGCTGTACACCATGACACAAACCGATGGTGCGGACACCGCCATATTGATTACATGCCCAGGTAAGCATCGCCATTGGGTTAGAGTAGTTCAGCAGCAGTACATCTTCCGCACACACCTCACGAATGTCTTTACAAATCTCCATCATTTCCGCAATGCCACGCTGACCATACATGATTCCGCCCGCACAAAGCGTGTCCCCTACACACTGATCGACACCATATTTTAGTGGAATATCGACATCGCTCGCAAAAGCTTCCAGACCGCCGACACGAATCGTACAAATGACATATTTTGCGTCTTTCAAAGCCTCGCGTCGATCGGTTGTCGAATGAATCTGTATGCCAAGCCCATTTTCCATAATATCTCTTTGACACAACTCTGTTACCATATCGAGATTATGTTTACTAATATCATGAAATGAAATCTCGAGGTTACTGAACTCGGGTACGGTTAATAAGTCACGCAGTAATCCGCGTGTAAATCCAATACTTCCAGCGCCAATAAAAGCGATTTTACATGACATATAAGATGCTCCACCTTCCATTATTGAAATCTTCCCCCTCAAAAAAAGGGTTCGATTTGTATACGATTATTGTAGCAATCGCAAGATAGGAAGCGTTACCAATATCATGACTTCTTTTCGCTAACTTCGTATAAAATCCTCACTTTTATTCTTGTATGAATCTATATCACTGCTCTGCCTATCTCACATCCACAGCATGCTCTACAAGAGGAACAGAGAGGCCAAGTCCGTAAGCTGATGCAACTGCCCCTATAAAATAAACAATGAACCAAATGTCACTGTTTGAGTATCCAATACGATAGTAGTAAGTCCGTTTGTTCTCACTTTGAAACCCCTTTGCCTCCATCGCCACGGCAATCCGCTGCGCTCTTCGAATACTTTGTGCCAGCAGCGGAATCGCATATGATTTTATTAGCGCATATATATTCCACTTAGGTGTTTGGTTCCCTCCTCCTCGGATCATTAAAGCATGCCGAAGGGTCTGAAATTCATAGACTAGAATCGGGATCAGATTCATCGCAGCCAGGAAACTATACGCATATTTCGGCGGAAGTCTCCACTGTTGCATCAGAGAGTAGAACAAGCGCACAGGTCTCGTTGTCAGCCCAAATAATAAGCCAATTGCAGCCATCGATAACGCCCTGCAGCCTAGATGTACGCCGCGTAAAAAACTCTCTTCTGTTATATGTATAATGCCGTATTTCCACCAAGTCGTTTCTCCTTTCCCGAAAAATATCATTCCCGTCGATGTCGATATAAACACCAGAATAAATGGGGAAGCATACAGGAGTAAACGAAGCGGAGGATGACCGGAACCGATTAAGAGAAGGAGCATAGCGATTGATAAATAGATCATCATATTGAGATTATGAATTAGGATGACCACAAGAAACATCAAAGCAAACGTAATCAGCTTAAACCCGGGGTTAACCCGGTGCAGCCAAGTTTCATGGTATGGGATATTTAGTGGCAAGTGGTGATTCTCCCCTCTGCTGCCTGCCATACAGAAGTACAGTACCGGGCCACAATTTCTTCATCATGAGTCACCATGATCATGGCTGTTCCTTCACTTCGCAGACGTTCTAGTTCATCCAGCATCGCAAAGGTATTTCTTGCATCCTGCCCGAATGTAGGCTCATCAAGCAGCAATACACGGGGATTACGAACGACTGCGGAAGCTACACTCAGTCTCCTCTTTTGCCCAAGGGACAGCTCGTAGGGATGCCTGTTCTCTAGTCCACTTAGATGGAACCTTCGCAGCAGTTCTTCCACCCGCACTCGGCGTTCTTCCATCGATATGGGCTCAAACAGCAGTGAATATTCAACTTCATTCCATACGGAATGCGTAACAAACTGCAATTCTGGATTCTGAAATACATAGGCGATATGCTGTGCTGCCTGTTTGGTATTTTTCAGCTCTATACCGTTCACTAAATACGTTCCGGTGATAGGGAGAAGCTTCATTAATCCAAGCAAAAATGAACTCTTCCCTGCACCATTGGGTCCTGTAATTCCAATAAAATCACCAGGCAGCACCTGCAGCTCCCCTGCTCGAATAACAGGCTTGCTGCTGCGATGAATTACACATTCTCGTAGTTGTAGAAGCGGTTCTGCTCCCTTCTCATTAGCTGTGACATTTTCCTGTCTAAGAGGTCTAGGACGATTCTTCCAAATCCCCGGATGCCAGATTCCATAATCCGTTATCGTCTGCTGATGCTGACTGAAGATCTCTTCGGCCCCGCCATCTGCCATGATCTCTCCTTCGGAAGACAAGACAATAATACGATCTACATAATCAAGGATATAATCAATTTTATGTTCTACTATAATCACAGTGCGATCTTCAGCAATGCCTCGTATCGTCTCCCATACTTCAAGCGTCCCTTCTTTATCGAGCAGTGCTGTCGGTTCATCTAGAAAAAGGACACTCGGTTCTACTCCAAGTACCGAAGCAATGGCCAGACGCTGCTTCATACCTTGGGAGAGAGCTTGCACCGGTGTATGTACATCAGGTAATTCCAGTCCAACAAGACTTAGAAGTTCTCTTATCTTCGCTTGCATTTCATCCCGGGGAACCTCACGATTCTCCAGCACAAAAGCTAGTTCCTCATCTACATAAGGCATACAAAACTGAGTATCTGGATCTTGAAAAACAATCCCTGGATGATCAGGAATACGTATATGATCTACCTTCATCGGCACATCAACCGAATGAGGAATAAGTCCGCTCAGTACTTGAAGCAGTGTTGACTTCCCGCTGCCACTGGCACCAAGCAGTAATACTTTCTCCCCTTGATTTATGGTTAAAGATAATTTATTGAACCAAATTTGAGATTCTCCGGGAAACTTCAGACGCAGACCGTCAATAGCTACTGCTACTGGCGGCTGAGTAACGTGTGCTTTCTCCTCTGTCTGCAGAACTTTGTCCTCCACGGGGCCTGTTATAGAAGGGCGCATTAATGCAGAGCCTCCATATCTTCTTTCGTCGTCTTTCTCAGGGATTTCGTTACCCCTGTTATTTCCAAAGCCTTATACAGTGAGTAAGCAACCATTCCAGCTAGCGCAATACTTCCAGCTAATCGTAGTCCAATGAGCAGCGCATAACTCCACGTTTGCAGCGAATCGATATAACCATACCCAAAATCGAGGATCAGGGAGCCGGCCGCTGAGCCGATGGCAGCAAGGCACATAATCCATACATTCACTTTCCGGTATAGAAATAGAGCGAAGATAAGTTCAGCTCCGAGTCCCTGTACCGCGCCATAGATCAGTGTAGATATCCCCCACTCACTTCCTAGAAATGCACTTACGGTCGAAGCCGCAATCTCTGCTAGAAGAGCCACACCTGGTTTACGAATGACGAGAAAAGCAAAGGTGCCTGCCATAAACCACATACCGTAAATCAACTGTTCCGCATGGAGTCCGAACGGTTTGACTAGATCATAAGTAGGTCCCCATATTTTATAGATGATTCCAAATACAACTGCAAGCACAATGGTAACTAGAATATCGGTTAATGTAAGCCCTTTGCGCCTTGACTTTGAACTATCGCCTTTTGTCTGCAACATGTACAAATTCCTCCTTAGAATATAAAAAAAGCCTCCCCAATTCGGGCAGGCCAGGTAAGGACGCATCTGTATTCGCATCTAAAAGACAAAGGATACACTTGCATCGGCAGCGATTAGCTTGGAGGGTTACCTCACATCATATCGTTCAGCTGGCTGCTTCTACATTCATGCATCACATTTGTTCCTACATACGATTCGCGATATTCGTTCTCTACGCTGGCATTACCCAGATCAGATCTACGGTCAGCGGCATAAGGCCACTCTCTCAGCCTGACTTGATCAAGCTCCCGTTCATGCTTTTTAAGTTAGTTACAATGTACATGAAATATGCTGTATTGGCAATTATTTCTATAAATTTACCAGGATCTGCGCTCCATCTGTTCTCGATAGGTGCTAGGGGTTAGCCCCGTATGTTTTTTAAATAAAGTATGAAAATACTGACTGCTGCTGATCCCTACATAATCACATAGTTCGTAAATAGGTATGTCCGTCTGATGGAGCAGCATTTTAGCTTTTTCCATTCGAATTCCGGTTAGGTACTCTGTCATCGTTTGGGATGTGCTTGTTTTAAATATTCGCTGTAAGTAACCTGGATGAAGACGGACTTCCGCAGCTAAATCTTTAATTTGAATGTTGCGGTCGTAATTTTGATGCATATAAAGGATACAGCGTTTGACATACCCTTCTGCACTCGGCTCTCTTGTCATTACCACGTCTTCGCGGAGCCTTGCAATACGTACAAACAATTGTAGAAACAACAGATCCGTCATGGTGTTTTTCTGTCCTACTGGCTGCCGGTCAAGCTCCAGCACGAGACTTTTGAGAACATAATATACCTCTTCCGGATCGGAGAGAACCAGGTACTCAAAGGGAGAGCTCACAAAGTCGGATAATGCTTTTTCTTCCGCCAATAACGATTTCATTGATGAATCAAATAAAGTTTCTCCTTCTTCAAAACCAAACTCCACATTAAGCATCCGGCAGGCAACCTCGGGCCCAACAATGAGTCTATGCGAAACATCGGCGTCCAGAATAATAAACTCGCTTTTACGCAGTGTGATCAATTCACGATGTCCATTCTTGCACTTCACATCAATGGTACATCCCCCTTGAATCACATACATAATTTCAGTCCAGCGATGTTCATGGTAGGCCATTTCATAGTCTTTCCATTGCTTATAATAGTAGGCATAGAAGTACGGGTTCCACGAGCCTTCTGACGGATGCATGCAGAAGAAACTGCCTGACATGTTAAAGTCCCCCCTGTATTTCGAATCAGCAAACGATTCAGAAGATGAAGTACCTAGGGGGCCTTACGTCAGTCGCTGGGCTTGAAACTTCTCGATGACTTCAGATAATGAATTCATACTTAACGGCTTGCTTATATATTCATCCATGCCCAGTGACATGTATTTTTCCCGATCGCCCTTTATCGCATGTGCCGTTACAGCCACAATATAAGGGCTATCATCCGCTAGTTGTTCATGAATAAGCCGCGTAGATTCCACTCCATCCATAATCGGCATTTGGATATCCATAAACACAATATCATAGGAATCTTCCAAGCAAGCTTTCAGTGCTTCTTTTCCATTCGGAACAACAACAGCCTTATAGCCTAACTTATTCATCATTTTAACAAGAACGATCTGATTGACTTCGTTATCTTCTACGACAAGAATACGCAGCCCATTATCTATTTCATCACCGTATTTTTGAGCATGTCTATCCTCTATCAATTCAAGGTTTGTTTGCAGGGAGAAATAAGCAGTAAATACAAAACGTGAACCAGTTTGGTCCCTTCTAGGCTCATAGCTTATTTCCCCGCCCATCAGTTCTACCATCTTCTTGCTGATCGCAAGACCAAGTCCCGTTCCTTCGATTTGTCTTGTCATATAATGATCCACTTGGTAAAAAGGTTCAAACAGTCTGTCTGCCTTATCCTCCGGGATCCCAATACCCGTATCCAAAACTTCGAACTCAAGACACACTTCATCATCGTCTTGGTCGATTTTCTTCGCGGATAAAGAAATGGTTCCCTTCTGCGTAAACTTAATCGCATTACTAAGCAGATTAATCAGAACCTGCCTAAGCTTATTACCATCGCCCATCAGCTTATCGGGAATACTCTCATCGACCGATATTTCTACATGTAAATCTTTATTGTTAGCTCTTGGCAAATTGAGATAATAGACATCCGAAAGTAATGAATTTAATTCCATCGGTTCAATAGATAACTCCATTCTTCCAGATTCAACCTTAGAGAAATCAAGAATATCGTTAATGATGGTAAGGAGTGCTTCCCCGCTCTGCTTAATGATGGATGCATACTGCATTTGTTCATCACATAGCTCCGTATCCAAAAGCAAGTCGGTCATCCCAATCACACCATTCATCGGAGTACGAATTTCATGGCTCATCATGGCTAAAAATTCACTTTTCGCTTTGTTCGTTCTTTCTGCTGCTTCTTTCTCAATAATAAGCCGTTTCTGTTCTGTCATATCCTTGGCAATAAGATAAAAACCGACTTTGTGATCATGAATAATAATAGGAGCGAGCGTGGCGAGTATTTCCACCACATTTCCATCTTTATGGCGAACCACGTTAATATCCCGCTCAATTGCCGTATATTCCTGATCTACAAAAGCCAGATTGGCAATGGCTTCTTCACCAACAATACGCGAAATCCGTGTACCAATTAACTCAGAAATTGTGTATCCCGTAAGATGTTCTGCCATTTGGTTCCCATTAATGATAATTCCGTCCAGCCCAAAAGAAATAATCGCATCATGATTATACTTTTTGAGCGATGTATACCTTTCCACGCTCTCTAATAGTTTCAGTTCTGCCACCTTGCTGCTTGTGATATCTATCATATGAACAATGTAATAGGCAGGTTCTCCCGTTTGTTGATCACAATATAAAGATATATAGACACAAGCCCAGACCACATTACCGTTTCTATGTAGATATTGTTTTTCATTCTCGAAACCAGAAGATATCTTCGATGCAAGCTCAGTTGGCGGTATAGCTTCTGTTAGTATATAGTCAAGTGCAGGAAGCGTAATAAGCTCTTCTCTGCTAAACCCTATGATTTGGCATGCTGCAGGATTCACATCGATCCATTTACCGTCTAGTGATACTAATGCAACCCCAACAGGCGCTTGAGTAAAAATGTGCTCTACTAAATTTATATTTTCTAATCGTTCCAGGTCACTCATCTCAGCACCTCCTCACATGGACTATTATACAACTAGGAAGAGGTCTTGTGGACGGGTTGTTTTATGAAAAACTGCCATATTGATCAATATTTTTGTAAAAAACGGTTAAAATACTCATTTTATAAAAAGTAAAGCTGAATTCTGCCTTTTTCCTCTCCTTTTCCCCATCAATCCTCACAAAAAAAAGAGATAACATATGTGCCATACAAGGCATGTCATCTCTCTCTTTATCATGATTTAAAATGCAGGAATCATCGTATCCTTATGATTTTCTTCAATAAATTTTCTAGCTTCGTCACTTGTCAGTGCAGCTGCCAGTTTTTGAATGGCTTCGGAGTCTTTGTTGTCTTCACGTGCAACCAGCGATATGGCAAATTCCTCATCCAGCGTTTCGGTGACGATCGCATCCTCAGGTGTTAAACCCAGCGGTGAAGCATAGGCAGGATAGAGAGTAACCATATCCACGTCATCATAAGCACGGCCAAGCATGAGAAGATCTACTTCTTTGAACTTATAGTTCTTAGGATTGTCGATAATATCCGACTGAAGGGCGTTAATACCCACACCATCCTTCAGTGTAATCATTCCGTTCTCAGCAAACATCGCAAGGGAACGTCCAATATTGGCTGGGTCATTCGGAATTCCAATCGTTGCACCCTCTGGTAACTCCTCAATGCTGTTGTATTTCTTAGAGTAACCACCGTAGATAATGTGATAAATAGGAGTAACCATGACGAGGTTTCCATCATTATTTTCGTTATATTGCTCCATGAACACTTTATGCTGGAAGAAGTTCGCATCCACTTCTTTATTGTTCAAAGCTTCATTAGGCTGAATATTATCGGATACACTCACAATTTCAAGCTGAATTCCGTCTTTTTCAAGCACCGGTTTTATCGCTTCCATCATATCGACCATTGCAGACAGACTGCTGGCTACTTTTATCTGCTGCATCTCACCTTCTTGAGAAGCAGTTGAGTCCCCTTGAACGCCCCCGTCACTGCTCTCTGAACTACAAGCTGCTAGAGCTAACATAAGTACCGCCAACATAGCAAGTCCAAGCCATTGTTTCATGCCATTCTTTTTTGTCTTCATCATCTGATATTCCTCTCTTCCTCATATTCAAAAGCAAAACATTACACTTATTAACGCTTATCCAGAATACGTGCCAAAAGATTCCCCAAATACTGAATAAGCTGCACGAATACAATCATAATGACGATCGTGAATACCATAAGTTCTGTTTCATACCGCTGATATCCGTACCTAATAGCAAAATCGCCGATTCCTCCGCCGCCCACGACACCGACAACCGTGGAGTAGGAAATAAAGCTGACCGTGGACAAGGTTAAACCTCGTACCAGGCCAGATCTTGCCTCAACATACAAAAATTTATAAATAAACTGAAACAGATTCGCTCCCATCGAGGACGCAGCCTCAACCACACCTTTCGGCACTTCAAGCAGCGACTGCTCAGCGAGCCTGGAGTAACTTGCGATGGCTACAACAGCAAGCGGAATAGATGCAGCGGTTGTACCAAGAGCGGTTCCTACAATCATTCGTGTCAATGGAATCATAAAAACAACGAGCAACAAGAATGGAAAAGAACGAATGATATTTACGATAACGTCAAGTATGGTGAATAATACAATATTCTCATATTTCTGGCCTTTTCGCGTTAAGTAGAGCAGTGTTCCCAGCGGAAGTCCGATTAGGATCGCAGCCGCCAGCGAGACGCCAACCATGAAAAAGGTTTGTCCGATGGCTTCCCACATCTCACTCTCATACTTCGCTATATATGTCTCATAAAAATTCATCTCTCGATATCACCTGCTTCCTGCTCCTCATACCAGGCGAGCATATCAGGTGGTAATGCCCCTTCCTTAATTGGCAGTGTCCGTACAATCTTTCCTGCATCCATAAAGGATACCGCCGTACACAGCCGTTCAACAACCGGAACTTCATGCGTCACAATGACGATCGTAATCTTCAATGCTTCATTAACATGTCTAAGTACCTCGAGCACACCCGAAGTAGTCTTCGGATCAAGCGCAGAGGTGGGCTCATCACAAAGCAGCACCTGAGGTTCGTTGGCAAGTGCTCTAGCAATGGCCACACGCTGTTTTTGTCCCCCGCTAAGCTGCGCAGGATACTGCTTCGCCTTGTCCTCAAGCCCCACAAACCGTAAATATTCGTGTACCCGGGCTATACGTTCCGCCTTTTTCACACCTGCAAGCTCAAGAGGAATGGCTACATTCCCCTCTACGGTCCGATTTTCAATCAGGTTAAAGTGCTGAAAAATCATTCCGATCTTTCTTCTTGCTTCTCTCAGCTCCCTTTCCCTCATCTGCGTAAGCTCTTGTCCACCTATATAAACCTGACCCTCTTCTGGTCTCTCCAACAAATTCATGGTGCGAAGCAGTGTTGATTTCCCGGCGCCGCTTGCCCCGATAATGCCATGAATACTGCCCTGTTCGATATGTAGCGAAACATTATCTACTACCGTCAGTCGCTCTCCATGCTTCTTAGGACCAAAACTCTTGCTGACATGGTCTAGCGATATCAAGCTTATTCCTCCTTCAATATTGACATAAAGAAAACTCGCGCAAGACATCCGTCTCGTGCGAGCAGGTATTTTGATCATCGTACTTCTCAAAAATGCTAAAATCCAGTTTGTCAATTTCATTTCGCACTTTCAAATCATACCATATCGATAGGGATTTGACTCTAATTTTTCTTAACAAATTCTGAGAAATACGGCTTCCAATTTAATGAAAGATCTATTTTCTTATTTAAACCAGCCTTTTTCTTTAAAATGCTTAATGGCTTCAATCCGGTTGCCCACCCCGAGCTTGTCTAAAATGACGGACACATAATTTCTTACCGTTCCTGTGGTGATGTATAGTTCATTTGAAATTTCTCTCGTGTTTTTGCCATCTGCGATTAGTTCCAGTACAGCTTTCTCTCGTTCCGTAAGCGGGTTCTTCTCCCCGTATCCTTCGTCAACAAGTTCCGCTGCATAGATTCTTCTTCCCGACATAACGCTTCGAATCGTCTGTGCTAGTTCTTCAATTGGACTGTCTTTTAGCAAATATCCACTGACGCCCGCCTTTAGTGCCCGTTCAAAATAGCCGCTGCGAGCAAACGTGGTCAGGATAATGATTTTTACATCTTGGTCCTTCATTTCTTCCGCTGCATCAAGTCCGCTTTTGATTGGCATTTCAATATCCATAATACAGATGTCCGGCCCATGTTCTTTGACAAGGTTAACCACATCTTCTCCATTATTTGCCCGGCCAATGACTTCCATATCTTCTTCTAAATCAAGTAAGGAGGCGAGAGCTCCAAGCAGCATCCGCTGATCCTCAGCAATTACAATACGAATCATATCACTCAAACTCCTCTCACATTTGACGCTGAACGGCCCGAGGCACTGCAATCCGCACCTTGGTCCCTTCTACCGAAGTAATCGCAAGACTGCCGTTAACAAACTCCAAACGTTCTCTCATTCCCCGAAGTCCATTACCTCGAATTCGTTCAGGCGCGTCTTTCATCCCTTTTCCATTATCTCTTACGGTAATAACAAGTTCGGTATGATCCGGTTCAATCATAATCTCACATATACTCGCTTCACTATGTTTAATGACATTCGTAACGGCCTCTTTCAGGCACATACCCAGCACATTCTCTGCCATAAGGGAGACGCCTGTCAGATTATCTTCTCCTTCGATCAGCAGCTCGATGTCCGCAACCTTCAGTATCTGTCTGATACGGAACAATTCATCTTCAAACCTTGTGCCTCTCATCTGGGTGACCATCTCCCGTACTTCCTTAAGTGCCGTTCTTGCTGTTAGTGTCACATCTTTCATCTCTTCCTGAGCTCGAGCTGGATTACGTGTTATCATCTTACTGGCAAGTTCACTCTTCAGACCGATAAGCGAAAGCTTTTGTCCCAGTGTATCATGTAAATCTCTTGCAATCCGCTGTCTTTCTTCCTGTTTGACCAGTTCCGATATCCGTTTATTCGCATCTTCGAGCTGTCCCTGAAGCGCGTCTTGTTTATTCTTGTTATATGTACTGACGGGCAATAGAATAACAGCGATCATACTAATCAGTACAAAAGGCAGCTGTTTGATCACGACAAGATTAGCGGACGCCAGCAAATAATTGATAGTGGCAAAGGTGCTGACTAAATGAATTGTATATAACGTAATAAAGCCGGCTTTATTTTGAATCGTACCAATAAAAAAAGCGAGAAATAAAGAGAAATAAACAAATCCAAAAATAACTGCCATTAAAATGGAGATGGCGATCTGCAGCCCATACCAGATATATACCGGCCACCCCTTCATCACAAGACCCAGCAAATTAGATGCAAAAAACAACATAATCGCCAGGATACCAAATACGACATATCCTTTGGAGGAGGAGCCGATGATAAAGTAGAACGGGAGGATGAAACATACTAACCATACATACGGATTTAGACCTGTATTTTTGCGAAAAACGTCCTGCCAACGATGCATCATACTCACGAACTCACACCTGCTTCTATTCAGAAATATCAAGAAAAAATGACTATAGATTCCAAGCATCTATAGTCATTTCTCTCATTTTAGCTTATTAAATATTGTATCATATCCTGTGCTTTAACTGACAGGCGCTGAAGTAGATACCTTATCTTTGCGAATCTCATTATGGGCTAGCTCCAGCTTCTGCTCGTGAAGTACTTTCTTATATTCTCTAAATGTTACAAAACGTTTGCTTTTCTCATCCCAAAGCCGGAAGCGCATGGCCTTTAGACTGGTTGCCACGGTGATTGTCGTCGCTTTATGCAGAGGAGGCGTTGCATTATGTGCTTCCTCCAAATGATAATTCGGCACTCGTGGACTTAGGTGATGCACATGGTGGAAACCAATGTTCCCCGTAATCCACTGCAATACTTTAGGAAGTTTATAGTATGAGCTGCCTTCTACGGCTGCCTGAACATAAGACCAATCTTCTTCATTTTCGAAATAGGAATCTTCAAATGTATGTTGTACATAAAAGAGCCATATGCCCAGCATACTTGCAAAATAGAAAATAGGGATTTGAATCAGTAAGAAGGCTTCCCAGCCTACTGTAAGGCACAGAGCAGCGTAAACCGCTACAATCAGCAGATTGGTCAAATACGTATTCATACGCTCCTTACGCTTTGCATTTTTCCGATTAAAACGATATTGAAGCAAAAATACAGCGATCGGGCCAACCCCGAACAAAACAATGGGATTACGATACAGTCGGTAATACAATTTCGTCATCCATTTAGATGACTGATATTCTTCGGTTGTCATCATCCAGATGTCGCCTGTTCCTCGCTTATCCAGATTACCGCTGGTTGCATGGTGCATCGAATGACTATACTTCCACTGCATATAAGGAGTAAGGGAAATGACACCAAGAAGTGTTCCTACGATATCGTTTGCCTTGCGGCTCTTAAAGAAAGACCCATGACAGCAATCATGAAAAATAATAAACGCTCGAATGACAAATCCGGCAGCAATCAGACATAGAGGCAATGTTATGAAATAGGAAACACTCAGACTTTCAAAGGCCAGATACCAGAGTAAAAAAAGAGGTACCAATGTATTAATCATTTGTATGATACTGGATTTCAGTTCTGTTTTCTCATAAGGGGCTACTTCTTTTTTCAATTGAGTTTTAAAGGATGCAGACATGGCATGTTCTCCTTCACGCGTAAGCTCTACGCATATAATATCTTAATTATATTGGGAGACTGTCATGTGGGTAAGTCATAAACGTCAGTGATAAAGTATGATATATGTCATACTCCATTGACAAAAGGAACACGCCCATTTTATAATCTTCAGGTTGCATATTACTTATACTTAAAGTAAACTGTCATATACAACTGTTACATGAAAGGAAGGTAGATAAGAATGATCATCCCTTCAATTAATAGAATTAACGAACTGAGCCGCAAGCAAAAAACAGAAGGCTTAACTGAGGAAGAGCTTGCTGAACAGCAAGTCCTGCGTAAAGAATATCTGCAAGCCATTCGCGGACAAGTAATGTCCACCATTTCTGGGCTTACCATTGTTGATCCCAATGGTGAAGATGTTACACCGGAAAAGCTTAAAATTGAGCAACAACAAAATAAATCGAAGCTTAACTAAAGCTTAAGACGGATATATTTCGGTTATAGATCAAAAAGGATAGGAACAAGGCAATTATGCCCTGTCCCTATCCTTTTTTTTTGATTAAATACTATATCGAAAGAATCTCACGAATTTCATGCTCACTGAGCGGTGAAACTGCTTCTTGCCCAGGCTGAATAATTTCTTCGATCAGATTCTTTTTGCGTTGCTGAAGTTCATACATTTTATCTTCTACCGTTCCTTGGGTCACTAAGCGTATTACCTGAACTACATTTTTCTGCCCCATACGGTGTGCTCTGCTTGCTGCTTGATCTTCAACCGCGGGATTCCACCATAAATCATACAAAATTACGGTATCGGCCCCCGTCAGATTAAGCCCTGTCCCGCCTGCTTTTAGTGAGATCAGGAAAAGATCGCTTTCCCCTTGATTAAAACGCTCGCAGAGTTCAACTCTTTCTTGGCCTGGTGTTTGGCCATCCAGATAGAAGAATGGAATTCCTTGAAGTCCAAGTTCTCTGCCAATGATTCCGAGCATCTCCGTAAACTGAGAGAATAACAAGATTCGTTTTCCTGCACTGCGGCTCTCTTCAATCAATTCCATCAGCTGCTCAAACTTCGCAGAACTTCCTTTATATCCTTCCACAAACAAGGCGGGATGACAGCAAAGCTGTCTCAGTCTTGTTAACCCCGCTAAAATTCGAATACGGTTCTTCTGAAATCCTTCTTCATTTAAATGCTTTACCGTCTCCTGCCGCAGCTTGGCTAGATAAGCGATGTACAGTTTTTTCTGCTCTGGCAAAAGCTCGGAAGCTTGCAGGGATTCGATTTTATCAGGCAGTTCCTGCAGTACATCCGATTTTACCCGGCGCAGCAGAAATGGACGAATTCGTTTTGCAATCGATTCTCTAGGCAACTCCTGAAAAGCTTTTCTTCCGGAGAATAATTCGGGAAAAACAGCGTCATAAATGGACCAAAGTTCTTCTTGGCTGTTCTCGATCGGAGTACCGGTGAGTGCAAATCGATGTTTTGCCGAGAGCTGTTTGACCGATTGTGCCGTCTGTGTCGAATGATTCTTGAAAGCCTGCGCTTCGTCCAGAATAAGGATATGGAACTGCTGCTTCGCATAAAGATCTCCGTCTCTTCGAAGCAGTGGATACGAGGTAATGACCACATCCACCTCACCCATCTGACGGATGGCTTCTCCCCGTTCTCCTTTGCTTCCATCTGCAATAACTGTTCGAAGATCAGGAGCAAATTTTCTAAGTTCATTATGCCAGTTATATACAAGCGAAGCGGGACACACGATCAGTGCCGGCATGTTGTGTTCACGCATGGCGTCTATCTCCGACAGAATAAACGTGATGCTTTGCAGGGTTTTTCCAAGTCCCATGTCATCAGCCAAAATTCCGCCGAAACTATAGGAAGCCAGCATTTTCATCCATCTGTAGCCTGTCTTCTGATAATCACGAAGTTCCGCGTTCAGAGAGGAAGGTACCGGATCATTCATTTTCTCAGGATGGGCGAGATTCACAAGGAACTGCTGAAGGGTTTCACTCATTTCAATCTGCTCCGATTGCTTATCCATCAGTGATAAACCATGGTACGCAGGAAGTCTGGCTTCTCCTCTGCTTAGATCTCCCTTACGGAACCCCATCTCATTCATGAGCCTCACCATCTCCTGAAACTCAGGAGTTGTCAGCGGCTGCAAAGCTCCATTTCTGAGCCGGTGGTATTTGCGTTTTGCCTCCACACTCGTTAATACTTCTTTGATCTCGTCATCCGGTATTCCCTTGATATCAAATTTGAATTCAAGCCAGTCCGTTCTTTCATCCAAATGAGCACGAATGAGAGGAACCACCGGTGAGGTGACAACTCGAACTTTTACCGCCGAGGTGGCAAGCACCTCAACAAGCTGCTCAAGCTGAGGCATGGTGTAATACAGAAAATCAAACTCTGCATCTTCATCTTCCAAATAATATCCTGCTTCCGTTCTTGCAAAACTGCTGGTTTCCATGAGCCGCAGGATTTGTTCCTCCTGCACTTTGTCACGAATCAGGATACGGCCTGCCGGGGTACGCTCTTTCTCCTCCAGCGGATTAATCACGACATCTCCATACTGGAATTCAAGCCCTGCCAGCAGTTTCTCTCTCACTCGGTCTAAATACAGCCGGGCTTTAAGCGGGACTTTCACCATCTGACTCGAAATTTCTTCCCCTACATGTACACGCCCAAGGCGCATGAGTCCAGGTACAACTTTCTCCATATATGGCCCCATCTGCTGCTCGGGAATACGGAGTACAGGAGATTTTTTAGATGCTAATTTATCCCTAAGTCCTGCTAAATGATGAGCGGATTGCTCTGGAATCTTATAAAAAACACCGCGATGCAGTACCATAGAATAATCTCTTAGAATGATCATCTGAAGAAGTCCCGGTATTTCCAACTGAAATCCGCTGTGATCTAAAGCTTTTGAAAATTCAAAATCAAGAGGCAGCGTCTGGTCAGGCAGCGAAAAACTGCTAAACAGTTCCTCTCCCTGCTGTACATAAACATCCCCGGCTTTCGATAGTAACGGAGCGATTTTCTCCCAAGCCAGTGGCGGGATCAGCAACATTCGATCTTGGCTTCTCGCTTTACCTATTCCCGGATATCCGCCTAGTGACTCCAGATACATTTCTTCTTGACGCTCCAGATGAATGAGTTCAGCCAGGACCGCGTAATCTTGAGGCAAAAAGCAATGAACTCCAGGATCATACGTGAAATGTTTCGAAAACACATGAGATTCCTTGCGCGCTAGACGACTTAAAAATTGTTTCACCTGCTGCACGATATATAATCGTTTAGGACCAAGTTTCATCTCAAGACCAAGCATTTGCTTATGAAATCCATAAGGAACTGTTTTAATTATAAACTGAACCGACAGTCGCTCTCTTGTATCCAAAATCGTATTTGCAGCCGCGACCGAAATGTGTGAACCGCTGCTAAACAAAGAAAGGATATCTTCTGCTCGCTGATTTTCTGCCTGTTCAGAGGTATCTGCACGCTGAATCCTTGGCGTTAAGTAACCCTCCGGCAGTTCAAGATCAGGTTTATGCAGCAAAGATGGATAAGCGCTGACTTTGGCAGTACCTTCCTCCTGTAAATAACTAATCTGAATGAGTACAGCCGCAATATGGTTGCAGTAGTAATCGTGTACAGGAAATGTTGGACATGAACAACTGGCCAGTACATCTCCATTCCGATCTAAGTTCACTTCAACATCGTATCTATTCTTGGTCCCGTCTTTGACTACAGCTCGGAACTGTCCTTTGTCTGCATCAGATAAGGTAATTCCTACACTGCCTGAATCATACGTGTATTCTCCTTGCTCATAGAAGCGGGGACCGCAAAGCAGTTTTATTTTTCGTCGATTCAGCATGATATTCATTCGATATACTTTCCTTTCCGTATCCTCAGTCTATGAGAAAAAGCGCCCCTAAGGACGCCTTTCTTAACATGATGACCAGGCTATCATAAGTTTTATGCACCGGCACCAAAACGTTTGCGATAACCGCATTTACGGCATAATTCTTCCACTGCCTCCCGGCGGGAAAAACCATAAAATAAATCATTCGCACGTTTACTCTCCACGATTTCAGAGAATGGCGTTGCATTGATATTCCCCAGGTTAATTACCCCTTCTCCATCGAGACAACATGGAATAACCGTTCCATCTACGAGCACACCTGCCTGCGAACGCAGTCCGTGGCAGAAGCCTTTTCCATCATCTTCTTCCGCAGCAAGGCTCGGCCACTCAAATTCATGGTCTTGATTTAAATAAATATTCTTGGCAATTTTCACACCACTACCTGGTGTTACTTTCTCTTCAATCTTAAAATCAAGTCCAAATTCCTGTTCCAATATATCTAATGTTTCCCGGTTCCGTTGTTTTTGCAGGTTTGTCATATTGTCCTCGGTTAGATTCCAAAGCCGGAACGAAACGATAATATCTTGATTGACCGCTTCTCGTACAAAGTCAATGATACGGTAGAGATATCCTTCGCGATCCTCACTTCCCTCATGACCATCAAAACTATGGAGAGAAAAGTTCATTTGTCTCACTGCAGGTTTCCCAAGAATACGATGTCTCGCCTTTTCAATTAACGTTCCATTCGTCGTCATATTAACTTTGAAGCCTTTCGCATCAGCTGCATCAAGGAGCTGATCAAGCTTCGGATGAAGCAAAGGTTCACCTTTAACATGCAAATAAATATGTTGGGTATGTGGTTTAATTTGATCAAGTATGTTATTAAATGTATTCAAATCCATGAACTTTGCTTGTCGCTTCGTCTGTGGGCAGAAGCTGCAAGCTAAATTGCAGATACTTGTAATCTCAACATAAACTTTCTTGAATGTTTTCAAGCCCATGTACTCCAATCTGTTATCTATTATATCTTACATTATAAAGAAGCCCGCTCCATACGACCAGTAGAAGTTCCATTTCGAGCCGTTTCACGAAGGACGCCAGCATGTAAATGAAGACCGCCCATAAAAAAGACAGCCACAACGATGTGCGGACTGCCCTTGACCTGTCTATTTTTTATTTTTGGATAAGTGTTGCTGCATTTCTGCTACAAAACTTTCATGCTCTTTATTAAAAACAGACGTTTCCTGATTGAATTGCTGTTTCAATTTATTCGCCTTCGCAAAAGCTTTATTACGTTCGCTCACTTTGCTTTTCAGCTTGGATAATGAAATGGCTTCATCTTGTTCTTCCAGCAGGACGTACAACTCTTTATCTTTTGCCAGGCTCTTATTGTACTGCTCATAAAACTCACCGAATGTCGCCTGACGAGCTTCATAATCATTCCATAGCTGGTCTGCCTTTTGGTACATTTCCTGCTCTTTCGCATCATTATTATAGATATCCAAAGCCGATCTCCATGATTTACTTTTCACTTTAGCCGCATCCATAATCTGTTTGGCTGATTCCAGGTGCTCCTTGCGATCATCTACATGCTTCAGGGCATCTTCTAGCAAATCATCCAGCTTCGCATCCGCCTCTTTACCTTGTTCCATAATCAGATCATATAATTCTAGATCTTGTCCTTCTAAATTCGCAATCTGCTGTAAATGCTCCTGCATCTGATTCTCAGTGTTCACCGTATCTTCCATGGTTTTCATCGTATTAAGCGCATCCTCTTTACTGCAGGCTGCAAGGAGTACCATGCATACCATCAGCAGAGCACCCAGCTTCCCTTTTGACCACATATAATAAAATCCTCCTGTATCTATTTATAAACGTAAATCATTTTTGAAATTCATAACAAGATGATTCTCCGGGTTATAGACTTCAATCTTATACCCCTTCTTTTTCAGATGCTTGATAATCTCAGGAAGTGCCTCCACCGTCTGCTCTTTTTCGTGGAATAAAATAACTTCTACATCCTTGCGCACATCTCGTTTTACATTAGCAATGACTTGTTTCGGTTTACCCGGCAAATCCCAATCCAGAGAATCTGTGGTCCAATCCCACAGCTTAAACTGTGCTTTCGCAATATCGCCTCGGAACTTTTCGCCGATCTGCGGAGCACTGCCAAAGGGTGCACGAACCAAAAACGGTTTATATCCTGTCAAATCTTGAATGATCTTTTGTTCCTGCTTCACTTCTTTTATAAAATTGGCTGAACTTCCGCTCTTGTAAAGAGTCTGATATTCATGAGTCATGGTATGCATACCCGGATAGCTGCCCTCTTCTACCATTCGTTTCACTGCATCTGGGTACTTATGTATTTCCGTACCTACCATAAAAAAGGTGCCTTGTACTTTATTTTCTTTAAGTACATCAAGAATATCATTCGTATATTTACTTGGACCATCATCAAAAGTGAGGTATGCAACTTTTTGAACTTTACCCTTAAACCGAACAGGCTCTTTTTTCGCCATCGGTACAACGGTAAATCCCCCTAGCATACTAGGTTGTTGTACTACCACCGAAGATTCTGCTACTTGCGGGAATCGATCTAGAGCAAAACTTCCAATCTTCCATATAAGAAAAACCGAGAGTGCCAAAATAAACGCGGCGATCAATACTCGATCATAACGAATTCTTCTTCTTGCTTGTCTTCCCCGAAATACGGGGCGTTTTTGTTTCCGTTGTCTTCTCAAGGTTGTCACTTCTTTCTATAATGTAATAGATTCTTTTACGCCATGATCCTCTAAATCTGCTGTCGATTCCACTTGACGTAAAAGGGGAATTGTCATAATTTGTGGTTATTTCTTAGCCCCAGATATAAGATTAAAGGAATTCCCTATCTGTTGAATGACAACGAGGTTACAATTCAGATAAAATAAACGTAATAACTACATACAACTTTTTTCCAAAGGAGCAAAACGATCGTGAGTCCGTATTTGTCACAAATCATCCAAAGTATGGTTAATCGGAATCTCGAAACCTATTATAACAAACATAAAGAGTCCGTACTTGTCATTGGAACCGTGTACGGAAATGAAAGACGAGTCTATGGAATAGGTGATATCCATCCTTATACTACGACGAACTACAGTGAACTTATCTATGAAATCGGGTCTATTACAAAACTATTTACGACCACATTACTAGCACATTTACATCATGACCGTTTCCTCGATATCAATGATTCATTAGGTCAATATATCCCGCTTCTCCCTCCGGACTCACCGGTTACATTTCGTCATCTGGCGACGCATACCTCCGGTCTTCCGGAAAAGCAAATCTGGAGAAAAGTCCGTAACTTATTTGATTCCGAGAAAAGCCGTGACTCCTGTTCCACTTTCAGTTTGTCTGAAGCGGCTTTCTACTTACGGCGCGCTTCCGCTGAAAGTGTAGGAAAGACCTACCGTTACTCCAATGCCGGGATCGGTCTGCTTGGGCATATTCTTGCTACAGAGATGCAGACTTCTTATGAACATGCTGTACAAGACATGATTACCATTCCCTTGGAAATGCCAGACACTTCAATTCATCTCACAAACGAAGGGATGACAAGACTCGTTCCTGGATACAGAGGACACCGGGCAGCTCCACCAATAGAGTTGAATGATTTTCCAGGTACGGGTGCACTCCGTTCAACTGCTAGTGATTTGCTTACTTTTCTTGCCGCCCATATGGGTGTACATCCAAATAGGGAAATTTTTGATATTTATTCTATTACCCAAAAAAACTATTTCCAAAAAAACAATCAGTTCAGAATCGGGTTAGGCTGGCATCAGAATGCACAAGAAGGAATCCTCTATCACAGCGCTGGCACTCATGGATATCAAAGTTTCATTGGTTTTCGTCCTGATCTGCCGTTTGGTGTGGTGATCTTATCAAATATTCGCGATCACAGCCATCCAAACCCAACTACCATGGGGATGGAACTTCTGCTTGCCGCAAAGCAAGGGACTAAAAAAGCTGATGCTTTAGGAACTTCAGTTTCCTAAGGCGTCAGCTTTTTCATTTCTAAAAAGTCTTAGGGTGAGATGTACGCAAGTTATCTATTGCTCTTTAAGTTCATCATAGAATACAGCTTGTGCTGCTGAGAAATAAGGCCCTACAAAGAACCAAGCAAGTCCAAAGGTTACGGCTGTTAACAAAAACCATCCAATAAAGCTAAGAAGGAACAGAACATATTTCCACTTGTATCCGTCCATAAGTCTTCTGCTCTCCGTGATCGCTTGGGTTGCTGAATATTCAGGATGATCCCTTAATATGTACAACGTCTGCGAATAAGAAATACTTTTAATAATTCCTGGAACAATGAGCAGCAGAGTCCATAACAGTATAAAGAAGATCATTACAATATACGTCCATATTAACTTTAAGGTTAATCTACCGTCTTGGTATATTTTAAAAATATTGCGAATTTGCGCTTTTTCTTTCCTAACAAGACTGATGTAGAACCATGATACGCCGACATAAAACGGCATCAATACGATCTCATATACAAAACTAAAAAGAGAACCAGGTGCCTCCTCGTTAACCCAGGGTTCAACCCCTCCACTTCTTTGTATATCCATCGCTGTTGGGATAAGCACGGTGATTATGGAGATAAGGACCGTCAGTAAGATGGCTTTTCCCCAGTTTCCTTTCAGCGCATCGAGTGAGCGGCGTTTCATTTTCATAATGCCCATTATTTATTCATTCCTCCTGTCAAAACTCGATTATAGCACGGTTATTCAGCTCAGGGAACCTTGCTTAAAGATTACTTTATTTGGTCTCTCAGCTCCTGAACTGTTTGCACTGCATACAGTGCTAGTTCTGGAATATCATTCATTTGTTCTTCGTTAATTTTTCGAGGAAATAATATTTCGGTTGTACTGAGCATCGGCGATATCTTCCTTGGATCGTATACGTAACTGATCGTCTGCGTCAGCGTCTGATCCGGCCAAATCCTCTCTATCACCTGCTGAATCTGCGGACAGTTTTTATCGGGGTTTGAAATTGGCATTCTGTATCTGATGGTCAGTACACAGCCTGGCTCCGCGCCTTTCTGTTCCAAAATTTCGGAGGCCAGCTCTTGCAGTGATGCCGCAAGTTCGATTTCACCCGTAATCAGGTTATCATCCGTTAATTGAAACTGTATCCGAAATAATCGTGACATCACAGCAAGTTCCATCCGGTCTACTCTGCCAGTTATGCGTACACGCTGATCTAAATTGTCCATATCATACAGCTCATTCTCGAGTGCTACTTTTAAGTTATCAAAAACAGTTGGGTCAAACATAATAGCTCCTTTCCACATATCGATCATGATTCCAGCCTATAGAAATGAAAGTGACATGTACTGAACCTTCTTCTCTTTCATATACAGATGTAGATAATGCTCTTCATCCACCTGGTAGCTCCATTTGCTCCTGGTCATTTTACTCGGCTCTCCGAGCCGGCTTACCACATCATACGTACTGCTACCAATGGATATTTCGTCAGCAGTCTCTACCTCGTTCTTTGTAAAAAAAACACTTAAACCTGTAAATAAAACACCATTTTGTTCATCTACAAGAATTGTCTTTATTTTATCATCCCGAATCGAATAAAAACGCATCTGCTGTTTGTAATTAGGATCTCCCTTGATGTGATCATACCATTCAGCAAAGTTCTGATTTTGCACCTTGAGTGCACTCGTCTTGTACTGATCGCTTTGATTAACAACATATTTTGAGACATCTTCCGTCTCCATGTCAGTCATCCTCATTTCACCGAGCGTAGCTAAGATTGTGCCCGGCCGGCAAAATAAATTCATATATCCTATCGTATTATATGTAGCATAATACCTTTGTCCACCTAGAAGATACGTATTGCTATTCAAATCATATGCAACCGAGTACACTACATCTTCTGCATGAAAACGAATGTAAACAATCCCATCATCCGATGGTTCTGGAATGTCGGCTTTTGCGCTGGATAGATTAATGCCGCCGAATGCTTCAAGTATCATACTGTTATTTTGAGGTGGTGTGCTAAACGTTCTTTCACCCTCATTCGTGTGGATCAAAATGCTAGTTTTTCGAATCGAATGTATCGCAAAAGAATGCTGATCCTTAATTCTGCCTTGATCAGACGTCAGCGGCACAGCAAGATCATTAGGAAAATAGGGATTAACCGGTTCTCCACTTTCTTCTAGGGAGGTATTCTGCTTGGTCTCATAGGATTCGGTGATTATCTCCGGACTACTGTGATCTATTGGGGTACGCTCTTTACCCTGGATATAAAACAAAATTATTATAATCAAAGTCAATACGATCATAAGCAGACTTATGATCAATAACTCCATTCTTCTCAAACTTTTCATTGTAGAAACTCCCCTCTAAGGAACAGTTTCACCCTATCTTTCAAAGATGTATTTTCAATATAGCAGATGCACGCAGAGATAATTGTCGAAATTTGTTGTTTGTTGCTATCCATCTTCATAAGAAAATAAAAAGAGGCTCCCCTGTAAAAAAGGGAAGCCTTAGATTTCATTATATTTTTTTGTTCCTGCTTTATTCTAATTTTAGAATTCCAGTTGAATGTAAAAATACGAATATCATCAGAATCGGCGCTACATAACGAAGCATGAACAGCCAGATGCGGAACCATTTTGTCGTAAGGCCTGCTTCTTTTGCAGCGGTCTTCCAAAAGTATCCCGCAAATAGAGTAACAATGAGTCCGCCAATGGGAAGCAGCCAGTTTGAAGCAAAGAAATCTACATAATCAAAGAAATTACGTTCCCCAATATTAATCTTCATCAGACCCATGGAAAGAGCTGACGGAATACTCACCAAGAAGATCAGCAGGGAAATAATCCACACTGCATTGTTACGACTCCAGTTCCATTTTTCCATCGCATGCGTAACCGGTACTTGAAGCAAGGATACAAGAGAGGTCAGCGCGGCAATTGCCAGCAAGATAAAGAACAGACCTCCGAACAACCAGCCAAGCGGCATTGCTGAGAAAGCAGCCGGCAAAGCTACAAATACAAGCCCTGGACCGGAACTCGGATCAATCCCAAAAGCAAATGTCGTCGGGAAGATAATTAGACCGGCTATGAAAGCATAGATCAAATCACCTACACCTACAGCAAGAGTAGCTGATCCTAGCGATTGTTTCCGATCCACGAATGCTCCGTACGTTATCATCGTTCCCATTCCTAAAGATAAGGAGAAAAAAGCGTGTCCGAGTGCAACAAGTCCGGCCTCTGGAGAAAGCTTCGAGAAATCAGGAGCTAAGAAGAAATTTACACCTTCCATCGCACCTGGCAGTGTGATAGAACGAATCATAAGAATAACAAGCAGAACAAGCATTCCAGGAATGAGAACTTTATTAAACTTCTCAATTCCGCCAGATATTCCTTTTATAACAACCAAAGCAACAATCGCCATCGCAACAAATGCCCAGATTAAAGGCAAGTAACTTCCCGTAAACTTATCAAACTGAGCATCAAAATCTACACCCGTCGTCATCTGCCCGCTAAAGGACAGGACAGCATAATGAAGAGTCCAGCCGGCTACTAAGATATAGAACGTCATGATAAGGAAAGGCGCAATAACGGAGATAAACCCTAGTTTTCCCCATATTCTCCCTCCTCCTGCTTTTACGAAGGATGAAGCTGCACTTCCCCGGCCCGCCCGGCCGATTGCAAGTTCAGCAAGCAGAACAGGAAGTCCTACTGCAACCAGACATGCAATGAATAATAGGAAGAAGGCTGCGCCTCCATTTTCCCCTGTGATGTAAGGGAATTTCCACATATTACCTAGTCCTACTGCACTGCCAATTGCGGCTAGTATAAATCCTTTTGAAGAAGAGAACCGTTCGCTGGTTCCTGTGCCTTTTTCGTTTGTCTTATTTGGTCCCATGAAGCCCTCCATCTCGGTTAAATCCGTACCTGATATTTATTGCTAACTACTAAATAAATAATAATGTATTATACAAGATAGAACTTTAAACGTATATATGTAATGTTATGTTAAATAATGAATAATTCTTTTTACCTAAATTAGAGTTTAAGAAATGCATTAACACGAAAATATTTATTCTTATTTTTTCATTATCGCAGATATATCTAATTCTTCGACTTTGTTACCTCTCATCAAAAAAAATAAAATAGAGGCGGTGTTTAACCGCCTCTATTTTATTACTGCTCGCCTGTCTCTTATTTATTTGTTTTCAAGTAAGCTTCCTTATATTCAGCCATCAATTGGTCGCCGCCTTGTTTCTTCCATTGATCTATGGCCGCCTGCCAGCCTGCTTCATCAATTTGACCCATAATGTACTTCGTCTGTGCATCAGTGACCATCAGCTCAAGTTCCTTACCTCGTTCCGCATAGATAGCCGAATCCAGGGTAAGTGCAGGGTTAGGCACGATAAATTCGTCATTTTCTTTTACAAACTTTTGGCTCTTACGGAACAAGTCCGGCTGTTTGGCTAGCTTTTCAATATTGTAGTTCTCGTTACGGTTCGGCATTGTATCACGGTATGGCTTCACTTCCTTAAGATCCGCATCACGGTCTAGTACCTCCGTTACATCGCCTGCATCCTTCCAATGTTTGTTCTCCACCCCTTTGACTAAGAGAGTCGCCATTTCTGGATCCATCAGCTGGTCAACAAATTTCAGGATGTGCTTCATTTCCTCTTCTGTTTTTACCGTCTTCTTAGGAATAGCCAGGAAACCTGCGTTACCCGTCTCTCCAGGAAGTCTGCGTCCTTCTGGTCCAGTTACCGGTACTACATCAATCACTGCTTCTGGAACGTTCTTGATAACTTTGTCCTGCCAAGACTGGGCATTCCCTCCGGAGAAGCGGATACCCGCACGTCCCGATTCATATAATTTATCAATTTCGCTCGTATCCACTACGGCAAAATCCTGATTGATCAATCTTTCATCATATAGACGCTTTACCAGCTTCATCGTATTAAAATAAGGCTCGGTCATAAATTCCGGTGTGAAATTTCCTTCTGCATCGACTTCCCATTTGTTAGGTGCACCTTGTGAAACGGCGAGACGAGTCATTGTCGAAGCAGCTTCCTGATTGTATTTTTTATCGAATACAAGACCGTACGTATCATCTTTACCATTCTTATCCGGATCATCTTTAGCAATCGCTTTCATTACGTTATACCAGTCATCTAGGGTAACAGGAGCCTGAAGTCCTAGCGTATCGAGCCAGTCTTTCCGGTAGTGTAACGTCGCACGTCCGAGGTCACGGAACAAAGGTACGCCGTATATTTTACCGTTCACGTTGATGTTATTATAGAAATCTTCGCTTTGTGCTGCGAGGTTAGGGTAATCCTTGATATAGGGTCCCACTTCCCAAAACTGTCCATTTTTGAGTGCTCCGATCGTTGTTGGATTATATCCGAGCTTGATCAACTGAGGAAGCTCTTCCGAAGCGATCATTACATTCACTTTTTCATCATAAGCAGAGGCTGGAATCCACTGGATATTAAGATCGGTGTTCGTGTACTCCATAATTGCTTTCTCGATCTCATTCCCTTTTGTCGGAATCTCTCCCACCTGATTTACAACATATTTCAGTGAATAAGGCTTACTTCCATCAATCACGGCGGCCTCTTTTGCCCCCCCACATGCGGATAATACCAGTGCAGCAGTCATAACGGAAGCGGACAATAAATGAACTTTCTTTTTCATCTTTTTTCCCCCTATATCAAATGATAAGTTAACCCTTTACTGAGCCTAGCATTGCTCCTTTAGCAAAATGTTTTTGCAGGAACGGATATACGACCAAAATAGGAATCGTTGCAAACACGATGACCGCCATTCGAATCGTCAGCGGCTGTATTTCCGCGTCATCAATATTGGTGTCGCCGATACGGCCCGATGCAAGAATAACGATCTCACGGAGTAATACTTGAATAGGCCATTTCGTATTGTCATTGATATAAAGAATCGCGTTAAAGAACTGGTTCCAGTGCCCAACCGCGTAGAACAGACCAAAGGTCGCCATCGCCGGTAAGGATAAAGGCAAGACAATCCGAATGAGAACACCTAGATCATTACATCCATCGATTTTCGCTGAATCTTCCAGTCCATCAGGGATTTGCTGAAAGAAGTTTTTTAGCACGATGAGGTTAAAAGCACTGATTGCCGTAGGAATCATTAAGGACCATAAGGTATCCGTTAAATGGAGCGCTTTTACGACAAAGTAAGTGGGGATCAGTCCGCCGCCGAACAGCATGGTGAACAGAACTCCCATCATAATCGTCCTGCGTCCGCGAAGATGTCTTTTCGCCAGTGGATAGGCCATAAGCGAAGTGAACACCAGATTAATGAACGTACCGACTACCGTAATGTAAATCGAAACCATCATACTTCGCATCAGTGTATCGGTAGAAAAAATGTAACGATACGCCGAGAGTGACCATTCCTTCGGAAATAGAATGATCCCGCCTTGGGCCACTTGAGCTGGACTCGTGAAAGAGACGGCAACCACATAAATAAATGGCAGTGAACATGCTAAGGCCACAAAAAGCAGCAGCGAGTTGTTGATGATATCAAATAACCGGTTTCCGATGGTTTTATCTTGTTTCATTGCATTTGACCCCTTCCTTTAATAAACGCCTTCTTCGCCAAACCGTTTAGCCAGCCAGTTTGCCGAGACGACAAGGACCAGTCCCACAACCGATTTGAATAATCCAACAGCTGCAGAGTAGCTATACTGCGCCTGGGTCAACCCTTTCACATAGACGTACGTATCAAATACTTCACCTACATCCCGAGTGGTTGGGTTCAGCATCAGGAAGATTTGCTCGAAACCGGAATCGAGGAAATTACCGAGCCGAAGAATGAGCAAAATAACAATGGTACTCTTAATCGCAGGCAAAGTAATATGCCACAGCTGACGCCATCTCCCCGCGCCATCCATTCTCGCTGCTTCATACAGCTGAAGGTCCACGCCAGCAAGGGCAGCAAGGAAGATAATAGTCCCCCAGCCGACTTCTTTCCATATGGATTGAGATACGATCATCGTTCGGAACCATTCCGGATCCTGAAGAAAAGCGATTTTCTTACCTGTTAATTGGAATAAAAACTCATTAATCAGTCCATTCTCCGTCGTAAAGAGCATATAGAAAATACCTACTACAACAACCCATGATACAAAATGCGGAATATACACTAAGGTTTGGACAAATCTTTTATAAAAAGAAGACCTAACCTCATTCAGCATCAATGCCAGCATAATCGGCAATGGGAAAAAGAAAATCAAGTTATACAATGCTAGGATTGCTGTATTACGGAACAACATCCAAAACTGCGGTTCACCAAAAAATCTTTCGAAATGCTTGAAACCCACCCATGGGCTGTCAAAAAAACCGAGGTAAGGTTGGTAATCCTGAAAAGACATCGTAATACCGTACATGGGAACATACTTGAAAATAATAAAGTAAGCTATGCCCGGCGCTAACATGAAATACAACCATCTATCCCGGATCAGATCACGCATGACCGCACCCTTCATCTTAGACTTAGGTACGAATGCATCTGCCTGGTCCAGATTATGTAACGTCGATTCGCTCTTCATTTGCGGTGTTTACCTCCTTTGTCGCTTGGTGACCTGATTATGACAGTCAGGAATCAGTGCAAGCTATACCTACGGGGCAACCTCCATAGCATGTTGAATCTAAGACCGCTGATTACACCTGTCATTACCGTACTTATGCGCAGCAGGCAACCAGCGATGTGCAGGGTACAACTTTATCATTTTTACTACTTATATAAAAAAGCAGCACCCCGAAAATTCCGGTATGCTGCTTCTAAAAAAAGAAAGTGAATCCATCCTTTTTCAGGCATGATCTACAGACTTTCCTTCTGTAGCCATTCGCGAACTGCTTCGCTCTTCTCTATATTGGCCAGGTGTTGATCCATACATTTTACGAAATGCCCGGATAAAGGCACTGATGTTTTTATATCTTAATTTCTCACCAATCTCCGAAATTTTCATGTTTGTCGTCTCCAGCATGTGTTTAGCCATCTTCATCCGGAACTCACTTACGTAATCGCTAAAGGTACGTCCTACCTCTTTCTTAAATACACGCCCTAGATACACCGGATGAAAATGAAGCTCTGCTGCAATCGCTTCGAGTGTGAGTTCCTGGTCATAACGTTCGTGTATAATGGACACAATTTTTTCAGCCGCGCTGACAAACTGACTCTCCTGCCGTTCTTGCAGTATACTTGCAATCGGTGTAAGCAGCCGATGCTCGAACCACGACCTAATCTCCTCGTGAGTCTGTAGTTTTAGGAACCGCTCAATTGTTTTTTCTCCTTCAATGATCTTATGGACCGGAATTCCTTGTTCTTGAACAATCTGCAGAATTCGCATCATCAGCTGCAAAAGTAGAATTCGTCTTTCTTTGACGTAGCTGTTTTTGTGCAATACAGCAGACAAATACTGATCCAGCATTCCGATAGTTTTCTCAAGATCAGCTTCCCGCAGGGAGTGTACCATCTGCTCTTCAAGCGGTTTGAGATGCCCATATACCGCCGTTTCGCCTGACGCGCGTTTGTCGATTTCTTCAACACGGACAATCATGCCGGAACCAAGGCTGGTTCTGCAGCGCAGCGCTTCCAGACTTTCCCCATAAGCGATGACCGCATCTGCTATATTTTGAAAAGGTCTGCTCACCCCGATACTGATCTGCAACTGCAGATATTCCATTGCTTTGGCTTGTATCATTTCAGCTTGCTCTGCCGCATAATTTAAAATTTCTTCTTTGCTTCCTTCCGGATTCGCAATCAATGTGATCTGAGTTCCACCAAGCAAAACGGGACTAAATCTGCGATCAGGTGGCAGCAATTCCTCTACAATATTATTTAGCGCGAATAATAAAAGTTCACGGTCCTCATCTGCGTACCTCGTATAGGAAAGGTCATCAATTTGAATGGCAAAGACGAGCAGATGCTCCCATTCTCTTGGGAAGCCATACATATCGGTGCGCTGAATCAGCTCTTCCTCCGACATTTGCCCCGTGAAGAGTTTGATCACAAAAAATTCGCGTAAATGCCGAATTTGCCCTTGCATTACGTGTTTAAGTTTACTTTTGGTAGAAGCCAATGCCTGGATGCCTTCCTGAATCAACACTAAATCGTCCTTCTGCTCCATCATGCCTGATTCTTCGTTGGCTTCTCTAGTGAGCTGTGTCAGATAACGAATCGGCTTATACATGCGCTGGCTGCCAAAGTATGAAATTGCCGCCACGAGAAGCAATATAGAAACACAAACAGCGATCGTCATTAGACCGATGGACTGGGATTCCTTGGTTACAGCAGCGATTGAGGAAACAGATACGTACACCCAGTCATTGTAACTGGAAACACGGTAGCTCACTCCAAGTTTCTGGCCGCCTGACTTCGTGCTAAAAAAGCCACTGGAAGATGATGTATCACTTATTTGTTCCCTAATAGCATGGTTAATCTCTACATACTCTCTTTTCTCCGAAGCGGGAGAGAGAAACATCTGACCCGAGGCATCCAAAATATAACTGTTTCCGAGTTCTTTACTTTTCGTCAGCACTCTTCTTATCTCATCTGACATCACGCGGACAACAATCATGCCTTCCGGTTTATCCGTTCCCGTGAGCAAAGGCAGTTTATAGATCAAACTGATTGTTTCCTCTGGAACCTCCAGCGCATCCATTGAGTTATCACTGCCTGGCTCCGTTTGAGCTGCGGGCTGAGTTTTTGCTCTTGTATTCCACATCAGTCCCTTAGATTCACTTGCATAGGCTTCAAATTCATCTAAATTCGGTAATTCCTGAAGCTTTCGGAGTGCAGCAAAATGAATGGCCCATTCTTTTTCAAATTGAATAATATACGTATCTTTAATATCAGCCGAAGACCGCAGATTCGCCATCTCATTCGTAAGCTTTCGAACAGTAATGAAGTCTTCGTTGGTAAGGGATTGATGAAAGGCTTCCTGAACCAAAGCCGTGTTTGCAAACTGCGTGACTGAATCTTCTAACGTATGCAGCATTTGCTCTACTTGCATTTCGGTCTGTTGTAACACAAGCATATTGGCTGCCTGAACTTTGTCCTTAACATCTTGAGAAGCTGTGATGTAAGAAAACAGGCCGATAAATAGGGTAGGTACCGCACCGAGTAAAAGACAGAATACCAAAAGCTTGATCCAATAGTTGCGCATGACTCACCCTCCACCTCTAACCCAAGCTTAACTATTATGGCAGCGTTTACAACATTATTTGAAATAATTATTCATTATTGGCAAATTATCCTATATATTTCATTCGACATGACTTAAATGACTCCTTTTTACTTGCATCAATTTGTTGTATACAAAAAATAGAGGCACCCTGTCTGCATGTAAGCAAACGGGGTACCTCTATCCTCATCATTTTCCTAACTTAGTGAACAAAATTTAATTTTCTTTTCCTTTTTCTTTTATCACTGTAACGGTAGTCTCGGCAAGTGTCCGGTTCCCTGCATGATCAATCGCTTCATATACGATTGTATATATACGCTCTTTCAAACCGCCTTTTACTTCAGCACGAAGCATAAATTCAAAATCAGGAGTACCAAACTCTGCTTCTTGAATATCTGCTCTTTGGTGTCCTTCATGTTTATCTTCATCACTGCTTGTAATTGACACCAGATTAATCACCGCTACTCCGGAAAGGTCATCTTCCGCAGAAGCCGTTACTTTAATCGCTTCCAGCTTGTTGCCTCTTGGGTACAATACCGGCTTATCAACGGAAAGAGTTAACTGCGGCGGTGTCTGATCGATTTGTTCCTGTGTATTAAACTGGATTGTATATTTACGTTCACTTCCATCTTGTGCAGTAACCGTAATAAGAGCCTGCCTTGAATCCGCATCCGCCTGTATAATGTCCACTTTCGCATATGCAGAACGAACCGCAGCTTCTAGTAGAGGTACATCCTCACCAGCTCCCACTGTAACTTCATAAGATAACCGGTTTACATCAAATTCTGGCAGCGGCTGGCCGCCGATGATGATCGAAGATAAAGCTGTATCACCGTCTGGAACGGCAATCATAGAGGCTGGGTTCCATCCATCATCTCCAGAAAGAATATGTTCAGGAGTGAGCAAAGATGCTTCCTCATATGTTAGCTGTGTTGACCAAGCGTATCTTGCCGATGGATTCGCGCCTGGGCCGTAACTCGCAAATTCCCCATAGCGGGCGGTGAGTTCATTCGTAGGATTTCTCCAGTTATCCCATCCCGTTGGTTCAATGTGATCACCGAGTTCACTGTTAATGACATATACATTAGAATAAGGTCTCCACGGACGTCCCAAAGGAACTGTACCTGTAAGTCCTGGTTCTGCAGTGAATCGGCTATTCAAGAATACATAACCTAGTTTGTCTTCCGGGGTTGATGCCGCTGTGACGTAACCATCATTCAGACTGTGAATAACACTGTTCTCAAAAACAACAGTTGCTCCGCCAAAGATAAAATCAACATCCCCTTCAATATAACTGTCTACAAAATACTGACGACCATCATTGGCATAGAAGGTATCTTGATAACCCTTCAGATTTACTTCCCGGAATGTCATACGATCTCCTTTAGTATATAAGGCAACCGCCTGACCGGCGTCATCTCCCGCATCATTCATAATGGTTAATCGCTCTGCTGAATAGTCGTTTGCCAGTACCTTGAATCCAGAACTATTGGAAGTTCCCATTGGCAAGCCGTCGGCTCCCGGGGTATTCGCACTGTCGCCATACACGAGAACGGTACCTTCCCTGCTCTCCCCGATCATTCGAATGTTCGGTTTCGTGGCTGGAAGGACCAATTTCTCGCGATAGGTGCCGTTCTTAATATAAATAATCATCTGGGATGTATTTTGATCTGGTACTGCATTAATTGCCTCTTGTACGGTCTGATAATCTCCGCTTCCGTCTAGTGCCACGGTAATACTGCGGGCTGGAATATCACTGACGGGAAGTGAAGCTGCGCTTTCAACTCCCCCGATGACGGCAGATACAATATAGTAATAAGACTCTCCGTTCGTAAGGCCTGTGTCAGTAAAGGAAGTCTCTGTCAAACCATCCGCGATGGTTAGATAAGAGCCGTCTTCAGACGAGCTTCTTTTCACCGAATACGTATCGGCTCCCGCTAGAGGCTCCCATTTCAGAGTAAGCCGTTCATTGCTCGGCACAATCATAACCCCCTGAGGTCCTGCCGGTGGCGATCCCTCGCTTTCTTGAGGCTTCACAACAACCACTTTCGATCCCAAACTACGCGAATCCTGATTCTTGGCAATTACCTGATAATAATATGGCTTTCCGCTAATTACATTCGTATCCGTATAGGATGTGGATTCGGCAATCCCTAGTTCCTCAAATGGTCCATCCGCGTATACAGCCCGCTGTACGGAATAGTTCTCAGCTGCATCCACAGCAGACCAAGAAATAAGGGCACCCTGAGAGATACTTTCGCCTGTTATCTCCGGTGTTCTCAGCTGTAGAACAGGTTTCACTTGAACGGGTTCACTATCGGGTCCCTCACCTGCAACACTTGAAGCAGATACCGTATAGTAATATACCTGTCCATTTACAAGACCGGAATCTCGATAGGAGGAACCGCTAATTTTACTGGCAACCATCTCGAAAGGTCCTGTCATGGTCTGACTGCGTTTCACCGTATAAGTCACCGCCTGTGTAAGCGGCTCCCAATTCAGATCTATCTGACCACTCCGGGCAGCAGCGGTAAGTCCGCTTGGAGCATCTGGTTTCACTGCACTTGCGCTTGGCAGTGCTGTGGCCTGATTGGATAGGCCGCTCTCTCCAGCGGGTCCTGTTGCTGTCACTACGTAATAATAATTGACTTCGTTCTTAACGGTTTCATCGACATAGCTAAATTCGGTCAGTCCTTTTGCTAGTATCTCATAAGGACCGCCATCTTTTTGACTGCGTTTCACCGTATAAGAAGCAGCTCCAGCAGCCGGCTGCCACTCGAGTTGAACTTTTCCATTGCCAGGCAAAGCTTTCAGTCCTTTTGGAGACGCTACAGGTTCGTTATACACTTTTAAATTGTCATAATAGATGGTACCCTTGCCGCTTCCCGGCATCTTGCCCATGATGCGGCTGATCCCACTAGCCCGTACATCCGCTTGAAGAGGTACATCATCTGCACTAAGCACATGATCAATATAGATATCCGCAGTCTGTGCAGTGATGTCCACTGCTACCTTCACATTATACCAGCGGTTATTTTCTGGACGGTCTGCAAGCTTATAGTCCGCTCCACTGCGTTTATATACGAAAGTGTCCGTTCCTTCTGCCGCTGGCTGGGTTGGTTTCCGGATTTCAATGGACAGCGGAATCTTGGTACCTGTCTCATCCTGAAGCTGAAGCAGGACGGAAGTACCCGGCCATGATTCGGACATCACGTCAGCTTCTACAACAAATGCACCTGTCTGTTTTGTAAACTGCCGAGTGAATTGGGTATTCACAGGCGCGTTATCATAAACTTTTAGACTCTTCGCCGATGAATTTCCTGTTGAACTTGCTGGAGTATTTACCACAGTTACTGTATGGTCGGCATCCTGTGGATCGGGAAGAACGACATAACCTGCAGGGGTGGCGCCGAGTTCAACCTCTTCAAAGTTATCATCTACCACATGGATCGTTCCAACCGATCCTGTCGGTATCGCGCTTACTTCGGAAGAACGGAAGCTTTCGCCGCTTGCGTTCACTGTTGTCAAAACATAATAATAAGCAAGCCCTGAAGTCAGACCCGTGTGAAGGTACGAAGAACCTGTAACAGCGGATGCGACCTGTTCATAAGGTCCGCCAGGTATCGTACTAGAATAAATATGATAACTCTCTGCCTGAGGAACTTCATTCCAAGACAGTTTCACTTGCTGATCTCCAGCCTCAGTCTTTATTCCGGTTGGTGCTACAGGGTAATCAGCTTTCAGGTCTTTGACCTCTGCTCCTGTGAACCTTGAAGTATTATATTTCAGCACCTCATCATTTGCTTTGGAGGCATCTGCTGCAAGACCGTAATATACCTTTTCATTCATCGGAAGAGTGATCGTATCAAACTGTGTCCATTCGATCCCATCCTTTGAAGTCAGTGCTGTGATTTTGTCATCCAGGCGCATAAGTTTGACCCAGTACGGTGTATTTACAAAAGCTTCTGGCTCTTTCGTAACTGCATTTTTTCCGCTGGCCGTTCTCGAAATGAGGACCGTTTTCTTTCCTTCCTTAACGTATGGAATCATCAGAGCTGCCATCTTAGAACCCGGCTCAAGGCTTTCACGAATCATCACACCTGCTTCAGCCTCATTATCTGTTCCTGTGATGTGCTCTATTTTTGCTATAATTTCACCGTTACCGACAAGTTCTTGGTAGGCAAAATGAAACGCATCGGCAGGACCACCAATATCTCCGGCACTTTTCAGTGTAACTTCTGAACTGTCCGCACCGATTTGAAGATGACCAGCAATTCCCGGATTTCCAATATCCTTTGAAACCCATGGCTCTGTATTTCCTTCTGTGTTGGCATGAATCGTCACTTTGTCTGACTGTGCAGCGGTTCCTGTATTATCGATTGCTCTGGCCGTCATATAAAACGTACCATCAGGAATGTCCTTCCATTCAAAAGAATAAGGCTCTGCTTTATCTTCCCCAAGCAGCTGATCCCCTTGATAAAATTCCACTCGGTCAATGGATCCATCTGGATCTATTGCTTCTGCCGCAATGGTAACGGAGTCTCCTGCTGTAATTATCGTATGATGTGTTGGTGAATTGATGGTAACTACAGGACTCACGGAGCCACTGCTGACAATTCCGTTTAGATATACCTCTAGGTTCGTATATCCAGACTGCTGCGTCCCATTTCGATCAGAAGGATCGTTAGGATTCAGCCCCTGCTGAGTCTCCCACACATTCGGCATTCCGTCCCTGTCATCATCCGCTAGATCAGACTTCACAGACGCAAATTCCGGGTACCCTCCAACCTCTTTCTGAGAATTAATATGTTCCCCGGTCCGTTCCGCTGTATCTCTGATGATCCTTGCGTCAACCGAGTCTCTTCGCGGAAGCACAGCACCCGCTCCTTCGAGCACGCTCTCATAAGCATCCGTCGCGGTTTCCGGTGCCGATGGGTTTGGCATTACGATCGGTGTATTCAGCTTGGAAGCTGGGTTACGAACAATCGGTACCCCTTTCCAGTTATCACTTGTCACTTCTTCTGATCCATCTACATAGTTGCCGCCAATATATATTTTCGAGCCTTCATGAACTTCCTGAAAAATATTGTCGCGGACCGTACGATAAGTATTTGGCCCATATTTATAGTAATTGTCTCGAATGTTGTACTGCCCGACTTCCCCTCCATAAGTGGAGAAAAATCCCCAGTTATAGATGACATTATTATAAAAATCTACGTTATCTTCTGGAGATTTACCTGGAAGCCGAGGATTTCTGCTGGCATTATGGGCAATCAGGTTATGATGGAAGCTTGCATTCTTTCCTCCCCATATCCCGCCATATCCATGTCTGCCTTTAAAATGTGTGGTCATCAGCATACTTTCAGAAACGATGGACCACTGAATCGTTGTATTTTCGTTATCATAGACGCTGAGCACCTCATCAACTGACCAGCTGAATGAACAGTGATCAATGATAATGTTCTTGTGGTAACGACCACCAAAAGCATCATCTTCATTTACATAACGATCTCCCAGACGAAATCTTAAATAACGGATGATCAGATTATCACCTGCAAAAGAAGTGGTGTAATCCGATATCGTTATGCCTTCTCCCGGTGCGGTTTGTCCTGCAATCGTCAAGTTAGAGCCTGTAATTTTGAGCGGGGATTCAAGATGGATCGTCCCTCCCACTTCAAAAACGATGGTTGCATTACTTTTAGCTACTGCCTCTCTTAGTGAACCCGGTCCGCTGTCTTTTAATGTAGTGACATATACCGTCTCACCGCCACGTCCGCCAGTCGTATACATGCCCCCGCCCTCTGCTCCAGGAAATGCCGGCAGAGCGGGTGCTTCTGACGAAACATCAGACGTTGCCGCAGCAGCTGGCTGCATAGATGCAATAAGCGATAGAACAAGCAGCAGCACACCGAGTTTTTTCATCATTAAACAATCCCTCCTCAAATGAATAGCTTCCTTGCTTTACATCCTCCTTACCTCCCTGATCTGAACTTTCCATGATTTTTGTCTCAGAGATTATCCTCATTATCAGTCAGGGCAACACTTACAAGCTATATATCTGAAGCAACCTCCCGATTAGATTAAGAATTCTTATGTAAGCGTTATCAATAAAGTTGTTTACTGCATACTTCTTGCTCATTTCTGCACATCACTATAATAGGACAAAAAAAGACCCCTCTCATATGCCAAGAGGAGCCTTTTCCTTATTTACTTATTATTTCGATGCTTAGTGATCGTCTTTCCAACTTCCGTGAGTATGCTGTCCAAGGAAGCTGGATCATGCACATCATACTCATCAATGTTTAATTTGAGCACAGGGCAAGCGTTGAATTCTCCGATCCATTTCGCATAACGTCCATGCATCTCTTCCCAATAGGCCGGATCGGTCTGGATTTCCATCTCGCGGCCGCGTTCTTTGATCCGGTTCAAGATCGATGGAAGGCTTCCTTCGAGATAGATAAGTACATCTGGATGAGGGAAATAAGGAGTCATTACCATTGCTTCAAATAAGCTTGTGTAAGTCTCAAAATCCGTTACACTCATCGTGCCTTTGTCTGCATGCATTTGAGCAAAAATCCCGGTATCTTCATAGATCGAGCGATCTTGAACATACCCTCCCCCTGCTTCAAAAATATTTTTTTGCTCTTTAAAACGTTCAGCCAAAAAATAAATTTGAAGATGGAAGCTCCATCTCTCAAAATCATGATAAAACTTCTCCAAATAAGGGTTATGATCCACCTTCTCTAAAGAGGTTTTGAAATGAAGTCGATCCGCAAGTGCAGCGGTTAAGGTAGATTTTCCTACACCTACAGTACCCGCCACCGTAATCAAAGCATTTTGCGGAATGTTGTAATCGTTCATTGAATGTACTCCTTTATCTCAGACACAATCAGGTCAAATTGCTCAGGACTTGCGACAAAATCGATCTGATTACCGTCAATTGTAATAATTTTTGTATCTGGCTCTCGCTCAGCAAGAGACGTCATTGCTTCATCGTAATCTATAATAAGCTGTTCTAAATAAGCGGGGTCCATATTCTGTTCAAAAGAGCGTCCGCGTTTGGCAATTCGCTTAAGCAGTGTATCTAGGTCTGCTCTGATATATATAATAAGGTCCGGCTTCGGAAGATCATCGGTAAGGATATGATAGATCTTGCGATACTTTTCTCTTTTGACACCCTTCAGCGTGCGCTGTGCAAAAATCAAGTTTTTATAGATATGATAATCGGAAATAACTCTTTTCTGATGCTGGATATAGTTCGTCGTCGTGTCTTCCAACTGCTTATACCGATTACACAAAAAGAACATTTCGAGCTGAAAGCTCCATTCATCTATATTTTCATAGAATTTTCCGAGAAACGGATTCTCTTCTACGATTTCTTTTAATAAAGGGATATCTAGTTCCTTGGAAAGCATGGACGAAAGCGTCGTTTTTCCAGCTCCTATTGGACCCTCAACCGCAATAAACATGCCTTTTGTCATGTGAATCCTCCTGTTATATTCGTAACCGATATTACCGTCATAGAGAGTTTATTGTATCACAGAATACCTCTTTTCGGACCGATTAAAAAAAGGAAGAAAGCATTACAATTCCCAATCCACAAAAATGATATAAACAGCAAAAAAACCACTCCCCATGCAGTTGCACTGGAAAATGGTCTAAATGATTGGTCGCTCTCTACTTCGATGCGACTTGATATACCTCTGCATACAAGGTATCCCGGTAAGACTGAAACTGCTCCTCTGTAAGCAGACTTGGATAACTCATTACCATTAGAGGGAAATCAGGTTGTCCCTCTCGAAGCGGCGGCTGTACATAGGGATAGGAATTCAGATGAAAACCAAGCCGCTCATAAAAACCAATTCTTCTCTGACTCATTTCTTCCTCCGGCGGCTCGACTTCAAGCACGACCGGCTTATTCATTTGCGCTATAAAGTCCTTCATCAGCTGCTTACCCAGCCCCCCACCGCGAATGGATGGTTTCACAGCGATATGCTCTACAAAACAGAATTCATCAAATTCCCATCCGCCCAGAAAGGCGATGACCTCACCCAGGTCATTCTCTTTGGTGAGCAGTCGATAGCTTGCATTCGCAAGCAAAGCTTGCTGTCCTTCAAAAGTGCGATATTCAATCAAAGGAAACGATTCCTCCATAATGCTATACACCTGTTCAAATACATGGGACTGAATCTTGCTCATAAAGTCACTTCCTTCTTGTTGTTACCTTCATTCTTCCTCGCGTAAGTTAGCACCAGTCTACCATTTGACGTGAAGCTTATCCAGTTCTGCCGAGTACGGAAGCAAAAAAAATAACCCGTACCACGAGCGTGGCCGAGTTATCTTCTATCGATCTTCCTAGTTCAAATCAACACGCGGTGATTTTCGTCCACCGTGGGAAGAACGCGAACTTCTCATCATACCGGATACCGTGTTAAAAACTTTATCACGTGCCGTTTTATTTTTCATCAAGTATGTCACCCCAGCACCGACGGCTGTTAAAAGCAAACCCTTTTTTTTCAACATTTCAATTTCCTCCTTCGTAAGTGGTATGGTTACCTTCTTGTTTGAAAATTACCCTTCTTACAGAATTCGAAACGCAAAAGAAATGCTTACTTTTTGTTACAATATGGAATTATCTAAAAAGCTCGGCTGTCTCTATCGAACTTTCAAACCTCGTGATCGTATGCGTTGTATCGCCTATAAGCTGTTTCCATTTGAGCTCATAAAAAACTTCTGTATTCAATTTATCTTTAAAGAAATCTTCATTTGCCGAAAATGATACTTCATATACGGTTGTTTTTAATTTTCTTTCAAGCACGGAGATCCTTGGCTCTGAGAATGCCTGCTTTGCTTCCTGCGGCAGTCTCATTTCAAAAGTAATCGGCTGATTCGGCTCATTCGAAAACTCGGCTATTTCTACAAATTCCTTACCTTCCTGTTTCAGATGTGAATACACAAGGGTGCTTACTTTATTTATCTGCTCATTTTCGTCATCCCATTCAGCAAGATCAGCTTCCTTCTCTTCTTCCAGCTTATAAATGATTTTATCCTGCTGCGCAGGGGGAGCTTGAACATCTAATTCAACCACTTCCTTGTCACATGCGGACAGGAACGACAGACACAAAATCAGTCCTGCTGCCACTAGACTTATTTGTAGGAATTGTTTTCTCATTTTGTTTTGTATCAACCTTTCGGGATGAAGTACGTATATCAAACTCCCAGTATAACAGAACGAGTCTCATCACTCTTCCTTTTTCCGTTCAGACGCTGCATGTGTTGCCTTCGCTTCAGCATCGAGTTCTCTGATACTCCGGTTAAGTCTCAGTAAAGAACTATCTAGTTTATCAAGACGTGACCCGATGGTTTGCAGTACATAGCGAAGTAAAATAACACACACTGCCATTGGGAATCCGATATTCGTAATGAGATAGACCATTTCTTCCAAGTTTAGATTTTCCATTGCTCATTCCTCCTTTATTAAGAAAGGAAATAAGAATGGCTATTTTACAACCTAAAGCAGATAAAAAAGCCGACTCTGTTGTTATCAGAACCGGCTTCCTCTATTCAATTAGCGAGTATCAGCTGAGCTGCCTTCACTATTGTCTGTTTTCTTTGTACCTTTACTCTTGTATGGTTTAGGAGAATTACTAGCACGGCGTTCGCCTGCTTGCCAGCGATTCCATCCTTTTTTCCCTGTACCTCTTCCTGTTCCGCCCTTACCTTTTGCCTTACTCATCCAATCACTCCAGCTCTATTCCTATGTTATGCCTGAACTATACAGGAAAAATAGCGATAAGTACAGTAAAGACATGAAAAGCAAAGATCCTGCTTCCCCTGCCAAACCATGAGATTGATATCCTTCTATAGCTGTTCTATCACCTTAGAGGCAGTCTTCTCCCCATTCGCAATACAGTCTGGAATACCAACGCCGTAATAAGAGCAACCCGCAAGCCTAATACCTGGGTAATACAGAGACATCTTCTCTTCAAGTGACGTAACCAGCTCATGATGCTTACGGTGATAATTCGGCATTTCTTCATGCCATACTCTCACATGATGAGTAATGGGTGCTTCCGACATACCGAGACTTTTCCGTACATCTTCTGCTGCTACTTGCAGCAGTTCTTCTTGTGTCATATCCTTCATCTGTTCGTAGGCTGGATTCACGCTTTTATAAAAGAGTCTGACTAACAGCTGACTCTTGTTCGAAGTATGTTTCCATTTACGGCTCGTCCAAGTGCAGGCATTGCAAGTGAGATCGCTGCTCCCGGAAGTGATAAATCCGGTCCCATTCGCAGGAAGCCGCTCGTCCGGTACATCATACCCGAGATAGATACTGATCATCGATGAACTGCGCAGCCGCTCAAAATCCTGATTCAGTTCTTCATGCTGAAGCATCTCTTGTACTGCCTTATGAGGCGCAGCAAGAATAATCTGATCTACGGTAATATCTTCTCCATCGGAAACGGAAACCGTATAGGTTCCCTCCTGCGGTCCATGAACGATTTTGGTAACAGCCGTATTCTTGCAGATGGTTACACCCGTCAGTTCTCGCTCATAGGCATCAATAAGTTCAGCCATCCCGCCTTCGAAAGATAAAAATTTCTTACCCTCTTTGGGGCCTTTCAGCTCGCTTCGATGAGCATCAAGTCCACGGATGAGACTCCCATACTCATTTTTATAATCCAATAAATAAGGCATCGTCGATGCAAGGGTCAGTTCATGAATATTTCCTGAATATACGCCGGAAATTACCGGTGCAATCTGCTTTTCTACAAACTCCGCACCAAGAAATGCCTCAAGAAAATCGCCAAGCGAGTCCTGTTTCGTAAACGTTTCGTTAGGGGTGTAGAAATCTTTCAGGGCCGCTACTTTTCCTTCTGGAGATACCAGCGTGGTCTCGGCAAGAGACTCAATGCTCATCGGGATCCCAAACATCGCATCTTCCGGAATCTGCTTGAGCTCGCCATCCGTGTGAATGAAAGAAGTTCCTGTCTCGTTATAGACCACTTTTTCCTTGAGCTTCAACTCTTCAATGACATCGAAAATATGTTTTTTACGAGTGACAATGGAATCTGCACCTGTCTCCATCGTGAAGCTGTCATCGTGAGCAGTACAGATCTTCCCGCCCAGCTGACGGTTCGATTCGAATAAAATAACACGAGCATCAAGGTCCTTTTTTTCAATTTCTTTTTGCAAGGCATAGGCTGCGGATAATCCGGTAATGCCGCCTCCAATTACAGCTATCGTCTTCACAAACGCTCACCTACTATATCTAAAGTTTATGGTTATTTAACTTATAAATGATGCAATAAAGTATACCATATCCTGCCTGACGGTTCTTAAGACAAACATTACTGAACAAAAAAACATCTGCCAATCCTATAATGTTGATTGCTTCATCAACCTAAGGATTTAACAGATGCAGATTCACTTTATGAATAAATGCTCTGCGTGAGCACTAAAAACACAGTGTATAGGATTCCACCTCTCCACATGGAATTACCGGTGGACCGGACCAGGCTTACGATAGTGATGAACTATATAGTCAAGCAGCGGAACTGTCATTTTGCAGCAATAATAGCCGCACCGATAACAATGACTGCCACTCCGATCCAGCGGTTCAGAGGGACACTTTCCCCAAAGAAATACCAGGCTGCCACGATCCCAATCGCATAAGCAAGGCTTTGCAGCGGATAGGCTACACTCAGCGGCAGCTTGGATAGAACTATAAACCATAGACCCGTAGCCAAGCCATAAAACAAGATACCAAGCAGGATGAGAGGTGAAAATAGAACCGACACGAAATTGCTGAGCTGAATGCCTCCCTGCTGTTCAAGACCCATTTTCCAGACGATCTGGCCAGAGACGAGTAGTAATATATTGAGGAACAACACGACATAGGCCATATTATCGGATCTCCTCCCTGCTTGAATCATGAGGGGGAACAATATCACGGTCTAGAGATGAGGGGCAAACTTGGTCATTCGAGTGTTTCAGAGACAGCCCGGGGGATTGTGAGAAGTCCGGTATGGCTATCCCTTGCTCCTCATCTTCAGCTATAGTTAACCCCTGTGCCTCTGCTGCTTTTTCGACCTGCTTCTCCAGCTTTTGAATACGTTCCTCCGTAAGCCCCAGTGTTTGCGTCAATATGACGACCCGGTTCGTAAGGGAGGATACAGTGATCGTCAGGTGCAACAGAATGAATAGTATAGCAACTACACTCAGCAGATAAAGCAGCGACGGAGCATAGAAAATACCAATTCGTACCGCCAGCCCATCCAAAATGGACGGAAATAAAGATAAAATCATCATGATCGCGCTCATCAAAAGCCAAAGCAGTGCATACTGCTCCTTTAATTTTCGCTTGCGAATTAAATATAGAATCGTAGTGGCAAATGCTAAGCTTATACAAAAGCTAACGAAGTAAACATTAAGATTCATAGCTATGTTCCCACGCTCTCTTTTTCATGGTTTTCATGAGTAAGACAGATAGGATCACCTTGGACATATAGTACACGGATCTCATCGCCGATATGCTTGATACGCCGCCTTGACGTTCCTTCATGATGACAGGAATCTCAGTAAAGGTGAGTTCTCGGTTATACAAAAGCATCAGTGCCTCTACTTCTGGGTAGTCGGTCGGATACTCGCGAGCGAACAGAGAAATGGCTCGTTTTCCGCAGAAGCGATAACCTGAAGTTGGGTCGGTAACGGACTGCCCAGTGAGCCGAGTCAAAAGGGCGGATAGCAGACCGATGCCCATTTTGCGGGCAAAGGTCGACTGAAACCCTTCTTTTGTAATAAAGCGAGAACCAATGACCATGTCAGCTCCCGTCTCGAGTATCGCATCCAGAAGCCGATTGAGATCACTCGGATTATGTTGTCCATCGCCATCAATCTGCACCGCATAATCGTAATGATGTTCAGCAGCATAGCGGTAACCCGTTTGCACAGCTCCGCCGATGCCAAGATTACAGGTCAAATCGATAACGCTCGCGCCTGCTGCTTTGGCAATCCGGCTGGTGTCGTCACTTGATCCGTCATTGATGACCAGCACGTCCACATAAGGGATATCTTGACGAATCTGGTGGATCACTTGCCCAATGCCTTCCGCCTCGTTATAAGCAGGAACAATGACAAGCACTTTGAGCGAAGAATTATGAATGGTTGGTCGATTCGTCATAGATAACAGCTCCTTTCTGTGAATGTGAGGGTCTTACGTATTTATTCCAAAACCAGCGTATGATAGCGACGCCGACCACCGTATTCAGCATAATAATAAGCGGCATTGAGGTGTAGTTATACCGATATTCCGGTACAAATGCTAAACGTGTCACCGTCATGACCACGAGGATCAGCGTTAACAGCGTGAACGGCTTTCTCCACTTTCGAACAGCAGCAATCAAAGCGACCGGACAAAAATAGACAAGTGCTAAATGAAGCATACTGCCGAGCGGACTTGGAAGCACACTGTATATCGGGGTATGACCGCTGCCAAAATACATATTCGAGTAGATGTATTTTAGTTTTCCAACGGTATACCATTTTACAAATGTCCATGTGTGTTCAGTAAAGCCGACCTTCAGCCGCTCTTTTGCGACCTCCATTTGGGTCTTACCGTGACGGTCAACTAGTCCATCATCATAGTTTTTATCTGGATAAGTACCCGCCGCAAAGGGATTGACCTGTGTAGAGGCAATAACGACCTCGTTCAGAGTCACGATGTTGCGGATCACCCAAGGCGAGAGAACAACCCCCGTACCAATGCAGGTGAACAGCAGTAATTTCAGCGTGAACTTAAAGTTCTTTTTCCAAAAGTAATAAAACACATAAACCGCTGGGATTAGAATTAAAAATTCCGGACGCGTAAGCACAAGCAGTCCCATTGCAGCACCGCTAAGCAGAGCGAGGGTTCGTGTTTTCTTCTCAAACGTAGAAAGCTGCAGACGGATATACAGCATTAAGAAAAAGCATGCCAGCACCTCCGTGAGCACCGCGCCATTACTCCAAATGAACGGAGGATATACAGCGCTTATAAGCAGCACAATGATCGAAACCGTTTGGCCCGCCAGTTTTCGGGCAATGGAATAAATCAGCCCCAGGGTAACAAGGCTAATACCAACCTGGATATATCGAATGTACGGAAAAGGATCATTATTCTGATAATCAACCATCTTATAAACTGCCGCCATAAAAAGCGGATAACCCGGCGTAACCTGGGCGTTTGGCTCCGTATCCTTATAAGCATAAATTCCATCTTCCAGCAGCTGCCGAACCATAATGTCGTAATTCACTGTATCATGCGATACTTTATGATTGACCGAGACGAGAAAGTCGAGTCTTAAAAAAGCAGCCAGTGCGAAGATCAATACGATCATCGTGATAAGCAGTGTTTTTTTATGTGTAAGCATCTTCGACGCCATCGTGTCCATTCGTCAGTCTTGCTCCTTCCTGAAGTAAATATGTCAGAGGCAGCAGCTTTCGCCATTGCTTGTTTTCCTCTTGTTAAAGTCAAGACTACAAGACACTTCTTAACGGTTCTTATCTAAATGCTTAACAAACTCTTAAGTTTTTCATTGATTTATTTAAAACAGACCTTAGGCTATTCCAAAATGGGCAGTCGAGTCTCAAACACCGTTTGTCTAGGCGAGCTTTCTACGGAGATTTCGCCCCCATGCACATCGAAGATACTCTTTGTGATCGCAAGTCCCAGGCCAGTTCCACCCGTTTCTTTCGAACGAGACTGTTCGACGCGGTAAAAACGTTCAAAGATATAAGGAAGGTCCCTCTTCGGAATAGGTTCTCCATAGTTACAGATGCGTACAACAACCTGTCCATCTTCTTTTTCAATATAAATGTCTATATATTTACCGCTGCTTGCGTACTTAATCGCGTTAGAAATGAGGTTTTCGTATGCTCGCACAAGTTGGTCGCCGTCTGCCTTGATCATCACCCGATGATCCGGTACATGTGTTCGAATGGTCATATTCGCCTGCTCCAGACTCGGAACGAATTCCTCAGCCAGCTGCTCAATGAGTCCTGTTACATCCAGTTCACGTAAATGAAGAGGCATGCCGTTGTTAATACGGGTATATTCAAATAGATCATCGATGAGTTTTTTGAGGCTAAGTGATTTTTCATAGGCGATATTCATGTAATAGCGAAGTTCCACCTCATTGGTATAACGATCTTTATCAATAATTTCTAAGAATCCGAGTATGGAAGTAAGCGGGGTTCGAAGGTCGTGGGAAACACCAGTAATTAAATCGTTCTTCGTTTTCTCCGCGTTTCGCTCTTCTTGAATGGAACGGTTCAGCTGTTCGCTCATCGCGTTGATACTCTGTGCAATCAGGCCAAGCTCATGTTTTTCTCTAACCGGAATCTCGTGGTCAAAATTCCCCTTAGCGATTTTCGCAAGCCCTTGATTAATCTCCTCCAGATACGTATGAATCTGTTCAGACACGCTGTTGATGTTTCCTGCGATTGTACCCAGTTCATCAGAAGCCTTCACCTTTACAGTCGTATGAAGCCGTCCGTCCGCCATCTCCTCAAGAACGCTTGCAAGCTCCTTCGCACGTAAGACAAGCGGACGGGTCGCAAAAATATATAAAGTGATGAAAAAAGCTGTTCCAAAAATAAGGATGGTATTTTGAGATCCAACATGGTTGATGATCCACGCTAGGGGCACGTTATAGGGGCTCAGTTTGATAACATAGGAAGCGAGCAACCCTCCAAGCAGCACGAACAGCAGTGTGAGTCCCATGCATCCAAGAAATATGGCAAGGAATTTCCAACGAATACTGATGTATACTTTGGTATTCATATCCCTTACATCTCCTTTGCAGATCTCATTTTGTAGCCGATGCCCCAAACCGTTTTAATATAAGCGGGATGCTGCGTATCCTTTTCGATTTTTTCGCGGAGCTTACGGATATGTACCATGACCGTATTTTTTGAGTCCATGAACGGCTCGTTCCAGACTTCCTCGTATATTTTGTCCATGCTTAGAACAATTCCCTGATTAACGGCCAGAAGCTTTAAAATATCAAATTCGCGGGGCGTCAGCTTCACTTCCTGATCCCCCACCGTCACGGTATGCGTAGCCGTATTAATCACAAGATCGTCAATCACGATCTCATCCTCGCCCGAATCACTGCGGTTATTGAGCATCTTGTACCGACGGAGCTGTGATTTAACCCGGGCAACCAGTTCGAGCGGGTTAAAAGGCTTGGTAACATAATCATCCGCACCGATGCTCAGGCCTGAAATTTTATCCATATCCTGACTTTTTGCAGATAACATGATAATGGGAGTATTGTTTTTTTCTCGTATTTTCATGCATGCTTGAATTCCGTCCATCTGTGGCATCATGACATCAAGAATAATTAAATCAACTGGGTTATTGCGCAGGATTTCGAGGGCCTCCACCCCATTGAATGCCTTAAATATTATGTATCCTTCATTCTTTAAATAAATTTCAATAAGTTCAATAATTTCCTTTTCATCATCAACAAGTAAGATTGCTTCTCTGGACATGCTGCATTCACACCTCTTTAAATATTCTAAAATCTAAGATTAAATAGCATTATAAACCAGAAACCTTAATATTACGGTCGCAAATATCTTAATATTAGCTTAAATTCCTGTTGATGAATTCTCTTTAGAATAAGCAATCTCACGCTTTTTATACAGTTAATAGGAAGTTAGATGAAAACAGAGGGATCGCTGAAATCAACAGTTAGGCAAGAATTTTTTCTCACTAAGACTTGGCCCTCACAGGTTATAATCAAGCACCTGAGATCTATATGAGAATAACAAAGGAGAAAGAATCCAATGGATCAAGAAGAGAATTATCGTCCCATCATTGCCCTTACCGGCGCATCGGGAAATATCGTCCAGTATCTAATGACCGAACTTCAAAAGAATTACGACATCATCGCCTTATCCCGGCGAGCTGACCAACACAAAGATACAGAGCATGTCACTTGGCGTGCTTGTGACTTTTTCTCCTATGACGATGTTGAAGAAGCACTACGAGGAGCAGACTATGCTATCTATCTCAGTCAATCCATGTACTCTTCTGCCAAACTGACTCAGGGCAGCTCTGAGGATATGGATGCGATCTTGGCAGGGCATTTTGCCAGAGCAGCCCAGCGGAACAACGTGAAAAAAATCGTATATGTCAGCGGAATGGACCCGGCGGAGGTAGAAAACAAAGACGTACCCCGTCACTTGCGAAGCAGACTTGAAGTAGAGCAAATCTTAGGCTCATCGGGTGTACCTGTTACTGCCTTTTGGGTAGAGCAGTTCGATGGTCCGTCCATTTCTCCTTATCCAATTACGGGTTTAGCGAAAAAATCAATGAAATCAGATGTGAGATCCGTACAGCGGCTCTGTTTACCGGAAGGGAAAAATGCACAGTGGGTTCTGCACTATTACATAGAGTGGCTGTCACGTATTACAAAACCGTTCATTCGGATTACAAGAAGTGAAGATCAGATTGTCCGCATTTTTCTTAGGGCTGCAAAAGTTCCAATCCTCGAACTAACCTATGATAAAACGAAAAGCAGTCCATCTCATGCTTCGTACCGAATTTCAGGCGGAATCTTGGTTAATAAGCGGGAAATTCATAAGGGGAGACTTGAATTTTTACAGTTGCCAAACTCGAGAGAATGTATCGTAGCGATTCACGATTATGTACCTTCATTACCTTGGTTTATCTATAAATACTCTCAGGCCACACTTCATCTTTGGGTTATGAAAGCTTTTGACCTTCACCTTAAGCAGCTTAGCAAACATAACAAATGATGCCCTTCTAAGTAAGCTGCCATTAATGTTTGAGTACTGTCTAATCGGGTATCTATTATTATACCGAAGTCAACGTTACTCATTCTAAGGAGGTAATTCAGATGCAACAACAAACAGGAGATAAAGTACGTAATCAAGAGGATAACAAAAACAATTCCCCTGAGCAGCAGGAGAAAGTGAAAAAACATGAGGATATTGAGCCTCAAGCGGAGAACTGGAACCCTCGTGACCTTCCTGATCCGAACAAAAAGGATTAATTTATATTTTAAGTAGTCATTCAAATACAAAAGACCGCACTAATCTGTGCGGTCTTTTTGTCGTTGTTTTACGCGGCACTCTCATATTCATGCTCTAAACAGATGAAACAGCTATGTAATTTTGGTGTAACCATTTTATGTTATTTATTGTTTATATCTTAAGATCATGTTATTACAGCGAAGGGTGCTGGGTTTTATGAACGAACGAGATCATCTGGAGTATAAAGCAGCAAAAATGAATCATCAGAACGATCACATGCAAGATATAGAGCAAGACCATAAGACGGAGGGCACATCCTCTCCTTTGACTCGTAAGATGACTTGTACAATAATTTCAATACTTATTGGTATAGATGTGCTGCTTATTGTACTACATAGCCTGGGCTATTATCTCCGCCTATTTCCACCGGATAGTCTGGTATTATCCATGTTTATTTTCAACAGTATTATGCTGTTGTCCATGGGAATCATAGCTAAAATTTATACCATTGTTGCTGCATTTGTGCCTGGAGTTATTATTGTTTTTCTCATTCTGTACTTCAGCCATGCAATCGATGACGCACATTATAAAACCATCCGCTCGCCGATCGGAAATGAAGCTGTAGTAATTAAATACTCCGCAACTAGTCTAGGAGAAACCATGTATTCTTATGACTTTTATCAGTCCATGCTGGGGGGACTCCTATTGAAAGAACTCAACAACCGTTACAGTTATATGGATTTTAGACGTTACGACTCCGCTGAAGATGTGCTTGGAATGAATGACCCTACGTGGAAAGATAGAAAACATCTTATTTTTCATACTGCATCAGGAGAACATACCCTGAGGTTAAAATAAAATCAGTGAAAAGTATTTCCAAATTTTGCAAGTAAGTGGTATTTTATATAACGGATTGATTTCATTGTAACTTTTAAAAAGTATGAAATTAATTCATACACAGTAAACTACATAAGTTAGGAGATGAAGAAAAATGTTAGATAATGATCCTTATGTTACACCGAAAAAGTTTGATTCTCCAGAGGCCCCTGTTATAAGTGTGAAAAGTTGGATGCTTGTTACTTTTCTGATGGCTATCCCTCTCGTGAACCTCATATTTTTATTTATTTGGGCTTTTAGCAGCAGTACCAACCCAAACAAGTCCAATTATGCGAAAGCATCCTTACTATGGATGGCTATCGGGATTGTTATTTATATTTTAATCTTCGTTATCGCATTTTTTGCGGTTGGGAGTAATTAGTTTTAACTAAATGAGAAACCCCAGTCCTATAAAGGACTGGGGTTTGTTGTAATATGCTATACTTTGAACTGATTCATATACAGATAAATTACATAAGTTAGGAGATTTAAAGATGCTGAATAATGATTCATACGTTACACCAGAAAAGGTGGGTGCTCCAAAGGGCCCTGCTATAAGTGTAAAAAGTTGGATGCTAACGATATTCCTTTTAGCTATACCTATTGTCAATATTGTGCTGTTATTTGTTTGGGCTTTTGGAAGGGTTACAAATCCAAGCAAAGCCAATTATGCAAAAGCGTCCTTACTATGGATGGCTATTATACTTGTTATTTATATTGCTATCTTCCTGATCTATTTTTTTGCTACTACGAGTAATTAGTTTTCATCAAAAGAAAAAAGCCCAGTCCTATCGGACTGGGCTTTTTTAATATGCTCCACTACATCGTTAAGTCTTTTACGCCATAATTTTGCAAATATCATTAGTGAAAGCAACAGGGTCTTCAACCTGCAAGCCTTCAATTAGAAGTGCTTGATTGTACAGTACGCTTGTGTACACAGCAAACTTCTCTTTATCATTCTCAAATGCTTGTTTGAGTGAGTTGAACACTTCATGATTTGCGTTGATTTCCAGCACTTTATCAGCTTTCACTTGCTGTCCATCTGCATTTGGCATTGCATTCAGCACTTTTTCCATCTCAATCGTGATTTCCCCGTCAGCTGACAAGCAAACCGGATGAGATTTCAGACGTTTGGAAGCTTTGACTTTCTTCACTTTACCGCCAAGCAGTTCTTGCATTTGTTCGAACAATTCTTTGTTCTCATTTTCCTTCGCTTCCGCTTCCTGCTCATTCGCATCCGCTTCAAATCCAAGATCACCGCTCGATACAGAACGGAACTCTTTCTCCTGGTAGTTCTGAAGCATCTTGATTGCGAACTCATCCACATCATCTGTGAAGTACAGAATCTCGTATCCTTTATCGGCTACAAGCTCCGTTTGCGGCAAGCGGTCAATACGTTCTACAGACTCACCTGTTGCGTAGTAGATATACTTCTGATCTTCCGGCATACGGGATACGTATTCAGCCAGGCTCACAAGCTTCTTCTCTTTAGAAGAGTAGAACAGGAGCAGATCTTGAATATCGCCCTTATTCATACCGTAGTCGTTATATACACCGAATTTCAGCTGTCTGCCGAAGGACTCATAGAACTTCACGTAATTATCGCGCTCATCCTTCATCATGGATTGAAGTGCGGATTTGATTTTGTTCTTAATGTTCTTCGCGATCAATTTCAGCTGACGATCATGCTGCAGAAGTTCACGGGAAATGTTGAGTGATAGATCCTCGGAGTCTACCATCCCTTTCACGAAGCTGAAGTAATCCGGCAGCAAGTCACCGCATTTGTCCATAATAAGAACACCGTTAGAGTATAGTTCAAGACCTTTTTCATACTCTTTTGTATAGTAATCAAACGGTGTTTTTTCCGGAATAAACAGGATGGCATTATATACAACTGCACCGTCTGCACTGATATGAACGTGTTTCAGCGGCTTATCGAAACCATAGCGTTTTTCAAAATAAAAGTTCTCATAATCTTCATTTGTGAGCTCATTTTTATTTTTGCGCCAGATCGGTACCATGCTGTTCACGGTTTGTTCTTCGATAACTTCCTCGAACTCGTTCTCTGCATCTTCTTTCGGCTTCTGAGTCTTCACATCCATCTTAATTGGATAGCGGATGAAATCAGAATACTTCTTGATGATGGTTCTAAGACGATACTCTTCAAGGTATTCATCGTAAGAATCTTCTTCTGTATTCTCACGAATGTGAAGAATAATATCAGTTCCTACGCTGTCTTTCTCTGCTAATTCAATGGTATATCCATCTGCACCTTCGGACTCCCATTTGTAAGCCTGCTCGCTTCCCCATGCTTTCGTAATCACGGTAATCTTGTCAGCCACCATGAATGCAGAGTAAAAACCAACCCCGAACTGACCAATGATATTGTGTCCGTCCTTCAGTTCGTTCTCGTTCTTGAACGCAAAAGAACCGCTGTTTGCAATAATCCCGAGGTTATTCTCTAGGTCTTCTTGTGTCATCCCGATTCCTGTATCGGAAATCGTTAAAGTGCGGTTTTCTTTGTCCGCCGTAATTTTAATAAAGTAGTCTTCGGACTGGAAAGTCAGTTGATCTTCCACCAAAGCTTTATAGTACATTTTATCAATCGCATCACTTGCGTTAGAAATCAGTTCCCGTAAAAAAATCTCTTTCTGGGTGTAAATGGAGTTAATCATCATTTCAAGTAAACGCTTGGATTCCGCTTGGAATTGTTTCGTTGCCATGAATAGTCTCCCTTCGACTCATTAACCTATTTTAGCACTCTAGTAAAGAGAGTGCTAAGTCTTCCTTTTATATACCATATTCCATTTTTTAATGTCAAGTTTCAGGACTGATTATAGTAACCTGGTACCATCACACTGACCGTCTCAAAGTACATAAATCGCAGCTCGTCCTGCTGATTTTCAGCACACATTTCCTTATACCATGCTTCCTCCATCTGTTCTTCTTCAAATACATTTCCTCGCCACAATGCCAGTCCTAACTCTTTAAAATAATAAGCAAACCCATTATCCTCTTCGGACCGATCATAAGGCGATACTTTATCAATCATCGGAATCAGTATCTTTGCTTTCGTGTGAAAAGCATCCACCTTCTGTTCCGGCAAATGGATACGGACTTGAAGAAGTTCCGGTTCGTAACCCGTCACCATCTCTATGAAGGAGATCTTTCCCTCCTGATCATAGTCGATACGAAAAACATCATTAAGCGAATAATTCCAAAGACCTTTTAGATGCTCTTTCCTATAAGATTCCAATACCTCACTGCATTCTTTCTCACTCATCCCAAGATAGAGCTTTCCAATACGCTCCCCGGGAATGACATCAATAACCGTATTCGGCACCGGTCTTAGGCTCTGATCACATGGCCCCTCGATCCCTGGTAATAGCAACGTATTATAGTCATGTATAGAATTATCCCAATCCGTAAGTCTATAATAAGCATTTGCTAATTCGGTAAAATAAGAATCGGAGAAACGTTTGATTTTTCCTCCTTGATATTCGGATACGGCTCCTTCTCCGGTAACAAGTACGGGAGCATTTCCAATCACTCGAAAGGTATAATTATGTATTTTGTCGCCTACTAACGGTAGGATTGCAATGGGATGCTGAGTTACGATATAAGAAGGGTCCAGTACCTCTTCCGAACAACATTCATAAAGGGCACATAACGGATTCTTCTCCGCAGTCTCCCCTATTACTTGTCCGTATGCATAGTCTTCATTCATTAAAGGGATCGTAAATACGTCACCAGTCTTCCATGTTTGCAGGGTTGGTCTAGCCCAATTTCTGCAGTACTCGATTGCACTATTTTTTTCTTCATCAGTTAGGTTCATCTGATAAGGCGGAACCATGAGGTCATGCGTCAAGAAAATCACACGAAGGATCGCCTCGGCTTGGTCCTCGCTAGAATGAACAATAATTCCCCCTTCGTCATACGCAAAGGTAATTTGATTCAGTAACCCTTCTTCCTCTTCCCGAATCTTCTCTAACAATAGAAGACCCGCTTGTGTATTCGTCTGTACTCCAAATTGGTTCGCAAGTGTTGTTATGAATAAGTAGCGCTCCAGATCATAATCAGGAATAAATAACGTCATGTGTCCAATCGTAATATGCTTATGGGTATCTTTTGATAAGATCAAGTAAATCCAGCTCCTTATTATTGTCCTTATGTCTGCGAAGTATTTTCATAAAGCTGAATGTCATTAATACACTACACCTCTAATGTCCATATTAGCATGAGACTACGAAGAAGAATGAAAAGATTAGGAAGTTTTTCGCCACTAACTTTACTGCTTTAAAATAGTAGTTGATTGATGTGGTAAAAATTGTTATATTCTGAACAAATGAACTCATCTTTTCCCCACCCATCTTCCCATACGTAAAGGAGACTTACCTATGTCTATCACCCAAGTTATTGATGCTCAGCTTGAAGCTTACAATGCACGTGATATTGAAGCATTGCTCCGTACTTATCATCCTGATTGTGTTATTGAAGATGCTGCAGGCAACGTACAACAAACGAACAGAGAAGAGATTCGCGCTAGATATACGAAGACATTTGAAGTAAGTCCTGAGCTACATGCGAAGATTCTGACTCGGATTGTAAACGGTCCTTATGTCATTGATCATGAAGAAGTCAGCGGACATAGCGGAAGAACAGATCTGCTGTATGCTGTTCCTGTCTATCGTGTTGAAGATGGTCTGATCACACATGTACGTTTTATCGGTTAATTCATCAAGCTAGATATAAAATAAATAGGTAAGTCCCCAGTCATAAATGATCGGGGGCTTACCTTATTTGTAAGAATTTCTTCATTTCAAAATATTGATTACTCCACTTAAAGATGCTGGTAGCTGCTAATGTCCTATATGATCATCCGGAGCAATGAATTGATAGGAAGAAAGCAGAACAAAAAAGATGACCATTACAATTAAAGAAATTCCTATCCATTCATAGAAGCCTTTATTTGAAGAATCCTTTTTCGACTTCACAAGGAAATTGATGCCCATAGTTAAAAATAAAATAAGTAAGGGAATTACGATTATCATACATACACCCTCCTATTTTTCCATTACCATACTAAAAACCAATAATCTACTGAATCAATTCATAAGTGGACTCTATTAAAGAGCTTCTTCCTCCTATAAATGAGGGTTTATTTCCCTCTATTCTTCTTACCTCTTTTGCTCTCGTTCTCTGGAAATAATATACTTAATGTCTATAGATCATTTCTGACTAATCCTACCGAAGATCTTGAAAGGGGCATTTTTCTAATGAAATATAACTATCTAGGTCAAAGTGGACTTCAAGTCTCTCAGCTTGGACTTGGCACGAATTCTTTTGGTAAGAGAGCGGATGAGCAAACCTCTGCCCGTATTCTCCATCACGCCATCGATCATGGTATCAACTTTATTGATACAGCCAATATTTATGCAGGAACCGAATCAGAACGAATCATTGGACATGCCCTGCAAGGGAAGCGAGATCAAGTCGTACTCGCTACAAAAGCAGGTCTTGTCAAAGACGATAAACCTAACGGGCGTGGATCTTCCCGCTATCACCTGCAGCTTGAACTGGAGAACAGCCTGAGACGACTCCAAACCGATTATGTGGATCTCTATCAGATTCATACCTTTGATCCTAATACACCTTTAGAAGAAACCCTCCGGGCACTCGACGACATGGTACGTTCCGGTAAAGTACGCTACATCGGCGCTTCTAACTATGCTGCTTGGGAGATCATGAAGGCACTCGGCATTAGCGAAATGCGAAATTATGTGCGCTATGTATCTACTCAGACGAGTTATTCCCTGGCAGATCGTACACCCGAACTTGAACTCGTACCGATGTGTCTTGACCAAGGTGTCGGTATTATCCCTTACTTCCCGCTTGCAGGGGGAATTCTAACAGGGAAATATACAAGCAAAAACAATGCTCCAGCTGGTTCCCGTGCCGAGACGGATCCGAACTTCAACCGGTTCTTAGAAGAGCATAATTTGGAGCTTGGACGTAAGGTAAGTGATCTTGCCGCTTCCCACGGCTATTCCCCAAGTGCTCTATCCGTTGCGTGGCTCATGAACCGCCCAGCAGTATCGACGGTTATCGTAGGTGCGACAAAGACAGAGCAGCTAGACGATAATATCAAGAGCCTTGAGATTGATATGAATTCAGATCTCGGTGCTGAGCTGGATCAGATCAGTGAGCCGTTTATTCATGCTAAACCTTTTGCGACGTATCGTATTTAGGTAGATCTGCACAAAGTGCGTTTGAATTAGCATTGTATTCAGAAAAAAAGTAACCTACTCCAGTGAAAACTAGCGAGTGGGTTACTTTGCTTTGGTTATGTAATACACCGGGTGAATCTAACGAATGAAGTGATTTGATTTGATACATGGTTTTGCCTGCCCTCAAGTTATTAAAAAGGTTAGTGTTCTTCAACAAACAATCCCAGTTGCTCGATTAACGGAATTATAGTCTCAATCGACTTTGAGGTATGAACTCCCATCAGATAGTCATACCCGATAAAAACCTTCATTCTTCTAGGATAATATACTTTAGCCCACATATCTTCACGCAAAACTAATCTACAAAAAGAACCCACCTGCTCTTTATCAAGCTCATCTAAGTCTTTTATATGGGTATAAGTTTCTAGTAATTCCTTAGAATAGAGTTCACGATATCGTTCATTCATTTCCATAAAAGTATCGTAAGAAAAACTTCTCTCGACTTGATTAACCAACAAAAATGGTATTTTCATATATTCCATAACCATCTGTATGGCTTGAATATAACTGTCTTCTATTTTCATATAATGGTCAGCTGTCAGCATCTCACCATCAAACAACTTACCTATGTCACTAATAGCAATCCAATCTTCCTTTAGATATCTTCCCTCTTCATCGCGGAAATGAGGATTATATTTTGTAATTGCGTACTTATACAACTTATCAACTCTCCTAAATAATTTAATTGCCAGTAAAATACATTTCATGTTATGTTTATGAGAAATTTTTCCACTGGAGGCTAGTAATATGACCCATGAAACTACAGAAAAGATCATGCTTACGATTCCAGAATCCTTTGAAAGTAAAAGGCTGATCATCCGAGCGCCTAAATATGGGGATGGCGCTGCCTCCTATGAAGCCGTTCAGGAGAGCATGGAAGAACTGCGTCCATGGATGCCTTTTGCGAATGACTCGCTTACTCCCGAGAACTCGGAAATTAATATCAGGCAGGCACATCTGAAATTTCTGAAGCGATCCGATTTACGACTTATGCTATTCTCCAAAGAAAATGGACAATTGGTCGGAAGCAGCGGACTGCACCGGATTGACTGGGATGTTCGCAAATTTGAAATTGGTTACTGGCTTAGAAGCTCCTATGCAGGTCAAGGCTATATGAGTGAAGCTGTAGAAGCCATAACAAACTACGCAATTCGTGAACTCTCGGCTAACCGGATCGAAATTCGCTGTGATGCAAGGAATGGGAAAAGCGCGAGAGTAGCCGAGCGGAACGGTTTTGTCCTTGAAGGAATTCTACGCGGAGACAGTCTGGATGTCTATGGGGAGCTGTCGGACACCATGGTTTTCTCAAAAATACGAGGGAAAGAATTTTAAAGATTTCCCCCGCTAAAAAGAACTAGAACTCAATTATGGGAAAGCCGTATTTAGTGAACCCGTCACCAATGACTTGAACTGCACCCCTATGTTAGACGCTCCTAATAAAGCGGTGCAGTTTTTTATTTTTTATAATTATCGTTGGTTCATCACTATGAATTCCCTGTCCCTGCTAAGGAAGGTTTGTCCCTCTCGAAATCCAGCTCGCTCATATACTTTCATAGCCCGTTCATTGCCCGTTCATTGAATGTGGCAACAACGAGCTGTAATGACGAATGATTCGAGAGATTACGGATAAATGAAAGGCTCTCTTTTAAAAACAATCCACCCTGCCCGTTTCCTGTCAGATCAGGTCTCATCCCTAAACCTATATCGATTTGCTGTTCATTATTGTAAATTCCTGCTTCATATCCTCCCGGAACCCTTGCCGCTTCTCCTATACAAATAAACCCGATAAGTTGCTCTTCTTCATCAAGTGCGGCATAGTAACTCCCCTCCGTTAGTTCCTCTATAGTCTCTTCATCGTCATCCATGTTGTATAGCGAATAAGGTTCAGGGTATGTCCATGTGGCGATGGTTTTTGCGTGCTTTTGGCTCATCGGTATAAATTTCAAATGGTTCATAGGTAGGCCATCCTTTACATCTACGCAGAGCGTATTTAATAGTAGTCACTTGTACTTGCTGTCCCACTGTTGTCTCCATGTTCCAAAGTCCATCCCCGAGAACTCCTCCAGTGTCCGTCCATCTAGTGAATACACCCAGCCATCTGTAGGATCATCAAGGTCAGGTAGGCTGTACCCACCAATCACCTCATTCTCCGTCTGCATTACATATACGATTGTCTGGCCCTTAAGGTTAGAGGGAGCTTGATCTAACGGATGATTCTTAACATAAAACGTAGTGGTGTAAATGATTTTTCCTATATACGAAGCAGCATCGACAGATTGAACACTCCAGTACATTTGATGCGGCAGTTGCGTCAGGTCTTTTTTTTCAAGCCTATGTTCATAAACTATGTCTTCTTGCTGAATGATTTCATAACCTTGTTCTATTAGAAATTCACCAGCTGGGGAGTCTACCTTTGGTAATGTGTGATTACTGCATGCCGTGGTCAAAAATACCAAAATGATTAGTAAACTAAGACCTCTCATTTTCAAATTCGATCCTACATATTTCTGAAGAGACTTGAATATAAGGAGCAGCAGTTCACAACATACTTTCCATAGGACGAACAGAACACCAAAACCAATTGCACCTGCAACAAAACCAAGAAGAACATGATCTCCCCCTGTAGTCGTAGTTTCATAGAAATCACTTGAAAGTGTATTCATGAGGGAGAAGGTCACTGAGATATATTTTCCGAATACAAAAGCATTGTATAAAACCCCAATCATTCCAGTCCAAAACAAGAGATATACCAAATCTTCTGCTGGTTTTCGCCCCAAGGTAAATAGTTCACTGACCGTTACCGGTTCAACCTTTTTCGGTATGGTTTTACCAGGCTGCTCAGGCCTCTCTTCATTCTGCTGTACCATACGATCCCTCTCCTTTCCTGATCTCAGTCTCATATTCCATTATTATACATTTATATTGTTGGTTTGGAATTTAAACCCACAAAAAAACACCCTTGCAAAACGGGGCGTTTATCTTTAGTAGCTGCATATAGGTAGGTACAGCCAATCAAATCGGTCGTTTATGGGTATAGATTGATAGATATAAACAATGAGTCCCAACTAATTACATACGAAATGAGTGAAGTGATATGAAAAAACTATTTTTTATCCTATTCGCCACAATACTGCTCCTTAGTGCCTGCGGTAAAGAGAATAATGATGACAATTCTCCTATTCAGAACGACTCTTCCGTTCAAAATGATACAACTGTTCATCCAAGCCAAGATTCAAATCAGGATAACACTGTGAATCCTCCCTCCACTTCAGCTGCTGGACGAAGTACGTATACCAAAGAATTAAATGCTGCAGATATTCATTCAATTGAAGTAAGTCAGCATTACACAGGTAATATTTTCATCAAAACGGAGCAGAATACGGACCATATTACAGCTACACTAAATAATGAAGAGATAAATGCAGAGACTGCCCCCGAACTAGTTCTGTCAACGAACAGCCAAACGCTGATTGCAGAGGTACGAGTACCGGGTGACATCGATGCCAATACCAATCATACAGGTGCGAATCCAAATAATGTAAAACTCAATCTCACGCTTATTATTCCTGAAAAAACATATGAACATATTTCACTCATTACACAAAGCGGTAATATTACTGTGGAACGGTTAAACACCAAAACGATGGAGATCAAAACGGATGCAGGTAACCTTGATATGAAACAAGTGAGTACAAGTCAGCTGAACGCCGAATCGGGTGCAGGCGATATCTTTTTCCAAACAGATACCCCAGAAGCATTTACCTTCCTTGCCGGAACGGGTTCTGGCAAACTTGAACTACTTGGAGAAGTGATCGAACAAACAGAGTCATCTGAACCGGACCATACCTTCGGCAGCGGAGCTAATGAGGCAAGACTCGTAACAGGAGCAGGAATTGTCCGAGTATATCAGTAAAATATATAATTCGTTATACACCTAACCCTTTAGAATTAATGGGCTGGGTGTTTTTTTGCATACATACATAGAAGGATTTTAATTACTCATTCCTCTATATAAAATCTCATTGCAGAGTTAAATTTTAACACTAAGATGTGAGGGTGAATTAGACGATATAGTAATATAGGCCTTTATTATAGAGTTCGTTTTACCTACGAATATGGCGAACCTTTCACAAGAGCGAAACTAACGCGTAAACGTTGCAGGAACATTTCTATAACAAGTGGTCCCTAATATAAATCATCACCTAACGCGGGAGGAAAAAGAAATGACGCAAGAATTAAGTGAATTGCATAAAAGAAATGGACTTATGGTTAGGTTGTTATGGATTTGCACTGCTCTTGGGCTCGCCGCAAGTTACCGAAGTTTGGATATCATTCTCGCGATCCTGTGCACAGCCATTCCCGTAGCAGCCGTATGCACCCTGTTCTATCTAAAGAAGTGGTATATAAATCAGACGATGTATTTTGTCGCTGTTGGATTTAATGTGATTTGTTTTACCTTCATGTATGCAAGTAAATCTCCCGGAGATTATGTCATTCTGTTGCTCGGACTAGTTCTCACCTCTCTTTATATGGATATGAAGCCACTGCTTCTCAACGGAATCATTGGACTCGCTGTACTCATCTATTTCTGCTTTGCCATCTATGTTGGCGAAAATACACTAGGTATCAACGCTTATTATTTAGTCACTTGGCTTACCCTTCTCGGACAAAGCACCATTGGAAAACGATTGCTGAAAAATATGAGATATAGCATGCAAGAATCGGAACAGGCAAGACAAAAGATGGAACTGCTCATGACCGAAGTACGGCAAGTATCTAACGTAATCACTACGTCGGGAACAGAGCTTAATGGAAATGCGAATATGGCAGGAAAGATTAATAATGAGGTGCTGCTTGCTTTTCAAGAAATATCAACGGGAATGGAATCTCAAGCAGGTAGTGTATCTGACATTAGTACTGCAATGCATGAATTAAATGAATCCGTGCAAAGAACATCTGATGCTTCAAACACCACAAGTGACCGGGCTCATAAAGCCGTGGAGTTAACGAGGGATGGAAAGATTCAGGTTGCTGAACTTAGTTCTTTAATTCACCTCGTGTCTGAAATCGTCGAAGATACAACGCAAATAATTGAAAAAGTAAATAATGAAAACAAGAAAATTGGCGGGATTCTCACCGCTATTCAGGAGATCAGTACACAAACGAACCTGCTCTCTCTAAACGCATCTATTGAAGCTGCACGTGCAGGTGAACATGGACAGGGCTTTGCCGTTGTTGCTACTGAAATTCGTAAGTTAGCCCAGTCTACCCAGCAGTCATCAGCCGATATTGCCGAAATTTTGTCCTCCATTCAGAAAGATGTAAGCAGTGCAGCCATACGTATTTCTGAAGGCAAAGAAGCATCGATGGCAGGAGCGACTTCTACTGATATTATTGAAGCACTTTTCACGAATATTGACCTCAACACTACCGAAGTGATGGAGCAAGCAGTTCACCTGCAAAATCTCAATAGTCAGCTGCAAGAGGCTTCTGCTCGAATTAATGACGAACTAAATTCAGTATCCTCTGTGACGGAGCAATCCGCTGCTTCTGTAGAAGAAGTACTTGCCAGCGCTGAATTGCAGCAGGAACGAGTTACTAATATGGTGGAGAGTATTGTAAAGCTCAATGAAACGACTCAAAGTTTGAATAAGGTTTTGCACGGATAAGTGTGTTGATGAATAAGAAAAACTCTTTCCACGTTATTTGCTTGGAAAGAGTTTTTTCATGTAGTCTTAGGCTAGAATCTCATTGGTTTCGCTATCTTTCGGTCATTCTATATAAATTCCCTCTTTATTTTTCAATCTCTAGAATTAATTTTTCCATTTTCAAAATTTCTTTATTACTTTCATTATTTAATACTTTTAACTCTTCCACATATAGCTTAGTTTTATCTATTACTTCTTTTTTCAAGTCCTCATAAATAACTCTTTTTTCTTTCCAATACGGATATGTTAAATTTGGCACTTTTTTCGTTTCTATTGCTCCACTTCCTTCAGGTTTATCAGCAGATACCTTACTTATCTCCACTATATCTTTTTCCATTTTTAGTTCAATCCATATATTAGATTTTTCGATATCACTTATTAAAACATATCTCTCCGTTTTCAGAAGTCTTACGGCTTCTAAAAAATAGTACAACCACCAATAAACTGAAACTGTAAAATCATCAATCTCTTCAGTTATAAAAATACCGTAAGTGGATCGTCTACACTTAGTTGGACAGAAAAATTAAGGGCTAGTAGAATGAAGAGAATACGATTAGGAGCGGATCTACTATGCCAAAGCAAAGACGCACATTCACAGCAGATTTCAAAAGACAAATG
>NZ_BOSJ01000017.1 GCF_018403285.1 Paenibacillus sp. J45TS6 | reverse complement strand
CTCTTCCTACGTTTCTTCCTTACAATATAAAAAAAACTGAAACAAAAGATATCAGTAAAGAACAAATAGAAGTCCGATATTATGGATTTGAGGCAGGAGATCAAATATTATTAAGCATTAGTAAAGAAAATAAAAAATTTGATCGTATTAAGCATTATGATGGAGCTTCCTATGCAAAGAAATTATTCTTAAAAGGAGAAGTTCCAGCTATTTTGTTAAATAGAGATTATAAAAGCTTAACTTTTGTTGACTCAGGAATACAGTATATTATTACTGATTTTACAGGAAGGCCACTTGATGATCAGGAAATCCAGAAGATAGCGGATTCAATGCTATAATCTAAATTTATTGTTACGCTAACGAAAAACGATAGTTGAATAAATAATAAATAAAAGACGGCAGCCAATCGTGGTTGCTGTCTTTTCAATTACGAGCAGAATAGCTTAATGAAGATTCAGAGCGGAGAATCATCTGATTATGTTCGTTCCAACCAATGCTCTACCCACTTTAGGACAGCCTATGTGTTTCTTGTCTTTTAACTGAATTCTAGATGTAAATTTCTGTATTGTGATTAGAAGTTATTATGCTATATAGTTAATGCTTCAAACCTGCCTAATTAAACCAAAAACCACAACATTCAGGATTGTCGGACACATACGATCGTTTAAGTTTCTCAAAATCCACCGTATATTTCTTATGCCTAATTAACTATATGAGGAGGTGAAATTTATGAGAGAAAAATTAAATTTATGGTCTTTCTTCCTTTCAATAATTTGTTTAGTTTCGTATTTGACAATGCCATATTGGATAGAAATCTATAGACTTATCCATAAAATATCCGTTCCAGACGCCTTTAATATTGTTTACATTCTTTCGTTAACAACTTTAATCCTTGGAATAATAGGACTAACAGGTAAGAAAAATTTAAAGTCTGTTTCAAGAGGAATAGTAACTATCTTAATCACATTCAGCATAACAGGATTTCTGAGCTTCTTGATGTGGATACAACAATCTTTCTTGTTTTAATGAAGTAATTGCTTCTTAAAGGCTTTATAATGAAAAATCGCATAAAATCGGAGGCAACTGTTTGAAGATTAACCTTAGCGTAATTAGTTATGTAGCTTATCTATTAGTTATATCGACCACATCATTCTTATTTTACTGGGTATTCAAGATATGGATAGCAATGGGGCGATTCACAGCAACAGATGCCCCACCAGGTGACATTGGTGCAACAGAAAAAGTATTTTATAGTTTCGTTATACCGATTGGGTACTTTGTTATCATGACCTTACTTTCATTTGTTTTTCGTCGTTATTTAAAAAAATATTCAGTTAATCTGAAAAAAACATTTATACTCGCAATAAATGTACTCATTACTGTCTACTTAATAACACAATTCAAAATCTTTTCTTTTAGTTAATTTCTATAGGAGCCGAATGATTGATTTTATTAGGATAACTCATTAAGCTACCTAGTAGAAACGATAGTTCAAGAAGAACAAGTAAGCAACCGATCAACAACACCCGGTTGCTTTTTCGCTAGGAGAAGAAAGCACTAGGCTCAACATAATATCCTATTTGCTGCTCATATAACAGTTATACATACCCACTTGTGGCCACATTCATTGTGTCTATGATTACGTTATACTCGCTTGAATCAAGCATTATCTGTTTTGTATAAGTAAACTAATACTATGCACGTATTTGACGTTGCATTAACTGGTAGCATCTTTTATAAGATTATTATTTATTCTTTATGCTTATAAGCACCTCCAGTAATTCCCAGCTGTTCGACTTCACCATCTTCCCCTAATCTATAAGAATACATCTTATTAAGTTCATTTGAGAATTCAACATAGGTTAGATATCCAGAAGCTGTTTCATCAGTTGTTTTTTTTATCTTGACAACTTCAAAACTAGCTATATCGCTCTCCAGATACCCTTTTTCCTCAATTAAATACTCTTTAACTCTTTCCTCATTATAAGCGGCAAGCTCTGGATCACTTTTCGCTGGGGTGTTAAGAGAGTACACCGTAAAAAAAATGAAACCAATTACAAGAATTATAAGCCCTAGAACAACTCCGCCACCAATCATCATTATTTTCTTCAAGAAAAATCCTCCTTTATCTAGAATCAATTAATATATATTAACAAATCACTTCTAATAAAAGTATAATAAAACTAGTGATAAATGGAATATTATTACATAAAAAAGATAGAAAGTTATTTATATCAGAGGGATAGCCTGTTAACTGTGTTTTTTATGAATTATTGCAATATAATATTAAGCTAGTGAAGGTCAAGTAGAAAAATGTGAATTTACAGAAGCTGACTATAATGGACTAAACAATAATCATATCTTCGTTCAACTAACGAGAAAACGATAGTTTAATTAGAAAAAGTAAGCAACCGATCAATAGACCGGTTGCTTTTTCTTTAAGCTATTGGCTACTAGGCAGGTTAGTTTAATCACTTCGCGAATACCTTTAGGGAGGGAAAGTATATGAAGTTTGTAGCAAGGATGTTAACTGTAATAACGATATGAGTTAAATTAATGGGGGTATATTTATGAAAAATCTTAGTAACGTTATTTGCTCTATAATTTTAGGAATTGCAATCATTACTGGTTGCTTTATTATCAAAGGAAGTCAATTATCAATAAGTAGTGCAACAGATAATAATGAAATCTCTAATAAAGCCTTAATGACAATTCAAGAAACAGCTAAATACTTAAACATCACTGAATCTCAAGTACACACTATAATCTCCACAGAAGAAACAATGTTGAAAACACAAGGCTCATATACTGGTATGTTATTTCCCATTTTCAAAATAGGTGAGGACATTTTAGTAAGTACAACTCTTTTAAATGATTGGATAAAAGAATCCATACAATTAAGAAAAGAATATTAAAGTAAGGTTCGTCCTAAACTGTTACGCTAACGGAAAAACGATAGCTCATTCAAACAATGTTACCTATATAGTTGTAAGAAACTTTTTTCATGTTTTTAGTTACCCAATCTCTCAAGAACTTTGGTATTAATGCTGCCAAGGTTTTTTTTCTGTAGTTTAAGCTAGAAGATATAAACTATACTCGTCATCTTCCTATAAATAAAGAAGAATGACAAGTTGGCTGAGATTGGAGAAATAGGACCTCATTGGACCGATTTCTAATCGCAAAAAACTTGTCATTTTCTATAGAGGTGAAATATGCTTTTTTTATTTTCCTTCCTTTATTACCTTCCGATCAGGCAAGCGGTAATCGGCGGGAATTTTGCTCATCAAATCTGCTAGAAGTTCGGAAGAAATCGGCAGCTGATGAAGAGAGAAAGTTGATGATGTACTCATACATTCCGTTCGTGCGCCTCTCCCGATTTTCATATCAGCCTTCTCGTCTTGTCCACGCTCTGCCATCCGATCCTTTTTGATATACCGCTCATAAACCGCAAGGGTATCCTCCGCCTGCCGCTCCAGTGAACGATATTTACGTGCCCAGGTACGCGCTGCCGATCCAACACGGGTTCTTACTTTAGGATGGGTGAGCAGGTAGTCAAGCTTATCGGCAAGGGCGGCAGCATTAGAAGGAGGAACGACATATCCGGTCTTGCCCTCTACTACCATATCCGGCATACCGGCGGTATCCGCCACAATGACAGGAATTCCTGCAAGCTGTGCTTCCGTAACGGAGAAAGGCTGAGTATCCTGCAAACTCGGCTGTACATAGATATGGGCGTTTTTTAGGAACGAAGGCACATTATTGACCATCCCCCAAAATTTCACATAATCATGTAATTCTTTTTGCTCCGTTTGTTCTCTGTAGAGTGGTCCCATACTTCCTTCCCCGGCGATCCAGATGACAAAATCCTCTCTGTACTCTTTCAGAAGTGCGGCCGCTTCTAGTAGAACATGAATCCCTTTGATGTATTCCAAGCGACCTGTAAAAGCAATCACCTTTTTGTTAGGAGGAGCAGGATATGAAGTTTGTTTTGCTGCAAGCTCATCATACTGAACCAGGTCTACCGCATAAGGAATTCGGCTGAATGCAGCGGGAGGTGCACCAAACTGCTGCATTAGCTGCTGAATCCAGCTCGATGAGACGATAAATCCATCGGATGCAGCGATGCCGAGTTGTTCCATCGTCTGATAGTATTTTCCTAGCGGGGTACGTAAATAATCTTCTTTACGCGCTGCTGGGTTCATTTGCAGTTCATCGAGATATCCTTCTAAATGCAGTGAACCATGATAGCTCGTAACAAGCGGAACCTTGCGCTTCATTACACGGGAAATCGAGTATGCGCTAATCGGGTCTTGGGCATGAATCAGATCATAGGATTCGGTTCCTAGGTAGGCCATTCCAAGTTCATAGGCATACCGATTCAGTTCCAGATAAGCAAGATAGGGGTCTGCATGAAGTACTGGAACATGGTCGGTAGTAAATGTGGAACGCAGGGCGGGGAGGACCGCCTTTTTTTCGAATAACCATCCCTTTTTTAATATATAAACGGTCTCTTTCTGCATATCGGTTCCGATGACATCGACTTCTATTCCATGTTCCGCGTACCACTCCGATAACTGCCGAATATACGTCCAGATCCCCCCAAGGTTCTGTAGTCCCCAGAAGGTTGCCATGAGTATTTTCATGAAGAAGTGTGCTCCTTCCTGTTAAAAAATAGCCAAGGCGTTCATCATTTGACGGAACGAATGAGCATAAGCATCTGGGGAAAATTGAGAGACGAGATACTCACGGCCTGCCTTTTGAATCTGCGTACGAATCGTATGATTGTTCATCAGTTCCAGGATCTCGTTTGCTGCCTGTTCGACTTGACCCAGCGGATAAAATTTACCGGTTTGATTATGTGTAATGAACGCTCTTACGCCGTCAGAATCCGTGCTGACTACAGGACATTCACAGCTAATCGCTTCAGCCACCGCATATCCAAAGCCCTCCATAATCGACGTAGAAATCATAACTCCGCCTGATCTCGCTGCCATGGAATAGTACATCGGCATCTTGGAGTGTGGAACATTGCTGAAAATACCGATTTTATCTTCCAAATGGAGCGTTTTTAATGTTTCGTAGAACTGCTGTTCATCCGCTGAAAAGGCAAGGGTAGGGTCATGAAAAAACCATAGTCTTGCTTCCGGTTTTTCTTGGATTACGCGGTGACCAATGTGGAGAAATTCCCGCCAGTTTTTATTAAATTCGAGACGACCGACCCAAAGTAAAGCTGGATAGGGGGGGATGTCGGTTTCAAGCGGGGCAAAACTCGTTGTATCGAGCATTCCTTTAATAATAAACAGGTGCATAAACGGGCACATGTCCAAAAAAAGTTGATGGAGATGGGTGGTTGGAGGAATAAGAACAGCATCTGCATAGGCTTGCAGATAAGGAGAAGCCATTTCGATGGTCTCAACAGCCGCTTCCCTTGTGCCGAGTCCCTGTGCCTCGAAGATAATTTTTCCTTTGTAATGAAGAAAAACACGGAGCCGTTCCAGCATATTAATATCCGAAGTAGAAATGACGGCATCGTATTGCTGCTCTTCCAAAAGCGCACGAATCTCCTCATTATCTGACATGGTAAACACCGTACCTGTAGTATTCTGAAGTCCGGTGCCTGGCATGAGATATAAGGTATGTGCTTCGATACCATGTTGTTTCAAGGCTGCACAGCGCAGCCGATTAAGCGTCTCCACACCGCCGCTTGGAATAAAGAAAGTAAATAGTACTTTCAAGACATACCCCTCCCGTTACTTTTAATAAGATAAGGTACGTATAACATGGGGGGACGGTGTGGGTGGATAGGTGTCAGTTCACAATTTAGACACATTTTTTTAAGGATTCTTTTAGATTCATTTAAGAATCGTTTATTGTTATAAGGCTAGACTGGGAATAACCGTTAATGAACGGAGAAGAGAAGCAGAAAGGATGAGTCTTTTGCTGAAATTAGATCAAGTAAGTAAAACTTACAATGGTCAAAGAGGGGTTCAGAACCTTGATTTCTCAATGGAGCGGGGAGAGATTGTTGGCTTTCTGGGCCCAAACGGAGCAGGGAAAACAACAACCATGCGAATGATTACTGGTTATTTAAGACCAACTGAAGGTAAAGTTCTCCTGGATGGAATGTCTGTACATGAGCAGGGGAGAAAAGTTCGTTCTCGTATCGGATACTTACCAGAGACCCCCCCATTATATCCAGATATGACCGTGCTGTCTTACTTAAAATTTGTCGCAAAATTACGTGACGTCCCTGCAAGGGAGCAGAAGCTGAGAATAGATGAGATGGTAAGCAGACTTGGACTGATCGGAAGAGAACACCAAATGATTCGAAGCTTATCCAAAGGATATAAACAGCGGACGGGACTGGCAGGAGCCATTATCCATAAGCCGGATTTACTGATTCTCGATGAACCAACGTCTGGACTAGACCCGAACCAGATTATGGAGATACGGGATTTAATCAAAGAGTTAGGAGAGAATCATACCGTATTACTCAGCACCCATATCCTCCCAGAAGTAAGTGCTTTGTGCAGCCGAGTTCTTATTATTAACCAAGGAAAACTTGTACTGGATGGTTCACCGGATTCGATAGGAAGTTCCATGGAGGATGCATTCCAGGTTCATCTTACGGTAAAAGGAGAAGCAGATCATATATTGCCTATTCTGACTTCTTGGGGAGATACTCAAGAACATCCGATCTCCGTGGGGATGCATAATCAATCAGGTGGATTATTAGAGCTGCAACTGAGCACCCCATCTCGTTATGACTATAGAGAGGAACTTTTTAACATGCTTGCTTCTGAGCATATTCCAATTCTAGAAATGAAGAAACAGGATCAGACACTGGAAGAAGTGTTCCAGAAACTGACGATGACGGAAATAGAAAATGGCAGCGAGCTTTCTAGCGAGGAGACCGGGAAAGCCAAGAAAGAAGGGAGGAAGCGAAAATGAAACGGATGATGGCTATTTTCTATAAAGAACTTCAGTCCTATTTTCTTGCTCCGACTACGTATTTTGCTTTTGCAGTTTATGTATTGTTGTCGAGCTTTTTGTTCTTTATGAGCTTTGTCTACTATCAGCCTAGTATTGTGGACTACCGGCTTGTGCTCGGAGATACCGTATCTTTATTGATCTATATTGTACCTCTGCTGACCATGCGTCTTATTGCGGAAGAATTTAAGCAGGGAACCGACGAACTATTAATGACTTCACCCACGAGCGTAACTGAAATTGTGTTCGGAAAATATTTGGCGTCTTTGGTCATTTTACTGCTCCTGATTCTATGCAGTCTGACCTACCCGCTTATTATGTCCTTGTATGGTGATATTAATGAAACGACAGTATGGCTGTCCGCACTTGGCCTCTTTTTGATGGGTGCCTCGATGATGGCAATTGGGCTCTTTGCGTCGTCCTTATCCCAACATCAGATGGTATCAGCAGTGGCTGGCTTCATTATATTACTTGTGCTGTGGATGATTGATTCCTTTACAGATAGCAGCAGTACGATCACAGCTTGGCTTTCTCCATTTTCCTTGTCTAATCGATTCGCGAATTTCACAAAAGGTGTGATTAGCGGACCTGATGTGATTTTTTATCTTACATTAGCCGGTGTTTTCCTGACGCTCAGTATTCAGGGCATTGAGCGGAAACGGTGGAGGTAAGAATAATGAAAAAATGGATGAATCATACGAACAGCGGTATTATTTCCGCAGCGGTTATCGGTATTTTTATTTTGCTGACGTTATTTATGAGTTCACTCGGAGGTTTTCAGCTTGATCTCTCTGAGGGAAAACAGAACACGTTATCAGAACAAACGAAAGAAGCGGTCAAAGCGATTACGGAAGATACCCGGGTGCTGGTGTTTACGGTGAACAGCTCAAGTGACGAATTATTAAACCGGGAAGTAACGGATTTAGTCGATGAGTACAGTAAGCTGAATAGTAAACTGAAAGTGGAAAAATATAATCTTGAATCTGAACCTTTACTGGCTCAGCAGTACGAGCTGAATTCAAGTTCCATCGTTATTTTACAAGGGGACAAGCAGCAAATTGTGTCCATGATTGATTTATTCTCTTCTGGGGAAAATGAAGGATCTTATTTGTTCTCAGGAGAAGAAAAATTAACACAGGCTCTTCTTTCACTTGAATCGGATGAAACACATAAAGTAGCCTTTTTAACCGGACATGGAGAACTTGGACTGTCTGCTGCTACCACGCTGCAAACCTCACTGAACCAGAGCAACATGGAAGTGGCCGAGATCACTTTATCGGAAGATACTGCGGTACCTGAAGATACGGATGTCTTGGCTATTTTGGGTCCGCAAGAGGATCTGAGTGACGCAGAATTGAAGCAGGTTCAGAAGTATATGGATAATGGAGGCAAGCTATTCCTCACGCTTGGTTTTCACGAAGATATGGAGAACGAGTGGAAAAATATTGATGCTCTGATGAAACAGTACGGAGTGGTAGATGAACATGCCATTATGGTTGATCAGGAATCTTCTACGACAAATGGACCTTTGTGGTCCATGCCTGAGCTTGAATCACATACGGTTACAGATAAATTAATTCAAAATCATCTTCAGCCTGTCTTCAGTCTGTCGCTTGGACTTAGCGCTGAAACACAAGATAAATGGATGGTAACGTCTATTCTGGAGTCCTCAGACACGAGTTACGGAGAAACAGATATAACAGGACTTCTGGAGAATGAAACCAATAATGATACGGAAGAAGATTTGCAAGGACCCGTCAAATTAGGTTATGCCATAGAAACGACAGATGGTAATCCGAAAGCCGTTATTTTAGGTGCGACTACTTTCATGCAAGATTACGAGATTGGGAGTGGGGGAAACCGGGATTTTGTTCTCAATACGATTAATTATCTTGCAGAAAAAGAAAATGGCTTGACCATTCGTCCAAGGGAGCAGATGGGATATGAACTGGCTTACTTGACACAGGCCCAAGGTTCGGCAATTTTCGCGATTGCTGTGATCGGGATGCCACTTATTTTTGTCATCATTGGTGCTTTATTATGGTGGAGGCGCAGAAAAAAATGAAGAAGTTTATTCCGACGATTCTTTTGTTAGTTGTGCTCGCAGGGATGTGGGCTTTCGCTCACTCCCAGAACTATTTTCAGGAAGAAGCTGAACCGGAAAAACTAATGGGCACGGATGTGATAGATCCAGCAGCGATTACCTCATTTCGTATTGTGAGCGGCGGTGAAATAACAGAACTTACAAAGCAAGATAACGAGTGGGTAATGACTGCCCCTGAAGCGTATCCTGTGAATAGCTATGCCGTTGATGAATGGCTTGATACGGTAACCAATGTGGATCTTGCCTCCGTCGTAGAAGAGAATCCGACAGATCTTGAGAAATATGGACTTTCTCTAGATGATCAGGGGATTATAATTACAACGGAAGATGGCGGTACGGTTGAAATCGCGCTTGGGAATAATCTGCCCACGGGAAGCAAGGTTTACGCACAATTAGGGGCAGGACAAGTGGTGAGTATTGCAGAAACGACGGCATCGAATCTCCTGCTGAGTCCTCTACAGCTGATGGATACCACGCCTTTTGAATGGGATAATGATCAGCTTGTATCCCTTGAGTGGGAAAGCAGGGATATTTCATGGGTTTTGAAACGTAAAGATGGAGAAGAGGGGGAGACAGCGGCCTGGACTTTAAATGGTGAAAGTGTAGAACTCACGGATGCAGATTCGCTTATGAACCAGCTGAAGACGATCGCTACCGATCAAGTGCTGCAAAAACCTAAACAAGGAAGTACCTCTGTTTCTTTTACAGTTACGACTGAATTAGAAGATGGAACGACCCAGGTGTATCAAGGGCTGACGGACTCCACTGACGAAGGTATTTACTATGTGAAAACGAACCAGGACATTACACTTGCTTATGTTATTTCTGCTGATTCAGTGGATAAGGTAGCTGATAAAGCGAAAGATTTACTGAATGGAACGAGTGATACAGAAGAAACGGATACAACAGAATAAGGAAGGAAGCTCGAAGCCCTGCTTATATAGTGGGATTCTTCGGGCTTTTTTAATGGCGTGTTCCATATCCTTTCAGGATAAGGCAGCAGTGCTTCGCGCATGCTAACGGAGTGCTATAACAACTTCAAATTGAAGCGGAGGATGAACCATGCCAGGAATGAAAAAAACCAAAGCGGTTACCCTTTCTTTATCTGCTGCAATGCTTATGATGTCAGCTCTAACCGGTTGTGGAACAACGACGGATGATCAAGGAGTGAAAACGAACAATGTCCGTAACTATGCATCGGATGTAAACCGCAACGTTCGTAATGGGATCAACTATGGAATGAATGGTATAAATCCGGACCGGGCTAGTGTACATCGCACAACCAATCTTTCTTCACACAATCAAATGTCAAAAGCGATCTCTGAAATGAACGGAGTGGGAGAGGCTTATGTTTTGCGCACTGATCATAATGCTTATGTTGCGGTATCGCTCAAAGAAGGCGTCCAGCCACAAAGTACAAGACATCATAATAACCGAAATCAAATGAATCAAGATTTAGGCGGTTTGGGTGTAAATGATATGGGGACAAGAGCTCCCTATACAACGAGCGGTATTGCACCAGGGCTTCGCTCAAACGACTATTCTCAAAGCAATATGCTTGGAGATAATGCGAATGGTCCCCGCGGGGCAGGCGGAATCTTTAACCCAAATAACGTTAATATGAAGAGCCAAAAAGGGCCTGGAACGTACACGAACAAGAATAACACCCAAGCAGAAGAACAAGTTACAAATGAATTGAAACAAAAAATCACGAAGAAAATTAAGCAAATGGATCCAAAGGTGAAAAATGTATATATTTCAGCAAACCCTGATTTCTTGGAACGTGCACAAGGCTATGCCTCTGATTTGGCGAACGGTCATCCGATTAGCGGGATTGTGAATGAGTTTCAGGTCATGATGGACCGCATTTTCCCGGCCAAATCCACGTCTAATCAAGAGTAAAAGCATTGTATTTTAAGTATTAGATATCATAAGTTTATTGAAAATGAAGAAAAGGCGTTGTCCAATAGGACAGCGTCTTTTATATGAGATTTATAGAATAATTTGAGTTCATTTTATTCGTGAATCATGGTTTGTCAGGCTTGCTTTCACATGTTTAAGCTGGGCAACTATGATAACGCTAATGATCACTAGCAGAAACCAAGAGCTGATTTTACTAAAACTAACCAATTGCCAGGTTTCATGCTGGTCAGGGTATTTCCAACCGTCAAAGAATGTAGCTATATTCTCTGCAGCCCAGATGAAAAAACCTACAATAATAAAGGCGAGAGTCAGAGGCATTCGGTAGGTTACAGTCCGTACCCGATAAATGATCCAGGTTTTCCAAAAAACAATAAATACAAGCACAGTCAGCCACCAACGAAAATCGGGTATAAAATGATGCGTAAAAAAGTTAAGATAAATTGCTCCTCCTAACAAAAGCGAAGGAATAAGCCCGGGCCATCCGGTCATGTCCATGCGCAGCCTCCGCCATATTTGACACATAAAGCTTGCTACACTTGCATACATAAATCCGCTATACAGCGGTACACCAAATACCTTGGAATATCCAGGCTCTGGGTAAGCCCATGACCCCATCCATACCTTATAAATCTCAAGCACCAATCCAATAATGTGAAATATACAAATTACTTTAATTTCGTCTATTGACTCTAATTCACTGCGGTACATAAGGAACTGCACTCCGAGCAGGATAAGGAGAATAGCGTCATAGCGATAGAGGAAGGGGATCTCTATTACACGGGTGAGGGCAAGCGTAATAAAGATGGCCACCGGGAAAATACAGCTCATCGCTTGATGATAACCAAAATGTAATAGTTGTACTATTGATTTCATGTTATGTATATCTCCTTTCTATTTGAGTACAAAGGATGCATTCATTCTTATCATTCGTTTTGAATGTATTTTCTTTCTGTTATTTATTAATATATAGGTGTAATGGATTCGAAAAAAGAGAAAATAGTCTGACTAAAAGTTCTTATTTTTTATCTGCATTAGATAATCCTATCTGAATTAAAATTCTATTTTTTAAAAGTGTTGACTTTAAATAGGTATTACATCATAATAAGGAAAATTATATAGCGATCAAAAAGCTTTGAAGGAGAAAAGTAATTCAAATACCTGCTTACAGGGAGGAAACGCCGAAGATTGAGAACGTTTCTAGGGTAATGGTTTGAATGAAGTTCGCTCTGGAGCTGTCCCTTGAAACCATTTGATGGTAAGTAGAGGTGTACCGGTTTAACCGTTATTTATTAAAGTGAGAGCTTTCTTCTTTGTTAATCAAGAAGGCTCTAATATAGGGTGGTACCGCGGCTCCTCGTCCCTTTGAACGAGGGGCTTTTTTGTATTCAATTAAGGAGATCATAGGATTCCATCAGCAGTAATCTATTTAAAATAAGGCTCGGTAGCTCAGTAGGTAGAGCATAGGACTGAAAATCCTAGTGTCGGCGGTTCGATCCCGTCCCGAGCCATTCCTAAATAAATAAGGCTCGGTAGCTCAGTAGGTAGAGCATAGGACTGAAAATCCTAGTGTCGGCGGTTCGATTCCGTCCCGAGCCATCCCTAAATAAATAAGGCTCGGTAGCTCAGTAGGTAGAGCATAGGACTGAAAATCCTAGTGTCGGCGGTTCGATCCCGTCCCGAGCCATCTTTATAAAAGGATTGTTTTTATAAAATAATGTGAAAATTTTCTCATAGTCTAACTATATGTTAAATGAAACGATAGTAATGTTAGTAGCCCAAGATAGATTATCCCAAATTGTGATTTATTAAATCTATAGAGGAGGGAAGTAATGAGAAAAAGAGGGTTAATCATTGTTGTATTTATTAGCTTGACAGTGATTTCATCTTGCGATTCCACGGCAAAACAGAATGACAGTATCCAAGATGATATTATAGTCACTCAATCAGCACGTTTACCTGTATTAACAAGAGAGCAGATGGTGGAGGACTTTGACTATCTCTTTCAGATCTTGTCAGAAAATTATCCTTTTTTAGGTGTCAATAAACGAATGAATGGGATCGATTGGGTTGCTAAGGAACAGGAATACAGAGCGAAATTCGAAACTATCAATACCATGGGCTATTTCGAGAGTTTACTACATGACATATTAGGAGATTTAAATAACAAGCACACCGAATTGGTAACTCTCGAATCCTATCATTCATTACTAAATGTCTATAAGAAAAACCCAGAAATTCACAAACCTTGGATTGAAGCGTTGGAAGACTCTACGGTAGTACAAAGATATAATTCAATGAACAAAAAGCAAAATATAACTTCAACTTCTACATATACGTATCCTAGTGTGAAAACGGTAGATTTAGATGAAAATACAGCATACATAAAGATTCCTACCTTTGCTGATGTCGAAATGAAGAAGGGATTATCGATCATAACGCCCTATCTTCAAACCATTATTGATAAGAATAAACTAATTATAGATGTAAGAGATAATTCAGGCGGAACCGATGAGTATTGGATGGCTTTAGTTGAACAGATAATCAGTGAGCCGATTACCTGGACATCTTACTTTTTATATAGAGATGGAGACTATATTAAAACCTTTATTGAAAGTAAGTCGGGGATGGACTATAAGGATTTACCTTCTCTATCGGAATTAACGAAAGAGAATAAAAGCATACGGTTGACTCCTGAAATCATGAATAATTTTGATAAGTATGACGAAGCTACAACAACGATTTCACCTAAACAATCAATTGCTTACAAAGGTAAGATTTATTTGCTTGTGAATGATCAGATTTTTTCTTCATCTGAGAAATTTTCTGTTTTTGCAAAGGAATCTAAATGGGCAACGCTTATCGGAGAGAGAACAAGCGGAGATGGAATTGGAACGGATCCTGTTGTTCTAAAGTTGCCCAATAGTGGATTTCTAGTCAGGTTTCCTTTGGTTATGGGGCTTACATCAGATGGCTCAATTAATGAAGAGGAAAAAACGATACCACATATCACTGTAGATACAACAGAAACAGACAATATATATGATGATCCTGTAATCAAAGCAGTCATGAATCAGGAACATGAGAGAAAATGAATAACAATATTTTTTTATTGTAAAACAATAAATTATTATGTTAAAGTCTAATTAATAAAATTGAGGTGAGGTGTATTTGTGAAACGAGTATCAACACTCTTTTTAAGAATAGCTGTTGTACTTATGGGGATTCCGATTCTTGCTTTATGCATCTTTTTGGTGCCTAACATCGGAGAATTTGTAGGAGAACTGATTCCGAATATCGCTTATATACAATATTTCGTTATATTTTACTTTTATCTAACGGCAATTCCTTTTTACTTTGCTTTGTATCAAGCCTTTAAACTGTTAAGTTATATTGACAAGAACGAGGCTTTCTCGGAATTATCGGTAAAGGCTTTGAAAAATATAAAATACAGTGCTATCACAATCAGTGTGTTGTATGTGATATCCTTGCCACTCTTTTATGTCGTGGCAGAGATCGATGACGCTCCAGGAATCATCGTCATTGGACTCATCTTAATCTTCGCCGCCATGGTGATTGCCGTCTTTGCAGCAGTTCTTCAAAGGCTTTTACAAGAAGCAAATGATATAAAATCAGAAAATGACTTTACAGTCTGAGGTGATCGCATGGCTATTATAATCAATATTGATGTGATGTTGGCTAAGAGAAAGATGAGTGTTACGGAGCTATCTGAGAAGGTTGGAATTACGATGGCTAATATCTCCATCCTGAAGAACGGGAAGGCCAAAGCGATTCGGTTATCTACTTTAGAAGCGATTTGTAAGGCTTTAGATTGTCAGCCTGGAGATATTATCGAATACAAAAAGGACTAAGATACTTAAATATCTTAGTATGATAAAAGCGGGATCTTTTAATTTTAATCATAAAGAGGATCAATGTTCATTATCACGTTCATTGATTCTCTTTTTTTTGTATTTCATTAATTATCAATAACAATTGATAATTTATAGTTCGCATACTCGTTTAGAGCTTCCAAAAATTCATTCATTACTTTATTCGATGGAAATTTGCATTCAAGAATATAACAGCCATCCCCACTGATTTTATAATTACGTATAAGATATTGTTCTTGATTTTTGATGAATGATAAATAGGGCTGATGGTTAGTATTTTGTGTAATGATCGTAAGAAAAGCATGTATATTAAACCCCAATTTGACCTGATCTAATTGAATGGTGTATCGCTCAATAACTCCCATGTCCTCCAATTTCGCAACTCTTGCTGAAGTAGCTGGGCCCGTTAAATGGATTTTCTCCCCTAATTCTTTCATCGTGATCCGACTGTTCTTAGATAGTTCATCAAGGATATCCATATCTGTCTTATCTAACATTCTAACAATCCTTTCATTAATAAAGTAAAACCGCCAAAAGACTTTTTTAGTCCATGTATGCATTAGATAGTCTAGTAAAGACTAAAAATGTGCTTCAAATCAAAAAAAATAAAAGGAGTTTATAACTATGAATATACATCACATTCGTAATGCAACAGCGATTGTAGAATATGCAGGAAAAAGATTATTGATTGATCCAATGTTAGCGGAGAAGGGGACTATGCCGCCATTTGGAACGGGTGTTGGTTTACCCCCTGCACCGAGAGAAGACCAAAATAATCCTTTAGTAAGCTTACCGACAGCCATTGACAATATTGTATCTAATATTGATGCTGTCATTGTTACTCATCTGCATCCTGACCACTGGGATGATGCTGCTAAAGAAGCATTGCCAAAAGAAATAAAAATATTTGCTCAAAATGATGAGGATGCGACAGCAATCCAAAACGACGGCTTCAAAAATGTCGAAGTTTTACAAGTGAATACTATTTTTGAAGATATTCAATTGATTAAAACAAAAGGCGAGCATGGCAGAGGCGAAATCTTAGAGCATGCTGGCGAAGTGTGCGGCGTTATTTTCAAACACTCAAATGAGAGAACATTGTATTTGACCGGTGATACCGTATGGTATGAAGCAGTTCAAGAGACCATCAATGCACATAAACCTGAAATTATTGTGGCCAATGCAGGAAATAATCAATTCATGGTGGGTGGTTCTCTGATCATGGGAAAAGAAGATTTATATGAAGTATACAAGGCTGCCCCTGATGCAAAAATCATTGCTGTTCACATGGAAGCTGTAAACCATTGGGGACTTTCTAGAGCTGATTTAAAAACCTTTATTAATGAAAAAGGAATCACGTCTAGTGTGTTAGTACCAAATGACGGAGAGTCTTATTCATTCTAAGATGAGAACAAAAAATGGAGAGGTATAATGATGTCAGTAGAAGCTAATAAAGATTTAGTTCGCCGTTTTTTTGAAACGATAGAAGAAGAGAACTATGACGCTCTTAAAGATTTTTGTCATGAAGACTATGTATTTTATCCACAGGTGGATACTCCATTTCCAGGTGTAGAAGGTCTTATTCAGTCAGAAAAGAAAAATTTTGATGCTTTCCCTGGCTTTAAAATGCCGATTGTAGAAATGGTAGCGGAAGGTGATCTGGTAGCTGCCACTTTTATCTTTGAAGGAAAACACACGGGTATCCCTTTTGCTGGTGTCCCTGCTACCGGAAAAGAAGCTAGATTTTCTCTGATGATACGTTTGCGTATTTCTGAAGGGAAAATTATTGAGCAAAGATCATTTGTAGATGTTCATGATATCATTCGGCAAATAAAGGCTTAATTTAATTATAATTTAGAAAGAGACCCTGTATGGGTCTCTTTTATTTTTAATAGATTATCTTGTTGATAACTACATAATCAAATCCTGCTTATAATTGTTAACCCTGAGTAATCAAGTAAAGCCCTCTTCTTTCATCCCTAAGGACAAACGAAGAGGGCTATGACGAAAGGATAGAGCTTCTTTTTCGTCAAATTTTTAATTCTCCTAGCTTAATTAACTCTACTACCGCTTGTGAACGACCCTTAACATTGAGTTTCTGCATCACATTGGAAATATGATTGCGCACCGTTTTCTCGCTGATAAAAAGAAGTCCCGCGATATCACGCGTCGTTTTGTCCTGCACCAGAAGCTCGAATACTTCGCGTTCACGGTGGGTCAACAAAAATTTGCTCTTGTGGTCACCCTTCAATGTTCACCCCTCCTTGCCCGGGTTTGTATGGTGTAACAAGGTTAAGGGATACAGTCAAATCATCTTATGTAAAGTCACCTAGAATGGTTCGGTTTGTGCAAAATTTTGGGCTAATCCATTTTTTTGGTGGAACATGTTACTGATATAACCCAAAACCTGTTGATTTCACTGTCTATAATGGATTATGATGGGATGGTAGTAAAAATAATTTTCTTAATTTAATATAAAATTCATTAAAATAATTTTCATACCGAGGTGGATTCATCCTATGGCAGCGATCTTACATGCGTTACTCCAAGAAATGGAGCAACTTCCTCCTCAAGAGAGAAGAATTGCCGAGGTCATTTTAGAATCACCCTCTGTGATCACGCGGTTATCTATTAAGGAACTAGCCGAAAGAAGCGGAACCAGCCCGGCAACGGTGACTCGGTTCTGTAAATCCAGACATTTTCGAGGATTTCCAGATTTCAAAATGAAGCTTGCAGCAGAAACTTTTCAACATTCGGGTAATGAGGTGTATCAAGATATCGTTGCAGGCAATTCGCTTACTACGATTGTAGAAGCCATCGAAGCGAATCACTTAGCATCGATTACAGACACCACAAGACTGCTTGATATGGAACGTCTTGAGAAATCGATACATCTGCTTTGCCGAGCAAGACGGGTAGATCTGTACGGAGTTGCCACTTCATCGATCGTGACGCAGGACTTCTATCAGAAATTAATTCGAATTGGTGTTTCCTGTACAGCGTTTTCCGATGGACATATGCAGGTGACTTCTGCTTCATCCCTGGGTGCTGAGGATGTTGCTTTTGCGGTTTCCTATTCAGGTGAGACGCAGGACACGATAGATGCGCTCGTTTGTGCGAAAGAACAGGGAGCAAGCACGATATCACTTACTTCGTATGGACACAACACCCTTGCATCTGTCGCTGATATTCCCTTGTTTACTTCCTCACTCGAACAAGGGATGCGCCGAGGAGATATGGCTTCGCGTATCGCATTACTACATGTGATTGATATTTTATTTACAGGCATGGTCAGTCAGGATTTTGAACGATTTGTACCAAGACTGGATGGCTCTTATGAGCAAGTACAACGTGTGAAATTACGGAATGGGGGATAAATAAGATGAATATTAGAACTTTTGATCAAGAAAAAGAGCTTAACACAACCGGAGCAGAACTTATCGCATCACTTTTACAGAGTAAACCAAAAGCAGTGCTCGGTCTTGCCACAGGGAGTTCTCCTGTTGGAATTTATAACGAACTAATCGATATGTATAATCGCGGACTTGTAAGTTTTGCGAGCGCTTCTTCTTTTAATTTGGATGAGTATGTTGGATTGCCTGTAAATCACCCGGAGAGCTATCGTAGTTTTATGAATGAGAAATTGTTCAATCATGTCGATATTAAACTTGAAAATACACATGTACCCGATGGTAATGCACCGGATCTAGATGCGGAATGTGCACATTACGAGCAACTCTTGAACGACCATGGACCGGTGGATCTTCAGCTGCTCGGTATTGGACATAACGGACATATTGGATTTAATGAACCAGGAGTGAGTCTAACTGGCAGTACTCACGTTGTGGATTTAAAAGAAGAGACGCTGAAGGCAAACGCACGTTTCTTCCCATCCATTGATGATGTGCCAAAACAAGCCATAACGATGGGGGTGGCCTCTATTCTCAAGGCGAAGCAAATTGTGCTTATAGCCCGCGGTGAGGATAAGGCAGAAATTATTCGCACGGCACTGACAGGTCCAATTACGACGGAATGTCCAGCATCTCTTTTGCAATGCCATCCGAATGTGACTGTTCTACTGGATCGCGGAGCTGGGAGGTTCATGTAATATGGTAAATCACGAAAACAGCTTGACCACCATTTATGGAAATGTAGTGATGAAAGATGAGGTTCTAGAACAAGGCGCTGTAATTATACAAAATGATAAAATCGTTTACGCAGGTCCTGCTTCTGATATTCCCCATAGATGGTCGGATGAACAGGGAGAAGTGATCCAGGGACATGACGGATACATTGTTCCTGGTTTTATAGATATTCATGTTCACGGCGGCGGCGGCGAAGATTTTATGGATTCCTCAAAAGAAATCCTGGACACGATTACTTCATATCATGCTTCACAAGGGACGACAACCATGCTTGCAACAACGATGACTGCTCCCAAAGAATGGATTGATAAAGTTCTCCATGAAGTGAATGAATATCGCGCGCAGCCGATGCCTTATGCACAGCTGGCAGGGGTTCATCTAGAAGGTCCATTTATTAGTCCAAAGTGGCCCGGTGCACAAAATCCAGAACATATTTCCCTGCCTGATGTGAACTGGCTTATTTCCTGGGAAAAGATGTACCCAGGTCTTATCCGTCAAGTTACCCTTGCTCCTGAGCGAGAAGGGGCACATGAAGTGATCAAATGGCTGAGGGAGCAGCATATTACTGCTGCCTTAGGGCATACGGATGCTACTTATGAAGAGGTTGAAGCTGCCGTGGAAGCTGGACTTCATCATGCAGTTCATACGTTTAATGCGATGACACCACTGCATCATCGTAAGCCAGGAACGGCGGGGGCTGTATTAAGTGATCGCCGAATCAGTGCGGAAGTGATTGCCGATGGGATTCATGTGCACCCCGCTGCGGTATCTCTCATTGCTCAGCTCAAAAGCAGTATTCACAAGCTGGTGCTCATTACAGATGCCATATCAGCTACGGGTCTTCCCGATGGTAATTACACATTAGGAGATTTGCCTGTGGTAGTAACAGAGGGCGTGGCCCGGCTCGAAGATGGAATAACACTCGCAGGAAGTACGCTTACCATGATTCGAGGGTTTCAATTCCTAGTTAAGGAAGTGGGGCTGAGTATAGTAGAAGCTTCTCAGGCAGCAAGTCACAATCCAGCGAGCCTGCTCGGACTTCTTGATGTAACAGGAACAATTGAGCAGGGGAAACAAGCCGATATTCTGCTGCTGGATTCTTCCCTAGAGCTTACAGATGTATGGATTAAAGGTTCGAAATTAAAATAAAAAGCAGGCTGGATTCGATCCAACCTGCTTCCTAAGAACTCAATTCGATTTCACCCGAATTGAGTTTTTTCTATTTACTTTTAAACACGTTTCAAATAGTCAACAATGGTCAGCAGACCTTTATCAAAATTCTCTAAGTTGAAATGCTCATTTGGTGCATGCAGATTTTCATCTGGCAAGCCGAAGCCCATCATGACCGTAGGTGCATTCAGTGTGCTGGACAGTTTTTCAACGATAGGGATGGAGCCTCCATCTTTGGTAAACAGTGCACGTGTACCATATACGGTTTCGTACGCATCTGCCGCTTTTTGCAGCATCGGATGAGACGGATCGATATTAAATGCAAATGCTTTTTCTTTTGGAGTGATGGTTAGTTTTGCTCCTACCGGAGTGTGAGCATTCAGATGTGCTTCGATGGCATCAAGGCAAGCTTGCGGATCTTGATCTGCAACAAGCCGGCAAGTAATCTTGGCGTGTGCCTCTTTAGGGATCACCGTCTTCGTTCCTTCTCCTTGGAATCCGCCATATACGCCGTTAAGTTCAAGCGTTGGACGTGCACCGATTCGTTCCACAAAAGAGTAACCTTCTTCGCCATAGAGCGCATCAAGACCGAGATCTTGTTTCAGTTTCTCTTCGTCAAATTGCTGTTTAGCAAATTCTTCGCGCATTTCCGGAGACAATTCTTGTACCCCATTATAGAAACCTTCTACACTTACTCGTCCTTGTTTATCATGCAAGGTAGACAGTAATTCGACCATCGCATGAAGGGCATTAGGTACGCCGCCTCCGTAAGAACCGGAATGCAGATCTGTATTTGCTGTATTCAAAGAAAGCTCAAGGGAACAAAGTCCACGCAGTCCTGTAGAGATGGCTGGTTTTCCGGGAGCAAGCAAGGATGTGTCTGAGACGAGAACGACATCAGCTGTAAGCTTTTCCTTGTTTTCTTCGAGGAAGAGCGGAAGGTTTGGACTGGATACTTCTTCTTCACCTTCAATACAGAATTTGATGTTAACGGGCAGTTCCTTCTCTTGTTTCAAAATCGCTTCAACAGCCTTAACATGCAAGAACAATTGTCCTTTATCGTCGGTTGCACCGCGAGCATACAATTTCCCGTCACGAATGGAAGGCTCAAAAGGAGGTGTCTCCCATAAATGTAATGGATCAACCGGCTGTACGTCATAGTGACCATAGACCAGAACGGTAGGTTTCCCTTCCGCATGCAGATAATCTGCTGTAATCAAAGGATGACCTTTGGTTTCATGGATTTCTACGTGCTCAAGGCCCGCTTCTGTCAGTTTAGCTGCAAGCCACTCCGCTGCTTTATGGACATCACCTTTATGTTCAGATAAGGCAGAGATACTCGGAATGGATAACCATTCTTGTAACTCATTCAGATGTTGTTCACGATTGTTTTCAAAATAAGCCTTGTAATCAATACTCATAGTGTAAAGATCCTCCTCAAATAACGTCTTCAACGATTCCTTATTATTTTACACTCTTTTTCGAGGAATACGAAATATGGAGTGATTAGACTACAGAATAATCCATTTTTGCAGGATTAAGGGTAAAACGGGGCGAAACCAATATATTAACCATTTCATTGTCTTGTTAAACCCTATAGAACTTAAATAATGTTTACAATGTGACTTCGAGAAATAGGCAGGTGAATATAACGATGAATCCTCATCTTCATTCAGCTCGTAAAAAGAAGTTAAATCCGCTTGGTTTTATAACAGGAAGTCCTCGCAAGGGACGATTTTATCGTAAAAGCTTAATTACGATCTTGCTGATCGCAAGTATTCCAGGGCTCATTACAGGAATGACGATGTACTGGCTTGTAATCGGGCAGATGGAAAAAGAATTTAACAGGCTCCATCAGAATCAGATTATGAACCGGGCTGAGAATCTTGCCGACCAGTTCAGTTATATGGAACTCAGCTTATCTCATTGGGCGTTTGAACCCCGTTTTGGGGAAGAATTGAAAGAAATGGATTATGTCTATCAGTTTACAGAGACAGTAGATATTATGAAAACATTATACGTACTGCAAGGCTCTAATCCACTTATCCAAAAAGTAGAGCTGTACGTGAATGAACCTCAGCCGATCTTGTTCAATCGTTCTTATAGCGAGCTGACTGATCTATCGCTGATTGAATCCTATAATGAGTATCTTAAAGATGGGAGCCATATTTACTGGACAGATCGAATTCCAGGACAGCCGCTGTCGGAGCAGAGGACAAAGGGTACTGAAGACAACTCAGCCCATTTGCTTCAGACGGATCCAGGAGAAGGCTTAGTCCTTGTTCATAAAATTCCAGGGGGGAGTCTCAGCCCGTTCGGAGCCCTCATCGTTAAGCTGGATAACAAAAAAGTGACAAACTTACTGAAAACGCTTACCCCTTATGATCAAGGTTCGACTTTTTTAATGGACCAAAAAGGAAATATTCTCTTGTCCGGTGGAGACCATGAGGGCAGTTCCTCTAAACAGTTAAATGAAGAAATTAGACAAAAGGTGGACCTGTCTCAAGACAAGGGTTCATTACTATATACGTTTGAAGGGATCTCTTACTCTGTCTCCTATGGAAAAATGAATCGGATTGATTCGGACTGGATCTATGTTTCAGCAGCGCCGATTACCGACATAACAGCCCCTTTGTTATCGGTGTCCAAAGGGATTGTACTCATGAGTACAGCGGGACTCCTTCTTGCGATCCTATTATCCTGGCTGGTATCTCGCCGCATCTATACACCAATTGAACGATTGTTGAGATTGCTTTCTGCTGAATCAACGGGTAACAACCCTGTTCCGCCTGCGGTTAATGTGGATGAATTCGAACTGCTTGAAGCGCAGTGGAATGAACTTGTGATGGAGCGAAGTACCGTTCGTAAAAGGCTTGAACTTCAGTTGCCGCAGTTGCGGGATGGATATATCATGCAGCTCATTCAAGGACATCTGTCTGCTCATTCCGAAGCAGATCTAAGGCAGCGACTAGAGGATCTTGGATTTCGGGTGCAGGATCAGCAATTTTTACTCGTAAGACTGCAACTGACAGGATACTCCAAGCTAAGTGGACGTTTTCTTGAGCAGGATAAAGGCCTTGTTACTTTGACAGTAGTGAATATTATTGAGGAATTCGCAGAGCAGCGTTTTGAGCAAGTCAGTGTGCTGAATTTCCACGATCTGTCTGCTGCAATCCTTTTAACCGGTGAAGAGGAAAAATTAAAGGCATCTGTGCTTGAATGGTCCGAAGAATTGATGGTGGTCATTAACCAAATTATGAAAATGAATGTGACAATTATGGTGGGTAGACCTACGGCTTCTGTTAGTGATTTACCCTCCCTATTTATGGAACTTGAGCAAGCAGAAGCATTCCATAGCATTGAAGAACTTAACCAGCTTCTGGATTTGGATCATTTGACACTCGCTCACGATATAGAGCAATCGAGTTATCCGTTTCTTATTGAGCGAGACCTGATCCATGCCATTCGAACGGGAAAAGAAGAAGAGGCACGAGATCTGCTCTGTGATTTTGTAAAACAAGTCACACAGCGTCAATGTACGATCTATCAGCTGCAGCAGATGATGCTTCAACTGCTGGCAAGCATGCTGCATATGATGCTGCAGTCTGGAATTCCTCCATACGAACTGTTTAGTGGCCGTAATTTATATGATGAGCTTGCCCAGCTAAGGGAACCAGTGCAGATTGAAGCTTGGCTGAAATCTGAAGTCATTACTCCTTTTATTACCTTTATGGAAGAAAGATCACATTCAGGGCTGAAACCCGCAGTTGAACGCACCATGGAACGCATCGATCAGCAGTACATGACGGATATATCGCTTGAAGCTTGTGCCGATCTGGAAGATATGACTCCTTATGCACTTAGTAAAGCTTTTAAACAAGTTGCAGGAATCAATTTTATTGATTATGTCACCTTTCGGCGTATGGACATGGCAAAACGTTTACTGCGAGAAACCGATTTGAAAATTAACGAAATCGCAGATCAGGTAGGTTATCAGCACAGCTACTTTAATCGTATCTTCAAGAAACAAGAAGGGTTGACCCCAGGGCAGTACCGTGAACAGTGGAACCGTTAATTTGATTTTTATATGTACTTCTCAGTTGCTTTTTGATGTGTAATTTCCGCCTTGCTCCATGCAAATCACTGTTAAAGGAGGGGGCGGATCTTTCTATACAAAAAAAGAAATGAGTGCAAAAAAGTGATATGAAAGACAAAGCAAAAAAGTAAAAAAGACATAATTTCCTTGTTCCACCAGGCTTTTTGAGCGATTTCATCTACATACAAAAATGGTCAGTTGCCGGAAATGAACAGCGGTCTGTAAAGTAGAGTCAATCAAATGTTAACGCTTACAAAATATTCTGGTTTCATTCGCCAAAGAAAGGAGATCGCTCATGAATCAACATTTGCCTGGTGGTTCACCGGATTCTGCAACATTACAGCCGTATACACCGAATAGAATGACCAAGGCTGAAGCGAAACAAAAAGCAAGAAAAAGATGGCTGGCTCAATTAAAACGAAACAAGTGGCTTTATGTCCTCTTAGCCCCTGGACTGCTTTATTTTCTTATCTTTAAATATGCACCGATGTGGGGGGTCGTCATTGCATTTCAGGACTATCAACCCTTTCTTGGAATTCGTGACAGTCAGTGGGTAGGGTTTGATAACTTTACTACCTTCTTTCAGAATCCGGACTTCTTCAGGCTGCTCCGAAACACTTTGATTCTTGCTGTATATGATTTGATCTTCTTCTTTCCCGCGCCGATCCTAGTCGCCTTACTTCTTAATGAAGTGACGAAATCATGGTTTAAAAGAACGATTCAGACGCTTGTTTATGTACCTCACTTTGTATCCATGGTTATTATCGCAAGTATTACGTATGTGTTTCTTACACCAAATGGCGGTGTTCTGTATGAACTGATCGCCCAAGTCACGGGAAAGCCAGTGGACGTGCTGTCGAATCCAGATGCTTTCCGGCCTCTGATCATTATCCAAATGTTGTGGAAAGAAGTAGGATGGGGAACCATCATATTCCTGGCCGCACTTGCAGGGGTAGATATGGAACAATATGAAGCTGCTATTGTAGATGGGGCGGGACGGATGCGAAGAATATGGCATATTACCCTACCTGCTATACGTAATACGATTATTATTTTGCTGATTCTTCGTTTGGGTAACTTTATGGACACCGGATTTGAGCAAATTTATCTAATGACCAATTCCTTGAACCGTGATGTAGCGGATGTGTTTGATACCTATGTGTATCAAGTCGGTATCACACAGGGAGCTTTCAGCTACAGTACTGCGGTTGGATTATTTAAATCTTTAATCGGCATTGTCCTGATTCTTGGAGCTAACAAACTGGCCAAAAAGTTTGGGCACTCCGGTATCTACTAGTCCAGGGCTGGTTAGCTTGCATCGATTCTAAATTTTTTGTAGGGGGTCCGCAAGATGAACAAACGGTTTAATACCCCAGGCGGGCGTGTGTTTGATGCGTTCAACTACGTGTTCTTGGGTCTGTTTGGACTTGTCACAGTACTGCCGTTTCTCTACATCATCGGTAATTCATTTGCCACAGAAGCAGAGATTACGGCCCGAAGTTTCTTTCTAATACCAAAGGAATTTTCGATTAGTGCGTATCAGTATATCTTCTCATCTTCCACCATTTTTAGAAGTATTGGGAATTCCATTTTCATTACGGTTGCCGGAACTTTTGTCAATCTGTTGTTTACGCTGACGATGGCATACCCCCTGTCTCGCAAAGACTTTTGGGGACGAAATGTAGTGATGAACTTAGTTATCTTCTCCATGTTATTTGGCGGAGGAATGATCCCAACTTATCTCGTTATTCGTGGACTCGGTCTGCTCGATAGCTACTGGGCTTTGATTCTACCAGGGGCGATTGGCGCGTTTAACTTGATTGTGGTCAAAAACTTTTTTCAAGAACTTCCAGCAGGATTGGAGGAGGCGGCTCGAATCGATGGGTGTACGGATATCGGCGTGCTATGGCGAATTGTACTCCCGCTATCAAAACCTGTTATTGCCACCTTCGCTCTATTTTACGCGGTAGGTCATTGGAATAACTTTTTCTCGGCCCTTTTATATCTAACAGACAGTGCGAAATGGCCGCTTCAGATCATGCTTAGGCAGATTGTGCTTTTATCGCAAGGTACGGTGGGAGACATGGCTAACCTTGATCAGAACTTTGTTCAGCCACCTGAACAGTCCATTAAAATGGCGGTGATCGTGGTTGGTACAATCCCAATTCTAATTGTGTATCCGTTCTTGCAAAAGCATTTTGCAAAAGGGGTCCTGCTTGGTTCCATTAAGGGGTAACAAGAAACTAAACATATATGGGGGTATAGGTTCATGAAAAAAACCAAAGGCACGTTAGCGTATTCTGTAAAAATGGTGAGTACTGCGTTCTTGATTACTTCCTTGCTAGCCGCTTGTTCACCTGGGGGAAAAGAGAATACAGCTGAACCCGAAAGTCAGAAAAGTCCAGGAACGAAAAATCAAATTAGTATTATGGTACCAAACTTCCAAGCAGAAACGCCGGCGGATAACAACGCGGTTCTACAGAAACTTGAAGAACTTACGGATACAGAAGTAGAGTTTCAGTGGGTACCAAGCAGTTCCTACGATGATAAATTCAATATCACACTCGCATCAGGCAAGCTTCCTAGTCTCATGGTAGTACTCGGCAAATCACCAAGCTTTATCAATGCGGCCCGCAGCGGTGCATTCTGGGAGCTCGGCCCCTATTTGAAAGATTATAAAAATCTATCAGGTGCGAATGAGATCATACTAAACAATGCATCGATTGATGGGAAAACCTATGGCATATACCGGGCTCGGGCACTTGGAAGAAACGGGGTTACGATTCGGAAAGACTGGCTGGATGCTCTTAAGCTAAAAGCACCGACTACGATTGATGAGTTTTACAATGTCATGAAGGCGTTTACAGAAAATGACCCGGATGGTAATGGAAAAAAGGATACGTACGGGCTTATCGCGAGTCAATTTAATGGTCCATGGGACATCATGCAGGTGTGGTTTGGTGCACCAAATGGCTGGGGAGAACAAGACGGAAAGCTGATCCCAGCGCATCAGACACCTCAATATCTGGAGGCTTTGAAGTTCTTCCGCCAGTTGTATAGTGAGGGCCTTATTAATAAAGATTTTGCTGTAATGGATGCTACCAAAATGTCGGATCTGATGGTCAACGGCAACGGTGGAGTCATGGTCGATGTAGCAGATAATGCGCAGCGTATTGAATCAAAAATATTGGAGAAGGACCCGAATCATACAGATGCTGTAGATGTTCTGCAAGCTATGGTAGGGCCTGAAGGACATCGTGATCTTCCCACTTCCGGATATTCTGGCATGATCGCTATCTCCAAAAGTGCAGTGAAAACGGAGGAAGAGCTGAAACAAGTGCTTACTTTCCTTGACCGTTTGAATGATGAGGAGCTGCAAATGCTGATGTCTTATGGACTCGAAGGCACTCATTATGAGAAAAAGGATGATTACATCGTTCCTACTACAGATAAGCTTGCCATGAGAGATCTGAATGGAACCAACCAAATTCTCATGTTTATTCCGGAGACACGGGGACTCACTGTAGAGCAGACAGAAATACGTAAGAAGGTAGCTGAAGTGCAAAAGGCAAACGAATCCATCGTTATTCCTAACCCGGGTGAACCGCTGATCTCGGATGTCTATGCACAAAAAGGACCGCAGCTTGACAATATCATTAATGATGCGCGTACGAAGTTTATCGTGGGTCAGATTGATGAAAAAGGGTTGCAGGACGCTTTTGCCTTGTGGGAGAAAAACGGAGGTAAAGAGTATATAGAAGAGATGAATACACTTTACGCCGAGCTGCAGAAATAAAAGGCTTCAGGGAGGTTATCAGCATGTGGAATATAGGGACATTTCAGAATCCAGGAAATGAATATCGTGCTCATCCTTTCTGGTTCTGGAATGGTGAGATGGATGATGAGCAGATCAGACACCAAATTTCTGAGATGGAAAAACAGGGCGTAGGCGGATTTTTTATCTGTGCGAGACAGGGACTAACCGTCCCTTATCTCTCACAGGCTTGGTTTCATAAGGTGCGATTTGCCGTAAAGGAAGCGAAGGCAAAAGGGATGAAGGTTTGGCTATACGACGAATATCCGTATCCAAGCGGCATGGCTGGCGGAGAAGTAACCCTTGAAATGCCGGAAGCAAAACAGCGTGCACTCATACATCACACTGGTAGGGTGAGCCATGGCGAAATTGTGTCATGGACCTTGCCATGGGCGGTGATTCTGTATGCAAAAGCAGTACTGGTTAGGGCGGACGGGACATACGAGTGGGAACAAACAATAGAACTTCGAAAACAGATCGGGAATATCCAGCTTCAGCAGGTATATCAGGAAACGGGACTTACTTCATATAATCGCAAGCGATTTTTCACTTATGAAACTGCGTTTCGTTTGGAATGGGAAGTGCCTGAAGGAGAATATGAAATCTTTATTTTCATGGAGCAGGAGATCGATGATTTTAAATATTATGGCAATTTTGTAGATCCTCTTAATGAGAAGGCGATGAAACGATTCATTGAACTGACGCATGAGCGGTATCAGGAGGAACTCGGAGAAGATTTCGGAACCGTGATTAAAGGGATGTTTACGGACGAAATTGCACCTCTTGGCCAAATTCCGTGGTCACCGCAGCTGCCGTCTTTTTTCAAAGAAAGAACAGGTTATGATCTTATCGAACAGCTTCCTGCCTTACTGCGAAGTGATGTACCCAAGGCAAAACAGACTCGGTATGACTATTATCAATCCGTTCATCTGCTGCTGCGAAAATCCGTTCATAAGCAGGCACACGATTTCTGTGAACAGGCACAAATTGAATATGCAGCTGAGGTTCCATCCCTGCGAATGACGACACAGCTGTACAGTCATCTGCCAGGCGGTGATTCTGCTCATGAAAAAACAGGCCGTTCGCTTGAATATATACTACAGCGCTACGGACTGAATATGCGGGATAACCCGAAGATGGTTAGTTCCCTGGCCCGGCAGCTCGGCAGACCACGCAATATGATCGAATGCTTTCATAGCGTAGGCTGGTCCATGACCTTACAGGATGCGAAATGGATGATCGACCGAATGGCTGCGATGGGCACGAATTTTTATAATTTCCATGCCTTTTTCTACACGATCAGCGGGCTTGCAAAACATGATGCACCTCCGTCCCAATTTTTACAGAATCCCTATTGGCCTTTTTTCCGCGAGCTCGGAGATTATGTAGGGCGCATTAGTTATCTAATGAGCGAAGGGAAGGCGGATATTCGAATTGCTTTGCTTGACCCAACAACCACATTCTGGACTCTGATGGGGAATCCGCTGCATGGATTTGCGTACGGTGGAGAAGAGGAAGAAGAAAAAGCACAGCTTGATCAGCTCAAGAAAGACTGGCTGATTCTATCGAATCTGCTGCTTCGATATCGCTGTGACTATGATCATCTTGATCCAGAACTGCTTGCTGAAGCACAGATTAGAGAGGGAAACATCGAAATCGGTGAAGCATCCTATGAGGTGTTGATTCTGCCCCCTATGCTGAATTTGGAGGCTGCTGCCTGGAATCAGCTTCAGGCTTTTGTCAGCGCAGGTGGAAAAGTGATTACAACGGGGTGTCTTCCAGTTGAGTCAGTCGAACCGGGATCTCCGGGTGCCTTGGACTGGGAAGAGCTTTGCAAAAAGGAGAATGTGTACTCTCTTCCTGTAGATGGAGCCATGGAACAGAAAGTTTCAGAGTATTTACTACCACAGCTCGATGAATGGCTAGATGATGCTGTCGTACTAAGGGTAGAGAATGACCCTCTGCATATCCTTCAGCAGTTCCGCATGATCTCAGCGCATGAGGCTTTTTTATTCCTGACGAATCAGGAAGGAGAAACCTTGCAAGGAAAGTTGCAGATTGATAAGAAGGCACTGCTTAGCAGATTAGGTACGAATGCGGAGATTGATAATATCCAAGTGGACGTGCGGAACTTATCACTTCGTACAGGGGAAACCAGTGAAAGACGGTCTGTCACTGACCATAAAGAAGTGGAAGTTACACTTGCTCCTTATGAAGCGGTAATTTTCCTATTCGACGTTGTCCCGGCAAACGTGATGACGGATAGAGAACCGAAAATAGTACCAAGTCCATATCAAATCGAACTTCCTGTTGCAGGGGGGTGGATGGTAACTCCAGAGCAGGATAATAAACTGCGTATCGGTGATTTTTCATTAACCGTAATTGATTCGCTCGGGCAGGTACATATTCAGGACCTGGAAGTACAGGCTAAAACGTTCATTGAGCAGATTGCGGGTGAAGCGGGAAGCGGCCTGCCTCTCCAATTTGATCAAGTCTTCGGTACACCGAAGAAAGCCAAAGTGGCTTATCCGCTAGATGCCGTTTATAAGTCTCAGTTCATATGTCATAGAAAAGAAGAGAACTGCTTATTATTTTTTGATGGAAACGCCATCTCGGGGAATTACGTAATCGAAGTGAATCAGCACCGGCTGAGTGCTTCTGATTTCGCTCCTGTCTGGATAACTGATTATACCAATATCGGGATTGAGATTGCTCCATACCTTCAGGTAGGACTGAATGAGATACGTGTTCGAGTGGAAGTGACCAAAGACGATGACGGTATCGTAGATCCGCTCATGTTGTCTGGCGCATTCGGTGTTTACTACGAGGACGATATGCCTGTACTGGGTGCATTACCTGAATCTTTGGATACCCTTCTACCAGAACCGATGGCAGGTTTCCCTCATTATGCAGGCACGCTAAGTTTAAAACGGACCTTTGAATACAGGGCTGTAGATGAGCAGGGCTCCGACCAGTTTGAAATGTTATTTACGGATTTTCGTTTGCAAGATGTAATCGAAGTGCTAGTTAATGGACAATCGCTGGGGATTCGTGCTTGGTCTCCTTACTGCTGGGCGGGCAGTACCTCCCTTCTTCGTGAAGGAGAAAATGATGTAGAAGTAAAAGTTACCGGAACGCTGATCGGCCTGCTCGAAGGCACTTATTTTGATCAGGAGCAGCATGCCGCCGTAGATGTGAGAGTTAAACAAAATGAAGCACAGTTAACATCCCAAAGTACAAAAATAGAAACCTTAGGAGGTAACATAAAATGAGCAAAAAGACTTATGCAGTTGTAGGTACGGGAGGACGAGCAGGATTTTTCTATACGGCACTGGCTCAGGATTATCGCGACCAGTCTGAACTTCTCGCATTTTGTGATACCAATCAGACACGTATGGATTATGCCAATAAAGTGCTGAGGGATAAATGTGATTACCCTGAGGTACCTACTTATAAAGATACTGAATTTGAAACGATGATTGAAAAGCATAAGCCGGATACTATCATTGTTACGAGTATCGACCGAACGCATCACCGCTATATTATCCGAGCTCTCGAACTCGGCTGTGATGTCATTACAGAAAAGCCGATGACGGTTGATGAGGAAAAATGTCAGGAGATTCTTGATGCGGTAGAAAGAACCGGACGGAATGTTCGGGTGACTTTTAACTATAGATATGCACCGCATCATACGAAAGCTCGTGAGCTGATCATGAACGGAACGATCGGCGATGTTCATTCCGTGCATTTTGAGTGGCTTTTGAATACTCGTCATGGTGCAGATTATTTCCGCAGATGGCACCGTGATAAACGGAACAGCGGGGGACTGCTCGTACATAAATCAACACATCATTTTGACTTGGTTAATTTCTGGATCGGCTCTCAGCCAGAGACCGTCTTCGCGTTTGGGGATTTACTCTTCTACGGTAAAGAGAATGCGGAGAATCGCGGAGAAAGCCATCCTTTTCAGCGGGCAACAGGGAATGAACATGCGAAAGATGATCCTTTTGCACTCCATCTAGATGAGAATGAATCACTCAAAGCAATGTATCTTGATGCAGAGCACGAAGACGGATATCAGCGGGACCAAAATGTTTTTGGAGACGGAATTAGTATCGAAGATACGATGGGTGTCCTTGTGAAATACAAAAACCGTGCAGTCCTTACGTATTCATTGAATGCGTATATGCCGTGGGAAGGATACCGTATTGCTTTTAACGGCAGTAAGGGACGGATTGAAATGAATATTGTTGAACAGTCCTATGTGAATGCAGGCGGAGACCGGACGAACGAAGGTGCGCTGCAAGGACATAGTATCAAAGTATTCCCAATGTTTGATGCGCCTTACCTGGTTGATGTAGAGGAAGGAGAAGGAGGACACGGAGGAGGCGACCCAGTTCTTCTGAATGATCTGTTTGGTGAGCCGGTGCATGATCCATTTGACCGCGCAGCGAATCATGTGGATGGAGCACGTTCTATTTTGACAGGGATAGCTGCTAACAAAGCCATTCGTACTGGACTTCCTGTTCAGATTGATGATCTTGTGAAGTTCTACTAGAACGTTCTCCGTGATGACGGACTCTATAAATTAAGAACAGAAGGGACTGGTCCTCATTCGATATTTTCATGCTAATGAAGCGATAGCGAGCCGTGTACCTGACTCGATACCAGAAGTGCTTGAGACAATCGCACAGCGATATATCGGGGATAATCCTAAGCATTCGTTTCTATTTCGCGCCTTTCATAGAGAAGGATTTAAGAGACTTTCGGATTATAGATATGAGATGGATCTCTGTGAACGTCTGCCGGAAGCGACTACCGGAAGTTATGCTTATGTATGGGGAAAGTTGTGGAGCGGACATCCGCAGGAAACGAAACTGAATATGAGTTTAAGCTGTTATAGTCCTGTGAAAATTTATGTGAACGGAGCCTTGTTTTTCACTTCGGATCTGCATCAGGAGCTATTTCCCGAAAGACGTACTGCTCTGCAAATTCCCGTTCAGTACGGCTGGAATGATGTCATTCTTCAGTTTGTGAAGACTGATGTTGGGTTTGGCGGTGTCTTTGGTACAGGTTCGTTTAAGAATTTCCCTCTTCATTTTATTGTTCCAAGTCATGACCGGGACGGAATGGAAGGGTGGCTGTATTCAGAAGCGTTTGAGGAACCTCCGGCAGAGCTGCCTCGCCAAGGAATGACCGAAGAAGAAACAGGGTTTACCTGGTATCCTCAGCAGCATTGGACTGAACTAGAGGACCATTCTGGAGTATTCGCAAGGCTCTATGGAACAGAGCAGCAGGCGGAAGCGTACGCCTGGACAACAATTGCTGTAAATAAGCCGGGAAGCACCCCTCTTTTATTGAAAGGCAGACACGACGGACCGATTACGGTTTACTTAGATGGAGCGATGATCTATGAATCAAAGGTATCTGAAGGAGAACTAACACTGCCGATTCAGCGCAAGTTCGGTGTTTATCATCTACTCATTAAGGGAGCCTGTCTTGATTCTTCGGTTTCCAAGTGGGGATTTCATCTGGAGAAGATCGAGCAGGAGAGCGGGGCAACACTGATCTCACCTTATCCAGTAGCGGGTGGCCGCGATCCATACTTATACCTAGGACCTTTTGAGCTGGGAACCAACCTGACCCCTGCTCAGGTTAAGGAAGTGCACCGTGTATTTGATGATGGCAAACGAGGCGTATACTATGAGCTGGATCAGCCAGGAACGACCATCCGGCCTTATCTCGAAAACACACATTATGGCAAATGGAATTATCCTTTAGGGGTCACATTACTCGGCCTTCTGCATACGGGAACGGAGCTTGGAAGAGAAGATTATATTCGCTATGGCGTAGATCATATTTCACTCAGTACTGCCTTTGATCAGTATGGGTTATGGGACAGAGCAATGTATGGAGCGGCAGGGATTAATAATCAGCTGTCAGCCATCGATAGTTTGGATGACTGCGGTTCTTTTGGAGCGACGATGATGGCTGCGATGGATCTAGCGGATATTCCTTATGGAAGAGAGACAGCAGACCGTATTGCTGCTTATATTACGGAGGTGCAAGAACGTTTGGAAGACGGGGCTTTCTTTCGCCAAAGAGGCAGTGGTGAGATGCGCCAGGAGACAATGTGGTGCGACGATTTATACATGAGCACTCCTTTTCTCTCCCGTTACGCGCGGCTAACCGGGGATTCCTCGTATCTAGAGGATGCGGTACAACAATTTTTGCTGTTCCGCAAATATCTCTATATCCCGAAACTGCAAGTGATGTCTCATGTATATGATTTTGTTAGAGGCAGCGCAACGGGAATCCCATGGGGACGAGGAAATGGGTGGGTGCTTTTTTCACTCACTGAACTTCTGGAGATCCTTCCTGAGAATCATGCCAAGCGCTCCGAACTGATATCTTTTTACAGGGATTTGTGTGAAGGTTATCTTCGTCTGCAAGGAGAGAATGGTCTGTGGCATCAGGTACTAAACCGTCCTGATAGTTATGAAGAAAGCTCTTGCACGTCTATGTTTATTTATGCTTATGCCAAAGGGATTCGCAACGGTTGGTTGACCGAGCCTGCTCCGTATATTGATGCGGTATTCCAAGGCTGGAGAGGGCTGACTCGTGTTGCGATTGATGCGAAAGGCAATATTTACGGTGTCTGCCGCGGCTCAGGATATTCGTTTACAGCGGCTTATTATAAAGATGATTTAGGATGGAACCTGAATGATACGCATGGAATTGGAATCGTGCTTCTTGCAGGTGTAGAAGCGTTGCGTTTACAAAATGAACTTAAAAAAACAGAAGCTGCTGAAGCCGCAGCGGTTTCACCTCGTTCTTCTTAAGTGTGAATCCAAAGATTCGTTCAAATGATAAAAAAGGGTAAGAGGCTCATATAGAGTCCCTTGCCCTTTTTGTATATAGCTCCTGGCTAGAAGAGTTCAAGCTGCTCGGGTTCTTCTTCCTGTCTTTGTTTCACGATATCGGAAGCGAGCGGCTGTGGTGACATGCCTAATAAGATCATGAGCTGTTTCGCATTAGCAGCGGCATCTCCGCCGGAGTTGTTGTTAAAAACGATGCAGATTTCTTTGCTTTGACGAGCTAACTTATCCAGTTTTAGCTTCCAATCGGCAAGTTCTTCTTCGTTGTAGCGGTAAAGATATCTCACTTCTCTCCAGTTAGGAGCCCCGCTTTGGTGCCAGCCGGCGGCATTTCTTCCATGGAACCGAATAATGGACAGGTCATCGTCTGTGGCGGATAGGATAGTGGGTACAGAGCCTCGTCCCGCGTCCGGTTCATCGCAGATACTGTGAATCCAGCCTTCCCGGCGCATGAAGGCAAGTGTTTTAGCCTGCATGTCACCTTCAAACCAGCTCTGGTGGCGAAACTCCAGTGCACAAGGAATTCCTTGCATACGTTCCTTGATCTCACGCAGTGTATTTACGTTGTCCCGCGTACAATCAAACCAAGGCGGAAACTGAAATAACACAGCTTTTAGTTTGCCGCATTCGATCATAGGTTTAAGAGATTCGTTAAACGCAGTATACATACTTTCTGTGTCTGTAAAGTAAGGTTTGCCGCGAAGATGACCTGTCATCCCTTGATACGCTTTGACAATAAATGAAAAGTGTTCCGGTGTATCTTCAGCCCACTTTGCCATGCGATCTGCCGGCTGAACAGCATAGAAGCTGCTGTCAACTTCCACAATGGGAAAATGGGCGCTGTATTCGGCCAGTTTATCTTTGGATTTCGTGCCGGGCAGGTACAGATCATCATGGTCGCCCCAGCCCGTTAGACCAATATGGATCATTAAGGTGTACCTCCTCGCCTCATTTTTCTGGTAAACTTTCTTTGTCCGCACATTATATAGTAAGTTTTATAGGGGTTCAAATACGATAACCCCTCCCATTTTAATACGACCTTACCTATCGGTTTGAAACAGACGGGAATCTTTATATTTATTTTTATGTCAGTTATAGAAGAGAGAGGAAACATATGAAACTGCCTGAGTGGACATTCCACGAGGAAGAACAATTGACACAGGTTAAAATCTCCATGTCCGGCCCATTACGATGGGTGAACAGTTATCTGTGGAGAGGGGAGAAAGGTGTTGTCATTGTGGATCCTGGCCCGCGCAGCAATCAGACGGAAGAGGAGTGGCGCGTAGTCTGGAATAAACTATCGATTTCGCCGCAGGAGATTACGGATATTGTGCTGACGCATCATCACCCAGATCATTACGGACTAGCCGGCTGGATGCAGGAAGAGACAGGTGCAAGCGTATGGATGTCTCAAAGGGCACATCAGGAAGCGGAATTTATGTGGGGAAAAGCGGCGGAGATTAATCACGTTCTGCCAGCGTATTTTCGCTGTCATGGTATGACAGAAAAGTGGGCGGAGCAGCTGCTTCCTCACCTAGAAAGTTTCGATCCGCAGGTCAGCCCACCACCCTTGGTGCAATATGTAGAAGAGGATACTTTTAAAGTGGGGGGACGGAGGTTTCAGGTCATTGAAACTTTCGGGCATGCACCGGGACATTTGTCATTCTATGAGGTGGACCGAGAGCTGATCCTATGCGGAGATGCGGTTTTGCCGCAAATTTCACCGAATATAAGCTTACTGCCTGGCAGTGATCCAGAGCCGCTGCTGCATTTTATGCAAGGATTAGACGAGCTGGGAGCACTCTCTGTGCGCAAAGCTTTTCCAGGTCACCGCCATCCGATGAAATCTTTTCGTGAGCGTGTAAATTCGCTGAAGATTCACCACGAAGAACGGCTGAATCAGATGGAGAGAATGATTGGCGAACAGCCGCAGACTGCATTTGAAGTTTGCATAGCCCTATTTGGAGAGAAATTTGGTATTCATCAAATGCGCTTTGCCATGGCAGAGACGTTAGCTCATTTGCAAGAGCTTGTTCGTCAGGGAAGAGCTGATCTGACTCCGATCGCAGAGCAGGGAAGCAAGCATCCGCTGTATGTTTATGTAATCAATACGAAGGACAACCCTTGATTAGAGAATAGGGTTGTCCTTTTTTTTATTAACTTATCAATCTCGTGCAGTGCTATAGGACTGTTTATTTTTCGATCTCCATGATCTCTTCCATATCGTCTCTAACCGGATATCCGCCGAGTTCTTCTTCCCGCTCCGCTTGTTTACGGTGAGCAATCCGGCTGCTTGCTGAAGCAGCGACAGCACCTACAATATCGTCAAGGAATGTGTGAATATGACCATCGTTTTTATCGTTTAATTTCTCTAAAATTCCCGGCTTTAATTTGTCAATATATCCGTAATTGGTAAATCCAATACTGCCATACACGTTAACAATAGAAAAAGCGAGCACTTCATCCACTCCGTAAAGACCTTCATCATGTTTAATCATATCCTGCAGCGGCGAGATGAGTTTGCCTTCTTCTGCAAGGATATCTAGCTGGATCCCTGTAATTACTGCATTTTGCACTTCGCGTTTCTTGAGCACTTGTTTCACGTTATGAATGCATTCTTCCATTGTGAGCTCAGGATAGTATTTTGATTGCAGCAGCATGACAAGTTCCGCAATCTCTTCTACTTTCACGCCACGTTTCTCCAGCCATTCATTCGTTGCCTCGGCTACCTTTCGGCTGTTCAAGCTATAAGGTATATTGTCCAGTGTCATTGTCTTCACTCCTTTGTCAAAGCACAGTTTATCCCGTTTCTTTAAAATTTAGTTATTTTTTAAACAAGGGCTCGTATACATAGTAGTACAATCTGTACAAAATTGTTAGGAGGACATCGATATGAGTCGTTTCCAGCGCAAGGTTAAAATGATATCTGCAGCGGGTCTGATTACGGTTCCTGTATTACTTACAGGATGCGGTATATTTCCATCTCAAACTTCTGAGCCGATTGACGAGCCGCCTTCCATCATTGAATCTGCGATGATCAAGGCAGCCGAGGGAAAAGGAGGCGTTCTTCAAACAGCGCAAGCTACGGTTTATTTGAAAGATCAGAATGGTCTACTTGCTCCTGTTACTATGTCACTTCCTACTTTTGGGGATTTAACCTTTGCAGAATCAGAACTCGCCGCACTCGTAACTGGAGGAGCTTACTCGGGGTATTTGCCGGAAGGATTTACAGGTGTGCTTCCACAAGGAACAGAAATTAAGGATGTAAGTATTGATACAGATAACAAGCTGGCAGTTGTTGAATTCAACTCGAAATTTACGGAGTATAAGCCGGAAGAAGAACGTCAAATTCTTGAAGCACTCACTTGGACTCTGACGGGAAATCCAGATGTGCAGAGCGTACAGCTATGGGTAGATGGGAAAAAGCTGAACGAAATGCCAGTGAACGGAACACCGGTTGCACAGTCTTTAACACGAGGGATGGGGATCAATCTTGATCTTGGCAGTTCGCTATCCACAAACTCAAGTCCTGTTACGGTATATTTTACCGACTCGACTCCAGACGGCGTAGAGTACTATGTTCCTGTGACGAGGTTAATAGAACCAAGTAACGATCGCCTCAAATCAGCCCTGACTGAACTCATTAAAGGACCGGGAAGCGGTGAACTGGATATGGTGCTGACAGCAGGCACACTTCTAGAATCGGTCGTAACTGGAGAAGATGGTATCGTGACCGTAGCTCTGCAGGATGATATTTTTGACGAAGGAGTTACTGTCCCTACTTCGTTGTTACAATCGGTTGTAATGACAGTAGCTGATAACTCAGGTAATCCGGATATCAAAGTAAAAATCACACTAAATGATCAGCAGACAGTAATGGGTGAAGATGAACAGAATTATGGTGAACCGGTAACGAAACCCGAGTATATTAATGAAATTCCAATTTAATGAATAATTCTTAACCTGTAAAGGTGCTTTTGATGGACCATTTTGGTAGAATAAAAAAGACGATTACAGGACGCTTAAGACGTAGGAGGCAGTAAAAGATGAGATCTAACGGACGCACCAGTGAACAGCTAAGGCCGATCAAGATGACCGCAGGTACCAACAAATTCGCAGAAGGTTCCGTATTTATTGAGGTGGGGGACACCAAAGTAATTTGTACAGCAACTGTGGATGAGAAAGTACCGCATTTCATGAAGGGACAAGGCAAAGGCTGGGTGACAGCTGAATATTCCATGCTTCCTCGGGCAACACAAACCCGGAATCAACGTGAGGCAGCTCGCGGCAAATTAACGGGTCGTACCATGGAGATACAAAGGCTCATTGGACGCGCTTTGCGGTCCGTGGTTGATTTGCAAGCACTTGGTGAGCGCACAATTACCCTTGATTGCGATGTGATTCAGGCGGATGGAGGAACACGTACAACTTCCATTACCGGTTCCTTTGTTGCGATGGCCATTGCGATTGACAAAATTGCTCAGCAGCATCGTTTGCCTGTATTCCCAATCACTGATTATCTTGCTTCGGTGAGTGTTGGTGTAGTAGGACAGGAAGCTATGCTTGATCTGAACTATGAAGAAGATTCCAAAGCGAAAGTCGATATGAATATCGTGATGACAGGCAGCGGTGAATTTGTAGAGCTGCAAGGGACGGGCGAAGAGAGACCATTCAGCCGTAAGGAACTGGACGAATTACTCAGCCTTGGGGAACGCGGTGTGCTTGAGATGATCAAGCTGCAGAAAGAAACACTAGGTCCGATAGCAATGAAGATCGGTTCACGCGGAATTGGGGAGGCTTGATTCTCCATGTTTCAGCTTGACAGCCCCATTGTTATTGTAGCCACTAAGAATAAAGGGAAAGTTCGTGAATTCTCCCATGCATTTGCTACGCTTGGTATAGAAGTAAAGAGCATGTATGACTATCCGGACTTGCCTGATGTGGTGGAAGACGGTGAGACGTTTGCTGCTAATGCATTTAAGAAAGCAAAAACCGTAGGCGATGCGCTGCATCTTCCTGTACTCGCTGACGATTCGGGCTTATGTGTGGATCGATTGGACGGAGCCCCAGGCGTATACTCTGCGAGATATGCCGGTGAAGATGCGAGTGATGCGGACAATAATGAGAAGCTGCTAAGTACACTCGGGGCTCTTCAGCTTGGTGAAGATACAGAGCAGCCTCTCCTTAGTCCTGCACGGTTTGTGTGTGCCTTAGTGCTATACGATCCTTCAACGGGAAACAAGGTGGAGTCTTTCGGTTCAGTAGAAGGGTTTATTACATCAGAAGCTGCTGGACAAGGCGGCTTTGGATATGATCCGCTCTTTTATTTGCCGGAGTATGACAAAACGATGGCTGAACTCAGCCTGGATGAGAAGCAAGCCATTAGTCATCGGGGAGCTGCACTGCGCGAACTGATGGCAAAGTTAAAGGCTTAGTAATACCGGTAAGTACACAAATACCTTCCTAGGATTATGATCCAGGAAGAGAAGAGAGACCTGCCAGCGGCAGGTCTCTTTTATAATACATTGCTACGTCTTTCAATCAACGAATCGCGACTTTGTAGGTCTTAAGCCAGAAGTTAACTTGCGTAAGATAGGCGAATAACTGAGGACCAGACATCAGCTGGCCAAACCATGGCAAGTTTGAAGACGCGTCTTTGGAAGAGGCGAGTTCTTTAATTTTCTTCACATCAAGCAGCGGCAATACCGGTGAATTAGGATCGTCCAGCACATCAAGCATTTGCTGGCGTACTGTTGCCAAATAGTTTGGATTGTGAGTTTTAGGATACGGACTTTTTTTACGATATAGCACATCATCTGGCAGAATGCCTTCGAGTGCTTTACGCAGGATTCCTTTTTCACGATCCCCGGTCATCTTCATTTCCCAAGGGACATTAAATACATACTCAACCAGACGATGATCACAGTAAGGGACACGTACTTCTAGACCCACACCCATACTCATCCGGTCTTTTCGATCGAGCAGCGTTGGCATAAAGCGGGTAATATTTAGATACGACATCACACGCATTTGAGCAGCTTTACCCGTTTCTCCTGCTAGAAGCGGCGTTTCTGCGACAGCATCCGAATAGCGATCATTTAAGTATTCAAGCGGACGAGTCCACTCGGCAATATCAGCAGATAAGAGACTTGCTCTCATCTTGGGAGCGACCGCCCAAGGAAAAGTGCCGGAGTTCAGCATGTCTTCACGATGGAACCACGGATAACCGCCAAATACTTCGTCTGCAGCCTCACCGGATATAGCAACCGTTGCTTTTTTCTTAATCTCCCGGCAAAACAAATAAAGCGAGGAATCAATATCAGTCATCCCCGGCAAATCTCTGGATAAAGTAGCTGCATTTAGTGCTTCCACAACTTCATCTGTATCGAATTTTATAAAATGATGGTTCGTTTTCAGTTCATCGACCATTCGCTGAATATAAGGGGCATCGGAATTAGGCTGAAAAGCATGGGCTTTAAAATGTTTATCATTATCTACGTAATCGACCGAGAATGTATCAATATTGCCTTGCCCTGTTCTTTTATAATAATGAACGGCAAGTGCAGAAAGTGCACTTGAATCTAGTCCGCCTGATAGTAAAGAGCCGAGCGGTACATCCGAAGCAAGCTGACGCTCAAGCGTATCTATAAGCAGACGTCTTACTTCCGCAGCCGTTGCTTCCACATCATCTTCATGCGTCTTGCTCTCAAGCTTCCAGTAAGCGTAAGTACGGAGGCCATTTCTAGTGAATAGAGCGGCATGACCTGCTCGAAGTTCTTTCATTGAAGAATATACACCATGTCCCGGTGTTCTTGCAGGACCGATAATAAAGATTTCCGCAAGACCCTCGGGTCCCACTACCGCTTCCACGGCAGGATGAAGAAGAAGAGCTTTGGGTTCGGAACCAAATACGAGTGTATCTCCCTGATGACTATAGAAGAGCGGTTTTACGCCTAAACGATCCCTTGCCATAAAAATATGTTCACGTCCGCTGTCCCATATAACAAAAGCAAAAATACCATTAAACCGGTCTACACACCCGGGTCCCCACTCCACATAACTTGCCAAAAGCACCTCTGTATCACAAGTGGTCTTGAATCGATGTCCACGCTGTTCTAATTCTTTTTTTAGCTCGGGCGCATTATAAAGCTCTCCGTTGTATACAAGGGTATACTGTTTGTCGCTGTGGTTCATAATCATTGGCTGGGCACCGTTCTCAGGGTCCATGACGCTCAGTCTTCGATGTCCAAAGGCGCACGGTCCAGAGATCCATGTTCCTCCCGCATCAGGTCCTCGATTCGACATACTTTCAGTCATGCGAACAAGAAGTTCCGAGTCCTGCGTGAGATCATGATTCCACTGTATAAATCCAGTAATTCCGCACATGAGAGTTCATCCTTTCTGGTCGTTTCTTCCACAGAAGTTTGTCTTTAGGGAGTGGAGAGCGGTCCTACCTTATATTTCTATTCTCACAGTAAAACAAATATATGCCGAATTCAGGCATAAAATGTCTGTCCCCATCCGAAACTATAAATGTGAAAACGATGCATGAGGAGCGATGAACGTTGCAAAAGAGCCTGTATTTCGTGTCGGTAGGAGGAAGATCCGTTCTTGCTGACCAAAGAGCTGCTTCTTACGAGTGGATCATTCAAGCAACGCCTGAACAGGCAGAAAATCTGCAAGGGCTGCTAAGTTTAATGCAGGAAAAAGAAGAAGAGGCCTTTCCTGGATATGTTTTTCCATGGCCCGATACAGAAGAAGCCTCCGTCAATGTGTTATATGAGGAAGCACTTCAAAATGTGTATAACGAAATTTATCGGTTAGGAACCAATGAGACACGAAGCCATTTGTCGCAATATGGTATCGTACGGGGTTACGTCAATAGACAAGACTTACATTAACAGAAGGAGAATAAAATATGTATGTCATTCAGGATGCGAAAATAACAAAAGAACTGGAGCTAGATGGTCGATCTTGTGTAGAAGTTGCCGTAGAACCCGCCAGAATGGGAGATCCCTCTTTACTGTTATACATAACAGGCAGTGCAGACAGATCGCTGGAGCTCCACAGAATCATAAGAAATCATCATGATCTTACACTGGACTGGTATAACGATAATGAGAATACCGCTTTTGAGGATGCGACGGAGATTGCTTTTGAGAATCGGGTAGATCTATTGGCTGAGCAAGAAAAAAAGCAGTTCATGCAATCTTTGCTGAGTTATGGATCTATGAATCAGGATCTACGAAATCGACTTTTTAGCCAAAAATGATGCAAATATTTTTGATTATGAAATGCGACAATTACACATAATACTCCTGTAACCCGGGGAGGTGAACTGAAAGTGACTTCAAAGTACAAGAAAAGTAAGGGAAACCGTTATAAGAATAATAATGAGTTTGCTGAGGAAGTACTTGCGAAGAACAATCAACATGAAGTACATCGTAACCCGATGCGCTTCGGGAACAAATAACCCGGGCTGCAACAGACGCCTCCACTCTTTCTTCAGGAAAGGGTGGAGGCTGTCTACTTAAAAAAAGGAAAATACATACAGTACGTGTTACGGAAAAAAGCCGGATAAGAAGAAATTGTTAATTTGGTTGGTTTTGCATTTCCCAGCTCGGGTAAGAGTTTACAAGGTTAAGAATTGTTTCATAGACCAGCAGTGTGTGGTTGTGGTCAGTATGATTTGATATCTATTTTGTAATAAGAACAGAAGGTGATGAAAATGAGAAGACGAGACAAACGTAGTAGAGAAGAGGACCTGCAGGCCCTGACTATAAGTATTGAAGAAGCTATAAAAACGGGGCGCATCAATGAGATGGTAAGTGAGCTTGAAGAATGGGAACCTTACGATCTGGCTGTTGTTTATGAAGAGTTAAATGAGGTCTATCGTCCGCAGTTTATGAATGCTCTTGAGATTGAGACTTTGACAGGGATGCTAAGTGAACTTTCTCCTATGGTTGAAGTAAGTGCACTGTACATACTTAGTAAGGAAAAGGCAGCACAAGTTCTAAATCGGATGGATAACGATGACCTTGCTGATTTATTAGGTGAGATTCCTGAAGAGATGAGAGAATATATGCTCTCTATAATGGAAGTAACGGAGAGAGAGACGGTCCGTGAGCTCATGAACTTTGGTCCAGAGACGGCCGGGGGCATCATGACGAACCGTTATGTATGGTTTTATGCGAAATATACGGTTCGCGAAGCAGTCGAGAAAGTAAAACATTTTGCAGATCTGACGAATGATATACAGGATCTATACGTGTTAAATGAAGAGAAAGAACTGATTGGCCTGACAACATACCGTGATTTGGTCCTAGCTCAGGCTACGGATCTGATTGAGAACTTGATGCGCGAGAATGTAGTAAAGGTTCCGGCAGATATGGACCAGGAGGAAGTAGCCCATTTATTTGAACAGTATGACCTCGTGTCTATGCCGGTTGAAGACGCAAATGGAAAATTAATCGGGGTTGTTACTTTTGACGATGTCCTTGACGTATTGCGGGCAGAAGCAAATGAAGATATTAACAAATTGTCGGCTACCGACAAGACGATCGATTTTAACACACACCCACTGACCGCTGCCAAGCGCCGTCTGCCTTGGCTCATTATGCTATTGTTTCTTGGTTTGTTATCAGGTAGTATCATCAGCATATTTGAGGGGACGCTTAGTAAGGTTGTAGCTCTAACCTTCTTTATGCCGATGATTGCAGGGATGACAGGAAATACGGGAACACAGTCTTTAGCAGTGGTTATTCGGGGACTTAGCCCCCAAACGAAAATGAATCGGAAGACCATATTCCGTCTGTTGCGGCGAGAATTACTCGTGGGTATCATGATTGGGGTAATATGCGGTGTCAGTGTTGCACTTGTTGCTGGTTTCTGGCAGATGAGTTTTGCACTCGGGGCTGTTATTGGATTCTCACTCCTTCTGACAATTATTATTGGTACGATGGCGGGAACCATCATCCCTATCATTTTGTACAAGCTGAGAATAGACCCTGCCGTAGCATCAGGACCGCTGATCACTACACTGAATGACTTGTTCTCTTTATCTGTTTATTTTGGTACCGCTACTATATTTATTTCTTATTTAACATGATTGAAGCAAATGAAGGTACGAGAATTGGATTGAATTGGATTGAATAATAAAAAGCAGTTATTCCATAGGCTGTGCTCTTTTGTTAGATATAAATAACAAGGAGAGACAACTCACAAGGAATCAACTGCTTTTCTAAATTACAGCAAGGGATTAAACATCATCGCGGAACACCTTAATACCTTGAAAGATATTATAGATAAAAACAGCAATATAAATAATGAAGAAAAGGATCACGTAGCCGATAATAGAAGTTGTATGGTTCGCATTAAACATGAAGATTAACAGCGGAATCAGCGCAAGAAAAGGAAACACATGTGAGAAGAATGCTTTTTTTGCATGCCCCCTAACATAGTTATCTTGTGCAATAATCCATACAATGAGTGGAAGCAAAAATGGGGCGAAGAAAATACTGAAATAACTCAGAGATGACAGTAGTTGTCGCATAAGCTACGAACGCTCCTTTGTTGTTTTGTTATATTTACATCATATTACCCTGGCATGCCCAGGATGATACTTAAAAAAATGCTTTGACAAATAGTGATTTTACGGTATAATAAATCTCGCACGTGAAAATTAACTACATAACTTGTCTCAGTAGCTCAGCAGGATAGAGCAACGGCCTTCTAAGCCGTCGGTCGGGGGTTCGAATCCCTCCTGGGACGTACAAAGAAAAGACATCTCTTGAGATGTCTTTTTTGTTTTTGTTACTCTTGTAGATCGCTGATCTAATCAAAGTATTGTATTACCCGCTATGAAGATAAGAAATCACAGTGGGGATAGAACGAATTAATGTGGAATTTCCGGCAGACATACGTTATAAGGGAGAGGTGCGCTATGAAAAAATTTGCTGTGTGGATGCCCTTCGTAGCTTTTTTAGTGGTATTGTTGAACTATTTTGGTCTAGATGACTACAATATTTTGCTTATGGGTGTTAGCCCTGTTGCTTGGTTCATTGAATTTGTACCCAACATGAATCGTGTACATATTTCTTCTTTTGTTGTATACATCGTCGCTGTTCTTTTCTGGATGCTGATCGGTATGTTATTGGATCGATCCATTAATGGCTTGAAGAAGAGATCAGTTCAATAGCGCAGGAACTTATCATACATGGTAGATATACCTTTCATACAAAAAGAGAGACATCCCGTTGAATGTCTCTCTTTTTGTTATTTATATAAAGTCCCAGGAGGGATACAGCCTTGCAGGCTGACTGCGAAGTAATGCTCCCGAAGAAAAGCTCCGACGCCCCCTTGTAGGGGTTCTCATCCCCAGGACATAAAAAAAGGCATCCAATAAAGGATGCCTTTCGTATTTACGTCCCAGGAGGGATACAGCCTTGCAGGCTGACTGCGAAGTAAAGCTCCCGAAGAAAAAGCTCCGACGCCCCCTTGTAGGGGTTCTCATCCCCAGGACATAAAAAAAGGCATCCAACAAAGGATGCCTTAATAAATTTACGTCCCAGGAGGGATTCGAACCCCCGACCGACGGCTTAGAAGGCCGTTGCTCTATCCAGCTGAGCTACTGGGACAAATTCAAGCGCGAAATAGAATATAACATATATAAAATATAAAATCAATAGTTATCGTAAAAATAAAATAAAAAGAGTGCAGTGATTTTTCTGCTTGTTCTGATTATTTTATAAAATGGAGAACTCTATGTTTTTTCTTTGTCACTTTCGGTTATTCTAATATATTAGTGCTATACATAGTCTACGGGTTTCTATATAATCAACGAGTCGCTTTAAGCTTCCGGGTAGAGAGGAGGTAATCTTAATTAAAGATACAAGTTCGCACACTACAGATAAAAATATTGTATTGTTTCCTAAGACACTAGACTTTTATCAGATTCAGCTCACCGTTATGCTGGAAAATGAGCGCTATGCGGAAGCGATGAATTTGCTTGAATTTCTGCTTCAGTGCCAGGGACAGGATCAGAGAAACTATGAAGAATGGGGAGCGCTACTTGAATGGCTCAGGGCAGCCTTTCCTCAATATATAAGTGCTGATGACAATAATCCGGTTTCTGAAGAAGAGGATGAAATTGAAAGTGAAGAGGATTTAGCACGCCAAAATGCGAAGAATAAGCTGGCTGAAGACGGAGATTATGCGAATAAATTACTGCGCATTCTGAAGGATGAGCCGCTGAGTGAACAAACGATGCTTGCGCTTGACCAGTTAGCATACGTAGACGTGCCGAGCGTTGATGAGTCACTTAAAGAATGGATTGAACATAGCAGATTACATCCATTACTCCAGTTCAGAGTACTTCAAACCCTGCGAAAAAGAGGGGCTGACTTTCATGTTACTCTGCAAAGAGGAACAGAGAAGGTCGAAGTAGAAATAGAGACAGTACCTCTGACACCAGAAGATTTCCCGCATGCTGTTCTTCGGATTCTAGAACGTGTCGCAGATCAGACAGAAGTTCACGAGCCTACGCTATTTTATTTCGCTCAGGAACTTTGGTCGCAATATATCATGGCCGTTTTTGGAACAAGTGATTACCGCTCTATGCTGGAAGGCGATGAATCCATGCTCGATATGTGGGCTGCTGCACTTCATGCAGCGGTGGCTGAGAGTTTGGGAGGTTCGCACAATGAAGAAGAGATTCGCACCCTGTATGGGATTACGAGCGAGGTTAGGTTCCGATTTGAGCAGGCGTATCGCTCAATTAAGCAATTTGTTTCAGGAGGACTGGGCACAAAATAGGTTATAAAACTTTTCCTGCTGTGTTTACAAGGGTTTACCCTTGAAATTGCATTTAATGTTGTTTATACTAAAATGGTTATTTTGTACGCGCTTGACAATGGTTAACACGTGAAATTTGGAGGGGAAAGCATAAATGAAAGCAACTTGGGAAAAAATAGAGAAGAACCTTGGGGTTCTTGAAGTTGAAGTAGAAGCAGATCGTGTAGCTGCTGCTCTCGACAAGGCTTTTAATAAAGTCGTTAAAAAAATAAATGTACCTGGATTCCGTAAAGGTAAAGTTCCACGTTCAATCTTCGAAGCTCGTTTTGGTGTAGAGAGCTTGTACCAGGATGCAATTGACATCCTTCTTCCAGAAGTATACACGGAAGCTGTTGATCAAACAGAAATCTTCCCTGTAGAACAACCAGAAGTAGATGTTGATCAATTTGCTAAAGGACAAACATTCAAGTTTAAAGCAAAAGTTGTAGTTAAACCTGAAGTTGAACTTGGCGAATACAAAGGTCTTGAAGTTCCTAAAGTAAGCACTGAAGTTTCTGAAGAAGAACTGACTGCTGAACTAGAGCGTCTGCAACAGCGTCATGCTGAACTTGTAGTCGTTGAAGAAGGACAAGCAGCATCTGGCGATGTTGTTGTTATCGACTACGAAGGTTCTGTTGACGGTGAACTTTTCGAAGGCGGATCTGCTGAGCGTCAATCTCTTGAACTTGGATCTAACACGTTCATCCCTGGTTTCGAAGAGCAAGTCATTGGTCTTGGAACAGGCGACAACAAAGACGTTGAAGTGACATTCCCTGAAGAGTACCATGCAGCTGAACTAGCTGGTAAAAAAGCGGTATTCAAAGTGAAAGTACACGAAATCAAACGTAAAGAACTTCCTGCACTTGATGATGAGTTCGCTAAAGACGTTAGTGAATTCGACACACTTGTTGAGTACAAAGAAGATCTGAAAAAACAACTTGCTTCCCGCAAAGAAGAAGAAGCAAAAGCAACTCAAGAAAATATCGTAGTTGAAAAAGCGGCTGAAAATGCTGAAGTTGAAATTCCACAAGGAATGATCAACAGCGAAGTTCGCAACATGATGCGTGACTTTGACAACCGTCTTCGTCAACAAGGTATGAACCTTGAAATGTTCATGAGCTTCTCTGGTCAAACCGAAGCAGATCTTCAAAACCAAATGAAAAACGATGCTGAAAAACGCGTTCGTAACAACCTGGTTCTTGAAGCAATCGGTAAACAAGAGAATCTTGAAGTAACAGAAGAAGATGTAAACGAAGAGCTGAACAGCATGGCTGCTTCTTTCAAACGCTCTGTTGAAGAGATTCGTCAAATTCTTGAAAGCAATGGTTCTCTCGACAGCTTGAAAGAAGAAGTATTGCTTCGCAAAACAATCGACTTCCTTTTGGCAAACAGCAAAGAGGTAGATGCTCCTGCTGAAGAAGCTAAAGAAGAAGCGGCTGAATAATCACTCACATATGAGCATGTAGTATAAATCCACGACCAAGAATGGATATGGATTTATGCTGAATGCGAATCACGTATATCAGATAAGGCACGTAATGTTTTTACGTGCCTTATTTTTTCTAAGTAATATCCATTTTATAGCAAATTTTATTATTAGATGGATATTAATTAATATGCGTGATAATTTTTATATCCTTCCATATACTTAATATATAGGTCTTTACTCTATATGCCGGAAGGCGCATTTGCACATACATAAAAAAAATGGTTAAATATGATCAAGCTTTCTTATTATTGGTTCATGTGAGAAAGCGGATCTATATGACATGAAACAGGGAACATGTTAAAATAAGATGGACTGTAATAATGTTTGCAGATTCTTATGTTTTCCCTGACTTGTGCGGTAAAGATTCTATTATGGAAAAGAGGTTTACACATGAGTCTCGTACCTATGGTTGTTGAACAAACGAATCGCGGAGAACGTTCATACGATATTTACTCTAGACTGCTGAAAGATCGGATTATCTTTCTCAGCGGTGCAATAGATGATGATGTGGCGAATCTTGTAATCGCCCAGCTTCTTTTCCTGGCTGCAGAAGATCCGGAAAAAGATATCAGTTTATATATCAATTCACCTGGTGGTTCTGTTACAGCGGGGTTGGGTATATATGATACGATGCAGTTTATCAAGCCAGACGTATCCACGATCTGCGTAGGTATGGCTGCCAGCATGGGTTCGCTGCTATTAACAGCGGGTGCTCCTGGTAAGCGATATGCACTTGAAAACAGTGAAGTTATGATACATCAACCGCTGGGCGGAGTCCAAGGTCAGGCATCCGATATTCAGATTCATGCTGACTGGATCATTAAGACTCGTCAGAAACTGAATCAGATTTACGTGGAGCGTACAGGTCAACCCCTTGATAAAATCGAGCGTGATACGGACCGTGACTATTTCATGAGTGCGGAAGAAGCTTTAGAGTACCGTATCATTGACCAAGTACTCACTAAACCGATCAATTCTTAAAGGGGTGGTTATATGTTTAAATTTAACGATGAGAAAGGACAATTGAAATGTTCTTTCTGCGGTAAATCCCAGGAACAAGTCCGCAAGTTGGTAGCGGGACCAGGGGTGTATATATGTGATGAGTGTATCGAGCTTTGCGCGGAGATCGTGGAAGAAGAGCTCGGTCATGATGAAGAGATCGATCTGAAGGATATTCCGAAACCAAAAGAGATTCGTGATATTCTCGATCAATATGTAATTGGTCAAGATCAAGCGAAGAAATCATTGTCTGTAGCGGTTTATAATCACTACAAACGGATTAATACGCAGAGCAAAGTTGACGACGTGGAAATGTCGAAAAGTAATATTTTGCTTTTAGGACCAACAGGTTCTGGTAAAACTTTACTTGCTCAAACAATGGCTAAAATCCTGAATGTACCGTTTGCAATTGCAGATGCTACGTCTTTGACGGAAGCAGGTTATGTGGGTGAAGACGTTGAGAATATTCTTCTTAAGTTGATCCAAGCAGCGGATTATGATGTAGAAAAAGCAGAACGCGGCATCATTTATATTGATGAAATTGATAAAGTTGCACGTAAATCGGAGAACCCTTCGATTACACGTGACGTTTCTGGTGAAGGTGTGCAGCAAGCTCTCCTCAAAATTTTGGAGGGTACGGTTGCTTCTGTACCGCCGCAAGGTGGACGTAAGCATCCACATCAAGAATTTATCCAGATCGATACAACGAATATTTTATTCGTTTGCGGCGGTGCCTTTGATGGACTGGAGCAAATGATTAAACGCCGTATCGGTAAAAAGGTAATTGGTTTTAACTCTGCAACAGAGCAAAAGGACTTGAAACCAGGAGAATACCTTGGTCTGGTTCTTCCAGAAGATTTGCTCAAGTTCGGTTTGATTCCGGAATTTGTAGGACGTTTGCCAGTCATCTCTACTTTGGAGCCGCTTGATGAAGACACGCTTGTTCGCATCCTGTCTGAGCCGAAGAACGCACTGGTTAAACAGTACACGAAAATGCTCGAACTCGATAATGTTACTCTTGAGTTTGAACCAGGAGCACTTGAGGCCATTGCTCGTGAAGCGATCAAACGGAATACAGGAGCTCGTGGACTTCGTGCCATTATCGAAGGCTTATTGCTTGATGTAATGTATGAAGTGCCATCTCGTGAAGATGTAACCAAATGCGTAATTACACAACAGGTTGTTGAAGAAAAAACAGCACCTGAATTACGTAGTGGAGATGAAAAAGATAAAAAACAGGAAGAAAGTGCGTGATCTGGGCTGATCCCACTTATCTAGTTTAAATAATTTAGTCATACTCCACTGGTACAGGGGCTTATTACTGGATATTCCAGTCCTCTTACTAGTGGAGATTTGACGTTATGGGGAGAGAAAGCCATCATGTTTCTGAGACAGGATACACGTCCCGTAAAAGTTGGAGATATTACCATCGGTGGAAGCAACGAAGTAATTATACAAAGTATGTGTACGACAAAAACAGCCGATGTAGAAGCAACCGTTGCTGAGATCTTGCGTCTGGAAGAAGCGGGTTGTCAGATCGTTCGCGTAACGGTAAATAATGACGAAGCAGCAGATGCGATTAAAGAAATCAAGAAACGGATTCATATTCCACTAGTAGCGGATATTCACTTTAACTACAAGCTGGCTTTGAAGGCGATAGAGAACGGGATTGATAAAGTTCGTATTAATCCAGGGAACATCGGTCGCCGCGAGAAGGTAGAAGCAGTAGTTGAAGCTTGCAAAGCAAAAGGTATTCCGATTCGTATTGGAGTCAATGCCGGTTCTCTTGAGAATCATTTGCTTGAAAAGTACGGATACCCAACGGCAGATGCGATGGTAGAAAGCGCACTTTATCACATTGGTATTCTAGAAGAGCTTGATTTTCACGATATTATCGTATCCCTGAAAGCATCTGACGTACCCATGGCGATTGAAGCTTATACCAAAGCAGCTCAGGTTATTCCTTATCCGCTTCATCTTGGGATTACGGAAGCCGGCACCTTATTCTCCGGAACGATTAAAAGTTCAGCGGGAATGGGAGCACTTCTTTCACTCGGCATTGGTTCAACAATGCGTATTTCACTAAGTGCCGATCCGGTAGAAGAAATCAAAGTAGCAAGAGAACTGCTCAAAGCGTTTGGTCTGATCTCGAATGCAGCTACGCTCATTTCTTGTCCGACTTGTGGACGTCTTGATATTGATTTATTCTCGATTGCAAACGAAGTGGAAGAATATATCTCACAGATTAAAGTACCGATTAAAGTATCTGTACTCGGCTGTGCGGTGAATGGTCCAGGGGAAGCAAGAGAAGCAGATATCGGTATTGCCGGTGCCCGGGGAGAAGGATTGTTATTCCGTTATGGAGAGATGATTCGCAAAGTACCTGAGGCTGAGATGGTTAATGAACTCAAAAAAGAAATTGATAAAATTGTGGTTGCCTATGAAGAAACAGGGGTTATCCCTGGCCGTAAGCACTAATCTATTATTATCTGTATAAGATAAGCCAACTTTCCACCCGCGAAAGTTGGCTTTTTTTGTTTTTCTGTTCCATTTCATCCGTATTTTACGTTTACCACAAAGGGAAAAGGCTATACTACCAAGTATCGAACTTTTTACGTGGCAAAAATAGGTGAAAGAAAGATTAAACAGGAGGACATAGATATGGGAAATGAAATAACGATTATCATTATGTTGGTCAATTTATTTTTTGGAGTTGTGATTGGGCTATATTTTTGGAATATGCTGCGCTCGCAAAAGAGTAATCGAAGTGCGGTAGAAAAGGAATCTCGCAAAGAAATGGATAAACTGCGGAAGCTGAGAGCTATTTCGCTGACAAAACCACTTGCTGAAAAGACACGACCTGCCAAGCTTGAAGATATCGTGGGCCAAAAAGATGGGCTGCGCGCCATGAAGGCCGCTCTCTGCAGCGGTAATCCCCAGCATGTCATTGTTTACGGCCCGCCGGGAGTAGGGAAGACAGCGGCAGCCAGGGTCATATTAGAGGAAGCGAAAAAGAACCCAGCCTCTCCTTTTAAGGCAGATGCCAAATTTACAGAGATTGATGCGACCACAGCACGTTTTGATGAACGAGGAATTGCAGATCCTCTCATCGGATCGGTGCATGATCCGATATATCAAGGAGCGGGTGCAATGGGGGTAGCTGGTGTTCCTCAGCCGAAACCAGGGGCCGTTACCAAAGCGCATGGTGGGATTTTATTTGTGGACGAGATCGGTGAACTTCATACAATCCAGATGAACAAGCTGCTCAAAGTACTCGAGGATCGCAAAGTGATTTTGGAAAGTGCGTACTACAATTCCGAAGATACGCATACTCCTGCTTATATCCATGATATTTTCCAAAATGGATTGCCGGCAGATTTTCGACTTGTTGGTGCAACGACTAGATCTCCACATGAAATTCCGCCAGCACTGCGTTCTCGCTGTATGGAAATCTTTTTCCGTGCACTATTACCGGAAGAAATTGGGCGGATTGCGGAAGATGCCATATCAAAAATCGGTTTTTCGGCGAATCCCGAAGCAGTAGAAGTTGTTAAAAAGTATGCGACAAATGGCCGGGAAGCAGTAAACATCGTACAGCTTGCTGCCGGACTTGCCCTGACGGAGAATCGGGATGAACTTCAAGCCTCTGATTTGGAATGGGTAGCGAGCAGTAGTCAAATTCAGCCAAGACCTGATCGTAAAGTGCCAAGTCGTCCTCAAATCGGTTTTGTTAACGGACTTGCTGTTTATGGCCCGAATATGGGGGCGCTGCTTGAAATCGAAGTTTCTGCTGTACCTGTAGCAAAAGGCAAAGGTACCTATAACATTACGGGTGTCGTAGAGGAAGAAGAAATTGGCGGAGGTTCAAGAACACTGCGCCGCAAAAGTATGGCAAAAGGTTCTGTAGAGAATGTACTAACTGTTCTTCGTGCTATGGGGTATTCGCCATCTAATTTCGATCTTCACATTAATTTCCCAGGTGGAACACCGATTGATGGACCTTCTGCTGGAATTGCGATGGCGACGGCGATTGTTTCGGCTATTCGAGGGATCCCTGTAGATCATGAGCTGGCCATGACAGGAGAAATCAGTATACACGGAAAAGTGAAACCAATTGGCGGTGTTTTGGCTAAGGTGGAAGCAGCATTCCAGGCAGGAGTCAAAAAAGTAATCATTCCAGCTGAAAATTGGCAATCCATTTTTGATAACTTGGAAGGCTTACGTGTAATTCCGGTTGAGACGGCTGAAGAAGTGTTCCATCATGTGTTTGGAGAGTCGGAAAAAACAGTAGTGGAAGAGATCGCTCCTCCGCATGCAGAACTCTTTCCGCCTTCCTCTCCATCTGTTTTGCATGCGGATCATAATCGGAACGGTAAACTGAATAGTACCGAAAGCATGTAATGCTTGTCCCTTCATTGGTTTTTTATGTGAACATTTGATAAAATAATGAATGATAACAACTTGAGAGCCATTGGAGGTGTGAAAGCGATGGGACCGAGCAAAGCCAAAGGTCGTCGTTTTCCTTTACTGCCTTTGAGAGGACTTCTTGTTTACCCGAGTATGGTACTACATCTCGATGTGGGCAGGGAGAAATCAGTTAAGGCTTTGGAAAAAGCGATGGTAGAAGAACATTTAATCCTCCTGTGCTCCCAATCTGAAGTAAATATTGAAGAACCTACAAGAGAAGATATCTTCCGGATCGGCACAGTGGCTAAGGTCAGACAGATGCTGAAGCTTCCGAATGGAACGATTCGGGTCCTTGTAGAAGGATTGGAACGTGCGGAGATTACCGAATACACAGATAATGTTGATTTTTATGAAGTGCTGGCAGTCGAACTTCCTGAAGAAGAGACAAACCATCCAGAGACGGATGCTCTAATGAGAACGTTACTGAACCAGTTCGAAAATTATATAAATCTGTCTAAAAAGATTACCCCGGAGACACTCGCAGCAGTGTCTGATATTGAAGAACCTGGGCGTCTTGCGGATGTAATAACCAGTCACCTTTCTCTTAAGATTAAGGATAAACAAGAAATTCTGGAGACGATTAACGTCAAGCAAAGACTTGAGAAACTCCTCGATATTCTTAATAACGAGCGGGAAGTTCTGGAGCTTGAACGTAAGATCAGCCAGCGTGTGAAAAAGCAGATGGAAAAAACGCAGAAGGAATATTATCTGCGTGAGCAAATGAAAGCAATTCAAAAGGAACTCGGAGAAAAAGAAGGCCGTGCGGGTGAAGTGGAAGAACTGCGAAACCAAGCAGCTGCTCTTGATCTGCCCGAGAAGGTTCAAGAGAAGGTAAACAAAGAAATCGATCGTCTTGAGAAAATGCCAGCAAGCTCTGCTGAAGGCGGCGTTATTCGAAATTACGTGGATTGGCTGCTCGCTTTGCCTTGGAGCCGTTCGACGGAAGATGATCTTGATATTCAGGCTGCCGAAGAAGTGCTTGATGCAGATCATTATGGTCTGGAGAAACCGAAGGAGAGAGTGCTTGAGTATTTAGCCGTTCAGAAGCTGGTTAAGCAGCTCAAAGGTCCGATTCTCTGTCTTGTAGGGCCTCCTGGGGTAGGGAAAACTTCTCTGGCCCGGTCTATAGCGAAATCACTGGGACGAGAATTTGTACGTATCTCACTTGGCGGAGTCCGTGACGAGGCAGAAATTCGCGGTCATCGCCGTACCTACGTAGGCGCAATGCCGGGAAGAATCATTCAAGGTATGAAAACAGCCGGTTCACTAAACCCTGTCTTCTTACTTGATGAGATCGATAAAATGGCTTCTGACTTCCGCGGTGATCCGTCATCAGCGCTTCTTGAAGTGTTAGATCCGGAACAGAATAACACGTTTAGTGATCATTTTGTGGAACTGCCTTTTGATTTGTCGAACGTTATGTTTGTGACAACTGCCAATACGGTACACAGTATTCCAAGACCTCTTCTTGATCGTATGGAACTTTTGAATATTCCGGGTTATACGGAACTTGAGAAACTGCAAATCGCGAATCGCTATTTGCTGCCAAAGCAGATTCGAGAACATGGTCTTACGGAGCAGCAGCTTCAGGTTGGTGAAAACACACTGCTGAAAGTCATTCGTGAATATACGAGAGAATCCGGAGTACGGAACTTGGAACAGCAGATGGCATCCCTATGCCGTAAAGCAGCCAAGAAAATTGTGACAGGATATGAAGGAAGTATCGTCATTACACCGGAAGAGATTAAAGATTATCTTGGTCCGGGTAAATTTAGATACGGTGTAGCAGATCTTGAAGATCAGATCGGTACAGTGACAGGTCTAGCATGGACTGAGGTTGGCGGCGAAACTTTAGTGATTGAAGTGACCGTTGTGCCGGGTACAGGCAAGTTAACCCTTACTGGGAAACTTGGAGACGTGATGAAAGAATCTGCACAAGCAGCATTCAGTTATACCCGTTCCAAGGCGATTGAACTGGGGATTGCGCCAGACTTCCATGAGAAAAATGATATTCATATTCATATTCCGGAAGGTGCTATTCCGAAAGACGGCCCATCAGCTGGGATCACGATGGCAACCGCACTTATTTCAGCCCTTACGAATCGTCATGTATCCAAACACGTAGCGATGACGGGTGAAATTACACTGCGGGGGCGAGTGCTACCCATCGGGGGACTCAAGGAAAAATCACTGGCCGCTCACCGAGCTGGATACAAGAAAATTTTATTACCTAAGGACAACGAACGTGATTTAAGAGACATTCCGGACAGTGTTCGGGAAGATATCGAATTCATTCCTGTTGCTCATATGGATCAAGTACTGCAGCATGCTCTTGTAGAACAAGCAGGAGTGCATTAGAGAGGACAATTATCAACTATGAAAGTAACAAAATCAGAATTTATTATTAGTGCTGTAAGCCCTAGTCAATATCCTGAGGACGCCTTGCCGGAGATTGCTCTGGCAGGGCGTTCCAATGTGGGTAAATCATCGCTGATTAATCGAATGATTAATCGTAAAAACCTGGCACGAACAAGTTCCACACCAGGTAAAACCCAGCAACTTAATTATTATCGTATTAATGATCAACTTTATTTTGTTGATTTCCCGGGTTATGGGTATGCCAAAGTTTCCAAAACACAGCGCGCCTTATTTGGGAAAATGATGGAGCAATATTTGCTCGAACGTGAAGAGCTTAAACTTGTGATGCAGATGATCGATATGCGTCATGCACCAACCAAGGATGACATTATGATGTATGATTGGCTCAAACACCATGGTCTTCCTGTTTGCATCGTGACTACAAAAATGGACAAGATTCCAAAAACAAAACGTGCGAGACATGCAAAAATTATAAAAGAAGCCCTTCAGATCCATCCAGATGATTCATTTGTATCTTTTTCTTCGGAAGAAGGTCTTGGCAGAGATGAACTATGGGCAGTGATTTCCCGCTATGCATTCTCTAATGATCCATTCGGTGAGGAAGAAGAGCAGGATGAAGTAGAAGAAGGTCAGGAAACCTCAACTCACGAAGTGTGACAAGCCTAAAATGCAGGATGACAGAGTTAGCATGAACTTTTAATGCAGGAAAGTGAGCAACTTCCCTATCAGCTATAGAATTTAAGCGCTTATCCCTTTTTTTACGGTTTTTGCGCGAGTTTTTATGGTTTAGAGAAGGAGCGAACCGTTTAAAAGGTAGTGTATAATAGAGTCAGGCATAAGCTTGTTACGAAAATTCCGGTGAATACACCGGCCTGATGAATCAGGAAAGAATTGGGGAGATTTTTATGGCTCAGCGGTTAGCCACAGAATATGTTAAAGCCACTTTGAAATTGTCGGAAACTCAAATGAAACAGTTCTTGCAGATGGCAGAAGACGGCCAGGTCCATTCAAGAGTGAAAGTTCTCGGTAATGGGGGACAGGAAGTTGTACTAGAGGATCATGCAGGCGAGGAAGTTCATTTTCCATTTGATCGTAGAGAAGGGTTTTATGTCTGTGAGTTATCTTGCCGCTTGGTAAATCTACACTTAGCTAATTTAGTGCGGAGGTTATTCCTTAGCTTTAAAGGAGATGGGATTGTAAATCGGGTATATGCTGGGTTTACAATGTCTTATGTTTATTCAAAAGGATCTGTGCGAAAAATTGTTGAAGTAAAAGAAAATCAATCCCAGACGGTATATCAATACAAAAATACACTTCAGGAAATGGAAGATGTATTCCGAATGAGAAAGATCGAGCAACAGATTACAAAGGTTAAAAGAAGAGTTAACGGACTGCTTGATTTACGGAATGCAACTTGTAGTCAAGAAGAAATTGCTAAGATTGACGAGCAATTGCGCACTCATACAGTTACTTTATTCGCTTTAGAAGCATAAGTATTTCCGTAAGGAAATACGTTAGCATTTTATTTTTCAAAAACTCCTTACCCTATTGTGGTATGGAGTTTTTTTGTTTGATATAAATAATGGATGAATGCCCTTTTTAGATCACAAATCCTTACGAAAAATCGGTGTATCAAACCGGAGTGAAGCTTAGATTTAAACCCCGGTAATTCTGATGATGAAGGTTGTGTGATCTATCTCATAGTAGCGAATGTATTTATTTGTAGTACTTGTAAAATAACTATTGCAATTGCCTCAGATAGATGTTATTTTTAATCTCGTTGAAAAGAATATAGGAACCAGGATTCACTCAGGACATTGAATGTTGCGAGAGATTATTCCCTCGGGAAGTGAATGACGTAGGTCCTAGCGGATGAAATTTTTTCAAACATTTTATTCCTAGGAAGGGGGAACCGGAAGATGGAATATTCAACTTTCGGAAGACACGTTGCTGTTGATACTTGGGGAGTCGACTTCGATTTACTGAACAATGAGGAGTTTTTGCAAGCACAGTTGATTGATGCAGCTGAGGCTTGTGGTGCTACAGTATTGTCTGTACAATCAAAGCAATTTGAACCTCAAGGAGCGACAGTACTTGTATTGCTGTCAGAGAGCCATCTCTCGATTCACACGTACCCTGAGAGAGGTTTTGCCGCAATTGATTGTTACACTTGTGGAGAAACGGTAGACCCGCAGTTAGCCATTGACTACCTGGTGTCCGTATTAAAACCAGAAAAAACGTACGCCAAAAAATTAGTTCGCGGTTTAGGTGAAATGAAGGTCGAAACGCCTGAAATGAATCAAATCGAACTTGTTTGATGGAAAGTTAATAATATGAAATGAACTTACAACCATGGATCAATAATCCATGGTTGTTTTATATATGTAGATATTTTACAATTCTGGTATACTTAATGGGATGAATAATTAGAGTTTGAGATTTTAACTTAAAAAGGTGTAGGCTGCCTGCGTCCCTGCATAAAGATAGGAAGAGCCGGTAAAATTAAGCGAGCGCTATACCTTTAAAATGAGGATTTCATAAACATGTCATAAAAAGCACTTAGCCGGGCAAATACATATGTTATACTGGTTATTGTTTGCATTATATACTCAAGATCATGTGCTGTTTACAGCGCATTGTGATATAGATCATTTACAAATTTACAAAATCGTAGAGGCAGGTGAACTTGCAATGCACATCGTCGCAGTTGGATTGAACTACCGCACAGCGCCTGTAGAAGTCAGGGAACGTTTTACGTTTGATGAGAAGGACTTATCCCTTGCACTCCAGCAGCTAAAAAAGACAAATAGTGTATTGGAAGGCGTCATTGTAGCTACATGCAACCGGACAGAAATGTATGTGGTAGTCGATCGTCTTCATATGTGCGGCTATTTTATTCGTAGTTTTATGGAGAAATGGTTTGGGATTTCCCGTGAAGAATTTACCCAACATCTTTATATCTACGAAAATGAGCAGGCAATCCGTCATCTGTTTCGTGTGACAAGCGGGCTTGACTCTATGGTGATCGGAGAGACTCAAATTCTTGGGCAAGTCAAACAAGCTTTTTTATGTGCACAGCAAGAGAAAGCAACAGGTACGTGGTTTAATGAACTATTTAAACATGCGATTACGGTTGGTAAAAGGGCACATTCTGAAACATCCATTGGGGAAGCTGCCGTTTCGGTGAGTTATGCAGCCGTGGAACTTGGCAAGCGGATTTTTGGTTCGTTTTCGAACAAAAAAGTAATGATTCTTGGTGCAGGAAAAATGAGCGAACTAACCGTGCAACATTTGTACGCAAATGGAGCGGAAGAAGTTATTGTCGCGAATCGGACCTTTCTACGTGCTGAAGAATTGGCTAAGAAATTTCAAGGAACCGCTTGTACCATGGAGCAGGCATTTTCTAGATTACATGAAGTTGACATTCTGATCAGTTCTACGGGTGCCAAAGACTTTGTTATTTCTGTGGATATGATAAAAGAAAGCATGAAGCGGAGAAAAGCACGTCCACTCTTTATGATTGACATTGCCGTTCCAAGAGACATTGATCCAGCGATCAGTGATATGTCCAATGTTTACTTATATGATATTGATGATTTGGAAGGCGTAGTAGAAACTAATCTTGAAATGCGCCGTATGGAAGCCGCTAAGATTGACGCATTTATTGAAGAAGAAATGATAACTTTTCAGCAGTGGCTTAAAACGCTGGGGGTACGCCCTGTCATTCGTGCCCTTCAAGAAAAAGCAAATACCGTTCACGAGGATACACTCGAAAGTTTATTTAATAAGTTGCCGGAACTGGATGACAGACAGCGCAAAGTCATTCGGCGGCTTACCAAAAGTATGCTGAATCAAATAACTCATGAGCCGATTAACCAAATTAAAGAAATGGCTGCAGAAAAAAATGCAGACGATGCTTTATTGATGTTCACCAAAATGTTTGGGCTCGAGGATGAGATCGATGACAAGAAACAGGACGTTGCTCTTTCACATGGGAGCTTACAGCCTGCCATGGAAATGAACCATGGCGCTGCAAAGGAATCTTCGCGTCTAACTTATGTTCCTGTGAGTCTGTAAGGCGGTGTAGAGCTAAGTGACGGTTCATGATACAATTCACAGTTTCATCATTTATATTTACGCTCTGAGCCTTCTGTTTTATTTCTCGGATTGTATTCGTCGTAATGCGAGTGCAAAGCGGATAGGCACAGGGCTTCTTGTTATTGTATCGATAATGCAGTTTATGTACCTTGTGTTTTATACGGTCAATCAAGGTTATGTTCCTATCTACTCCATGTACGATTTTATTTTCTTGTTTTCCTTTTGTATCGTACTCATTTCATTCATATTAAGCCGGGGACAGAGGTCTGAATACATTGTATTCCTTCTGAATGTAGTCAGTTTCAGCGCTTTGGTGCTTAGTGACTTTTGGCTCGCACCGAGTGAGAATACACTGCTCAACTGGCAGACCGTACATGGTATGCTGGTAATGCATATTGCACTTGCAAATCTTGGATTTGCAGCACTGACGGTATCGGCAGTTTTTGCAATGATTTATCTCTTTTTACATTACAGACTGAAGTTAAAGCGATGGAATGATTCAATGAGACGTGTGCCAAGCCTTGAAATTCTGCAATTGTATATGAACAAAGCCAGCCTGATCGGTACACCTATTCTTGGCATATCTGTGATCCTCGCTATTTTGTCGATCGTTGCCGAGAAGCAGTGGCTTTATCTATTGGATCTGAAAGTACTCGCGACTTTTATTGCTCTATGTATCTATGTTGGTTATTTTGTATCCAAACGATATATTGATGCACCCCAGCATGTAATGGCAAGATGGATTTTGATTGGATATGCTTTTGTTATTATTAGTTTTATGAGTAACGCTTGGTCTATGTTTCATCGCTGGACGGGAGAGTGACGCATAAGCGCATGGAGAATCACTATGTACCAGTTATGTTGAATTGCTCAGGGCGCAGGTGCATTGTTATCGGCGGAGGTAAGGTAGCGGAGCGAAAGATAGAGGCTCTTGCAGGTTCAGGAGCGCTGCTCACTATTATTAGCCCCAAAGTGACGGAGAAAATTCTTCACATGGTTGACCGGGGTGAAGCCGAATGGCGTAAGAAGCCCTATCTCCAGGGAGACCTGGAAGGGGCTTTTCTTGTATATGCGGCTGCGAGCAGTCCGGAAGTAAACGCACAAGTGATTGCGGAAGCCAAGCAGAGGAATATTCTTGTGAATAGTGCAGATGCACCGAGTACCGGAGATTTTATTACTCCTGGCTCTGTACGCCGAGGCAAATTAACGATTGCGGTTTCTGCATCAGGCGCAAGCCCAGGACTTGCAAAGCAAATTATTGAACAGCTGAGAACAGATTATGGGGATGAGTATCAGATTTACCTTGATTTTTTACAACAATTCCGAGAAGTCATTCAGTTTGAAGTCGAAGATCGGAGAGATAGAAAGCGCCTGCTTGATCGGGTACTTGAAATGGATATTTTAGTACAAATACGAGAAAAACGGTATCGTCCATGGTCACAGGAAGAAATGATAAAGTGGATTACTGCCAATCGGGAGGAGTAACAAGATGCGTACAATTATCGTGGGAAGCAGACAAAGTGCGTTGGCATTGACACAGACGGGTCATGTCATCGAAGATTTGAAAAAGATATGTTCAGAGCATGGACTTGAATTTGATTTTGAGGTGAAGAAAATTGTCACTAAAGGAGATCAGATTCTAAATGTTACGCTGTCAAAAGTAGGCGGCAAAGGACTGTTTGTCAAAGAAATCGAACAGGCAATGATGAACAAAGAGATTGATATGGCGGTACATAGTATGAAAGATATGCCTTCGGTACTACCTGAATCACTTACGACGGGAGCGGTACCCAAACGAGAGGATCCAAGAGATGCTTTGATTTCTCGTAATGGAGCTTCGCTTGATGAGCTTCCCCATGGAGCAAAAGTCGGTACCAGCAGTCTTCGCCGGGCCAGTCAGTTAAAGGCTTATCGACCTGATCTCAATGTAGAGTGGATTCGCGGGAATATTGATTCTCGTTTGCGTAAACTGGAGACGGAAGGATTTGAAGCAATTATCTTAGCTGCAGCAGGTCTTTCACGCATGGGATGGAGTGATCGAATCACTTCATATTTATCTCCTGAAACTTGTTTGCCAGCGGTTGGTCAAGGGGCACTTGGCATTGAATGCCGTAAGGATGACGAGGAACTGCTTGCACTTCTCTCTTTATATAATGATGAAATAACAGCCAAACCGGTTGCTGCTGAACGAGAATTTTTACATGTGCTGAACGGTGGCTGCCAGGTTCCTATTGGTGCTTATGCCACATGGGTTACGGGTAGCAACGCGGAAGACAAACAGATTGAACTCACGGGTATGGTAGGAACACCTGATGGGCTCACCGTATTGAAACAAACTTTAACAGGTTCTGATCCAAAACAGCTTGGTAAGGCTGTGGCCAGCCGATTAATTGAAATGGGTGCGGAGAAGATACTAGCAGATGTAAGGGGATGATCTCCATGACAGGAAAAGTTTATCTAGTAGGGGCAGGTCCGGGCAATGCAAAGCTCATTACAGTTAAGGGATGGGAATGTATTCAAAAGGCAGACGTTGTCGTATATGATCGACTAGCGAGCCCTAGACTGCTTCGAATTATGAAACCAGGGGCAGAAAAAATTTATGTAGGCAAAAAAACGAATCGTCATACGATGAAACAAGAAGATATTAACCAGCTTCTTGTTGATTTAGCTCTAGCAGGAAAGAAGGTCGTTCGTCTAAAAGGCGGAGACCCTACGATTTTTGGAAGAGTGGGTGAAGAAGCAGAATTATTGAAGCAGAATAACGTGCCTTTTGAGATTGTACCAGGGGTAACTTCTGCAATCAGTGTACCTGCCTATGCTGGAATACCCGTAACTCACCGGGATTACGCTTCTTCTATTTCGATTATTACAGGACATGAGAGCCCAGAGAAGATGAACCGAGCGATTCACTGGGATAAGGTAACGAATGCAACCGGAACACTTGTGTTTATGATGGGTGTTGCGAATATTGGATATATTAGTAAGCAATTGATGGATCATGGCAGACCAAAGGATACACCTGTGGCTCTTATTCGCTGGGGAACTTGGGCTGAACAAGATACACTAATCGGAACGCTGGAGGATATTGAAGCCAAAGTAATAGAGAATAAATTCCTTCCGCCCGGCGTGATCGTGGTAGGCGATGTGGTTAAACAACGTGAACGGCTTAAATGGGTGGAATCCATGCCTTTATTCGGTAAACGGATCTTGGTTACACGGGCTAGAACACAAGCGATCGATCTGGTAGATCGAATTGAAGAGCTTGGCGGAGAAGCTTATGAGCTGCCTGTAATTGAAACAGTGCCTCCCGCTTCAGCAGAAACAAGAGATCAGATCAAAAACACACTCGCCTCTATGCCAGAGTATGATTGGGTATTCTTTACGAGTGTTAACGGAGTGGAATACTTCTTTAAGCATCTCGAAGAGCTAGGCTTGGATATCCGTGCATTATCAAAAGCTAGAATCGTAGCAATTGGACCTACTACAAGAGAAGTTTTACGAAGTAAAGGAATTGTAGCAGAAGAAGTGCAAGGGTCTTACCAGCAAGAAGGATTAATGGACACTTTTGGCGATGAATTGTTGCCAGGTCAGAAGGTTCTCCTGCCTTGTGGAAATCTTGCGCGGTCTTGGCTGCCAGATCGACTACGTGAAAAAGGACTGGAAGTTACTGTTTCACACATTTATGAGACAGTGATTCCCGATGAATGGGATGATGATGTCATTCAGCTACTGGAAAAAGGGAAAATATATGCTGTCACATTTACAAGCTCTTCTACCGTAACACACTTGCTTGCACTATTGAAGAAAATGGGTAATGACAATCCAGTAGAGCTTCTTAATAAAGTGCATATCGTATGTATTGGTTCCGTTACTGCTCAGGAGGCAGAGAAGGCGGGTCTTTCTGTAAGCATCATATCGGATAAGGCTACAATGGACAGTCTGACGGATGCTTTGTGCGAACTAAAATAAATAATTAGGTTATATAAAGGAAGACAGAAAGGGGAATTATCGATTATGGGATTTCCAAATGTTAGACTTCGTCGCTTGCGCAGTACTGCCGCAATTCGCAGTATGGTGCGTGAAACACATCTTCATGTGAGTGATTTTATTCAACCGATTTATGTAACTTACGGAACGGGAGTGAAACAGGAGATCTCTTCCATGCCTGGTGTTTACCGTTTTTCTTTAGATACCTTAAAAGAAGAAGTACAAGAAATTGCTGAACTCGGCATTCCGGCTGTGCTTTTGTTTGGAATTCCAGAAACGAAAGATGCAGTAGGGTCATCTGCTTTCGCGGAAGATGGAATTGTTCAGGAAGCGACAAGGCTGATCAAATCATGGTATCCAGACCTTCTGGTTGTTGCTGATACATGCTTGTGTGAATTTACAGATCATGGACACTGCGGAATGGTTCATACTCATGAAAGAGACGGGCATGTACATGCACATGTTCTGAATGATGAATCGCTTGATCTACTTGTGAGAACGGCGGTATCCCAAGCAGAAGCAGGTGCCGATATTATTGCTCCTTCTAACATGATGGATGGATTTGTGGGTGCAATTCGCCAAGGTTTGGATGAAGCAGGGTACGAGAATATCCCCATTATGTCCTACTCTGTAAAATACGCTTCCGGTTTCTACGGACCTTTCCGTGAAGCAGCTGACTCTGCTCCGCAGTATGGGGATCGCAAAGGCTATCAGATGGATCCAGCAAATGCACGGGAAGCGCTTCGTGAAGCAGAAAGTGATGTTCTTGAAGGAGCAGATATGCTGATGGTAAAACCATCTCTTTCTTATTTAGACGTGATGCGAACCCTCAAAGATCAATTTGATCTCCCGCTGGTCGCTTACAACGTAAGTGGTGAATATGCGATGGTGAAAGCAGCAGCAATGAACGGATGGATAGACGAGAAATCAGTGGCTATGGAGATTTTGCTGAGCATGAAACGAGCAGGTGCAGATATGATCATCACTTACTATGGTAAAGATGCGGCTCGCTGGCTTTTAGAGAAATAAGGGCACGGCAGAAGCAGGAAGTAACTACACAAAGAGGAGTGAAAGTAATGAGCATCAATCAACGTCAGCCTCGTATGGAGGAACGGTCCAGAAAGGCTTTTGAAGAAGCAAAACAGTATATGCCGGGCGGTGTGAACAGTCCAGTTCGTGCATTTAAATCCGTTGGACTTACACCGATCTATGCAGATCACGGTATTGGATCAAGAATCTATGATATCGATGGGAATTCGTTCATTGATTATGTGGCTTCCTGGGGTCCACTTATTATGGGACATGCTCATCCTGAGGTTATCGCTGCGATTCAAGAGACAGCAATAAAAGGGACAAGCTTTGGCGCACCAACCTTAATAGAGACAGAAATGGCTAAACTTGTTTGTGAACGTGTGCCATCCATTGATATCGTGCGAATGGTCAATTCGGGAACCGAAGCAACGATGAGTGCCATCCGCCTTGCTCGGGGGATAACGGGACGGAGTAAGATTTTGAAATTTGAAGGATCTTATCATGGACATGCAGACAGTTTGCTTATTAAAGCAGGCTCTGGAGTAGCAACGCTTGGTCTGCCGGATAGTCCAGGCGTTCCAGAAGGGGTTGCTGTAAATACAATCACCGTGCCTTATAACGATCTTGAATCCGTAGGTGTAGCCTTTGAGAAATTTGGAGAAGAGATCGCAGCTGTGATCGTTGAACCGGTTGCTGGGAATATGGGAGTCGTTCCGCCTGTAGCTGGATTCTTGGAAGGTCTCCGGCAGGTGACAGAAGATTACGGAAGTCTTCTTATTTTTGATGAAGTGATGACTGGTTTCCGGGTGGGACTTAACAGTGCTCAAGGCAGATTTGGGGTAACACCAGATTTGACTTGCCTTGGTAAAGTAATTGGCGGCGGACTGCCTGTTGGTGCTTATGGTGGTCGTCGTGATCTTATGGAGCAGATTGCTCCTTCTGGACCGATCTATCAGGCAGGTACACTGAGCGGTAATCCGCTTGCTATGACAGCAGGTCTGACTACGCTCCGTTTACTCAATCAAGAAGTCTATGATCGCTTGGAGATGCTGGGAGCGAAGCTGCAAGCTGGTTTTGAGAAAAATGCACGTGAGCTTGGTATTCCTATTACAATCAATCGGGTAGGCTCGATGGTATGTCCTTTCTTTACGGAGGAGCCTGTAACGAACTATGATATCGCGAAATCAAGTAATCTGGATCTCTTCCGGGCCTATTTCGGACATCTGCTGCAGGAAGGAGTCAGCGTAGCACCATCTCAATTTGAAGGAATGTTTATTTCGGGTGTGCATTCCGAACAAGATATTGAAGATACAATTGAAGCTAATTATAATGCGCTGAGAAAACTATGATTACTTCAAAAAGAAGAGGAGGATGGCTGGAGCTTACTCCAGGAAAAAAGGCACTCTCTGGCGAGAATCGGAATGAGGCTGCTGAAGCTTGGCTCTTGCAGGAGCTGGGCATGCCGCCTAAACTTCTTCATGAATTGAAGCAAAATCAAGGGATCAAAATTGCGGGGGACCGGCTGAGGCTGGCCCTTTTTCCGTCTGTACCTCTAGGAATCTCTCCGCGTTATATTCTGCTTGATATTTTATATGAGGATGATTTTTGTCTTGTTGTTAATAAACCGACAGGTATGCCAGTCCATCCTGATGGGAATGAGCGACATGATGGAATTATTACGCTGGATCATGCGGTCGCTGCCTACTATGAATCTGAGGGCCAAGAGATTGCAGTACGCCATATCCATCGGCTCGATGTAGATACATCGGGACCTGTGCTATATGCCAAGAATCGATATGCTGAGTTAAAACTAAATTCGATGATGGAACGTAAAGCGATTGATCGCGCTTATGTGGCAATCGTTCATGGCGTCATTACTCAGAATGAAGAAGTGTTACAGTATCCGATCGGCAAAGATCGTCATCACAAACAGAGAAGAAGGGTTTCGCCTACAGGACAACATGCGGTAACCCATATGAAGGTCTCTGAACGGTTAAACGAGGCAACTCTTGTCCGTCTGGAGCTAGAGACAGGGAGAACCCATCAGATCAGAGTCCACCTCAGCCACATCGGTCATCCTTTATTCGGAGATACAATGTATGGGGGTAGAAGAGAAGGGATCCGCAGGCAAGCCCTGCACGGGGAGGTGCTTACGTTTCAACATCCGTTTACAGGAGAACTGCTCTGCATTGAGGCGCCTTGGCCGGAAGATATGACGGAACTATATGAAGCGAGAAAAAAAGTGCAATAGAGCGAATACTCATAAAATGGTATGAGTCCTCTATTCGGTGCATATACATGTCAACGAGAAGAAACTTATTGCTGAACTCTCGTCACATGAGCGAAAGCCATGGTCTTTTTTCATGGTAACTATATGCCCGAAAGGAGGACTACAGCTATGTTAAACCCGCCCTACGGACTTCGGTTTGATATTTATGAGCGTGTTCAATTACCAGAACATGTTCCCGCTATCGCAGAGCTTGAAGAGATTGAACTTTATCCTCGAATACAGGTGATTACAGATCAAGAGCACGCAGCGCTTCGGGGCCATCTGCTGTTGTCAGGTGTGTATGTTGGTGAGAATAAGGAGCAGGAAGGTTTGCAGCACCTGATCCCGGTGGAGATTACGATTCCGCTTAGCCGGGTTGCCTCAGTGGAAGAGATCGCTGTTGAGATTGAGAATTTTGATGTTGACCTATTGTCTACAAGAAGCTTGAATATTACCGGGGTGTTGTCTCTCAGAGGAATTGAAGGGATTCAAACAGAGGAAACTCCTGCCTGGAATTCGGATGAATTTACAGTAGTACACACGAATTCAGCTTCTGAACAGGGGAATAGCGAACCAAAAGAGTATAGCGGATATAATCCATACCATCGCGATCCTGCTAGGGAAGATGACGAAGCTTCATTTGAGCAAGAACGCACGAGTGACGCTTCTCCCGTACCGCCTACATTTTATGCTCCTTATATAACACCGGCTTCGGTTCATGATGAGGGGCAGGAGGAGCGAGACGTTTGGAATCTTCCTTATGAGACTCTTTCGGTAGATGATGGTACCGATCAGCAGGAAGAATCTAATATAGAAGAGCAGAGAATAGAGAATCAAGAGAACGGGGAGCTAAGAGAGACAAAAGATATTCAGGACGCGAAAGAAGAAAATTCGGCGACTGAGCTCTCTGCCGCGCCAGAAGTTTGGCATTTTGAAACGCCTGCGGAACCTGCTTTAGGTCTTCAAGAAGCAGAAACACCTATAGAAGAACAAGCAGCAGAGCCTACCGCGATCCAGCGTGACGATCAGGAGATTACCTGGGAGGATGAGGGAACGCTGCTTACAGCAGATGTACCTCAGCCAGAGGCAGAAGACGAAAAACCGGAGCTGAAGGTTGCTTTTGGCAGTAAAAAAGAAAATGATGCACCTGCTGCTGATTCCTATGGAATTACCTCTCTTCTTCAGAAGAGCAAGAGAACAGAAGAGGTATTACAGTTAGAAGAGCAGATTCCAGTAGAAAAGCGTGAAGAAGAGCAGATAGAAGATGTACAGTGGAAGAACTTATTTCTTGGCGGTAGTTCTGAGCAGACGCCATTCAAGAGGGTCAAGCTCTGTATAGTACAGCGGGAAGAAACCTTGGATACGATTGCAGATAGGTATCAGCTAAGCACGCGTGAGTTACAGCTGTATAATCGATTATCCGAGCAGTCGATTGAAGAGGGACAGGTGCTTTACATTCCTTAATTAATATACAAAACCATGTGTTCTTGGGCGTGTTAACGGCCAGGGGCACTTTTTTTGCTATGTATTTTGACGCTTCATGAACTTAGCTAGAATCCTGCTCCAGTCTTTCCCTATACGGAAAATAGGTGCTCGCCTGTTGACGAATTTAGACTAGAAATGTATGATGTCTGTAGGATTGGGGATACAATGAATATAATTCATTGTGGTTCGTATAGATCTCTTGAATTACACATGGAACAACGAAGAACGGGAGTAGTAAGCAGTAAACCCTTCAGAGAGTGGAATCGATTGGTGTGAGATTCCGCAGGATACTTTACTGATCCGAAGTCACCCGGGAGTTGCCCTTTTGAATGCTTTCGTATGCTTTGTACATAGAGAGCACTAGAATGTGGCCGGCTGCAGCCGTTATACTGCCTAACAAAGTGTCATATCAAACCCGCAAACTAAAGTTTGTGGTCATCATGTTTTGGTATGAAACAAAGGTGGTACCGCGAAAGAATGACCTTTCGTCCTTTGAGGATGAAGGGTCTTTTTGTTTTTTTTATCGTTACTTGCTACTGATGAAAAAATGAATTTTGATTTCTAAAATAACAGGAGGAATGTATATGTCTGAAGCAACAAATCAACCTAATCAGCCGAATCAGACGGAAATGCCAACAACGTATGATCCGCATGCTGCGGAGCAGAAGTGGTACCCGTATTGGATGGAAAACAATTTCTTTAAAGCAGGTCAGCGCAAGGATGCGCAGCCTTTTACCATTGTGATTCCACCGCCAAACGTAACGGGTATGCTTCATATCGGTCATGCGCTGGACTTTACCCTTCAGGATATTATTATCCGTGCAAAACGGATGCAAGGTTATGACGCGCTCTGGCTGCCTGGTTCTGACCATGCAGGAATTGCAACTCAAACTAAAGTAGAACAGAAACTAAGAGAAGACGGGATTACTCGTTATGATCTCGGACGCGAAAAGTTCCTTGAGAAGGTATGGGACTGGAAAGAAGAATATAACAATACAATCCGTTCCCAATGGGCAAAAATGGGCTTGTCTCTTGACTACTCTCGCGAGCGTTTTACGCTGGATGAAGGGTTATCAAAAGCTGTACGTGAAGTGTTTGTTACACTGTATAATAAAGGTCTCATTTACCGCGGGAAACGTATCATTAACTGGGATCCGGCAGCACGAACTGCGTTATCTGATATTGAAGTCGAATATAAAGAAGTACAAGGTCACTTGTATCATCTGAAATATGAATTAAAAGACGGCAGCGGCTCCATTACCGTTGCAACGACAAGACCAGAGACCATGCTTGGTGATACGGCTGTTGCGGTTCATCCCGAAGATGATCGTTACAAAGATATGATTGGCAAAGTACTTGTACTGCCGATTATTGGCCGTGAAATTCCTGTTATTGCAGATGAATATGTAGAAAAAGAGTTTGGTAGCGGAGCGGTAAAAATCACGCCTGCGCATGATCCAAATGACTTTGAAGTCGGTCTTCGTCATGACCTGCCGCAAATCACGGTTATGGATGAGACAGGTACTATGAATGAGGAAGCTGGCAAATATAAAGGGCTTGACCGTAGTGAGTGCCGTAAGCAGATTGTTGCTGACCTTAAAGAACTGGGTGTACTCATTAACATTGAAGACCATGTACATCAAGTTGGTCATAGTGAGCGTTCAGGTGCTGTTGTAGAGCCTTATCTGTCTACACAGTGGTTTGTTGCGATGCAGCCGCTTGCCGAAAGAGCGATTGAAGCTCAGAAGAACGGAAAAGGTGTAAACTTTGTTCCAGATCGTTTTGAGAGAACGTATCTTCACTGGATTGAGAATGTTCGCGACTGGTGTATTTCTCGTCAGCTCTGGTGGGGACACCGTATTCCAGCGTGGTACTGTAATGCTTGTGGAGAGCTTCATGTTAGTCAGGAAGACCTCACGACTTGTACCAAATGCGGCTCTGCAGATCTTCGTCAAGATGAAGATGTTCTTGATACTTGGTTTAGTTCGGCGTTATGGCCTTTCTCTACTCTAGGTTGGCCTGAAGACGCAGAAGATCTGAAACGCTACTATCCAACGTCTGTGCTCGTGACTGGGTACGATATCATCTACTTCTGGGTAGCTCGTATGATCTTTACAGCGCTTGAATTTACAGATGAAATTCCGTTTAAAGACGTATTGATGCACGGACTTGTACGTGATGCTGATGGCCGCAAAATGTCGAAGTCACTTGGCAACGGGGTAGATCCGCTTGAAGTAATTGAGAAATATGGTGCTGATGCGATGCGCTATATGATTTCAACAGGCAGCACACCAGGACAAGATCTTCGTTTCCGCTGGGAACGTGTAGAACAAGCACGTAACTTTGCGAATAAGATTTGGAACGCTTCCCGTTTTGCTCTCATGAATCTTGAAGGCATTAAATATGAGGATATTGATATTACAGGTGAACTATCCACGGCTGATCGCTGGATTCTGCATCGCCTAAATGAAACAGCAAGAGAAGTAACTCGTCTTATGGACGCTTATGAATTTGGAGAAACCGGACGTGCACTGTATAACTTCATATGGGATGATCTGTGTGACTGGTACATCGAATTCTCCAAATTGACGTTATACGGTGAAGATGAGCAGGCAAAACGTAAGACACAGTCGGTACTTGCTTATGTACTGGATCATACAATGCGTCTTATTCATCCGTTCATGCCATTTATTTCAGAGGAAATTTGGCAGCATTTGCCGCATGATGGAGAGACCATTACGCTTGCTGCATGGCCTGAATTTAACGAAGAGCTTGTTAACGATCAGGCTGTAGCCGAGATGAATATGCTGATGGATCTCATTCGTGCTGTTCGTAATGTTCGTGCAGAAGTGAATGTGCCGATGAGTAAGAAGATCGAAATGAATGTAAATGCAAGTAATGCGGACGCGCTGCAGATCATCGATAACAACCTTGTTTACGTTAGCAGATTCTGTAATACGTCCGATCTGACTACAGGCATCTCTCTACCTACGCCGGAGAAAGCGATGACGGCAATTGTGTCAGGTGCTGAAATTTATTTCCCGCTCGCAGGACTAATTGATATTGATCAGGAGATTGCTCGTCTTGAGAAAGAACGCGAGAATTTAGATAAAGAAGTGCTTCGCATTGAGAAAAAACTGGGCAATGAAGGCTTCGTATCCAAAGCTCCAGCAAAAGTTATTGAGGAAGAGCGTGCAAAACTTGCGGATTATTCTGATAAACGCAGTAAAGTCATTGCTCGCATTGCGGAATTACAAAGCTAATTAAATAGGTTATTATTTCGCGGTATCCCTTAAAGAAAAGTCTCACAAATTTCGCAATCGGAGGGTGAAGAAAATGTCTGAAAACACGGGAGCTGCTTGTGCAGCTCCTCTACAAACCTACAGTGATGCAGTAGCTTGGATTAACAATCTTATTCCTTTTGGAATTAGACCGGGACTATCTCGAATTGAATTGTTATTATCAAAGCTGGGCGACCCTCATAAACATCTGAAATTCATTCATGTCGCGGGAACGAACGGAAAAGGATCAACTTGTGCCTTTCTGACTTCTACCCTTAGACAGGGCGGGTATGATGTAGGGACATTTACTTCTCCGTATATCACCAAGTTTACAAACCGATTTCAGTATAATGAAGAAGACATCCCGGAAGACACCTTGCTTAAGCTGGCTAACAAGCTGAAGCCTTTTGTGGAAGAAATAGCTGCTACAGAACTTGGATCTCCAACGATGTTTGAGGTTGCGACAGCGCTCGCAATTCTGTATTATGCGGAGGTATGCTATCCCGATGTGATAGTATGGGAGACTGGGCTTGGGGGAAGGCTTGATGTAACGAATGTCGTGACTCCTATCATTTCGGTGATTACGAATATTGGTTTTGACCATACCGATATTCTTGGTGATACGATTGAACAAATTACATCTGAAAAGGCAGGGATTATTAAACCCGGCGTCCCTGTTGTTACTACGGTTGAACAGCCGGAAGCAATTCGTATCATTCGTGAAACCTGTGCTAAGAAAAAATCAACCCTGTATATTGCAGGCGAACAGTTTACTTATGAGCAACTTGAGGTTAATAAGAATGGTCAAAGATTCCATTATAATGGACCGTTTCGTGAACTTGATGTGGAGCTGACAATGCAGGGCAAGCACCAAAGTGCAAATGCTGCCTGTGCTCTGATGACACTTGAAGTGCTGCGCCAGTACATGGCGTTCTATATGGAAGAGGAAGATTTGAAAAAAGGATTTCACAGAGCATTCTGGGCCGGACGTTTTGAGAAAGTGTCCGATGATCCGCTTCTTATTTTGGATGGGGCACACAATCCGGAAGGTGCAGAAACACTTGCCAGAACGATAAAGGATTTGTATGCAGATCGGAAATTAATTTTAATGATGGGCATGCTTGAGAATAAGCATCACAAATCATATTTAGAGCATATACTGCCACTAGTGGATACGCTTATCCTGACTGAGCCTGATTTCCGACGTAAAATGGATGCGGCACAGTTAAAAAATATGGTAGAAGAGCTTCGTCCATCCTTTGCCAAACCAAACCTTGACATCATTGTAGAACCTTCATGGAAAAATGCACTGAGCTTACTTAAGTTACGGACGGAAGCGGACGATCTGGGGATTGTGTCCGGCACATTGTATCTAATTGCAGATGTTCGGGCCAGTCTTTTGCATCAAACCGATTCTGAAAAAGGTTGGTGAAAACTTGTTGAATACTACGGAACATGTACATTTTATCGGTATCGGCGGCTATGGGATGAGCGCCATTGCAAGAGTTATGCTAGAGATGGGTTATACGGTAACTGGTTCGGATGTGGCATCCCAGGAGCTAACTGAAAAGCTCGCCGCAAAAGGAGCAAAAGTATATATCGGCCATACGGCGGAACAGGTACACGGTGCAGATTTAGTTGTTTATTCAACGGCTGCAACTGCGGACAATGTGGAACGAGTGGAAGCGGAACAATTAAAAATTCCGGTTCTTCACCGTGCACAAATGTTGGCACGTTTACTTAACGAGCGTAAGGGAGTTGCCGTTGCGGGAGCACACGGTAAGACAACAACTTCCTCTATGATCGCGCTTGTTATGGAAGAATGTGAAACAGATCCTACTTACATCATCGGCGGGGAGATCATGAATCTCGGAACGAATGCCAAAGCAGGTAAAGGCGATTGTGTCGTTGCTGAAGCAGACGAGAGCGATGGTTCATTCTTGCATTATCATCCTTGGATTGGGATTGTAACGAATCTGGAAGCGGATCATCTTGAAAATTACAATAATGATTTTAATGAGCTGAAAAATGCGTATGTAAAGTTTTTAAATCAGGTGAAACCTGAAGGCTGTGCGATTGTTTGTGCAGATGATGAGAACATTCAAAGTATTATGCCACAGCTCAAATCTAACATTATTACGTATGCAATTGATGCAGAAGCAGATTATACAGCAACCGATCTTACGCTTGGTGATCGTCATATTTCATTTACGATGAATCATCGCGGAGCTCCGCTCGGTAAAGTAGAGCTTTCTGTACCTGGTAAACATAATGTAAGCAATGCGATGGCAACGATCATTACTTGCTTAGAAGCAGGCATACCTTTTGAATCCATCGTGAAAGCGATCGTGAAGTTCAGTGGTGCAAAACGCAGATTCCAGGTGCTTGGCGAAGCGCGCGATATTCTGATTATTGATGATTATGCTCATCATCCTACGGAGATCGAAGCTACAATCAGTGCTGCAAAAGCGACAGGGAAACGGATTATTGCTGTATTCCAGCCGCAACGTTATACTCGTACCTTCTTCTTGCTAGATGCTTTCAGTCGTGCATTTGCTGAAGCAGATGAAGTCATTATTACGGATATTTTCTCTCCTGCCGGTGAGAAGCAAATTGAAGGGGTTCATTCCTCTAAGTTAGTTGAGCTTATTAAGCAAAACAGTAATCCAAATGCAACCTACTTCCCGACAAAAGAGGATGTAGTTGCAGATTTGGAACACCGATTAAACCCAGGTGACCTAGTGCTGACTATGGGCGCAGGGGATATTTGGAAAGCTGGATATGAGCTGGCTAAAGGTTTGAAATAGAAGGCCAGGCATGAACAATAATAAAAAGCATCATTTCTGCGATAGGCAGAGATGGTGCTTTTTATGCATATATAGCCTTTTTCTCACATATAGCTGATAAAAAGGACAAGGGAGGGGCTTACACCGTGAATAAGGCGAGAATGACATTTCGTTTTGGTGAGGAATCTCAGAATACTTCTCATCAGCATCCCAACCGCATAATAAAAATGGAGTCTCCTCGTACTAATCAGAAGATTGCTTTGGGAACTGAAATAAATCCAATCTCGCTGGATCGCAGCGTCCCTCCACTCGATACATATCACCAGTTAGATGGGGAAGAAGATCCGACAGGGTACAGTGAACAGAATCTTTCAGGATATCTTTCCGCAGAGCAGAAAGCAGGAAAGGAAGATACATATTACGGGAATCCGATTTATGATGATTGGGGCGAGCCTTTTGGTCCCTATGCCGGTTCTTCGATGATAGAGAATAGGTCACTAACCGAGGGTTCTTCTGTCAGGGAAAATAGTAGGGATCCTTACGATGACCTGCCTATGCAGCACTATCCGGAGGTAACCACTAAATCGTATGCTGTTCATCATCGAAAGTCCCCAGGAGGATGGAAAGTATTTGGTTCGGTAACTGCCGCGGTAATGACGGGCGTTTTATTTGGATTTGTAGCTATGTCCATGCTCGATTCTGGCAGTACAGCTCCAAAGACGGTAACGGGAACGGCGGTAGGGACTGACCTTGTTTCTCCCACAGAGGATCCACAGACACAAACGTTGGGAACGGAAACTCCCAATATTGCTAGCACTGCGGTATCCATCCCAGGAGCGACTTATTTTATGCTTCAGTATGGTGTGTTTAGCATGGCAGAAGGTGCAAGTCAGGCGAAGAAAGAGCTCACCCAGGCAGGGATTGCAGCAGGGAGTGACCCCATGGATGAAGCAAGAGTATATGCAGGAGTATCTTCCGATCGAGAGGAAGCAAAACTAATAAGTAATCAGCTGAAGACAGAAGGAGTAGAGCTATACGTAAGAGAAATCTCTTTGCCTGCCGTTTCAGATGTTGTATTCATAGGGAATGCAGATGAGATTAGTCCTTTTTTCGAAAATAGCAGAGCGCTTACTGACATGCTTGCTTCTTTATCGATTACTCATATTAGCGAGCAAGTTCAAACCGCCGTACCAAAGGACAAATTAAGTGAAATCTCAGATGCACATCATCGATTTACGAGCAGTGTTGGAGCAATTCATGCAGGTCTCTCTGAGAACGGAAAGCAGATAGAACGGAAGATGGAGTCCTCAATGAGCACTGCCATCAGTGCATTATCCGAATATAATAAAAATCCTAATAAAGAGCATATGTGGAAGGTACAGTCTGCTGTAATGGATTATATCCTTCAAGAAAAACAGCTGCTAGAGGTAATGAAACAAACATAAGGTGACCCTTTGGTCCGGCCGGGAAATGGAAATACTTCCCCAGGCCGGATTTGTATTTGTACTTACGCGTTGCTTCCCGTATAATAATGAAGGTGTCAAAATATGGCGAGGGAAGAGTACAATGAAAAAAAATTTCGGCATGTTGTTACTGTTTCTGCTCTTGGGTTGGCTAATAGGAGCCTTCATAGCCAAGGGTCTAGAGCAATTCAAGGCTCTTTCTATTCTAACGAATACGACGACAATCAGTTGGTCGCCAAAAGCAAATTTCGACATCATTAGTTATAACCTAAACATTCAATTGAAAATGAGCCTGCTTAGTCTGCTGGGTATGGTGTCAGCAATTTGGCTCTATCGCAAATTGTAAGCAGTATGTTCACTTTGATCATACCTTAGCAGTTTTAAGTCAGTACAGAAAACGATTAAAACAGAGATGCTTATCGCATTATCGGTGAAGTAAGGAGTTATCCCTTTGAAAAAGCAGCAGAACCATCGAATCATTCTAGCCTCAACATCTCCACGTCGACGCGAACTTATTGCTTCACTTAGATTACCATTTGAAGTTGTTCCAAGTCATGCAGATGAGGACACACCAGCAGACTACACACCTGAACAAGTCGTTGAAGAATTAGCGCTTCGAAAGGCAAAGGCGGTCTATGATTCCTACGAATCCAGTATGGAGGGTGCAATAGTCGTTGGGAGCGACACCATTGTCGTAATGGACGGAATGATACTTGGCAAACCGAAGGATGAGGAAGACGCTTTTCGAATGCTAGGTATGCTGCAGAATCGTACTCATGAGGTGTACTCCGGAGTGGCCTGCATATCGGGAGATACAGGGCGGATCATCGTAGACCATCGTAAGACTAAAGTGAAGATGAAAGCACAAACGGATGAAGGAATACGTGCCTACATTGCAACCAAAGAACCATTCGATAAGGCAGGATCCTATGCAATTCAAGGCATTGGTTCCGTTCTGGTTGAATCAATTGAAGGTTGTTATTTTAACGTTGTAGGTTTGCCATTGTCCTTGCTAAGCGAACAGCTTGCGGAGCTTGGTATGCATGTGCTTGCCATAGATGAAACGTAAAATTAGATGTTTTTTTAGATTCAATTAGATCTTATAGATTCAAATGATGGGAAAGTTCTAGGTTTGTTTTTGAAAAGAGGGAAAAGGTGAGTTCGCCAGGATACATGTTGCGCGACATCCCCCAAGAACAGCGCCCGAGAGAACGCATGCTTCATCATGGGGCGGGTGCACTGAGTCATGCGGAACTATTAGCTATTTTACTAAGGACAGGAACGAGGCAGGAATCTGCTATACATGTTGCTCAGCGAATTCTGAGTGAGGCAGGCAGTCTTCGCAGTCTTGTTGATTTTAGTATCGAGGAACTGGTACAAATTAAAGGCGTGGGTCCTGCCAAAGCGGTTCAGCTCAAGGCGGGAATTGAACTAGGACAAAGACTGTCTCAGTCAAAGTTGCCTAGTAGTCCTACAATACGAAGTCCTAGAGATGCAGCGGATTTATTGATGGAACAGCTTCGGTATTTGCAGAAAGAGCATTTTGTATGTCTGTTTCTGAACACCAAAAACCATGTTATAGCTCAGGAGACACTCTCGATGGGCAGTCTCAATGCTGCTATTGTTCATCCAAGAGAAGTATTTCGTGCAGCGATCAAATGCAGCAGCGCATCTCTGATTTGTGCACATAACCATCCCAGCGGAGATCCTACTCCAAGTCCGGAAGATATAAAGCTCACAAAGCGTCTTCTTGAGGCAGGAGATATTGTAGGAATTGAGGTTTTGGATCACGTCGTGATCGGTGATGGAAAATTTGTAAGTTTGAAGGAACAAGGGTTCATATAATATAATGTGGTACGTTAACGGTTTATAAGCGGAATAACAGAATACATACCTTGTGTTCTGATCTAGCTATTTATTGAATCGGATCATAAAGTTGCAGTTGCTCATGAAACAAGCAACGTTAATAATGCAGGGAAAAGAAAGGGAGATTACAGCATGTTAGGTGGCTTTACAAAAGATTTGGGAATTGACTTGGGAACGGCGAATACGCTCGTTTATGTCCGCGGAAAAGGAATTGTCGTAAGAGAACCATCCGTAGTAGCTATACGTACAGATACACAAGTCATTGAGGCAGTCGGAGAATCTGCCAAAAAGATGATTGGTCGTACACCAGGGAATATCCGTGCGATTAGACCGATGAAAGATGGCGTTATTGCTGATTTTGATACAACAGCTACAATGATTAAATACTTTATTCGCCAAGCACAAAAACAGCGTTCTTTCTTCCATCGTCATCCGAATGTAATGGTATGTGTACCTTCCGGTATTACTGCTGTTGAACAACGCGCTGTAGAAGATGCAACAAAACAAGCAGGTGCACGTGAAGCTTACACCATTGAAGAGCCATTCGCAGCTGCGATTGGTGCTGATCTCCCGGTATGGGAGCCGACAGGCAGCATGGTTGTTGATATCGGTGGAGGTACTACGGAAGTTGCAGTTATCTCTCTTGGAGGTATTGTTACAAGCCGTTCTGTACGTGTTGCAGGGGATGAGATGGATGAGTCTATCATTCAATACATTAAGCGTCAGTATAACCTGATGATTGGTGAACGTACATCAGAACAGCTCAAAATGGAAGTTGGTTCAGCTCTTCCACTGGATGAAGTAGAGACAATGGAGATTCGTGGTCGTGACCTTGTCACAGGACTGCCTAAGACGATTACCATTACATCTGATGAAATTAGCGAAGCTTTGGCAGACACAGTGGGCTCTATTGTAGAAGCTGTGAAAGTTACACTTGAAAAATGTCCACCAGAACTCGCAGCCGATATTATGGATCGCGGTATTGTTCTAACAGGTGGAGGTGCGCTTCTTCGTAATCTGGACAAGCTTCTTGCTGGTGAAACAGGCATGCCTGTTATTGTAGCTGAGAATCCTCTGGATTGTGTAGCGATTGGTACAGGTAAAGCGCTGGACAATATTCATTTATTCAAATCAAGAAGTAAACGCTAAGCCGCGATAGTTTATACTTTCAGCCCGCTGGCTGCATCCGCCGCGAGCTGAGCCGGTATGGCCGTAGGTGTTGGTGCAATATGGCATCATGCACCATTCATTTTTTATGTTGATGCTACTGTTGGGATCGCAAGAAAGTAGAGAACAGGCCTTTGGCCTCGCTACACTTGCTTTCCCTTTTTAAGTAGTAGACATGATAACGAAATAGGGATGTAAGAGGGTGTTATAACTGTTTAAATGGCTTGGCAACAAAAGATTGTTTATTTTACTTGTTGGTATCATTATTTTTATAGCTCTAATGGGTTTCACTGTGGGGTCAAGAGCAGGACTTTCCTTGCCTGAGAAATTCACCAAAGATATGGTTGGATTTGTTCAGCAAGTTTTTTATAAACCTGCCTCTTATATTTCCGGATTTTTTGAAGATATAGCCAACCTGAAGAGACTTCAGGAAGAAAACGAAATATTGAAAACAAAAGTGGCGCAGTATAAACAGGATTCTGTTAGATATGGTAATCTCGCCGAGACGAATCAAAGGCTTCAGGAAGATTTGAAGTTCACTGAAGAACAGAAGAATAGACATAACTATACACTTCGGACTGCACAAGTCATCAGTGTAAATTCGGATCCTAACAACCGAGTACTGAACATTGACATCGGTGAGAACGCAGGAATTAAAGAAGGAATGGCAGTAACCTCCCTTGATGGACTCGTAGGTACAATTAGTCATGTAAGTAACTTTACTGCGACCGTTACTCTTCTTACAGCACTCGACCCAAGCTCAAGTGATGCAAATGCGATTGCAGCTACCGTCGTAGGCAAAGAGAATAATACATTTGGTATGATTGAAAAATATGATCCGAAAACAGGATACCTGCAAATGACGAAAATTTCGGAAAGTTCTAACATTGAAAAGGAAGATATTATTATGTCTTCTGGAATCATTGAAGGTTTCCCGAAATATATGATTATTGGTGAAGTTATGGATATAGAAGTAAGTGAATATGGGCTGGCACAAGTCGCCTATATTAAGCCTGCAGCAAACTTCACTGACTGGAAGGAAGTATTTGTTGTCATTCCTCCGGAGGTTACTCCATAATGGCAGGCCGGAAGCAGGTACTCATCATTCTGTTGTTCTTCCTCTTTGTGCTGGAAGGTTCGGTCATGCCATGGATTATTCCGGATGCATTGCTGCCTCGGATCGGTTATAACTTAGTGTATATTGCGATCTTGTTTGTGACGGTTTACTATCACAGGCATACGGCACTAGTCCTTGGTATTATTTTCGGGTTGCTGCATGACGTTGTTTTTTATGGACACATGATTGGACCGTATTCTTTTTCCATGGGACTGGCCGCGTATTTACTTGGTCTTATTTTTAAGTCTCAGCGAACGACGATGCCTGTTATGATGATGGTTGTCATTTTAGGTAGTTTATTGTTCGATACGATTTTGTTCTTTATATACAAACTCTTTCAGCTTAATCATGTTTCCTATGACTGGGCGCTTGTAGAATACATGATACCTACGGTATTTATTCATTTTATATTTGCTCTTATTATCTATGTACCTTTGCGTAAACAGCTGGATAAGCTATCTCGACATAGATCACTAAGTAAAGATAAGACGTAATGTTTTTGCATTTTGCAGGGAAAAGAAGGAACTGCTGCGCTTCGGCACGAATGTTTGAGATGGGAGGGACAGGCTTATGACAGTAAAATCGAATCATGTGATGATTAAAGGCATCAAGGATGGCCTGGTTTTTCTGATGGATGACGAGTGTGATTTAGAAGAGCTACTGAGTGAATTGCGATATAAACTGGAACACAGCCATCAAAATATATTGTCTGGTCCCATTATTCATGTCGATGTCAAATTAGGTTCGCGTGTCGTAACTGAAGATCAGAAAGATGCCATTCTTCAAATTTTGAAAAAGAAAGGTAATCTACTGATTCGTTCCATTGAGTCTCCGGATGCTAAGAATGACCCTAACGATGCGAAAGCGATCACGACCATCACCGGAATTATTCGGTCTGGTCAAGTTTTACATCATGAGGGTAACCTTCTATTACTTGGAGACGTAAATCCAGGCGGGACAGTCAGCTGTACGGGTCACATATTTATTATGGGTGCGCTGCGCGGGATGGCTCATGCTGGAAGCACCGGTGATGAAGAAGCGATCATTAGCGCGGCACATTTTGCTCCGACTCAACTGCGAATTGCAGAGGTTATCAGCCGTCCTCCGGACGAATGGGAGAAGCGTGAAGCGGGAATGGAGTTTGCTTACTTGCAGAACGGACAAATGCAGATCGACAAGACGAGTAATATCGTTCGTTTGCACCGTGATTTTAACGCGTTTAAAGGGGTGTAGCATACATGGGAGAGGCGATTGTTGTCACTTCAGGGAAAGGCGGCGTTGGAAAAACAACGACTTCCGCCAACATAGGCACCGCACTTGCCTTACTCGGCAAGAAGGTATGTCTGGTAGATACAGATATCGGACTTCGCAACCTAGATGTTGTTATGGGCCTTGAAAATCGGATTATATATGATCTGGTAGATGTGGCTGAGGGCCGGTGTAGATTAGGTCAAGCTTTAGTCAAAGACAAGCGCTTTGATGAACTATATATGCTTCCTGCTGCACAGACCAAAGATAAAAATTCGATATCCCCCGATCAGGTAAAAGATATCGTGTTAGAACTGAAAAAAGATTTTGAATATGTCATTATCGATTGCCCGGCTGGAATTGAGCAAGGATTCAAAAATGCGATTGCAGGAGCAGATCAGGCGATTGTAGTAACCACTCCGGAGAATGCGGCTGTACGTGATGCGGATAGGGTTATCGGACTGCTTGAAAGTTCGCATGTGAAATCTCCTAAACTCGTGGTCAATCGAATTCGTAATAATATGGTCAAATCAGGCGATATGCTAGATATTGATAGTATTCTTCAAGTGTTAAACATTGACCTTATTGGAATTGTTCCTGATGATGAGCTTGTGATTAGAGCAGCTAACTCAGGTGAACCAACGGTTATGAATCCTGATTCGCAGGCGGCTATGGCGTATCGTAATATAGCAAGACGTATTCTTGGTGATACGGTCCCGCTTATGTTGCTTGAACAGAAAAAAGGTGTGTTTACACGCTTCAAGAAATTTTTTGGGATGGGTTAATTTAATGTATCTGCACAAATGAAACAGCTGAACTTATGTTTAAATGTTTCTTCTGATGTTGTTCATCTTCGTGAGTACTTAAATATCGTGCTGTATTTACGGGATTGGTCTATTTTTGATCGTTCTCGTATTTTTGTCGGCACTGAAATAAATGGAATAAAAGCTAGGTTAGCGAATGATTAAGAGGCATTGGAGCTTATAAGCTCCAGTGCCTTTTTTTGATATAAAAAGAAGGCTTGTTCATATTCATCTGTTCCTGCTCATAAAATCAAATAGTGGAAGTATACCTCACTAGGAGGACTGAGTATGGATATCAAACAAAATATAAAAGAACGAAGAAAAGAACGCATTAGGGAGCTTCTTGAATCCGAGACAAGCCATCTGGAAAAGAATTTGCTGGGGTTAGAATTAACAGGGCAAGGATTGCAGCAGAAACAGCAGCCTATAGAACAGCCGACCGATCGGCTTTACCCATATGAGCGAACAGATCAAGCAGAGGAAGAGCGGGACCCGGAAGTTCTATGGAAACAGGGATACCGAGGCTGGGGAGAACTTCCTGAAGAAACTCCTCCTGTCCGTCCTGGTCGATTTAGGAGAGGGTTTGTAAAAAGGCTTGCAGTCAGTGTGATATTGTTTGGGGCAGTCATGGGGGCATTCAAGTGGGATGTTTCTTTTCTACAGCCAGCCAAACTGTTTATTGCTGACAGTCTCCATCGAGAGATGGATTTTTCTTCTGCTGCTGTGTGGTATACAGATCATTTTGGCGGGGCTCCTTCTTTTCTTCCAATCTTTCAAAATGATGATCCATCCCCGCTGAAAGTTTCCGCCTCGCGCAAATATATGACCCCGATACAGGGGACCATTGCGCAGCCGTTTGCGATTACGATGAAAGGGATTGAGATTGTTCCCGATTCGAATGGGGGAGGAATTCAGCAAGTACAAAGTATGGATGCAGGACGGGTCCTTGAAGTGAGTAGCAGTCCCGAGGTGGGAACTACGGTAGTCATTCAGCACACAGCGACACTTACTGGTATCTATGGTCGTCTGGAAGAAACCAAGTTAACCGTCGGTTCTTGGGTTGAAGAGGGAGATCTCATAGGTCAAATCCCGGCAAGTACTTCGGAACAGGATCAAACTTTCTATTTTGCACTTAAAGAAGGAGACACCTATATTGATCCGACGGAAGTGATATCATTTGATTAATGTGATGGGTGTTCAGCTGTCCATGCATCCGGTATTCGTTCTCCTAATGATGCTGTCCGTTGCCACGGGACAGTTTATTGAACTCATCACTTTATTTGTGATTGTGTTTATTCATGAATTAGGACATGCATCAGCAGCAGCACTTCTCGGTATTCAGGTAAGGTCTATTCAAATACTTCCGTTTGGCGGCGTTGCTGTCATTGAGGACAGAGGTGATTTGACGGCGGCAAAAGAAATCCTCATTTCACTAGCCGGACCTCTTCAGAATGTAATTATGATGGGAGCAGCAGCAGGAATGCTCAGCTTACACTGGTGGGATGGGGAGTTTTTGATTTATTTTATTCAGGCAAATGCAATCATTGCCTTGTTTAATCTTCTACCTATTCTTCCGCTCGATGGAGGGAAAATCGCTCAAGCTTTGATCAGCTTATTTCTTCCTTATTACAAAACACTGATTGTTACTTACAGGCTCAGCATTGTAGCTAGTGTCGTCATGATTATCATCTCGTTGTCTCCATTCTTAATGAAGGAGTCAGGGAAAATAGAGTTAAACATTCTGCTTATGGGATGTTTTTTACTATATTCGGGGATCGAAGATTACCGCAACATACCTTACCGATTTATGCGATTTTTAGTTAATAGGGATAAGTTGTTTGCTTATCATCTATCATCTGCTAGTCTTGCACAGCCAATAATTTCAATACCTGCGAAACCTTTAGATACAATCTTGCGTTTATTTAAGAGAGAGAAATATCATATGATCTATGTCATGAATGCTAGGGGCAAAATCATAGGTGTTCTGCCGGAACAGCGCATTATTGAGTCATATTTCAAGAAAAAGGGGTAATTCACAAAATAAGTGAGCGCGCAATTACTATTATTTTCTTTTTTTAAAAGTCTCTAGAGGTGAAGCCATGAAACAAATGATTGTACACTGCCAACCGAACATAACGCAAATGGCACTTTTGGAGAGAGGCAAGGTAGTTGAGTACGCAGCAGAACGGACAGGGGAACGTGGATTACTCGGTTCTTTTTTTAAAGGACGGGTCGTCAATGTATTACCAGGTATGCAAGCTGCCTTTGTGGATATTGGCCAGAAAAAAAACGCCTTTTTATACATTGATGATGTATTGCACCCGCATTTGGATAAGCAGCCCGAGGTAAAACCTTCGATTACGGAACTGCTTCACGTTGGTCAGGAGATCATCGTGCAGGTCTTCAAAGAACCCGTAGGAGGTAAGGGGCCAAGGGTAACGACACATTACGCACTCCCTGGACGCTATATTGTATACATGCCGCTCGCTGGATACGTCGCTGTTTCCAAAAGAATTGCAAAAGAAAGTGAACGAAACCGGTTAAAGACAATGAGTGAAAAGTGCAGAACAGAGAAAGAGGGCATGATCATTCGCACCGTATCGGAATCGGAAAGTTTAGAATCCATTGATGGCGATTTGATTCAGCTCCGTAAACAATGGGAAAGAATTCAGTTCAAAGCAGAGACGAGTAACGCTCCGCGTTTGCTCCATCGGGACTTAAGTATTGTGCAGCGATTTATACGTGACAGCTATACAGAAGGCGGCGATGAATTTGTCATCGACGATGAGCAGAGAGCTAAAGAGGCTGCAGCATATTTTTTGGAAATGGTGTATAGTGAAATTCCGAAAATTCATGTCTATCACGGGAATCAAACTGTGTTTGACGCTTACGGAGTCCAAGAACAGCTTGAGAAAGATTTTAAGCGGAAAGTTTGGCTGGGCGGTGGAGGGTATGTGGTTATCGATCATACGGAAGCTCTCACCGTAATTGATGTCAATACAGGAAAGTATATTGGTGGACGAAATCTTGAGGAGACGGTAACCGCAACGAACCTCCAAGCCGCAGTGGAGATCGCTAGGCTTATTCGTCTTCGGGATATCGGTGGAATTATTATTATTGATTTTATTGATATGGAGAAGGAAGAAAACCGTAGTAGTGTCTTACAGACACTTGAGGTAGAAATTAAGAAAGATCGAACAAAATCCGTAGTCATCGGATGGACAAGACTTGGTTTACTTGAGTTAACACGCAAAAAAGTAAGAGAAGAAAGCACACTTTTTATCGACTAGAAGGTTTAGAGAAATTATTGATTTTTCTAATTGAATCTGTTACAATCACAAAGTATGTGTTTAGTATTCATTGCTGCACATGCTGCAACCGCTCCGATCAGGTTGAAGTACTACACTCCGTATGGACGTGCAGTCACCTGGATTAGGCGAGTCTGAGACATGAGGAGGTGCAAGCAAATGTACGCAATTATTGAAACTGGTGGTAAACAATACAAAGTTCAAGAAGGCGATGTTCTTTTCATCGAGAAATTGAACGCAGCTGATGGTGAAACTGTAACGTTTGACCGTGTTTTGGCTGTTTCCAGTGAAAATGGTTTGACTGCAGGTACACCGGTAGTAGCCGGCGCAACTGTAACAGCGACTGTTGAAAAACATGGCAAAGGTCAAAAGGTTGTTATCTACAAATACAAACCTAAAAAGAACTACCGTGTAAAACAAGGTCATCGTCAACCTTACACTAAAGTAACAATCGGCAAAATCCAAGCGTAAGAAGGTGGAACAGTGATTACTGTACACATTTTTCGTCTTAGTGATGGCAGTATTCGTGGTTTTTCAGTGAAGGGCCATGCGAATTATGCAAAAGCCGGTGAAGATATTGTATGTGCGGGTGTATCTGCCGTAACCGTGGGTGCCGTGAATTCAATTGAGGCCCTTACAGGTGTTCAACTTGATGCGGAAATGGAGCATGGTTTTCTAAGTGCTTATCTTCCTTCCGGAATTCAAGACAATATCTATCCTCAGGTACAGCTGCTGCTTGAATCACTTGTGGTAATGCTGAATTCGATTGTCGATTCATACGGTGAGTATATTCAGATAAAGCAGCACAATAACTAAAGAAGGAGGTAGACTACAATGTTAAAATTGGATCTTCAGTTATTCGCATCCAAAAAAGGGGTAGGTTCCACAAAGAACGGTCGTGATTCCCAGTCTAAACGTCTTGGTGTTAAACGTGCAGACGGTCAGACAGTTAGTGGTGGTAGCATCCTTGTTCGTCAACGTGGAACGAAAATTCATCCAGGTACGAACGTAGGTATCGGTAAAGATGATACTTTGTTTGCGAAAGTGGAAGGCGTTGTTAAATTTGAACGTTTGGGCCGCGATCGCAAAAAAGTGAGCGTCTACCCTGTTGATGTTGCTCCTGTAGCAGCTGCAGTAGAAGCGTAATAAGGCATTTAAGCCTAAGGAGCCTTCGGCATGTTTGCCGAAGGCTTTTTTTATACCGTGTAACTGTCTGATAACATTGTGTGTGATATACTGCCTGTATAGCCTGAAGATCAAGGCTAACAAGATTTGATGAACGGGGAGAAGTTATGAATTCCTGGAAAAAAGTTCCCTATGCGGCCTTAACCTCAATTCTAATTCCGTTAGTAGTGGTAATCATCTCGAAGAGTTTGATTTCGTGTTTGTTGCTTAGCATATGGATCATTGGCGTCTTTGTATTCATTTGTAAAAGGATGGACAAACAACTAGAGGAACAGCGCAGGCATATTACACAGAGGATGGAGAATGCTGCCATAGCAACATTAAACCATCACAGACATGACTGGATGAATGATCTGCAAGTATTGTATGGATATATTCGTTTAGGTAAAGCTGATAAATCGATACAAGTTGTGGAAAGAATAAAAGAGAGAACTACGGAAGAAAGTAAAATCTCCAAGCTCGGCATATCTTCTCTTGTTTTTTATTTGCAATCGTACAGAACGAGTGGCAGCTCCCTAGAGCTTCATATTGAAGTTGAAGAAGGCTTGCGACTGGACACCTTGATTTCTCCCGAGGACGGTGAGATATTGACAGGGGCGATTGCAGATACGGTCAGAGCTTATCAATTCAGTAGCCGATCGTCTTGGGGAGAGATCCGCAAGCTGATGATACTTTTTCATCAGGATCAAGGTGATATCATCGTGCGTTTCGAAGGAGAGAAGGTATCGCCTGAGACCGAAGCGTGGAGTAATTTGTTTACTATAAAGCAAGGTATTAAAGTAAAAGTCAAAGCGGAACAGACAACGGAAGAGCATGCATTATTTCAGTTTCGTGTGACTTGCGGTATATGAGGAAGGAGCAGTTATGTTTGTAGATAAAGCGAAGATATATGTAAAAGGCGGCGATGGAGGAGACGGTCTTGTCTCTTTTAGACGTGAGAAGTATGTACCAGAGGGCGGACCTGCAGGCGGCGATGGAGGAAGAGGCGGCAGTGTTATTTTCCGGGTTGATGAAGGTCTTAGAACACTCATGGACTTTCGTTATCAGCGTCATTTCAAAGCAAAACGCGGAGAAAAAGGCCGTAACAAAAGTCAGCACGGTGCCAATGCAGAAGATATGATTGTTCGAATTCCTCCAGGTACGGTTGTGACGGATGAAGATACCGGGGAAATACTCGCAGACCTGACGCGTCATGGTCAGCAAGTCGTGATTGCTCGCGGGGGCCGCGGAGGACGGGGGAATATCCGTTTTGCAACGCCTAAGAATCCGGCTCCAGAACTTGCGGAGAATGGTGAAGAGGGCGAGGAGCGTTATATTGTTCTAGAGATGAAAGTAATGGCAGATGTAGGGCTGGTAGGATTTCCAAGTGTCGGCAAATCCACTCTGCTATCCGTCGTTTCTGGAGCAAAACCCAAAATCGGAGCATATCATTTTACAACAATTACACCGAATTTAGGTGTGGTTGAAGTAGGAGAAGGACGTAGCTTCGTTATGGCAGATTTGCCTGGTCTAATTGAAGGAGCGAGTGAAGGAGTCGGCTTGGGTCACGAATTTTTAAGACATGTCGAGCGAACTCGCGTCATTATTCATGTCGTGGATATGAGTGGTTCCGAAGGAAGAGATCCTTTTGAAGATTGGGTCAAAATTAATGATGAGCTGCGTCAATATAATGAAAAACTGATGTCGAGACCGCAAATTGTCGCGGCTAACAAGATGGACATGCCTGAATCGGAAGAGAACCTTGCTGCCTTTACGAAGAAAGTCAAAGAAGTTCGTCCAGAGATAGAGATCTTACCGATCTCATCCTTAACAAGACAAGGAATCAAAGAACTTCTCTATAAAGCAGCGGATCTTTTGGATTCTATTCCAGAAGAAATGGTTGTGGAAGAAGTTGCTGAGGTGAATGAGCGTAAAGTCTACAAACTTGAAAAAGCGGAAGATGAAGGGTTTACCATTGTCCGTGAAAATGAGATGTTTGTTGTACACAGTGCTAAAATTGAACGTATGATGAAACGAATGCAGTTGAATTCACATGAGGCCATTATGAAGTTGGCTCGTACTCTCCGTTACATGGGAGTAGATGACGAGCTTCGCAAACGTGGTGCGAAAGATGGTACGATTGTTCGTATTTCTGATTTTGAATTTGAGTTTGTTGAGAGCAGCAGTTACTTTTAACCAACGCTAGAAAGACATAATAAAGCGGGTATCCTTTTAAAGGGTATCCGCTTTTTTTACAATCTTCATTCCATCTGTCTATTGCCCTTTTCGTTACTATCCTATATAATGTCCACTATGTGAATACAATAGTCTTTGAGGAGAGGACGTTTTGAAAGAGCGTTACTACTTAGTTAGGGAAGATATTTTACCAGAAGCTGTCGTAAAGACCATGCAAGTGAAGCAGCTGCTTGCGACAGGTGAAGTGAAAACAGTGCATGAGGCAGCCGAGCGGGTAGGTCTTAGCCGGAGTGCATTTTACAAATATAAGGATGGAATTCATCTCGTTAATCAGCTAGAGAAAGAAAGGATTGTCACCATTTCTATTGACTTGGAGCATGAATCAGGTATGCTTTCTCAAGTACTGTCTTTAGTGGCAGCATGTGGGGGAAATGTACTTACGATACATCAAAGTCTTCCGCTTCAAGGAAGGGCGAACGTCGTAATCTCTGTGGAAATCTCACATGTAACTGAAGAAATCGGCGAAATGTTGGACCAACTTGAAAATTTGCATGGAGTGAAACGTACAAGACTAATCGGCCAGGGTTAGAAGAGAAACACTAAATCGTACATTAGGGGATGAATGATATGAAACCAATTAAAGTAGGTTTGCTTGGTTTAGGGACTGTAGGAACTGGTGTGGTTCGCATCGTGGAAGGGAATCAGGAGGATCTTAGCAGTCAGGTTGGTTCACCGATTGTGATCGAGAAGATTTCTGTTAAAAATACAGAAAAAGCCCGTAATATCAATGTAGATTCCGATAAATTAACAGAAGATCCCTGGGAAGTGATTCGTCATCCGGATATTGACGTCATAGTGGAAGTCATGGGCGGAGTGGATCAGACTAAAGAATATATTTTAGAAGCCCTTGAGCGAGGAAAGCATATTGTAACCGCTAATAAAGATCTTATGGCACTTTATGGTTCGGAAATCTTAGCCAAAGCAGCAGAAAAACGTTGCGACGTATATTATGAGGCTAGTGTGGCTGGCGGAATACCAATCATTCGTACGTTAATTGAAGGATTCTCCTCTGATCGTATTACTAAAATTATGGGAATAGTGAATGGAACAACCAATTATATTTTGACAAAAATGAGCCAAGAAGGCGTTTCTTATGAGGAAGTATTAAAAGAAGCACAGGACCTTGGATATGCAGAAGCAGATCCAACTTCTGATGTAGAAGGTCTTGATGCAGCACGCAAGATGGCGATTCTGGCTACACTAGGGTTCCATACGAATGTGGAACTTCGCGACGTATCTGTCTGCGGAATTTCTTCTGTTACAAAAGAGGATATCAGTTATGCACGGCGTCTTGGTTATGAAATGAAGCTGCTTGGTATTGCAGAGCGTCAAGACGACCAAATCGCGATTAGTGTTCAACCGACTATGGTGAAGAAACAGCATCCGATTGCTTCAGTCAATGGAGTGTTCAATGCCGTTTATGTGCATGGAGAAGCTGTTGGAGAGACCATGTTTTACGGAGCAGGAGCAGGAGAAATGCCTACAGCTACTTCTGTTGTAGCTGACCTCGTGTCGATTATCCGTAACATGAGGCTTGGTGTCAGCGGACTGAAAGCAATTGCTCCTTACAAAGAGAAGAGACTGATTAGCGATGAAGAAATTAAGTATAAATATTTCATTTTGCTTCATGTGGACGATAAGGCAGGCGTTCTCGCTCAGATCACTCAAATATTTGCGGAATATAACGTGAGTCTTGCATCGGTCGTACAACAGCCAAATGAACTTAATCCGGATGCAGAGATTATTATCGTGACACATGATGCAAGTAAAGCCAATATGGAGAAAGTACAAAAGCATTTTGAATCGCTTGATGTAATTCGTAAAGTAAAAAGCGTGTACCGCGTAGAAGGCTGAACTCATTAATGGATGACTTGGAAGGGGAATTACTAGTTATGAACAACATCGTAAGAGTGAAGGTCCCGGCCAGCACAGCGAATCTTGGCCCAGGCTTTGATTCTTTGGGAATGGCACTCACCTTGTATTCCTATATAGAGATGCAGCAAGCGGAAGAGACTTGTATCGCTTTGCATGGTGAACACCTGGACGGAATTCCGACGGATAAATCAAACCTAATATATAAAGTAGCACAGCGTGTATTTGAAGAAGCAGGAGTAGAAATTCCGGAACTTTCTATATCTATGTATTCTGAGGTCCCGCTTACACGCGGGCTTGGAAGCAGTGCTTCTGCTATTATCGGCGCCCTTGTAGCTGCAAATGAACTTATTGGCTCTCCTTTATCAAAGGATCGGTTATTTACGTTAGCTACGCAAATAGAGAAACATCCCGACAATGTCGGTGCCTCGCTATTCGGTGGTTTTGTTGCTACAGCTTGGGATGGGGACAATGCTCATTATGTGAAGATTGATCCTCCAAAAGAATTAGAAATTCTAGCAGTGATTCCGCGTTTTCAGCTATCAACAACCAAAGCGCGTGAAGCATTACCCAAAGTTCTTTCCCTTCAGGATGCGGTCTATAACATTAGCAGATCTTCTCTTTTAGTTGGAGCAGTGGCTGCTGGGCGCTATGATTTGCTCGCTTCTGCAATGAGGGATAGGATTCATCAGCCTTATCGTGCAGAACTTGTGCCTGGAATGGCAGAAATTTTGGAACAAGCCCCTCTTAGAGGTGCACTTGGAGCATCGCTTAGTGGAGCAGGACCTACGGTGCTTGCTCTTGTGCATAAGGAGGAAGCTCGGAAGCACGAACTCGAGAACTATATGCTGCAAACGATGAATTCTCATGGTCTTGAGGCAGATACACTATGGCTCCAACCGGATCAAAACGGTGTGCAAATAATAACAAAAATGCACACGGACTCATTTTTGGACATGTTAAAAGGGGAAGTTAAAGCATGAAACGAGTTGCATTATTGCCAGAAGGCACAGTATCCCATGAAGCGCTCGATTTTTTGTTTGGGGACGAGCCCTATGAAGGATATCATTACAAATTGATCTCTGATGTATTTCGGTCCACAGACCGGGGGAATAGTAATTACAGTGTTATCCCGGTGGAGAACACAATAGACGGTTCTGTAAGTTTACATATGGATTGGATGATACATGAAGTGGATATTCCCATGCAATGTGAGTGGGTATACCCTTCTATACAGAATTTGATTGGGGATCAATCCGAGTTTATGAATGACAGAGATGAGATTGACTTCACACGTATTCAAAAAATCATGTCTCATCCCGTAGCAATCCCGCAATGTCTGCAATTTATCCGTACCTATGCACCTCAAGCAGAACTTGAGAGCGTCGGAAGTACGGCTGAAGCAGCGGAGATTGTGAAGAGAAATCCTGGAAAAGGCTGGGTGGCCATTGCTACGCGTCTTGCAGCGCAAAAGCACGGTCTTGATCTAATGGCTGAGCGGGTTACAGATCATGATAATAACTATACTCGGTTTGTGCTGATTGGGCATGATCCTATTCGGTTGGATAGAGAAGCCGATCATATGAAAACCAGTATTTTAGTTACTTCTCCAGAGGATTTCGCAGGGGCGCTTCATCAGGTCTTATCCGCATTTGCTTGGCGCAAATTAAATTTATCACGGATCGAATCCAGACCTACGAAAAAAAGATTGGGTAATTATCATTTTTATATTGATGTACTGGAATCAGTAGATTCTGCATTACTTCCAGCTGCTTTTGCGGAAATCGAGGCGCTCGGTTGCCAAGTGCGTGTACTTGGCTCCTACCCTTGTTACATATACAGGGAAGAATAATTCGGGGTGCAGCCACTTTCTGCATCTCATTAAAAACAGAAGAATGTGTAATTATGTTATATAGCCGCGTTAAACCTCATTTAGCAACGATCTCCCAAGAGGGATTTTTGCTGAATGAGGTTTTTTTTGCGAGAAGTGATGTCAATGTGAAAAGTCCTGCATAGGATGAGAGTAACGAAAGAAAGGGCGAATGTCATGCCTGAAGATTGTAAGGAGGTTATGAACCTGTGAGAATACACATCGTAAAAGAAGGAGATACCCTTTATTTCTTGTCCAAGAAATATAACGTATCGTTAGAGAAAATTATCAGTGCGAACCCGGAAATTGCAAACCCCAATCAACTGACCATTGGTATGAAGGTGAAAATTCCTTCTGCCCCAGTTACGACACATCCGGGTGGATCGATTCTGCATCAGCACAAGGTAGTTCAAGGAGATTCATTATGGAAGCTTTCTAAAGCCTGGGGCGTTTCGCTTCAAGATATGATTGCTTCAAATCCACAGTTAAAGAATCCAAACGCACTGATTGTCGGAGAAACTGTGTTTATTCCATCTGGATCTAGCAGTACACCGAAAGTTACAACAACAGAAATTTTGCAAGAGGGGACTCCGGCCCCACCAGCAACCGGCATCCAAGCGCATACAGGGAAAAAGAATACCGCTCCTATGCCCAATTATCCGCAACTTCCAGAACTTCCAGAGATGCCGGAAATGCCTGTGCTGCCAAAAGCCGAAATAACAAAGCCGAAGCCTCCGAAAGCGGAGATCACTAAACCAAAACCGATTCCGCCAAAAGAGGAAATGACAAAGCCGAAACCAAAACCAGAACCACCAAAAGAAGAAGTTAAAAAACCAATTGAACCTGCTCCTAAACCAGAAGTGAAACCAATAGCTCCTCCACCTTCCAAGCCACTGCCTCTACCCGTACCTAAACCAGAGATGATCAAACCAACACCACTGCCTGTTCCAATACCGCCAATGAAAAAACCAGAGTACGAACCTAAGAAGGAAGAGTATTATTCTAAAAAAGAGGATTGCAACAACGAGTACATGAATCCTTATCAATACCCAGCGTATGATAAAGAAATGTACGGGGGGAATGCAGGATACCAAGGATACCAAAACCCGTATCAACAACCAATGGGATATGTAAATGATAAAAAGCAAGCTTATCCTCAGCCAATGCCGTATACCCAGCAGCCGCAGAGTGTCCAGAATACGTCTTATCAGTCAGGAAAAAGTGGAGAGGTAAGTCAGCAACCACATACCACTTATGAACATGGCGGTTACATTGTAAATTATGCTCTTGTTGATGTTCCTTCATATGGAGGAGATTGCGGATGCGGTCATGCTAAACCATTACCATATAGTTATATGCAAGCAGAAGCGGACTGGAAAGCGGCAACAGCCCAAAATGCTCAGCCTATGCTACATCCACAAGCCTACGGTCACAACCCGCAGTACACGAATTACTTCAGACCGACTGAATACGGAGTTCAGCCGCCCTATTATAATCCTAATTACCAGAATAATTATGAGCAGACGTCTTTCCAAGCAGAGACGATCCAAACTAGTGGCCAAAACGGTGCTGAGTTGCAACAGGAACCATTTGTCGATTTAAACGGACTCAATCAGCTCCCTATATTAGAAGAAGAGAAGGCGATACAGAAAAACAAAGCTGTTAGTAAATCTAATAAAGTGAAAAAAGCGGCAGTATCATCGAATAAACGGAATAAAGCACCAAGCAATAATAGTCAAGCATCAAGACAAGGTAGAGCACGTAAAGAACGGAGAAACCCATGGATTAAACGATAAGAGCCTCAGGAGAAAAGTGGAATTATTCCGCTTTTCTTTTTTTTTATAAAAAAGGGTTGCGTAATTGAAATATCCATGATATATTATAAGTCCTGTCACCGACAGGCGGGAATAAAGAGTAATAGTTTACTAGATTGAAAGAAAAACAAAATCAAAAAAACTATTGACAAGCTTCCTGAGACATGATATTATATAAGAGTTGCTGATGACGAAAGTTGTTAGCGAGATTGATCTTTGAAAACTGAACAACGAGAAGTTTTACGTAAGTAAAACTTATGAGTGAATTAATACAAATTCAATTTGTTGGTCATAACAAGTTGAATAGAGAACTTTAAGTTCTCGTCAGCATTTTCTAAATGAGCTTATCGCTCTTTTCAATAACTTTATTGGAGAGTTTGATCCTGGCTCAGGACGAACGCTGGCGGCGTGCCTAATACATGCAAG
>NZ_BOSJ01000016.1 GCF_018403285.1 Paenibacillus sp. J45TS6 | reverse complement strand
AACCTGATATATCAAAACGCGGTAGAAAAAAGATATGAGAAAGTTAAGTATATAACCAACGAAAATGACACAAGGACAAAGCTCTCCGCATGGTAAAAGCTGTTCTTATTCAATTAATGAGAAAACGATAGTTTAATTAGAAAAAGTAAGCAACCGATCAATAGACCGGTTGCTTTTTCTTTAAGCTCCTGGACAGTTTAGGACCCATATTCACATTGCATGGATTAATAATGAAACCTACAATTTTAATCGTATTTCCATATTTTAACCTATAGTTATAAACAGACGATATGTTAGAATTTACGATTAAGTAAAAATTGGAAGGGAAAATTCATTAGTTCACAATTACAAAAGAAAGTTTAATAAAATAAAGGAGATGCTTATGTTTAAATTAGTAAAGGTTCATTATCAGAGAGATGCGAAAAAAATTTTATTTACATGTTTTATAATATTTTTTTTACTTTATTTGTTTTTCTATAGCTCAAGTATAACTACTATTACAAAGGTAGAAGGTAAGGAAGTTGGGAAATTCAAGAACTATATCACAATTACTAGTGGGAATGGCGAACGAGAAAAAATATCTGTGCCTGAATCTACATATAGTTTGGTAGAGACTAATCAAACTTACTTCATTACGTATTACCATAACTTTATAAGAGGTAATTATATTAAAAATCTCAAAATTACTGAGCCACTTAGAAAATAAATTAAAGAAAAAGTTTGTCGGATGATGGGATCTTCTACATAAATCCGTTGGACTATAAGCGTACGTAAAACTTTAGATAAATAAGATTACAGTCGATTAGGCTGTTCGGGTTAGTATAGGTAGCTGGGAACTGGTATAAACCTAGGAGGTGAATTTGTGAAAGAAGTTATTAAAAATGCTCTATTGGGTTTTGTCGTTTTTGTTATTGGCTTTGCCATTATTTTAGTTCTTACAAGATCCGGTATTGAAGCTGAACTGACATATTATGCTGCTATAGCATACGCTCTTTTATACTTAGCTAGTGTTATATCTGTCTGTACAGTAGTAATTCTAAGAAAAATTACTCAATTAAAAAAATGAACTACTCATTTGAACTAACGAAAAAACGATAGTTCAAGAAGAAAATGTAAGCAACCGATCAATAGACCGGTTGCTTTTTCTTTAAGCTACTCGGCAGGATAATGCAACTATTCAATCACTAAAAGCGTTATACTCAAAGGGCTTAGCTTGTCAAGAACGCCTATATAATTTCGTGTAGGGAGAATAAATAATCTTCGATAGGGAGGAATATCTATGGAGCCGAAAGAAGAAAAATTTCCGAATGATAACAGCATGGAATCAATCGGAAGTTTAACAGGGAATGAAGCGAAAACTTTCTTGAACCTTATATATGCGATTTTGAAAGATAACGAGATCCCGAGCGAAAAATTGATTTCACATGTATTATTAATTTACGAGAAACGAATACCGAAAGTCGTTAAAGCAAGACAGAATAATAATTAATCATTAATTAGCTGAGCATGTGCTTCGGTAGCTTAGCTTTTTGTTAACAGGCGTTGGACTGATTAAACTAACGGAAAAACGATAGTTCAAGAAGAAAAAGTAAGCAACCGATCAATAGACTGGTTGCTTTTCTTTAAGCTATTGGGTGAGGTCGTGTTAAACAAAATAGATTCTATAAACTGGTGTGCGAATATTTGAATCAGAATTCAAGGGACTCAGCATCGTAGAAAAGGCTATAGTAAGGAAGCTATCATTCAAATGCTACGGTATGGATTTAATAGTATAAACTTGCATCGAATTGATTTAACTAGTTTCACTTTTAACCCCCAAGCGATCCATGTGTACGAAAAGATAGGGTTCAAACGAGAATGGGTGCATCGAGATACCTTGTATTTAGATGGAGAGTTTCATGATAAGATCACGATGGCTATTCTCGAAGATGAATTCCGATCATTACACGAGTCGTTAAGCTAATGGAAAAATGTTAGCTCAATATGAAAAGTAATCATCCGCTTATACACAACATCTAAATAATATTGATGTATTGAACTCTTACTTCATATAAAAAGCCGGGGATCTTATCCTCGGCTTTTGGCTTAAATTATCTTTCGAGTACGGTTCGTTGAAAGTTTGGGAGAGAGGTGAATTACTGAATGAAAATCAATAAGTTCTTCCCCCTTATGCTACTCATTGCACTTGCTTTAGGTTTCATACTTGGTAGGTACTTGATGATGAATGGTGAAAATGAGAAGTGGACTCCAGATAAAATTAATCTTTACTATAATCAAAAACAGAGTCAGATGACAAAGTTAGAGCAACCGCAAGCATTTGGTCTGATCCAATCTATAATTGTGTTTGAAAAAGGAGATATGATGTCAGGAGGCAATCCACCATTAAAAGCAGAAGTTGTTAATGAGATGAGAAAATCAGGGGCTGTAGAATATGTCTATGATGAACCCATATCCATACAAATAAATGATGGCGATGAAAAAATAGAAAGAATTAAATTCAATTCCATTCTCTTTCCTATAGATAAAAAATGGGACGGTGCCGCTTATATTCAAACAACCGATTCAACTTATTTGTATATGGTATCAAGACCGAGTTTAGATTTCATACTTCGACATTGGATTGAATGAAAATAGCCCTTATGCTACTCATTAATTTGATCTAATCCCATCTTTAATTGAGTTGGAAAAAGGAAATATGATTAGGATTGTGTCTTTTACTCGTGAAAGGAGTCAAAAATGCTGAATACAGAATATAAAATTTGATTATGATTTTTATCTTTCAAATATGTAAGTTAATTGTAAGTTTGAGTAATGGCACCTTCAAGCGGAGTTTTCTATAATATTACAATATAAGAACGCAAAAGAATTAGGGGGTGTAAAATGGGAGACATAGATATTATTTTCGTACTCAAAATGATCATTATAGGGCTCGCTCAAGGATTTACGGAACCGATACCTGTATCTTCTAGTGGTCATGTAATGATCGCCAGTGAAATTTTAGGATTGGGTGAACAAGGTTTTACCTTTGCAATATTAACAAATACAGCTTCGCTTCTTGCTATCCTTTATTTTTATAGACAAGATATCGTAAGACTTACCCTTAATTCTATTCTTTATTTGAAAACGAGAAACGATCGCTATAAAAATGACTTTCGCTTTGTATGTTTTATAATCATTGGTACGATTCCAGCAGGTGTTCTAGGATTTTTGATAAATGATTATATAACGGAAAATGTTAATATGGTCACGATTGCGATAATGCTTTTTGTCACAGGGGGAGCACTGTGGTTGGTTCGTAATATGAAGGGAATGAAAGGTGAAGGTGATCTCACTTTCAAGGATGCATTCCTTGTTGGTTTAGGACAGGCTGTTGCCTTAACACCAGGGATTAGCCGTTCAGGTGCAACGATTATTTCAGCAATTGCCGTTGGTATGAAACAAGATACTGCACTGCGATTCTCATTTATGTTATATATACCTGTCAGCATCGGTGGAGTAATATTAGGCTTAACCGATTTTTTAAATGAACCGAATAAAGTAGACTTAGCCATTCCATACTTAGCTGCATTTATTACAACACTATTTATGACCTTCTTTGCATTGAAATGGTTTATGGGAATTATGAAAAGTGGAAAATTGATTTATTTTACATATTATTGTTTCATTGTTGGGGTGTTGCTTCTGGTTTTTTTCTAATGGATATTGGTTAACGGAAAAGGTTAGTTGAATAGACAAGAAAAGACGGCAATCATAATGACTGGCTGCCCTTTTTCAGGTGTAACGATGCATCTGTGACATTAGAGGCTATTTCTATGTAGATGTTGTCAACTTAAATAGTCTCTATGCCAGGGTGCGTAATGATTAATTCAAGCTCAGTAGCGACTTGTTCTATTGGTTTCCTGGTATCAATCTCAAAAGTTGCTCCGGAACGTAGGAGTGGCTCGACTGTTTTAAAGTAATTTATTATTTCTTCACGCTGTTCAGTAGTTTTTCCGTAATCATTCGTCTTACGAGTAGCAACACGTTCAAGGATTACTTCCAGTGGAGCACTTAACAGCACGATTGCATTGAATCGCGGATAAAACTTCCATTGATTTGATACAGTGCCAGAAATAAATAGTGCACCTAGGTTATGTTCATTAATTAGCGCATCTATGCGATCCTCACGCCATACTTGACCTAAATCTTCTAATAGTTCGCTCCACCCGTCGTAATCAGTGTCTATCGTTTGATGCCCCCTACGAGCCAGTTCAGCAAGAACCGAAGATTTCCCTGTACCTGACATTCCTGTAACCAAAATAATCGCTTTAGATAATATAGTTGAATTCAAAACGCTCATCGCTCCCATTTTTCTATTTTGAATAGTCTCAATCTAGTAGTTTATTTAAGCCAACGGGGAACGATAGGTAATAAAAATAAGAAGGCAGTCGATCGATGCGATCGGCTGTTTTCTATTAAGTTAACAGAAATTTTATATAAATGTAAAATTATAGATTAACTAAACTTTGGGTGTTATCATTAGAGGGTTAGAAGTGGATTTAGAGGAGTGAGAACTGATGCAAGCAATAGACTCGAAAGTAGAAACATATATCAACAAATATATGGATTTATGGAATTTTTATGGAGTTGTTCAAGTTATCCAAAAAGACAAGGTGCTTTTTGAAAACTCATACGGCTATGCCAATATTGAATTTGGAATGAAGAACGATATGAATTCACGCTTCTCCACCGCTTCCATATCAAAACAGTTTACTGCCTTTGCGATTATGACTCTACATGAAAAGCACATGCTAGACATCGATAAATCCGCACGATTATATCTCCCTAACGATTTGAAGATTGACGATTCGATCACGATACATCATTTACTGTCGCATACTTCTGGGTTATACAATTTTTATAATTTTGAAGATGATTTTTTTGCTGGATACAACAAAACGGATTATTCACGAAACGATTTCTTCCGGCGGTATGTTGATAAGAAGCCTGTTAAACCACCAGGGACGGCGTATGATTACAATAACTCAAATTATAATTTGCTTGCCTGGGTTATTGAACATGTTTCTGGAGAGAAATATGAAGAATATATTCGAAATAACATATTTCTACCTCTGAATATGATGAGTAGCGATGTTGATGATGGATGCAAAACGATTAAGAACAGAGCAAACAACTATGTATATGATTTTGGTGAAATTATTAAATGTCCGTATTATAACGAGAAATTTAGCATCGGCGCAGGCGCCATTATCTCAACGTGCGAAGATTTGTACAAATGGTATGTTTGTTTGCGGGATGGGAAACTCTTGTCGAAGGAAACATACACTCGATTTTTCAACGTGAACAAAAACAACTACTCCTATGGGTTGGAACATCATCATGTTTATGGCACCGATCGATACTCCCATGGAGGAGATCACCTTGGGATAAGTACCTATATTCAGTATTATTTTGATGAAGATATATGTATCATCATTCTTTCAAATAATGAGTCTATTAATCAGTACAAACTGGGCAATGATCTGTCAGATACTCTGCATCATGTTAATGTAGAGGATCCGATAAAACATGAGGAGTTTCCCATTGAGGAAAGCAAGCTTAGAGGGTATTGCGGAACTTACTTGAAAGATAAGATCCAAGTTGAATTGATTAACGGAAAATTATATTTTACGAGATTCGCCGGTAATCTTCATATTGAAATTTATCCCGTTGGCGAAGGATTGTTTGCACGCAGATACTGTGACCAGATCCATCCTTACCGTATTGCCGAGAATGAAGAGGGAAAGATGTCATTTTTCGGGTATATAAAAAATTGAACTCGTATACAAGTAGTTCAGGTTTTATATTTGTGATCGAACTACCGAGAAATGGTAGATGAGGAGTTGAATGAGAAAGATGACAGCATTATTTTCACATAAGCCCGAAGGATACGAATGTCCATTTTGTCGTATTTGGGGTATCGAGCAACCTAATCAAGGGACAAAACAAAGGGATATCATCTATCAAAATGAAAAGGTAACGGCATTTATAGCCAGAAAGTGGTGGCCAAACAATAAAGGACATGTTCTGGTTGTTCCTAATCAACATTTCGAGAACATCTTTGAACTCCCTGCGGATTACGCTGCCGAAATTCACCGCGCGGCTCAGCTTACAGCATTTGCAATGAAAAGTACATATGGATGTGATGGGATTTCTACGCGGCAACATAATGAGCCTGCAGGAAATCAAGACGTGTGGCATTATCATCTCCATGTTTACCCTAGATATGTGAATGATCAACTATATCTGTCAAAGGGTTCTGAGTCCGATCCAGATGAACGTTCTTTCTATGCTGATAAGTTGCGTTCTTGGATACAGGAAAACATATAAGATCTAGGAAGCGCGCATGATGACCCTAGTAGGAGAAACCTGCATTAAGCTCCCTCGAAATGATTTGATTACCTCGGCACAAGTTAACGGGAAACATCAATTCAATATATCAGGGATAATTAAGGTATAAGCTAGTATGGCAAGGTAGTAATGTAATATAGGAGAATTTAGCAAAAAGGAGCTGAAAAATTGCGGTTAAAAATTTGTATGCTGATTTTTTTATTTATCTTGTCCGGATGTAATATAGAAAGTGAAGAAACAAATGTACCACCTGAGAATCTGGAACCTACTAGTATCAAGCTAACACCAATCGATTTGTTCGACGGTGAAGCAGGTAAGTTTAAAAATTTTCTTGGGTCAATGTCTGGTGGTATTAAATTAGAATACGAGGGAAGTAAACCTAATGCTAGCTTGGATATAGACATCTGGGAGAATGGAAAGAAAGTAGATACCGCAGGATCGATAGGGGATTTATTTTATAGTTTGGATGAGCAAAAGAGGAGTAACGAAGTAGAAATAATCATATCGATTGATACAGTGAACTTTGAGGGACAAAATGAATACAGCATAATAAAAGTTAATAAAGTTCGGAATTCTGGTTCAAGTCTATCTACCGTTACTCTTCCTTGGAACAAAGAGTTAACCTTACGGGGGTGCTGCAGCATACTGAACCCCACTCCTTTTCTGTGGAGCTACCTGTAAATGTTTTTGGAATGCAGGCTACCAGATCAAACCAAATATCTACTGCAGATCTCTCAGAGGAATCATTAGCAGAAACGGAGTGGGCTTTAGTGTTTACTTTACGATTTGAAGATTAACTGCTGGCTCAAGCTTTGAACTAAAGGAAACTTTAGATCAATAAATGGTCGATTAACTGTTTGGTTAGAGTATAGGTACGAACTGGCCGAAGAACCGTTCACCTTTCTAGCGTGAGTAATATGTTTTATCGTTAAGAATGGATGAATCTAAATAGTACATATGGAGGTAATTAAGTTTGAATACTCACTACTATCTCAGTTGGTTTAATGATTTTTTTCAAAGAAACTAGTCCAATGTTTACATGAGGATATACAAGACAGAAAATTATAGAAATTCAATTTAGAATTGGAGGTATATATGGAATTTATAACAGCAACTGTGGAGCATCTTCCTGCAATTGTTCGGTTATTAGCGGACGATAAATTAGGTGCTAGCCGAGAACGTTATGAAAAACCACTGCCAAAAGAATACTTTCTGGCGTTCGCAAAGATTGAACAACAGATAGGTAATTCCATAATCGTTGCTATGGATCAGGACGAAGTTGTAGGTTGCCTTCAGCTTACTATTATTCCCGGGATTTCAAGATTAGGTGCAACAAGAGGCCAAATTGAGGGTGTTCGTATTGACAAGGATTATCGAGGCAAAGGTGTGGGTGAGTCTCTATTTCGTTATGCAATTAATGAGGCTAAAATAATGGGTTGTGAGATGATTCAACTGACAACAGATAAAAAACGTAAAGATGCCCATAGGTTCTATGAACGACTTGGATTTGTTGCTGGTCATGATGGTATGAAGCTTATACTCAGTAAATAGTGCATTCATCTAACGGGAAACGTAAGTTTAATAATAACAAGTAAGCAGCCGCTCAAACGACCGGTTGCTTTTTCTTTAAGCTAATGTTCAGGATAGTTCAATTATAATTGTTTTCTCAATCCTATTTATAGAATGAAACTGTTAAAGTGTATTTATATTGAACGAATAGGGGAACAAGAGATGAACAAAGGAAAAATCGTGTTTTTGAATGGAGTAACCAGTTCAGGAAAAACATCTATAGTAGATGCTATTCAGTTAAAATCGGATGAGTTTTTTTATGTTGTTGCAAACGATCTTTTTGAAAATACAATTGGCGAAAACTATCTACGAGAAGATTATTGGAAATATCTAAGTGATGCAATAATTATGATGTATCATACCGCCAAACTATTTTCTGACCATGGTAAAAATGTGCTTATCGATGGTATTTTGGTAGAAAGACCTGAGTTAAAACCGCATTATGAAAAAGTTAAAGACATATATGCGGGTTACCCCTTTTATATGGTGGAAGTGTTTTGTCCTTTGGAGATCTGTCGCCAAAGAAATATGGAACGTGGAGATAGAACTGAAGATCAATCAGACTGGCAAAACAAAATTATGGCAAAAGATATACAGTACGACTGTACTGTCAACACACACATAAATTCTCCAGAAGAATGTGCAGATTCGATTCTTAATTGTTTGAGTTTGATTGTTAGGTCTGAAGGTTAATCGCATTACGTTAAATGTAAACGAAAGGCAGAATTGTCCCAATGTATGGTAGTATGTTGGTGGTGAAGGATATTAAGACCATATTTAAGCCTTTGGAGAATAAAAAATGAATGCGGAGCTTGGAAGCGCTCATATCCTTAATTAGAACAGAAGCAAATGGACTCTTATACGAAAATAAATTAATTAGGGGTACCGTCAGGAAAATGCGGGTTTACAACGTTAAGTATTTGATACGAGGTCTTATGAGACATAATGAAACCATAATTTAGTAGTCTTTGTGTATGTACCGATAGACTGAAAGAAGGAAGTGTAATAGGTTTGTTAACCAAAAAAAGTGTTTTACGTATCATTTCATGTATTATTCTCATAGGAATCATAGGAATATTCTTGTTTATCTTTGTTACATTATATCTTATTAATAATGGAAATCCTTATCATAAGTATCTAGTTAATAAGTATATTCCAGCTCATTTGGAGCAATTGGGATATACGGATGAAGACATAGTAGACCAACACATGATCGCGCCAAAACATGGGGTCAATCACAGTGTCTATCATGAGCATTATATGGTGATTTTTAAGGATGAACCTCAATCAGAATATTTATATGGTTTAACAAAAAAGGGAAAAAACGTTGTGCAATTCTGTGAGAAAAGAAAGAGAAATTATTATGAAGAGGATACAATTGAGAAAACCAATCATAGTGAAAGTAAATGTATGGGATATTTAGACAACAGAAATTGAATTTTTATTTAACTAATGGGGGCATTTGCCTGTTCTTTATATGATTAATAACTTTAATTTATGGCATTAATTATACTGATCCGAACAAACTGTGAGACTTTTTGTGAATCCGCATTTTCCTGACGGTACCCCAATTAGAGCAGTGAATAAATAGGTGTATAAGACCTTTAAAAATGAATTAACATAATGAGTTTATTGGACAGACAGAACACGATTAATATGGAGCAATAAAACCAAGTAAGAAGCCGCTTTTCATGTACAGAGTTATCTTTAATAGAATGTATAATTAACATAGGTTGATCAATTTTGTGTAATGACCTTTTTGTAGTTTTTTGTAATCTAGTCTACTCTTGAATGCTACTTAAGGGTATTTTACTATAGCCTAATAAATATTTACTTTCCTCCTCTGGTCTTACCTCAAACAGCGACTACGTATACTTCATGAAATATTTTGCGATTCCTACATACTATGTAGCCCTATCTTTTGTGACTAAACACCTGGAAGACCAATTATATAAGTCAAAGTTTTTTGTTCATTACTACACCCTTTTTTTATTCTGAAATGAATCAATTTCATAATACCTTTAGCTTCTTTAATCAGGACTATATAGAGATATTCCCATGGAGGAGATCACCTTGGGATAACTATATTCCGTATTATTTGATGTAGATATATGTACCATCATTCTTTCAAATAATGAGTCTATTAATCAGTACAATAGCTTAATACGAATAATCGATGAAATACAATCTTATGGCTTTAGGCTTAGCCATGTAGTTGAAAATAGTGGGGTCCATTTTGATCACTTTCATAGTATATATCACTGAAAAAAGTATGGTGAAGTAAGGTTAAACACACTAGAACGAGGTTCAATTTATAATTTCGTTAAGTCATTTCATTAAACTAATGTAGAAGCGTGAGTTCAATAAAAGGGAGCAGATTGCCAGTTGGCAAGTGCTCCCTTTTAGTGTGCGCCCGGCATGGGCGATAACTCGGCGGTGAAAGTCCGCTACAGGCTTGGCAGTAGGAACTGTTAGCCAAGGGCAAGGGTGTCCGCCGCGAGGCGGAATCTGAAGGAAGCCGGAGGCAAACCCTCGGTCTGACGAACAGAAATCACATACAAGGCATGGTGGGACGGACGAGCTTGCACTACAAAGCGAAGTCCAATACTGCCCGAATCCTATCATGTAAATGTGGCAGATAGATGAGGGGAAAGTTATCGCTCTTACCCGGGGAGATCTCACAGACGTGAAGTAGGAAAAAAAATCCGAAAGACGGAGTAAAGCTTGCTGTGAGAAGTCAGCAGAAGCCATAGTACCGAGAAGTTTTTTTTTTCGGGAAGGGCCGAACAATCGTAAGTCTTGAGTATAAACAGGAAGGAGAGTCGATGCAATGAAAGCAGAATACCGAAAGGGCTGCCCGCAAAGGGATAGCGTGGAACGCAAAGAGTATGTGGGAGCGCGGAGTGTCGACATTCGGGAATGTGAAGAAAGGGACGGTGCAACAGACCTGCTGGAGCAGATACTGGACAGAGACAATCTGAACAGAGCCTACAAGCAGGTCAAACGCAACCATGGAGCGCCAGGGATCGACGGGATGACCGTAGAAGATGCTCTGCCATGGCTGCAGGAACATAAAGATGAGCTCTTGCAAAGTATCCGGGAAGGCAGGTACAAGCCAAGCCCCGTACGGCGCAAAGAAATTCCCAAACCAGATGGAAGTGGAGTACGGAAGCTGGGCATACCCACGGTAGTGGACCGAGTAATCCAGCAGGCGATTGCCCAGCAGTTGCAGCCACTGTTTGAGCCGCTCTTTTCGGAGGGAAGCTACGGCTACCGCCCAGGGCGGAGTGCACAGCAAGCCATTCGCAAGGTAAAAGAGTATGCGCAGCAGGGCTACGGCTACGCGGTAGAAATTGACCTATCCAAATACTTTGACACGCTGAACCATGAGCTACTGATGAACCTTTTGCGCAAACAAATCGGGGATAAGCGCGTAACCGATTTGATTAAGAAATATCTGAAGAGTGGAGTCATGGAGAACGGGGTGCAATGCAAAACGGAGGAAGGCGCTCCGCAGGGAGGCCCCTTATCGCCGTTACTTGCAAACATCTACCTGAACGAATTCGACCAGGAGATGAACGGCCGGGGAGTGAAGGTCCTCCGCTATGCAGATGACATCGTAGTGCTAGCTAAAAGCAAACGGGCAGCAATGCGTCTCTTGGAATCCTGCCGGAAATACCTGGAGAACAAGCTGAGACTGCAAATGAATATGCAGAAAAGCAAGGTAGTCAGTGTAATGGCCCGGAAGCACTTTAAATTTCTTGGCTTTACTTTGGGAAAGAACAGAAGTGGCGTGTATATTCGAGTACATGGTCAGTCCCTCACAAAAGCAAAGAAGAAGTTGAAAGAACTAACGAGCCGAAGTCAGGGCAGGAACGTTCGCCAAGTCATGGAGAAAGTGAAGATCTACATTCGCGGATGGATTGGCTACTATTATGCAGCTGATATGAAACGGATATTGCAAAGCTGGAGTGAATGGCTGCGGAGGCGACTTCGTATGTACATCTGGAAGCAATGGAAGAAACCGAGAACAAAGGTACAAAACCTACGCAGACTGGGGATACCGGAGGGGAAGGCGTACCAATGGGGAAACTCCCGTCTTGGGTACTGGCGCATCGCCAGAAGCCCGGTGCTGTCTTGTTCCATAACAAACGAAAAGCTCGCACAGGCAGGATATTATGACTTTCCTGCGCAGTACGAGCGTCTACGTAAAATGCACTTATGCGGTTGAACCGCCGTATACCGAACGGTACGTACGGTGGTGTGAGAGGTCGGCTACTCCTCTAATGGGTAGCCTCCTACTCGATTATGCTAACGGGCAGTACAACGTATACGTCCATAAGCCACTTCTTAGGTAGTCTGGTGGTGTTAGGATGAAGAGTTATATCATTTTAGTAGTTCTTGGGGTTAGAAGTGCCGTATGTACATCCGTCGCACGAATATGAATTGTCTGTTATCGATATGCGTTCCAGTTATTGCCAAAAATTTCTTTGTATATTATATTCATTTTATCCTACTAAGAAAGCGAGTGATTATGGTGAGAACAATTCAATTCGTTGACGAAGCAGTTATTTTTGAGGTGCGGAAGGGGTAATCGTTAAAACTATCTCCTTCCGTGCAATAAACCAAAACCACGGAGGGTAAAAATTATATGTCTTTTAGTTATTACGGTGAACTTTGCACGGAGGTTTATGATCTGACCAAGCAAATTGGGCATTCCTTTAATGGTGATATTGAATATTATCAAGAAAGACTTAAACATTGTGAGGAACGAGTTTTAGAAGCAATGGTGGGTTCTGGTCGTGTCATCATTCCGCTTCTTAAATCAGGTCTTCTTGTCGACGGAGTAGACTACTCTTCAGTGATGTTGGATTCATGCCGACAACGTTGTGAGGCTCATTGTCTTAAAACCAATTTGTATCAAGCTGACTTAAAGGAACTTGCATTGCCTAGCAAATATGAAGCAATCATTATTCCTGGGGGATCATTCTTGTTGATTGAACAACGGGCTGAAGCAAAGGAAGTCTTAAAACGACTGTACGATCATCTGGAATTAGGTGGGCGTCTTATACTAGACCTACATTTACCAAGCAATAATTACAACAGTTCTGATAATGGAAGCTGGAACGGATCATCGACATTTCATTTACCCAATGGTGACATTATTACTATGGAAGGTAAGTGTGTCGAAGCTGATTTATTCTTTAACCAATGCAGAGTAGACCATATCAAGTATGAAAAGTGGCGTAACGGAAAACTCATCCAAACTGAATTACAACGTTTTGCTAAGCGGTGGTACGGAGTTGAAGAATTTAAGTTCATTCTAGAAAGTATCGGTTTTACCGGTGTAACTGTATCAGCTGATTATGAGTTTGGGAAGATACCCACCAATGGAAATCAAACTTTCGTTTATGAAGCTACAAGATCATAATTAACTAACATGCCACAAGCCACTCTATTGTTTGGAGTGGCTTGTTTTATATGGTGATGTAGATTTTGTAATCAGAATAAACTCTGTGTTTATATACATTACAGCGAACCGTAGCATTTCATGGAAATTCTTTATGAGTATTAAGTGTAGTTAATCAAACAGCGATGATTAACACGGTTTAAATCCGCCTTAATAAAACTGCGATGATCTTCGAACTATACTTGGAAAATCACTCCTTAAATTGGCAGTTTGTCTTTCGCTGATAAGGCTTTCTGCAGCATAGTCGAGTCCTGCAACGATTAGATAGCATAGACACCCGGATAATTACCATAGATATGTACATTAAAATATTTATTGTTCAATTCTAGTTCCTTGTTGGTCTCACTTTAGTGTCAATTTATTGCTTAAGCATGTTTTTTAAACTAAAAAAGGACCCCAAATTTGGGGTTTGTTATTCTTCATTTACTTCTCACCAGTTACAGGGTTCACAAGATGTTCTCCTGTATCTGGGTCAATGATAAATGGTGTTTCAGTGTAGACATCATTATATACTTTCTCTGCTTCTTGTTTAGGTAAATCTACTAGATAATTAATGGTTTTTCCTGAGTTGGCCCATGCAATAGAGGCTGTTGCTCCAAAAAGAAGTATTAATGAAGTTACTACAAGCAATCTTTTTCTCATCGTTTCAAGCTCCTCCTTACTAGGATCGTATCATACTATAAATTACTATCAGTAAACTGTAATAATACCTTTTAAGACCCTAATTAACAAACCAATTTATGGTAATATATCAGGTGAGTAGATTATCTATTTTGGCGATGGAGTCGATAAATATGGGAAGTTCGAATCAATGGGATGCAGAATGGGAAGTATCAGAAGAATTAGCTCATAAATTAATAAGCAGTCAGTTCCCGCAGTTAGCTTCAAAAAGCGTACAAAAACTAGGTCATGGCTGGGATAACACTGTTTATCTTGTCGGGAACGAATATGTATTTCGCTTTCCAAGAAGAGAAGTTGCAATTAATTCTTTAAGGATGGAAGGAAAAATACTACCTAAGCTTAAAGATTATTTTTCCATTGCATACTCGATACCGTTATTTTTTGGGGTAGGGGATTATGGTTATCCAGCACCCTTCCTAGGCTACCCCTATTTACCCGGAGAGTTTCCAATCGGATTAAATGACAAGCAACGTGCGTTATCAGCAACAACGCTCGCGCAATTTTTAAAAAGCTTACATGCATTCCCTGTGCAAATTGCCCAAGAAAATGGAGTTCAACATGACCATAGAAATCTGACTGATATTGCGATGCGTAAGGAAAAGATGCATAAATTTCTTTCCTACATTGCCCTTCATTTTAGAGAAGAAGAGTATCGTGCATTATCGAATTATTTAGAACAGCTTAGAATTGAAAAAGTGAAGCAAAAGTACGTATTCCTACATGGTGACCTTCATTTTAAAAATATGCTAGTAGATGAGAGTGGAAGAGTTTCAGGGATTATCGACTGGGGAGATATCAATATAGGACATCCTGCTTGTGACTTGAATATTGTGTATAGCTTTTTACCCCCGAATGCGCGTTCAAATTTTTTCGAAGAATATGGGGAAGTTGATGAAGAAACGAAGATATTAGCTCGATTAATTGCCATATATATTCCCATTTTAATAATGATGCAGGCAATTGATGATAATGATGATAGATTAGTTGATGAAGCAAAAGCGAACATAAAACGTGCTCTCGCTGATTAAGAAATGTCATTCCGCTAACGAAAAAACGTTAGTCGAACACAGCAGGGAGCAGCTTGCCAGTTGGCAACTGCTCCCTTTTAGTTATGCAAACCGGCAGATTAGCAGAACATTCATTTGATTTTAGCGTTCAATATATAGTGTTAATAACGTCGTTTCAATGAAGGTGGATACTTATGAAAAAAGTGATTTCTTTGTTGGGTTTGAGTTTATTCCTCTTATTATCTGGTTGTATAGATAACGGATACAAATCAATTGAGGCAACTATACGAAGTGAAGGAATTCAAAATGAACAGATTTTGTATAAGGAAGAACTGAATAATAGCATTATTTTGATTTATGAAAATCCTAATGGAGGGGCAGATGCTGGAATTGTTTATAAAGTCGGGAACAAATATAAATGGAGCTTTGGAGGAGGCGTGTCGTTCCTTTCTAATGAAACAGATGTTACTTGGAGTTGGGTTAACATTAATACAAAGGAAGAGGAAAAGCAGTATCAGTTTTACATTGGAATAGTAAAAGAACAGTCGATTTCTAAACTCCATATCAAAAATTTAGGAATGAGTCAAAATATTGATAAATATGCTGAAATAGTCGAACTAAGTGATGGAACTAAACTATGGTTTGCATTACAAGACAAATACAGTAACGATCAACCTGGATTTATCTTGAATGGTTTTGATAAAGACGGTAAAAGTATATTTCATTATGAAGCTGAGCAATCCATTAATTAAGCTATCGAAGAAGATAGCTCAATTAACCGCCCCTTCCATTAAGCTAACGAGAAACGATAGTCGAACACAGCAGGGAGCAGCTTGCCAGTTGGCAGTTCCCCCCTTATAGTTATGTAAATCGGAAGTTACAGGGGATTTCTGGCAGGAAGTCATATTTCTTTTTCACAGCATCATCAAAGTGAAAAACCGATATAAGATGTAAGAGAAAACGAATGTCTAAACAAACGATACAAGAGATAATTTTCGATCACTATTCCATGTTCGAAATCCGTTAGCCACATATAAAACAATCATAGAAAAGAGAATTATTAAGATATTTCTCCAAAACATCAAATTTAAAAGTACAGTTAAGGCAGCAAAACACCATATAACTGTAAACCATAATGGATACTTCAATAAATATTTTCTAAGCATGCGCTCCTCCTGAAAGTCCCCAATGTAATTATTGACCTATACTATTCGTCACTGCTTGATAAATACCTTTATAATAGTACTAACGTTAGTTCAAGAAGGAAAAGTAAGCAACCGATCAATAGACCGGTTGCTTTTTCTTTAAGCTACTGGGCAGGATTGCTTAGGTTTAGCAATGTTATATAGTTGTGAAGTGTGGGGAAGTTGGTGCTTTAATGAGTGAAACAAGAGTGTTACCTGAATCTCATAAATATGTTTGTGCACCCGAAGATGCTCCTATAAAGGATTTTTACAAGGGAATATATGATGAAGTATTTGTTTTTTTTTCATCCATTCATAAAACCAATATCAATTAGCTGCGATTTATTTGAGCCTGGGACGTATCCGGGTAAAAATGACTTTATAGAAAAGTGCGAAATGATTACTTGGAAACAGTTTTTATCATTATCAGAAACCGAAAGTTACAACAAGTTAGACATTGGATTAAGAACCCGAATCATGGGATTGAAAAAACAATTTGCAAACGAAGAGACCTCAAAAAGAATTCAAGACACTTGTGAGAAGCTACAGTTAATCGAACCAATGGAAGGTTTATTTCCAGAGTTTCTAATGAATAAGGTGCTTTTGTCAATAAAACAAGAAGGACATGACTGGATATGGTCTGGTGATGAATTTTGCACAGAGCGAAAGTTAGAATATATTGATGATTTAATCAAAGATAACACAGCTTTTAGAAATCAACGCTTGAATCTATTTACCCACGAAAATGAAATTTTACTTACAACCCATTGGGATAGCCACTTTTCAATACTTTGTTCAGATAAAAATACAATCAATAAATTGTTGAGTTTGCTGATTTGGAAGTTTTTTTCTGCAACGATAAAACTGAAATTTATTGGAGTTTACAAACACATCATTAAGCTAACTGAAAAAACGATAGCACCATGATAACAGGCTGCCGGATCTTCTGCAGCCAGTTCGGCTAACCGGCAGGATAGTGGAATCAGAATATTTGAAAATAATATACAGTTAGCCTTCTGTCTAACATCAGTTATTCGGGACATCTGTGGTGATGCCATTAACGTTTGTCAACTCACTGAAAGGAATGCTTTACGTCTTCTACAACATAAGGAGCAAGGTGCTGATGATGATTCTAAAAGGGAAAAGGAAGAAACTCCGGAAACCCACTCAAGGGTTTTCGGAGTTTCTTTTTTTAAGTCAATCCTGTGAAGGTTGAACATCCCCGGGCCACCTCGAGAGTAGCGGACGATTCCGATGTTGTCTAAATCTACCTTGTTGTAAAAAATGCTATTCTTGTCTTTATTCTGTTCCAAATATAAGCCAGAGTCATGTCGGTAGATTTGCCGGATTGAGTCATTTTATGGTTACCCAGCACTATGAATACCCACGATGCCTCATGTTCGAAGGAATACAGCCGGATATCTAGATGCTTGGACCCCGGTATTTTACCAGAACCACAACTGGATAGGATTTGCTATTTTCTTCAAGATCGGCCGGGTAGTAGATATGGAACTTTTTTAACCTCACTTGAATTCTTCACTGTAGAATGTTTCATTTCATACTTGCCCATGGCCTGATATGTTGTTTCGATTTTGCCTCCGGCCAATACCTTTTCCACATATTCTTTTGGCACGACAGGACTTAAGTTGATTACAAAAGCAAAATTACAAGAGAAACAACAAGAAAAAGCAAAACTATTCCAATCACTTTGAATACCGTTATCCACCACCTTTTCGTTTTCACTTTTTCATCCTCCTACACTTGTTAATCAAATTCTCGCTATTTTGAAAACTTCACTAAGGACAAGTCGATGTAAATTGTCCCCATATGTTATGCCATTTTGTTTTTACGACAACATCACCATTTCCCGCCAGAAATGTCCCCAATACCCTAGCATGTTATCTGCATCCTTCGGAGGGAAGTTGAGTTTAAGATATAAGCATCATCTTCTCGTCAGCATTCTTTGTGAAGAATGCGTCTTTCCGCAAGTCTGTACCCGAAAGAGAAGGATCATCTCGTAGAGGTAGTATTTAATTTTTTTATTCGCTTCCCAAATACCTTTCCAGATACTCATTCAACTTTTCTATATATTTTGCATAAAGCTTATTGTCATTTTGTAGACCGTGTCCCGAATGGGGAAACTCGATATAATCATAAGGAACATTGTTTTCCTCCAATGCATTAATCAGATGTTTTACTGTTCCGAATGGAGCTACCCTATCATATTTTCCATGGGCAACGAGCGTTGGTACAGAATTTTCATCAATCCACATATACGGTGAAATACCTTTGACTGCTTCATCATAGCTTGCTGTTCCTATCATATCTGTTGTAATGGTGTTGCCAGACATTATGCTGAATAAGTTCGCTGCTGCCTCTGGATTCTGATCCAAACCATAGGGAGTCCAGTCCTCTGGATGAAAGCTCGGTGGACCAACCATCTCAAAGACCATTTTAACTGGAATAGGAGAGGTGTCTGCATCACGGTAAGCATACAATAGTGCCAGAGTCCCGCCCGCCGAGCCACCGGAAATAGCCATTCTATCGAGATTGTAGCCTAACTTTCCCGCTTCCGCTTTTACAACAGGAATACTGTTTTTGATTTCCTGGGACATGTTATACACACTGGCTTCAGGGTTATTCTCATCACGTACCGTGTAATTAATACCTGCGGCAACATAACCTTTTGAACAGAGCCATTTCAGCATATCTGCGTCACCGCTTTTGTCACCGGTTGTAAAACCTCCCGCATGGAGATATACCACAAGACCATAGGTTTCCTTTGTATTATCTGCTGGAACATATAGATCAAATTTGTTCTGCTCCTTTTCGCCGTATGCGATATCTGTGTATACATGACCAACGGAGTCATTCCAATTCACCTTCATTTCCCCAGACAGTGGATTGTATGTCAGTTTAATGAGTGCCGAAGCAGTAAAAACAACAAAGAAAGCAATTACATAAATAAATCCCCACAATACTTTTTTCCTGCCTTTTTCTTTATTTTTCATAGGAAATTACCTCCGAACAGTGTACCGCCGAGCATAAAATTTAAAACTGCCCGCACTGCAAGCCGGCCCAAAACAGCTGCTATGATGATAACTACAATTAGAATGAAGATGCGTTTTTGTATGAGTGTCATCTGCTTAATTCCTTTCCCCTTAATTTTTAGAACATCCATTTTGACAAAATTAATGTAACAGATGTATCTTTTTTTGTGTAATCAAATGTATCAAAGGTTGATAATAGGATCAATATTTCGATGGAAAATGATACAGAAAGGATAAAATGTAACGTGGATAAAAATGTGAAAAACACTTATGTAAAGAATCAAATTACAAATACACTACTGGATTTGTTGAAAACAAAAGAACTGAAGTCCATCACAATCAGTGATCTTACTTCTGCGGCACAAGTGAGCCGCGTTTCTTTTTACAGGAATTATGATGAAAAAGAAACTGTTCTCAAAGAATATCTCTTTAAATTAATAGAAAAATGGTATAAGGAATTTCAAGAGAGTGGTAGCACATCAGAAGATGAACTTCTGGGGAGTTTGTTTGGTCACTTTAGTAAAAATAAAGACTTCTATCTGTTACTTAGTCAGAGGAAATTATTATATCTTCTAAAGGAGATACTTAAAGAACTCTTTGGACCGAAACCAGAATATCCTAACTTCGGCGCTTATGTGGCAGCTTATTTTTCTTATGGGCTGTTTGGATGGATTGAAGAATGGTTTGCTAGAGGTATGCAAGAAACATCAGAAGAAATGACTATACTTTTGAAAAATCGGGATTTAGATCAGAAATAAGTAAAAGGACAAGAACATATTTCCATTGAAAATCGCTATCTTTAGCGTGATTTTGGTTTTTATCGATACAAAAGTGTTTTCGGATTCAAAGGCAAGAAACTGCGCCGATTACTGATAGAACATGTAAAAAACAATTGTTCTCTTTAAAATCTCATTATGCTAACGGAAAAACGATAGTTTAATTAGAAAAAGTAAGCAACCGATCAATAGACCGGTTGCTTTTTCGTTAGGCTATTCAGCAGATTAGCGTAACTATTATTACCTGTTAAGTGTCTAAGAATCGAGGTGATATGAAGAAAGCTGTTTACATTTTCTTTTTGACAATATTGATTGTGGGCTGTACGCAATCAATTTCTAAGTCACCTGAGACCGAACCTAATTCGGAGGCGGATTATATCAATGTTGGAGATAAACATTATCTCAATGCTTGGGAACTGGCATTGGTCGATACAACAGGAATTTCAGAAATTGGTAAAGTGGAGCGCGGATCAATAATACTAGAAGGTACTCCTGTATTTGAAATTTCAGGGTATCCTGAACATAATGTAGTCGCAGTAAAAGCCGACAGTAATTATGCTGGTTTAGTAACCAATACATCTGGTTATCTCGTCTATGTTCTGCATGAGAAGGATGGCAAATCTCATTATCCCAAGACTCAAGATCAACAACCTAAACAGATCAAAATATTTAGCGGTAGTGAATTACTACGAGAACTAAAAGGAGAAGATTTAAGTTCTTTTCTTGTTTTATTCAACAATCAAGGACCCCACAATGAATTTCACTTTGAAAAGAGACCTGAATACACTGTTCTGTTTATAGGTGATAATGCATTAGGTTAGCTTAAGTTTTTTGTGAGGAGTATTTCCAAAGGTTGTGTATCAATTATTAAGCATCCAGCATCTTGGTAGCCTAGTTTTCTATAAAAATGTTGGGCTCCTTCATCAGCCTGAGTGGATGTCATAATCAGATTGAACCCCTTTTGTTTCATTTGTTTTTCCCAGAAGAGGACAACTTGCTTTCCTGTCCCCTTGTCTCGATATTGTTCATCGACCCAAATCATGTTCATGAAAGGGGTGTTGTCCCAAAAGTAACCATACCGCATCCATCCGATATTACTTTCATCGTGATTTCGCAGAATGTATATCTCATTTCCCTTTATTTTTGACAGTATTAAGCTCTCAGAAATATGAGGGTCACGGTTTCGTATGTATTCATAGTCTGAGTCAGTCGCAAAATCGATCCTCAACTTTATTCCTCCTTTAGGCCACATTAAAATCTAATATTATTCTAACAGAACACAATTAAGCATGGACAATAAAGAACGTCTTTTATTAAACTCTACTACCGTTAACTTAGTACCCTCGACAGTCTAGACCTTTTTTCTTTTGACAGAAAGTGTTCCGTTAGATGATGCACAGTACGAAGATATTGTGTATTAAAAGAAAGCGTACTTGTTCAACTAACGGAAAAACGTTAGTTCAATATGAACAATTAAGCAACTCAATCAAAATCTTTCTTTTTTCTAGTAATTTTATTCAATTTAAACATGTGGTGGGGAATAAAAATTGATAATAAATGATTTAAATCGAGAAATATCATAAAAGAATTATTGACTATAAAATGTATATTATGGTAATTTTGAATTATCAAAAAGGTAAAGGGGGTGAAGTGCAATGAAAACAACTCTAACTATGATCAATAAACAAACAATTAAAAAGTTGTTTCATTGTGCTCATCCTATCGGCGAATGCTTTTCATAATAACTGATACATGTTATCAGTGAAAAGCCAAGACCATGGTTAGGTGTTGCCATGGTTTTTTTGCATTCCATAAAACAATGAAATGGGGAAGATGATCTTCAATACAATTAGAAACGCTTACGGTGAGGTGCTTGAGAGTTTCAAACCGAAATTACGGAATGCTTATCAGAGCATATACAACTACCAGATGGATCGTACAACGTTAAATGAGTCACTAATGCGTGAAGCCATTAACGCAACAAGGGAGATATTAGAGTTCTTTGCAAACTATTTGCCTTATTCAAAGGCCAAATATATATTAGCCCTGAAAAGATTGGATGAAATGGCTCCATTTGACCTAATTATGTGTTTTGATCAAGCGATCTTTGAAATGCATGTGTGGGATACACTATCAGAACTGGGGATCAAAAGAGGGCAATGGGCCAAAGAAAACACTTGGAGCAAGGAGCTTCGCGATTTATTAAATGAACGTCAAGAAGTTCACCAAAAAGATAACAACTTGAATGTTGAAGAAGAATTCCTAATAAGCGGCACCCCAGCATGTAGGGGAAGTGCTCAAGGAAGGGCATGTGTCGCTTTTGATAAAGAACATTTTCATAAAATAAAAAAAGGGGATATTCTTATTACAACGATGACAACTCCCGAATTCATTGAGGTAGCACATCTGATATCAGGTCTCATTACAGACCGTGGCGGAGTCGTTTGCCATGCGGCGATTTTAGCTAGAGAGTTGGGTATTCCTTGTGTCGTAGGTTGTCTAACTGCAACGGAAACCATCAAGGATGGGGATCAAATTCGTTTGGATGCGGTCTCTGGAATTGTATTGAGGGTGATCCATTGAATCGCTATCGATACTTAGTACGATTAGAGGATGCCGTTAATCCGTTTGAATTTGGAGGTAAAGCGGCGCAATTAAATTTTGCTATTAAGCTTAAGCTGCTTGTACCTAAAGGATTGTGCTCTCCGATGCCCGCCTTAATCAATTTGTATCCGGAGAAATCTCCTTGGAAAAAGAGCTGCATCAGCTTCTGAAGCAACTGGGACCTATTGCTGTCAGATCGTCCGCTGTTGGCGAAGATAGTGAGCACCAAAGCTATGCAGGGCAATATATTTCTTGCTTAAACGTCGCTTCTGTCGAAGCGATCGAAAAAGCGATAATTGCTGTCCGAGAATCAGCCTTTTCTAATAGAGTGAAGGTTTACAATGAAAGGTTCGGGATAACGGAAACACCCAAGATGGCAGTCCTTCTTCAAAAAATGGTATCTTCAAGGGTTTCCGGGATCCTTTTCACTCAAGACCCTGTTTCAAAAGCAGATGAGAGAATTATTGAAGCCAGTTGGGGGCTTGGTGAGTCGATTGCATCCGGCCACATTATACCTGACTTTTTTCGATTAAGCAGGTCGGGTCAAATCCTTGAACAAAGGATAGGAAATAAATCCGATTCATGTGCTGACAGGCTTTGTTTGGATGAAATAGAACTTCAAAAGCTTCATCTGTTAGCAACAAGTTGTGAAAATGTATTTGGCAGGAAGCTTGATATCGAGTGGGCAATCGATCAAAATAAACTCTACTTGCTTCAGTGCAGGCCAATAACCTGTTGATACTCTTATCGGAGTAGTACACAAAGACATACGAATAAAACAAAGTAAGCAGCCGACCAATAGTCCGGCTGTTTTTATGTGAGCTAACGGGCAGTAATATAAACTAGGTGTGTGTTAAAATAAGGAAAAAATCGTGGAGGTAAGGTGTATATGTCGGAAGATTTTTATTAAGTGGTCGTACTCCTGTACAAAAGGTATTGGAAACCGATAATGTACTTGCTTTTTATCATACACGTCCATATTATCCAGTACATATTGTGACGATTCCAAAAAGACATATTTCATCACTCATAACTTTAGAAGAAAGGGATAATCCCCTGCTAATTGAACTTATAGATGTAGTTAAGAAGATAGCAATCCAAGTGGTTTCAGAACATGGAGCTTGTAAAATGATAACAAATTTATGGGAATATCAAGACTCAAAACATCTTCATTTCCATGTTGTATTCGGTCAACCATTGACCAAGAGTTGATTAGCTACCAGGAACAGCCATTAATATCAAGCAAGTAGATCGCTTTTATAGCATTTATCTGATATCGCATACGGATTTGGATGAAGATGAATACGTAGACATACACCAGTTGCTTTTGGACAAAGGAATGATCAAATAATAATCTGAAGAAGGCACAAATAGATAAATGCAACTCTTGTATAGAGGAGAAGTATATTGAAACAAATAAGACTAATACTATTAATACTTTTGATGATGTCATTGTTATCAGCATGTTGGAAGAGTGATAACTCAGAAAAGCCCATAGAAACTTCACTAGAAAACCAAACAAAGGGCCAAACAGAAGTCTCAAGTACAATGACTAACATAACTGATTATCAGAATTCAAATGAAAGGTTCTCTTATCTGAAGCAACTGTCGTTAGAGAAGCAGGAAGCCTTTAATAGATTTACAATTGAAAGAGATTTGCAAGAACTTAACAAGTTTACACCTGAGGATATGGTATTGGTTTACCTTTATTGCATTTCAATAGGCGATCCAGACTTGATATATGAGATTACTTATGATGGTGGTTACCTTCCGAATAAAGATGTATTTCGAGAGGATTATTTTGATTATGTAATGATTCATGATTTAGAAAGAGCAATTCAATACAGATATTTTGATTCTATAAAAGTAGAGGAGAGTACGGCTGAGGAAAATCAAGTTACTGTGCTTATAACAGTGGTTTTAGAATCATCAACGTATTCCTTAGCTTTAGGTCTCAAAAAAGAAGATCAGATATGGAAACTTGATATCTACCATTCAATAAAAGAATACAAAAATAAAGCGCTTAAGAATAAAGATGTGATAGATTAACTTGAATATGCGCCTAACGCTAAAATGGAATTGATAGCACCGACATATGCCGTTTTTTTTTGATTGTACGGTATTATTTCCTTTTGACAAGCTGAAACGGTGTAAATCTGATGCTCGTCGCAGCCAAGAAAGAAAAACCACAATAATGAACCTTTGATGTAAAGGTATGGGGTAGGGTATAGACAGCTTTTAGAGCTGTTTCCCCCCTGCAGTTTTATTTATTATGGAGAAGGCTTAATCATAGTTAGTTTTGAACCCCAGATCGGATGAGATGAAAATGTACTTCTGATCAGCTGCTCGGCTTCTTCACATGCACGTTGTATGAGCAGTTCACCAAAAAGCATCATCCTCTTTCATTGAGGAAACGTTCCTCTGAACAGCAATAAACAGTTTTTAAAAAGAAATTTATTAGGCTGGATTTTCGTCTTCTTGACCCGAATTCTAAAGTGAATAAAAAGACGTAAAGTAGAGTCTCCTTTTATTATTCTCCCCCTTCAATAAATGCTTGCTATATAGCTGAATTCTCTCTGTTTATAGTTTGTCTAATACAACGTTTAAAATGACGTAAAAGCACATGAAAAATTCAGTTATTATCCAATATTTAAACCTAGTTAAAACAATTGATTATCACCAAAAATACTCATAACTGGTTTGACATTTCCAAAATATCCCTTTATTATGGACTCACGCTTAGTTTTCAGGAAGCACTTTCTGGAGAGCGGGGGAACCAGTTTTCAGGGGCGAGTCACATGAATCCATGTGTAGGGTACCATCTTACCCGAGTCCGTCAGCTAACCTCGTCAGCAGTGGATGGGTCCTTTAATACATACATAATAAATTCACATAACAAAGGCCCTTTATTCATTAATTATAGGGGCCTTTGTCTTTGTTTACTGACCCCTGCTGGCGGAGCTATGTCTTCATCCCCTGTTTGGAGGTCTTTTTTCGTTTACTAAGGCAATGCTTTCTAAGGGGTACATATTTTGACAAGTGAAGATGTGCTTGAGTTGGAGGGGAGGTACGGAGCACACTTGGGTCAAGTTTTCTGTTTCAAGTAAGCAGATAAAGACATTTTCGAGCATTAAATCCAAGTAAAAATGTATGTTTACTTGGTGTATTAGTTGTGTCATTTTTTATAATCTAGAAACGGAGAAAGGTTGTGGAATGCTTGAGAAAAGTTTTAGTTCTAGTGATGTCCTTGATCTTCGTAATATCTCTAGCGGCATGTAGTAAAAGTGGGAGTCCGCTGGACGAGGCGATCGAGAGAGGTTATATCACCGTAGGATTTGCAAATGAAAAGCCATACGCATACAAAGAGGCTGATGGAACACTAACAGGAGAAGCCGTTGAAATAGCTCGTGTAATTCTAGAGCGGCTAGGCGTGAAGGAGATGAGAGGTGAGCTGACAGAGTTTGGTTCATTAGTAGCCGGCTTACAAGCTAAAAGGTTCGATCTTATTACAGCGGGAATGTTTATCAATCCTAATCGCTGTTCTGCAGTCTTATTCGCGGACCCAGAGTATAGCATTGGAGAAGCACTTGCAGTTAAGCAGGGGAATCCGCTAGAACTTGTAAGTTACGAAGGTATCGCGAGTAACGGGGAAGCAAAAGTCGCTGTCATGACTGGTGCCGTTGAAATCGAGTATTTAGAAAAGTCTGGTATTCCCTCGGATCGCATTATTCAAGTTCCTGACCAAGCTTCAGCTATTAGCGCACTTCAAGCTGACCGGGTGCAGGCTATAACGATGACGGGGCCATCACTTCAGGCAATGCTCGAATCGGCCAATGATAATAAAATTGAGCGTGTTGCTGACTTCACCCAACCTACAGTTGATGGTGAGAGTGTTCGCGGATATGGGGCGACAGCTTTTCGTCAAGCAGACACTGAATTTCAAGAGGCATATAATGCAGAGCTTCAAAAAATGAAAGACTCAGGCGAGTTACTCGAAATATTGCAAAAGTTTGGATTCACAGAGGATGAGCTTCCAGGCGATATGACAGCTGCTGCGCTTTGCGGAGAATAACATGCCGAATTCATGGATTGATTTTCTTCCTTCGTTATTAAAAGGAGCGGAAATCACGATCTTGGTTGCTTTTTTCTCATCCATATTAGCAATCATCGTGTCCTTTATTGCCGGTTTACTCAGGCTATCGAAACTTTGGATTCTACGTACCATTTCAGCGATTTATGTTGAGGTCTTTCGCGGAACTTCCCTGCTGGTTCAATTATTCTGGTTATACTTTGCTCTTCCATTTATCGGTATTGAGCTTCCGAAGATGTTAGCAGCTATTCTTGCCATAGGACTTAACTTCGGAGCATACGGATCAGAAATCGTCCGAAGCGCAGTGCTTGCAGTTCCAAAAGGACAGACGGAGGCTGCTATAGCACTAAATATGAAACCCTGGCAAAGGTTATCTCATGTCATTCTTCCTCAAGCTTCACTACAAATGCTGCCTTCTTTCGGGAACCAGATGGTGGAATTGATTAAGTCAACCTCTCTCGTCTATTTCATTACGATGGCAGATCTCACCTATCAGGCGATGGTGCTTCGTAATAACTATATCTCCTTTACAACGGAGATCTTGGTACTGCTTCTGTTGATGTATTTTGTTATAGCTACACTTGTTTCTATTGCTGTTCGGTTACTTGAACGGAAATTGACAACGGGGAGGCTATAACAAATGTGGAATTGGGATTATGTATTTGATATTTTGCCGCAGTTACTTGGGGCATTAAAAATGACGGTGTTGATTACGATCTGTGCCTTTGTACTGGCATTATTCGTAGGTTTACTTCTCGCATTTATGGCACGAAGTCGATTTAAACCTCTATCGTTAGTGACAAAAGGAGTTATAGAGTTCATACGTAACACACCTCTGCTTGTTCAAGTGTTCTTTCTTTATTACAGTCTGCCGTTACTTATGGGTATTTCCATTCCGGCTTTTTATACGGGGGTCATAGCACTCGGACTTCATTACAGCACGTACCTCTCAGAGGTATATCGTTCTGGCATCGAGGCTGTTCCAAAAGGTCAATGGGAAGCGGCAAAAGCACTGAATTATACGAAAACTCAAACTTGGAAGAAAATTATTCTACCTCAAGCGATTCCACCAATCATACCCGTACTTGGGAATTATCTAATTGTTATGTTCAAAGAGACACCCATTCTATGTGCAATTACGTTGGTTGAGCTTATGCTCACAGCCAAGAATATCGTGTCTTTATCCTTCCGAGCTTTTGAGCCGTATACATTAGTCGGTGTATTGTTCTTCATTATTAGTTACATCGCTTCATTACTCGTGCAACAGCTGGAGAAGCGCATGAATTTACAAAGGGGAAGATAAGGAGGGATCGATATGAACACGGTATTTGAACGTGAGGAAACGGAAGTTTCTGCACAAGAAAAGAAGAATCAAGTAATACCGGATACATCTCCTATTGTGAAATACACAGGTGTGACGAAATCATTTGGAAATGTAGAAGTGCTAAATGGTATTGATTTGGAGATGCAGCCGGGAGAAAAGGTCGCTGTTATTGGTCCAAGCGGATCAGGCAAAACAACCATGGGACGCATGCTGATGACACTTGAAGAACCGACCAGTGGAACGATTGAAGTAGATGGAGAACTTCTGTGGCATATGGAGCATAAGGGGGGAATTGTTCGCGCAAACGAAAAGCATCTGCACCGAATGCGGTGCAATGTAGGTATGGTGTTCCAGCATTTTAATCTATTTCCTCATATGAATGTGATGCGCAATGTGACAGAGGCTCCACGTAAAGTGCTTGGCTTAAGCAAAGAAGAAGCAGAGGAACGCGCAGTTACGATGCTTACTAAGGTTGGTCTGGAAGATAAGTTCAAGATGTATCCATCCAAGTTATCCGGTGGACAGAAACAACGTGTTGCCATTGCAAGGGCTCTTGTAATGCGACCTAAAGTGATGGTGTTTGACGAGGTAACTTCAGCCCTTGATCCTGAGCTCGTGGGTGAGGTGCTAGAGGTAATCCGCGAAATCGCTGAAGAAGGAGAGATGGCGATGATGTTGATTACACACGAAATGGAATTTGCCAAAGAAATTGCAGACCGAGTGATTTTCGGTGCTGATGGAAAAATCGTGGAACAAGGAACACCGGAAGAGATATTTGATAACCCACAAAGTGATCGATTACAGAGCTTTCTGCAGCGTTTTCGTTCTTCAGGAAATTAACATGAACCAAAAAAATGATTATAGAAGGGGGGACATCATTAAGATGGCAGTGAACACGGAAACCGAGATCATATACCGTAATCCGGTAGCAAAAGACGGAGCCAGCGTATGGGAACTCATCCGAGATACAGAAACGCTCGATCTAAACTCACCCTACTGTTACATGCTGCTCGGGGATTATTTTAATGATACCTGTATGATTGCGGAACATGAGGGAGACATCATCGGATTTATTTCAGCATTTCGATCACCACGTAATCAAGATCGGCTGTTTGTATGGCAGGTCGCAGTAGCTCGGACACACCAAAGGCAAGGGATAGCAAAGAACATGCTGACCTATCTTTTGAAACAAAAAGCGTGCCACGGCGTGCGTTTTATTGAAGCGACCATCTCACCTTCGAATAAGGCATCGCACCGGTTATTCCTGAGCTTTGCTGAGGAGAGATCAATTCCGAGTACCGTTACTGCAGGGTATGGTGCAGATATGTTCCCAGATCGTTCGAATCATGAGGATGAGCCATTGTTTGTTATCGGACCAATCATCAATGAAATGGAAACAATTGGAGGGGTATTATGAATAATCAACTTTTAGAATTGCCAGAACTTAATGTGTTTAACGATCTTGAATCTGAAGTGAGAAGTTATTGCCGAAACTTTCAAACGGTATTCGAGAAGGCAAAAAACGCTCAATTGTGGGATCGAAATGGAAATAAATATATTGATTTCTTTGCAGGTGCAGGTGCTTTGAACTACGGCCATAATAATGAGCAGATTCGTGAAAAGCTGATTGACTATATGATGCAGGATGGCATTACACATAGTCTTGATATGGCAACAAACGCGAAAGAAACATTTCTAACTCAATTTCAGGAGGTGATCCTGAAGCCGCGTGGCTGGAATCATAAGGTGATGTTCCCAGGACCAACGGGAACGAATGCTGTAGAAGCTGCGCTGAAGATAGCAAGGAAAGTTACAGGACGTTCGACTATTCTTTCGTTTACAAATGCGTTTCACGGTATGACGCTTGGATCGCTCGCTGTGACAGGAAACTCATTCAAGCGGGAAGGAGCGGGTATAGCTCTTACTCACTCAGTATTTATGCCCTATGACGGCTATTATGGAGATGACGTAGATACACTCGCATATATCAAGAAACTACTTGATGATCCTGGAAGCGGTGTTCCTATTCCAGCAGCTGTTATTGTAGAAGCTCTGCAAGGAGAGGGGGGCCTGAATTCTGCGAGTCGAGATTGGTTAAAGGGTCTAGAGCAGCTCTGTAAGGAAAGAGATATTTTACTCATTCTTGATGATGTTCAGATGGGCTGTGGTAGAACGGGGCCGTTCTTCAGCTTCGATGATGCCGGTATCGAGCCGGATATTATATGTCTATCGAAATCTATTGGTGGCTTTGGTCTTCCGATGGCTATTACATTATTGAAACCAGAGATCGATGTGTGGGAACCAGGTGAGCATAACGGAACTTTCCGAGGTAATAATCTAGGATTCATTGCTGCTACGGAAGCACTTAATTATTGGAAGACGAAGGACTTTCAGCTTGATGTAGAGATTAGAGCGAAGATTATTCGCAAAGTTTTGGAGGATATTCCAGTGAAGTATCCGGAGTTTCGTGGTGAAACTCGAGGCAGAGGTCTAATACAAGGTTTTGCATTTGAAAGACAGGAGCTCGCTGGAAGACTCTCTGAAATCGCTTTCGATCATGGGCTGATTATGGAAACATCAGGTCCGCATAGTGAAGTAGCGAAGTTAATGCCACCACTGACCATTGAACTCGATACATTAAAAGAAGGATTGAAAGTACTGGAGCGTAGTTTGGAACAATTATCTGTAGAGGAGAGATGAATCATGATTGTTAAACATTTAGAAGAGATTATTCATACGAAGGATGATATTGATACCACGACATGGAACTCGAGAAGATTGCTCCTAACCAAAGATGAGATGGGTTTTTCCTTGAATGACACACTTATTAAAGCGGGAACTGAAACACTGATCTGGTACAAAAACCATGTTGAAGCTGTGTATTGTATTGAAGGAGAAGGTGAGATTGAAATCATCGGCGGGAAAACATATCAAATCTCTCCAGGGATGATGTATGCCCTTGATGGACATGAGAAGCATTATTTGAGGGCTCGGACTCAAATGCGAATGATATGTGTGTTTAATCCGCCACTAACAGGTGCGGAAGTTCATGATGAAGAAGGAACATACCCGCTGCTTTCCCAAATTTCGAAGAAAAGGAGAGATAACGATGAGTAATAATCATATATCCACACTGCAAGAAAAAGAGGTAGACGTCTATCCTTCAAGAATTCATTCCGAGCCTCGAATTTTGAAGAGACAGGACCCAGTTGTTCACTCTGAATGGAATACGAGTTCACCCGTAACGAAAGAACAATCCGATTTTTATGAGCATCATGGATATCTGTTTCTAGAAGGATTTTTAAATCAGGAAGAACTAATCCATTACCAAAAAGAAGCACGAGATTTGCAGATTACAGCTAGGCAATCGGAGAGCGATCAGATTATTCGGGAACCTGAGGGCAACGAAGTGCGATCTGTTTTTGCCATCCATGAGACTAAGCCCGTATTTCAGAAGCTATCTCAAGACCCGAAACTACTTAGCATCGTGGAGTACTTGCTTGGAAGCAAGACGTATATCCATCAATCGCGCATTAATTATAAGCCGGGTTTTACGGGCAAAGAATTTTACTGGCATTCGGATTTTGAAACTTGGCATGTGGAGGATGGTATGCCTCGAATGAGAGCATTAAGCTGTTCTATTGCACTCGAAGATAACTTTCATTTCAATGGACCTCTTATGGTTGTCCCGGGGTCACATAAAGAGTTCGTGGCTTGTGTAGGTAAGACGCCAGATAATCATTTCAAAGATTCCTTGCGTAAGCAAGAATATGGAGTCCCTGACCATGACAACCTGGCTCGTATGGTAAAGGAAGGCGGAATTGATACACCTGTCGGTAGGGCGGGTTCGATCGTATTATTCGATTGCAACATTATGCATGGTTCGAATAGTAATATCACGCCTTTCCCTCGGAGCAACATATTTATGGTATATAACAGTGTTGAGAATAAGCTGGTTCAGCCATATTCTGGTCAACAGGCAAGACCAAGTTATATCGCTAACCGAGAAAATAAATAGATTTCATTAAAAAGATAGGTATCCTTATAATAGGACCTATCTTTTTTATATATTGTGATCAACAGAATATCTTGATCATCGCCTAAAACAATCGTTGTTTTCAAATAACAAAAAAGCTGAGAGCCTTTATGAAATAGGCTTTCAGCTTTTTACGATTACAGTTTCACATGAAGTGCTTCAAGTCCGCGGAACAAAATTTGATTTCGCCATATTGGCGTAGGCCCGGAGAACCTAAGGGCAGGGTACTGCTTCAACAATACCTGAAAAGCGGTGATTGCTTCGAGTCTTGCCAGCGGAGCACCAATACAGAAATGGGGCCCAGTGGCAAACGACAGATGCCGATTTTTCTTTCGCGTAATATCGAAATAATCCGGATCACTAAAAATGGCAGGATCTCGGTTAGCTGCACTTAGGGATACGAATACTTCTTGTCCCCGTCTAATTAGCGTATCGCCAAGCAGAATATCTTCACCAGCTGTTCGATTGGTAAACTGGACAGGACTTTCATATCTTAGGATTTCTTCTACCGCAGATGGAATTAATTCTTGCTGATCATGCAAAAGCGTGTAAGATTCAGGGTGTTCGATAAAGAGTTTCATTCCGTTACCGATGAGATTGACCGTTGTTTCATGACCAGCCACAAGAAGTAAAATACAGTTATTGATGAGTTCCTCTTCCGACAACAAGTGTTCTTTATTTTCCACATGAATGAGTTCGCTTATGATATCTTCTTTTGGATTTCGCGCGCGCGCTCTTACCTGTTGACGGAAATAGTCTCGAATCTCTGCCGCAGCAAGATCGCCTTCATCAAGCTGTTCTTCGGATATGAAGGTAACATCAAGGAGTCTCGCTAAAGAATTGGACCATCTTTTAAAAATATTCCGATCTTCTTGCGGAACACCCAGCATATCTGCAATGACCATAACGGGAAGAGGAAAAGCAAAATCATGAATAAATTCGGGATTCGTTTCTTTCAGCATATCTGCTGCCAAGTTTTCAGCAATAGATCGAATTCGAGGTTTGCTCTGTTCCAGTGTCTTTGGAGTAAATGCGTAAGCAACGTGACTCCGAAGCCGGGTATGGGTCGGAGGATCACGGAATAACATCCAGTCTTGCACCAGCTCATTTATATTTCGCCACCTAGGAGGATCCATAACCACCGGTTCTGCTTCAATCCTGCTTCGCTCCCGAATAAACGTAGGACTTTTTAGAATGAACTGAACATGTTCATGTTTTGAGATAATCCAAGTGTTTCGCTCTTTTATATAGTAAGCCGGATGATCTTGAAGCATTTTCGTGTAAAAAGGGTACGGATCTTGATGAATTAATGGGTCATAGGCATTGAAAAAAGCGGTAATCTCCTGTTCAGTGAGATCTTGACTGGAATTTTTCAAGCGTTATTTCCTCCCAGAAATGGTTTTATGATGCTGTTTGCTGCGAGATGATCGGTATAGTAAATAAAGCAATAAGCATACAATGAGGGCAACAACAAGAATCGTTCCATAATGCTCAATCATCGTGCCAATTTCCATAATCTGATCTTTCACGACAATACCTAATAGAAAATAGACCAGTGTCCATAAAAAAGCAGAAGGGTAGGCGTATAGAGCAAATTTTCGATAAGACATCTTGTTCATTCCTGCAACGTACATCGTAATATGCCGAAGAAAAGGTAAACACAGACTCATACCAATGGCATAACCACCGTATTTATCAAACCATTTTTCCGAGATTGTAAAATAACGCTCGGTTTTGGGTGACTTCTGCATACTTCGGAATAATCTTGTCTTGATAAAAAAACGACCTACCACATAACTGAAGGTCATGGCTGAACAGATTCCGAGGCTCACGGCGAGATAAGCGAAAGGGTAATAGAGGATTCCTGCAGCAGATAATGTACCTGCCGTCATGAGAACAACCTCATTAGGAATCGGAAGACCGATCAGCCCCAAACACAATACTAAAAACAAAGCAATGTAGCCGAAATGATCAATAAATTCTAGTAAAAAATCATAAACCATCGTTAATTGACATCCTATCCGCCCATATTGCAAAATACAACACGGCTATGAAATAATATGCGCCTTTACTCGATCCATCGATGTTGTCATCGTTCGAACAGATCGTTCACTGGACTCGCATGTATAATCCCATAAACTGCCTCGATACACTTCTTTCAGAATTTCTGTTTTCTCAAAATCACCGGGTGTAACGAGATGGGCCGGCTTACGTACCGGCAGAGCTCCTCCGTGTCCTAGAACAGTAGAGACAAATTGGGAGCAAAAATAAGCATTCTCCCTGCGGAGTTCAACGTTGAGCATAACCCCAATCAGGCCAAGAAGATGATATTTATATGTATGCTGTCTCTTCATCATGTCCCGAACAAGATGGTGCATCTGATTATACTGCTCAGAGGTCACGGTTAAAGTGTATATAGCGCAGTGAGATGAATGAAAAAATGGTGAGCTGTAATCTTCCCGGACAAGTCCTGCCAGAAAAGGATTCGCTGCATTTTTACGTCCAAAACTATATACCTCTTTTAGCTCTGGGTCAAATGCAATGGATGCATGATTAAGAGACGCTTTCGTATAAAATTGTATCAGTTTCGATAAATACGTACCTGTCGAAGTCAGAACGATATAAACAACTCTATTCGCTGACATGTTTCTTTTCCCCTCCAAAAACAACGTTACCTTATTCTATCTTGCTAGCTAACTAAATAAAACATGCTAGGGTAGTAATCTACATCTTGACTATAGTCTATATGAAACCTGGTCTTAGGACTAGGAAGGTGACAAGATTGTGTTTTTATCCCACATTCTGTAATATTTATCGCTTTGATTCTTACTACCATGTATACGTGAATGTTAACAATCATATGCTGGGCAGGAATTTACATTTTTCAGCAGACGGAGGGTATCTTTTCACCAATCAATAATAATTACTTTATTGAAATATTACTAGTACTATTTTCTTATCAAAAAAGCGCCTCCCGTGTTTGACTTATGTCAACAACGAAAGACGCAGCTTTTTAAACATGTGAATGATGTAAGTTCATCTACAATAATGAACAGGGCCTTTTTTTGAATTAAAACATAGGTATTACTTACTTTCCTGGTATTTAGCCAGATATTGTTTTACTTTTGCGGGATCAGAAACGAGTTCATTACCCGTTTTAACGATAGGACTAACCGTGGATACAGCTTTAAATTTATTATTATTGTAGAATGACAAAATTTCATCTTGATTAATGGAGTAAAGGATCGCTTTTCTTAAATCTTCGCTTTCTGCAACATCTCGGCCTTTTGTATTAAACAATAAGTAGCTGACTCCATTGCTTTCGAGGGTTTGCAATTGCAGTTTACTATCTTGTTTAACCAGATCATATTTGGTTTCAGGAACACCGTAGTACATATGGATTTCTCCGCTGCGCAGGGCAGATAAAGCATTGTCAGCATCTTTAATGAATTTTACTTTAATCTCAGAAATCTTCGGCTCATTCTCTGTACCCGTCATATAACCTGGGTTTTTATAAAATACAGCTTCATAATCATTTTTGGAAGACAAAATGTAAGGACCGCTTGCATACAGCGTATTATTGTAAGAACTTCCTTCCGTTACTGTATTTTGATCTCCGTAAGGGATATCTTTATTCACGTCAAAGTTTGCTACATCATACGTATTAATGCTTTCTACCTGCTTTTTAGAAACAATTCCAGCAGACTGGTGAGCCAAATAGTTCAATACTTGCGGGAAAGGTTCGGTTGTTGTGACTTTCACAACTTGATATTTACCTGATTTATGATCTGCTTGTGTCTTATCACTAACGAGCTGTGTAATTCCTTGATCTAAACCTTGATTCAGCACATCAATAATGGGATTCCCTGATCCCGCTTGTTTGATGGATTCAAGTGAGCTTAGATCCGTAACGATTTCAGCATCTTTAATATGTTCATGCAAGGAGTAGGTACGGTGATCGGGTACCGAGTTTTGATCTTTAGCTCGGTTTAAAGAGAAGATGACATCCTCAGCACCAACACGCTCACCGGAGTCTTCCGCTTTTTTATCAGTAATTTTCGCAAAGTTAATGTCGTCACGCAGAACAAAGTAATAGTCTGAATTGCCAGCAGCAATTCCATGATTCAATGAAAGAGATCCTTCAGAAGTAATCTGGTCATCATCCGTTAGATTAACAAGACGAACATACATATTGGTATTGATTGCGTTGATCGAACCATCATTACCTTTAATCGGATCGAGTGAAGTTAGAGTCGAAGCTGCCTGAGTCAGAAGAAGCGGTTCTGTCGTATTTTTGGAAGCATCGTTAAACTCTATAGATTCCCATACTTGGGAACGAGATTTAGACAAGCGAATCGTATCTGGATTCAGTACATCCTTGTTAAATCCTTGGCTTTTTAGAGAAATATAGAGTGGAGCGATATAAGCTTTATCAAAAACAAGATAGTCTTCGAGTTTTTTATACGTTTCTGTATACTCTTCAGGTGTTTCTGTCGCAGCCTGGTCGATGAGTTTGTCGACCTCAGGATCAGCTAGTTTACTGTAATCACCGCCCGTTTTAAAAAGAGAACGGACCGCGTAGTCCGGGTTACCCGTTACAGTAGTCCAGCCTGAGAGTGAAATATCATAGTTGCCTGCATCTTCTTGTGCTTTAAAACTGCCGTAATCCGGCTGGAGATTCAGTTTCACATTAAAACCGTTTTTAATGAGCTGATCTCGAATGATATTTACATCGGATTCGTTACTGCTCATGGCTAACAGTTCAATATCGACAGGCTTAAGATCAGTGGTAGTCGTATTCTCAGCAGGTTCACTTTCTCCTGCTACATCCGATTTCGTATTCACATTGCAGCCGGATATAACCAGGATCAGGACAAGGAATAGGGGTAAAAGTGCTTTTTTCAAGTGAAATCCTCCTTAAGTTTGATATCAAGTTGTATTTTGTGAATTAATCAATTTTTGGATCGAGTGCATCTCGAAGTCCATCACCTAGAAAGTTAAAAGATAATACAAGTGCTACAATCGCAAGACCTGGGTAGATTGCCAGGTAGGAATGCGATTCCAGATAGGTGCTGCCGACTTTGAGGATATTCCCCCATTCAGGAATATGCGGTTCAACCCCAAGCCCCAAATAACTCAGACTGCTGGTCGCAATGACGGCACCGCCAATAGTTAAGGTTGATTTGACAATCATCGGTGCAAAGGAATTCGGTACAATGTGTCTGAAAATAATGGATAGATTACTTGATCCGAAAGCCCGAGCCGCATCAACGTATTCATAATTAGAGACCATGAGGACATTCGCTCGCATCGTTCTCGCATAAGTAGGAATGGAGCCAACGCTGAGTGCAAGAATGAGATTGGTTGTATTTGCGCCAAACGCAGCAATGATCGCAATCGCAAGCAGTATACCTGGGATGGCATACAGCACATCCAGCAGTCGCATGATGATGTTGTCGGTATAGCGCCCATAGTAACCGGCAAATGCTCCAAGTATTTCGCCTATAATAACCGGAATTAAGGTAGAGATAAATCCAACCACGAGAGAGATCCTTGCTCCAAATACAATACGAGAAAATAGATCTCGACCGAAATGATCTGTACCCAGCGGGTAAGCAAGATTCGGTGTTTGGAGGATCACACTGTAGTTATTTTGGACTGCCATATCGTAGTCAAACGTAAAGTAGCTGGATACGGATATGGCGAACATAAATACGATGAAAAAAAGTCCGAACATGGAGCTGTAATTCCTCGTAATTTTGCCCCAGATTCGTTCCCAGTTACCAGACCCTGGGTTCAGTGTTTGGCGTATTTTGAAGATCAAGTCAAGACCAAGTAATAAAGCAAACAGGTTTCCTGTAATACTTGTCAGCATTAGCGGAATCGCTATGTAGATCATCCATTTAGGAGCCTGACGGCGGTCCACAAACACAGCCACAAGGACTAAGGTGATTAAATAAAACACGGTAATGCCGACCAAAACAAACATGGATGGTAAAAAGGTATCCGTCACATAAGGTTTAAACAAGTTTAGTGAGGATACAGCGATGACACAAATCTGGGTTACAAGCAAGTAGATCGCGAGCGTATACTCGCTTGTTGTTTTCTTTTTAATGAAATGTAAGCCAAAAATTGCAGTAAAGAGATTACCGGTGACGATCGATAACACTTGCACATAACCGAGCCGTCTTGTCGCAGATCTAATCTCGCCATACGTCAGTACATCCCGCCGAATAAACCAAGTAATCAGAACTTGAATTATCGTAAACAGCGCGTAGACGGCAAATACAGTGAATAGAGCAGGCTTAATGGTTCTATTTGCAAAATCATAACTGCTTCCAAGGAAAACCACAGTTATCAATAAAGAGACAACCCATATAAATTGAGACTGCATATACTCGGGTGACCATTTTAACTGCTGACTCTTTTCGATTCTAGGAGTCTTTTGTTCAGTAAGAGTAGACATGTCAGCACCTGCTTTAATATTGTTTCATCTTGGACCTGATTCGAGGATCGAAAAAAGCATACAAGATGTCGATGAAAACATTGACAATGGAGATGGTAATCGCCGTGTATACAACACCGCCCAGTATACCGGGAATATCGGGAATAAACTGTTTATCAACAATGTAACTACCAATCCCGCTAATGTTGAATACCTTCTCTGTGACCGCTGCTCCCCCAAGCATCCCGCCGAATTGAAGACCAATCACCGTAATAATCGGAATAATGGCATTGCCTACTGCATGTCTCCAAAGGACAACTCGGCGACTAAGACCTTTTGCTTTGGCTGTAATAATATAATCTTCATGAATGACTTCGAGGGTAGATGATCTCGTCATCCGTGCTACAGCAGCCGTAAGTCCTGTACCGAGTACAACGACCGGCATAATGATGGAAGCCGCATTTTCTGGACTATAGGTGGCGGGCAGCCAGCCCAGTTTAATGGAAAAGTTCAGAATAAAGATGAGCCCTTGCCAGAAGTTCGGAATGGATAGTCCGAGCAGTGCAATAAACATGAACGTATAATCAAAAAATGAATTTGGTTTTGTTGCCGAGATGATACCCACAGGTATCGCAATAAGTACAGAAAAGAAGAGCGAGATGAGCGTAAGTGTCAGCGTAATCGGAAACTTACGTGCAATGCTTGCGGCAACATCTTCATTCCCTGTATAGGAAGTTCCGAGATCAAACAAAGCAATCCCTTTCATGTTGCTCCACAGCTGGCTAAGATAGCCTTGATCCAGTCCATAAATATGGTTGAAGTTCGCTATCTGCTCTTTTGTTGCACCTTCTCCAAGAATGTTGGCAGCTGGATCAAAAGGTGACATGTAAAGGAGAGTGAAGACAATAACGACAACACCCATAATAACGAAGATCGTCATTACGAAACGTTCCATTACATATTTGGTATACGGATTACTGTAAAGCAGAATCACCATATACATTAGAATCCCGGGAAGAAAAGATAAGATAAGAAACAGCGGGTTATGTACTAGTGTTTGAAAAGTTTGATCGTAGGAAGGTTTCTCAAGTCCTCGTTCCTCAAGGCGGAGTCGTATAAGTTCTTCCTGTTTCTCTAGACGCGCATCGTTCGCCCACTTCTCTGCTGTTTCTTGAATCTGTTTAGCGGACCCTGATTGATCGAAAAAGGCATGTTTACGTGCTAATTGCAAAGTGTACCGCTCTACTAACTCATTATAGAAATTGGCTTCATTCAATTCCTGTTGCACTTGTGTGCTGATTTCAGTGGAGATAGATCGATTACGATAGAATAAATAGTAAAACAAAACAAACAAATGAACCGGAAATCCAACAACAAAGAGGAAGAACGAATAGGCAGGACGAACCCTTATCTTCTTGTAAGTTTCACTAATGATGTCTGATAGACGGAAAAGCTCTGTTGAAGGACTTGGTTGTTTTTTTCTCGCAATCTCCACGGTTTTGGCCTCCTTTCGGTTTAAATTGATTAATTCCGATCAATATAGTATATTTTATTTACCACTGTTTAAAAAGTCAATCTTTCCAAGTATAAATTTTACATAGCTTCAAGAAAACATCATTGGTAGGTGAACATTATGGATGCTAGTATTTTAAAAGTAAAAGACTTAAGAGTCTCTTTTTTGAATCAGGAAAGAGAGTTTGAAGCCGTTAAAGGGGTTAGTTTTGAACTAAAAAAAGGAGAGACACTTGGCATTGTTGGGGAGTCAGGGAGCGGTAAGAGTGTGACTGCTCGTTCCATTATGCGATTGCTTCCCACACCTCCTGCTCAGATGAAAGATGGCGAGATCCTATTTATGGGTCAAAATTTGGCTCATAAAACAGAAAAAGAGATGGAATCCATTCGGGGAAGAGATATAGGAATGATATTTCAGGATCCGATGACTTCACTTAACCCTACCTTAAAAGTAGGAAAACAAATTGCTGAAAGTTTAAAAAAACATCGCAAATTATCGAGAAAAGAAGCGAAGCAAGAAGCGATTGAAATGTTGAAGTTAGTCGGTATAAGGGATAGTGAGACTAGGTATAACCAGTATCCGCATGAATTTTCTGGGGGGATGAGACAGCGCGCGATGATTGCTATTGCGCTTGCGTGCCGTCCTACTTTGCTGATTGCTGATGAACCGACTACGGCTCTCGATGTAACGATTCAAGCTCAAATTCTGAATGTCATGAAACATATGCAAGAAAAATTTGGAACCTCTATTATACTCATCACCCACGATCTTGGAGTCGTAGCAGGGATGTGTGATCGCGTTGTGGTCATGAAGAATGGGGAAGTAGTAGAGACAGGTACGACGGAAGAAATTTTCGAGGAAGCGAAGCATCCTTATACTCAAAAACTTTTACATGCACTCCCTCGTCTAGATGAGAAGAAGAAACCGAAGCCCGCTTCCCTTATTCTTAATACAAGCAAGGAACCGCTGCTCGAAGTAACGGGACTCAAACAATATTTTAATATGGGCAGAGGACAGATCGTTAAGGCTGTAGATAATATTAGTTTTCATATTGCACCTGGGGAAACACTAGGCGTAGTAGGTGAATCCGGTTCTGGTAAGTCGACGACCGGAAGATCCATTTTACGGCTGCATGAACCTACGGCAGGAGAAGTATTATATCAAGGCATGCCGATCCATCGTTTAAATGGGAAAGAAATGAAGATGATGCGCAGACATATGCAGATGATATTCCAAGATCCCTATGCTTCACTCAACCCCAGATTCAAGATCATGGACATTATTGGTGAATCCATGGATGTTCATCATATGAGCGGAAGTAAAGAGGCTCGTAAAAAGCGAGTCGAAGAGCTGCTGGATCTTGTAGGTCTGGAGCCTTCTTTTGCAGAGCGTTATCCTCATGAATTCTCTGGCGGACAAAGACAGCGTATTGGTATTGCCCGTGCGTTAGCTGTGGAACCTAAATTTCTAGTATGTGATGAACCCTTATCTGCACTCGATGTATCCATTCAGTCTCAAGTCGTGGAACTGCTTGAAGATTTGCAGCATAAGCTGGGACTCACCTATTTATTTATCGCGCATGATCTGTCGATGGTTAAACATATCAGTGACCGGGTGGCTGTGATGTATGCAGGGAAAATTGTGGAACTTGCGGAAAGTGAAGAACTATATGCTAATCCGCAGCATGAATATACGAAATCTCTACTTGCAGCCATTCCGGTGCCTGACCCCAAAATTGAATCTAAAAAAACTCGCAAACTATTAGAAGAACAAACAAGTGCCGATAAATATAATCTATTACAGTCGGAACTTGTGGAAGTATCCAAAGGTCATTTTGTTGCAGTTCCTAAGGGATAAGAAGCTTATAACGAATTGTAGAAAAAACAGAAGGAATGAGCATGCAATAGCGCTCACTCTTTCTGTTTTTTTTATTTTACATAAAGTAGCAATATTTTTAATGTATAGTTGCTAGAATAATAGGGTATATACAAATATTAACATTATAGGAGGGAAAAGATGGGGACAATACGGAAGAAGATTCGAGGAAGTCGCTTTTTTAAATATGTGGTGGCAGCTGCATTAGCGCTATCTGTTCAGACAGGATGGTCAGCTGACATTACGCCTATTGTTCAAGCAGAGAGCGCACAAGATCCCGCACCTTATATTCATGCAAAAGTAGTTAATGAAAATGCGGGTAAGAAGGTATTGTTTGACAATACCCATGCACAGACGGCAGGAGCAGCGGATTGGGTCATTGATGGAGGATTCTCCGATTTCGGCAATGCGCTTGCTTCAGATGGTTATTATGTAAAAGAACTCCGTAAGTCGACTCCAATCACGCTATCAGATCTCTCCGATTATGATGTTTTTGTCGTTGCAGAGCCGAATATACCCTTTAAACAAAGCGAACAAATTGCAATGGAACAATATGTGGATCAAGGTGGAAGTATCTTTTTCATTGGTGATCACTATAATGCGGATCGGAACAAAAACCGCTGGGACGGTTCTGAGTCCATTAATGGATACCGCAGGGGGGCCTTTACAGACCCAACAAAAGGAATGAGTATAGAGGAGAAAAATTCAGCAGCGATGCAGGGCGTAGTCAGTTCGGACTGGCTTGCTGAGAACTTTGGTGTAAGATTCCGTTACAATGCGCTAGGTGATGTCACGGCGAACAATATCGTTGCTCCAAGTCAATCATTTGGGATAACCGAAGGGGTATCGACAGTAGCCATGCATGCAGGCTCGACACTAGCCATTATAGATCCAACAAAAGCCAAAGGAATTGTATATTTACCGAAGACAAATGCGGCTTGGGGCAATGCCGTTGACCAAGGTGTATATAACGGTGGCGGAATAGAAGAAGGACCTTATGTGGCTGTATCTAAAGCAGGGCTTGGTAAAGCAGCCTTCATTGGAGATTCTTCGCCAGTCGAGGATGCCACTCCTAAATACGTTCGTGAGGAAAATGGGAGTAAAAAAACGACATATGATGGTTTTAAAGAGCAAGATGATGCGACTCTCTTAGTTAATCTAGTAAACTGGCTTTCCGAAGATGAGGCTTATTCTGATTTTACGGAAGTAGACGGTCTTGCACTCGATCAGCCAACAGCCGTGTTGCCGTTTGAGGTTCCCGCTGCTTCTACAGAACCACAATCAGAACCGTGGTCTCAGCCTGCTGCCGGATATAAATGGTGGGATCCATCTACTTTTAAAGCGGGGTCTTACGGAAGTAACGTAGCAGCTCCTTCCAACCCGTTATATAGTTTTGTGCATCAAAGTCAGCTTCCTAACAGCGAAGTTTTCCAAATCCGTGTAGTGGTGAATAATCTTGCGCCAAACAGCACGGTATCTGGGTATAGTGCAGGTATCTATACGACAGGCGGAACACAAGTTGCGAAAGTTCAAAATGCAGACCTGTCCTGGCCAAGTGCTTATGGTTATAGTCAGACATTCAGCTTGACGGCGAATAGTAAAGGCATAGCGACAAAGGACATTACTGTACAGATCAAACCAGGTACAACCGGAGCAGCGAATTTGAGGCTCAGATTGAACGGTTCCAATCTGGTGACAACGCCGGTTACGATTGCGAATGTTCCTGTAGAGGCTCTTCCTGAAGACGGAGGTCAAACGCCTGAGCTTACTCTCTTAACGATTAGTGAAGCGAGAACGAAAAGCGAGGGTACTCAGGTTATGGTCGAAGGGGTAGTGACGACGCAGCCGGGTACCTTTGGAGGACAAGCCTTTTATTTACAGGATGATACCGCTGGTATATATGTGTATCAAACGCAAAGCGGATTTAATATTGGGGATAAGGTGAAGATAAAGGCGAAATTAACCTTATATAATACAGAGCTAGAACTAGATGAAATTGAATCCATTGAAAAAATAGGTGACGGTAATGTTCCTAGTGCGAAACCGGTGGTTACTTTAGGGGAAGACACACAAGGTCAGTTAGTACAACTGAATGGAGTTACGATTGAAAACATGGTTAGTGCATCTCCTGCAGGATCATTTGAATTTGATGCGGTAGGGGAGCAAACGAATCATGTGAGAATTGACGCTCGTACGGGGATCACGATGGACAACTTTCCGTATCAAGCGGGAGATAAAGTGAACTTGACAGGAGTATCAGCTATTTTTCGCGGAGTATATCAGTTAAAACCTAGAGGACTCAGCGATATTACACTTGCGGAAAGTACGGAACCTGAAACACCTGAAGTACCAGAAGAACCGGAAGAACCTGTTCTCGCTGAAGGAGTACCAGGACAAGCTATACTTTCGAGCAATAACGGACATGACAATGGACTAAATGATGGAAGTTATGAGATTACGATGAATTTGTGGTGGGGAAACAACGGGACAGAATACAAATTATACGAGAATGGCATCCTTATTGATACACAGAAAATCAGTGATCGTACGCCAGAAAGACAGTCTGCTGTAACATCGATTACTGGAAAATCAAACGGAACTTATACCTATACGAGCGAACTGACGAACAGCTACGGTACTAGGGCATCCACTTCCATTGTCGTTATAGTTACCGATGCAAATCCAGGAAAGGCCGTACTTTCTCATGATAACTGGGATCATGACGGTAACTATAAGGTAGAGATGAATCTATGGTGGGGCACAAATGCAACTTCTTACCGTTTATATGAGAATGGCGAGCTTATCGATACCCAATCATTAAGCGTGCAGACGCCGAATGCCCAGCGTGCAGTGTCTGCTATTACGAATCGTCCGGAAGGAACATATGAGTATTATGCAGAGCTTAGTAACGAGTCCGGAAATACGGTAACGGATAAAGTGATTGTTGTTGTAAAATAAAAGAAAGGTGCTGATGCCCTGATCGAGGTATCAGCACCTTTTATATGTAAAAAAAAGGATTGACAACCATTTTTACTGTTGATAAAATAAACGACAGATCAGACAGAATGAAGGATGTTTCATTTTGTGAAATGACAATAGAATAGCGAATCGACCAGACAACTGGAGATATCACGCTTTTTTTATTTTTTTGAGGTGCTTTTTTCGTCATGCACCTATAATGCGTTGTGTCTCTCTTTTTTTTACCCTTTTATCCTACTAAACAGGTAAGATTAATTTATATACTCGAGTTAGGGGGTTCTTCGATGACAACCAGTACACTGCGGATCGAGCAGCTGAATAAGGTCTTTCGTGCACCAGCAGGAGATGTAGTAGCGCTCCATCAGATTGATCTACAAGTTCGGAAAGGAGAATTCCTAACCATGATCGGCCCAAGCGGATGCGGTAAAAGTACACTGCTCAAAATCATTGCAGGACTCGACACTTCATATGAAGGAAAAGTCTTGCTGAATGAAGAGCCCATTAAGGGACCAAGTATTCAAAAAGGATTTATTTTTCAGGAGCCGCGCTTATTTCCGTGGCTGAATGTAGAGAAGAACATTGCCGGAAATTTATCACTGAAAAAACCGGATGTTCGCAAGAAGGTATCTGAACTAATTGAACTGGTTCGTTTGGAAGGTTTTGAACAATCTTACCCTAGGGAGCTATCCGGAGGCATGGCGCAACGTGTGGCGATTGCAAGAGCACTGCTTCGTGAGCCAGACGTGCTTTTGCTCGATGAACCTTTTGGAGCACTAGATGCATTTACAAGATCTCATATGCAGGAAGTACTTTTAGATATCTGGCAGAGAAATCGCACAACCATGATATTCGTTACTCATGATCTCGATGAAGCTGTTTTCCTGGGAGAAAGAGTTGTCATTATGAATCCGAGACCGGGTCAGATCCGGTCCATTCAGCCGATTGATTTACCTTTCCCTCGGAAAAGAACCGGGTCTTCATTTCAAGAGCTTAGAGCAAAAGTGCTGCGAGAATTTGAAAAAGGGGAAGAACCTGAACTCGATGCGGGAGCAGGGATATAAACCGGTAAAGTCACTATTGAACCTAGGGGAGAGGAATGAACATGAAAAAGAGAGTCTGGACTTTTACATTATTCTTGGTGGCTTTACTCGTGATTGCGGGCTGTGCAAAAGATACAAAACAGAGCAGCGGAGCAGGAGGAACACAAGATTCGGTCGTTCGGATCGGAGTTCAAGGCAGCGGAGGTTTATTTGGAAAGGCACGCGAAGAACAGTGGTTTGAGAAAGAATTTGCTAAGCATGGAGTTACCGTAGAATGGGCTGAATTTCAAAGCGGTCCCCCGATGACAGAGGCAATGGCCTCGAATCGACTTGATTTTGCGGGACTTGGGAATATGCCGATTATTGCAGCACAAGCAGCCGATATTTCTTTTAAAGTAATCTCTCAAAGCCTGGAAGGAAAAAACAACGTGGCTATTATTGTACCAGCAGATAGTCCGGCGCAGTCGATCAGTGACCTCAAAGGTAAGAAAGTGGCAGTTACCAAAGGAAGCAATGCATTTAACTTTCTATATAGAGGTCTGAATGCAGAAGGAATCGCCGCCTCTGATGTGGAGGTCATTCAGCTTCAGCCAGATGAGACTCAGCCCGCTTTTGAATCGGGAAGCGTTGACGCTTGGGCAACTTGGGATCCTTATATCACGCTGAACACACTGACGGGCAAAGCGAAAATTCTAACCGATGGTGAAAAGCTTGGAATTTTTTCTCCTTCTTTTAATATCGTACGCAAAGAATTTGCTGACAAAAATCCAGATCTCGTCACCCTTTACTTAAAAGTGCTGAATGATGCACTCGCTTGGGAGAACGAACATGAAGACGAGGCGATTCAAAGATATGCGGATGAACGGGGCATTCCTGTCGATGTGATTAAAGGTACTTTTGATCGAGCTAGACAGATTAATATTCCGGTCAGTGATGCGATTATAGAAGAACAGCAGAAAACAGCGGACTTCCAATATGAGCTAAAAACAATTCGTAAAAAAATTGAGGTAAAAAGCGTATTTGATAATCAGTATATCGAAAAAGCACTTCAGCCATAAAAGGCAGATGTGAAGAAATGGGGCGTTTTTCATGCTTCAAAATAGTGTTAGTAAATTAGCGAAGAAGCGGGAAGGCCCCCGCGAATGGTTTCAGAAGAAAGACCAAAGGTGGAAAATAAGGTGGATTAATATTGCTTTGGGTTGGTCTGTACCCTTACTTCTGATTGCAATATGGCAGATTGCGGGTTCACTAGGCTTACTTAATCCCGTGCTTCTCCCTACACCAAGTGTTATCTGGAATGAACTGGTTGCCATGATTCTTTCCGGTGAATTGGCTTCAAACCTCGGCATTTCAGCAGGGAGAGCCTTTCTTGGATTTATTCTTGGAGGAGGGCTAGGACTTGCAGCAGGAGTATGGGTCGGTTTTTCCTACCGGGCAGAGCGGCTTGTTGATCCTTCTCTGCAGATGCTGCGGACGTTGCCCCATTTAGCGATCGCCCCTTTGTTTATTTTATGGTTTGGTTTTGGGGAAACTTCCAAAATTTTATTGATCGCAAAGGGAGCCTTTTTCCCGCTTTACGTTAATACGTTTCTTGGAATCCGTTCGGTAGATAACAAACTCTTTGATGTTGCCCGAGTCCTGGAGTTCAGTAGATGGGAGCTGATCTGGAAGTTAATTGTGCCGGCGGCACTGCCTAATATTTTTCTCGGTATCCGTTTATCCATTGGGGTTGCATGGCTTGGACTCGTTGTGGCCGAACTCATGGGTTCGAGTTCCGGTATTGGATACATCATCATTGATGCTCGGTCATTTTCTTTAACATCGGTTGTGTTCGTCGGTATTATCGTATTTGCAGTCGTTGGGAAATTGTCTGATTCTTTAATCAGATGGCTGGAACATCGCATGCTTTCATGGCAAGACAGTTACAAGGGAGGTGGGCGCTAGTGAAAGCTGATTCCACTCCGAGTAAACAGATCCGCTCTAAGGACTGGCTCGAGTACATTCCCGCTCCACTTCATGCATGGGTGCTTCCCATCCTGCTTGTAGCGGTATGGCAGGCTGCGGGAAGTCTCCAACTCATTGCTCCCAATCTGCTTCCGACTCCGGTTGCTATTTGTAAACAGTTCTTCAGCCTAGTACAAAGCGGTACGCTGTGGGAACATTTTGCAATCAGTACATTTCGTGCGTTGTCAGGCTTCTTATTAGGAGGACTTACGGGGTTATTTCTTGGACTATTTACGGGACTCGGAAAAATGGCAGAACGAACATTAGACCCTACCGTTCAGATGCTGCGGACCATCCCGCTGTTATCACTCATTCCACTATTCATCCTGTGGTTTGGGATTGGGGAGTTTTCAAAAATATTAATGATTTCTTTAGGCGCTTTTTTCCCGGTGTATGTGAATACGTTTCTTGGGATTCGCAGTGTTGATGTAAAGCTGTATGATGTATCCCGAATTTTTCAATACTCTAAAATTCAATTGCTGACTAGATTAATCCTGCCGGCAGCACTTCCTAACATTCTGTTAGGTGTTCGATTAGCACTTGGCGTAGCGTGGCTGGTGCTGGTGGTTGCAGAGATGATGGGAACGAGCAGCGGGATCGGATATATGATTCAGGATGCAAGAGCGTACTCGCAAACAGATATCGTTTTTGTAGGCATTATCATTTTCGCCATTATCGGAAAACTCTCTGATTCCATCGTCCGTATGCTGGAGTCAAGACTTCTTCGCTGGAGAGAGACTTATAAAGGCTAAGTAACATTCCAAATAAATAGCAGAAGGGTTGTTTAACACATGGGACAAAGAAATGAACAGATGCATCTAGGCGCTTTTATTTATTATACAGGACATCATCATGCAGGCTGGAGACATCCAGATTCTGGTGTCGAACAACTGTTTGATATTGAAATGTACAAAAAAATAGCACAGACAGCCGAAAGAGGAAAGTTTGATATGATGTTTTTTGCTGATTTACTCTACGTACGGGAAGTGGAGTATGCCGCTTCAGGTATGCTCGATCCGATTACTTTACTGTCTGCGTTATCCATGGTTACAGAACGCATAGGTCTCACGGCAACCGTATCAACGACTTATAATGAACCTTATAATGTAGCACGTAAATTTGCTTCCCTTGATTATATCAGCGGAGGAAGAGCAGGGTGGAATATTGTAACCTCTCAATTAGATTTAGAAGCTCATAACTATGGCAGACCTGAACATCCAGAGCATGCACTTCGGTATGAGATGGCAAGTGAATTTACGGGTGCAGTTACTTCGCTGTGGGACACATGGGAAGATGAAGCGCTTGTGCTCGACCGTGAGAATGGAAAATTTGCTGATGGATCAAAAGTGAAAGAAGCTGATTTTAAAGGGAAATTCTATTCGACCAAAGGACCGCTCAATGTACCTCGTCCACCGCAAGGTTATCCAGTACTCATTCAGGCAGGTTCTTCAGAACCAGGACAAGAATTTGCTGCTCAGTATGGAGAAGTGATCTTTACAGCGCAGCAATCAATTAAGGCAGCAAGGCGTTTCTATGAGCAATTAAATGAGAAATTGGTGCAGAGCGGACGTAAAAAAGGTACGCTGAAAATTATGCCGGGCCTTTCACCTATTCTAGGAGCAACAGAAGAAGAAGCTCAAAGAAAATATCAGGAACTTCAAAACCTGATCCCTGCAGAAACAGCGATTATGGCGCTATCTGGTTTCCTTCAACATGATCTGAGCGGCTATCCAGCAGATGGTCCACTACCCACTGATATTCCTGATCCGGTAGCTGCTTCAAATGGAATGAAGAGCCGAGTGAAATTGTTCTTGGAAATGGCTTATGAAGACAATTTATCAATCCTTGATTTGGGAAGAAAGATACTGAGTACTCGCGGACACATGCAATTTGTAGGAACTCCTGAACAGCTAGCAGATCTGATGGAAGAATGGTTTGATTCCTATGCTTGCGATGGCTTTAATATTATGCCGCCAGTACTTCCAGGAGATCTAGAAGATTTCGTTAATCTGGCTATTCCGGTTCTGCAAAAACGAGGTTTATTTAGAGAAGAATATACAGGTTCTACGCTGAGAGACCATCTTGGTCTTGAACGCCCTGAACTTGGACATTTTAAGCCAAAGCAAGAGCTGAGTGCAGGTGTGAATTAAAAGAAGATCTTCATTCGTAGTTTACTTTTTGTGCAATTTCCCTTAAAATGAAATCAATTTCATAATACCTTTAGTTGCTTTAATCAGGAGTATATATAGATCAAAATGGTTCTGTTTGTCTATATATAGTTACAAATTTATCGTTTAATGAGTTATGAAATTGATTTATCAATTTTATATATTAAATTTAAGACCCCACTTTTAATGTTTTCGTGTTCCTAAAACATTAAAAGTGGGGTTTTTGCGTGGGGGGAAAGGTTTGTTTCAGTTATTGAAGAATTCAATGTATGTATTTTTAGGAGCGTGTTCATTTGGGATCTTGTCCACCGTCATTAAACTGGGATATGAGAAAGGATTCACGTTTCAACAATTGACACTTGGACAATTTGGGACCGGATGGATTTTACTGCTTATACTGATGCTTTTATTTGCTAGGCAGAAAGTGAGTTTCAAGCAGTTTATCCGTCTAGCTGGGGTTGGTGCCTGCACCTGTCTGACAGGGATCACTTATTATTTGTCACTGCAAAGCATACCCGCGTCGATTGCGGTCGTACTACTATTTCAATTTACATGGATTGGTGTCCTCATTGAGGCGATCGTAACTAGGAAACGGCCATCAACGGCTACCATGGTGTCTGTCATTCTATTATTTATAGGAACCATCTTGGCAGGAGGAATCATTGGCGTTGAATCACTTGAGTTAAATCTAAAGGGTACGTTATTTGGTTTAGCAGCTGCTGTGATGATGGCACTATTTGTCTTCTTTAGCGGTAGAATAGAGGTTCAAATGTCACCGATCACAAGAAGTTTTTACACTTCGACAGGGAGCTTACTTTTGCTTCTCACGATTCTGACACCCAAAGTAGTACTCGAAGTGTCGTTTGCTGATGGGTATTGGTTATTTGGGCTTATATTGGGAACCTTTGGGGTGGTGTTACCTGTATTGCTGTTTGCACTCGGAGCACCGAAAATTAGTACGGGGCTTGCCACCATTCTAGGAGCAGGAGAATTGCCCGTTGCTGTTATTGCCTCCGTCTGGGTATTGCAGGAGTATGTATCCATTGTTCAGTGGATTGGAATTATCATTATATTATTTGGAATTATTTATCCTCAAATTTTCGGAAGAAATCAGAATCAGAATCAGAATCAGAATCAGAATCAGAATCAGAAAGAACATACGGCAGTCCAATAGATAAGATGAGAAGCGACGTGGATTGAATACGGTATTGATCTGAAAATACATCATATGAAAAAGGACCCTTCATAGATGAGGGTCCTTTTCATATAAACAATTCATTTAAAAGATCGATCTACCTTACTTAACAAGGCTGTTAAGAATATCATCAATCATTTGGGAGTTTGCAACAGCGCCTGTGTACAGCCAGCTGGTATCTCTACCAAATTCATATACATTTCCGTTTTTCACAGCCGGAATATTCTTCCATAGATCATCTTTCAATGCTTCACTACCAGTGTCGGAGTCACTGTTGATCAGGAAGAGGTGGTCAGCATCGAGTTCTGCAAGTTTCTCTAGGGAAACCGGAAGCCAGTTACCTGTACCTGTAGTTGAAATCTCTTTTACTACTTCTGGAACAGCAAGTCCTAGGTCATCATACATTACTGTACCGCTGGATAGATCTTGGCTAACCATATAGAACTGTTTTTGTACAAGCCAGATTGCAGCAGCAGATTCACCCGGTACAGCTTCTGCGAGTTTCTCTTTAGCTTCAGCTGCTTTCGCATCATAATCATCGAGTACTTGCTGTGCTTCTTTATCTTTACCTAGAACCTCTCCGATTTTCAGAAGTTCTTCTCTCCAGTCATTGTTCTCTTCACTACCGATTACATAAGTGGGAGCAATCTTGGAGTACTGTTCGTATTTATCTCCAGCGGCCAGATCCGCAGAATCCATAATGATCAGGTCTGGTTCAAAGCTTGCCACTTCTTCAAATGGCAGATCATAAGAGATGGTTGGAACCTCTTCAAGTTCCGTTTGGAGATATTCTTGGATTCCGTTTGCAACGGACCATTGTGCAACTGGTTTTACACCGAGCGCAACGAGATGATCTTCAAGGTAAGAAGCAATAATTCGCTGCGGGTTAGCAGGAATAACGACTTCATTTCCCACTCCATCCGTTACGGTACGTTCTTGAGATGTATTTTGTGCATCGGTTGCAGGAGTTTCTGCATTTGTATTCGTATTCGATGTAGTATTATTAGTAGTATCTTCGTTCGTTCCGCAAGCTGATAAAAATGCGGATACGACGAGCAAGCTCGACAGTAAAGTCATTAGTTTTTTCTTTCTCATGATTGTAGTTCCCCCTAGTTGTCTATCTATTTACATATGAATGATAACAATTCTCATTATCAAAATCAATTCTTTTTTTGCAGTATTTTTGTATATAAGGTGACGATTAATAGAGCTGTGATAAATTATAGGATTACGTGTTCGCTCATTTATTATACAGATCCATTTTGAGATAGACATAGAAAGGAAGAAAAAGAATGATGCCTCATTTTGTATTGGTAGCAAGTGTGTCGATTGTAAGTCAGGGTTCATTGCTAATGATCGAAGAGAAAAAGCCAGGTGAAGTAGGAAAATGGAACTTTCCATCGGGAAGAGCAGAACAAGGTGAATCTATACTCGGTGCTGCACTGCGTGAAGTAAAAGAGGAAACAGGTATCGATGTAAAACTTACTTCCACAACAGGTGTTTATAACTTTATAAGTCCAACGAATGACCAAGTGATCGTGTTTCATTTTATGGGAGAGATCATTGGTGGCTCGCTAAAACTTGAAGAAGAGTGTATTACAGATTATAAGTGGATTGAACCAAGTCATCTTTTAGAGATGGATCTTAGTCGGTTACGAAATGGGCAGATTTTGAAACAAATTACACAAAATATAATCAAGGAGCACTTTTATCCGCTTTCGATCGTACATGAATAAGTAAATAAGTGGTGATCTATGTTCGAGAAATGAGTGATAGAATCTAAACGAAAGGATCTAAACGAAAGGATCTAAACGATAGAATCTATTCCATACAGCATCGTCTACTTGCGATAACCAAACTACTTGCTTGCCCTAAAGGAGGATAAATAGGAATATGAATGATTTATTGAATACATATTTTTTAAGAGAACTCCAGCTATCGCCTGCAAGTCACCACGATCGTTTAACTTACCCGTTTAACATCGCAGCGATTCGTAACCTGAAAACATTGACATTCCACCCTAAAGTGACTTATATCGTAGGGGAAAATGGGATGGGAAAATCGACTTTACTTGAAGCCATCGCCATTGCATCTGGATTTAATCCCGAAGGCGGAACCCGTAATTTTCAGTTTGCTACAAGAGAAACACATTCTAATCTGCATGAACGAATCAGACTCATTAGAGGAGGGGCTAAACCAAGAGATGGTTTTTTCTTTCGAGCTGAAAGCTACTATAATGTGGCTTCTTACATAGATACTTTAGACGAAGAGGGGAGCTTTGGTCCTCCTCTCAAAAATTCGTATGGCGGAAAATCATTACATGAGCAGTCGCATGGGGAATCGTTTTTTTCTGCTTTTCTGAATCGATTTGGTGGACATGGTCTTTATATTTTGGACGAGCCAGAAGCAGCATTGTCACCAATCCGGCAAATGTCCATGCTTGCCCGTATTCATGAGCTTGTAAAAAGCAGAAGTCAGCTCATTATCTCCACCCATTCTCCTATTCTAATGGCTTATCCAGACAGTATCATCTATCAACTAACCGAGCAGGGTACCTACAAGGTTAGGCTAGAAGAGACAGATCATTATGTCGTGATGAAACAGTTTATGAATCACAAAGAAAGTATGCTGAGTGAGTTGTTTGACGAAGAGTAACGAAGAGTTTCTTTACATCCAAGAAGGATCACTCTGCTGCTTAGAATAATCAAGACATTCCTTTCATTTACAAAGGGGGATGTCTTTTTTTATTGGTAAATACCGGATAACATCCATGGTAAATGAGTATTTCGTTCTCTATAATGAGAAACGTTATCAATCAAATGATAATCATTATCAATATTTAGAGGTGAAATAAATATGGAAACTTCCGATTGGGGAGGACGGGTGGCAATTGTTACAGGTGCTGCCCAAGGCATCGGGAAAGCAGTGGCGAAAGAACTCGCTAAACAACAAATAAAGGTGGCTATGGTTGATCAAAATGCAAGGTTGCTGTACACCGTAACGAAGGAACTACGAGAGGAAGGATTACTCGTTACGGCATTTCCGGCAGATGTAAGCAAAAGTAGTTCTGTAGATCATGTACTTAGCCAGATCCAAGGGGAACTATCAGATCCTGATATTTTGGTGAACGTGGCAGGGGTACTTGAAACCGGACCGGTTGCTTTTTTCAGCGACGAAGACTGGAACCGCATTTTTGATGTAAATACACATGGCGTTTTTTATATGAGCAGGGCGGCAGCCCGTATTATGATTCCCCGTAAAGCAGGAGTCATTATTACTGTCGGTTCTAATGCAGCGGCGATGCCCCGGATGAATATGTCCGCGTATGCCGCATCCAAGGCAGCTGCAGTCCATTTTACTAAATGTTTGGGTCTAGAGCTTGCCCAGCACGGCATTCGTTGTAATGTGGTTTCACCAGGATCTACGGATACTGCGATGCAGCGCCACATGTGGACAGAAGACCTTACGGTAGATTCAATCCTATCCGGGTCGCTAGAAAGTTATCGTCTTGGAATTCCTCTTGGCAGGCTTGGTGAGGCAGAGGACGTGGCAGAAGCTGTCTCGTTCCTCGTATCGGATCGGGCAAAACAAATTACAATGTGTGATCTGCGGGTAGATGGCGGAGCAACACTCGGTGTATAAGCGAAGTTCAGTTCGTAGAAGAGATAAGGAGGAAGATTATGAGTATAGATATAGATAGTACAAACGTGCGCCAATTGCAAAACCAAGCAGCGAAATTACTGCAGAGATATCATCCGTCTACGTCTTTCTTTTATGCAACTCCAAAATATACCATGCTTGCACAAGGCCCCTTAACTCGACTAGAGACCCTAGAGGGAGTAACTGAGAGAGAGGAGATTCTCTCTCTAATACGTAAGGAGTGGGCGAAACCGATGAGTGACTATGGGAGTACGTCAGAAGAAAGAAATCATCGGAAGAGACGAATTGTTGGAGCGATTCCTTTTGATATGAATGTTCAGACTCAGCTCTATGTATGTGAAAATGTTCATATTTCATCCTCTCTCCGTAAGGAAGAGATTCCATACGAGACGAACAGGGGACTGGATCCAGCTGAAATTGTAATGAGATCTGAACCAAATGAAGAGCAATACAAAGCGGATGTAAGCGAGGCGGTTCGTCTCATTAATAGAGGCCATTTAGATAAGGTAGTGCTGGCTAGAAAACTTCATATCAAATCGAGCAAAACAGTACAAGCTGAACCGATATTGTCGGCCCTTCTCCGTCTCAATCCAGAGGGATATACGTTCAGTGTTCCTCTTACGAAGATGAAGAAAGCAGGCAATAACAGCATGTCTGCATCTATAGATTTACAAACACAGTCCACTGTAACACTACTAGGAGCTAGTCCTGAACTGCTTATTCGGCGCACGGGAATGGAAGTTACTGCCAATCCGCTTGCTGGCTCAATCCCGAGGAGTGAAGACCCGGTAGAAGATCAGAAACGTGCGCAAAATCTCCTCATTTCATCTAAAGATCTTCATGAACATGAGTTGGTAGTTAAAGCAATTGCTACGGCTCTTCGGCCATTATGTAGAGAACTGCACGTTCCGCAGAAACCTTCGCTTATTGCTACGGAAACGATGTGGCATTTATCTACAGAAATGACGGGGGTGTTGGAAGATTCATCTACTACATCTTTGGAACTAGCTATGGCGATGCATCCGACACCTGCCGTATGTGGAACGCCAACAAAGGAGGCAAAAAAGACTATTGATCGTATAGAAGCGTTTGATAGAGATTACTATACCGGAATGATTGGATGGTGTGATGAGGAAGGCGATGGAGAGTGGGTTGTTACGATCCGCTGTGCAGAAATTGAAGAGAATGAACTGTGTTTATATGCAGGTGCGGGTATAGTGGCAGGTTCCAAGCCGGAAGATGAACTTGCGGAGACAGCAGCGAAGCTGGCCACATTTTTACAAGCGATTGGATTAAAAGAAGATAAAAGAGTGATGACTTTGAGCAGGGGGGATCAATGATGATGGAAGGCTGCACACCGTGGCCAGAGGAAGAAGCAAGAAGGTACCGAAATCTCGGTTACTGGCAGGGTATGACTTTTAGTGAATTACTTGCGGAGAGAACAAAAGTGCATCCGTTACAGACAGCAATCATCAGCGGTGAAAAAAGGTGGACCTATCAGGATCTTAAACAAGAGGCAGATCAATTGGCGGCTGGTCTGATTCAGCTAGGAATTCACAAGGAAGACCGGGTTGTGGTGCAGCTCCCGAACATTGGCGAGTTGTTGGTTGTTATCTTTGCCTTGTTTCGCATAGGTGCCTTGCCTGTATTCGCGCTTCCTTCCCATCGGAAAAGTGAGATCTTCTATATCAGTGAGTACTCGGAAGCGAAAGCTTACATCATTCAGGACATATATGGAGGTTACGACTATCGTAAAATGGCTGCTGAACTGCAGCATGCAGTTTCTTCTGTGCAGCATGTTCTTGTGGTAGGCGATCACGAGAATTTCCAATCTCTTCGGAGTTTATACAGCGACCCCGCTTCGGTTACGTTCCCGGTAACACGGGCGGAAGAGGCTGCGTTTCTCCAGCTCAGCGGAGGAAGTACAGGATTACCGAAACTGATCCCGAGAACGCATGATGATTACATCTATAGCCTGCATGGAAGTGCTGAAATATGCGGTTTAAGTGAAAAGAGTGTCTACATGGCTGTTCTGCCTGCTGCTCATAATTTTCCGCTTAGTTCGCCTGGGGTGCTCGGTACGATTTATGCAGGTGGAACGGTCGTCATGGCTGAAGGAGGAAGTCCGGAGAGGGCATTCGCTCTCATTGAGAAGGAAAAGGTAACCATTACGGCACTGGTTCCGCCGCTGGCGATGGTGTGGATCGAAGCGGCAAAGTCCCGCAAAGAGAACCTATCATCTCTTCAGGTGCTTCAGGTAGGCGGTGCCTCATTTTCGAAAGAAACAGCATCCAAATTGAACCAATCTTTTGATTGTGTTCTACAGCAGGTGTTTGGCATGGCAGAAGGCCTAGTGAACTATACAAGGTTAGATGATCCTGAGGAGGTTATTGTTCGTACTCAAGGAAGGCCCATATCTCCTGCTGATGAAATTCAAATAGTGGATGATGAAGATATAGTTGTAAACAGGGGGGAGACCGGACATCTACTGACGAGGGGACCTTATACCATTCGTGGATATTACAAGGCCGAAGAACATAATCGGAGGTCGTTTACACCTGACGGATTTTATCGAACGGGGGACCTCGCTAGGATGACAGCAGACGGAAATTTGATCGTTATGGGACGAGCCAAAGACCAGATTAACCGCGGGGGAGAAAAGATAGCCGCAGAAGAAGTCGAGAATCACTTACTTGCTCATGAAGATCTTTATGATGTTGCGGTGGTATCCATGCCGGATGATTTCCTCGGTGAGAGAGTATGTGCATTTATCATCTTAAGAGAAGAGCGGCAAGAGCGACCAAGTATACGAGAACTTCGCAGGTTTTTAGAAGAGAGAGGGCTAGCGGCTTATAAGATCCCGGATCGATTCGAATATGTATCCTCTTTTGAGGTGACAGCTGTTGGGAAGGTAAGTAAAAAGGGACTTCGTGCACAAATTGCTGACAAGCTCAATCTAGAAAAAAAGTTGCAAACCAAATAGATGATTTACCCAGAAAGGATGTTTTAAAAATGACAATCCCAACAATCGGTTCCTACTCTATGCCTTTACGGGCAGATTTACCTGATAATAAAGTAAACTGGCAAGCAGATCCATCCAGAATGGTATTGCTAATTCATGATATGCAGCAATATTTCATTGACGCCTATCAAGGACTTTCTCCTGTGAGTGAGTTGATTGAACATATTGATAAGCTTCGAGAAGCTGCTCATAAGCACTCCATTCCTGTTATTTATACGGCACAGCCGGGCGGACAGAACCGAGAAGAAAGAGGATTGCTTCTTGATTTCTGGGGAGATGGCATTGGGCATGATCCGGAGAAACAGCGTATTATCCCTTCGCTTGCTCCAGCAGAAGAGGACCTTTTACTCACCAAATGGAGATACAGTGCTTTTCAGAAAACGGATTTACTGTCCATCATTCGGAGTACAGGCAGAGATCAAATGATGGTATGCGGCGTATACGCTCATATTGGTTGTATGTTGACGGCAGCCGAAGCTTTTATGCAGGAAATCCAGCCTTTTTTTGTGGCAGACGCACTGGCTGATTTCTCTAAAGATCATCATTTACAAGCATTAAAATATGCGTCTGAGCGGTGTGCTTATACGTTAACAACGGAAGAAATTATAACACAGCTGAATTCCGCATCTACCGTGACGACTGAAATAGATAATAAAAAGCTGGACCCAATCGTGACACCAGAATCTCTTCGAACTGTTGTAGCAAACCTGCTTTTTATCCCGGAAGTAGAGATATCGGTAGAGGAAGACGTAACTATGTTAGGACTTGATTCCATAAGAATCATGACTTTAATAGAGAAATGGCGTGGACAAGGAATGGATATTCAGCTCATAGATTTGCTAGAGAAACCTACATTGCTAGATTGGTCTGATCTCTTAAATGCAAGCAAGAACCTGTATAAACATAGCTCCGAAGTGATGATACAGTCTACTGCTGTGAATCCACCTAATCTGGATTATTTGCTGAAGTAAGGAGGCAACGTATATGACGAATCTTTCATCATTATCAAGCAATCCCCTGACTGAAGCCCAGTCAGGCTTATGGTATGCCCAACAGCTGGATCCTAAAAATCCAATATATAATACCGCTGAGTATGTTGATATTCGAGGGCATTTGGATTTGGATCTATTCAAAATAGCAATTTATCAAATGCTTTTAGAAGCAAAAACGGTCCATTCGCTCTTTGAAGAAAGAGAAGAAGGACCGTACCAGACCCAGTATGAGATATCACAGCTTTCGGAAATAGAAATTATCGATGTATCAGGCCTTTCTAATCCGCACGAATCTGCACGAAACTGGATGCAGATGGACATCCGTACACCCGTTCAGCTTCAGGAGGGGCCCTTATATAAAGAAGCTTTATTCATAGTGGGACATGACAGATATTACTGGTATCAGCGAATACATCATATTGTGACAGATGGTTATGGTGTTGCTCTTCTCATGAGAAGAGCTGCCGAGATTTACACGGCATTATCTAAGGGAGGTCAAGTTCCTAATTGTAAATTCAGCTCCGTCCAAGATGTTCTTCTATCGGAAGATTTGTACCGAAGCAGTGGACGTAAAGAGATAGATCGTACCTTTTGGCTGAATCGCTGTACGAAAGACATGGACATACCTACGTTAGCTGATCGTACCTCAGGTGTGCCAAATTTCGTGATCCGCAGATCCTTGTCTTTCGAAGCATCTTTATGTGATGATTTGATACTTAGTGCGAAGAAAATGAAGGCGAACTGGGCTGAGGTACTCATCGCCGGAATAGCAGGGTATATGTACCGTTATACGGGAATAGAAAAGGTTAGTTTTGGGTTACCAGTAATGAATAGATCAGGTTCAGCTCTGTACAATTATCCAGGAATGATGATGAACATCATTCCTCTTCAAGTAAGGTTGCACCCGAAAATAAGCTTGCGTGAAATTGTACGAAAGGTATCGGAAGAAACGAAGGAAATCAAGAAACATCAATCCTACAGGCATGAAGAGCTAAGAAGAGAACTCGGTCTTGGATTTAATCAGAGAAAATTGTTTGGTCCGCTGCTTAATATTATGCCGTTTTCTTCTGTACTAACCTGGGGAAATGATGCCTCAGGCACCATTCATAATATAAACTCAGGACCGTCAGAAGATCTTTCTTTTCATATTTATGGAACGGCAGATGGCAGAAATATTACACTGAATGTAGATGCGAATCCTAATTTATACAGTGAAGAAGAAATAGAGATTCATTTACAAAGACTTGCTGCATTTCTTGGACGAATGACCATCGAACCAGAGCAATTGATTTCAGAAGTGTCGTTGTTCCTTCCAGGTGAGCGCGAAAAGCTAGTAACCTCTTGGAATGATACATATAAAGAGGGGACTGATATACATCTAACAAGTTTGTGGGAAAGACAGGTGGTTCGCTGTGATAAGCGAACAGCGATTACTTATAACAACGAGAAAATGAGCTATACGGAGCTAAACCAGAAAGCAAACCGACTCGCCAGACATTTGATGAAATACGGCGCCGGACCGGAGCGGATTGTTGCCATTATGATGGGGAGGTCAGAGGAACTTCTAATTGCCTTGCTTGCAGTCATGAAATCGGGAGCTGCCTATTTACCGCTCGATCCTGATTTTCCTGAGGAACGACTTACGTATATGTTTGAGGATGCAAAGCCTATTATCGTTCTGACCGAAGAGGGCATGAAAGAACAAGCATTTATTCCTGATCCTATTGTCAAAATGACGATAAATGGACCTGATCTGGGAAGAGTATTGAAACAATATTCTGACAGGGACATCTCCGATCAAGAAAGAACGGAGCCAATATCAACGTCTCACCCCGCTTATGTTATCTATACTTCTGGTTCTACAGGAAAGCCCAAAGGAGTGGTGATTCATCACCTAGCACTCACCAATTTTCTGATGTCGATGCAGGAACTTGTGCCCATGAAGGAAACCGACCGGCTATTGGCCGTCACGACCGTTTCTTTTGACATCGCAGCATTAGAGCTTTATCTTCCCTTGTTGCAAGGTGCAAGTATTGTAATCGCACCACGAAGAACGGTTCAAGATCCTGAATTGTTTGATGAACTGATGTCATATTCAAATATAACAACGATACAGGCAACGCCGACTTTGTGGCAATCTTTAGTGCGTTTTAATTCAGCGGCGGTGCGAGGACTGAAAGTACTAACCGGAGGAGAAGCGTTATCGACGGAGTTGCTTCAGGAGTTAGACAGGCTGGATTGTGAAGTTGTGAATTTGTATGGACCTACGGAAACCACCATTTGGTCTACTGCAATACCACTTACCTTCTCGCAAAAAGCGATACCTGTTATCGGCAGACCGATCTGGAACACAGAAGTTTATGTATTAAATGAACGGTTCGAACCGGTCCCAGTGGGCATGATTGGGAATCTATATATTGCTGGAAAAGGACTTGCGAGAGGATATTTAAACCGTTATTCACTTACGGCAGAACGGTTTATAGCAAATCCCTTTTGTACAAAAGGATCGAGGATGTATGATACCGGAGATTTGGCAAGGTGGCTTCCAGATGGAACATTGCAATATGTCGGACGGAGTGATCACCAAGTCAAAATTCGCGGATACCGGATCGAGCTGGGGGAGATTGAGTCCATTCTTTTGCAACATCCATCTTTAGTACAGGCAGCTGTTATATCAAAAACAGACGAAGCAGGTGAGAGCAAGCTCGTTGCTTATGTTGTCATGGACCAAGAACCAGCCGAATGTCGTTCAGTAACGAACTCAGAGCTGCGCAGTTATGTTGGAGAACGACTGCCAGACTATATGATTCCTGCAGCGATCATGTTCATGGATGAACTCCCGCTTACACCCAATGCGAAGCTGGATCGTAAAGCGCTGCCTGAACCAGACTACGCTTCTCTGACAACATTACGTCAAGCCCGGACACCGCAGGAAGAGCTTTTGTGTGAATTGTTTGCCGACATCTTGCAACTGCCAAGAGTAGGAATTGATGATAATTTCTTTGATCTAGGTGGACATTCCTTACTCGCGGCACGTTTATCTATGCGCATACGCGGTATTTTTTCGAAGGACTTGTCACTGGCAGATCTGTTTGAGGCACCAACGGTAGCAAAACTCGTTAAGAAATTAGATGATGTTGTGCATACTCGCCCAGCTATACAGCGAGAAGAAAGACCAAGTGAGATCCCGTTATCTTTTGCACAAAAAAGACTATGGTTTCTTGATCGTTTGGAGGGACCGAACAGTGCCTATAATATTCCCCTTGTAATTGAAATGAAGGGTCTTTTACAGGTAGATGCGCTGAAAATGGCCTTGAATGATTTGGCGCTTAGGCATGAGTCACTACGTACAATATACCCTGAGAATGGTGGCACAGCTGAGCAGTTGATCCTTGGTCCAAACGAGGTTTCAATTCCGTTTGCCGTGACAGAGATTTCACAGATTGAGCTGGACAACAAGGTGAAGGAAGCCATTCGTTATCCTTTTTCTCTATCCAAGGAACCTGCTATACGTGCTGATTTATTCGTCATTCATCCAGAAGAATATGTTCTCGTCCTATTACTGCATCATATTGCCGGAGATGGATGGTCATTAACACCGCTTACTCAGGATTTGTCACTCGCTTATGAAGCTCGATGTAGAGACGCAGTTCCTGAATACAAACCTCTTCCCATTCAATATACGGATTATGCATTATGGCAGGAAAGATGGCTTGCATTGTCTGAACAAGCTGACGGTTATTTAGAAGAGCAGTTACAATACTGGACTCATCAACTAGCTGAGCTGCCCGAAGAACTTCCCATGATGAAAGACTTTCCAAGACCAGCTAATCCAAGCTTTAAAGGGGGAACCGTACAGCTAGAATTCAGCAGAGAGTTGCATGAACGACTTCAAAGACTGGCACAGGATTGCAGAAGCAGCCTATTTATGGTCTTGCAAGCTGGGTTTACAGCTTTGTTAAGCCGGTTAGGGGCGGGGCATGATATTCCGCTAGGGACACCGGTTGCGGGACGAAATGATGATCAGCTTAGCGATATGATAGGCTTATTTGTGAATACGCTTGTTGTCCGCACCAATACATCGGGAAATCCAACATTTCGGGAACTGATTGAGCGAGTTCGGGAGACAGACCTTGCGGCTTACAAGTATCAGGATATTCCGTTTGAGCGGCTCACACAACAATTGAATCCACCACGATTAAAATCAAGACATCCCTTGTTTCAAATCATGTTTGCTTTTCAAAATACACCGGAACCAGGACTATCGTTATCGGGTATTGAGACAAAGCTTGAACTTGCTCACACGGATTCGGCAAAATTTGATCTGACATTAGAACTCAGAGAATATCGAACGGATTCCGGTTCGCTAGACGGTATTCGCGGATTCCTGGAATACAGTAAAGACCTCTATCAAGAGGAAACCGTTCAAAAAATAGCGGAACGACTTCTTTTTCTGTTAGAACATGCTGCGGAAAAACCTGACCAGTCCATTGAATATCTTCCTATTATGGATGAGGAGGAGAAACAATCACTGCTTCATCTAAGGGATAGAATTGAAGAGGATATGGAAGAGTCAACCCTTGTTAGGTGGTTCGAAACTCAGGTGCGTGAGACACCGCAAAACATAGCAGTATCATATGATGAAGATAAAGTTACTTATCAGGAACTGAATGAAAAGGCTAATCAATTGGCAGGTCTTCTGAATCGAGCTGGTGTAGGTCCTGAAAAGGTAGTCGCGCTTGGAATATCCAGATCAACTAACATGATTGTTTCTATTCTCGCGATCTTAAAATGTGGCGGAGTCTATCTTCCTCTTGATCCAGCCTACCCTTCTGAGCGGATTGATTATATGATGCAAGACGCGAAGCCCGTATGCTTGGTTACAATGCAGGAGCATTTGTCAAAGTTTAGGAATGTAGCCAGCGGTACATCGGTTCTTCTACTAGATGATCCGGCTACAATTGAGGAGATATGCAATGAATCCAGGACGAACTTAAATATAGACAGGATTTCTGAAATGGCCGACAAGGACATGCTTCAACCACAGAATGGTGCCTACATCATTTATACTTCTGGGTCCACAGGTCAGCCAAAAGGGGTCATCATTCCTCATCAGAATGCAGTGAGGCTGCTTCGAACAACGGAAAAAGACTATCAGTTCCGTGATACGGACGTATGGACACTATTTCACTCCTATGCATTTGATTTTTCGGTATGGGAAATATGGGGGGCTTTGTTGTATGGTGGAAAACTCGTGATCGTACCAGATCTCGTTCGTCGTTCGCCTGACTCCTTCTTAGAACTGCTCGTTCGTGAGAAAGTGACGGTGCTCAATCAGACACCCTCTGCTTTTTACCAATTGATGCAAGCAGATCAGGATAAGCCCGAGCTGTCCGCTGGTTTACAGCTTCGATATGTTATTTTTGGCGGAGAAGCACTGGAAATTTCTAGATTGGATACTTGGTATGAAAGGCATCCGGACAATGCTCCAACACTCGTTAACATGTATGGCATCACGGAAACAACTGTTCATGTCACTTATAAGGAACTACGCCATAGTGATACAGAGAAAGAAGTATCCAGTAACATTGGTAAGGCAATTGGAGATCTCATGGTATACGTTCTTGATGATTATTTACAGCCAGTACCTATTGGAGTTACGGGAGAGATGTACGTAGCCGGTGCTGGACTCGCACGAGGGTATTTGGGCAAACCCCTGCTTACAGCTGAGCGATTTATCGCAAATCCGTATGCCGAAGGCAGAATGTACCGCACCGGGGATCTTGCCAGATGGGCCAATAATGGAACACTTCATTATATGGGACGTGCAGATCAGCAGGTAAAAATACGCGGGTTCCGAATTGAACTTGGTGAGATTGAGAATGTTCTCATCCATCATCCTTTTATAGAACAAGCTGCCGTGATCGCTCGCGAAGATAATCCGGGTGATAAAAGACTTGTTGCTTATCTAGTTCCAAGCGCCGGTACTTATCCTGAACTGGCTGAATTGAAACGGCACGCAGCGCGTACCCTTCCGGATTATATGATTCCATCAGCCTGCGTGGTTATGAACGAATTTCCACTAACCAATAACGGTAAACTGGATCGAAACAAACTTCCTGCACCTGACTATGGAAGATCGAATCTTTACCAAGGGCCGAGAAGCCCACAGGAAGAAGTATTGTGTGATCTGTTTGCTGAAATTCTCTCTGCCGAGAAAGTGGGTATCCATGATGGATTCTTCGATCTTGGAGGACATTCACTGCTCGCAGCTCAGCTCATGAGTCGTATTCGGGATTCCCTTGGTGTGGAGCTAAGTATCGGTATTTTATTTGAAGCACCATCGGTTGCAGCTTTGTGTGAACGGCTGGAAGACGGGGGAGAGCAAAATGCACTGAATTCGTTGTTACCGCTTCGAAAAAAAGGAGAAGGGAATCCACTATTCTGCATTCATCCGGCAGGAGGACTGAGTTGGTGTTACGCAGGGCTTATAAAATCACTTCCTTCCGATGTTCCTCTTTATGGACTTCAAGCTAAAGGGATAGGGGAGAAAACAAAACTTCCTTCAACACTAGAAGAAATGGCAAAGGGATATATCCAGCTTATTCGGGAGGTTAGACCGCACGGGCCTTATCATCTGCTTGGTTGGTCACTCGGAGGAAATGTGGCTCACGCTATGGCAGTCTTACTGGAAGAACAAGGGGAAGAAGTCGACTTATTGTGTATGTTTGATGCATATCCAGGACATTTCCTGCCTTTAGGGAAAGGCCCGGATGAGGAGGAAGCGCTAATCGCCCTTTTGGCACTGGGCGGGTACGACCCTGACATGATCGATGAGAAGCTGACAATGGCCGGAGCAATGGAGATTCTTCAAAGAGACGGCAGTGCACTAGCTAGTCTTACGGAAGAAACGATCTTGAACCTGAAAGAAACTTATGTGAATTCTGTGCGAATTCTTGGGGAGTACAAGCCAGGTAAATATCAGGGAGATGTGTTATTTTTCAGATCCACAATTACGCCAGATTGGTTTGATCCTATTTCCCCGGATACGTGGAAGCCTTACATCAAAGGAAATATGGATAAGCACGATATTCATTGCCGGCATAAAGATATGTGTCAGCCCATTCCTTTGTCGGAGATGGGACCGATTGTTGCCGAAAAACTTCGTTTTCATCTTGAGCCTAGTAAAGTGTACTGAATCTTATGAATCATAGTGAAAGAGGAGTGAACATGATGGCAAATCTACTTGATCATCCCGATGGTAATTTTATTGTCTTAATGAATGATGAGGAGCAGTATTCGATGTGGCCAGAAGAGATTGATGTGCCCGGGGGATGGATGATTGTATATGGTACGGAAAGTCGAAGCTCATGTCAGCAGTATATCGAGGAAAACTGGACCGATTTACGTCCAAAAAGTCTACGAGAAAATAAATGATACATTAATATGATGAAAAATTCACAAAAGAAGAAACTCAACAGGTTTGCCATAGTGGCAAGCCTGTTTTTTACCTAAAAACGAAAGAGAAGATAAGAAGATAAATGATAATTACTATACTATTTCAACATATGAAAAATTCAGAATAATAAAATCAAATTACCGTATCTATGTTACGTACCTCTTTATAGTTAACTTTCACTGAATCTATTCCAAACCTTTTGTATCAAAAGAAAAATACAGAAATACCAATCGAAAAGCAATCGAAAAACAACCGAAAATCAACTCGAATTCATAAAATAGGATGGGAAAATATCACTGAAATAAAGTGTTTGACAACATACATAATGTCGATATATCATGGTTTAGTTAAGTAAACTAAACTAATGGGCGAAGGGAGTTGAGAAGGCGATTGGAGAATTATCGTAAAGTGATAAAGAGTATGAACCTTATACTGGATGAATTTAATGTACTCATCACCAAGGAGTTTAAAGAATTAGATGATTTTCATCTCACCTCACAGCAAGAAGTCGTCCTGATTTATATATCTCGCCGTGATCGGGTGACTGCAGCACAGATTGCTCAAGAATTTGATATTACGAAAAGCGCGGTGAGCCAAGTACTTACGAAGTTAGAACAGCAAGATTTGATTGCGAAGATTGTGAATCCTGACAACAGACGAGAGTCATTTATTGTGTTAGGTAAACAAGGTAAGAGATTTATGGATACGTTAGAAGAGATCGATGATCAAATGATTGAAAAGTATTACTCCAAGGTTAAAATTGATGATTTAATTCATATGACAAATACGATGGAAGAAATCAATCAAGTGATTAAAAGAAACAAGAAGTAAAAGAAGTAGATAATAACAACATAGGTTACTACATGATGGAGGAAGAATTATGTCTTTAATGTTAAGGAATAGAGGCGCTATCCTGCTTCTAATGATAAACATCTTCTTAATATTTACGGGAATTGGACTTGTTGTTCCAATTATGCCGACTTATATGGACTTACTGCAAATCAGCGGAAGTATCGTTGGGCTTCTGGTAGCAGCATTTTCATTTACACAACTGATATTCTCACCGCTTGCGGGAAGATTATCAGACAACTGGGGACGCAAAAAAATAATTATTATCGGTATGGTTATATTTGCGGTATCGGAGCTTATCTTCGGTCTTAGCAGTACTGCATTTTTCCTATTTGCTGCACGTATGCTCGGGGGAATCGGGGCAGCACTCATTATGCCAGCCGTTATGGCTTATACGGCAGATGTAACATCAGGAGAAGAACGCGGCAAGGGAATGGGACTCATCAACGCTGCGATTACCACAGGTTTCATTATTGGACCTGGAATCGGCGGATTCATTGCTGAATATGGAATCAGGGTTCCGTTTTATGCAGCAGCTGTTGCAGGAACCATTGCAGCTATTGTGACCCTGATCGTATTGCCAGAATCAAAACCTCAAGTTGTTGATGATCAGGTGAAAGAAATCGTGAAACTTCCAAAACAAAATCTGCTCACTCAGCTCGCTAATTCTTACCGTGAACCGTATTTCCTAGCACTTGTTATTGTGCTTGTCGCATCTTTTGGCCTTGCCAATTATGAGACCGTATTTGGTCTATTCGTAGATCAGAAATTTGGCTTCACTGCAAAAGATATTGCGGTTATTATCACTTTTGGTTCGATCGCTGGTGCTGTCGTTCAGGTGACTGTATTTGGATGGATTTTGAATAAATTTGGTGAAAAGAATGTCGTCTCATTCTGTCTATTAATGGCAGCACTCTTTATTGTTCTTACCTTGTTTGTTCATCAGTATTGGATGATTCTGCTCGTTACCTTTATCGTATTCCTGGCTATTGATATCCTTAGACCAACCATCAGTACACAGATGTCTAAGATGGCAATGGAACAGCAAGGTTATGTGGCAGGTCTTAACTCTGCGTTTACAAGTATGGGTAATATTTTAGGACCTGTTATTGCCGGAGTTCTGTTTGACGTTAATCTGAACTTCCCTTACGTTTCTGCTGGAATCGTATTGTTCTTATGTTTCCTTCTTTCACTGAAAGCAAGGAAAGATGAGCGGATTCCCGGGCTTAAAGAGTCAGAAGTTTAAAAAGGAAACGATCATTAAATTATAAAATATTAATATAGAATCTTAAGATCTAAGCTAAGCTTGTGATAATATAAAATGAAAAAAGACTGCAGGCAAACTAGTTTAAGCTAGTTTGCCTGCAGTCTGGGGCACCGCATTTATATATGTGGTGCCTTTTTGTATTAAGAATAACTACTGCATTTTCAGTGCTACGCATCCGGAATAATAGTAACCGCAATGGTTCGTACGGGAGCATCGGTTTCATTATGCGCGCTATGGTAATATTTTGTCACCAATTCATTTAACTCATTTTGAAATTCCGCGAATTGTTTATCATCGATTTTTAACTCAATTAAAGAAAAAGTGGAGCCATCATCCTGTCGATCTAATTCTTTCAATTTCTTAAGATAGCTTTGATATTGAGTCAGTAGAGATAATTGATAATTGGATACATAATCAAGTTTCATCTCATCAGAAGCTTTTTTCCATTCTTCTGAATTTAAGCTAGCTTCCGTTTCATTCAGAGCGTAATATTTTTCGGAAACAGACTTGACCTTCTTTTCTCTAATCACACGAATAATTCCGGCATCAAACATAATTTGAATGTGACGATACAGGGTAGCTTGGGGTACGTCTTTGATTACCTTCACCATTTCTAAAGGGGTTAAACCTGTATCTTTATATCTCGCTAATACCTGCAAGATTTTTATGCGAACGGGATGCATCAGAATTTCTACTTTATTGACCATCGTGTTCTCCTTCACTTTGTCATGGATATTATTCTTATTATAAATAATGAGAATAGGTATTGCAATTGATGACCAACAAAGTTATATTATCATTATCAATAACGATAATGAAATGAATGAGGTGAATTTAAATATGAAACTACACTATGGCTTTGATGAACTGAAAGATATCGATTTTATGGCTTTTATCCCCATTATTTTACCGTTTATTCTCGTAGGTTCTTTATTAGTCCTCCTTGCTTTATTTGACTTATTCAGACACAAAAGTACGAGAAAAAACATTCTTATTTGGGCCCTGGTCATCATCTTTGTTAACACAATTGGGCCCATACTTTATTTTGTAATTGGAAGAAAGGATCGTGAAAAATCATGAGGTTAGAAGTGAAGAATGTGACGAAAACATTCAAAAACAAAACGGCTGTGAACCATTTTTCAATGGAATTGCAGACAGGAGAATGTGTAGGTTTGATCGGACCCAATGGAGCTGGGAAATCGACGTTAATCAATGTGATTTCGGATATGATCGACCCAGATGATGGCATGGTGTTGCTGAATGGGAAAAAGATATCTAGGGTGAAGCAGGAGATTGGTTATTTACCACAGTATCCTAACTTTTTTCCTTGGATGACGGCCAAAGAAACACTTACTTTTATGGGGCAGCTTTCTGGACTGGAAAAACGAGATTTAACAACGGAAATCCCTGAAATTTTGGCCAAAGTAGGGTTATTAGGCGAGGAGGATACAAAAGTAGGGACCTTTTCAGGAGGAATGAAACAAAGGCTTGGTATTGCGCAAGCTTTACTTCATAAACCTTCACTTATTATCATGGATGAACCGGTATCCGCACTGGATTCGATCGGCCGAAGAGAAGTGTTAAACCTAATTAAAGAAATAAAAGAAGATACAACGATTCTGTTATCTACTCACATCCTCAGTGATGCGGAAGAAATATGTGAACGGTTTGTCATCATCAAGGATGGTACAAAAATGGTAGATACAACGATCACTGAATTAGTAAAACAGAATCAGAAAAATAAGCTGGTCCTAGAAATCACAGCGAAAGATCATTCATGGATAAATAAGGTGAAAAATCTCTCCAGTGTCAAAGAGATCGAGGTGACTGGCAATCGATTATACATAGAAGTAGAAAACATGGAAAAGGACAAAAAAGAGTTATTAAAAAGTGCACTTACGAATGATGTGGACCTTGTTACGTTCCAAGAGGATCATGATACTTTGGAAGAGATTTTTTTAAAGTTGGTGGTGAAGAAATGAAACCGTTTATTGTGCTTATTAACAAAGAATTTGTTCAAATGATACGTGATTATAAAATTATATGGCTGCCGATCGCGTTTATCCTTTTAGGGATCACTCAGCCTATCGTAACTTTTTATTTACCTTCTATTATAGGGTCATTAGGCAGTGGTAAGGGAATCACGATTGATCCAAGTATGACTCTTCAGCAAGGCGGAGAAGTATTAGCTAGTACCTTAGGATCTCAATTTGATCAGCTGGGAATTATCATACTAGCCATTTCGATGATGGGAATGATTCAAGCAGACAAAGCAAATGGGATGCTGGCTTTTATACTTACAAGACCTGTTAGTGTCGTTTCATACCTATCTGGTAAAATAATATCTCATTACTTATTAGCAGTGGTTAGCATAACTATTGGTTATTTTGCATCTTACCTATATGTCAGCTATCTTTTTACGGATGTTCCGTTTTTACACTTGTGTATCGCTTTATTTTATTATCTTGTGTGGGTGCTCTTTATTGTTACCTTTATTGCAGTGGTGAGTACGATAGGTAACAGTCAGAGTATAATTGGACTCATTTCGATTGTTTTTCTGATTGGTTGCAGAATCATGGTTGGGTTTAGTCCCCTTACCGAATTTGTGAATTCAGCCAGCATGAGTAAGCATGCGATGGAGGTTCTAATTACAGGGTCCATAAATCTGAAAGCAATTGCCGCCACTATAGGCGCTCTATGTTGGATTGTATTGATGATCTACGTTATGCATTATTGGATTGTTAGCAAAAGATATCATCCGAAATAAAGTGAAGGAAGCCTTTGAAACTTTTATTCGGTTGATTTATGTATACTGCTGCCCAATCCGCTTACATATGGAAACATAAACTATAGATAAGAATCAACCTAGTATTTTTAGGAGGGTTACATCTATGGTAAAGAAGAAACTCCCCAAACGAGCGCAAGGATTTGTACCGGCACGAGTATTGCAAAATACAGCAAAAGTGATGTATCCATTTTACAGAGCGATTGCATTCCATAAGAGATATGCGGATGGGTGGAGTAAAGCAGTGATTTCACCAGATTTGGATAAAATGGTTCGGCTGCTCACCAAAGTCTCGCCTAGAGCAAAAGGGCTTTCGCTTGGGTCCAATGGCATCGGTTATTTCATTGGATTCCCTGTCAAAAATCCTTATCTCGAATTTTCTAATGGTACGACGGTCATTCCCGGAACTGCCCAGTTTACATTTGACCCAAGAATTCACCAGGCCATCGCACGCGCTGTACTCCCTTTTTATTATAAACTTGCGAAGGATCGTTCATTTGCAGTGAGCTTATCGAACGCAGTACGGAGTGGGAATGAGAAAGTTGTTCGATGTTTAATTCGCTCTTTCGTACGTACACCGGCACTCATTTCTGTGAAAATGGATTTGGACGGACCCGGAATATCCCTTAATTTTAAATATAAATCTTCCAAATTCATTTACCGAAATCTGTTGTTTATAGATCAGGCGTAAGAAATGAAGAGATAGCAGGGTGAAGTAGCTCTCGAAACGAATATATTAGGTTATGACTTTATCCTATTCTTTTGGGAGGTAATACATAAAGATGATTCCAGTAGAGACTCCGATTCGCATCGATCAGGACAAGATCCATAAGATAACAAACCATATTCTTCAAACGGAACAAGGAGAACTTAAAGAATGGACATGTACGCCTATTACGATAGATCAGCTTAATTTCGTTACTGGCGGTGTCTACCTTGTAGCAGGGGAAACGGAAATAGGCAGTGGAAATATGCGGCAATGGTCTTTGATTATTAAAATCGTTATTGCTGATTCTACGCGAGATGAACCAAGTCATTATAACTATTGGAAACGTGAAATTTTGGCATATGAATCGGGTTTACTGGATCAGTTACCCGGTAATTTAATAGCACCTGAGTGTTATGAGATGGAAGAAAAAGACGATGGTTCGGTTTGGCTGTGGTTAGAAGATATGGTAGGTGAAAGGGGAATATGGGAGAAAGAGAATTATGCTTACGCAGCTGCCAAACTAGGGGCATTTCATGCTGCATATTTAAATGGGAGATCACTGCCTCAGGAAGCTTGGATCAATAGACATTGGATGCGTTCCTGGACTAAGGAATGTGATAAATACCGTAATATGCCTTCAAGGCAAGAAATGAATCAGATGAATCTAAGCAACGAAGTAATGAACATTATTGATAAATATGAGCAGTTCGAAAGAAAACGCAATGAATACTTAATTGCTTTGGAAAGTCTTCCGAGAACATTATCACACCAAGATTTTGATGAGTTTAATGTCTTGTATCCTGATAAGTATCAAGAAGAAGACAAGCTCGCTGTTATTGATTGGCAATTTATCAGTATTTCAGGTGTTGGAGAAGATCTAGGCCGTTTTCTAGGTCTATCGATGAGCCGAGGGAATGTGCCGATTGACAGGCTCAGCGAATATCGAGATCTAATTTTCACATCATACATAGGTGGACTTAGGAAGAATGGATGGAATGGGAACGAGGAAACTGCTAGACTCGGTTACTTACTTTCTTTTGCTTTCCGCTCTGTATGGGAAATTCCTCTTATGTTAAGACAGCTCCAGCAAGATAAGGATTCACCAGAGAGCAAGCGCTTGATATATATTACTAAGCTTCAGATGGACTCGGCAGAACAAGCAGAGCGACTTGGAAGTCTATAAATGGTATGCTAAGCCTGATGACTACATACGTATGCCGCGCAGCTCGCGGCTTTTTTTATGAGTCTGATTTTTTTACTAAAAAAGCTAAAGTGACGAAGCACAGTTTTAACGAGTTTGTAACAAAATTGAGTTTGGTATATGCGCTGATTATGAGAGAATAAACATCGAAAAAGGCTAATTATATTGAAGTTAGGATGAACGCTAATGAAGATTTTACTTGTTGAGGACGATAGAACAATAGCATCTGGGCTAGAATATTCCTTGCAGCAGGATCAGTATGAGACAGTACTCTGTTATGATGCGGCATCTGCAGTGCAGGTATTACAGCATCAGTTATCTGAGCTAACGTTATGTATTTTTGACCTATCCCTTCCCGACGGCAGCGGATATGATCTGTGCAAGATCGTCAAAGAGCGAAGTGATATTCCTGTCATCTTTTTAACAGCCATTGATGATGAAGTCAATGTTGTAATGGGTCTAGATATGGGAGCCGATGATTACATAACAAAACCTTTCCGAATTCGGGAATTACTCTCGCGGATTAAATCTGTCTTACGGCGTTATCAAAAACAAACGAAGCCGCAAACCTATATTGAACTAGGTAATGTGAGAATTAATACGCTTGAAGGAAAGGTGTATAAAAATGGAGAAGAGGTTCTGCTGACCGCACTGGAATATCGTTTATTACTTATATTTACGAATCATATTGGACAAGTTCTATCTAGAACTCAGCTCCTAGAACGGATATGGGATGTAGCAGGGGATTTCGTAAACGATAATACGTTATCCGTATATATTAAAAGGTTGCGAGAAAAGTTAGAGGATAATCCACAAGAACCGAAGCTGATTAAAACCGTGCGCGGTTTAGGATATAAGGTTGGTGATTAGGATGTTCCGAAATAAAGAAATTCGAATGTTACTACTGACCATGTCTTCGTTCAGTCTAATTGCTGTTATCACTTCACTAGTGATTTCAAGGGAAACCGCATGGATCACCATCGTTACTGCAGCAGTACTCATCACTTGCAGTATATTATATACTCGGTACCGGTACCGAGAGATTGCTAAGTTATCAAGATATCTCCGTGAAATTACGAGCGGCAACTATTCACTGGATGTACGTGATAACGAGGAGGGCGAGCTCAGTATTCTTAAGAACGATATCTATAAAGTAACACTCATGTTATCGGAGCAACGGTCTCTTTTACAAGAAGATAAAATAAAACTGACCAATGCGATCTCCGACATATCTCATCAGCTCAAAACACCGCTTACCTCCATGACGGTCATGACCGATTTATTAAGTGATCCAGATCTGGATCGAAGCAAACGAATAGAGTTCGTACGGAATATCAGTACCCAACTTGATCGAATCGGTTGGCTTATTTCTGCGTTACTGAAATTTTCGAAAATAGATGCAGGTACAGCTCAGTTTAAGAAGGAACGTGTTAAGGTAAGCGAACTAATTCAGAAGTCAATTGAGCCTGTACTCGTTCCGATGGATATTAAGGAACAAAAACTCAATATCCATGGAGAAGACTCCACTTTCTTTCTTGGTGACCTGAACTGGAGCTCGGAAGCGATTGTTAACATTTTGAAAAATGGTGTTGAACATACGCAAGCAGGCGGAGAAATCACCATATCATACGCTGAAAACGTACTTTTCACGGAGATTATCATCTCGGATAACGGAAAAGGAATACCAAAGGATGAGATCCCTCATCTATTTAAGCGGTTCTTTAAAGGAAAACAGGCAAGTGAAGACAGTGTAGGAATTGGCCTTGCACTCGCGCAAAGTATTATTACGAGTCAAAATGGAACGATTGATGTAAAAAGCGAGCCTGGAGCGGGAACCGAGTTTCACATCAAATTTTATAAACATGTCATTTGAATTAATTCCGTAATAACGATAGTTACATGAGTTAAGAGTTCAAATTCAACAATGTATGAGCTATACCATTGAGCTCAAACATAACATTTCTTCTGCTAGGTATCCTTAAGTGACTAAAAAGTCACTTAAGAGTCACCTGAAAGTCATGGAAGGTAGATATACTGATCTCATGAACAAAGGGGGTCATCCATATGGAGATTTTAAAAGTAGAAAATCTAACTAAAATATACGGAAAAGGCGATACAGCAGTGAAGGCGCTGGATGATGTTTCTTTTTCGGTGAAAAGAGGCGAGTTCGTCGCCATCATTGGGCCGTCAGGCTCCGGGAAATCAACCATTCTTCATCTGCTGGGAGGTGTAGATCAGCCAACCAGCGGTAAAGTATATGTGGATAATACAGATATTTATGCTTTGAACGAAACACAGCTTGCGATATTTCGGCGCAGACAAATTGGACTGATTTATCAGTTCTATAATCTCATACCGGTATTGACCGTGGAAGAGAATATTACGCTTCCTCTCCTGCTGGATGGACATAAGGTGGATAAGAAACAGTTTGCGGATACGGTGAAGCTGTTAAATTTAGAAAAGCGTCTAGGGCATTTACCTAATCAGTTGTCAGGAGGACAACAGCAGCGCGTGTCCATTGGCAGAGCGCTCATCAGTAACCCTTCCATTATGTTAGCAGATGAACCAACAGGTAATCTAGATAGCAAGAACAGCGCTGAAATCGTTGATCTTCTAAAAATGTTTAATAAAACCTACAATCAAACACTTATTGTCATTACTCATGATGAACGGATCGCTCTGCAAGCAGATCGAATTATTACGATAGAAGATGGAAGGATCGCTAAAGATGAGGTGATCCGTCCGTGAATATCGTCAATAAATTAACATTACGGCATTTAAGATTAAACAAGCGTAGAACGTTGGTTACGATTTTGGGCGTCATTATTTCAGTCGCCATGATTATTGCGGTAGCGTCTCTCGGTGTTTCTTTTATTGATCTCATGAAGAGACAGAGTATCGCAACTGAAGGAGAATGGCATGTACAATACCACAATGTAAATAAAGCTCAGCTTAATGTGATTGAAGCAGATGAGGCTACCAAAAAACTAGTCATCTCAAAAGATCTGGGATATGCTCCTTTAGAGGGAAGCCAGAATGACAATAAGCCTTATCTATATATCAAGTCATATAATGAGAAAGGTTTTGAACAGTTTCCTATTGAACTAATGGAAGGACGCTTTCCGAAAGCAAAGAATGAACTTGTTATCTCTGAAGAAATAGCTTCAAATGCAAAAGTGGATTATAAGATTGGAGATTCCTTAACCTTACAGGTGGGGGAACGTGCTGCTGCTGATGGTCAAGAAATTGAAAACTACGTCCTGAATCAGAATGAATCATTACGTAGAATGAATGATCGTATTGAAGAGCGTCTTCAAAACCAGACAACCCAGGAGTATACGGTGGTAGGGATTATAAAACGTCCTGAATGGGAACCCGCCCAAGCGCCTGGATATACGGTGATAAGTTATTTTGATGAAAATCTAATGTCAGCAGGAGATAAGGTTACGGCGACCGTTGTTCTAAACAAGGTGGATAATTCGCTGTACGCGCATGCCGAAGAATTAGCTAAGAACAATCATATTGAAAAAATCGTTTATAATAATTCTCTGCTGCGTTATTCTGGCGTTACAAGTAACAGCGATTTGAGAACTATGCTTCTTTCATTATCCGCCATCATCATGACGATTATTATGGTCGGTTCGATTGCTTTAATATACAATGCATTTGCAATTTCAGTTTCTGAACGAGCTAGACATTTAGGAATGTTAGCAAGTGTAGGGGCGACAAAAAGACAAAAAAGAAATTCGGTGTACTTTGAAGGATTCGTGATTGGAATCATTAGTATCCCTCTTGGTATCATTTTTGGACTTGCTGGTATCGCGATTACCTTTATGTGTATTAATCCGTTAATTCAAGGCGTATTAGATGTCACAGCAAAATTGACGGTAGTTGTAACACCATCTACTATTCTTATCACTTGTCTTGTTTCGATGCTGACGATCTTTATCTCAACGTATATACCTGCCAGGAAAGCTTCTAAGATTTCTGCCATAGATGCGATTCGTCAGACCCAGGATGTAAAGCTGACTCGCAAAGCGGTGAAAACCTCAAAGTTTGTTCGTAAGGTATTTGGCATGGAAGCAGAGATTGGTCTAAAGAACTTAAAAAGAAATAAACGCAGGTACCAAGCGACTGTCTTTTCACTAGTGATCAGTATTATTTTGTTTCTAAGCATTGCCTTTTTTACTTCCATGATGCAAAAGTCGATTGAACTATCATCCAGCGGGGTGAATTATGATATTTTAGTTCAGATGGATTATCTTGATTCTGAGGAAGAAGTTGCTGAGCTGGTTAACTCGATTACTGCTCTTCCAAATGTCACAGATGCTAATTATATTCAATCGTTAGAAGTAAATTCTTTGGTTGATAAAGCTTTCATTGCTGATGAACTAAAAGAGACTCTAAAGGAAGACGATAGTATTCTGAAAGATGGAAAATATCCATATTATATTCAAATTTCTGCCCTGGATGATATCAATCTAAAGGCATACGCTGAAAAGGCAGGAGCCGATTACGATCAGTTAATTGATCTTGATGAACCGGCTGCGATTGTAATCAACAAAAATAGATATGAAGATCAAGAAACAAGAAAATATGTGGAGACAAAGGCCATCTATTTGGAAAAAGGAGATCAGATCGATCTATTTTATACCGATTGGGATACAGAAGAAGAAACAAGCATGGAGCCTATGAAAATTGCTGCATTAACAGAAGAGTTACCTTTAGGTATTACTCCTTCCTATCTGGGTAACCTGAATATCATTGTTTCAGATCAGGTTTTTAAAGAGCTGGTCAGTGAGAATATGAAAAAGAATATGAGAAACTCACTTTACCTATCGAGTTCAGATCCATTAGCACTGCAATATTCTATTGAAGAATTGAAAGAGAACAATATCTATATTTATAATGTGTATAAGAACCGGCAAGGTGAAGAACAGATGGTTTTACTTATGTCCGTATTCACGTATGGTTTTATCGCGTTAATTACCCTAATATCTGTTGCTAATATTTTTAATACCATCTCAACCAGCATTTCGCTTCGGAAACGTGAATTTGCGATGCTGAAATCAATGGGAATGACGCCAAAAGGTTTTAGAAAAATGATCAATTATGAGAGTATATTCTACGGGATCAAGTCCCTGCTATATGGTCTTCCTATAAGTATCCTGGCGATGTACCTCATTTACCGATCTATGATGAACAGCTTCACGTTCGGATTTTCACTACCTTGGCTTAGTATACTGTATGTTATCTTAGCTGTGTTTTTGATTGTAAGTGCTGCTATGCTCTATTCCAGCTCCAAAGTGAAAAAAGAAAATATCATTGATGCATTAAAACAAGAAAATATTTAATTCAGTTACGCTGCTCATGACATTCAATCCATAAAAGAAGCTCTGCTTATTCAAATTTAGTTCTAATGAATAGGCAGAGCTTCATTTTTCTATATTTATGTGAATCAATTTCATAACACCTTTAGCTGCTTTAAGCAGAAGTGTGTTAGAAGATGCTCCATTTCATCTCTTGTGAGATCGTCTCAAGTAATTCAATTCCGGCTTGACTATTACCCTTGTCATTCAGTGATGGTCCAATTACACCAATTCCATAGCGGCCTGGAACCAGTGCTAAAATACCGCCAGACACCCCGCTCTTGGCAGGTAAACCTACTTGTATTGCAAATTCCCCAGACGCATTATACATTCCACAAGTTGTCATGAATGTCTTGGCTATTTGAACAACCCTTTGCGGAATCAGTTCTTTTCCAGTCAAAGGATCTGTACCATCGCAAGCAAGAACTAAAGCCATTCGTGCTAAGTCAGCGCAATTGACGAGAATAGAACAGTGACAAAAGTAAATTTTCAGTACCTCTTCGACATCTCCATCAAGGACACCATTTCCTTTTAAAAAGTAAGCTATGGAACGATTTAAATGTCCTGATTCAAGTTCCGAGTGAAAAACATCCTCATCGTGTTTTAGGTTATGATTATTCGCAAGTTCTTTGAAAAATTGAAGAATCCGTTCTGATTTCTCTTTTTGACTGTTCCCGTGAATTAAAGAAGAGACCATAATAGCTCCTGCATTAATAAACGGATTGAAAGGAATACCCGGTCTAACTAGTTCAAGCTTAAGCATGGAATTAAAGTTATCACCTGTCGGCTCCATACCAACTTTACTAAATACGATATCTTCTCCATTATCCATAAGAGCTAAAATCAGTGTGTACACTTTAGAGATACTTTGCATCGTAAAGCACATTTCAAAGTTTCCAGCGGAAGCAAATTCTCCCTTTGTGTTTAAAAGAGTGATCCCTAAGGCATCATGAGATGCTTTCGCTAATTCAGGTATATAAGAAGCGACTTTCCCAGTAGAAGAGTGGGGCACACTTGACTTGACCCATTCAGGAAGTTGCTTTCGTAACTTTTCAATCTCGATATTCATCATCGGGTGCTCCTTTTCATCAAACAATTAGGGGAGGAATATGAATCATCTTACTTTTCCCACATATCGGAAGGATTATAAGTGAAGGAGGGATAATTAAGTAGGAGTAAAGAAAAAAGGAGGAGACAATGAAATCCTTACTACCCATTCGTGGTACTCGGCTATATGTTGAGGAATACAACAACACATGCGAAGAGGCATTATTATATTTACATGGAGGACCTGGAGCCAGTTGCTTAGATTTTTGTTATCATCAGGCATTGGAGTTATCAGAAACCGTAAGGGTGATTGCCTTTGATCAAAGAGGAGTATTGAAATCTGACCCTATATCAGTAGGAGAAACGTTTGGCATACAAGATATCATAGAAGATTGTGAGGCTTTACGGATTCATTTAGGGATTCGTAAGTGGACTGTGTTAGGTCATTCATTTGGTGGATATGTGGCATTTAACTATGCGGTTCAGTATCCGAATACCGTAAAAAGAGTAATATTTGAAACCCCTTCTTTTGATATAAAAAGCTCAATGAGAAATTTTATTCAAAGTGCATTACCTATTTTTCAATCTTTGAACCATCAAGAAGGCATCCAGAAGTGTAATCAGTATGTAGATGGAGATTTCTCAGCAAGTGATCTTTGGAATGCTTGGGGGGAGATTGGGCAACAATTAGGCGAGCATCGTGATCGTCTTTACTTTAAAGGCATGAACCCAGAAGTATATAATGAATTGGTAGATCGATTGGTTCCACCGGGTGAACTCTGGGAAAGGGGTCAGATACATATCAATAAACTGCAGGAGGAGGGCGAATTTTTTAAAAGTTTACTTCCAAAGCTCCACAAACTTACTCAGTCTTCACTGTTAATTACAGGTGTATTCGATCCCGTATGTACGGTAGAACAACAGGAAACATATAGACAACAAATACCTAATCATTCCATCGTATCTTTTGATAAAAGTGCTCACTTTCCAAGACTTGAAGAACCGAAGAAATATAAGCAAGCGATCATAAGTTTCATTAAACAAAACTAGAACATTTTGAGGAACGGATGGACCACGATATAGGAACGATGTTCTGCTCACTAATCTCATTGATATTAAAAAATGCGGCAATAGCAGAAATGGCTGCTATTGCCGCATTCTATACTTTTATGAATCGTGTTGTTCTTCTTGATGCTCTTCATAAAATGTAACTCGATTTTTTCCAGACTGCTTCGATCGATATAAACATTCATCCGCTATTCGAATAATGTTACCGACATTCGGATCATGCAAAGGATAGAATGCCACACCAATACTGCAGCCAATGGAAACATGATTGAAATCAACAATAAATGGCTTGTTCATGAAAGTGATGATTTCCTCAGCTAAATCAAGAGACTCTTGATAAGAAACAGCTTGTGATGATCGAAGAATAAGCAGAAACTCATCTCCTCCCAATCGAACGGTAATGTTACCGGGTTTCGTAACCACTAGAAGTCTTTGCGCAACTTTCTGTAAGAGCAAGTCGCCTACTTGATGGCCCAGTGTGTCATTTACTTTTTTGAAGCCATCCAAGTCGATGTACATAAATGCAAGTGTCTCGAAGAGGAGATCGAGATGTTCAATCGTTTCTTCTAAATAACGTTCAAGTGCGATACGGTTCGGAAGTCCGGTCAATTGATCTTTTTCAGCGAGAAGTTTCATATCTCCGAGTGCAGATTCAGAACGACTTAACGATTCAACTAAACTTCGCAGCGATGTAGAAAGACTGTGGATCTCAGCAAATCTCTTGTATTCAGGAATGGTAACATTACTACCTGAACGAAGCTGATTCGCTGCTGCTGTTATTCCGCGAATGGGTCTGGAAATCGTCTCCGCAAGAAACCAACCGATGGTGGCAAATACGATGGATGCTATAATACCAATAAAAATAAAATTGTTCATCATTTGGCTCATAGAAGAAAATGCGACATCGGTAGGTTGTCTAACCAGTACAGTCCAGCCGAGGCCTTCATAATTCAGATAACCATCCCCATAAGCATAACCCGTGAGGTAGCTTTTTCCATTGGGCCATTCCTCAACTTCCCAGTCGTTCTCTCCTTTTTGACTTTTTGTAACGCTGCTAATATTAAGTTTCTCACCCACCATATTCTTCGGGCCAAGCAGTACCGTGCTGTCTGCTTTACTGATAATGAATAATTCTAAGTCTTTTATATGGTCCTTCTGAGGTTCGAGAATCGTTCTCTGAACTTCCTTTGACCATTCCCAGCTTAAGTGAGCAGCAAGTACACCAATTGTAGTTCCGGATTTACCTTGGACGGGTAAACTGATATCGACGAACTGTAAGGGTTCTCCCGTGGGATTTGGAAGAAGTTTCGAGAGTAATACACCTTCATGTACATCTCCGATAAACTTTCCTTTGATTCCTTCTTTAAAAACAGGACGTTCAGCTATGTTGTTTCCTACTAATATTCCGTCAGTTGCAGCTAGCACTTCACCGTGGTCGTCCATAAATCCAACCCAGGAGAAAGAGGGAAAGCTCGCTTTTAATTGATTAAGTAACTTTTGGGTTTTATCTACTTCTTGAGTTTGTTCCATTTCCATCATAGATGCCAAAATCTCAACCTCACCTGCACGAGACCACATGAAACTATCGAGTTTGTCCGACATTTGATAAGCGATACTCGAAAGGGATTGACCGATCTCATTTTGTAATCTCACTGCTGAACGATTGCTTAGGAGTGTCCCAATGATTGCAGTTAATAAAATGACAAAAGATGTGAATGTAAGAACAAGAATCGTACGTAATTTAATCATGATAGCCTCCCACGTCTAATATGTTTTAAGACTCACAGAACGAGGCTTTTTCATATAAAGTGAACAGTGTGAATATAACACGAAAAGGAAAAATAATCCATAGAATTTGTCGGTTTTTATCGCTATTTGTTATATTTTGTATTACTATTGTAATTAATTAATTGATAACACAAGAAATGAGCTGTAGAGTTAAGATGTGTGTATTAATACAGACAGACAACCATTTAGCCTGTATATTTCTTTGTTGACCCATTGGTACTGTGCGATTTTTATTTCTTATTTTAGTTAAGCTCGAGTAAAGAGTACGGAGGAATGTAATTGAACATGATAAGTAATAACAGCACGGAGGATGGCGTGACATATCAATCCGTGATTTCGGCGATGGAGAAGAACTTAGCAATTATTCGATTTGATCTTGAACGCCGTGTAACGTATGTGAATGAAGGATTTGCAAGAAGCATGGGTTATTCGAGAGAAGAAATGTATGGAATGTCACATAAGGAATTATGCTTTACCAAATTTGTTAATAGTCCAGAATACGAAGAGTTCTGGAGCAATATCCTTTGTGGGAAAAGTTATCAGGATAAGATTGAACGTAAAGATGCTAAAGGGAATCAAATGTGGCTCGAAGCTACCTATATGCCAATTTTTGATGAGAAGGGCGAGAAAATTCTCGCTGTAACTAAGGTAGCCACCAACATAACGAATCGCCAAAATAATCTTACGGCTGTTGTAGATGAGCTCAAGGAAATGTCTACGGTCCTAAACAAACGAGCTGAAATGGGTATTGAACGCAGCGAAGAATTGTTGAAAAGTATCTTCTCCATTGCGAATGTATCTGCCATAAATACGCAAACGCTTACAGATTTACAGCAGGAAGCTAAATCCATACAAAACGTAGTGAAAACGATTCGTAACATTTCCTCCCAGACGCAGCTCCTTGCACTTAATGCTGCAATCGAAGCTGCCCATGCAGGTGAATATGGCAGAGGGTTTGATGTTGTGGCGAAAGAAGTGAAGAAACTGTCTTCGATGGTAGAGAATTCGATTGTTGAGATACGAGACAGTGTACAGGGCATAACGAAAGAGATTTCAAATATATCTCAAGGGACAATGGAAATTCAGAATTATATTGATCAAAGTCAACAGCAGATTGAGGTTGCCATGAAGGATTTTACAGTGGTACTCTCCTCCGCACAGGAGCTGGATTCCAAAGCAAGACAAGTGATAACGATTGTATAAATGTAGATGAAGGGCATGAGGAATTTCTCATGCTCTTTTTAGTGTGGAATCCCAGTTTAAGAGATTGAAGTTGAACGAAAACCTTGTTATAATTTTATGGATATAAATGGAAGGAGGAAAGCGCGATGCCAGTAACTTTGTAATAGGTTATCTAATAAGGATTATTACCATTACAAGGATGCAGAGCAAAGTGTTGATTTTATCGCATAATGCAGTAAATCCTTGAGGAGTTTCTGTATTATCGGATATGTCTTTCCAGGTCATCTGCTTTGTACTCCTGCTATTTTGAGGAGGTTCACATGAAGCATGTCATCAATACAAGTGATGAGATATTAACGATAGATTGCAAAGATATTATGCTGAGAGAGTATATGGCAGAGGACTTAGATGCCCTTCACGATCTTACTTGGCAACCACATTTTCATGAGTTTCTAGTAGATTGGAATGTGTCTAAGGAGCAGAGAGAAGAATGGTTTCATAATTACGAAATCCCGGAGAATAAGCGATTCTTACAAGCTGTATTTACAGATGGTGATATAGGAGAAATTCGTTTGCGTCTGGGAATCATCTCGAAAGCGACAGGTAAGTTCATTGGTGTCTGCGGTACAGGAGTACTAGACAAAATTACTCCACCCATGAGAGAAATTTACTACGGGATTTCAAGCGAATATAGAAATAACGGGTATACTACGCAAGCAGTGAAGGGACTCATTCATTACTTGTTCTGTAATACAAATACCGAGCAACTCGTTGCTATTGCACAGATATGCAATTTTTCATCTAATCGGGTGATCAATAAATCCGGATTTGTGTTTGAACGTGATATAGAGATTGAGGAAAAGAAGTATCACTATTACACAATGAAAAAAGAATAAGAGAAAGACGAAAGGATTAAGGGTTGCCATAAGGCAGCCCTTTCCATGGTTAGAGGGGATAAATAGATTAAAGGAGCTGTAAGAGTGGAATTAATCGCTGAAATTTCTGACATAGATATAGGTTTAATGAGAAGTAACTTACCTGATCAGGTTCACATACGAAAGGCTGCAAGAGCAATCATCTTAAATGAATCTAATCAAATCGCTCTACTTTATGTGTCGGAAAATAACTATCATAAATTACCCGGGGGTGGTGTGGAGACTAATGAAACATGGTCAGAAGCTTTACTGCGTGAAGTAAAAGAAGAGGTTGGGGCGAAGATAGAAATGATCTCTAATCTTGGATTCATTATTGAACATCGAGGTCAGCATCGTTTAATACAACAATCCTACTGTTTTCTGGCTAGAGCGGTAGAAATTAGCCATACGCCAACTTTTACAAAAGAAGAACAAGCAAATGGATTTCAATTGAAATGGATGGATTATGAGCAAGCTGTTTCATTAATAAAACATGATAAACCAAAAGATTATGTCGGTCGGTTTATTCAAAAAAGGGATTTTCTTTTTTTACAGGAAGTGAAGATGTATTGCAAGGATATGTAAATTCATTTATATCTAAACAATAAATCTTAATTTTAAAATATAAGAGAGACTTGATTTTATGATTCTCATAATGTTATACTTCTCTGTGCTAAAAATCACTGTTTACGAGATTTAATGTGAGAGATTACTAACATATAAGTAAACTTGTTCCCAGAAGCTCGTGTGACAGATCATTTTACATACAGGAGGAACATAAATCATGGAACGCGTACAAGGTAAAGTAGCTATTATCACGGGTGGAGCTTCAGGAATCGGGCTTGCAACTGCACAGATTCTTGCTAAAGAAGGTGCTAAAGTTGTTATTGCTGACTTCAATCAAAAAGGTGCAGAAGAGGCAGCTCAAGAAATCGTAAATCAAGGCGGCGAAGCATACGGAATATTCTTGGATGCTTCCAAATTAGAATCCATTAAAGAAACAGTTGATAAAACAGTTGAAAAATACGGTACAATAAACATTCTTTTCAATAATGTTGGTTTGACAAACTTGAGAAAAGATCTGGATGTTGTAAACATGGATCTAGAAGAGTGGGATCACCTAGTTAACGTAAATCTGAAGAGTGTACTTGCTGGATGTAAATATGCGATTCCTCATATGGTTAAAGCTGGTGGAGGAGCGATCATTAACACAGCTTCGATGGCTGGATTCGCATCTGATATTATTCGTACAGCATATGGTACAACGAAAGCAGCTGTCGTACATTTGACTAAATATGTAGCAACACAATACGGTAAACAAAATATTCGTTGTAATGGTGTTGCACCAGGTCTTATCCTTACGCCAGCAGCTAAAAACAACTTGTCTCCTGAACTATTAGATACTTTTATGAAATATAATGCGCTTCCTTACCACGGAGAGCCAGAAGATATCGCTAATACGGTTCTTTTCCTTGCTTCAGATGAATCTAAATTCATCACAGGACAAACGATTCAAGTAGAAGGCGGACATTATCTTGCTAACCCAACCGTTCCGGACTTCGTTGCAATGAGTAAAAATCAATAATAAATATAGTTATTTATATCTGGTTAATAGCACTCTTCCACTTCTGTGGAGGAGTGCTTTTTGACCCTGATGAGTTCAACATTTTTAGTAGTATGATGTTATTTTGACTTTAAGTTAGAATCAAATAAGATTGCATCTAACAACTGGAAAAGTGAATTGATATTTGATATATGGTAGTCTAAATATATATATTACGGGATAGGGGATGCTTATATGATATACGTGATTAGACATGGACAAACCGATTTGAATAAAGAAGGCAGGCTCCAAGGAAGAAAAGGATTACCGCTTAACGAATATGGAATCAAACAGGCAGAAATATCAAAAGAAGAAATGAATAGTGTGAAATTCGACTACGTGTTTTCTTCCCCGCAGATCAGAGCAATCCAAACCGCTGAGATCGTGAGTGGAATGAAAGCAACCATAGATGCAAGACTAGATGTGTTTGATCTAGGAGATGCTGATCTACTACATAGAGAAGAAGTGATAATGAGCGGGTCAACGCCTGATCCGGCGATTTATCAAGGTGTGGAAGACGTAAACAGTTATATCAAGAGAGTATTTCAATTTATGAATGAACTTGAATCGATGTATGGTAACACTCCAGTGAATATTTTGTTGTCAGGTCACAGATGTACAACAGGATGTATTGGAGCATACTTCTTGGGTACTCCAGAGGACGGAAATTTATTAAAATTTGCTTCGGCGAATGGAAAATATAAAACATATCAATTCGCATCGAAGGAAACTATATATAATAGTTGATGTAGCTAAGCCTCTTGAAACATGGCAATAAAATGCCGGGCACTTTTAGAAAGATAGCGATCTTTTAACCAGACAATCCCTACATCAGATTCAGAGTTAATGTCCGCGATGGGGAGCATTTTGATAACAGGTAACGGGAAAGAGGCCATTACCGATCTTGGGAGAATCGTTCCTCCAATCCCTGATGCTACAAGCGCAATAATGATGGCTACACTCGAACACTCGCAAATGACAGCAGGTTCAAAGCCGTGTCGTTTACATTCATTCATCACCCGGTTATGCATGGCAGTCGTTTCATCTGTCTTTAATGTTAGAAAGGGAATATCGGCTAGTTCGTGCATCCTTATTGAATCATGAGATGAAGCCAGTCTCCAATCACTTGGGAGTACGGCAACAAATGGATCGGAAGGCAGATGTAAAACAGAATAGGGACTCATTTCGGAAGTCGCTTCAAATGGCAATCTAGCCACAATGAGTTCAATCGTTCTTTGCTCTAATTGTTTAGCTAACAGAAAATGATCGCCTTCACTGATTTTAAAGGTTACTTCAGGATATTGCTCACGAAACATCTTGATTTTTGGTGGCAGAAGGGAAATACATGATACAACTGCGCCGATGGAAAGAATCCCTAAAACGCCTTCATCCACCTCTTTCACTTCCTGAATCGTTTCATGGAACTGTTGAATGAGGAGTTCTGCTTTTTGCCGCAAAATCTCTCCTGCAGGGGTAAGGTAGAGTTTGTGTCCGCTGCGATCAAATAAGGTAACCTCTAACTCTTGCTCCATTTGTCTGAGTTGACGACTTAAGGGGGGCTGTTCCATATTTAACACTTTGGCAGCGCGAGTGATTTGCCCTTCGTTTGCTATGGCCAAAAAGTAGCGCAATTGCCGAATGTCCATGATTCTCTCTCCCAACAATCATACCTAAAAGGTATGCATAATCTATAAAAAAGATATTTACAATATACTTTAAGAGGTGCTACAATTCAACACAATAATAGTTTGGAGAAAGTATGGTGGTAATCGTGTCATTATCAATGGAAATTGAACTTACGAAGACAAAAAAACAGAAGCCGGCTGCAAATGAGCTTGGTTTCGGTAAGTATTATACAGACCATATGTTCATGATGGACTATGATAATCCGGAAGAAGGCTGGCATAACCCGCGGATCATCCCTTATCAACCGATCTCTCTAGATCCTGCGGCCAAAGTGTTTCACTATGGACAAACCGTATTTGAAGGAATGAAGGCATATCGTACTTCTGATGAAAGAATCCTATTATTCCGTCCGCATAAAAACTTTAAACGCCTGAATTTGTCGAATGATCGTATTGATATTCCGCAAATTGATGAAGAATTCGCCCTGGAAGCATTGAAGCAATTAATTCAAATTGATCAGGATTGGATTCCTACCGAAAAAGGAACATCTTTATATATCCGTCCATTTATCATTGCAACGGAAGCTTCGCTGGGAGCATCCACTTCAACATCGTACCAATTTATTATCATTCTATCTCCTGTCGGTTCCTATTACCCTGAAGGAATTAAGCCAGTCAGAATCTATGTTGAATCTGAATATGTTCGTGCTGTAAAAGGCGGAACAGGTATGGCGAAAACGGCGGGTAATTATGCTTCCGGATTAAAAGCTCATTCCGGAGTTGCTGGCAACGGTTTTGCTCAGGTACTATGGTTAGATGGTATTGAGCGGAAGTATATTGAAGAAGTAGGCAGCATGAACGTTTTCTTCAAGATTGACGGGAAGGTAGTGACACCTGCTTTAACGGGAAGTATTTTGGATGGGGTTACTCGGAACTCTATTCTTCAGTTACTAAAACACTGGAATATTCCGACAGAAGAGCGCTTGATTTCTATCGATGAGTTGTATGAAGCGTACACTAACGGTACTTTGGAAGAATCCTTCGGTACAGGAACAGCAGCGGTGATCTCTCCAATTGGTGAACTGCAATGGCAAGATAAGAAGATGGTCATTAACGAGGGAAATACCGGTGAATTATCAGCTAGATTATATGATACACTTACGGGTATCCAGAATGGTGAGCAAGAGGATGTACTTGATTGGATGGTTGAAGTCAAATAATTCGTAAGCTTTTCAAAATAACTTGTAATCTAAATAAAAGAACCTTCATCTGCAGATGAAGGTTCTTTTTTATTTCGTATATTATAACAATTCACGACGAAGATCTGCTCCTGATTTAGGAGACAAGTAAGACAGTGGAATATCAAGAACGGTTTTAGCTCCATTTTGTCCTTCACTGCTGAGGCGATATGCAGCTCTTGCATAAGCGACAAGAACGCTCGCAGTAAACTCTGGATTGCTCTCAAGTTTCAGACTGAATTCCATGATTTGTTTTGTGCCTTTGCCTGTTACACCGCTGCGAATAACGAATCCACCGTGAGGCATGCCTTGATGTTCTGCTTTCAACTCTTCTTCCGTAATGAAATGAACATTCGTGTTGTAATCAGCGAAATAGTTCGGCATAGTTACGATTGCTTCTTTAATTGCTTCAAGATTAGCTCCTTCTTCAGGGACAATAAAACATTCACGAAGATGTTTATCTCTTGTCGTAAGTTCTGGTGTTTCACCGGAACGAATGCTCTCAATGACTTCTTCAACAGGAACTGTGTATTGCACACCTGCTTTTACACCCGGAACACGGCGAATAGCATCGGAATGACCTTGGCTTACGCCTTTACCCCAGAAAGTAAAATCTTTACCTTCAGGAAGGATAGATTCAGCCAGCAAACGATTTAGTGAGAATAAACCAGGATCCCATCCTGTAGAGATGACACTAAGGTTATTTCCTTTCACTGCTGCTTCGTTCACTTTGTCATAGAACTCAGGAATTTTCGCATGAGTATCATAGCTGTCCACTGTGTTGAACATACTTGCAATAGCAGGGGTTTGTTCAGGAAGATCGGTTGCGGAACCTCCGCACAAAATCATCACATCGATTTTACCTTTATACTGTTCTACGGTAGAAATATGTTCGAATTTCGCACTGCCATTAGCAGATGTTAATTGATCCGGCTGGCGACGAGTGAAGATAGCTACAAGCTCCATGTCTGGATTTTGCTTGATGGCAAGTTCCACACCACGGCCCAAATTTCCGTATCCTACGATACCTATTTGAATAGTTTTACTCAAGAAAAAGTCCTCCTCTAGTTGAAAATAGCAAATGCATATTTATAAGTATAAAGATCAGATATCAAATGTAAACTAAAACTTCGAATCCTAATTAGATCTTCACGAAATATAACGAGAAATATAACATTTAGTGTAAACTTATGTACGATTAATGCAAACCTATGTTGAATTATACAAAGACTTTGAACTTGATAAGTATATCCCATTTAAAGAAATTCGACTTAGTACCCGTTTGAATTTGGTCAATCCCGGTTACTAGAAAAAGAAGAGTTAATAGATATCCAACACACTTAATGTAACACACATAGAAGATAATGGAGGGATTAACGATGTCTGAACAAGATCAATACAAAGTGCAGGACCCAACTACTCAGTATCCGAAAGCAACGAGTGAGTGGAAACAAAAACAACCTGAACCTGGATTACAGAAGGAAATGACCCCCGTGCCGGATGCTGGGGAGACTAGTTATCGCGGAACCGGACGTTTAGCTGGGCGTAAAGCAGTCGTAACCGGAGCAGACAGCGGGATTGGACGTGCTGCAGCCATTGCTTTTGCTCTTGAGGGTGCGGATGTTGTATTGTCATACTTACCTGAAGAAGAAGCTGATGCCAAAGAGGTGGTTCAGCGGATCGAAGAAGCAGGAAGAAAGGCAATTGCAATTCCGGGTGATCTAAAAGAGGAGAGATACTGCGAACAGTTAATAGAAGATGCAGTCAAAGAACTTGGCGGTATTGATATACTGGCGAACGTTGCCGGTAAACAGCAATTTGTAGAAGAGATCGCAGATCTTACAACCGAACAGTTTGATGCGACTTTTAAAACAAATGTATATTCCACGTTCTGGTTGTGTAAAGCGGCGATTAAACACATGAAACCGGGAAGTTCGATTATCAATACGTCTTCTATTCAGGCCTATACCCCAGCACCCATCTTACTAGATTATGCGACAACGAAAGCGGCCATTAATACGTTCAGTAAAGCTCTTGCGCAGCAAGTCGCTAGCAAAGGAATTCGGGTGAACGTGGTGGCTCCAGGTCCGGTATGGACACCGCTTCAAGTGGTAGGAGGACAGCCTACAGAGAAATTAGCAGAGTTCGGTGCGGATGTACCGATGGGTCGTCCTGGTCAACCTGCTGAAATGGCACCAGCCTATGTATTCTTGGCAAGTCATGAATCAAGTTATGTGACAGGCGAGACCCTCAATGCAAATGGCGGCGTTCCTTCACCTTGATTTATATAAGTGATTATAGAAAAAGGAGCTAGTTTCCAAAGTGGAAATTAGCTCCTTTTTAGTCGTTCTAAGGTCGCTTTCTTGTTCTTTTATGTAACTATTATGATGAATTTCTCGAATTCTGCGCTAGAGAAAAATGAGAATAATATCGCGATATAAGCAAACGAAATTCGTAATCGAATGGCAACCAATATGGATATATTTTTATCGTTGCAATTTCCCTGTAGGTGATGTCAAAATGTATTATATAATGTAAATAAATTCAATTATATGAAATTTTTAAAAATTAGAAGGTGGTAAGGAGGAAATTAATGTTATCGAAAAACGAACACGTTGTCGTAGGGACAGGTCCTTTGGGACTAGCATTAATCAATGAATTATTAAAGCAAGGCAAGTCAGTAAAAGCTGTAAATCGAAGCGGGAAAGCATTCGTGCCTAAAAGTGTACCATGCATCAAAAGAGATATGACAGATCTGGAAAATACCCGAAATATCCTGAAAAATGCATCGGTTATCTATAATGCCACGGGTCTTCCATATCGGGAGTGGCCGACGGTATTGCCTATCATCATGAATAATTTAATACAAGCATCTGCTGAGAATGATGTGAAGTTAGTATACGCTGATAATCTATACGCATACGGTCCTCAGAAAGAGCCCTTTCACGAGAACATGGCTTACCAGCCTGTTGGGGAAAAAACGAGGGTCCGCGCTCAACTGGCTACCACTTTAATGGATGCTGTAAAGCAGGGAAAACTTAGAGCAACCATTGGAAGAGGATCTGATTTCTATGGTCCCTATGCCTTAAACGCTATGCTGGGTCAGAGAGTTTTTCTACATTTGCTAGAAGGAAAGCCAGTTGAACTGATCGGCAACCCTGACACCTTGCATTCCCACATCTTTGTTAAAGATTTTGCGAGAGGTTTAACCATTCTAGGTAATGAGGATCAAGCGGTTGGTGAAGTATGGCACATTCCTCATGCAGCACCAATGACTACTCGGCAGTTAGTTGAACAAATATCATCTCGTTTATCTAAGGTGCCGAAATATCGAATTGCAAATAAGTTTATTGTCAATGTAACAGGCTTATTTAATCCGTTCATGAGAGATTTTAAAGAGTTAATGTATCAGCAAGATCAGAATTTTATTGTCGATTCCAGCAAATTTAGTAATCATTTTGCTTTTGATACGACCTCACATGAACAGGCGATCAGAGAGACAAGTGATTGGTACATAAAGCAACAAAAATAATGATAAGGAGGACAACGATTAATATGGAAAATGAAATCGCAGCGGTTTTTGATCACGTAAACAGGGAAGAGATTTTGAGCCGTTATGGTATAAAAACAGAAGACTTACATTATATCGGCGGTTTTCAAAACTTCATTTATGAATACCATGTTGATAACAAAGAGTACATAATGAGATTCACCCCAAGTGCGCATCGTACCCTTAGTGAAGTGCAAGCAGAGCTAGAGTGGATTCTTTACTTGGTTGATCATGGAATATCTGTATCTGCACCAGTACCCTCCATTCACGGAAGGTGGACTGAAACTGCAGAATTAGAAGAGATGTATTTTACAGCAGCAGTCTTTGACAAAGCCAAGGGAAAGAAAATAGATTACCCTGAGTGTCTTAATGATCATGAACTGTACGAGAGATTAGGGAGATTAACGGGTAGAATGCATGCATTATCGAAATCGTATAAACCTGCAGATGTTAAGATCAGAAGACATCACTGGTCTGAAAATTATTATATAAAGAATATCAGCATTCTGCCGGATTCGCACACAGGCGTAAAGGAGCAATATTTAGAATTGGTACGTTCGATTCAGAAGCTGCCAATCAGTGAAGATGCTTACGGATTGATTCATGGGGATATTAATAATGCAAATTATTTAGTCAGTGAACAAGGCGAGATAACATTGTTTGATTTTGATGAAGCCCAGTATAGTTGGTTTGTGGAAGACATCGCTATACAGCTGTATTATCTTGTATATGTATATGGCGGGGAGGAAGGAAAGAAACTCAGAGAAGATCAAGCGAGTAGATTTATGGAACCTTTTCTAAAGGGGTACCGCGAAGAGAATCAGCTTGAAGATCAATGGTTAAAACAAATGCCTTTGTTCTTAAGGCTCAGAGAACTTATTGTATACATTGGAGCCTTTCGAAATTTTGAGGGCGATGAAACCTTCAGTCATTCGGATAACCAGTGGTTTAAAGATTGGATTAGAGAAAGCAAGATCCGTTTAGAAACAGGGAAGCCAATTGTGAATATATGGGGGAATTGATATGACTACGAAGTACATGGGTGCAGCGTCTGTTATTTTGAATTCTGAAGGACATATTTTGTTAGTAAAACACAGCTATGGCAAGAACAATTGGGATCTTCCTGGAGGAAAGTCCGAAGAGAAGGAGTCAGCAGAGGAAACAGCGATAAGAGAAGTGCAAGAAGAAGTTGGACTTACGGTACATACGGAGCAGTTAACCGGTGTTTATTATGATCCTAACTTTGACATGCATCATTTTGTATTTATCGCAGATCATTCTTCTGATCAAAAACCTGAGCCATCTTCGCCCGAAATTCTAGAATGCGGATATTACGATATTACGGACTTGCCGAAACCCATTAGTGATTTTACCTACAGACGTATCCAGGATGCAATCCGAACCGAACGCAAACAATTATTCCATACCATCGGACCGAGACAGTGGATTGAATAATTCTTCGTCTAACAACAGTATAATAAATATAGATGGCCGCCTTATTACAGGCGGTTTTCTTATGGGGATTTTTGATAAACGAAGATTTATCACATTTCCGTAACCTAAACGCCCTTATTCCGTATTAATGCTATGAACATGTCTTAATGGCAGGACTGGGTATGATGTAGATCTGTTGATGTTTATGGAGAAATCTCTTACAAAGCATACGTAGACATGATGAACAATAAAGAAGTTGAGGTAATCCATTAGATGAATAAAGAAATGACAGTTCGTGCGGATCATTGGTATCAGGAAGCAGAGCGAAAAGCAGCAGCGTATTATGAAACACTTTATAAGCAGTTTATAGATAAAACTTATGTATCTTTGTTAACAGAAGACATTTTGTTATGGAAAAAAGATCATGTTCGTGAAAATTCTATTATTCAGTTTCTAAAGCGAAGAAAGAAAACTCCAAATTCGAATGACTATTATCAGTACATGAAATGGCTGAATTATACGGGGAAATTAGATGATTATTTAGATCGCAGCGTCTCCTATATTTATATGAGGGATCTTGGTAAAGCGCTCGATGATCCGCATACGCAGATTCGTATTCAGCGTCTGATTACAGATATTAAAAAGTATCTGCTTACTCCTGGAACAGCGAGTGATCGTGAAGAGCCTGATTTCATTAACTTCGCTTCATTTTATAGATGGGCACAGAAAGAAAGAGTAGAGAATGCAACCATTTGGGTGATGAACAAACTGAAGCGTGTCTCTGCTCATATCCCTAAAGAGATGGACGCTGAACAAGCACAGCGTAAACTTATGAAGATCATTATCGGGGTTGTTCTTCACGTGATGGAAGAGATGGATGATGAGGTATCGCCTGAAGAACGAGCTGAGAGTTTAGATGCAGCCATTCGTTTGGGTTATTCTTATGGACTCACTTATCCATTTATAGACGACCTTTTAGATTCGGATGTACTGAGTAACGAGGAGAAAGAGCAATATTCGGAGATGATACGAATCTCGCTTCTTACCGGATCTGTTCCTGATCTGGAAGAATGGACTGGAACAAACTTGGAAATGATTCAGTATGTTCATTCTGAGCTTCGAGAAGCTTTTGAATTCATTAGGGATTATCAGCGAGCAGATACGCAGGCTACATTCTTAGAACAATCGTATGTGTTTTTTCAATCTCAAGATCAAGATCGTATCAAGGATCTATCCAATGGGAGTTATACGAACGAAGAAATCTATCTACCGATCATTATCAAATCATCATCGTCGCGTCTTATCGTTAGATCCGTTATTAGTGAACCTATGGATGAAGGATTTGAAAATCGAACCTTTGCTTATGGAATCTACAATCAGTTGGCAGATGATTTTGCAGATATGTTTGATGATCTGCGGGATGGAGCAGTCACGCCTTATACTTATTATTTAACATACCGACACCAGCGGCCGGATTTAATTAATCCTTTTGAGCTGTACTGGGCCGTTATCTCCAATCTAATTCGTAACGTATACCATTCGGATGCGAAGACTCGTGAAGTAATCCTCGATCGTGCTATTAATGGATTAAAACGCTGCAAAAAACGTGTAGGTTCGAGCAAATACAATGAGATTATGGATATTTTCACATCTAGCATACCTGAATTTAACCGGCTAATTCAGCAGATGGTTGGAAAAGCAGAAGATGTGGATTTCTTTGATAAACTGCTTCGTGATCAGCTGCTGACCGTGATGAAAAAAGAGCGTCTTGAAAAGGAAGAATTCTTAAACACGATAAACACAGCGCAAATAGAGATTAACCGCCTGCTGAAAATATCAAAACCGGCTCAGGCTTCATCGCTGAAAGAACCGCTCACGGATGCTGCCAACTATAGTCTTGCAGGCGGAGGCAAACGAATCCGTCCCGTCATGGCTTGGGTTATGGCAGTGAAGGAATATGGCTTGCATTCTTCCGCTATTGCACCGCTGTTGCGTTCCCTGGAATATATGCATACGGCATCCCTGATCTTCGATGATCTGCCCACACAGGATAATGCGGCAACCCGCAGAGGACACGCTACTTTACATGAAGTGTACAATAGTGCAACTGCAGAATTAACAGGGCTTTTTCTGATTCAAAAGGCAACGCAGGAGCAATCTTCACTAGATGCATTTGACCCAAAATCTGTCCTGGCTTTGATGCAATATTCTTCTCAAAAAGCAGGAGAGATGTGCATGGGTCAGGCGATGGATCTAGAGTCCAAAGGAAAAGAGCTCACGCTAGATGAACTGAATACCATTTGCTTTTACAAAACGGGAATTGCATTTGAAGCTTCCCTGATCATGCCGGCTATTCTTGCTAACGTGGAAGAAAAGGAAATCGCAACTTTGAAAAAATTTGCTTATCATGCGGGTATTGCTTTTCAGATTAAGGACGATCTGCTGGATCTGCAAGGAGATTTGAAATTGCTTGGGAAACCTACAGGGAAAGATGTTCAGAATAATAACTCAACATTCGTAACTGTACTTGGAGCGGACGGTGCAGCGCAAGCGATGTGGGAACACTATTGTCTTGCTGTAGATGCTCTAAAAGAGATGCCTCGGAATAGTGTTTTTCTAAAGCATATACTGGACTATATCATCCATCGAGATCATTAGCATGCTCGTAAAACCTATCATATGAACAAAAGTGTTGGCATTCATGTCAACACTTTTTCTCTTTGCATAAATCAAACAAAACATAATTTGTTTTAGAAATCACTCGCAAGTGGTAATGATATAGAAATAACCACACAATGAAGAATCATGAAGGAAGCTTACAGAAATTAAACAACGAGAGGTATGAGACTATGGCGCTTGGCGTATTATTTATTATGTTTGTTATTATATCAATACTGAGTCTCGTTAGTATCGCACAAATGTTTATAGTAAAAGATAGAAAGGTAAATAATATTGCTTTTTCTATTACAGTAATTCTTGGTTTAGTGATTGGATTAATAAATGTTACCGCACTCCCAAGCAATGAAACTACAGAGAAAATCACTGTAGGTGCTGTTGGAGCAATGGCCTTTGTTGCAGTTATTTGTAAAGTAATGGGAAAGAACGTCCTTGCCAGGATTTTGGCTGCTATTTCCGTTATATTAGGAATCTTGCTGCTCTTCTGGTAAAACGATAGCATCCACGCTTTTCTTGTTGAAGTAACAAGAAGCGCGGGTGTTTTTTTTGTTGTCACATCAAAGCCTGTTTAAGCAAATACCAATGCGTGGTGGAATTTCAAGTGAATGAATTCTGGGATAGGTTAATAAAAATGAAAACATTTACAATTATGATAACATCTATATAATCAAAACTAAGAAGCTAATGTAAAAAAGACGGAGGAAGGTGGGATTGTATGGCTATGTATATCATTGTGATTGTCGTAGCATTAATTGGAGGAGTGGGTACCGTACTTGTAGGTTTATCGAAAGAGAATGCAAAGCAAAACCACGAATATGAAAGTAAAGCTAAAGAAAATATAGGCAAAATTGTATTGTTTTATCTAGTTGCGATTATTGCTTTTATTATTTTGTGGGTGCTGTTAATGGATTAGCAAACCGACATTGTATGGATTTATAAAATGACATATAGTTGTCAAGATTATAGCGCCATTTAGTGCTCTTTTTACTTTACAATAAATGAATTGGCAGATGAAAGGAGCAATCACATGGAATTCATTACGATGATGGCTGTAGTTATACTGTTATGTTGTTGGTGGGCATCAGCTTTGTTCTTCAGACTTGCAAAAGATGACCATTAATAAATCAACACTCATGAACGTAATAACAACAAAATATTGGGTTTAACAAATACATAAGGAGCCGCGGATAACGCGGTTTTTTGTTTGGAATAAAATACAGCCTTTGTCCGGTCATACGAACAAAGGCTGTATTTTATTATATAAATCGTATGGATGGCGTTTCTTAGATGCGAATCTAACCTTTTTAATTAATTTTGGCGCAGAGGTTTCAGTGCTCCGCTCCATGCGATTACCTGATCAAGCATACCGTTCACATTGACAAGATGCAGGTCTGCTGGTTTAAATACTGCTCCATTCTCAAAATCAGTGAAGAGGGAAAGGGCTGGGTGTACACGAACATCTGCCACAGATAACTCTCCCAAAATTCCACGTAAATGCTCAGCAGCACGAGCGCCACCAACCGAACCATAACTTACGATACCAGCAGCTTTATTGTTCCAAGCTTCGCGTGCATAATCGAGCGCATTCTTTAATGAAGCGGAGATACTGTGGTTGTATTCTTGAACGATAAAGATAAATCCATCTAAACTTGCAAGTTTCGTATTCCAAGCAGTTGCTTGTTCCGTAGCATCTTCTTCTCCGAGTAGTGGAAGTTTGTAATCAGCTATATCGATAATTTCATAATTAGCATCCCCGCGCTGATCAGCAATACTTTTCACCCATTCTCCAACTTGTGGACTTAAACGACCTTGACGAGTGCTTCCTAAAATAATTCCGATGTTTAGTTTTGACATTGTGATTTCCTCCTAATGGTTAATCATTTTTTTGTTTGTTGTATGTAACTCTTTATGTATTTATAATAACTCCTTTTAATTACTAATGTCAAGGTAATATATAAAAGTAAGTTTATATATTTATGAATGGAAATATTAACTCGATCTGGACATTTTTTTTGGGGAGCGTGTTTGATGAAATGTTCATTATCACATGAAGATTAATTGTATTTACTATATAAACCTTATATGTATGTTTATTACGTTGACGTAATACGTTATTTTCGTTTATAGTACGATAGTACTTCAATGCACAAAAGCCAAAAAGCTTAAAAGTAAAAAAGTGAATTTGATTTACGTATTATAAATATTGAAAACGAGAAGATATGAAATCATATCCGAACATGTAAGGAGCTTTCATCATGGACAGACAGCTTAGTTTTTCAAAAAGTTTGACGCTTATTATTTTTATTCTAGCATTATTATTTGTATCCATATTTCTATTAAAAGCAGAGCCGCATATCCCGCTTCTCTTCACCACAGTAGGTACAGCTGTATTGCTGCGTATATTCGGAGTTTCTTGGAAAAAACTTGAGTCCGCAATAATCCAGGGGATTCAAACGGCGATTATGCCCATTCTCATACTCTCACTCATTGGTATTCTGATTGCCGTATGGATGATGAGCGGCACCGTGCCGACTATTTTATACTATGGTATGGATTATATTAAACCTCATTTTTTTGCAGTGAGCGCATTATATATCACAATCATTGTCTCGATGTTTACCGGCAGTTCTTTTACTACGGTGAGCACGGTAGGTGTCGCTCTGATGGGAATTGCTTTAACAACTGGTATTGCACCAACCATTGCTGCAGGAGCCGTTATTTGCGGCGCGTGTTTTGGAGATAAAATGTCACCGCTCTCGGATACGACGAATTTTGCTCCAGCGGTAGCGGGAATTTCTATTTTTACTCACATTCGTAATATGATGTTTACCACACTGCCGGCACTGATCCTTACAACCGTATTTTTTCTATTTCTGCCAATGCCGAGCACGATTGATTTATCGTCCATTCAAGCAATCAAGTTCGCATTACAAGATGGATTTCATATTCATTGGTTAACCCTGTTGTCCCCGATTTCCGTTATTGTATGCTCAGTCAAGCGGGTGCCGATTCTTCCAACACTTGTTGTTGGGATCGTCAGCGGATTACTCATTACTGCACTTATTCAACAGCAGGCGTCTGTTAGTTTTTGGTTCAGCGTGATGCAGAGTGGTTACACCAGCTCGATTACGAATGAGACGGTAGCTTCTATCGTGAATAGGGGTGGACTTCAGTCGATGATGGGATCTGTATCCCTTATCTTAATCGCTTTATCGCTCGGTGGATTATTGCAGTATTGCGGTGTAATTGAAGCCTTTTTCCGTAAGTTGATTCAGCCGCTGAAACGTAAGAGCAATATCGTTCTTATGACGGGTGCCTCATCCATCGCTGTAAACGGAATGACAGGAGAACAGTATTTATCTATTCTCTTACCAGGTCAGATGTTCAAGGATGAATATACACGCAGGGGGATTCCTGCCAGAACCTTGTCGCGAACACTTGAGGATTGTGGGACACTTGTTAACCCACTGATTCCTTGGGGGGTAAGCGGGGCCTTTTTCGCAGCAACCTTAGGGGTTCCTGTTATCGAATATATTCCATATGCAACATTTCTATGGTTAAGTCCGATGATTACGTTTGCTTATGTTCTGATTCCCAAGTTGCAGAAACAATCGTTAGAATAGTAAAAGTAAAAAAGTTTTTAAATTAAATAACAACTCTGAGAAGCCGTGTAGATCGCGGCTTTTTTTTCGTATAACTGGTGGGAAAGAATGAGTTTAAATCAAATAGTATTTTGTAAAATATTACATAAAAATAAAGGATATAGTATAATTCGGTATGCTCGTTAATACGATGAAATACTTTTGCGAAGCGTTGAGATAAGTAGATTAGTTAGAGATATCTATTAAATACATAAAATCTTGGAGGTTATCATGAGAGAAATAGATTACACGGATTACTTTTGGCAGGATGAAAAGGTGAGGCTGCGTGCAATACAGGAAGAAGACTGGGAGAGTTGTTATATCAGTGATTTCGACACGCCTGCTCGTATTTTACTTGAATGTGCTGTGGAGTTACCGCCTACCATTTTAGGGGCAAAAAAATTCGTAGAAGATAATGCAAACTTTACATCCACAAATGGACGAATTATGTTCACTATTGAAAACCTGGATGGCGATAGTATTGGCGGTATTAATCTAAACAGCATCAACGAGAGAAATGGAACATTTAGTATCGGTATTGTAATCGATAAAGAGTATAGAGGTAAGGGTTACGGAACAAGTGCCATGAAAATTCTTTTGAAATATGCATTCCTAGAACGAAGACTTAATAAATTTAATGATTATGTTCTTGAAGGAAATGTCGGTTCGGCGCAGATGATGAGGAAACTCGATTGTATTCAAGAAGGGGTCCGCCGCCAGGTGGTATATGTAAATGGTAAATACTTAGACTTTATATTGTTCGGGTTAACGAAAGATGAATTTATTGAAAAACTAAAGGAAGATGGAGCATGAATAACAGGAGGGAGAAATCTCAGGTGTATTTTCCAGTTTCTTATTCAACCTTATCTCATAAGGCACTACGAGAATTTATAGGAATGACTTATGGTCTGAATGATATAACGGAGTTCCGTTATTTGCTTCGCGGGATGAATGATACCTATCATATTAAAACAACAAAAAATAACTATGTGTTTAGAGTTTACAGAGCGGATCGAAGATCTGAGTATTCCGAAGTTGCTTTTGAAATTGAATTGTTAACCTACTTAGATGGGAAAGAGATCCCGGTATCTCTACCCATAGCTGATCAGAGCGGGAATTTCATTCAAACGCTGAACGCTCCAGAAGGCAACAGATTCGGCGTGCTCTTTTCATTTGCAGAAGGGACCGAGCGGTCTATTGATGATGAAGAAATAAGTCATCTTTTTGGTAAAGCAGTAGCTAATATTCACATGAAAACAGATGGTTTTCAGTCTGAATTTACAAGACAGCCATTAGACTTGGAGTATCTTATCCACCAATCACTCGTCTCGATCGAACCCTATATGACTCATCGAAGTGTGGATTTTGAATGGCTTAGAACGTTTGCAAAACAATTAGAAGAAAGACTACTTGAATTCCCACTAGAAGAGTTGGACTGGGGAATCTGTCATGGTGATCTTCACGGAAATACAAATATTAGCTTCAAAGAAGATATGTCATACACTCATTATGATTTCGATCTATGTGGATTTGGATGGAGAGCATACGATATTGCAGAATTTCGTCTAGCCAGGGAAGTACGACTTCGTCATGATCCGGACAAATTAGAGCGACTATGGAATGCATTTATTGAGGGCTATGAATCGGTAAGAAGACTCAGCGAAAAGGATTTGCAAGCCGTGCCAATCTTTGTGGGAATAAGGCAGCTATGGTTAATGGGATTATGTCTAGGAGATTCTCATATTCATGGGAGTATTGATTTTGACGATGATTTTATTAGCGAGAAACTAGACTTTTTTAAAAAATTGCAAGTTTAAAATAAAGTTGAATGCGATTACATCAAATGCAATTAAAGGAGCAGCAATATTCATTTTACTTAAGGAGTGAAAAACTTGATGGAATCAAATATTCATCTTCGATGGGCAACCGCAAAAGATGCACTAGACCTTGTTAAACTTAATAACGAATTTAATGGAGTGGGAATTACAGAAGAAGAAGTTATTGAAAACTTATCTTATTCTAATGAGCTTGTTGCATTAGCTTTAATGAATAATGTACCCGTAGGATTCGCTTGCGCGCAATTTTACAAATCTATATGTTACGACGGATTGTCAATCCAAGTGCGACACTTCATACTCAAAAGATTCGTGGGCTGTTTTCCATCCTAAACATTTTCTTGGTCTGTTGTTAATGAGATGGAGGGCATGTTCCAATTCTTCATCACATACC
>NZ_BOSJ01000015.1 GCF_018403285.1 Paenibacillus sp. J45TS6 | reverse complement strand
ACTCATGAAAAATACTCCGTTCTAAAAAATTGTAATGTTAGTATAACGGGACTTTTCTAGAAAGAAAATAGAAAAACCCCGAATGGTAGTCACTTTTTAAGTGTCTACCATTCGGGGTTCAGTTCAGCAGTCGACTAAGTTACCTTTTCATTTCCTTTAGTTTCTCAAATATGGTGAGATAGTAACTAGGCTGCCTTGTCACAAACTGTTCTGCTCTAATGGTTTCCATGAAGAGTGCTTCTGGATTACCTTCGTTCTGACTAAGAATTCCAATTGCTTGCACTTCCGATACTTTATTCTCGAACAACTCCATCAGATCGGATAGAAGAGCTTCGTAAAGTCCTTGTACTTCACTTTGCTGCAGATGATATTGATATAGCGGCTGAGTATGAAGATAACCAAATACGGAGCTGATTTCTAGGTCTTTGAAGGGTATCCCGTTTACTTCACCATATAACTCCTCTTTTATCTCAAGCAGAGGTGTAAGCTGAGAGTAGGGAACGGCAAGTCCCAGTTCTTCCTCTAGTTCTCTTGCGGCATCTTGTACCGTTTCGCCTGCAGAGAGGTGCCCTGCAGCGGTAATATCATAGCAGGAAGGAAAGGTATCCTTACTGCTCACCCTTTTTTGAAAAAGCAGTTTACGCCCTTCTTCTGTATCTCGTATGAGCCAGCAGTGAAACGATTTATGCCAGTATCCTTTTGCGTGTACTTCAGAACGGGGGGCGGTGCCGATCCACTTTCCATCTTCATTGTAGATATCAAATTGCTCTTCTATTATCATAAGTTTGGTACCTCCCGTGTAATAATAACGTCTTACTACAGATTTACTGAGTTTTCTGTTAGCATGATTACATACAGTTTGGGGAAATGTAGTTATCATATAGGTTTAAACGAATAAGGGGGAGATAAAGAATGGAATGCATCGTTCGTTTTCAAGTTATCTACAAAAATGAAGAGACCAAGCACTTAAGAGGTCTTATTATGCTCGGAGATAAACAGGAAGCTTCTACAGATCAATTGATCCCAATGTTTAAAAAAATAGGATTTGATGTCATGGTTGAAAATAAAGATGATCTTACTTTTAAACCGGTTCGTCCGGATGAACCGTATACTCGAATTCGTGTCACAGAACTCGATACCGGGGAAGAAGTCTACCGGGAAGATGCAAATCTAAGACAGATCCTCGAAAATCTCATTCCTAGATCCCCAGGGCTTTAAGCTTTTGCCTTTTCTGTCCCAAGGATTGGTTCAATCAAGGATGTGCAGTATGAACAGCGTGTCGCTTCAAGCGGTATATCAGATATACAATAAGGGCATGCCCGTGTCGTTTTCTTCGGCTCGGGTTGTTCTTCTTTACGTTTAAATCGGTTGATCGCCTTGACGAACATAAAGATGCAGAAAGCCACAATCATAAAATCGAGAACAACATTAATGAACTGACCGTACCGGAGTACGGGGATTCCGGCTTCTTCTGCCATTGCAAGCGTAGTATATTTGCTTCCTTCAAGGGTGAAAATTCCTTTTTCCAGCGGCAAAAACAGCTGTTCAAAACTGCGATTTCCTAGAATTAGTCCGATCGGCGGCATGAGTATATCGTTAACGAAAGACGTTATAATTTTTCCAAATGCCCCGCCAATAATGACACCAACTGCCAAATCAATGACATTCCCTCGTACGGCAAATTCTTTAAATTCACTTATGATTCCTTTCAAGCAGATGCACTCCTAACATCGTATTATCGCTACCTTCATCTATTTAATCATCTGATAGACTCTCTTGGAAAGCGAAAAGTGAAAAAAATACTGAAAATAACACTTTCTTTTGCAGTATCAATTCGGTATACTTCTACCATCGACCTAACATAAGCTGTCTGTACCTGGATTCAGGTAGATAAAGAGACGCTTTACATTATTTACAAAATACACTTACGTTATCTCGTATATGTGCTGGAATAGGCCAGCATGTCTCTACCCGATCACCGCAAATGATTGGACTACGGGAGAATTAATATAAGGTTACGATAGATAGAAGAGACTTATCGCTAAAGTACCGTCAGTTCTGACGATAGTTAGGGATGGAATTTTGCTTCTATCAGATACCTATGTTCTTCTCCCTTGCTTTTCTGCCGGTTGGGACGGTGGAAGAGAAGGGACTTTTTTGCGTTTAGAGATAACAAACACGATAGCACCAAGGAGGAACAGATGATGAAGCTGTTAAAAGAGAAAGTATTAAATGAAGGAATTGTATTGTCGGATCAAGTATTAAAGGTGGATTCTTTCCTGAACCATCAGATGGATCCGATCTTGATGAAAGAGGTAGGCCGTGAGTTTACGCGAAGATTTGAAGGAGAAGAAATCACTCGTGTACTGACAATTGAATCCTCTGGTATAGCACCGGGCATTATGACAGCACTGGAGCTTGAAGTACCGCTTATTTTTGCACGCAAACAAAAATCACTGACTCTTCGTGAAGATATTCTGGTTGAGAAGGTGTACTCTTTTACAAAACAGGAATCCAATGAAATTACCGTTGCCAAAAAATTTATGAAGCCAGGGGATCGTGTGCTTATTATTGATGATTTCCTAGCGAACGGCGAAGCCGCTTTTGGACTTGCTCGGATCGTGGAACAGGCGGGAGCAGAGGTAGTCGGCATTGGTATCGTGATCGAGAAGGCATTCCAGCCGGGAGGTAAACTTTTGAAAGAGAAAGGGTACCGTGTAGAGTCACTTGTTCGTCTTGCTGCACTTAAGGATGGACAGGTTACTTTTGCCGAAGATGAGGTTCAAGTCTAATGACCCGTGAACGAATATTCGATCGTCATCGTCATCCAGCGAAGACATTTTCACTTGGTCTTCAGCACGTTTTGGCTATGTATGCCGGGGCCGTTATTGTTCCACTAATCGTGGGCAGTGCGCTTGAATTATCTTCGTCCGAACTAACTTACCTCATTGCAATTGACCTGCTGGCCTGTGGTCTTGCTACGTTATTGCAGGTCTGGGGAGGTAAATATTTTGGTATTGGACTTCCGGTTATGCTCGGTTGTGCATTTCAAGCCGTGGCTCCCATGATTCTAATTGGAAAAAACTTTGGCATGTCCTATATTTACGGAGCGATTATCGCATCGGGAATATTCGTTATGATTTTTGGCGGATTCTTCAGTAAACTGATCCGGTTTTTTCCGCCTGTTGTAACGGGGTCGGTAGTAACGATCATTGGCCTTACCTTGATTCCAACCGCTTTGAACGATCTTGGGGGAGGTCAGAATGAGGCCGATTTCGGGAGCATTCTGAATTTGTGTATCGGTTTTGGTGTTCTTATTTTTATCATTCTCATGAATCGTTTCACAAAAGGTTTCCTGCAATCTATTTCTATTCTGCTTGGTCTTGTTGTAGGTACCATCGTGGCCGGCTTCTTCGGTAAGGTAGACTTGACGCCAATGCTAGAAGCAAGCTGGTTCCGTGCACCAGAGCCGTTTCACTTCGGCACACCCAAATTTAATATCTCTGCCGTTCTGACGATGATCCTGGTTGCGATTGTCAGTATCGCAGAATCCACAGGTGTGTTTATGGCTCTCGGTAAGATCTTGGACAAAGATCTGAATTCGAAAGATCTAGCCCGCGGATATCGTGCAGAAGGTCTTGCGATAGTCGTCGGCGGTATTTTTAATTCATTCCCTTATACAACGTATTCTCAGAATGTAGGGCTTCTGCAAATGAGCCGCGTAAAGACGCGCGACGTCATCGCGGTGGCAGGCGGACTGCTTATTATCATTGGTTTTGTACCGAAGATTGCAGCTACCGCACAGATGATTCCTCATTCGGTACTCGGCGGCGCTACGGTAGCCCTTTTCGGTATGGTGGTATCATCCGGTATTCGTATGCTTGCTGAACAGGTGGACTTTAATCGGTATGAGAATCTGCTGATTATCGCTTGTTCTGTGGGAATGGGACTTGGTGTTACGGTCGTTCCTGATTTATTCGCACAGCTGCCAGAAGAGGCTGGGATTCTATTAAACAACGGAATTGTAGTCGGCAGCTTTACGGCAATTTTCATGAATCTCATCTTTAACGGGCTGGGTCCGGCAAAAGAAGTCCCTGGAACCAAGTCTACTGGTGATGAAGCAGCTTAATGCATATGTAAAAAGTAAAAGCCGGTTACGTGATCTCTTTTAGATCATGTAACCGGCTTTTTAATTACATTACACATTTTTTGATAAAAGACTAAGGTGTTTAATGAGATGATACATCCTCTATTACAGTTTACGCATTTGTTTATCAGCTAAATCCCCAACAATAGGCAGTTTTAGCCACTTTCCTTGCAGTGTCGTCACTAACATTACAATCCAAATAACAAAGCCGAGAAGAGATAACAGAGCTGCGAGCAGCGGACCAAATAAGGGAACAAGCCCGCTAAGAATGTGTCCAACTACGATAAAGCCAAAAGCAAACAAAGATTGCAGAGCATGAAACATGACAAATCGGCTTCGTTTCTCCAGTGCAAGCATCACAATTGCTCCTATAAAGGTGAACAGGTAGCATATTGCAGCAGCAATATTCTCATCAAGACCTGTAGATGATTTGAATGGAGACATTGTTCTTCCTCCCTTTGTACAAGGTGCTATAAGTTAGCATATGACGGGGGAGGAGATATTTGAACAGATACAGGAAAATTAATCGCTGATACAAAAATTAGATAAAAATAAATTAGGGTACCCCGTGAACCGGCAAAGCGGCTTAAGTGGATACCCTAATTTCTATAGAAGTAAACTTACCTCACCTAATAAAAGTAAATTAGGAAGGATCTCCGCCTTGTTGCTGACGTCTTGGATTCGTGATTTTTCCTTGTTTATCTGTGTCATTTTCCTTAGGAACCAGTCTAGGATCGGTGATCCCCTCATGATGATTCTCAAACATAAACTCGGTTAATTCCCATTCTGTAGCACCCAATACTGGATCCGATGGGAAATGTTGACCTCTGTAAAGATGCTCTGTAAGTCCTCGTTCATTTGTATAAACTCCGTCAACCTCAACTGTTTCCTTGGATATCGGGAGCATCTCCTTATCTTTTCCGCTCATGATTGGAATGCCTCCTTGAAAGAAATAGTAACCATTATTTCATAAAAATCGTGAAGCGCCAGGCTTCTGGCTTTAAGGTAACCTGATTCAGACATAATTATTCCAAGTAGAGAGACAATAACCATAAAGGAAAGCCATCCGAGGCAAAAATTCGAACTTTGGTAGATAAAATGTAAATTAATTACTTTTTATAAAGTTGTAAAGCTGTACGACTGCTTTGAATATGATACAATGGAAGTGTGATTCAAAAGGAATCATATCGGGTAATTATAGTGTCAGGTACCTGTCTTCTCAGGAGTCCCGGCCTAAAGCTGAATATTGCCGCGCACACTTCTTCATGGTATCAATTTAGATCTTTCTTTTTGCATTCTCTAAACGGAGCATTCACTTTCAACGTTTTGGGAGGGAGTTATCATGGCAACAAAAGGTCATAATGAGGTCAAAGAAAGTTTACGGGAAATGACTCGTATATTCAGGCCGAAGGATCCTAAAAAATTCGTGAAGGAGTATGTGAAAAAATACCGGATAACAGGAGGGTATGAAGAGGAACTGACGCTTGTAGTTGAGCGTGAATTAACCAGACTGAATTCCTCAGTCTCCTGATTCGTTTTTTTGTAAGGCATTCCCGTTGTATTTGCTGATTATATTGCTTTGTTGTTTATAGAACCGCCACCCTGATGAATTTGAAACAGAGAGGCGGTTTTTTTTGCGTCCTTCTCAGCATATATATGGTAAAGATTCCATAAATATAGAGGGGGACGGCCATATGTCGGTAAAGCTTAAAACAAAAGAAGAGATCGGTTACATGCGTGAGGCCGGACGAATCTTAAAAGAATGCCATCGTGAAATTGAGAGAAAACTTGCCCCAGATACGACAACCCAAGAGATTGATGAATTCGTAGAAACCTTTCTCGCTCGAAATGGAGCGGTTCCTGAGCAAAAAGGCTACAAAGGTTATCCCTATGCAACCTGCGCGTCGGTTAATGATATCGTGTGTCACGGATTTCCGAGTGAAAAGCCGCTGAAATCAGGTGACGTTGTCACCATTGATATGGTTGTTAACAAGGATGGATGGCTCGCAGACTCTGCGTGGACCTATGCCATCGGAAAAATCGATTCAAAAACCCAGCGTTTTCTTCGTCGAACCGAGAAAGCTATGTTACTCGGTATTGAAGAAGCGAGGCCGGGTAAAACGATAGGGGACATAGGATACGCCATTGAGAAAAATGTAAAACTATGGCGTTACGGCATTGTTAAACCGCTTGTAGGACATGGTATTGGCAGGTTAATGCACGAGCAGCCAGATGTGTTTCCTTACGGAAAAAAGGGAACAGGGATGAAGCTGGTTGAGGGTATGGTGATTACCGTCGAACCTGTTCTGACCATGGGAAGAACAGGCGCTGTTTATTGGGAAGAGGATGGCTGGACCGTTAGATCAGCAGATGGAAGTATTGGTGCTCAATATGAGCACACGGTAGCGATTACGAAGGATGGTCCGTTGCTTCTAACGATCTAGACTACCAAGTTGCAGGGAAGTGGTTAGGAATCCCGCTCTATCACAAAGCGGGTTTTCTTTTTTGTGGTAAATGATGGATAAAAATACAATAAAGCTCCGTGATAAATGCACATGACAGCATAGAATAGGGATTAGACTCTATAAAATGATACTAGGTTTAATATCTATTTATTTGCACTAATATACATAAATTAACCTATTGGAAAAATAGCTCGAATCCTCCCGTTTTATCCGTATATTGGAAGAAAACAATGGACAAACTCCGGTTTATATCAAACTGAAATCGTTCACAAATCGGGCAGTGGCGCGGTTTTTTTGACTTGGTGAACAATTTGTGAACATGTGTCTAAAGATTGACAAAAAGTTGACGTCAACTTATATTTAATAAGTGATTGTATTAATTGACAGGATTACAACAAAGGTACTAGAACAGGTAGAATAATCGCTTTCTGGAACCAGATGGTAATCAGCGAAAACGGGAAAAGTGGGGTAGATAGGTGATGAAAAGGTGGCAGTACGGAAAACGGATCCTCCTTTTACTGACAGCATTCTCTTTATTATTGTTGTCCGCTTGTGGTCGAGAGGATTTATCTGTAATGAACCCGCAAGGTCCTGTAGCACAAGGTCAGCTTGATTTGATGAAACTTGCTATAACGATCATGGTCGTCGTATTGCTTGTGGTATTTGCCATCTCAGCTTACGTATTGGTCAAGTTCAGACGCAAAAAAGGACAGACTGAAGTACCGGAACAAGTTGAAGGCAATTTCAAGCTTGAGGTGATCTGGACTGTGATTCCGCTCATTCTTGTTGTTGTACTCGCTATTCCTACGGTTGGACAGCTCTCCGCACTCGGTAAAGATTACACCAAAGACAAAAATGCCCTTCAGGTTAGAGTAACGGCTCACCAATACTGGTGGGAATTTAGTTATCCTGATTTGGGTGTGACGACCGCACAAGATCTTATTATTCCAACGAACAAGACGATTTCTTTTGTCCTTGACAGTCAAGACGTAATTCATTCCTTCTGGGTCCCATCCCTTTCCGGTAAGATTGATACCAACTTTGCAGGGGATGACGATACAAAAGGGACAACAAACAAGTTCCATTTTTCCGCACCGAATGAAGGCGTTTACCGGGGGAAGTGCGCAGAGTTATGCGGACCATCTCATGCTTTCATGGAATTCAAAGTCAAATCAGTAAGCCCGGAAGAATTCGATAGCTGGGTTGCTTCTATGAAAGCACCGGCCGTTCTTCCCGAAGATGAGCAGCTTGCAGAGAAATTCAGATCTGCCTGCCTAACATGTCACGCTGTGGGAGATCAAGGGACTCCAGTCGGTCCGAATCTCACAGGAATCGGCAGCAGAGAATCAGTAGCCAGTATGCTTCTGAACGAACGTGAAGGCCAAGAGGGAGCTTCTGTTGAAGATAACATGAAACAGTGGCTTCATGATCCGCAAGAAGTGAAACCAGGCAACGAAATGCCGAATCCTAGTGATCTAGGACTCACGACAGAAGAAATTGATGCCCTTGCTGAATACTTGGCGAGTTATAAGCTTGAATATGAAACGAACAGTGCGGATTGAGAAGGAGGTACACAACGTTGGCTCACGCTCATACGGTTAAACGGTATACCGGACTGATGGATTGGATTACGACGGTTGACCATAAGAAAATTGCAATACTTTATTTGATGGCAGGCGCTCTGTTTTTTGGTATCGGCGGTATCGAAGCGATTTTGATCCGTCTCCAGCTGATGGAACCATATAGCAAGATTGTTAGTACACAGCTATTTAATGAACTGATTACGATGCACGGTACAACGATGATCTTCCTAGGCGTTATGCCGATTATCTTTGCTTTTATGAATGCAATCCTCCCTCTTCAAATTGGGGCGCGGGACGTAGCATTTCCATTCCTTAATGCACTGGGTTTCTGGACGTTTCTCTTCGGAGGAATCCTGCTGAACCTGAGCTGGGTGATGGGCGGAGCTCCGGATGCCGGATGGACTTCTTATGTGCCGCTGGCAAGTTCCGCATACAGTGAGACACATGGGGTTGATTTTTACACCATTGGACTGCAGATTGCGGGTCTCGGTACGCTGATCGGGGGGATTAACTTCCTCGCTACGATTATTACGATGCGTGCACCAGGGATGTCCTTTATGCGCATGCCGATGTTTGCTTGGACGACATTTATTACATCCGCTATGATTCTATTTGCTTTTCCAGCGATTACGGTTGGGCTTGTCCTGTTAACTTTTGACCGGATTCTGGGTGCAAACTTCTTTAGTATAGAAGGCGGCGGTAACCCTGTATTATGGCAGCATATATTCTGGATCTTCGGGCATCCCGAAGTATATATCTTGATCTTGCCGGCCTTCGGTATTATTTCAGAAGTTATTCCTACCTTCTCAAGAAAAAGATTGTTTGGATACAGCTCGATGGTATTTGCAACGATCCTGATTGCATTTTTGGGATTCATGGTATGGGCGCATCACATGTTTACGACCGGTCTCGGTACGATTGCTAATGCACTATTCTCTATTTCTACCATGCTGATTGCCGTACCAACCGGGATCAAAATATTCAACTGGCTCTTTACGATGTGGGGAGGACAGATTCGCTTTACAACAGCGAACTTGTATGCGATCGGTTTCTTACCTACCTTTGTAATGGGCGGGGTGACGGGTGTTATGCTCGCATCAGCACCTGCGGACTTTCAGTTCCATGATACATACTTCGTTGTAGCACACTTTCACTATGTTATTGTGGGTGGTCTCGTACTGGGCATATTTGCAGGACTCACCTACTGGTGGCCAAAAATGTTTGGACGTCTTCTTAATGAGACGCTTGGCAAAATTACGTTTTGGTTCTTTATTATTGGGTTCCATCTCACCTTCTTCGTTCAGCATTTCCTCGGTCTTTTGGGAATGCAGCGCCGGGTTGCAACCTATGCGCCGGATCAAGGGTTTGATGAACTGAACTATATTAGTACCATCGGAGCATTTTTGATGACTATCGGCGTTATTTTGTTCTTAATTAATGTGGTTATTACTTTCAGAAAACCAGCGGATGCACCTAATGATCCTTGGGAAGATGGCCGTACACTGGAATGGTCCATTCCATCTCCGCCTCCAGAACACAACTTTACGCAAATTCCGTTGGTACGTGGTCTTGATGCTTGGTGGAAAGAAAAAATGGCAGGCAACACAGAAATGACACCTGCAGAGCCGCTTGGTCCTATTCACATGCCTTCTGCCACACCGCTTCCATTCCTGATGTCTGTAGGGATTTTCATTGCAGGTCTGGGTTTTATGTTCTCAAACGACGAGTTTGGCAACGGATTTATGAACTTCCTATTCAATAATTATATCGTGGTTATCATTGGTCTTCTCATTACATTCGGATCTATGGCCGCACGTTCCTTGTTCGATGATCATGGATGGCATATTGATCCCGAGGAACTGGAAGATAAGGGGGCTAAGCTATGACATCACCACATACAGAAGCTGTAAACGGTCAGCTGCCTCACGAACCTGAAAAAGCAACACTGGAAGGACGCAACAAGGTCCTTGGTTTCTGGCTTTTCCTTGGAGGAGAGGCGGTACTGTTCGGTACTTTGTTTGCTACATTCCTTGCGCTTCGTAATCAGACAGTAGAGGGTCCTACAGCAAATGAACTGTTCCATCTGCCCCTTGTGGGAGCTGCCACATTCATTCTGTTAGTGAGTAGTTTAACGAGTGTTTTCGCTATTCAAGCCATGCACAAACATGATGTTAAAAAGCTGATTTTCTGGCTTATTGTTACGGTTATCCTTGGACTTGGCTTTCTTAGTTTAGAGATCTATGAATTCTATGAATACATTGTTCACAAGAACTTTGGTATGACAACAAGTGCTTTTAGTTCCGCCTTCTATACGCTTGTTGGATTCCACGGTGCTCACGTCGCATTTGGTATTGCCTGGATTGGCATACTAATAGGGCAACTGTACAAAAAAGGGTTGACGGTCGTCACCGCACCCAAGATCTATGTGTCTGCGATTTATTGGCACTTTATCGATGTGGTATGGGTATTCATCTTTACGGTCGTTTATCTACTGGGAAAGGTGGTTTAATCCATGGCAAGTCATGAACAGGCTGGCAATAACAGTGTCAAGCATCGTCATCGCCCGGAAGGGCCAGAAAAGCATGTGGTTGCCTTTATTTTCTCCATAGGTTTAACTTTGATCGCTTTTGGAGCAGTGGCTGCAGGCGGAGTGAACACAACCTTTACGATCATTCTCTTGCTCACAATGGCGGTTCTACAAGTGGTTATCCAGATGGCTTACTGGATGCACATGAAGGACAAAGGACATTTTATTCCTCTCATCTTTATGGCATTCGGATTTTTCGTGGCCTTTACGGCCATTATTACCGCGTTATTTTGGGTATGGTGGTAACAACAGTAGAAGGCGGCGAATCTTTTTCGCTGCCTTTTCTCCTTTTCATAAATCCATTTATTTACTGTCATGAAGCAAGGCAGGAGGGAAATTATGCTTGGACTAGAATACTTTAGTTTTGGGGACGTATGGAGTCCATTATTTTTGGCTTTGATGCTTATACTGACAGCACTTTATTTTGTAATGGTTGGCCCGCTTGCTTATGGTGCAGGAATAACGGAGAAGACGACCTCACGGCAGAAAATTATGTTTGTATGCGGGATGTTTATTCTCTATATGGCACAAGGAGGCCCGATTAGCCTACTGGGACATACCATGTTCACCTTTCACATGATTAGTATGGCGCTGTCTTATATCGCTGCACCGCCGCTGCTTATGAGAGGGATTCCATCCTGGGTTTGGCGTAAAGTTCTTGACTATCCATTAATAAAATCTTTTTCCTTCTTAGGAAAACCTATTGTGGCGGCACTTTTATTTAACGGACTATTTTCGATCTATCATATACCGATCGTGCATGACTACGTCATGCTGAACTTTGCAGTACATAGACTTTATTACATCGTTCTATTCATTGCGTCGCTCCTGATGTGGGGATCCTTAGTTCATCCTGTTCCAGAGCGGGACAGGGGATCAAGCCTTGCTAAGATCGGGTTTATTTTTCTAAACATGGTACTGCTTACGCCGGCCTGCGGGCTTATTATCTTTGCTTCAGAACCATTGTTTGCAACTTATAGTGATCCAAACGTTTGGGCGACTGCGATGGGGTACTGTTACTCGGGTGATCCTCAGATCCTCTTGCAATCTGTCGGCGGACCCTCTTACTTTAATTTGTTACCGAATGCACAGCAGGATCAGCAGGTAGGCGGAGTGATCATGAAGATGATCCAAGAATTGATTTTTGGAATTATGCTCGCGTATGTCTTTTTTCAGTGGTACAAGAAAGAGCGGAGTGAAGAGGAAGAGATTATTCCAAACGTATCTAAGCAGGTAGACGAGATATAGGGTATTACGTAAGATTCACCAGCATGAAGGACACGGGGGGAAGGAACATGGATTTATATTTTTGGCTGCCTACACTAAGTACGGCTTTTATCGTGATAAGTGCAGTACTGGTGGGGATCGGATGGGTACTTATTATCCGGGGGCAACGAGAAGCGCATAAGAAAATGATGCTTGCCGGTGCCTGGGCAGCAATTCTGTTCTTCATTATCTACAGTTCGCGCACAATCATTGTAGGAAATACGGCTTGGGGCGGGCCAGATCATTTAAAGTTATTCTATCAAGTGTTTCTTATTTTCCATATTGTAATGGCTACCGTGGGAGCGATATTCGGAATTACAACCCTCCTATGGGGCTACAAAGAAAAATATGCAAAACACAGGCGGCTCGGCAGAGTAACTTCTATGATCTGGTTCTTCACTGCCACAACAGGGGTCCTTGTGTATACACTGCTCTATATCCTTTATCCAGGAGGACATACGAAGCCTGTCTGGGAAGTTATTATAGGTGCTTAAAGATATAAGGCATGAATGATTCATGATGTGAACGATCAAGCAAAAAAATAATGAAATACGAGCAAAGGAGACGAGCGTCTCCTTTTTTTGTGCGGAAAATGCCCTCTAATCTGTAACTGTGCTTCCGAACAATGCTCTCTGAACTGTGCTCTCCGAACTTGTGCTCTCCGAACTTGTGCTCTCCGAACTGTACTCTCTTAACTGTACCCTCCTAACAGTGTCCTCCCAACAGCTCTCCTTACCACTGTTCTTACTAGGTGTTCATAGGCTTTATCGTTATTTTTTATTTCATGGAAGAAAAAGGTTGACATGGACAAGCTATGGTTTATATACTGTGTATAAAGATATATACAGTAATCACACCTAGATCGGTGGAGGGGATGGAATCATGACGGTAACAATATGGAAGCAAGCTTGGTGGATGACGAAAACGGAACTTAAGCGAGACCGACTTAATTGGATCTGGACAATTCTCTTTACTCTATATACAGCGGCAATTACGGGAGGCTTTCTTACCGGTACGGGGTTAAGAGGTATGGAAGCTCAGGTACACACGCTTTTAGTAGATAATATATTCCTGCTTTTTATCCCGTTCTTGGGCTTCTTTTTCTCGAGAAGATCATTCCGTTATTTACAGGATGACTCCTATACCCAAATGTTATCGTATATGCGAAGATTACCGATACCTGCATCTACCATCATATGGAGCCGTATATTTCAGATGCTGGTTGCCTTTGCCGTTAACGGTGTCATCTATTTCACTGTAATCTATTTTCTTGCCCTGCGGTTTGAACATTTTAGGTTTGATCAAGTTCTCGCTTTTTCACTACTATGGATCGGGTATGGAGTTATCTGGAACACATTTTTTATCTACTGGGAATTGCTAGTGAGCGGGAAAGCTTATTTTGCATATACGACGTTAGCTTTTGTTGTATTCTTTTTCATCGCGCTCACAGCAGCCATACTTGATTGGAACCTGATTCAGTTTTCGATAGAGCATAGTCAGCAGTGGGGGTTACTTGCTCCAGGGATGTGGATTATGCTTGTATCTGGAATCGTGCTGATGATATTTTCTTTTAAGCGTACGAAGAAAAAAATGTTATTAAGAGATGTAAGCTAATATCGTCCATTTTGTTCGGGGCAGTTAGTGAACAGAGCGAAGAAATACCAATCATTTTATAGTAAAGGGGGAGGCAACCGCGTGAACATACCTATACAGATCAATGAGAGTAGCGCTGAACCCTTATATTCCCAGATAGAGAGTCAATTGCGATCGCTTATTATTACTGGTCAAATCAAGGAGGGGACATTATTGCCCTCAATACGTGAATTTGCTAGCAATCTTAGATGCAGTGTCATTACTGTCCGAAGAGTATATCAAGACCTAGAGAATGAAGGTTTGCTTCGTACGAAGCAAGGTACAGGAACCTTTGTTGCTCAGGTAGGGATAGATAAAAAAGAAGATTACAAACAGGCTGCAGTAAAAGAGGCCCTGATTCAGGCGGCAAAAGTAGGCAGATCGGTCGGCAGCACTCGTGAAGAACTGGATCACTGGTTCTCTGAAGTGATGAATGAGTTCTATAGGGAGAAGGAGGAGACAGAGAAATGACCGAACACTCAGTAATCTCCATGCAAGGGGTGTATAAATCAAGAAAAGACAGAACAATCGGACCCATTCACCTAGAACTGCTTGAAGGATATATTTATGCACTTGTCGGGCCGAATGGTTCGGGAAAAACAACGCTTCTGAGTATGCTGCAAAAAGTGGTGATTCCTGAAGCAGGACACATTTTGTGGTTTGGTGAGCAATATGATAAGGAGGAACTTCCGCTTGAGCTCCGCCAGAGAATAGGATCCGTCACTGAGTATTCAAGCCCAGAGGAGGATCGACTTACCGTAGAAGAAGCAGCCGAATTCCGAGCATTCTGGTATCCCCGCTTCGATGCCGCTTTATTCGAAGAACTGCTTACCAAGTTTGAGGTACCCCGAGGCAGCAGATTAAAGAAAATGTCCAAGGGAGAACGGCGCAAGTTTGAGTTAGCCGCCGCGCTGGCTGTTCGGCCTAAACTGCTGATTTTGGATGAACCCTCTTCGGGGCTGGACCCTTTCGCATGGAAGCAGATGCTAACAGAGCTCCAGCTGTATATGCAGCAAGGGGATACTACCATTATTATTGCGACTCATATTGTTGATGAGATCAGAAAGCTGGCAGATTACATTATCCTGATGCACAAAGGACAGACGCTCGGCATGGTGGAGAAGGATCTTTTGCTTGATAGCTGGCGAGAGATTTGGTACGAAGGGGAGATCAAACCTGCTCATTTGCCTGGAGTTTTGGAATGGTCAGAGGAAACGGAACGGATTCGTAGAATAGTAACAACGCGTGCAGCAGATGTACTTGAAGTGTTAGAGGAAGCGGGTCTGCTGCCGCTGAAAGCAAGAGTACTGGAGCTGGAGGAAATTTTAATGTACTGGATTCAGGGGCATGGACCTGCAGGCTGGGAAATGAAAAAGGGGGAGCATATCAAATGAATCGACTCGAACTGAACCAAGTAATGAAGCAGTATGGAGACAAACTTGCTGTAAATGGGGTCACTCTTTCGGTGAAAGAAGGAGAAATCTATGGATTGCTTGGTGCCAATGGGGCAGGGAAAACGACAACGATGCGTATGGTGCTTGGACTTATTTATCCTGATGGGGGACAGATCAGCTACAACGGCAAATCATTCAGTCCTGAACTTCAGCATCTGATGGGTTACTTGCCTGAAGAACGTGGAATGTATCCGAAGGTGAAGGTAAGTGAACAGATCAATTACTTAGGTCGTCTACGCGGAATGTCAGCAAAAGAGGCGGACGAGAGCTTAAAATACTGGCTTGAAAAATTTGAGGTGCCCGAGTATTACGACAAACGAATTGAAGAACTTTCTAAGGGGAATCAGCAGAAAATGGGATTCATCGCAGCTGTTGTCCATCGCCCGCAAATCCTGATTTTAGATGAAGCATTTAGTGGTCTTGATCCCGTGAATGTGGAGCTGCTGAAATCAACGGTAAAAGAAATGCGAGATGAAGGGACTTCCATCTTGTTCTCGACACACCGAATGGAGCACGTCGAAGAGCTGTGTCAGAATATCACCATACTTCACCGCGGTAATTCCGTAGTAGAGGGAAGCATTAGAGAGATTAAATCTAGATACCCGCGGGAACAGGTACGTCTGATCACTTCAGAAGAAGTGAGTGGACTGGAGCTGCTTCCGGGTGTTACGAAGGTGGAACGAATGGAGCGAGGCTATCTGATTACGATTCGTTCCATGGAGGCGGCTCAGCTTGTGCTGCAAAAAGCATTACAAACCGCCACAGTGGAGCATTTTGAGATCAAAGAACCGACACTGAATCAAATCTTTATCAAGGAGGTAGGAACAGGTAATGAATAAACTTGGGACGATTATCGGATTTACCTACAAGCAGAAGGCGAAGACGAAAGCTTTTAAAGTGACGACCCTCATCCTTGTCATTCTCATGACGATTGGTATGAATCTTCCCTATATTATTTCCTCTTTTACAGGTGAAGAGAAAGAGAACAGCAGCGCTACACGTGCGGAGGTTCCATCCATTGGTCTTGTGATATCGGATCCTGAGCAGCAAGCTGTTGGGGATGAACTAAAGCTCTATACCGACGGTCTCCTTACTCCTGTATTTAATCTTGTATCCTACGAATCAGCAGACGAATCGAAGTTAAGCCAGGATATAAATGATGAGATTATTGATGGATACGTAACTCTTGAGAATATGGAAGGATCTGCTTCACCTTTGGCTACCTACTATTCTCCAGACGGGGATGTATCTTCCGAAGTGGCAACGTGGCTGCAACTTGCCATTCAAAATGCGAAAACAAAAGTGATCGCACAGAACTCGCTTACCGAACAACAGATTGCAGATATCAGCACACCGGTATCTCTGATTACGAAAGAAATTAATGTAGAAAACAGTTCACCTACCGCAGATACAGAGGATGCCGCTTCACAAGGTGTGAACTATGCTTTTGTCTATGTGCTCATGATTCTATTCTTCTTCTCTACCGTAATGACAGGGAATATGATTGCTTCCGAAATTACCGCAGAGAAAAGCTCACGGATTATGGAAATTCTGATCACCAGTGTGTCTCCACTGACACAAATGTTTGGTAAAATCATCGGTATTTTCTTGCTGAGTTTGACACAGATTGGGATCTTTGGACTTACGATCTTCGCAAATCTCATGCTGCCTCATAATAAAGAAATGCTCAGTTCCATGAACATTGATTTAACTTTACTTAATCTGGATGTACTCTTTTACGGACTATTATTCTATATCTTTGGTTATTTCTTGTATGCGGTTCTGTTTGCTGCGATTGGTTCCATTGTCAGTCGTACAGAAGATTTAGGTCAGGCGCTTACACCAATGACGATGCTGTCTCTGGCTGCTTTCTATATCGGGATCTTCAGTATGGGAACGCCGAACAGCTTACTTGTTCAAATCTCAAGTTATGTGCCGTTCACTGCTCCAACGGTGATGATCCTTCGGGTCGGAATGGGAGAGATCGCAGTTTGGCAGATTTGGGTATCGTTAGTCATTTTGATTGCAGCGATCTTAGGTTTCGGATGGCTGTCCGCGAAGATTTATCGTACGGGCGTACTGATGTACGGTAAACGTCCGAGCGTAGCGGAACTTCGTAAGGCGATGAAGGCTTTTAAAATGTAATTAAAATATAATTGCACACACAGCAGCCCAGCCACAGCAGCACGTTTATAATGAGTTGATTTTTATTTAAGGTACTACTGGATTACATTCTATTATTCATAAATAAGGAGAATCTAACATGAACCATTGGAAAAAATCGCTCTTATCGCTCATTATTTCAGCAGGTATGCTCGCCTCAGCCGCCCCTGCATTAGCTGCACCACAGCAACCGGTACTAAAGATAAACGATCAAAAAGTTGAATTTGCAACAAGTACACCTATAGTTGACCAGGGCACAACGATGGTGCCGCTGAGAACAACACTCGAGGCTCTAAATGTTAAGCTGTCCCATGTCCAGAATGGAACCATTCAAGCGGTTGTTGACGGCAAGCAGATCACGCTGAAAAGTAAGACGAAACTGATTAACGGTGTAACCTATGTTCCAATTCGTACGGTGGGTGAAGCCGCAGGTTACGAAGTTCACTGGGATCGAAATTCCCGCACTGTACTTTTGGTTTCCAAGACATCGGGTGAAGCTGCTCGCGGTTTCATGTGGGAAGTGGAGAACAACGGGAATACCGTATATCTCGTTGGATCGATGCATGTTGCAGATGATAGTTTCTACCCACTGCGTTCAGAGTATGAGGAAGCTTTTGCTGAAGCGGATTATTTAGGTGTAGAGATCGATATTAGCAAAGCCGTAGATGAAGAGCAACAAAAATTGATTACGAATATGGGAATGTACCAGGATGGAACTACGCTGAAGGACCATGTGTCCAAGGAAACTTATGCGAAGCTTGAAGAAATTCTGAAGCAAAATGGAATGGAAAAGAATGCACTAGATGCATATAAGCCTTGGGTGGTCGAGACAACGATCAGTACTCTGAAAACAATGACAGCAGGGTACGAAGCAGCTGCAGGTATTGATCTGTATTTCATCCAGAAAGCGATGGAGCGCAAAATACCAGTTCTGGAGCTAGAATCCTATGAGTCCCAACTTGGCATGTTTGATGATTTCTCCAAGGAGCTGCAGGAGCGGAATTTGAAGACTGCGCTAGACGATTTTGATACCCTTGATGATAGTGTGGACCAAATGGCCGATATGTGGAAATCAGGGAATGATGAAATGTTACTTGAATTCACCAACAGCATGGCTGTCGAACCTGAGTTTTATAAAGCGATGCTGGTCGATCGAAATATCGGGATGGCAGATAAAATCGACGGTTACCTGAAAAGCGACAAGAAAGAAGAATATTTCATCGTTGTTGGCGCAGGACACTATTTGGGTGAACATGGCGTTATAAAGCTGCTTCAGGATAAAGGGTACACAGTGGTACGTAAATAAAGGATTAATTTTAAAACAGTGGTTTGTGTGATTGAATTTATTAGATCATGCCTCCTTAGGACTGACGGTACACCTGTTTGGGTGAGCCGATGAGTTCAAGGGGGCATTTTTTAAAAAAACAAGATCATGACTTTGATCATAGTAGATCTTTTGTTTTTGCCAACTTAACAGTGAGGAGTCCTGATAATGGTTTTCCATTTTTAGCGGCGATGCTGATCCAGTGAGTACCTGTTGACCAAGGTTTAATACCCTTTTTAGCCAACTGTTCGCCAGGAGCTAAGGTAAAAAAACATCTTTTCTTTTCCTGTAAGTGTATTCTGGGTAACCCTGACAGTGACAGTATCAGATGATGTGTTGTGAATCCAGATCTTTGCCCAGCCGTAATATGGTTCGATATAGAAATTATTTTTATAGGTAGTGCCTAAAAAGGACTCGTTTTTATACTCATAATCAACATCAAGAGTTTGGATGTCTTGGGATCGGGTCACTGTTTCGTTTGAGGCAAACACAGGAATTACGCTCAGAACGGTGACACTAGCTAAAGTGAATGCCATCACTATCTTGGTTACATGGTTCATTTGTTTCATAGTAATAATATTCCTCCAAGCTTGTAATGTAGTAAATATTATCCAATAAAACGTATAAGAGAGCAACTTTTTCGCTATGCGTTCTTTAACTGATCGGAATAAAACGCATAACAAAAACATGATGGGGGCTGAATGCAGCCCACTTCATTAATTGAAACCGTTCCCCTAAAATTCATTTATTTAAACCAGCTCATTTTATGGGTTGGTTTTTTTATTTTGGAAAAAAACTCTTTACTTTTCTAAAGAAATTTGGTTTTGTGTATAAAGAAAATCATAAGGAAAGAGGTAAGCCATGAAAAGAATGAACGTCGAAGGGTATCTATTAAAGATGAAAGGAGCAGGCAGCAGTCCGCTGCAAATTGATGTAAAAGATTCACTAACTGGACTGATCGGGGGATTCTTAACCATCTCGATTCTAGCATTTCTCACAAGTATGACCTCTTCTGAATGGTTAATGGCTCCATTTGGAGCAAGCTGTGTACTCGCATTTAGTGTATGGAATGCTCCTTTATCACAGCCCCGTAATATTATCGGCGGTCACTTTGTATCGGCACTCGTTGGGTTAGCAGCCTACCATCTCATTGGAGCTAAACCTTGGGCGATCGGACTTGCTGTGGGCTTAGCAATTTCACTGATGATGTTAACGAAGACGACCCATCCGCCAGCTGGAGCAGACCCCATCATTATTATGCTGGGCGGATATGGGTGGAGTTATCTTGTTTCACCTGTACTTATTGGTTCTCTGATCATCGTGCTCATCGCACTCATCATCAACAACATGCGGAGTAATCGTGCATATCCGACTTTTTGGATCTAGTTATAAGAAGATATAGATGAAGAGGAAGTAAGTAACTCAATTAGTTTTTGAGCGGACTTGCTGAGATAATGCTGTTTTAGCCAGATCACGGCAGAACTAGAGGTGGCTTGAGGACCATTAATTTCATATGTCTGAATATCACGGTTATCATATCGGTGTAATGAGGAACGCGGGAGTATAGATGCCCCAAAACCGGAAGCTACAAGTTCTACCAATATCCCAATATCGGAACATTCCCCGACAATAGCAGGGGAGAGTCCTCGAGCATGAAATTGATCCAAAATTAAGTGATAGAGTCCAAGTCCCTCCGTGCTAGGGAGGATAAGTGGATATTCCGAAATGGCCTCATAGGAAATAGCACCGTTTGCTGTGACCGGTTGAGGCGGGGAATCCTCTTTTCCTGTGACAAAGTATAAAGGTTCTGCGCCTACAATCGCGTAATCATAATCTTCAAGTGAAATGGGGAGGCGCACAATCGCTACATCAAGGATCTTTTCTTTTACTAGCTTAGCAAGTGTGTTTGTCTCATTCTGCTGAATTTTGAAGGTTACTTTGGGATAAAGGGTGCGAAACGTACTCAAAATCTCAGGGAGCCGCTCATCAGATAGTGTATTAATTCCAATAGAAAGTTTACCTCGTACACCAATTCCCGATTCTTTCACTTCGGCTTTCGCTTCTTCCATCATCCGTGTGATGCTGAGTGCATGCTCATACAGTGTTTTACCTGCAGAGGTAATCTCAAGGTGACGTCCATTACGATGAAACAGCGGTACACCGAGTTCCGTTTCCATCATCTTGAGCTGCTGACTAAGCGGAGGCTGAGACATGTGGAGTCTCTGTGCAGCGGAAGTCACCTGCAGTTCTTCTGCAAGCGCGATAAAATAACGTAATTGCTTAATATCCATAGGTAAGCTCTCCTTGTCGATATCTATATGAATTCCATATACTTTTGCAAGGTATTAAATATTTTTAATATAGTTATGCTCATGATACCATACAAACATAGCATAGCGATGGAGGGATAATGTGAGGTTGCCTGGAGCAGGAATCATTTGTGTACTTGTACTCATGCTTTTAGGTTGTAATCATCCTTCGAATGAACCATCCAGGGAAGAAGTAAACAAGGAAGGTGGAGAAGTGATGCCAACAGAACTAATCAAGGCAGCTGAACGTGGTGAAACAGACCGAGTCTTAGCATTAGTGGAATCAGGTGTAGATATAAATACAACAGATGCCAAAGGACGAACAGCGATCCTGGCAGCGACTCATAACGATAAGCAAGATACGGTAAAAGCATTGATTGATGCAGGGGCCGATCTCAATCTCCAGGATCAACGGAATGACAATCCACTGCTCTATGCAGGTGCCGAGGGCAAGTTAGAGATCGTGAAGCTAATGGTGGAAGCTGGAGCGGATACCCGCATAACGAATCGTTTTGGCGGCACTGCCCTTATTCCTGCTGCTGACCGAGGTCATGTGGAGATTGTAGAGTATTTACTTCAGCATTCGGATGTAGATATTGATCATGTTAACAATTTAGGATGGACTGCTCTGCTTGAAGCTGTCATTCTTGGCGATGGCGGGGTAAACCATACCCAAATTGTGAAACTGCTTGTCTCTCATGGAGTGGATGTTAATCTGGCCGACAGTGATGGGGTTACGCCTTTACAGCATGCCAAGAGGCATGGTTACACCGAAATGATTTCCATTTTAGAACAGGCAGGGGCTAAATAAAGATATACAAAGATTATGTAATTATGATGGTGAAAGATGGGAAATAGAAATGATGGAACAGTTGAAATCAAGATATTCATTTAGTGTGCTGCTTGCCGGTGTGCAGTGGCTTTTCTTTTTGTTTACAAACACAGTTATGGTACCCCTATCCATTGGTCATGCACTTGGGCTTGCGCCGGGTGAGATTGCGGGGTCGATGCAGCGTTCCTTCATACTGACCGGAATTCTCTGTATCATACAAGTGATATGGGGGCATCGTTATGCTCTCATGGATGGGCCAGCTGGCGTATGGTGGGGACTTGTTCTCAGTATATGCGCGTCTGCACCGGCGATGGGGCTTTCTCTCGCATCGGTCGCAGCAAGTCTAACCAGCGGTTTTGTCTTATCAAGTATACTCGTAATTATCCTTACGCTGTGCGGATTTTTAAAAGTACTTCAGCGTATTTTTACGCCAATTGTTATGGGTGTATATTTGCTTCTGCTCACATTTCAGCTGGCCAACACCTTTTTTAAAGGCATGATCGGATATGATCAGACAGGGAAGTGGGATTTGTCGCTTGCTGGTCTGTCACTCTTCATTATTGTGGTTGTCGCCATTATTCATATTAAAGGGAAAGGTAAATTCGGACAGTTTTCTTTGCTGAGCGGAATTGTTGTAGGCTGGATTGCTTATGCGATTTTGTTCGGGGGCGGAGAGAGTGCGCGCTCTGTTGCGGAAGGAGCAAATGGAGTGTGGCACTGGTTTCCATGGGGAACACCACAGCTTGAGCCGGGGATTATCTTAGTTGGTCTGATCGCGGGCCTTGTGAATATGACGAATACCTTAACGAGCTTAATCGCAGCAAGTAAAATGTATCAGAGAGAGACAACAGAGAAACAGTACAGAAGATCATTTTTGTTTACGAATTTCTTTTCCATTCTGGGCGGTTGTCTCGGGCTCATTCCCTTTGGTACGTTTGCTTCCTCTATTGGTTTTCTTGAAAATACAAAGGTACTGCGGCGAGCTGCTCTATTTGCAGGCTCCGTCATGTTTATCTTGGTAGGGGTATTTCCTTCTCTTAGCGGATGGTTAGCGCAGCTTCCTTTATCCGTAGGAAATGCAGTGCTTTTTGCAGCTTACTTGCAGATGTTTGGTACAGCGATTCGGACGTTCCAAGGGGCAGTTTTCAATCCCAAAACGATCTATCGTGTGGCTCTTCCGGTACTCATAGGAATCAGCATCATGAATATACCTTCTTCTGCGTTTACCGAGTTTCCACCGCTCTTAACCCCGATTCTGTCTAATGGACTTGTGATTGGGGTTGTCATGGTAATTATCCTAGAGAATTTTGTGCGCTGGGATAAATATGAGACGAAAGCACCTCAAAAAGAAATGAATGCTGCAGCTGAGTCTGCTGTTAAAGAGAAGGTTGCGACAGCGACTTCTGTTAATTAATTATTCGAAATGTTCGTATGCACTATAAATAAAAGAATTTTGTTCTAAAGTATTCATTAGATATGAAGACCAGCCTGCTCGATCCTTACCATGGGTCGGGCAGTTTTTTTGTTGATGAAAATACGGTGTAACGGTTGGCTTTAGGAAAACTTCTGATAGTGCAGCATAGGCCGAGTTGTGGTTCGTATTCAGAGAAGGTGAGATTGGAGAGAGTAAGTCTTCGATCTGATGTGAGGGATCTGCACTGTGACTTATCGATATAATTAATAAATGTTACTATATTTCGTCCTAGGGTAATAGAGAGTAGGGATTGATTCTATTTACATAAACATAGAGAGGAGTTGCATACAATGATAAACCAAAATTACAAAGAGTGTATTGAAGCGTGTTTAAAATGTATGGCTGCTTGTAACCACTGTTATTCATCTTGCTTGGATGAGGAACACGTTGAAATGATGAAAGAATGCATCCGACTGGACCGGGAATGTGCTGATCTATGCGAGTTTGCAGCGCATGCCATGTCAATGAACAGTAGTTATGCGAAAGCCATTTGTCTAGCTTGTGCAGAGGCTTGCGAAGCATGCGGTAACGAATGTAAAAAACATGACCACGACCATTGTCAGCAATGTGCAGAAGCATGTTTTGCTTGTGCAAAAATTTGCCGTGAAATGGCAGCTTAATGGATCAGGTTATAAAGAAGTAAAGAAAGATGGGCTCTGTATGAACAGGGTTCATCTTTTTTGATTTTTTTCCTATAGTTATTGTAGCAGCAGATCATATAGTCTTTAATTTTTGTCTTTTCAAAATGGTGATTTTTAAAGAATATATGATACAATGCAATAGCTTGGGAGGTGAAAGAAATGAAGAATAAAGTGGTAGCCGGTGTACTAGCTATTCTGCTTGGATCATTAGGTATACATAAATTTTATTTAGGAAGAATTGGTTGGGGCATAGCGTACCTTCTTTTATCATGGACGGCCATTCCAGGATTTCTGGGGCTGATTGAGGGGATTATTTATCTCGTGAAATCGGATGAAGATTTTAACGCCAAATATAATAGCAAGTATGTATAATACATGATGCAACAGCCATTACCCCGTAGGAATACCGGGTAATGGCTGTTTTTTAATAGGTTGAAATTACTTCTGTATCTTCTTTATTTTCCACATCTTCTTCATGATCTGCGGAATCTTGTCCGGAGCCGAGTACTTCTTGAACGTATGCTTTTAGTTCATCTGGATCTTTGACGGTAAGAACAGCTGCACCGCCAATCTTTGTCTCTTTAATCAAATTCATAGGAGGTATTTGCTCAGTAGCTTGGAGATTGCTTTGAACCCCAAGAGCGGCAAGCTTCCAGATATCATTAAATGTAAGGTTCGTATCAATATATGGGTTGACTCCCTTCAGGATCGAAGGAAGCCTTGCCATGGATGACGTGGTTTTCAGTTTCTCAGCAATGGCTCCCAGCAGTTTACGTTGCCTTTCTGTTCTAGAAAAATCCGACATCGCATCATGTCTAAAACGGACATACATTAATGCTTTTTCTCCATCAAGGTGCTGAAATCCCTGCTTTAAATCGATATCGTATTCATGGTTATCTGCCTTGCTCACATAATATAAATCTTTTTCTACTTCGATATCTACGCCGTCCACTGCATCCACGAGTTTGATGAAGCCTTGGAAGTCGGTGTACACATAATACGGAATGGGAATTCCTAAAAGGTCACTTGCCGCTTGCATTGCTATGTCTGGACCATGGGTAATAGCCGTATTAATTCGATTGTTTCCATAGTTCGGTATTGCGGTATATGTATCACGTAACAGAGAGAACAAGGAGATTTTCTTTGTAACTGGATCTATTGAAGCCACTAGCATCGTATCAGACCGCGGGATCTCACCCTCAGAGAAACCTCTCGCATCCACACCCATAAGAAGCACGTTTACAGGCTCGTCGCCTTCCCAAACCGGGGGCTCTATGGCAGAGTCCTGATCTACCTTTTCAATATTGTAAAAAGGCGAGTCTTCTCCTGTTTTTTGCAAGTCTCCAAGTTCATTTGCGATAGAAATAAAATAGTAACCCCCCGCGAGTAAAGCAGCCAGCGCAATCAATGTGATAACAGTAATCAGGGCTTGTTTTGTTTTCTTGGTCATCAGGTATTATCCTTTCAAATCAAGTGAGATGAGGTTTCTTAGCTTAAGGGTCATTTACCAAGTTTAATTATAAATAAATGCAAAGATGACGTGCTAATCTTTTAACTTACAGTTCTCTTACGAAATTGTAATATAGGTAAGTTTAGAGATTTTTAGATTATATGGTATCGTTGAAACAAGCAAACCGTTACGTTGAGCTGTATGGTTTTCTTATTTTAATCCATATGGATTACGAAAAAGGAGGCAGGACTCAAACTCACTTAGAATGAAACTATTTTTGGAGGTGAATCCCTCAGCTGAGGGAAGTCATTGGACATTGTAACCATTACGAATTTATTCATACTTTTTATATTAATTGGACTCACTGCTTTTTTCGTTGCATCCGAATTTGCTGTTGTTAAAATACGTATGTCTCAGATCGACCAACTCATTGCCGAAGGCAATAAAAAAGCAGTCTTGGCGAAGAAGGTCGTCGCAGATCTAGATTATTATCTTTCAGCCTGTCAATTAGGTATTACGGTTACGGCGCTCGGACTTGGGGCTCTAGGAAAACCGACGGTGGAACGCTTATTATATCCATTATTTGATTACTTGTATGTACCAGAATCGATTGCTTCTGCTGCTTCTTATGCGATTGCTTTTATTTTCGTAACCTTTCTGCATGTGGTAGTGGGAGAGATGGCACCGAAGACAGTAGCGATTCAATACGCTGAGAAGATAACCATGCTGCTTGCTGCACCCCTTTATTGGTTTGGTAAGGTGATGTATCCATTCATTTGGGCATTAAATGGGGCGTCACGTGTCCTACTTCGTGCTTTTGGTGTTAAGCCTGCGGGGCATGATCAGGCCTATTCGGAAGATGAGCTGCGAATTATTATGAATCAAAGTTATGAAGGCGGCGAGATTAACCAGACGAAACTTGCCTACATGGAAAATGTTTTTTCTTTCGACGAGCGCGTTGCCAAAGACATCATGGTCCCTAGGACAGAACTGATTACTATAGATCAGGATATGGAGTATGTAGATATCATTCCTATTTTAGATCAATACAATTATTCCCGTTATCCTGTCATTGAGGCAGGGGACAAAGATCGGATTGTTGGGGTAGTGAATGTGAAGAAAATGCTGCCCTATATTGTTGCTAAAAAAGAAAGCAAGCTCTCTGATTTCATTCGGGAACTTCCCTATGTTGTTGAAAATACAAGGATTCAGGATGCCATGATTAAAATGCAACAGCAACAAGTGCATATGGCCGTCGTTATTGATGAATACGGAGGTACATCCGGCATCCTTACCATGGAAGATATATTAGAAGAAATTGTAGGCGAAATTCGTGATGAATTTGATGCGGATGAAGTAGCGGATATACAAAAAACAGGGGAACATGAGTATTTGATTAACGGTCGTGTCCTCCTGAACGAACTGGAGAAGCAGTTTGGTTTCATTTTTGAGGGCGATGAAGAGATGGACACCATTGGAGGTTGGATTCAATATCATAAAGGTACAACGGTTGAGACCGGTGATGTGATTGAACATGGAGAATTTACATGGACTGTCGCAGAGATGGATAACTATCAGATTAAGCAAGTTATTCTTCAGCGTGTTCATCATAAATAGAGGGATTCTCTTTTGATGAAAGAAAGTAAGATCAATTTCTTGGAGGTGAATCCCTCAGCCTGAGGGAATGAATTGGACGGAATAATTGCGTTAAACTTAGTTTTGGTCGCTGTATTTATTGGACTCACCGCTTTCTTTGTCGGAGCGGAATTTGCAATTCTTAAAGTACGGATGTCCAGGATCGAACAACTGATTGCGGATGGGAATAAGAAGGCGATAACTGCCAAAAAAGTAGCACATGATCTTGATTATTATCTATCAGCCTGTCAGCTCGGTATTACCATTACTGCGCTTGTACTTGGTGCGTTGGGTGAACCGACGGTTGAAAAAATACTGCATCCGATTTTTGATCATTTTGATGTACCAGCAGCTCTAGCAACGGTGCTGTCATACACCATTGCCCTCGCTATTATTACATTTTTACATGTGGTTATCGGTGAATTAGCACCTAAGACACTAGCTATTCAGTTTGCAGAAAAGATGACATTACTACTTGCTACACCGCTTTATTGGTTCGGTAAAGTCATGTATCCGTTTATTTATGCACTGAATGGTTCAGCTCGGATCTTGCTTCGTATATTTGGGGTGAAACCTGCCGGCCACGATACCGTGTATTCGGAAGAGGAGCTCAAGCTGATTGTGAATCATAGCTATGAACGTGGAGAGATCAATCAGATAGAACTGGATTACCTGGAGAACATTTTTGCATTTGATGAGCGATTGCTTAAAGAAATTATGATCGAACGCGAGCAGATCGTTACTTTAAGTAGCGGAATGTCCCTTCATGAGATGATGGAAGTTCTAAACCAGAATGAATACACGCGGTATCCTGTTATCGAAGAGAGAAATAAACATCGATTTATTGGATTTATTAACACGAAAGAAATGCTGACAAGTATGGCTGCAGGAAGAGAATGTAGAATGGGTGAATTTATCCATGATATGCCTCGCTTCTCGCAGAACGCTTCAATTAAAGATGTTCTCATAAAAATGCAGCAAAGTCGTGTTCATATCGCGGCTGTAACGAATGAAGAAGGAATTACGATAGGGCTTGTTACGATGGAAGATATCTTAGAAGAAATTGTAGGGGATATTCGTGACGAAGCTGTGTTGACCTAATAATGGCCTGCCTGGATCTTTTGATGATCGGGCAGGCTTATTTTTATGAATTAGAACGTTTATCTTTAATTTAAGATAAAAAGCTTGCATATTTATCAATTGAGTAGTAAAGTGATAGTAGAAACAATGACTTGAGGGGATGCCAATGGAGAAAAACACACTAGGTTCATTAATATGGTTACGTCTAGTGCGCTTTACTCACCAGAGCAATCAATTATCCAATGAATTTTTGAAGCAGTTTGATCTAACGACCGCTCAATTTGATGTTCTTATGCAAATATCGGTCTACCAACCACTGACTCAATCGGAACTCGCTGAGAAAGTAACCGTAACACAAGGCGGTATTTCTCGTATGTTAGCTAGGCTTGAGAGAGAGAAGTATATCGAGCGTCAGCAACACTGGAAGACGAAAACAATTCGTTTGACTGAAAAAGGGGAAGAAGCACTTACCCAAGCAATGACACACCAAATTAAATTTCAATCTTCCTTTTTTGATGAAGTACTAGATGAAGAAGAGAAGAAAACATTATATCGATTAATGACACGCGTTCATAAACATAGCCAAACGAAAAAATTGCCATAGCGGTAATTTTTTTAACTATCACTTGATTAGTCAATTAATAAAGGAGAGATTATTATGTATACCATTTCAGGCCATCATCATATTTCTATGCTCACGAAAGATGCGAAAGAAAATAATCAGTTTTATACAAAGGTATTAGGTTTACGCAGAGTGAAAAAGACCGTAAATCAAGATAACCCTAGTATGTATCATCTGTTTTACGGTGATGTAACAGGAAGCGCAGGAACAGAACTATCCTTTTTCGAAATGCCTCGTGTTGGGAGCACGATTCGTGGAACGAATAGCATTAGCCAGATTGGACTACTTGTCCCGTCCTATGAGAGTTTAGTTTTTTGGAAAAACAGATTCGAGGTACTTGATGTACAGCACGGAGAAATCACCCAATATGCGGGGAAAGATGCGCTGTATTTTGAGGATAACGAAGGTCTCCGAATGGTGCTGCTGAACAATGATGGATTAGAAACTCCTGAATACTGGTCAGCATGGAAAGATTCTGTGGTGCCTGTAGAGCATCGTATATTGGGGCTTGGTGCGATTGAATTAACCGTACGTTATGCAGATCGATTAGACAAAACCTTAAAGGAGCTCCTCGGTTATGTAGAGGCATCTCGTTCGGAGCATGAAGTAGTGTATCAATCCGTAGCCGGACAGTCCTTTGGAGAAATTGTAGTGAAACAGCAAGAAGGACCTATAGAAAAACCGGGAAAAGGCAGCATTCATCATATTGCGATCCGTGTGAAGGACGAGGAAGAATTGCGCTATTGGGATAAGGTTATTAACGAACAGGGATTCCGCACTTCAGGGATCGTAGACCGCTTCTACTTCCAAAGTTTATATTTCCGTGAATCGAATGGGATTTTATTCGAAATGGCGACAGATGGTCCTGGATTTACAGCAGATGCAAGTGTAGAGTCGCTTGGAGAAGGACTGGATCTTCCTCCTTTCTTAGAAGAGAGACGTGCCGAGATTGAAGCGAACTTGCAGCCAATCGATTGATTACGAAGGAGAGATATAGAGATGGAACAATACCGGATAGACACAAATAAAGGCATTGAATTTGGATTATATTCTATTGGTGAGCACTTAATTGATCCTATGACAGGGAAACGTATTCCTGCGCAGCAACGTATTCATGAATTGATTGAAGCGAGCCAATTGGCGGATGAAGCGGGACTGGATGTTTTTGCCGTAGGGGAAAGTCACCAGAACTATTTTACGACACAAGCACATACCGTAATTTTGGGAGCAATTGCACAAGCTACGAAACATATTAAAATAGCGAGTTCAGCAACGGTACTCAGTACCTCAGATCCTGTTCGTGTGTACGAAGATTTTGCAACGCTCGATCTAATATCAGGCGGTCGTGCTGAGATTGTTGCAGGGCGCGGATCAAGAGTGGGAGCGTATAGCTTACTTGGGTATGATGTTCAGGACTATGAAGAATTGTTTGAAGAGAAGATGGAACTGCTTATGAAACTGAACAAGGAAGAGTTCGTTACATGGGAAGGTCAGTTCAGAGCACCGCTGAAACATGCAGGGATCTTACCACAACCACTCCATGGTCAAATGCCGATATGGCGGGCAGTAGGCGGACCTCCAGCGAGTGCAATAAAAGCGGGACGTGCAGGAGTTCCGATGATGCTGACCACGCTTGGTGGACCTGCGATAAACTTCAAGCAATCTGTAGATGCCTACCGTATGGCTGCAGAGGAAAGTGGTTTTGATCCTGAAACCTTACCTGTAGCAACGACAAGCTTGTTCTATACTGCAAAGGATTCACAGGATGCCCTTCGTGATTATTACCCTTACCTTAATGCAGGGATGAGAGCACTGAAAGGGAGTGGCTATCCGAAGCAACAATTCACACAAGCAATAGATTACCGTGATGCACTAATGGTGGGCAGCCCAGAGCAAATCATTGAAAAAATGCTGTATCAACATGAATTATATAATCAACAACGTTTTATGGCTGAAATTGATTTTGGTGGAATGCCAATGGATAAAGTAATGAAAAACATTGAACTGATCGCAACCGTAATTATGCCGGCAGTTAAGAAATATACAGCAAAATGAGCAGGGAATAGAGATAGAACTTGCTAGATCGATCGTGGGTTTAAAAGTGAGAAGAGCCAAGTCTAAATAGACTTGGCTCTTCTTTGAATGGTACTGAGGTTGCGGTGTTATATTTTAATTAGGACTGTTCTCGGATCCAAACCTGCATCTCACCTGGTGTACGGTTGCCCCATAACGTGTATGGAACAGCCAGCAGCCGCTGGGCTTCCTGCTTCGGCGATGCAGTAGAGTAGAGAGTGTCTTTCTGTTCTGTATCTTCTTCTTGACGGATACCGTCTATTTCAAGGAATACAATTTCATCATTCCATATGCCGGTTACTTCGCGAATCTCAGCATCTGCCGGCAGACGAACGGATGTCAGTGGAGAGACGTTATCCATTTCTTCCAGACAATAAACGAGCGGACCGCGCTGAAGGGCTACACGGCCTGCGTTTGCTCTCACGTTTGAATGAGAATAGAGGCGCCGTGCTTGCATATCAAAATGAATGGACAACTGATCGCCTTGCTTCCATGTGCGTTTGAAGTAGGCATATCCATCTCGAATTTCAGCCGTAATTTCTTCTCCATTCACGCGGAAGGAGGTGTCCTGAGACCAGGATGGTACACGTACCGCTAGAGTGAATATTCCATCGCCTTCTACTTCTTGGACTTGTAAACTTGCTAGTCCTTTCCAAGGTAATTCACTTGTAAGCTCAATTGTCGCTTTACTAGAGCCGAGCGTGACCTGTGTTTCATTACCGATATATAGATGGGTATAAAGCGTATCCTCGCTTGCAGTAAAGATGTATGAGCCAAGGGAAGATAACAAACGGGCAACGTTAGGAGGACAGCAAGCACAGCCATACCATTTTTGGCGAACTGCTTTCACATGATGTTTGCCTGGATTTCCTTTGCTCGCTTCCGGCCATACTTCCATCGGATTTACATAGAAATAATGTTTTCCATCCTCAGCGATTCCGGCGGTTACCGTATTGTAGAGTGCGCGCTCCATCACATCTGCGTATTCACCTTTCATCTCTGCTTGAAGCATGCGTCTAGCAAAGAAAATAAGGCCAATGGATGCACAGGTTTCGGAGTAATTCGTATCATTAGGCAGGTCATAGTCAAAAGTAAAGGCTTCCCCGTGATGAGTTGAACCGATGCTGCCATTAACATACATTTGCTTATGGACAATGTTATTCCATAATCTTTTGCAAGCATTCAGGAGTTCCTGATCCCCTTTAAGGATGGCTAAATCCGCCATTGCCGTATACATGTAGACCGCACGTACCGCATGGCCTACGGCTACTTCTTGCTCCCGAACGGGTTTGTGCGCCTGCCAGTATTCGAGGCTAGGGAATTCTTTCTGTACAACATCTCCTGTCCAGAATGACTTCCGTCCCCGGCGTTCCCATTCTTCGTGGAAGAAACTTGGTTGTTGACCTCTTTCATCAATAAAGAAAGAGCTGAGATTCAAGTATTTTGTATCGCCAGTTACTTGGTACAGTTTAATGAGAGCAAGCTCAATCTCCTGATGACCATCATATCCTCGAATTTGACCGGGCTCTGGTCCATATGTAAGGCAGATGAAGTCAGCGAATTTCTTTGCTACATCCAAAAGTTTGGTTTTACCTGTACCTTCGTAATAGGCAACAGCCGCTTCAATTAAATGACCCGCCGTATAAAATTCATGACAGTCATGCAGATTGGTCAGTCGTTTATCCGGTGCAGCAACCATGAAATAGGTATTGATGTAACCGTCCTCATCTTGTGCAGCGGCAATCAGGTCAATGGCTTCATCCGCGATCTTGGCAAGGTCAGGGTCTGGGGAATTGGATAGGGAGAAGCCAACGGCTTCGAGCCATTTGTACAGGTCAGTATCCTGAAATACAAAACCATGGAACTCACCTTCCTCAAGTCCGGCAGCAATGCGGAAATTACGAATAGCTCTGCTTGGTTCAGCGTCAGGGATCGCATCATTGAGTGCATCCCATTGGTAAGGGATAACGGTATTTTTAACAAGTTCAACATAAGGAGTCCAATAGGAATCGTTAATGGCTATATTTTTTAGCGGTAAAGGCTGAGATTGAAACGCACTGGATACTTTATTCATGATCTCACTCTCCATTTCATGATCTTTTATTACATCATAGTGCAGAATGCTGCCCTTTGTCGGTAGAAGGTAAGGTATAATAGGTGTCAAAAACTGACCTCATAATGAGAGGGAAGGAGGAAATGAATTTGTTATCCCTTTATTTGCAGCAACCGTATACTTTTGTGATGGGCGGACGCTTCCTATCGGATGAATCTTGGTCTCATATGGACCGGACGATCGAAGATTATGAACTGATTATTGGCGTATCCGGGGTGATTTTTATCGAAGTAAATGGGTTAATGTATGAAGTGAAAGAAGGGGATGTTCTGCTGCTTGAACCTGGAGAAAGACACCGTGGGTACAAGCTTTCCCAGCCTGGAGTTTCATTTTACTGGTTTCATTTTTTATTACCTGAACAAGCACCCTCTGATGTAGCAGAATCATACGGACAAATTCCAAGGTATGCAAGATGCCCAAATCCAAACCGAGTACATATTTTAGCACGTCAGCTTCTGCATGCAGGGAGCGGCGGGTATCGAATAGGGAGAGCAGGAGACTATTTTCTGACCACTCTTCTCATTGAACTCGCAGAACAGCTTCAAGATGCAGATGAGTATTCGGCACTGAATCCGCAGCTCCCCGAACTTCTCGAATGGATTCGTCTGCATGCACAAAGTGAAGATATTTCAGTAGAGAAAATAGCAGATCAAATGGGATATAACAAAGATTATTTATCTCGTATGTTTAAGAAAAGGTTTGGTGTTGGCGTGCTGGGTTACATTCACCGATTAAAGCTCGATGCAGCCAAAGAAGCACTGACAGGTACAAACTTACATATTAAAGAAGTTGCCGCGCTCGTTGGTATAAAGGATGATAAACAGTTTGCCAAATGGTTCAAGCGCTTGGCCGGTGTGACGCCTACATCATACCGAAGGGAATTCCGTCTGACCAAACTGAATAAGGAGTAAGTGAATAAAGCTGCAATCATGAATAGAAACAAATGGACCCGTAATGTGTTAAAATGAATGAAAACCTAGAGTTATACACGGTATTGAAAGGGAAGATAAAGAATGTCATATACAGCTGAACAGGTAGCCGAATGGATGGTAGAGGAAATTCGTTTTAAGGGGAATTTATATCAAGAAGATGCCATTCGCTATGTACGGGAACATTTTGGAGAGGAATTCGTATTTGTTAATGAGAATGGAAATGCCTCACTAGAGAAAGAAGTGAAGAAAGCTTTCCGTAAACTTCATAAGGGACGAATCGCCTGGGATCGAGATGGATTTATGTGGGGCTGGACCTAAGAGAAATACAAACACGATCCGTGTAATGGGTCGTGTTTTTTACTTGCATCAATGAATAGAGGCGGTAGTAATCGCTCGGCAAGCTTTTCTTGAAATATAATCCTTATAAAGGTTTATCAACAGGTAATATCTATAAATATAGTGTATACTTTGGGTAGGTTTCATCGCGTCGTATGAAATAGAGGTGAACTATGATCAAGGACAAATCACGTTTCTTTCAAAATTTTGAAGAGGCTGCAAGTCATATTATTGATGTGTTGAAGTCTCTGATCCAAGCAGAGACTATTTTTATAGCTACGAATGATGGTGTAACGAATAAGATATTGAAAGCTTTTAACAGAGCAGAGATCCTCGTACAGGAAGGGGTTTCGCTTCCTTACAAGCAATCGTATTGCAGTTTGGTTGGCAGAGAACCGGTTGTTATCTCGAGTACTCTGGAGCATCCAATAACGAAGGAATTAGATATTACAGAGCAGATAGGGAATCACTCCTTTGTTGGAGTGCCGATTAGTTATAAGAGCGGAAGATTATTTGGAACGTTATGCGTGCTTGATAGCAGCTCAGCGGTAATTAAAGATGAGGATATTCAGACGCTATCTTCCATGGCGATGTTCTTGTCTTACATTATTGAACTGGAAAGAATTATCGATCTTGAAGTGAAGCGGAATGAAATGCTATATCGAGATAAGAAAGAATTTGAATTGAAAGTCCAGAAGTTACGTAATGAAGTACAAATGGCTGATCAGATGACACAACATAAATCAGAATTTCTGGCCATGATCACTCACGAACTTCGTAATTCAATAAATGGAACGATAGGCATGTCCGATCTACTAGAAACAACGGAGCTTTCGGAGCAGCAACAGGAGTATATGGATCTATTGAAGTCAAGCAACAATTCGCTGTTGTCACTTGTAAATAATATTTTAGACTATAGTAAGATTGAAGCTGGCAAAGCTGTACTGGAAGAAGATCCGTTTGATCTTGTTGCTACAGTAGAAGATTCCATTTATACAGTGGCTCCTAGGACATTAGGCAAGCCCGTTGAAGTTATTCTTGATGTAGCTCCAGACATCCCCACATATCTCCTCGGTGATGCTGAGAAAATAAGGCAGATTCTGCTTAATTTTCTGAGTAACGCAGTGAAATTTACGCATGAAGGTGAAATCCTTGTATGTCTGCGTCTTTTGAATTCTTCGGATGAGGATCAGGTGTATATTCAAATTACCATTCAGGATAGCGGCGTAGGTATAGCAGAAGAGAAAATATCTCAGTTGTTTCAGTATTATTACCAGGCTCATGAAAACGACCATATTCATCACTACGGTGGAACAGGGCTTGGTCTTGCTATCGCACAAAATTTAGTGAACATGATGGATGGATCTATTGAAGTAGAGAGTAAGGTTTCTGAGGGGACAAAAATCAGTATTATTCTTGGGTTTAAAGAATATGCCGGTTATGATAATCTACCATTCTCCTCATCTGTTCTGAAACAGATGAAGATCCTGATTATTGATGATAACGAAACAAGCAGGCAATCCCTGGGTAGACTCTTGAAAAGCTGGGGGATTGAACAGACAGAAGTAGCATCTACAGCGGAAGCGATGATCCACATCCAGTCGGGGTTAACTTATGATTTGCTATTAATGGATATCAGTATAGAAGAATCATCCGATATTAGAGCATACCTCGGTGAGGATGTGCCCATTGGACTTCTAGCCCCCATTGGAACGACATTGAATGCCGAGCAGAAGAAGAGGTATGAGTTCTTAACATTTAAACCTTTCCGAAGATTGCAACTATATAATGCGCTGATTGCCTTCCAAACAAAAAAATTAACAGCAAACATATAGATTAAATAGAGACATCAATGCTCTGAGTTTTCCGTAATGGAAGGCTCAGAGTTTTTTTGTATTACTAATAAATAATAGATTGACAGTAAATAATGACCTCTATACAATAATAAAGTCTGAAAATAAGTAGACCAGTCACTATATTTTATGAGAAATGGGGGAAAAGATTGAATTCAAAGAATGACTCCAGAGATAATATCCTTGCTGCAGCAACACGTCTTTTTCACTTGCAGGGTTATCATGCAACGGGTCTAAATCAGATTCTGAAAGAAAGTGGAGCACCGAAAGGTTCCTTGTACTATCATTTTCCGAATGGAAAGGAACAACTGGCTATAGAAGCTGTACATAGGATGGCTGAATTTGTAGAAGCGGATATCCTGAAAAGTCTGAATAAAGAAGTCAGTGCGGTAACCGGAATTCAGAATCATATTTTAAAAATGGTAGATTGCTTTAACGAGGTAGATACACTCGAAGGGATTCCCATCGGTATCGTTGCTGCTGAAACGTCGCTGATCAGTGAACCGTTGCGACTCGCTTGTCAGGCAGCTTTTGAAAAGTGGGAAGAAACATATCGCATATGTTTAATAAAAGAGGGATTTGAACTTGAGCATGCTACGAAGTTATCCATGCTCATTAACAGTATGATCGAAGGAGCCATTACGCGCTGTCTTACGAATAAAAATGGACAGCCGCTGCAGGTGGTCGCCGAATATTTACCCACTTTACTTAAAAAATAGAGCCGAAATCTCTCATGTATTGCAGACATATTATATAGACTGGTCTAAATATAGATAAATAGTGATAAGAGGAGTGTTTTTTTGAGTCAGCATACGATGTCATCTTTAGAAAAACCGGCAATTAGGCCGGTTCCCATTACCATTGCACTGATGATTGGTGCTTTTATTGGTTTACTTAGTGAAACAGCACTTAACATGGCATTTACCGAAATCATGAGTGATTATGGTATTGAAACCCACGCGGTTCAGTGGTTAACTACAGGCTATCTGCTTGTGCTCGGAATTCTTGTTCCTGTCTCTGCCCTATTACTGCAGTGGTTCTCTACAAGACAACTGTTTAGTGCATCATTACTATTCTCGATTCTGGGTACACTTGTGGCTGCTATGGCACCTAGTTTTGCCGTACTGCTCGTTGCTCGTGTAATTCAGGCCATCGGAACAGGACTATTGTTACCGCTGATGACTACGGTAATTCTTGTTATTTTCCCGGCACACAAACGCGGAACCGTAATGGGAACCATGGGTCTTGTTATTACGTTTGCTCCGGCTGTAGGTCCGACATTGTCTGGTCTTGTCGTTGATAAACTCAGCTGGCACTGGATCTTCTGGTTCTGTCTGCCGCTGCTTATTTTAACTTTCTTCTTTGGCTTGAAATTCATGCAAAATGTATCTACCATTACAAAACCGAAGATTGATATTCTATCTGTGTTGCTTTCAACCATTGGATTTGGCGGTATTGTATATGGATTCAGTAATGCAGGAGAAGGGGCAGGTTCATGGGGCGATTCACTCGTCATTGTTCCGCTGCTTCTGGGAGTCATCGGACTTACCTTGTTCGCAATAAGACAATTCCGTATGGAAAAACCTATGCTTAACCTGCGTGTATTTAAATTCAAGATGTTTACCTTTGGCGTTATCATTGTATTTATTTGTATGATGCTTATCTTGTCGGCTTCCATCTTGCTGCCACTGTACTTAAAAGGTGGACTATTGTTAGCTGCTTTCTCTGCCGGTCTAATGCTGCTGCCAGGGGGAATCGTGAATGGACTGATGTCACCCTTTACAGGCCGACTGTTTGACAAGTTTGGACCAAGAGTACTTGTATTCCCTGGATTCATCATTACTACGCTATTCACATTCTTGTTCACAAATGTAACAACCGACACTTCGACAATTGCTGTTATTCTGATGCATACCGGTCTCTTTATCGGGGTGGCGATGATTATGATGCCTGGTCAAACCAATGGTCTTAATCAATTGCCGAAAGAGTATTATCCAGATGGAGCCGCTGTAATGAATACGCTGCAGCAGATTGCAGGTGCGATCGGTACAGCAATTGCGATTAGTATTATGTCTGCGGGTCAGATGACATATATGGCTGATCATGCAGGTGATGTGAATGATCCGATCTTTATGTCAGGAGCTCTGACAGCAGGCGTACAAAATGCATTCATGTTCGCTTTTATTGCTTCTATTATTGGACTCATCGTCTCTTTGTTTGTACGAAGAGTGAAGGTGTAAATAAAGTTGAGAGAACCTGTTGGCTTACAAGCCAGCAGGTTTTTTTGTGCTTTAGTTAATGTAGAGGAGAACTAGTAAACTATTGACACTTACCGATTACAAGTGTAAACTTCAACCAAACACTATCGATTACAAATGTAATTATATAGAATGGAGACGGTGATAAATGAATGATGTTCCACGAATTTCAGAAGCGGAGTGGGAAGTGATGAAGGTCTTTTGGAAGCAATCACCTGCTACTGCAAGTGACGTGATGAATGAACTGCGTAATGATAAAGAGTGGAAGCCCGCTACAGTGAAATCACTGATTAATCGGCTGTTGAAGAAGAAGGCACTTGAATTTCATAAAGAAGGTAAAACGTATTTATACTCTCCGCTAGTAAGTGAGGAGGAGTGTGTAAAGGCCGAAAGCAAGTCGTTTTTACGGCGGTTATATGGCGGGGCACTGAAACCGATGTTTGTGCAATTCTTGAAAGATGAGAAATTAACAGAAGAAGAAATTAAGGAACTGAAATATTTATTGGATAAAAAATCAGGTGAGAAATGAGCATCGTTCATCTGCTTACGGAAGGGGTGCCTTCCTTCTTATTATGGCTTGGTAAGACGTCACTCATGGCTTCTGTGGTGGTCATTGTCATACTAGGGATAAAAACACTGCTACGGGACCGGCTCCCTGTAAAATGGCAATATGCTTTATGGTTGGTTCTGATTATGAGACTTATACTGCCATGGGCTCCAGAAAGTTCTTTTAGCTTATACAACCTATTTCCGAAAACAACAAACTCCTCCACAGAAACCATGTTTACAGATGTGGGTGATTACGAAATCACTTCTTCATCCTTGTTGACTGAAGATGAGGAGATGAACGGGAGAAACCATAGTACTGGAGACGTTGCTCCAGTGGAGGACATGGTAGGTGAGGATACGGTAGGCGTTGAAAATGCTGGAGTTCGGCAGCAGCAAGCTCTACTTTTGTCAGAAATTCCATGGCTATATGTGAGCGTTTTCCTGGTTTGGGTGTTGGGTGTTAGTATACTAGCGTTCCAACTATGGAAGATGAATCGAAAGTTTATTAGGGCTCACATTCAGAATGGCATTAAAGAGGATGCACATACGCTGCAGTACCTAAAGGAATGTAAGAAATCCATGGGTATCAAAAGAGCAGTTAAGCTGAAAGTTACAGATGCAGTAGAAGGACCTGCCTTGATTGGGGTTTTTCGGCCTCAAATATTACTTCCTGCATCTGTTGAAGAGGAGTTTTCAGAGAAAGAATTAAAGTACATTTTCCTTCATGAACTTGTGCATTACAAGCGTAAGGACATTCTAGTGAATTGGGTTATGTTATTTCTACTCGTAGTGCACTGGTTCAACCCCGTTCTCTGGTATGCCTATCGCAGAATGCGGGAAGATCAGGAGCTGTCATGTGATCACAAAGCGATTTCATATGTTAAGGGCAGCGAAGTGAAGGAGTATGGATACACGATCATTAAGTTACTGACAAAGAGGTCAAATATACCAAACTCGCATCTGCTTTTTACTGCTAATTTCTCATCAGACAAGCTGCAGATCAAAAGGAGAATCATGATGATAACCAAGTTTCGGAGAAAATCAATCTTATGGTCTGCCCTGGGATTAGTAGTCGTTGCGACTTTCATGTTAGTAGCTCTAACGAACGCGAAAGCAGATAGTAAATATGCCGGTTTAGAGAGAGAAATCATAGAGATGACGAAGCAAAATGCTTCTCTTTTAGATAACGTAGATTCATCCATTCGAGCTACAGCTGAGGAATCAATCCATGAGATGATGAGACATTTGGGAAAGCCGCTTCCTTTAATTAAAGTAGAGACGGTTTCAGAAACGAATCAAGTTTTCTTCGAATTCAAAGGAGACGGGACAGGTAGGAACTATATATGGGTGAATGAAGATACTGGAAATCTGGAAAGAGCCATTATGAGTCTCGATCTTCCCATAGAACGTCTTGAGCCGGGGTTGGTTGAAAGAGCTGAACATACCTTGCAAGAAAAAGGATATGAAAGTGTTGCGGAGTTCGATATCCCAGTGCATCGTCATATAAAATACGACATTAAAGGTTTGGAACACTATACAGGAGGGGAGACATTAGGAATACAAACTGTTTTAAAACAGGGTAAATCCACTGAAGTTATTTTTACGAATGGTGAGGTCTATCGGATTTCATTTAAACTGCCTGTTAACAAGGTTTCAGACGCAAAGATAGAAGCGGCTAGGCAAGCATTATCTTTATTAAATGAAGATGTACTTCAGACCGATGTAACAGATGTTTTCTTTTCCTATGACAACTTTGGTGCAAATCAGAGTCTAATGTTGAGGTTCGGTGAAGCAGGAGATGTATTCATGCATCCAGATCGGAATGAAATTCAGGGAATCCGGGATGGTTCCATACCTGTTACAGGAACGGTAGGATACTCTAAGCCAAGACTTAGTTACGGTGATGAACAGTTTCGAAGAGAGTTCTCCTACCTTGCTGAACAATTATTTCATATAGACTTGAAGGGATACGATTTAAGCAGAGTAACAAAGTCTCCCGGTTCTTTCACGTTTGAGAAGAGTGGGGAGCGTACTGTTCATATGACTATTAACCCCTATGGTGAGATTATTGGTGTGAGCAGAGATGAAGGCTGAGTAAATTCATTTAAAGGGATGTTCTACATTTTTCGTCATGTCTGGAGAATAAGTGATTCGTATGAGCAATAGACTGAAAGAAGTGATGCCGAATGTATCGGATGAATTCTTGATTCGGAGTTAATCATTTCTGGAGGGATAAATAATGGCGGTGTCTTATATGGATTTTACATCTCCGGGTGTACAGTATTTTTACGATTTGAGAAATAACAGAAGCTTCACCAAGGACAGAGGTAACTATATCAATGCACTTGGTGTTAAGCAGCTGAATACACTCGGTGACAATTCTTTGCTCGATATTTATTTGACGCGTGGCAATATTGTGGAACCTCATATTCATCAGAATGCTTCAGAGCTTGTATACTGTATTTCCGGTGCAGCCGTGATTTCCATAATTAATCCTTTCACAAAAGAAGTCATTCAAGTGCCGGTCTCTCCAGGTCAGGTCGGAAACGTGCCGCAAGGATGGTTCCACTGGGAGATGGCGACTGAAGATAACACTCACTTGCTGGCTATCTTTGATGCACCAACACCGGAATTCATTGCTGTATCGGATTTCTTACGACTCGCGCCACCGGAAGCCGTTGCACATACGTATTGCTTGGATGAAGCTACGTATAAAGCTGCCATTGCTCCAATTAGTGATACGGTTGTAATTGGTCCTCCTGCAAATTGTACAAAGTATCACCAGCCCCAGCCTAAGCCTCAGCTGTATGCCCAAAGTAACGGTACAGTTTATCCCAATTATGGTCAAAGGCAAGGAAATTACCCGCAGCAGGGAAACACACCGATACCTCATGGATATACGAATCATGGGCCAAACTACGGTGGACCTAGCCCTTATAGGCATCCTCAAGGTAATAAGGATGGAATCTGACCGTGTCCCCCGGACGCGGTTTTTTACGTAGTCGCAAGTTAGAAATGGGCTCCCGCTTTTGTATATCTTGCCTCAGATGACTCAAGTTAAGTTACTGGGCAGGTTATGCATGTATATAGAGGCACAGCATGGGCTCTTAAGTTCACAGTAATAAACGATTTAGAAATATTCTTTCTCTTTAGAAGCAAACTGGATTCGGATACAATTAGTCCAGAACTAGAAGCATGGAATCATACATAGAGAAGGGAATGAAGAAAGAGATCATGGAAGAGAACTTTATACCCAAAGTGTTACAAGGAAAGAAAGTATATCTTAAACCCTTAAATGCAAGCGATGCGAAAGCATATTATAAGCAGCTTTTTAATGTAGAAACAAGAAGACTGACCGGCACGAAGGCGATTTTTAATTATGAGCAGATCGTAGAGTATATAGATAGAAAGCGGGGAGATGATTCTTCCGTAATTTTGCTGATTGCCTTGCAGGAAACAGATGAACTCATCGGAGATATTGTACTGCAAGACCTGGACTATACAAACCGGAGTGCAAACCTGAGAGTTGCAATTGATCAATCAGAACATCAAGGGCAAGGCTATGGAACTGAAGCACTGCGTCTTATGCTGGATTATGGGTTTGGTATATTACAGCTTCACCGGATCGAGCTGAATGTGTATGATTTTAATGAACGGGCTGTGCATGTCTATGAGAAGGTGGGTTTTAAGGTAGAAGGGCGCCAGCGTGATGCTTTGTTCTACAATCATAAATATCATGATGCGATTCTCATGAGCATGCTCGAAGGTGAGTACCGGGAGAAATATCGGAATGTAAAATGAAAAAACGGCACGAGTTGATAAGCCTTTACGCTGATCAATCGTGCCGTTTTCTATATGCGATTAAGTTTAAGCTGAAACAGCAGTCTGTGCCGAACGACTTGAATCCTGCTGTTGATTATGATGATTCTTATTTGCTTGATTTCTTTTCCATAGGAATACAATGACGATGATTGCGGAAAAGAGAAGGAAGAAAGTAGGAACGATTAGTAACGCCTTTCCAAGACCAGCTTCCATATTACCGCCGTAATAGAGCAATGAACGCATGCCATCAAGCATGTAGCGAATAGGCATCATATTGCCAACGATCCGATGGAAATCGGGAAGGTTTGTAACCGGAATCGCTCCGCCGCTAGCAAAGATTCCTAAAATATTGACAGGAAATGCTGCCAACATGGCCCATTTTCCAAATAACATTCCGATCATTTTGAACATAGCAAACATCGTCATCGTGCATAGCAGAGTAAATAAGAAAACTTGAATGATGCCTGACGAGTGGAAGCTTCCATAGAGTCCAAACACCGCTAATGGAATTACGGCTGCAACAGCGATCATTAAGATAGCACTGAGCAGAATCTCCGTTGCAAACACCTTTGAATAGGTGAGAGGAACGCCATGGCTCTTCAGATTATCGCTAATACCACCTATATACCCATGAATCATCTGTGTTCCCATAAGCCCGGTAATGGATGCGATTAAGACAATCATAAACGGGGTCATTCCTTTATTGGTATCTGAAGGAAGCCCGAGCACGCTTGTCACCCTGTATTCGATAGGGTGGTCAAGCTGAGATGCGGCCATGGGAGATAGAAGTGCTTGTTGTTTTGTCATATCTGCTTTTATTCCGCTGCTAACCATATCAGAAATCGATGAGGCTAGGGTTTGCAATACACTTGTTGAGATGCTTGAAGCCATCTGTGAAGCTCCATCATTTAATAATATTTCAACGGGTACGGCGGTAATATTAGCTTCTCCAGATAAGAACGATTGCTGTAAGGCAGAAGTCTGTTCACTAAAATTAGCGGGAATAACCAAAGCTCCGTTTGCTTTGTTTTCTTTTATCGCCTGTATAGCGGTTTCTTTTGAACTTTCAATCTGCCACTCAAATGAGTGTCCATTCTGCTGTTTCACAAGGTTAGAGATGATCGCTTTACCTTCCGGCGAGTCTGCAAACCCCGAGTCCTCGCTCACCAGAATGAGCGGAAAATCGTGCATTCGCTGATCGGCACCGCTAAATACGGGCAAGTAAATCAGGATCATGCTCAGCATTAACACGGCTACAGACCAGACCGGAAACCACGCGAATTTAATTTTTAATAAGTTCTTCAATTGATGTAAGCTCCTTTAATTACTTCAGTTTACGATTTAGTAAACGAATACTTAGGTATACCATTTCTTTATCCTCTTCATCCAAATGCTCAAATTGTTCCTTGACTGACTGATCCATTTCAGGAATATAAAGGACGTCATTGCCTTTATCGGTAAGCGTAATTCGGTGACTTCGTCGATCCTCTGGATTATCTAGGCGAGTGACATAACCTCTTTGTTCAAGTGAGTCTACCAAATAAGTGATCGAAGCCGCTTTGATTTCTAGATACTGGGCCAAATGTACAGATAGACAAGGTCCTTCTCGTTGAACTTTTGTTAAAATTGCAAATTGATTCAATGTTAAATCATATTTTCGCAGATGATCTACGAAAGCCTTGATCCGGTAATTCGTCAATTTTTGTTCCAACTGATTATAAGTGTCCATTAGCATGTCTAGAGAAATTTGATGATCCAAAAGTATTGCTCCTATTCGTAAAAATAGTATTAGTGAAGAAGTATTATACTTAGAATGTCCTAAATAGTAAACTGTATAATCGACAATTTAGTTAAAAAAATCGAAATTAATGAAATTAAATATCTTTTTTGTGAACATTATCATTGTTATTAGAGATGAAGTAGTGAGGGGGATACACCCATATAATGGTTAGGCGTAACTAATAATATGAGGTAATATAAAGGGAAATATCCTAATATTTATCGCAATCATTAATATTTATCGTTTAGGATATAGACGGAAGTGAATGGTGGTGAGCTCTTGGGAAAAACAGTTTCAATATGGACCATCACAGGGTCCATATTTCTGATCATCTTGTTTGCCGTACTTATTGGGAGAGAATACGATAAACAGGAGCAGCAACAAATAAACGGCAAGGCTTTTACGTACTCCTATGGCCTCACTGCATCTTCATTACGTGCGTCAACCTATTATACGGACACTGTCTTAAACAGAGCAGGGGCATTAAATCGGGATAGCGCAAGAGAGTTATTTTTAGGGTACACTCGTTTAATCAGAGCGGCAGAAGAGATCAGACAACTCCGTAGTAATCATTTTGAAGTAGAAGAACTGAGTACGGAAGCTTTAGAGAACAAGCTTAAGGAGCTCGGAGTAGAACTTTTGTCACATTCCTCGAAAATACTTGAAGGGACAGGTGACCGTAGGGAATTAAAGAAAACGCGTATGGTTATTCACGAACTGCAGGAGCAAATTCCTGACCTGCCGAGTGATACAAATTATAAAGATTTTCCAGAAGAGCAGAAAAAGGAACTTATTCATCTTCTGAATCGCATTTCGGCACAACTGGAGAAAGGGCGGGGTGGTACCTAAGTGAGAAGCTTCTTAACAAAATACATAAAAGGAATAGCCATTATAACGTTAACCTGTGCTCTGGTAGCAGGGGGATGGTACGTATTTTTACTGGTGGATGGAAAGTCTCTCATCTCGGATGGGATGAAGGAAAAACAAGTGTACGATCAGTTTCGTACAGAGCTTGCACGTACGAATGAGCTGCTGAGGGAATTCAATGAGAGCGAGCAAACGAAGGCGGATGTCCCTGTACTGCTGCAAGCGAACGATCACTTTAAACAAGCGGAAGTTCATTTGAATCAATTCTATTCTTATTTTTCATATCGACTCACGGACCTTCAAGTCCTGTATGAAATACAGTACAAAGAAGAGCTACATGTATTCACTATACCTATCGATTATATAATGGGAAGAGGCAGAGAGAGTGATATTCTGTACCTTATGGAGTATTCAAGTTTATTACTAGATGTATTCCCCTTAGAGTATACGAAGAATAATCGAACTGATTTCTTTATCCAATTTAATGATGTAAATGATCAAGTAAATAAGCACGATTTTAAAAACGAATATATTTGGTCGTAAAAATAAATTGAAAGGAATCTCTGTAAAACGGGTTAACCGTTTACTCCAGAGGTTCCTTTTCTTTTTGGGAGAGGTCATAGATCACATCAGCGATGGAGACACTCGCAAGCTGATCTTCCATTGCTTTTTGAGCAGAAATAAAGATAGGGGAGATCGCATTTTGAATATTACGCCCTACAACGCAGGCAGGATTCGGAGAATCATGTACAGAAAATAGAGCATCTTCTTCCACCGCATTTACCGCCCGGTACACGTCGAGTAGAGTGATGTCTGCTGCCTCTTTTTTGAGCTTCGCCCCTGCAACGCCCGGTTTCACATCAACAAGCCCTGCTTTACTCAGCATGCCTGTAATTCGGCGAATGACCACGGGATTGGTGCCCACGCTGCCCGCGAGAAAGTCTGAGGTGTTGACGGTATCTTTGTTAATCTCAAGCAGTGACAAAATATGAATGCCAACAGCAAATCGGCTAGTAACCATCTTTACGTTAACTCCTTTATTCTTCTGCTCATAGCAGAGTGATTCTTCTATTAAATACGTACATACGTCTTTAATAGTGTAATCTATTGTACCCTGAGTGAACAGTTGTAAACAAAAAGATCCTCCGGGTGGCGGCCCAGAGGATCTGAAACAACAAGGAGATTATTTTTGCTCGCCAACGACAGTGAAACGTTCACCGATATGTGCTGGGTTTTCGATTTCATCCACAATCGCAATTGCATAGTCCGCGTAGCTGATGTAGCTGTCACCTTTAGCGTTCACGATCAAATTATCTTTTCCTTTTTGATAAGAACCACTGCGTGCACCTTCTGCATCAAACATCGCCGCTGGGCTTACGAAAGTCCATTTTAGGTCTGTAGAAGCTTTCAGGTCCTCCAGGTTTTTTCCTTGATTGCTTGCGGTTGGTTTGTAGAGGTCAGGGAATTCTGGTGTGTCGATCAGTTTTGTCGTTTTCGCTTCATCAACGTACAAACTTCCTGCACCGCCGACAACGATCAGCCGAGTACCTTCCACACCGCTCAGTGCCTTAATGAGTGTTTGGCCTGCTTCTACGTGTTTATGCTCTTCACCTGGTGCTGCACCAAAGGCATTCACAACAACATCATATTTATTCAGATCTTCCGTCGTTAGTGCAAAAATATCTTTCTGGATGGCAGGAACCCCGCTAACCTTAGCTGCATTTCTTACAATCGCTGTGACTTCATGTCCACGTTTTCCTGCTTCATCCATAATGAATTTTCCTGCTTTACCACTAGCGCCAATAATTGCAATTTTCATTTTTATTCCTCCAATGTTGTTATTAAAATAAATTCGTTTTTTCAACCTGTAACCATTATAGTTACAAGTGAGATGATTTGTCAACCGTACTCATGATATAAGGGTAATATCGCTGTAAGGAAAGATACGATTCACGCTTACCGGATGTAATATCCAGGAGAGAATGACTGAGGTTGGAATTAGGTTCAGTTGTATAATAAAATGAAGTGTAATCAATTTGCATTATTAAGGAGCGAGGCAGGAACCAATGAAGTTTCCCTTTCGAATGATACTGAACACTTTACTTGTACTGCTTATATTTATTGGGTTACAGCTGTATATCGGCTGGAATATGTACTTGTTTCTTTCTTCTTATGTTTCTGATATCTCTATTTTCGTATTAGGTATCTCTCTGACTGTGGTATCGCTTGGGTATGCGGTCGGACGGATTAAATGGCTTGGACCCGTAGGACGCTTCATAAAAGTGATCGGTTCGTACTATTTTGCACTGCTCGAGTTCTTCATCCTTGTACTTCCGGTGATGGATCTGATCGGATGGATATGTCATCTTGCGGGAGCTGATTCTAAGGCATATATTCCGATACTTGGCTGGGCAACGGTAGTGCTTCTAGGGATCTTCCTACTGCGCGGGTCTTATAATGCGTGGAGTCCTGTCGTAAGAAAATATGAAGTAGCAGTAGCCAAGAAGCCAGAACCAGGTGCTCCCCAAAAGTACACCATCGCAGTAGCTTCCGATATCCATCTTGGAAACATTGTGGGTAATCGATATTTAGCAAAGCTGACCGGACTCCTCAATGGATTAAAGCCTGATCTGACCTTGCTGGTAGGGGATGTGCTTGATGATTCGATTGAACCTTTTTTGCGAAATAAGATGTCAAATGAGATGAAGAAATTATCTGCCAAATACGGTGTTTTTGCAGTGCTTGGTAACCATGAGTACTACGGAGGTCACGTTGATCGTTACGTGAAGGAAATGAGCGAGATTGGAATTCCTGTACTTCGGGACGAGGTAGTCAGTGTAGCAGGCGGAGCTATCTACATTGCGGGACGTAAAGATCTGACTGCAGTACGTATGGATCCAGAAGGACGTTTATCTGTATCAGATCTGCTTACTCCACTGGACCATACAAAACCGATTGTTTTGCTGGATCATCAGCCTTATGCATTTGATAAAGCTCAGGAGGGCGGCGCCGACCTGTTGTTATGCGGACATACGCATAGGGGACAGTTTGCGCCCAATCATTTCATTACAAAGCGACTATTTGAACTGGATTGGGGCTATATGCTGAAAGAACAAATGCATGTTATTGTGTCCTCTGGTTTTGGTTCATGGGGACCGCCTATCCGCCTGGCAAGCAGATCAGAAGTCATTCATATCGAATTGACACTCACCGAAGAATAAGAAAGCGATTTGAAAAAAAGACATTTCCTTTTTATGAGGGATGTCTTTTTTATTAGCACCCTATGATTTACATTATTCTGAATATGTTATCTCATGGGGTGAATAATTAAGGGGACTAAACTAACTATTATCTAAATGATTTATCCAATTAAACGTTAATCAGTAGAATAACTTAGAGAGTGAAGTGATTACGCTAGGGCTATGTTCTTACTTAGAAGTCTTGATGGTTGTAAACTGCCAGAATTATTGTAAAATGAACAAGGGAATTATGAAAAACATTACATAAAGAACTATTAATGTACACACGAGCTTTATTATTTCCATCTAAAAAAGGAGAGAACATTCATGACCCAAGCTCAGGCGATCCAGGAAGCACCGGATCGTGCGAAGCGGCTTTGGCTGGCATTTATACTCGGAACACTGTCAGCTTTCGGCCCATTCTCACTCGATATGTATCTGCCTGCACTCACCATTCTGGCAGATGATTTAAACACAACTGCATCCTATGCCCAGCTTAGTCTTACCGCTTGTATGCTGGGACTTGCGCTTGGTCAGTTAGTAGCAGGACCAATCAGCGATGCGAGAGGACGACGTGGACCGCTGCTGATCGGTCTCGGCATATTTACACTTTCCTCGATCTTATGTTTTATTGCTCCATCTATAGAAATGTTTGTTGTCATGCGTTTTATTCAAGGAGCAGCGGGAGCAGCGGGTATTGTTATCTCAAGAGCCGTGGTTCGTGACTTGTATTCGGGCACAGAGCTCACGAAATTCTTTTCATTACTTATGCTCATCAACGGAGCGGCGCCAATCCTTGCACCAATCGCAGGTGGTCAGCTGCTCACGGTGACTTCTTGGCGAGGTGTGTTCGTCGTCCTCACCGTCATCGGGGTATTATCCTTGATTGGAGTTATCCTTGGTCTGCCTGAGTCACTATCGAAAAATCAGCATACTCAAGGCGGTCTGCAACAGACGTTCCGTGCTTTCGGTACGATCATGAAAGATCGGGTGTTCATGGGCTATGCTCTTTGCCAAGGATTTGTAGGAGCTGCTATGTTTGCCTATATATCAGGCTCGCCTTTTGTTCTTCAAAAAATCTATGAAGTCAGCCCTCAAACCTACAGCTTGATCTTTGCTATGAATGGAGCGGGTATTATTATTGCGAGTCAGATTGCGGGAAGACTTGCAGGACGTGTGGGAGAAACAAGACTGCTGATTGCAGGCTTGTCCCTTGCCGGGATCGGCGGAATCAGCTTACTTCTTGCCATCTTAGCAGATGCTCCGCTGGTTGGTATTTTGATCCCGTTATTCCTAGTGGTTTCTTGTGTTGGTATTGTAAATACCGCAACTTTCGGACTTGCGATGCAGAATCAGAAGAATTCTGCGGGCAGTGCATCGGCTTTGCTTGGTGTTCTTATGTTCCTATTCGGAGGACTGGTAGCTCCTCTCGTCGGAATTGGCGGCGAAGATACGGCAGTACCGATGGGGATTGTGATTGCAACTGCTGAAGTGCTTGCCATTGCCCTGTATATACTCATGGTCAGATCGCGTTCGCGGAAATAGGACCATTCAAATTTTATTAAAGAAGAGGGGATTCTTGATCCTTTCTTCTTTTTGGTTTAGCCTTTTGTAGTGGACTATTTTAGAACGTGCAGTGATATGATCAAGAATATCGAGCGTATTTCGCTCGTGAAAGTTGATTTTTGTTCATAATTCATCTGGTATATCCTGTTTTTCAGAAAAAGTATGACCCGTCTGGGCTATTCTCTTGCTCTGGAAGGTTGGGTTATGCTGAGTCGTAAGTGAGTGTTACATAAAACTGCTCGAAGAGAAAGGATCGATAATGAAAATGATGAAAAAAGGAATTCTTACGCTGGTTCTGTTTTTAGTGCTGTTGCCAGGCGCTGCTTTTGCACATACGGGTCTAGAAAGTGCTGTCCCTGGAAATGGAGATACGGTGACTTCTGCACTGGATGAATTAGTCCTTACGTTTGAAACACCGATTGAGCCGCTTAGTGAGATTAAAGTAGTAAATGAAGAAGGCAACGAAATGGACCTAGCGAATATTGAGGTCAAAGAAAATACACTTACAGCGAAGTTAAGTGAACCGCTGCCGAATGGAGCTTATAAGGTAGACTGGACGATTGTTGGGGAAGATGGGCATACCATTAATAATGAATATGCATTTACCGTAGATGCACCGGTGGAGCCGGAACAGCCGGACAATACTGCTGTCGAGGATGAAAATACAGGAGCGGATACACCTGTAACAAGCGAAGACACAGTAGATGAACAAAATAATACAGCAGCACCTGTAGCAGATGATGCGCAAGAAACAGAAGCTGGCAATACAGGAAATGCAGGAATTTGGATTGCACTCATCGTTGTTGTTATTATTGCGGCTGCCTATGTTGCCCTACGACGTAAAGGGAAAAAATAAAAATGGGCTTTCTTAGCGAAGGTCTGCTATATATCTGTTATGCGTTTCTTATGGGAAGTTTGATTGTTCATCTTGTTCCGGGTAATGCAAAACCGGGGCTCCGTATCCCGCGTCAAGCGGTGATATGGAGTATCGCGGGGACAATGGTTTTAGCTTTTGCACCGCTGCTCCAGATTATTATTCGTTTTGGTTCAGGTATTGGATATGGAAAAGCACTGTCCACCGTACTATTCTCTTTCAAAGAGGGGAAAGCATATCTCCTGGTATTTGGACTCTGTTTATTATTACTCCTTACCTTTTTACTGATAAAAGATGCGCTCCAGAATAAAAAGATACTCTATCCATCTTTGCTGATTGTTCTGTGTATCATTGCAACATTCGGCTATGCGAGCCACTTAGGTGCTATTGGAGGATTTAAGGGAGCTGTCATTCAGACGGTTCATATGCTTTCTATGGCTGTATGGGCGGGAGTGCTTTTTGCTGTTGCGTGGTTTACAGCAGAAGCCCGGCACTGGGATCGTTTTCTGAAATGGTTCACCCCAGTATCGATCGGTTGTGTCGTACTTATCCTGGTATCGGGACTGCTTACGATGAGCTATACGGTACCTGAATATGTAAACTCCTGGATTCTGCCGTATGGGCAGGCACTGTTAATGAAACATTTACTGTTTGTTCCGATTATTATTTGTGGGTTCTGTAATGGATTTTTGATTCGGAGTAAAATGAAACAGAATCAAGGTTTTGCTGTCATTCCTTGGCTCAAAGCAGAAACCATTCTTATTCTATTTGTGCTCTTGTTCACGGCCTTAATGTCGCAGGAAGCACCAGCCCACACGGTTGCTGAAACACTGCAGTACAACGATGCGTCGGCCATATTCATGATGCTTCATCCTGAAGCTAGTGTACCGCTGAACTGGGGAATTACGATCCCAGCGGCTGCTCTTGCAGGGGTTGCTCTACTTATCCTTGCGGGAATGATAATCTCATTCACGAACAAAAAAGCAAGCCCCGCGATGTTACTGATTCTCGGATTTGTTTTTGTACTCACGGCTTACGGAAGCCTAATGCTAAGTGTACAATAGTACGCACCAAGTGGAAGATAGATTGGTTATCGATACCGCCTTTATTTCAAGAATAAAGGTGGTATTTTTATTTACAAATAGATAGGAGCATATATAATGAAGCTTATGGAACCTATAATGATTCATAAAGTGTTGTCGAATGAGACAAGGCGGGATATTCTTGAATGGCTCAAAAAACCCGAAGAACATTTCGGTGATCGGTACCATGCTCCTCCTAATGGAGATCTGACAAAAGGAGTATGTGTAGGAGATATTCAAGCGAAGGCAGGGCTTGCACAATCCGTTATTTCGAATTATTTATTATCGATGCAAAAGGCCGGCCTGCTCTTGTCAGAACGTGTTGGTCAGTGGACATATTACAGACGAAATGAAGAGGTAATTCAGCAGTTTTGTGATGAACTCAAAAAAAATCTATAAGAAAGGAGGCTTTTTTTCTTTATAATTATCTAGATTCCTAGATATAAAGATACGTATGAGCAGCAAAAACTCCTCTTCCTATTTATGATACAATGACAAAAAAAGAGAAGAGACAAAGAGGAGGGGTAACATGGTACGCTTCGGTATTATTGGTACAAACACGATTACAGAGCGTTTTCTAGAGGCGGCAAGCACGCTCACCGATTTCAAGCTTACGGCTGTTTATTCACGGACGGAGAAACGTGCTAAGGAATTTGCTGAGAAGCACGGTGCGGAATTTATTTATACGAATTTGGAACATATGGCTGCGAGTGAAGAACTCGATGCTGTCTACATTGCCAGCCCCAATTCATTACATAGTGAACAAGCGATCCTCATGATGAATCATGGGAAGCATGTTTTGTGTGAGAAACCGATTGCTTCTAACAGTAAACAGCTTCAGGATATGCTGGACGCAGCTGCGGCGAATCAGGTTGTGCTAATGGAAGCGATGAAATCAACACTTCTTCCGGGGTTTGCAAGAATCCAAGAAGAGCTGCCTAAGCTGGGAACGGTTCGTAAATTTAATGTGAACTATTGTCAGTATTCCTCTCGCTATGATGCATATAAAGAAGGTAAGGTTCTTAATGCTTTTAAGCCGGAGTTCTCTAACGGCTCCCTGATGGATATTGGAGTTTATTGCATCTACCCGATGGTCGTTCTGTTTGGCCAACCTGAGAATATCAAAGCAACCAGTGTGATGCTTGATTCGGGTGTAGATGGTGAGGGAAGTATCGTGTTGCAGTACAAAGAAATGGAAGGAGTTATTACATACTCCAAAATAACGAACTCTTATCTGCCATCCGAAATTCAGGGTGAAGAGGGAAGCATGGTTATTGACCATATTAGTACGCCTGGAAAAGTGCAGATTCATTATCGACAGGGTGAAACAGAGACGATCTCGGAAGTATCGAATGAACCTGCTATGAAGTACGAGGCAGCGGAGTTTATCCGTCTTGTACAAAGCGGAGAGCTGGAATCACCTGTGAATTCACATCATCATTCCAGTGTAACCATGGCGATCATGGACACGGTTCGAAGACAGATTGGGCTTGTCTACCCTGCGGATCGCTAAAATAGAGAATAAAAAGATACCCGGTACGCAGAACGAAAGGCGGCCGGGTTATTTGCATCTTTTTATTTAGGAATAATTAGTGTACTGCATGAAGGGTGTTATCCAGTAGAAGAGCTGCTTCTTCAGGCGAAATATTTCGAGCGGTTATGAGTTCGCTGATTACAAGTTTACGTGCATTGTTCAGCATGTTTTTGTCAGTCCAGCCAAGTGTCTTTTTTGAACTCAGATGACTCAAATCACGGATGACTTGCAGCTCCAAATTGAGTTCACCTGTTTTAAGTTTATTCAGCAGATTTTGCTGTCTTGCCGTAGGATTGGAGGGGAGTTCTGAACATTGTTCCAAAAGCACGGATCGTGCGCTTTCCAGCATTTCCTCATCCGCAATATTCCGGATGCCAAGCGATTCAGCATTATGGATAGGAAACGAGACTTCCATTACCGGATGCTCAATGGTCACCTGGTAATACCATTTTTTCTCCCCGAGAAATTCCTTCTCTTCCATAGCCTCAATATGACCTGCACCGTACATGGGGTAGAAAATATAATCGCCTACTTGAAACATAGATAAAACTTCCTTTCCGAAGACCTTGAAATGAAAAAAAGACCCTGATTTAGTTGGGTGTTCGCCGTGAGTTATTCTTCTATTATAGCATACGTGTGAAATCGGCCTGTTTTCAGTGAGGTTGGAGTAAGGGGATAACGGTGTTTCCAAGCTCTCTGCTCCGCTTGTTTTGTCTGGACATAAGTGGATTCGCAGAAGTAATGGTCCAGCCAAAGCGCAGAGAACTAGGAATCACCTAAATCCCCGTAGTCCAACCTTTGTTTCAAAAGGGCCGAGTTCAAAGTAATGCGGTGGAGTAAGGGGAGGACGGTGTTTCCAAGCTCTCTGCTCCGCTTGTTTTGTCTGGACATAAGTGGATTCGCAGAAGTAATGGTCCAGCCAAAGCCAAAAGTCGCAGAGATCTAGGAATCACCTAAAACCCCGGAGTCCAACCTTTGTTTCAAAAGGGCCGAGTTCAAAGTAATGCGGTGGAGTATGGAGATAGCGGTGTTTCCAAGCTCCCTGCTCCACTTGTTTTGTCTGGACATAAGTGAGTTCGAAGAAGCAATGGTCCAGCCAAAGCCAAAAGTCGCAGCGATCTAGGAACCACCTAGATCCCCGGAGTCCAACCTTACTTTCAAAAGGCCGAGTTCAAAGTTATGCGGTTGGAGTAGGGGGATAGCGGTGTTTCCAAGCTCTCTGCTCCACTTGTTTTGTCTGGACAAGGGTGGAATCGAAGAAGCAATGGTCCAGCCAAAGCCAAAAGTCGCAGAGATCTAGGAATCACCTAAAACCCCGGAGTCCAACCTTACTTTCAAAAGGCCGAGTTTAAAGTTATGCGACAACAAAAAACCGGCTGAACGGTTTGGGGAACCATCCAGCCGGTACGGAGGATATTTCATTAGAGGGGGAGGTTCGATTTTTTGATTTCTGCGGAGAGTTGCTCTGGATATCCATATGTTCCGTGTTCACTCAGATCAAGACCAACCAGCTCTTCCTCTTCGGATACGCGGATACCGATCGTTTTCTTCATGATCCACAGAATTGCGAAGGATACAGCGAAGGCGTAGATCGCACAAGTAACAACACCAAGTGCCTGAACTCCCAGCTGTCCGAAGCCGCCGCCATAGAATAGACCCGGGTTACCTACACCTAGCTTATCGACCAGTTCAGGAGTAGCGAAGAAACCAGTGGAGAGTGTACCCCAGATTCCCGCAGTACCATGAGCAGACAAGGCTGCGATGGGATCATCAATTCTCATTTTCTCGAAGAAGCGGATACTGAAGAATACGAGAATACCGGCAATCAGGCCGATCACAATGGCAGCCCAGGAATCTACATAAGCACAAGACGCGGTGATGGCAACGAGTCCTGCAAGCGCGCCGTTTAACATCATACCTACATCAGCTTTACCCATAAAGGCCCAAGCAACGAGGAGAGCTGCAACAGCACCGGCAGCGGCACCAAGCTGTGTATTGATGGCAACAAATCCGAAGAAACTTCCATCTTCCACGGTTATTGTACTGCCTGCGTTAAATCCGAACCAGCCTACCCATAGAATCATCACGCCGAGTGTCGTAAACACTTGGTTATGACCGGGCATATGATTGGGCTTACCATCTTTATTGTATTTACCAATACGCGGTTTTAACAGGATTGTTGCCGCCAACGCTGCACAAGCCCCTGTTAGATGAACTACAGTGGAACCAGCAAAGTCTTGGTCTCCATGTTCAGAGAGCCAGCCGCCGCCCCAAATCCAGTGAGCAATGACAGGATATACAAGTACGGAGAAGAGTACAGCGAAGATGAGATACGCGGATAATTTCGCTCTTTCGGCAAAACCGCCCCAAGCGATGGACATGGATACGGCAGCAAAAGCAAGTTGGAAGATGAACATAACGCTTGGAGCTACGGTGTCTTCTGCAGAAGAGCCTGTGACATTAAATGCGAAGTAATCGCCCCAACCAATGATTGCATTCCCTTGACCGCCAAAGATCAGTGCATAACCCACTGCCCAAAACACGATCGATACGATACCGACTGTAAAAATCGTCTTGCCTGCAACGTGACCGGCATTCTTCATTCGAGTAGAACCTGCTTCAAGAAGAATGAATCCGCCTTGCATGAATAATACCAAAATGGCTCCCAGCATGACCCAAACACTGTTTATTCCGATGACCTCCATCTTGAACCACTCCTTGTTTGTATAAAATGACTTGCATCACGCTGCTGACTGCAATATGAGAATGTGGTTTATATCCGACCATTCTCATAAATGGCAAAGTTTGTTTTTAAGGCTTTGACCGTATTTTAGAGGGTAAATCGCACTTTGTCAATATATCTAACATAACTATCTTTAAATTTTATTTTGTGCACACATTAATTGTATTATTGTTTGCACTTTATTACATATATATTAAAATAAACGCATTATTTGTGCGAAATTGAATAGATATTAGGATGGATAAGCCCGTAAAAGAGATGGTTTACAATAAATCGCTAATATATAACATGTATATGACGTGAGAGGGGTTTATAAATTTTTTGTTTTTTTGCAACGAAGAGCCTAGAAAAACGTATGAAAATTGGGCTTTTTTCATTAATATATAGATAGGAGCTATTGGATCGTAAGAAAGGGATGCGTATATGGAACAAGAGAGAGTTTGGCCAGACAGATTTAAGCGTTTATTTCTCAATAATAAATTTGTTCTTTTTTTGTTGATCATCTTATTGATCGGTCTCAATATTATGGTCTTTACCAAAGTTTCATTCGTTTTTCGGCCTTTAGAAGTTTTGCTTAGGACCATTGTGATACCGATTTTATTAACAGGTGTAGTGTATTATTTACTGAATCCGTTGGTGGACATATTAGAACGCCGAGGTTTAAAAAGGGTATATTCGATTCTGATCTTATATCTTCTAATTGCGGCTATTATTACGATTGTAATCCTTGCGGTCGTTCCCGTTGTACGGCAACAGATTGAGGACTTAATTCTTAATTTTCCAAGATATTATGAGAATGTAGCCTTTCAGTTTGAACAGTTTATTGGAAGTCAGTACCTGACACAGATTCAAAGCGCTGTTAATTTCGATTTGGATAGCATCATTCAGGACTTATCTAAACAGGCGAGCACTATTCTTGATACCACTTTTTCAGGAATTGGCGGTTTCTTAGGAATCCTAACAGAGACCGTGCTTACCATTGTCACCGTGCCGTTTATTCTTTTCTATTTATTAAAAGACGGCAAAAAACTGCCTAATTATCTGTTGGCCTTCCTGCCAACAAAGATGCGGCCAGGGACAACTCGAATTCTTTCGGAATCCAATCATCAGATCAGCTCGTATATTCGCGGGCAGATTATCGTGAGTTTCTGTATTGGTGTTCTGCTGTATATTGGCTATGTCATTATCGGTCTTGATTATGCGCTCATCCTTGCTGTGATTGCTGCCTTTACGAGTATTGTGCCTTATCTCGGACCGGCAATCGCGATCACACCTGCGCTTCTCGTTGCCGCCTTTACTTCGCCGGTGATGCTGCTGAAAATGATCGCCGTTTGGACGATTGTTCAACTGATAGAAGGGAAATTCATATCCCCGCAGATTATGGGAAAATCGCTTAAAGTGCATCCCATTACCATTATCTTTGTCATTCTGACTGCAGGGAATTTGTTTGGAGTGGTTGGGATTTTGCTGGCCGTACCCGGTTATGCCGTTCTCAAAGTGCTCTTCACCCATCTGTTCCATTGGTTCAGGGATGGTTCGGGGCTCTACGATCAGGATATAAAATAAAAAGAAGCATTCTTGCAGACTTTAACTGCATGAATGCTTCTTTTTATTTTTGAAGAAGGTAAACCGATGTTACTCGTGTTTAATATGCTGAAGAGTCTGGATGAAGATTTGTTCAATATGTCCATCGTCGAGCGAATAATATACAGTTTTTCCTTCTTTGCGCCGCTTCACGATACGCATGTTGCGCAGGGAACGAAGCTGATGAGAAATGGCGGATTGTCCCATATCCAAAAGTACTGTGAGATCATGAACGCATAATTCTCTCTGTAATAATGCATCAATAATACGAAGGCGGGTCGGATCACTAAATGCCTTAAACCAGTCAGCCATTTGTACCGACGTTGTTTTATCAAGCAAGGAGTTTCTAAGGTTATCTAGTGATGTATCCGAACCAGAGCATGTTGCATCACAATCTTCGATCGGTATTATTTTTTGATTTTCCATGTGTTTCACCGCCTCTTATATTGTTTTATTATAGCCAAAATAAGGGGAAGTGTATAAATATATATTTTTTGCTCCAAGTATCATTGACTTCATCTTTGACAGGTGCATATAATAAATCCATAAACATATGAACAGTTGCTCATATATTACTTTTAACGATTTCCATGGGAAGTCAGAGGAGATGACAGAGCGTGAGTAATGAAACCAAACAAGTAAAATATGAACTGCTTTTGGATGGTCTTGACTGTGCGAACTGTGCAATGAAGATTGAGAATGGGGTTAGTAAACTGCAAGGAGTCACTTCTGCAACAGTTAATTTTGCAACATGTAAAATGATTCTAACTGTAGAAGATGAGACAGAAGAAGATGTCATTACAGAAGCAAAACGTAAAATTAAGCAGCTCGATTCACATATTAAAGTTTCCGTCGTAGGAGAGAGAAGCCGTCAAAAAGAGAGTGGAAAAGATCAACATGTCCATAATCATGATGCCCATGATCACCACGGACATGATCATAGCCACGACGAAGCGGACGGGCATGAAGGACATAGTCATGATCATAGTTCAGCCCAAATGCGTAAAGTTGCTGTACGGCTTGGTGCAGGGACAGTACTTGCTGTTCTTGCAGCACTGCTGCCGATGGGTGGCTGGGCCGAGGTCTCCTTGTTTGTGCTTGCTTATCTGCTGATTGGCGGTGATGTTTTATGGCAAGCCGTTCGCAATATAGCCAGAGGTCAGGTATTTGATGAATTCTTCCTGATGTCCATTGCTACGTTGGGCGCGTTTGCAATTCGGGAATATCCCGAAGCTGTCGCTGTCATGTTGTTTTATCAGATCGGAGAGATGTTCCAGAGTCTTGCTGTGAACCGTTCACGTAAGTCCATTCAGTCATTAATGAATATACGGCCGGACTATGCAAACGTGGAGACAGACCAAGGCACTCGTAAAATCTCACCTGAACAAGTCGAAATAGGGAATGTCATTATTGTGAAACCCGGAGAGCGGGTACCGCTTGATGGAATCGTGATATCAGGGACCTCTATGCTCGATACCTCTGCGCTGACAGGAGAGTCTCTTCCTAGAGAAGCAGAGCCGGGCAGTGAGATGCTGAGTGGTTTTGTTAATCTGAATGGTGTTCTAAAAATAGAAGTAACCAAATCTTACGGTGAGTCCACGGTATCGAAAATTCTGGATCTTGTCCAAAATGCATCAAACAAAAAAGCACCTACGGAGACATTTATTAATAAATTTGCAAGGGTATATACTCCGATTGTCGTCATTGTAGCCCTGTTGTTAGCCATCATCCCACCGCTTGTGATCAATGGTGCTGAATTCTCAGATTGGCTCTATCGGGCGCTGATCTTTCTTGTTATCTCCTGTCCTTGTGCACTTGTTGTTTCCATTCCGCTTGGATTTTTTGGAGGCATTGGAGCGGCGTCCAAAGCAGGTGTACTTGTGAAAGGTGGGAATTATCTCGAAGCTTTGAGTCAAGTAAAGACAGTCGTATTTGATAAAACGGGAACTCTTACCGAGGGAGTGTTTGAAGTATCCGGAATTTATCCTTCTCGTAAGTTTCTTGCTTCTGCTAGTTCGGAAGAGGATGCCAAACAACAACTATTAGAATATACGGCTTATACAGAACTGCATTCCCATCATCCGATCGCGGCATCTATTCGGAAAGCATATCAAGAAGCGCTTCAAGAAGAGCGGGTTACAGATTATGAGGAATTATCAGGTTATGGAATTAGGGCCAGGGTGGATGATCATATCATCTTTGCAGGGAATACGAAACTCATGAAACAGCAAGAAATTGCCTATGAGGATGCAGCAGCATACGGTACAGTTATTCATGTGGCAGTTGATGATACGTATGCAGGTCATCTTGTTATCTCTGACCGAATCAAGGCAGATGCTGCCCGTGCGCTGGATGATCTTCGTTCCCTCTCGATCCATAAAACAGTGATGCTTACTGGGGACGTGCGCTCCGTTGCCGAATCTGTTGCGAGGGAACTTGGAGTAGATGAGGTGCATGCAGAACTGCTTCCACAGCATAAGGTGGAACAGATGGAACGGATTACTGCTTCAAAAGATTCGAAAGAGAAAGTGATGTTTGTTGGTGATGGCATTAATGATACGCCTGTTCTTGCTCAGGCTGATGTGGGTGTTGCGATGGGAGGTCTTGGGTCGGATGCGGCGATCGAAGCTGCTGATATTGTCATCATGACGGATGAACCTTCTAAGATCGCAACGGCGATTCGTATTGCGAAACGGACCAGAGCTATTGTGTGGCAAAATATCATCTTTGCACTGGGTGTTAAGGCAATTTTCCTCATCCTCGGTGCATTTGGGATAGCAACCATGTGGGAAGCTGTCTTCTCTGATGTGGGTGTGACTGTTCTTGCTGTACTGAACGCTATGCGTATCTTGCGATACAAAGAACCTGCTTGAGCAGTTATATAGCAACCTATTTACGCTTTAAAATGAAGCCTCATCCTTTTTACTGGATGAGGCTTTTTTTTAGGTTCGTTTTATGTTTGTCTATTTACCAAATTACGGTTCCCTCGTAGTTTTCATGAGATAATTCATATTCTACACACAGGAACATGGGCGAAAAATGTTAGTGATTATTGTTTTAATTGCTGTCAGCGGGATATTACTTTATAAGAGATAACAATTATATAAGTCTTTTTTTTCATAGATCATCTTAACTACTAATTCGACGGGAGGTCATAAGATGTTATTACAGCATTTATATATTAACGGACAATGGAGAGAAGCAAAATCCTATACAACACTCCTTTCACCTTACAGTGAAGAGACGATCGCACAAGTTGCTATTGCATCAGAACAAGATGTAGAGGAGGCAGTTGAAGGTGCAGTGGAGGCCTTTAAAGTGATGCGTAAGATGCCTGCACACGAACGTTCTTCCATCCTTGCTAAAGTTGCAGAGCTTTTAGAAGAGCGGAAAGAGGAAGCTTCAGAGCTAATCGCTAAAGAGGCTGCAAAACCTCTCAAGGCAGCAAAGGCTGAGGTGGATCGGACGATTGAAACGTATCGTTTTGCAGCAGAAGAAGCAAAACGAATTCAGGGCGAGACGATCCCTATGGATGCAGCAGCTGGCGGTGAGGGAAGGATTGCTTACACGGTAAAAGAACCTGTCGGTGTGGTCGGAGCGATCACGCCATTTAATTTTCCGATGAATCTGGTTGCACATAAGCTTGGACCTGCCATCGCAGCTGGGAATACGATCGTGTTAAAACCTGCAGGACAGACACCTTTGTCGGCCTACCTGATTGCGGAACTATTTGAAAAAGCAGGCTTGCCCAAAGGTACACTTCAGGTAGTCAGCGGTAATGGAAAAATGATTGGGGACATGCTAGTTACTGACCCGCGTGTGAAACATATAACATTTACGGGCAGTCCAAAAGTCGGAACTGGAATTCGGGAGAAAGCAGGGTTAAAAGGGGTGACACTTGAACTTGGCTCGAATGCTGCGGTCATTATTGATAAAGAACCAGGAGATCTAGAAGCCATTGCAGATCGGGTGACAGCCGGTGCTTACTCTTACCAAGGTCAGGTATGTATCTCCGTGCAGCGAGTGTATGTGCATGAAGAGGTTGCCGATACTTTTACCAAACTTTTAGCTGAGAAAGTCTCTAAGCTGCGTACAGGCGATCCTTTGGACCCAAATACGGATGTATCGGCGCTCATTACAGAGGAAGATACACAGCGAGTAAGGGACTGGATTCAGGAAGCAAAGGCAGAGGGGGCGAAAGTAGTGATTGGCGGAGAATTGGAAGGCCGGGTGCTTAAACCTACCATTCTAACCCATGTTCCGCTTTCTGCAAAAGTTTCCTGTCAGGAGGTATTCGGACCGGTCATGGTAGTTCATAGCGTGAGCTCTATAACAGAAGCGATCCAGCTGGTGAACGATTCTATGTATGGACTTCAAGCTGGTATTTTCACACAAAACATAAATAATGCGATGGAAGCAGCAGATACACTCGAGGTGGGTGGTGTGATGATTAATGATATTCCTACTTTTCGTGTAGACCATATGCCTTACGGGGGTGTGAAACAAAGTGGATTCGGCAGGGAAGGTATCAAATATGCTCTGGATGCAATGACTGAACTGAAACTTGTCGTTATTCATCGAAATTAGAACGCTGTTTCATGTTAATTTTCTTATAACTAGGTTCATTTTGAGCAGAATGGGTAACTAACCATATATAGTAAAATGAGAAGTTCGTACGTTCAAATGTACTTAATCCCATAGAAAATCACCGAGAATAAACAATCATTACAAATCAAAAACAGCAGGAAGGGGGTGTGAGCGTTGCAGTATACATTAGATGATCTTTCCTCTTTTACAGGAGTGGATCAAGAGACGTTAACTTCCTATGAGGAAGAAGGTTTACTCGAATCACACGGGGACTTAGATCATTCACCGATATATGGATATGATAGCTTGCTTGCGCTTCAGCAGATTATGTTATACCGGGAACGGTCTTTGTCCGTTAATCAAATTAAAGAACGAATGCAATCGGAACCGAAGGAACTACTGGGTAGATTGCATGATCATCGTCTACATTTACTCAGGGAATCTTCTCGAATTCATACGTTAATTCAGTCTGTAGATGAAACGATTGAGTCTTTAGAACTCCATAAGGAGGTCGAACCTGATCATTTATTTAGAGGTTTCAGCGAGGAGAAACGAAGTGAAAAAAAGGTGCCAAACCGCTCCTCAAGAGAAATTGAGATGGAGTTAAGTAACTCTACTACTCTGGTGCAGCAAGAATATTTATCATCCCAGGAGACGCTGGATATGATTAATGAACAGCTCCAACAGGCGATGGAGAGGGGACTGACACCTGCAAGTGAGGAAGTACAAAGAACGGTACGAATGCATTTAGATTGGGTTAAACAATTTTATACTCCGACGGCAACGATATATAAAGGCCTGGCAGATCTTTACGTGGAAAAGATACAGTATAGGGAGATATATAATCGTTACCATCCGGGAATGGCAGAGTATATGCGCGACAGTATGCTCGTGTTAGCAGATCGGGAACTGGAGTGAGTGTGATTCTATAAAAAAGGCACCTTGAGAACAATCTCGAGGTGCCTTTTTTTAACGCTCTATTTATCTTATAGCTGTGCTGATAAAATTTCCACGAACTGTTCCAAAAATTCCTGATCTGCTTGGTCAAAACGGGATAAATGGGGGCTGTCTATATCCAGTACACCGAACAATTCTCCATTTTTCACAATAGGAACGACAATTTCACTTTTGGTTGCTTCATCACAAGCGATATGTCCAGGGAATTCATTCACGTTCTCCACCCGTATCGTGCGGAGCTGCTCAGCGGAAGTTCCGCATACGCCTCTTCCTATACCAATACGAATACAAGCAGGAAGACCTTGGAAAGGCCCCAAAACGAGTTCCTTACCATCATAAATATAAAATCCAACCCAGTTGATATCTGTTAAAAATACATTAAGCAAAGCAGAAGCGTTTGCCATATTGGCTATTGCATTAGGTTCATCATAGATTAAGCCTTTTAACTGACTGAGGACGGTATTGTATTGTTCCTCCCGTGTTCCTTCGTAGGCAGTGGTTTGAAATGACATGTGTAATCCCCTTCCAGAAGTCGCTAGTATTATGTTTCACATGTGTATAATGAGCAAAAATCATTATTATATCTAATTAATTGTATGTGATTGATCTCACGTAAGCAAGGGTAATGATGAAGTAAACGAAGGAAGTTTTATAAAATATACAATGGATATCATTCTATGTTGGTAGGCTATTTTAATCACAGAGAGGAGTTATTATATGCTTGCAGATACACAAAATTTATTTATCCGGATCCACATGCTTCACATGGCTCAAAGTGAAGATTTGACGGTAACTGGCGTACTCACCAAACTTGAAACACAAGGTTACAGAGTAGGTGAGCGTGAAGTGAAACAAGAGCTGGAGAGACTTACACAAGAAAATTTCCTGACTTCTCACGATGATAAATTTAGTATCACAGGAGCAGGAATTGCAGAATTTAAAGAAGTTCGTACCCTGCTTGGATCGGTCACGGCAGAGGTTGTTGAAACAGAAACTGTCTAGTTCGTTCCCATCCATCATATGATAAGAAAAAGAAAAAGCGCGTGCACCTCTATGGATAAAGGGGCTCACGCGCTTTTTCTTTTTTTGATTCATGAATTAAAAAGGACGATGCAAGGACGTACTAAGCTTCTAGTGGAGTAAGTGGATCTACTCCCTTGGCTGATTCGGAAGAATAAGCGGGATGAGCGTTATGGGTTATTTCTTTACATACGAGATTTTCTTCTCTATACAAAATCTCATTAACAAAATGCATAACTTCCGTACGGTATAAGGATGGATTGGTCATATAAGCATTAGCGTGCTCTGCTTTTTCCACTAATAATATACGTTTGTATCCGATTTTATGGGTGAATAAATCTTCGCTCATATAGGTAGGAACAAATCGATCCTCTATGCCGTGAATAAACATGACAGGGAGCTCACTTTCTTCTACAGCGCGCAGCGGCGATACCTGTTCTATCCGAAAACCGGCTCTTTTTAGTACACGTCGATGCATGATCGAATAAAACCAGGGAAAAGCTTGAAGTTTCACTCGTTTAATCTGATACTTCATAAGTTCAGTCAGATCGGAGTAAGGACAATCGGCAATCACAAATTTTACACAGGGGTTTGCAATGGACAGATATTCGAGAACCGTACCGCCGCCTAAAGATTGTCCATGCAGACCGATGAGGCAGTCCTGACCAACGCGTTCGTATAAAAAATCCACCCAAGCTGCTACATCATACTTCTCTTTGTATCCAAACGTTGTATAGATGCCTTCACTTTTTCCATGTCTCCGCTGATCAACGAGCAGTAAATTAAACCCGAGCTCGGAGAACATCGTAATGTACTGCGTTGATATGGAGTGAGAAGCGGTGTAACCGTGCACTATAATAATCCAGCGATGGGAAGAAGGGTTGGGTTCGACTATGACGCCATGGAGCTTAAGACCATCTTGGCTTTTAATCCATACATCTTCTTTAGCCAGTTCATCATAGGCAGAGCGGTGATAGACACCTGCCTTTTCAAGCATGGAGAACAAATAATCTTCACTTCGTACCTTCATACGTATCATTTTTCTAAAAGTATACGTAAGAAGTCCTTCAACTAAGAGTAAGAAGGAAAGTAAAATGAAAGCAATTTGATACATCGTGGGTCGTTCCTCCTTCCATGGATACTGACCGTAGTATACCCCTTGATTTATGTCTGATATCCCGGTACCTATGATTAACCACTTGTCTTCTTTTTCTTCCTGTGATTAGATGACTAGAGCAACAAGCCGTTTTACTTCAGAAAGGATGAATAGGAGGAATTAACATGTATAGATGCTCAGGACACCTCCCTGAATTACATACAGAACGATTGTGGCTGAGAAAGCTGCAGAAGCAGGATAGCGCAGCGATTTTCCAGGTATGGTCTGATCCAGCCGTCACAAAATATATGAATATTGAGTCCATGCACAGCAAAGAGGATGCTGAGGAAATGATTGAACTCCTCGATGAGTGCTCGCAGAATGAGGAAGGTTTCCGCTTTGCTATTATTGAAAAGAGCAGTGGTAAAATTATTGGCAGCTGCGGATTTAACAATTGGCAGCTTGAAGGTGCTTTCCGTGGCGAGATTGGATATGAACTGGCTTCTTCGCACTGGCGGCAAGGATTCATGACAGAAGCGGTAACCAAAGTGTTGAATTTCGGGTTTACTACAATGGAATTAAACCGTATAGAGGCTTTAGTTGATCCTCGTAATGATGCTTCTGCCAAGCTGCTTTCATCCCTGTCATTTACCTGTGAAGGGATTCTTCGACAGCTGCAATATACATCTACAGGTTATAAGGATATGCAGATGCACTCCCTTTTGTTTGAAGAATGGAAGTACTTGAGAAAATAAAATACCAAAAACACTTCAAATTATTTCCGGTGAATAAATGAAGCTGCTTTCTTCCATGGGAAGTAAGGGAATGGTAATATGGAATAGGTTTGCGTGAAGAGCAAACAAAGGAAAGAAGGTATTAATTTTCATGACGAATACAAGTAAAATAAATGGCCGTGGCCTCATCTTAATCGGTGTGCTGCTGGCCACATTTTTGTCTGCAATTGAAGGGACTGTGATTGGACCTGCAGGACCGACCATCGTGAGTGACCTTGGCGATGTTTCGCTGCTAAGCTGGATCTTTACGTCCTACTTACTGACGATGGCGGTCAGCACCCCGATCTTTGGTAAAATTAGCGATTTATATGGCAGAAAACCTGTGTTTCTAATCGGTGTAGCTTTGTTTTTATTAGGAAGTATCTTATGTTGTTTTGCTGTAAATATGGAAAGTATGATTGCTTTTCGTGCCATTCAGGGGATTGGAGCCGGGGCTGTAGTTCCTGTGACGTTTACGATTATCGGCGACATTTACAGTATTGAAGAACGCGGCAAGGTGCAGGGATTGATTAGTTCGGTATGGGGAATTTCTTCGTTAGTCGGACCATTAATCGGCGGTTATTTTGTTGATTACCTCGGCTGGCAGTGGATATTTGGATTTAATATTCCCTTTGGTCTTCTAGCGATGTGGTTTGTTGCGAAGTACTTTAAAGAAGAAGTAGTAAAACGAAATACAAAAATCGACTTTGCTGGTGCGGCTACCTTTATTATTGGGATTACTTCGTTATTGATTGTGCTCACGCTCGGCGGTCAGTCTTACGCATGGACCTCACCGTTTATTATTCTTCTACTCATTGGTGCGATAAGTTTTCTGATCTTATTTGTTTATATCGAGAGTAAAGCAGAGGAACCGCTTGTTCCACTGAGTCTATTCCGTATTCGGGATATTACCTTATCTAATATTTCTGGCATGCTCATCAGCGCTCTGCTTATTGGTCTTTCGAGTTACCTTCCCCTGTGGGTACAAGGAGTGCGCGGAGGAAATGCGACTTCTTCCGGTTTAATGCTCGCACCGATGTCAATTGGATGGTTAATCGGAGGGATCATTGCAGGCAGGCTTCTTGTGCGGCTGGGCTCACGTAAAACTACATTGATTGGACTTACGGCTATTGTAATCGGTTCGGTCGGTTTACTATTTGTGGCAGCGAGCACACCAGAATGGGTGATGTACGTATATACTTTCATCTATGGTATTGGATTTGGATTTTCTTTTACCGTGTTTACGATTATTGCACAGTCTTCTGTGGGTCATCGTCAAAGAGGAGCTTCTACAGCGTTGAATACTTTTACACGTACGTTAGGACAAACCATCGGAGCTGCTGCGTTTGGTACTTGGTTAAATGTGCGAATTGCCGCTCTTTCTGAAGAGAATCATCTGGCCCAGCAAGGCATCACACAAGCGGATATCAATCAAATCCTTGCTCCGCATGGTACGGCTTCTATGCCAGATCATTTGAAGATGATGCTGCAAAATGTGCTCGAACTCAGTTTACATTCGCTTTTCGTTATTATGATGATCATTTCCGTTATTGCTTTTCTCGTTACTGCTGGTCTGCGGAATGCAGCGCCTGAACCTGTTACTGACGAAGATCAGTAAGGAATTATTTATCTGTACTTTAACTCCATAATCTATCTAAGATATTTTTCTCTTCATCTTTCATAAATAGACTCTAACATCGGCATACTAAGAAACAGCGTGACAGGCATTCTTGAATTCTAGATATGATGAAGAGAGGATGAGCGACGTGGAGGAACCTGCAATCATGATTCAGTTTCCTGATCAGACAAAAGCTCGCGGAGCGTTTGAAACGTTACTAGAGCTAGGATATAAACCAGAAATGCTCGGATCAGGTCTTATGGATGTAAAAATAGAGCAACAGGACATTACGACAGCTCTTGAAATCATCGAAGTATTTGAAGGAAAGATACAGGATGAGAACGGCAATCGAGAGGGGATTACTCCAAGTTTCGATGCTAAAGATGATACCGAATTCGCATACCTGTCCATTCCGGCCCATACGGTTAATGAAGATTTAGATGAAGCTTATTTATCTGGACGGAGCGACAATCCTTTCGGAGATAACTTCTTGGAAGAGGAACGTAATTACAGTACGGACCATGATGATTTTGGGGCAGCCTACGGCGGCTTTTCGGGTAGTGTAAAAGCGTGACTATACAAAAAAAGCGATCATTCCGCAATGATCGCTTTTTTGTATGTGCATAGCTCTAATAGATCGTTTATATCTGCTTATGCTCCAGTAGTTTGTTCTGCAGCGTGTTTACCTGCGGTGTATCCAGTGGAGAAGGCAGCGGTGATATTATATCCTCCGGTGTAGCCGTGAATATCAAGAATTTCTCCGCAAAAATAAAGACCTTGCATGAGCTTAGATTCCATTGTTTTCGGGTATATTTCTTTTAAGTTTACTCCGCCTCCCGTCACAAACGCTTCGGCAAGTGAACGAGTTCCTGTTACGACAATAGGAAAACCTTTTATTAAATTCGCAAGGGTTTCAAGCGCGCCTTTAGGAAGGTGGTGATATGTCGTATCTTCTTCAATCTCTGCCTTTGTCAGGATTACGGGGATAAGCCGCTCGGGAACGATTCCCTTCAGCGAGTTTTTGATCGCTTTTTTCGGTTCCTGTTCAAGTTTGTGCTTTAGTTCTTGCGTCATTTCTCCAAGAGATTTCGAGGGATAGAGATCAAGCTTCATCGTTACCTGATGTGAACCTGTTTTCTTCTGTACTTTGCGAATGAACTGACTGCATCGTAGAGCTACAGGTCCTGACAAGCCGAAATGAGTAAATATCATATCTCCTTCATGACGAATAATGGCTTTATCTTTTGCATCATGAACCGAGAGGGCAACGCCCGATAAAGACAGGCCTTGCAGTTCTTTGGACTGAATAAAACGCTCGCCTGAAACAATAGGCACCTCAGTAGGATATAGCTCTGTAATAGTATGACCCGCAGCTTCAGCCCATGGGTATCCATCCCCAGTAGAACCGGTTTGAGGTACTGATTTTCCTCCCGTCGCGACAATGACCGCATCCGAATGAATCATCTTACCAGATGCGAGTTTCACCCCAGCAACCTTCTGATCCTCATACACAATTTCGGACACGGGTGTATCTGTATACATCTTTACCCCGAGAGCGGTTGCTTTGCCGATCAGTGCATCCACTACCGTCTTGGCCCGGTCTGATACCGGGAACATTCTTCCGTTGTCTTCTTCTTTTAAAGCAATGCCCAAATCCTCAAAGAACCGCATAATTCCTCTGTTATCCATATGTTGAAAAGCACTATACAAAAACTTTCCATTTCCTGGTATGTGGCGGATCAGCTCGTCTGGTTCTTTGGCATTGGTTACGTTACAACGTCCACCGCCGGAAATTCCAAGTTTCCGTCCAAGTTTATTACCTTTATCTATAAGAAGAACGGAAGCCCCATGTTCCGCCGCTGCAACAGAAGCCATAAGACCGGATGGTCCTCCGCCAATCACAATTACATTTACATTCATTGTATGAATTAACCTCTTTCTATACCTTATTACGAATTCAAAACCCTGTTATAGGTCTCAGGGTGGGTCTCTTATCTATCGTATCAGAACCATGACATGAAGTCGAAACGATGTCGTAATTTGTGTTTATTTTGAAATAAAGAGAAAAGAACTTGATGAATATCGGTAATCTTGCGTATCTACACACAGAAAATATTGTAAAATAATGACTGCTGTGTTTTAATCAGGTTACATAAGGATGTGCTTCGGTAACGGTGCGCGAAGGAGGAATAACAGCCCATGTTAGCGGTCAAAGGTATTTTGTTGCAAGTCCTGCTTGCTGGTATAACTCCGCTTTTATTTTTCCTGTTTTTAGGGCGACTCGGGACCGAATTTCAGGAGATGAAAAAAGTATCGTCGTCAGTGCAGATCCAGCGTAGTTTACTGCTCTCTTGTCTTATTACGCTTTGTTTATGTTTTCTTTTTTCATCTGTCTTATTAGATAAGATATATCTGAACTTAAGTTTAATACCTGTCACCTTATCCATCTTGTACGGATCCTATCCGATTGGGATTTTAGTCTCTATCATCTCGATGTTAGCCTTCTCTTTTATCTCCGATTATTGGACAGAACCCGCTATCTTTTTAGGATCAGGCGCTTTACTTTATCCTATTATGTTATTGTTCGTAAAATATTTTAAAAAAGCAAGTCTATCCAGTAAAAAGAAAATATTTACGATGATTTGGTTTGCTTACACGATTCCTTGTTATGGAATTGTTCTGTGGAAATATAATAATTTAGAGCGGACAGAACAGATTGAATATGCGCTCTATTCATCGCTATACATTTTTTCCTCACTGCTTGTCTTTCTAGCTGCTATTCATTTAATGGAAAAAATTTTGGTGTATCACAGCTTTGCTGCTGAACTTGAAATACGCTGGAAAGAATATCGTCATCAATTAGATATGAATGAACATTTATTAAATACCGTACCTGTGTCGGTGGTTGCATTTGACATCGAAGGGAATATTGTCAATGCCAATACACGAATGCTTACTCAGATGAAGACGAAGGAATTTATGCCGAATTCCCCTGAAGAAATGATTGGAAGGCGAATTGAAGCCATCATTGGTATTGAACATGGACTGCGTGTAACCGAGCGAATTCGGAGTGCAAGCCAAACCGGTGAGATCACCTCTGAGTACCTGAGAGTAGGAACTAACACCTATTTCACTACCATATCTCCCGTTAAAAACCCGATTAGTGGAAGAATGATCGGATCATCAATGGTTCTTCAGGATATAACGGAACTGGAGAAACTTCGAAATGAGCTTGCCCATGTAGAAAGGCTTGGTGTTGTCGGTCAAATGGCAGCCAGTATTACACATGAGGTGCGTAATCCAATGGCTGTAGTCAGAGGATTTCTTCAGCTGCTTAGGGAGAAGAGTCCCCGGTCTCTTGATCATTATTACCATATTGTGATGGATGAATTAGATCGTGCAAACAGTATTATTAATGACTTTCTTTCTTTAGCTCAGAATCATGCTTCTGAAAAAGAAGAAGTTCATCTCCATCATATCATTAAGGAGCTGACCCCTTTACTGCTCGCAGATGCGAACATGAGAGGTCAAACCATAGAAGTTACATTAGATGACGATATTCCAAGCAAATTTGTTGATCCAAAGGAGATTAAGCAGCTGATACTGAACTTGGCACGAAACGGAATGGAAGCGATGGGGAATAAAGGAACGCTGATCATTAGTACGGCATTGGACGAGGGTGATGTGAGACTCAGTGTAAGTGACAGCGGCCAAGGGATTCCCCTTGAAACGCAAAATAAACTCTTCGAACCATTCTTTACAACCAAATCAGAAGGAACGGGACTTGGTTTATCTTTATGCCAAGGCATCGCCGAAAGACATAATGCAATCATCAGAATCGAATCCGAAGAAGGGATAGGCACTACTTTTCATGTGATTTTTAAAAATTAATAAAATGGCGGCCTGTTTAATCAAGGGCAGATTCGTGTATCAATACATAAGAACTTAGGGGCATAAGTTAAGAGGGGATAAAAATCCTTATTCAGAGTCATAATAAGTTTGCCATCATGCTTTAGGTGTGTGGCTTAAGCATAATAGATAACTTTGTGACGAAGAGAGGAGGGATTCCCTGTGTCAAAAAATGATTCTAAACAACAACAGCTTCAAAAGGAATCCAACAAAAAGAGCCATTCTAAAGGTCAAGTAACTGACAAGAAGCTGCAAGGTGACAATTTCCCTGCAACCTAGGTTGCAAAAAGATTCAAATCCTTGTGTATCTATGAAGGGGATCCATCTGTTTGATGAGCGTTCATCCTCCCTTGCGTTCACAACTTATGAATGTATAATAAGGTTAGCATCGATTTTTACAGTGATTAATCTAATATACAGATATTCATAAGGAGTGAATAAAACATGTCTATGTCTTTTGATCAATACATGAGAGATATGGTTCAGCCAATGAGGGATGAACTTACAAACCTTGGTATAAAGGAACTTCGCACTGCTGAAGAAGTAGAAGCGAATTTGCCAGAAGCAAAAGGAACAACACTGGTCGTTGTCAATTCTGTATGCGGATGCGCAGCAGGTCAGGCACGTCCAGGAGTTGCTAAAGCACTGGAAAACGAGGTGAAACCGGATCACTTATTCACCGTGTTTGCAGGTCAAGATAAGGAAGCAACTGCAAAAGCGCGTGAGTTTTTTGCTCCGTACCCACCATCATCTCCTTCTATAGCCCTGCTCAAGGATGGGGAACTTGTACACTTTATCGAACGTCATCAGGTGGAAAACCGTTCTGCAGAAGAGATTGCAGCTGATCTGACAGACGCTTTTAATCGTTACTGCAAATAGTCAGTTACATAACGCCCCTAGGTTTTCGGTTAAAACCCGAATGCGCTTGGGGCGTTTTGGCTTTTTCTTTTCTTATTGCCTATAAATATCATGGAGAAACCGAGGTGTGGATGATGAGTTTACAAGAACAGATCATTGCTGAATTAAAAGTGAAGAAAAGCATTAATCCGGAAGAAGAAGTTCGTAAACGTGTGGATTTTCTGAAGGACTATGTAAAACAATCACATACGAAGGGACTTCTCATTGCGATTAGCGGCGGACTTGATAGTGCAGTTGCAGCTGGACTATGTAAACAAGCTACTGACGAACTCACGAAGGAAACAGGGGAAGAATACAAAACGCTCGGCGTATTTCAACCTTACGGTGAACAATCGGATATTGAACATAGTTATGCTACAGCGAAAGCATTTGACCTTAAATATACAGTGGAAACGAATATTGAAGAAGCAGTAAATGAAATCGCACTTGAAGTGGAGCATGGTTTCAAAAATATGGGGATGTCTCGTCATATGTCACCGCAGGGCAAAGGAAATGTAAAAGCTAGAACACGGATGGTCATGCAATATGCATTATCTTTCGAAATGAATCTGCTCGTTGTGGGTACAGATCATGCGTCAGAGGCGATTACCGGCTTCTATACAAAATGGGGAGATGGTGCAGTTGACATCACTCCGCTATCCAGTCTGAATAAACGTCAGATTCGCCAGGTTGCTGCTCATATTGGTGTACCTGATGAAATTATTAATAAGGCACCTACAGCAGGACTATGGGAAGGCCAAACAGATGAGGATGAACTCGGAATTTCCTATGAGGATAACAGCGACTATCTGGAAGGAAAAGAAATTCCTGCTGAAGCAAAAGAGAAGCTCGAAGCAGCTTATCGACGTACTGGCCATAAACGTAACGCGATTCCAGGTATTTAATACATTACGAATAATTACGATACGGAGTGTCTTACGTATATGTTGCCCCCGTTATTTCTGGCTTATGCCGGAAACGGGGGTTTTTGTCATCTCTAGAACATAGATTCTCGTGAGTCAGACTGTTACAATAGATTGGACCTAATATAGAAGGGTGGTGATCTCAGATGATCTATGGAATCGGCAATGATGTACTGGAAACGAAGCGAATTCGGCGTATTTTAGAAAGTGATCGAAGGACTTCCTTTATTAACAGGCTTCTGACCAAAAAAGAGCAGGATCTTCTTTTTATAAGAAATAAAAATGAGCTGGCTTATGTCTCGGGACGTTTTGCTGCTAAAGAAGCCATAACAAAAGCATTTGGCTGCGGAATAGGAAAAACGATTGGATTTCAAGATCTCGAAATTTTGCCTGATGAGAAGGGGAAACCTATCGTTTCATTAACTGAGGATGCTTGGCAGCGTCTTGATCTCACCGGGGAACAGGAGTATCTTATTCATCTGAGTATTTCACATCAACCCGCTGTAGCCGCAGCTTTTGCGATCGTAGAACGAATAGAAAAAGCGGCAGAATAATGCAGCTTACTATAGATGTAGAAACAAGGATGGGAGAACAAACAGGAAATGGATCAACGTATGGCAAAACAATATTTCAGCACTGAGCTGCTGAATTGGTATATGCAGAATAAACGGGATTTGCCTTGGCGTCGCCATCGCAACCCTTATTATATTTGGGTATCTGAAATTATGCTTCAACAAACCAGGGTAGAAACCGTTAAGCCTTATTTTGAACGGTTCATTACTCGCTTTCCGACTTTGACGGATCTGGCCGAAGCGCCAGAGGAAGATGTACTGAAGCTCTGGGAAGGGCTTGGTTATTATTCACGTGCACGAAACCTTCAAGCGGCAGCAAAGCAAGTCCTTGAGCTCCATGGGGGAGAGGTGCCTAATGAAAAGGATGCTGTCTTTAACCTCAAGGGAGTAGGTCCGTATACAGCGGGTGCAATTCTCAGCATTGCTTTTAATCAGCCTGAGCCTGCCGTGGATGGAAATGTTATGCGGGTATTGTCGCGGTACTTCTTAATTGAAGACGATATTATGAAAGGCAGTACTCGGGTCAAAATGGAGACTTTGGCAGCGGAGCTCATTCCGCAAGGACGAGCAGGTGACTTTAATCAAGCGCTGATGGAACTAGGCGCCCTTGTATGTACACCGAAATCACCGCATTGTCTGACTTGTCCTGTGATGGAGATGTGCAAAGGCCGGATCGAAGGCAGAGAAGATACTTTGCCTGTGAAGAAGAAAGCGAAACCACCTCGCCCAGAGCAGCGTATTGCAGCCTTGGTTACAGGAACATCAATAAACGAAGGTAAGATTCTCGTTCGTCAGCGTCCGCAAACCGGGCTGCTTGCTAGAATGTGGGAGCTGCCGCATGTACTTGCTTCTGAGCCAGGCGGACTTGCTTCACAGGTACCGGATGAGCCAGCTATGGACATGATGAAAGGTCATCTACTAGAAGAGGGTTACGCAATAAATCCGAAAGAGTTCTGGAAGATTGCTGAACATACGTTTAGTCATATTCATTGGAATCTTCAAGTGTATCGCTGTGAACAAGCAGATCACATGGTAAGCCCTGCTATGGTGGCAGAACAGGTCGAAACTTATAAGACCGAAGGATATGTATATAAGTGGATCGGGCCAAACGATATGGAAACCATGGCGTTTCCGAATGTATTCCTAAAACTGCTTAAAGAACATTTTGCCTTATAAAATACAAATATTTCTTACGCTAAGTCTGCTTCGTTGAAGCAGACTTTTTCTTTTTATATTCAAAAAATAAAATGATTGAATATAATGGAATTAAATGTTATAAAATAAGGTATACATACTCCACACGGAGTATAAATTTAGGAAAAGAGGAATTCCCCCGAGATGAATGATCAAGATAAAATCGAGAAAGTGACCGTAAATGTAGGGATTGTAGACTTAGGTCAGATGGATTTGTTGGTAGATCAAGCCTTTTATTCAAACCGGACTGATTTTATCAGGACAGCCATTCGGAATCAGCTTGAGGCGCATCGGAAGGACATACAGGATTATGTAACACGTAAAATAACAGCAGTCGGTGTGGTGATTTATGATCGGCACGATCTTGAAATGTTACGGGAGTCAAAGACAAAGATTGAGATTCGTCTTATCGGTCAACTCGTATTTGCTAAAGATGTCGATGTAGAACTAGTACGTGACACAGTAAAGCACATCCAGCATTTCGGAGTAATAAAAGCAAGCAAAGAAGTGAAAGAAGTGATTAAGGAAATCCAAACTTTAGGATAAAAGGAGCTGTATAGGTGGCTGTTTTTAGAGGTCTAATCCGCAAATATTGGTACTTCTATGTGGTGCTTGGTCTAGTAACGGTTATTGATATCACGATGAATTTATCCATTGCATGGCTTTTTGGCAACTTAACAGAAACGGCTGTATCCCGTAATACGGCGAAATTTCTTCCTCTGCTGTACGTCGGAATCGCACTCATTCTCATCATGGGTATTAATCAATATGTGAACGGATATTTAAAATCTCGTGTATCTGCAAACGTACAGGATGAGCTCCGTGCCCTGACTTTTCGTAAAATGCTAGGGCTTTCACAAGCCTACTACGACAAGCATCATTCAGGAGACCTGCTGTCCCGAATTACGACAGACAACAAGACGATTGGCGGTGCGCTCGGTCATACTCTTATTGAATTGATCAAAAATCCGCTTATGGCTCTCTGTGCTTTTATCTACCTCGTCATCATTGAATGGCGGCTGGCATTAATCTCCTTGCTGATTGGACCGACTATTTTATTATGCGGTGTACTGCTTGGGCGCAGTATCCGGGAGAGATCAACTGTATCACAGCAAAAGTGGGGGACCATGATCTCCTTTGTGCAGGATGTGGCAGGCGCGAGTATAATTTTCAAAGTATTTCGACTGGAATCCATTTTTAATCAAAAATTCAGCACCCAGTCTAGAGCAGTAAGAGAACAGGAAATAAAGCTGGGCGCAACCACAAGTATTTTGCAATCTTTATCGAATATGATCGGTTTTTCGGCTTTTGTCCTCGCCATAACATACGGAGCCTATCTTGTAGCTGACGATGTAATTACGATCGGAAGTCTTATGGCTTTTGTTCAGCTGATGAACTACGTCATTATGCCATTCACGACATTTGCTTCTACCTGGGGAGAACTGCAGATTTCACTAGGAGCGGCGGACCGAATACAGGAAGTGCTTAAAGAGCAGCCAGAAGAAGTGGAGACACGGGGATCGTTACCAAGGAGAAACCATGGAGAGAAGGAAGTTCGTGTTTCCCTTGAGCAAGTCGATTTTGCCTATTCAGATCGTAAGGTGCTGGATCATTTCAGTATAGAGATTGAACATGGGAAGTTCACTGCAATAGTAGGAGCAAGCGGCAGTGGAAAAAGCACGTTGTTCCGATTGTTGCTCGGCTTTTATAGTCCTGATCAAGGGGACATTCGTATGAATGGGGTGAGCTATTCGGATATGTCTTTACACGAAATACGAGCCCTGTATGCACTTGTACCGCAAGAGCCTCAGCTTTTTACAGGGAGCATTCGTGAGAATATCTTATATGGTAATCCGGAAGCTGCTGAGGAAGATATGAGGGAGGCAGTAGTACATGCGAATGCTCATTTGTTCATAGAGCAGTTTCCTGAGGGACTGGATACGCAGGTGGGGGAGAAAGGCAGCCAGTTGTCTGGAGGACAACGTCAGCGGATTGCTATTGCTAGAGCGATTCTAAAGAATGCGCCCATTCTTCTTTTGGATGAAGCCACAGCCTCACTTGATAATGAATCGGAACATTTGGTACAGGATGCGCTGCGGCAGCTTATGAACGGAAGAACAACGGTAGCAATAGCCCATCGTTTGTCTACCATTCAGCAGGCCGACAAAATCGTTGTTATTCATGAGGGAAGAATCGTAGAGACCGGTACTCATGAGGATTTGATGCAGTTATGTGGTCATTATTATGAGTTATATCGGACCAGACAAAATAATGAACTCATCGAAGCAGAATCAATTGCTTAGCATAACCTGATAAAAACAGCCGCCTTGTTTATAACAAGGCGGCTGTTTCGAACAGTTAGGAAATTAATTATTTCGCAGCTTCGTAACGTTTATTTACTTCATCCCAGTTGATTACATTCCAGAAGGAAGCAATGTAATCAGGACGTTTGTTTTGATATTTCAGGTAGTAAGCATGTTCCCAAACATCAAGACCAAGAACTGGAGTCAGTCCTTCCATAATAGGGCTGTCTTGGTTAGGTGTGCTTGTAATTGCAAGTTTGCCGTCTTTACCTACAACGAGCCAAGCCCAGCCGCTGCCGAAACGAGTTGTTGCTGCTTTAGCGAAATCTTCTTTGAATTTATCAAAGCCGCCAAGCTCGCTGTCAATCGCTGCTGCAATTGCACCTGTAGGAGCGCCGCCGCCGTTAGGTCCGATAATTTCCCAGAACAGGCTGTGGTTATGATGTCCGCCGCCGTTGTTACGAACCGCTGTACGGATGCTTTCAGGTACGCTGTCAAGGTTTGCGATCAGATCTTCAAGGGATTTACCTTGAAGTTCAGGAGCGTTTTCCAAAGCTGCGTTCAAGTTAGTTACATAAGTATTGTGATGACGATCGTGGTGGATTTCCATTGTTTGAGCATCGATATGTGGTTCTAGTGCGTCGTTTGCGTAAGGAAGTGCTGGTAATTGGAATGCCATAATGAAATTCCTCCTAATAAAATAGTTTTAAGTGAAAGGTACAGTCTCTATGTAAGAATTACCTCTCGTCATTTCTATTAAACCGTATTCAGCGTATTTAATCAACATTTTTGTTGAATAAGTTGTTATATAAGGCTTTATAATTTACATGAAGTTTACATTGTAAAATTATCATATGATAGATAACCTAACGCAGATAACAGATGTTGGCCGAAATGGAAGCCTAAAAATGTAAACGCTATAAATGAAGCGCTTTCAGAAAAAAATTGCGTGTTTTCTGTAATAAAATGTGGTTTAATGGACCAAGAAGTAAATACTTTTCGTTTTTTGTCGTAATTATATTTCCTGAACATTTCTAGTTGGCCTTTATGGGCGTGACAGATGTTCCAGCCGGCTCTTGGCCGGTTTTTCTGCCTGTATTTGAATACATATTCTGATTGTATCTAAATACATACAGAAAAGTGATCATCGGGTTTTGGGTAAAAAGGGATGCCTTTTTTGTAAAACCTCACTAAAGTTAACGAAAAGGGAGATTAACAGATGAACATTCGTTCCTTTCAGTTGAGTGACGCAAATCGCGTGACGGAGCTGCTGCAAGTTGCTTTGTCGGAAGATTGCTACGAGAACACGATTGGGCCTTTTGCAAGACAATTATCCTGGGACTCGGACCTAATCATGGTTGCTGAGAAAGACGGGGAACTTGTAGGTGCATTAATTGGGACTATCGATCAGAATCAAGGTTATATTTATCGTATTGCCATTCATCCAGATGCTAGACGCCGTGGAGTGGGCAAAGCTTTGGTTAAAGCTGTGGAGAAACGTTTTCAGCAGCGCAAAGTAACCCGCGTATGGGTTGCAGGTGATGAACATAACAAGGCAGCGATGCCTTTGTACGAGGCAATGGGATATGGTGCCAACCAGATTATGAAAGCTTTTCAGAATCTGAGTATTCTGGTCCACAACTAACTAGAGAATCAGGCATAAATAATAGACACAAATAAATAGAACTAATATTCATCATATCAGGCATATCTTGGCTTCCGTTGCAAATGGAACCGAGATATGCTTTTCTATTCATATGGCATTTATAGAATATAGATAAAAAACGGCACTACAGATGATAGAGGTGACTTAAGGGATGAATCGTCATGTACCGCAAAAAAAAGATCGTCCGGTGAAACCATCTCCCTCGGGCTTTTCGATCACAAGAGAGCTAAAGGAATGGTTCAAAACAATTGCCATCGCTTTAGTCATTATGCTGCTTCTGAACCTATTTGTGTTTAACATTTCCATCGTTAAGGGTGAATCCATGCAGCCTACTCTTACCGAACAAAATCGACTATTTATAAACAAGATCATATATGAGTTTGAGCAGCCGCAGCGACAAGATGTGGTTGTGCTTCATGATCCAAGCAATGGACCTGACCGTAAAGAGTTTCTTGTGAAGAGAGTCATTGGGATTCCCGGTGATCTCGTTGAGATTCGGGATCATGTATTATATGTGAATGGTGAAGCACAACAAGAGTCTTACACGGATACAATCATTGAAGATCCAGATTTTGGACCGATCAAACTCCAGGAGGATCACTACTTTGTAATGGGTGATAATCGCCATGCAGGGATGAGTAAGGATAGTCGTTTATTCGGAAGTGTTATAGCAGATGAGATTGTAGGAAAGGCTGAATTTATTTTTTGGCCTAAGGAGAGTATGAAAAAACTCTGAACGATACAACGTATGACAGAAACATACATTATATAACTTAGAGGTGAGAGTATGATTAGCGGACAGTCAGTACCGAGCCCAGATGGGCGTTACGAATGGTTGAAGCAAGAAATTATTGCCGCAGCGCCGTCACTCGGTATTGATGATATCGGGTTTGCGGCCGCTGATCCTTTTGTTTCATTACGTTCAATCTTAGAAGAGCACCGGGCAAAAGGTTATGAATCAGGGTTCGAAGAGCGAGATATAGAGAAACGGGTCAACCCTGCTTTAGATGATGCGAAACCAGCTTCACTGATTGCGATCGCCATTGCGTATCCATCAAAGATGAAAGATCCACCGAAGTCAGAACCGGGAAAATATAGAGGGATTTTGGCGCGTTCATCTTGGGGACAAGATTATCATCATGTCCTTCGAGCAGCGATGGATAAACTTTCGGATTTTATCAAGGAAAGAGTACCAGAAGCTCGCATTGAAAGCATGGTTGATACGGGAGTTTTGGTAGACCGTGCTGTTTCCCAGCGAGCGGGTATTGGATTTAGCGGCAAAAATTGTGCCATCATTTCTCCTACACTCGGTTCCTGGATTTTTCTTGGGGAGCTTGTGACGAACATTCCTTTCACACCGGATGAACCGGTTACGGAAGGTTGCGGGGAATGCACGAAATGTATTGATGCCTGCCCTACCGGCGCTTTGGTTGGACCGGGACAGCTCAATGCTCAGAAATGTATATCTTTCTTGACACAAACCAAAGGATTTTTGGATGATGAATATATGAAAAAAATCGGGAATCGGCTTTATGGATGTGATACATGCCAGATTGTATGTCCTAAGAACAAGGGAAAAAACTGGAATCATCATCCTGAATTTGAGCCAGACCCGGAGGTTGTAAAACCGTTATTGTTACCGATTCTTGATTTAAGCAATAAAGAATTCAAAGAACGTTTTGGTCACACCTCTGCCGCTTGGCGAGGTAAAAAACCAATTCAGCGTAATGCAGTTATTGGACTGGGGAATTTTAAAGATAAGTCAGCTATACCGAAATTGAGCGAAGTGCTCCTGCGCGATCCGCGGCCTGAGCTGAGAGGAACCGCCGCATGGGCACTCGGCCAAATAGGAGGGGACGAAGTAATGAACACACTAACAAAGGCATCTTTAAGAGAAGAACATGAGACCGTCCTGGCGATGATCCAAAAAGCGGGAGAACGTTTGGGTGCTGAACTTCCTGCAAAAACCAATAGTGAAGCTGTACTAAGCAGCAGTTCTAGTGAACAACATGACGAAACTGCCCCAGAGGCGGATCATATAGAAGGTAAGACTCCGGATCAGGCTGTATCCTGGAAGCCAACAACGGTTACAAACCATTCGGGTACGCCTATTTATTATCATGAGATGATGACAGACCTTGGAGAGTTAACATTATGTGCAACGCCACAGGGCCTCGCACGACTGGACTTTGGTAATTATGCGGTGCGTGAAGCTCATCTGCAGCAATGGGCGAGAACGTGGATTGGAGAGTATCATTTTGTTCGTGATCTAACTCCTTTTAAGGAAGCAGTGTGGCAGCTGGACGAGTATCTAAAGGGTAAACGTAAATCGTTTGAACTAAAGCTCGATCAGCACGGAACCCCTTTTGAAGTTCAAGTGTGGAAAGCACTGGCTGATATTCCTTTTGGTCAAAGTGTATCAAGTTTGGATTTAGCAGAGACGATCGGCAGACCCAAAGCAGTGCGTTCTGTTGTGGCCGCTATCGGGAAAAATCCGCTGTCCATCATTATTCCACATCATCGTGTAACGGGTAATGAAGGTGGCGTTATCATATATCCAGGCGGCTTGTCTGTAAAAGAGAAGCTTATGACGATAGAGAAACAGAATTAGATAGAAAAGTGGTAAGATAAACACCAATTTCCGTTTGCTAGCAGCCATCCTACATGCTATGATATCGTTTGTAAACCGTTTTTAAACACGATAGGAAATCTAGTTAAAAATAGGGGTGTAGAAGTATGTGGGATATTATCATACCCATTATTACACTAATTGTGGGCTTGATCGGAGGATTCTTTATTGGAGCTTTCTATCTGCGTAAACAGATGGAGAAAATGCAAAATGATCCTGAGGCTTTACAAAAAATGGCTAAGCAAATGGGTTACAATTTGAATAGCAAGCAGATGCAGCGTGCTCAACAGATGATGAAATCCCAGCAAGGCGGTAATGGATCTGGTAGAATGCAACCGCCTATGCGTAAAAATCAGGGCAGAAAAAGATAGCAGCTGCAATTTGCCTGCCAAAATGCGACGGCGGGGAGGTTATACGAAATGGCTGGACTTAAAGATTACGTGAATTCTTCTGTTGCGGATAATCGCGAGCAGATTGAATACCATGTTGAACAAATATTAAAGCTGATTGGTGAAGATACAAACCGTGAAGGTTTGCTTGAGACACCAGCGCGCGTTACTCGTATGTACGAAGAGATTTTTGCAGGTTACGAAGTAGATCCAAAAGATGTGCTGGGTGTAACTTTTGATGAGAATCATGAAGAGCTTGTTATCGTCAAAGATATCGTGTTCTACAGCCAATGCGAACACCATATGGCTCCCTTTTTCGGGAAAGTTCATATCGGATACGTTCCAAGTGGACAAATTGTCGGTCTTAGCAAACTTGCGAGATTGGTAGAAGCAGTAACTCGCCGTCTTCAGGTGCAAGAACGTATCACATCCCAAATTGCTGATATTTTGGATGAAGCTTTGAAGCCAAATGGTGTGATGGTTGTCGTTGAAGGTGAACATTTATGTATGTGCGCTCGCGGCATCAAAAAACCGGGCAGCATGACGGTTACATCTGCAACGCGCGGTACATTCCGTGAGAATGCAGCTTCTCGTGCTGAGTTTCTTTCTTTGCTTAAAGGATAATACCGTTAGACGGGCCTTGGCATATGAAGTACGGATCGAAAGCCTTGACCTTATAGGTCAAGGCTTTTTTGTATGTGTACAGATGAAATATACATGGAAGGAAAGGAGCAGAATAACATGTTCGAGGAACTACAGATCTATGAATCTCCGCTCATGAGAAGTTCAGAAGATGTGCTTGCTGCTTTTGCATGGGAAGAAGTGCTCTGTAAGCAGGTTGGACAAGGGCATCCCCCGGTTGCTCATCTATGGAGGCATGAGAATGCGCTGGTGATCGGACTTAGAGACCGCAGGCTTAAAGGGGCATCAGATGTACTGCAGAGCTATGAGTCGCGCGGAATCCGTACTTGTGTACGTCCTTCGGGAGGGGCTGCTGTAAAACTTACACCTGGGGTGATTAATGTATCTTTGATCATGCCAAACACAGATCGAGTCATAAATATTCATGAAGATTTTAAGAAGATGGTAAGTTACATACAAGAGGCATTACTGCCTTGGGGAGCTGTGGCAAAGGCTGGGGAAATTGAGGGAGCCTTTTGCCCAGGAGATTATGATGTAAGCATAGCTGGTCGTAAATTTTGCGGTATAGCCCAGCGTCGTTTAGCGAAAGCCTACCTCATTACCGCTTTTATTATTGTCGAGGATCATGGGGATGAGCTGGCAGCAGAAGTACGTGAATTCTATGACGCAGCTGCCTTAGATGAAGAAGAACATTATCCGCAGGTTGTAGCAGGAACGATGGGAGGTCTCCGTGAACTGGCAGGTGTGCCTTCAGCTGAAGCTTACATGAATTCGCTTATTCAAGTTTTTCGTAAGCAAGCTGTACATGTATCTGAAACCGAGCCTAAGGTAAGCAGAGAAGAAGTAGAAAAGATGGTAACCACATTAAAAGAAAGATATGATCGGGACTAGAAAGTGATTATAGAATTGTAAAAAAAACAGCCTGTGCAGAAGCGAACAGGCTGTTTTCGCGGCATATTATTTTATTGTAATTGGCATCTATTACACTTTACTGAAGATTAATAAGGTGCCCAGCGCAGCTTACGCGCTTCCATGAATCGTTCGGATACCTCTGGCCAGTAAACCACATTCCACCAGTCCGTGATGTATCTTTTTCGTTCATTCTGATGTTTAAGGTAATAAGCATGTTCCCACAGATCGAGAGGAAGCAATGGGACGATATCGTATTGAGACAGATTCTGGTGTTTCTCCGCTTGTAGAATTTCTAGACGATGTGACCTAGGGCTCCAGACAAGAACAGCCCATCCCCCGCCCTCTACTTTATTCGCTGCTTCTGTAAAATGCTTCTTGAAAGCTTCATAACTTCCAAAGTCTTTGCGGATTTGCTCGCCGAGAGAGCCGGTGGGTTTGCCGCCCCCTTTCGGGTTCATGATGTTCCAAAAGATCGTATGCAAATAATGACCGGCTCCATTAAACGCAAGCTCCCGTTCCCAATGCTTTACGAGTTCAAAATCCCCATCTTTTCTGGCCTCTTGCAATTTCTTCTCTGCTTTGTTCAGATCATCCACATAGGTTTTATGATGCTTATCATGATGGATACGCATCGTTTTCTCGTCAATATAAGGTTCAAGTGCATTATAAGCGTAAGGAAGAGGAGGGAGTTTGTGCCCCCCGATCGGTACAGGCGATTCTGGAGTGCTTGCTTCAAGTGACACACTAGAATCCGTATCTGCTTGAGAAGAAGCTGTGGTTGCAATAGTGAAATCTTCTTCGCCAAGTCGGTCATATCCCACTACTTCGGGATAAGGGAAGGGTTCTTCATCCCAGTAGTCTCGCTTATGAGCGTTCGCATGTTGGTTAATTAGATTAGAAACCGCATTGGGATGATCCAAAGGTTTTAACTGATTTATGCTTTTTTCACACTGATTTCGAATATATTCAAGTATTACTTTTGCGGAAGGATGCTTTGCTACGGATTCACTGCCGCTTAGTAAATGACCAAGTTGCCGATGGAATTCTTTGGACTGGGAGAAACAAGTCTGAAGCAGAACATCCATCTGACCGAGCATATATTCATTAGCAGGCTCAGCAACTTCCTTCGTTTTCTTCTTCCAGTCGTCCGCTGTGTAGCTTGTTCTCTCAAAAACAGATTTCCATTCATCAAGCAGTTTTACATAAGGGGATTCTAGATTCGGTACAATAGACTGAATAATAGCAATGTATTCCTTTTCTGCATCTTTCCAAGAACCAATCTCTTCAAGAACACGCAGTGGCAAATAGGGACCATACGCAAGCTCCATATACGGGTTACCTCCTAAAATAATTGATATGTTCTTTTTCAGTCGCAGCATCTACTCGGGGACGTTATCTCTTCTATCTCTATTCTTGGAGGGGCTTGGTTTATGATGACTTGTCAAAGAATACGAAACAGGCAAGGGGGGGATAGCTGGTTAATAGATACAAGCACATGCTGCGAGCTTTTTTGGATACACAAAAAAGGCACCTTGGTTTAAGGTGCCATCTCAATGAACTATTGTATTATTGCTGTGCTAGTTGTATATTACCGAGGAACATCGATACTTTTCGTAAATATTCCTTTGGGTGTTCTCTAAAGATAAGCTCGTGCCGCGCATCCTCTACAATCCATACATCTGAATTTGGATTCGTTTGATTGCTAGCGAGTAGTTCAGCCATAGGATAAGGAGCTTTATCATCCTGTGTGCCATGAATGAACAAGATTGGAATGTCATAATCTGTTGTTTTTACTTCCTGATACGGTATGGAATTCAGACTCGTACCATTAAGAATCGGAAATAACATGGTAAGAATCTGTAGTGTCGGCTGTCTAGGTAAGTCGATCTGATTCTGGATATTATGATAAAGGGTATCTGGTTCAAGCAGGAAGGTGCTGTCGAGGATCATAGCATCAATATCATCCGAGACGAGAGCTGCCTGTAAAGCCGTACCTGCTCCCATCGAAAAGCCCCAAACAACGACTTCCTGAGCACCCTTTTGCTTCGCTAATTGTACTGCACCGAGCAACTGCTTGGACTCTGCTTTTCCTCCTGTAGCAACACCGCGGCTGTTCTGGGAGGCAAATCCGTAGTCAAACATAATGACATTAAAGTTTTGCTGGTGAGCGTAATGAGCCAGGTCATACATAGGAATCCAAGATTCCTCCCGATTAGCACCATATCCATGGCTCAAAACGATGGTTTTTTTTGCACCGTCTTCCTCTGCGGGAATATACCATCCATTCACATTCCGGCTTCCATCGACTGCAGGAAACGTAACTTCTTCATAAGCCATCCCTTTGGCAAGCATAGGATTTGAGTATACGGGTGCTACTGTCGGATTCGACAGTACCCAAGCAATATAGGCATGAAGGGCAATAAAGCAGAATACAAAAAAGAATATGATGGATAGAATAAGAGCTACAATAATATGTTTAAAACGAATCAACCGTGGTGAGATTGCTGGAGGAATCGTTGATACGTCTCGCTGAAGATGACTATTGCTCTTGGATGTAGGAAACATTCAGGATCCCCTCCTTCTAGTTAGTATTTTATACAACTTGATCTCTCACGACTAAAGGACTAGTTATTGTATGAGTTCTCATAAATTTCCGACAAAGTATGACATGTTATTCATTAGTCACTTCTTGACTCTCTTACTATTATTTTTAATCCTATGTTCTACAAGTAGCAAAGTCAATCCATTAAGATGATTTGTTACACAGATGTAATATTCGACAATCTAGTAGTAAAAGGTACTTGTCAAGTGAAGCAAGCCCTAATCTCAGAAGATGAGAAGAGGGCTTTAATAAGATGATAATATCCTCTAAATGAGATTCATTCTCAATAATTTTCTTTACTTTAAGGACGAGTTCTCATATAATTTATGTAACCAGGTTTCACGTGATGAAACATGAAAGGAGCATGGATCCCATGGAAGATCAGGATCGCAAATCAACTGTTCGAGCGGTCGAACGGGCACTGGACATTCTGCTCACTTTTACAGGTCAAACGGACCTTGGGCTAACCGAAATATCCAGCAAGATTGGATTACATAAAAGTACGGTGCATCGACTGTTGTCGACTCTGGAGGAGAGAGGGTTTGTTATCCGTAATCCCGCTACTGAGAAATATCGGCTAGGGATTCGGATATGGGAACTCGCTGCGCATATGTCGCAAAGTGATGATCCCGCCGTGTTGCTGCTCCCTGCAATGGAACAGCTGCGCGATAATCTAGGAGAGACCGTTAGTTTGTATCTAAGGGATGGCATTGAGCGTATTCGTGTTCAGGCTGTGCAAAGCAACCAGGCCATTCGCCGGGTTGCTCCTGTAGGAGTCAGACTTCCTTTATCTGTAGGTGCTTCGAGCAAAGTACTTGTCGCTTTTGCACCGATGGAAGAGCAGGAACAATTAATCAGGGAGTTTGATCCCCAGATTCCTTTTGACAAAGAAACTTATCTAGCACAGCTTCAAGAGATTAAAGCCTTGGGTTTTGCTACAAGTTATGAAGAAAGAGAGCCGGGAGCAGCCGCCGTTTCTGCCCCGATTTTTGACCGTAAAGGGAATGTGGCAGCAGCTTTATCCGTCTCGGGACCTGTCAGCAGATTATCTCAGGAGACGCTGCATGAATATGGACCTGTGCTTGTCAGAGCCGCTGCTCAGATGGGGCTTATGCTGAGATAACAACAGCTATTAAGCTGGAATATGTAAATATTAGGTTGTGTTTCTCGTTTTTATGAGATACCCTAATAGAGACCGTTCTTTACAAGGGCGGAAGTGATCTATCATTACAACGTAATAACAACTTACTAGGGGAGCCCGTAAGGCCGGGCTGAGATGGTGTCGCAAGATACCGGACTCTTTGCACCTGATCTGGATCATACCAGCGTAGGGAAGTAATTGGCGATAACATTAGGAGCTTATTCGATTCCATCTAACAGGTAGCTTATCTGATTTCAGAAGCCGTGTCATGACGCGACTTTCGAAATTCGCCTGTGTATAGATATGGAGAGAGTAGGAACAAACTATTGTATAGAAGCTGATTCCCCTAAGGGAGTCGGCTTTTTTTATTGTCGTACACTTCTTGCAGCAAAGGTTCATGTGATTCTTTTACAGGGGCGGTAAGCCACTTTGAAGGAGGATGAAGAAGATGAAATTGCAGCAACAAGGCAGTACCGAAAATAGTAAAGCAGAGGGCGTTACAGAAGGAATGGGGAGTGAATCGATGTACATTCCTTTTCCTGCAAGCCGTAAAGTGTACAAGACAGGATCCCGGCCTGATCTTGTTGTCCCGGAACGCGAAATAGAGCTCAGTCCCACACAAACTCCGCAAGGCGTAGAGATCAACGAACCTTTTCGTGTCTATGATACGAGCGGACCGATGGGGGATGCCGATTATGAAGCAGATATTACGAAAGGACTTCCTGCACTTCGGCATGAGTGGATATGGGAGCGCGGGGATGTAGAGTATTATGAGGGGCGGACCGTGAAACCGGAAGATAATGGACTGCGGTCAGAACGAAGTGTTCAGCAAGCAGCCGAAGTTTTTCCAGGAGAGACAAGCAGGCCGTTGCGAGCAAAATCGGGTCAGAATGTGACGCAGCTGCATTATGCCCGCCGGGGGATCATCACACCGGAGATGGAGTTTGCTGCTATTCGTGAAGGGCTCGAACCGGAATTTGTACGCGAAGAAATTGCTAGTGGACGAGCAATTCTGCCGTCTAATATTAATCACCCGGAAGCTGAGCCGATGATAATCGGAAGAAATTTCCTTGTGAAAATCAACGCAAACATTGGTAACTCCGCTGTTTCTTCTTCTATTAAGGAAGAGGTAGAGAAAATGACGTGGGCGGTACGCTGGGGAGCCGATACGGTGATGGATTTATCAACCGGTCGTAACATTCATACCACGCGGGAATGGATTATTCGTAATGCTCCTGTTCCCATTGGGACGGTGCCTTTATATCAGGCGCTCGAAAAAGTGAACGGAGAAGCAGATCAGCTGAGCTGGGAAGTGTACCGGGATACCTTGATTGAACAGGCAGAACAAGGTGTTGATTATTTTACGATCCATGCTGGGGTGCTGCTTAGGTATATTCCTATGACTGCCAAGCGAATGACAGGGATTGTGTCCCGAGGCGGTTCGATTATGGCAGCTTGGTGCTTAGCCCATCATAAGGAGAATTTTTTATATACTCATTTTGAAGAAATATGCGAGATTATGAAGACCTACGATGTTGCTTTCTCGCTGGGTGATGGACTGCGGCCAGGAAGTATCTATGATGCGAATGATGAGGCACAGATGGCGGAACTTGCTACGCTGGGGGAACTCACGCAAATCGCCTGGAAGCACGATATCCAGGTGATGATCGAGGGACCGGGTCATGTACCGATGCACAAGATTAAAGAAAATGTAGATCTGCAGATGGAAATTTGTAAGGAAGCTCCATTTTACACTTTGGGTCCTTTAACAACCGATATTGCACCGGGTTATGATCATATCACTTCTGCTATCGGTGCTGCGATGATCGGTTGGTTTGGTACTTCGATGCTTTGTTATGTTACGCCGAAAGAGCATCTCGGTCTGCCAGATAAGAATGATGTTCGTGAAGGAGTTATCGCCTATAAAATTGCTGCACATGCAGCGGATTTGGCGAAGGGTCATATAGGAGCACAGCGGCGTGATGATGCTTTATCCAAAGCGCGATTCGAATTCCGCTGGAGGGACCAATTCCATCTTTCGCTCGATCCAGAACGAGCGCTGTCTTATCATGATGAGACCTTGCCTGCCGAGGGGGCAAAGACGGCTCATTTTTGCTCAATGTGTGGACCGAAGTTCTGTAGTATGCGAATTACTCAGGATATCCGAAATCTTGCTGCTGAAAAGGGAGTAAGCGAGGCTGAGGCGGTTCATGCTGGAATGCAAGAGAAAGCAGCAGAGTACCGAGATAAGCGGTCCTTTGTATCGTCTTTTGATATAGATCCTTCTTAATAATAGAAAGTTATCCATTTCATGAAGCAGTACTCTCTATTGTATAAATCATGATAGGGGAGAACAAAATAGGGTATCCGAATGATCAGAAATGAAGGAGGCCCTATCCTATGTATTTTTACAAAGAAGATTTAATTAATATTATTGTACCAGACAAGCCCGATCCAGCAGCAGCTAAAGTGATTCAGGAAACGCTTGGCGGACAATTTGGTGAAATGCGTACGATGATGCAGTATTTCTTTCAGAGCAGTAATTTTCGGGGTAAAGCAACCCAGTATCGTGATTTGATTCGTGGTGTATTTCTTGAGGAAATCGCCCATGTGGAACTTGTTCAGCAAACCATTAATCAACTGCTGAGCGGAAGTGGAGAAGCAGTCCCTGGTAATGCTGGGGTAGATGGGGCACCGATTGATGAAGCTGTTCGTCATGCAAATCCTCACCATTATATTATGGGTGGACAAGGTTCACTACCTGTAGATGCAGGCGGGAATCCTTGGCTTGGAAGTTATGTATATAATCATGGGAATCTAACTGCTGATTTACTTAATAACGTGGTGCTAGAGTCTACTGGTGTTTTGCAAAAGACAAGGATCTATGAGATGAGTTCCAATAAAACATTCCGCGAAACCCTTGGATTTCTGATTGTAAGAGATAATGCGCATCAGAATGCTTTTGCCAAAGCACTGGAGACCCTGGGGGTAGACTGGGGAAAAATATTCCCCATCCCTAACTACGATATTAATAAGTATCCAGAGTGCAGAAAATATGTAGACCTGGGATACCATAATGCACAGTTTAATTTCCGATTGGATTCAACCCGGATTGGGGAGATTTTCACAGGGGAATCGCCAAGCCGAAATGGAGGGGAACTTCAAGTTACTGATCCGCCGGAAGGTTTCCCGGTACCTGAATTGCCAGAACAGCCTAATATGCATAGTCCAGGACTGTATGATCTGAACCATTAGTTAAAAAGTACTTACTGAGTATAGCAACAAAAAAACAAAGAAGCCGCAATCTCTTGCCAATAGGCAGGAAATTGCGGCTTCTTTTATAAGCTCAAAAGTGAAGGTTTAGACGGTTTGCTCGTCATTTTGCATCAGCTGACGAAGTACAGTTTGCAGAATACCGCCATTGTGGTAGTAATCTACATCCACCATACTGTCAAGACGTGCAATCACTGGGAAATCAAACTCGGTTCCATCTTCTCTAGTAGCAGTTACCGTCAGTTCTTGGCCTGGAGTGACATCATTACTGAGTCCAACGATATCAAACGTTTCACGACCGTTCAGACCTAGGCTTGACCATCCATAACCTTCTTTGAATTGAAGAGGGAGAACGCCCATACCTACGAGGTTACTGCGGTGAATCCGTTCAAAGCTTTCTGCGATAACAGCTTTCACGCCGAGCAGAAGGGTACCTTTTGCTGCCCAGTCACGGGAGCTTCCTGTACCGTATTCTTTACCTGCAAGCACGACTAAGTTTCTGCCTTTTTCTTGATACTTCATGGAAGCATCGTAGATGGACATTACTTCATCGGTTGGGAGGTAGGTGGTTACTCCGCCTTCTGTACCAGGTGCAACTTGGTTACGAATCCGAATGTTTGCGAAAGTACCGCGCATCATAACTTCGTGGTTACCACGGCGGGAACCATACGAGTTGAAGTCTTTACGCTCAACACCATGTTCTTTCAGGTACAATCCAGCAGGACTCGATGGAGAGATATTCCCTGCAGGAGAGATATGGTCCGTTGTAACGGAATCACCCAAGAGAGCTAGAACATTTGCATCACGGATATTTTGAATGTCATTCAGCTCGTCACCGAGACCTTCAAAGAACGGAGGATTCTGAATGTAAGTGGAGTTCTCATCCCACTCATACAGTTCGCCTTCTGGAATTTCAATGGCATTCCAGCGTTCGTTCGCTGTAAAGACATTAGCATATTTATTGCGGAACATGTCTCTGTTCAAGGAAACGTTAATTGCTTCTTGAATTTCCGCAGAAGAAGGCCAGATATCTTTCAGATATACAGGCTGATTATTTGTATCATAACCAATTGGATCGTTTTGAAGATCGATATTTACGGTTCCAGCCAGTGCGTATGCAACAACAAGTGGCGGAGAAGCCAGGTAGTTTGCTTTTACTTGAGCATGAACACGGCCCTCAAAGTTCCGGTTACCGGAAAGTACAGCTGCAACCGTGAGGTCGTTATCTGTAATTGCCTGGCTTACTTCATCAGGAAGTGGACCGGAGTTACCGATACATGTCGCACAGCCATAACCAGCAACATTAAATCCGAGTTTCTCAAGCGGCTCCAGAAGTCCTGCTTTTGTCAGATACTCTGTTACTACGAGAGAACCTGGAGTCAGAGAGCTCTTCACATAACCTGGTTTAGTAAGTCCGCGCTCTACTGCCTTTTTAGCAAGAAGTCCTGCACCGACCATTACGCTCGGGTTAGAAGTGTTCGTACAGCTCGTAATTGCCGCAATAACGACTGCTCCAGCAGAGAGTTCACTCTTAGAACCGTCCGGGTGAGTAATCGATACTTTCTCAGCGATCTTCTCATCGCTGAGTCCATAGCCGCCTTTATCTACGGGTGTACGTACAATGCCTTCCCAGTTCTCTTTCATTTTTGTCAGTTCAATACGGTCTTGCGGACGTTTAGGTCCTGCAAGGCTTGGTACAACAGACGCTAGATCGAGTTCAATGGTATCCGAGAAAACAGGGTCTTCTGTATGATTCGTACGGAACATGCCTTGAGCTTTGTAATATGCTTCAACCAGCTCAATTTGCTCTTCCGGACGACCTGTATTACGAAGATAGTTCAATGTTTCTGTGTCAACAGGGAAGTATCCTACGGTTGCGCCGTACTCAGGAGCCATGTTTGCTACCGTTGCACGGTCAGCAAGGCTGATGTTAGAGAGTCCAGGACCATAGAACTCGACGAATTTACCGACAACGCCTTTTTTACGAAGCATTTCTGTAACGGTAAGTGCAAGGTCTGTTGCTGTTGCACCTTCAGCGAGGCTGCCGGTAAGTTTGAATCCAATAACTTCAGGAGTTACAAAATATAGCGGCTGTCCGAGCATTCCAGCTTCTGCTTCAATACCGCCAACGCCCCAGCCAACAACGCCAAGACCATTAATCATCGTGGTATGGGAGTCTGTACCAACGAGGGAATCCGGGAATACTACTGTTTCACCGTCAATCACTTTGGTAGCGGCCACAGAAGCGAGATATTCAAGGTTAACTTGGTGAACGATCCCTGTGGAAGGCGGAACGGCACGGAAGTTATCAAATGCCGTTTGCGCCCAGCGCAAGAAGCGATAACGTTCTTCGTTACGTTCAAATTCCACTTTAATATTATAATCCAGCGCATCGTTTGTTCCGTAAGCATCAACCATAACCGAGTGGTCGATAACGAGGTCAACAGGGACAAGCGGATTGATTTTTTTAGGGTCGCCGCCTGCTTTTTTCACCGTATCACGCATCGCAGCGAGATCGACAACAACCGGTACACCGGTGAAATCTTGCAATACAATACGTGCAGGAATAAATGGAATTTCTTTATTGTTATCTTTGCCTTCAGCCCAGCCTGTAAGCTGGCTTACGTGTTCTTCTGTAATTGCGCGGCCATCGAACTGACGAACGGCAGCTTCTAGTAATACTTTAATAGAGAAGGGAAGTTTAGAGATATCGCCATGACCTTGATCTTGCAAAGACTTGAGGCTGTAGTAACGGTACGTTTTGCCCCCGACTTCAAGCGAACTTGCAGCAGAGAAATGGTTCTTTTGAGACATGCATGTACCTCCTAATTGATAGTATTCGGATGAGTTCATTTCCACAGGTCCATCGTCGTTTGTTTCACTGTACGAAACGCTATTTCAAAAACGAACTTTTGAGTTTAGTATACCGTTTTCAAACTTGTTCGTAAAGGGTTTTTTCAGGGTTGATGTGCTCAGGACCCGTACATACCCTGGGATACTTTGTCATATAGATGAAAGAAAAGGGAGCTTGGAACGTTGGCAATGGCTAGGGGCATGGGAAAGGGGAGAAAAAGGCGTGGAACGTGAATGGAATCATGCGTTATACACCTATGTTAATGATTACAATGCTTGCGAAATCAGCTGTAAACCACATCATGAGCCGTTGATTGCAGATGTGGCGATACTCGAGAAGAGGGCGGAGCGGCTCCTTTTGTTAGAGCAGTGGTATCATGAACGTGAATCTCATCCTGTCCGAAGCGAGACGCGGGCCAAACTGCTTCAGGTACTATCAAATGAGCCATACCAAGGAGTTGTCGATGTACAGCTCTATCGTCGCCTTTATTATATGAAGTCAGGTATTACCCATAGGGAGGATCGGATTGAAAAAGAGCGGCTTACTTTTTACAAACAACAAGGCCGCTGGGGCATTTCGAGTATTGTTCATGATGTCCCTGAACGTAAACCAATTATTCTAGGAGATTCAATGAGCGATGAGAATAGCTTCGCCTTAAACAAACCGCTTTTAAATAGAGAATTATTATATCCCGGCATTCCGGCAAGGCCTTCTCGTTATCGCAGAGAGGATGCGGTAGCCTATGCAGACAGGTGGTGGGATTCGGGTAATCCCGAGTTCGAGGAATTTGATGTGAACTGCACCAATTATATCTCTCAATGTCTCTTTGCAGGGGGAGCGCCGATCAACTATACTGGTAGGAGAGAGTCAGGCTGGTGGTATAGAGGTTACGTAGGTGGAAGAGAATTATGGAGCTTTAGCTGGGCCGTTTCTCATAGTTTGCAGAATTACTTAGCTCATGCTCGTACGGGTCTTACTGCAACCCTTGTTGACAGTCCGAGTGAACTTCAGCTCGGGGATGTTATTTTTTATGATTGGGATGGTGATGGTAGATACCAGCACAGCACCATAGTGACAGGGTTTGATGCGGGAGGAATGCCGCTCGTGAATGCAAACACAGTCAGCAGCCGGCATCGCTACTGGGACTATAAGGATTCTTATGCTTGGACAACTGCGACCAGATACCGTTTTTTTCATATCTCTGATACGCTAGGAACATAATACGGAACGATCATCATCCTTGATGAATATACTGCTGGCATAGATACGGTGGGCCTTGGCGGATACGATATCTTCTTAACGAATGTTTAACTTTCTCCAAGACCTATCCGTTTAATAGAAACCGGAGGTAAGGCATGGTACAGAATAAAATGACCGTAGGTATTGTATACGGTGGTAAATCAGGGGAACACGAAGTATCCCTGCAGACTGCATTTGCTGTGACAAGTGCTTTTGATTATGACAAATACGAGCTCGTTCCTTTTTATATCTCGAAGCAGGGGACATGGGCAAAAGGAAATATGCTTACAGCTCCGCCTGCAAGCGTAGATGCACTAAAACTTAAGGGTAATCCCGAGGATACTCGAGATGCACTGAATACGTTATTCAGCCGTCTATACGGCGGCGAGAGTGAAATCGATGTTATGTTTCCGCTCTTGCATGGCACGTATGGTGAAGATGGTACAATTCAAGGACTTTTCGAAATGGCTGATATGCCATACGTAGGTGCAGGCGTACTGCCATCTGCTGCCGGCATGGATAAAGTAACGATGAAGAAGTTATTTGCACAGGCGGGTATTGAGCAGTGTGAGTATGCTTACTTTAATCATATTCAGTGGAAACGTTCAAGCGATGAACTCATTGTGAATATGGAAGGCCAGCTTGGATACCCAATGTTCGTTAAACCGGCGAATCTTGGCTCAAGTGTAGGTATTTCTAAAGCACGCAATCGGGAAGAACTGATCGAAGCAGTTGATTATGCTCTTCGCTATGATATCAAAGTCATCGTAGAAGAGTTCGTCGATGCAAGAGAAGTGGAAGTCAGCGTACTTGGTAATGAAGAAGCAATTGCTTCCGTTCCGGGCGAGATCGTATCTTCCAGCGATTATTATGATTATGCAGCGAAGTACACGGATGGACAATCCGAAATGCTGATCCCGGCTCCTCTTGATGAAGAGAAAGCAGATCAAGTTCGCGAAGCAGCACTGAGTGCATTCCGGGCGATTGAAGGAAACGGGATTACTCGTGCAGACTTCTTCGTTCGCCGTTCGGATGGAAAGATTCTTATCAATGAAGTGAATACAATGCCTGGATTTACCCCATTCAGTATGTATCCACTGTTGTGGCGGGAAACAGGTATATCCTATAAGGCGCTTCTTGATCGTATGATCGAGCTTGCCTTGGAACGTTATGAACTGAAACAAGCATTGCAATACGAAAATAATAAATAAGATGTAAGCGAGAAGGGGAGCGATGACTTCCCCTTTTTGCTATAACGAAAAAGGAAATAAGAGAATGGAAGGGGAGGACAAGTCATGGGATTTCAGACCGAGTTTAATTCAGTATGTAAGTTTAAAAGTGAACAAGAGCTGTACGAGCTTCTAGAATACGGAAGAGGTAAAATGGTGAAACAGGGCTTGCGCGTCTTTCCTACAGGGCAAAAAGTAATTGCGTATACCCCAGATAACGTGGCGATCGCGATAGTGAAAATTGTAGGCTGCATCGCAGAAATTAACTTTCAGAATCAAGAAGTGACCGAGGTTGAGATGATTCTCGAGCGTAAGCTTACAGAAGAAGAGTCACGAATTCAGACAAAGCTTGCTTATGAAATGTTCTTTGGAGAACAAACGAAGAGCTGAAGCAGAAGGAACAGGGTTTTAACAAGTCTCTTACGGGTATAATCTGTACTATTAAGGTTACTGTGAGAGGAAGGACTCATCCTATGATCGTACGCTTCGGTTATGTAGCTATGTCTGTCCTTGTAAACAATGCTTCTCCATCGAAGACGATGACAATGGCTAGTTTTAATAAAATGGGAGATCGAGAGGCAGCCATTCGCAAACTTGAGCGTATCGCTGCCGAAAATTTACATAACACATTAAGATTACTTAGGCACAACCTCGCTCATCAGATTTGGGTATACCGTTTTTCTTCGAAACTGATCCCGCTGGCCACACATGCAGATTTGCAGGACTGGAACCCGTTTGAAGCGCTAACCCCATCCTTTCGGGAGGTAGGCGATTTTGTGAAAAAGCACAAGATGAGAGTATCCTTTCATCCGGATCATTTTACGGTGCTTAGTACACCGCGTGAGGACGTTTTGGCAAGTTCGATCCGTGATCTGCAGCATCACAAATCTATGCTGGGTGCCATGGGGCTGAATGCTACGGCGAAGAACAATATACATATCGGCGGAGCCTATGGTAATAAACAGCGCTCGGCTGAACGTTTTATAGAGAATTTTAGTGCCTTGGCATCCGATATCAAGGAAAGAATGACACTGGAGAATGATGATAAGACATTTAACGCGGTGGAGACTCTTGAGGTTTGCAAGAAAACAGGTCTTCCCATGGTTTTAGATATTCACCACCAGTGGGTAAATAATGATGGAGAGAAACCTTGGGAGTTGTGGGAAGAGATTCAGGCTACCTGGACCACTCCTTTCGCTCAGGCTGATACTCTACCAGAGACTCCTTTAGCTCCTAAAGTCCATATTTCGAGTCCTAAGAATGAAAAAGACATCCGTAGTCATGCAGATGGAGTGGAGCTGGAACCACTGCTTACTTTTTTAAGAGAGATTGCGAAGGATACGCCGTTTCTTGATGTGATGATTGAAGCAAAACGTAAGGACGAAGCGTTATTTGCGCTTATGGATGCATTTAAGACTTTAACGGGGGAAGGTATCGAAATTCTAGATGGAGCTACCATTCGTGTAACGCCCTGATCCCAATTCGTACAATTTTGTGAATCAGGACTTTTGTGGGTAACCGATATGCTCCTGAAACGTTACTATAGTAAGCAAGAGTAAGCAAATTGAATATTTTCTAACATGGTGTTCTCTTAGAAATGAGGAAAGTAGTGTGATTGTTTTGAATGAAAATCAGAAGACTCCTTATGTAGTTTCAAGTAAGAGTTATACAGCTGTTGCTATTAATGCTGCTGCGAAAACAGGGGAATGGATTAAGAGCAAAGTCGGTTCCAATCTGAAGATGTCGACAAAATATTCCGAGCAGGACCTTGTTACGGAAGTGGATAAAGGGGCGGAGCAAATGATCCGCCGATTAATTCTGACTCATTTTCCGGACCATGCTATTCTTGGTGAAGAAGGCGTAGAGCCGGGCCCGGATGCTTCTAATCTTGCTTTGCAAGCGGTAAAAGATGAGGAGTTTCTATGGATTGTAGATCCGGTAGACGGAACAACGAACTTTGTTCATGGATTTCCATTTTTCTCCGTATCCATTGCGCTCGCACATCACGGAGAGATCATTGTAGGCGTGATCTATGACCCCATCCGAGACGAGTTGTTTGTAGCTGAAAAAGGAAAAGGGGCTTATGTACATGGAAACCGTATGCAAGTCTCTTTAGAAGAGCACCTTTCCGATGGACTTATAGCCGTCGGTTTTCCGCCGGACCCAAGCTTTGCCTTGCCTACGAATATGGCAGCAGTGCAGGCTCTGGCTCCCAAAGTCCGTAATTTACGAGCAGGCGGATCTGCCGCACTGCATCTTGCCTATGTTGCGGCAGGCAGACTGAGCGGATATACAGAGATTGGACTTAACCCATGGGATATCGCAGCAGGTGCCTTACTCGTTCAGGAGTCAGGTGGTATGGTAACAAGCGCAGCAGGGCATCCTTATGATCTGTCGGTGCGCCATGTTACAGCAAGTAATGGAAAGCTGCATCACGAACTGATTACTGTCCTGAAAGAAGCGAAAGCCACAGGTATCGCAGAAGACAAGTGAAGGAGGAATGCAGATATGCCAGATTCACATGAACTTGAGAAAAAGCTGAGCGATATGCTTACGGACGGTGAACCGGATTATGGAGATCCTGAGAAAAGAGAGCGGGAACAGGTCTCTCCTAAATACGAGATCCGAATTCAGACAGAGCTGGATCCGATCGTAGAAGAAACGTTAAAATATCGCAGTATGGCTAAAGAAGTAGACGATCGTTATGACGCCTATATGGAAAAAACCAAGCATTCTTCCACCAACAAACCTTTGGCTGAAAAGAAAGATTCAGAAACAGAAAAATAAAGAAGTGCTTAACAAATTCAGAAGAAGTTCTCTCTTAAGGTGAAGAGAGAACTTCTTTTTTATTTGTACCCGTAGTCCTGCATAGGTGGTAAAATAAGGAATTATAAAAAGGGGGCGACATATCATCTATGTTGAAGTGGACTAGCATTAAAAATAAGGTGCGGACATGTTCTGTATCGCTTATCGCGATTGGATTCCTTTTAGGAACAGGACCATTGTCTGCACAGGCACAGGAAATAACGAAGGAATATCGCATTGTAACGCTGGGAGATTCCATTACTGTCGGTTTTGAGCCGGGAATGGAAGATTTTAAAACAAGTCCTTATGGTTACGTTGAACGACTGGAAGAGCAAGCCCTGCTGCATGGACGTACCAAAGTTAGTAACTACGGCATCGCGGGACTGAAAACATCAGGCCTTCTTCAGTTTACAGATGCGATTGCTAAGGGAGAGAAGAAATCTTCTGAAGCGATTCAGGAAGCATTGCCTGACCCAAGGGTTGGAGATTTTACAGATCAGATAAAGCAGATTCAGACCGAAGTTACCGAAGCGGATGTCATCGCTATTACGATCGGCGGAAATGATGTATCGGAGTTACTGGTTACAGGGGAAAGTCTCACAGATGCTCAGCTGAGTGAGCGAGTAAAGGAACTGCTGAGTCGTTATTCGGAGCAGGTAACCGCTTCAGTAAATGATCTGCATGCCTTAAACGAAGATGCTCTCTTTGTGATTGCAGATCAGTATCAGCCCCTCCCCAAAGTGGGCAATGAAGCTCTATACAACAAGCTGATGGGTGCAGCCGCTTTATTTACAGATACGGTGGATACGGTGGCAGCCCAGCTGAACGAACAGGGAGTTCGTATAAAAGTCGCTCATGTGGCGAAGGAGTTTGTGGGAGGAGAGGGAACGATGACCCATATGATCAGGCATCGTGACTTTCATCCCAATCAATATGGATATGAAGCCATCGCTGAGGTATTCGCTAAAGTGATCTGGGGAGATTATGTAAAGCTTCAGATACCTGATCGGGAGGAGCCGATGAATATTTTCGTGAGCGGTAAGCAGCTTGCTACTCCTTATAAACCTGTTCTTAAAAATAATCAGAACTATATTGCGATTCAGGATATTGTAGAAGCCGTATCCGCAGAATCCAAATGGGATAATCAGACGAAATCTACGAAAATCACATATGGTACGAAAACGGTAGAAATTAAAATGGGATCAAAGACCGTACTTGTGAATGATCAATCGATTCCAGTTGCAACACCAGCCTTCTTACAAAAAGTCGGTAAAGAATCCAAAACCTATGTGCCTCTTGCCCTAGTTGCAGAAAATCTTGGTTTTGATGTCCAGTATCAGTCCAAATTAAAAACGGTCTTTATCAATCCTTAAATTTTAGCGTGGTAGTATTGAAGGAAGGTTATCTCTGAGTGGTTACCCCTGGGGGTAACCTTTTTTCACTTTCATCAAATCCAAACTGTACAATATACAGGAATTGGGTTTATAATCAAAATAAAGAAATTCAAAGAACAACACAGATTTAAATGTGGTAAGTTGTTATTTTTCCAAATGCAAAACAGATGGAGGAGGTAATTAAGTTTCTTTTTTTGTTTACAATTTAAAACGCTTACAATTTATTTTAGGTAGATAATTAATGTTTGGCTTCATCAGAAGGGCAGCAGAGAATGTTTGTACACTAATGTACTGTTCCTTAAAAGGAGGCGCGTTTGTACATGAACGATTTACTGCAAATGGAACATATGAGTCAAGGATCAGCCTATTCATTACTAGATACGTCTTTACCTCTCTCAAAAGAAAAAAATATGGAAGCAGTCAGTAGACAGTCGATGATCGTCTATCAGCTTTTGGAACTTGTTCATCGTCATTATGCAGATTCGGACATTTCATTAAATACCATTGCTAGACATAAGCTGTATATGAATCCGGACTATTTAGGAAAAGTATTTAAGAGAATTACAGGAATCGGCTTCTCTCAATATCTCAATCAATATCGGATACAGCAGGCATGCAGTTACATGCGGCACAAAGATCAGGATGCGAAAATTTTTGAACTTGCAGAGTCATTTGGCTTTGGAAGGAATCCGCAGTATTTCAGTCAAGTGTTTAAAAAGTGGACAGGGGTTACTCCCTCGGATTATCGAAGCAGAGCGAGATGAAGGTTATAAGATGAAGGAGATGAGGTCACTTCATGATTCATTATAAATTTGATTTTGGACCTGGAACGGCAGCAGAAGGCTATACTGGGGTTCTTCCGGATACGCTGTATCATGCGGAACTTGGTTATGGATTTGAATCCATAGACCGAGTGTATGGGAGAGATCGTTCACAGGAGCAAACGGATCTTGCTTCATCTAAGAAGGCTTCTACTATTAAAAAAACACTTCAAGACCGTTTTTGCATTCCGCTTCATGCGGCTTTTATCCTCGATGTTCCGCCCGGTACATATCGTGTTCATACGTTAATGGGCGACAACAATACCGAATCGATTACTGAGATTCGGGCAGGTGAAGGCAGACTCATGATGCCGCCTGTTCATACCCAGCCTGGGCAATGGATTGAAGAAAAATTCAGTGTTGTTGTTCGTGAAGGTGAACCGTTACGACTTTCTTTTTCCGGTCCTGCTCCGAGGATTAATGCACTCGAAGTAATGGAAGCGAATGAGACGCTTACCGTTTATATTGCTGGGGATTCTACGGTATGTGATCAGCCTGCATCAGGCTATCCCTATGCGGGATGGGGGCAGATGTTGCCATCCTTTTTCAAACATGATGTGGCGGTAGATAATCATGCACATTCGGGACGCAGTACGAAAAGTTTCATCGAAGAGGGACGGCTGGATGGGATACTAACTAACATCAAAGCCGGAGATTTTCTCTTTATTCAGTTTGGTCATAATGATGAGAAATCAGATGTACTAAGAGGAACGAAGCCGTTTACAACCTATCAGGAATATCTGAGTAAATATACTCTGGCAGCTCGAGAGCGCGAAGCTCATCCGGTTCTGATTACTCCTGTACAGCGCAGATACTTTAACGAAGATGGAACCCTCATGGACACACATGGGGATTATATTGTTGCTATGAAAGAACTCGCAGAAAAGGAGAATGTTCCTTTGATTGATCTCGCTGCTCGCAGCAAGATCGTATTTGAACAAGCTGGGGTGGAAGGCAGTAAACTCGATTTCTTGTGGGCTTGGCCTGGCGAATATATTCATTTTCCTGCTGGAGTAGAAGATAATACACATTTCTCGCAGTACGGGGCAAAAAGAATGGCTAGAATTGTAGCCGCCTCTATAGCTGAACTCGCAATTCATCCGCTGACTATGTTTTTGCGTTCACCGGAAGCTTTGAGAGACAGGTAATAGCGGAAATAAACCTATTTGAAGGGAGATACGAGGATGAGTTCAATTAGACCGGAAGCCGCAAAAGGTAACACCGTATGGGTAATTCCAGATGGATACATTCCTCCGCAGAGCAGCGGTGCGCTTGAAAGTCATGAAAGTATTTGTGTCCTAAATATAGGAAGACAAGATGCGAATCTACGGATTACTGTCTTTTTTGAAGATCGCGATCCGCTCGAGTGTAATGTGATTAGGGTATCTGCAAGGCGAACTTCTCACATCAGGACGGCCAGCCTTCAGGCGGATGGGGAGTTTATACCGCTTGGTGTGCCTTATGCACTTATTGTGGAAAGTGATATTCCCATTATTGTTCAGTACAGCAGGCTTGATACATCTCAGCCTGAACTGGCACTCATGAGTGTAATGGCTTATCCCGTATAGGGGGTAAGAATGAATCAAGGTTTCTGTTTTTGTTTCTCTAAGACGAATACTTTATCATACGAAAAAGAACCGCCCTCCAGTGAAGTGACCCCTAAATGTTAGACACGGTTATTTCATTAGGCAGCTTGGGTAAAACGAGTTCGGTACTGTACCGGACTCGTTTTTAATTTTGCCTTCAATCGTTTTGTGTTGTAGTAGTTCATATAT
>NZ_BOSJ01000014.1 GCF_018403285.1 Paenibacillus sp. J45TS6 | reverse complement strand
CCTTTCACGGAGGTAACAGGGGTTCGAATCCCCTACGGGTCACTTTATATGGAGATTTAGCTCAGCTGGGAGAGCATCTGCCTTACAAGCAGAGGGTCGGGGGTTCGATCCCCTCAATCTCCACCATTCATTCTTTGAATGTGTATATAATGTATGTAAAATACAAATCATATAAGAATGTTGGGGATTAGCCAAGCGGTAAGGCAACGGACTTTGACTCCGTCATGCATAGGTTCAAATCCTATATCCCCAGCCATTTATATGAGCCATTAGCTCAGTTGGTAGAGCACCTGACTTTTAATCAGGGTGTCGAAGGTTCGAGCCCTTCATGGCTCACCATATAATCACATGCGCGTGTGGCGGAATTGGCAGACGCACTAGACTTAGGATCTAGCGTCCTTGACGTGGGGGTTCGAGTCCCTTCACGCGCATTGATTTTTGCGGACGTGGCTCAGCGGTAGAGCATCGCCTTGCCAAGGCGAGGGTCGCGGGTTCGATTCCCGTCGTCCGCTCCATATTTTGCGCCCTTAGCTCAGCTGGATAGAGCGTTTGACTACGAATCAAAAGGCCGGGAGTTCGAATCTCTCAGGGCGCGCCATTTAAATATCGGGATGTAGCTCAGCTTGGTAGAGCACCTGGTTTGGGACCAGGGGGTCGCATGTTCAAATCGTGTCATCCCGATACTTAATATGCGGGTGTAGTTCAATGGTAGAACTTCAGCCTTCCAAGCTGATAGCGTGGGTTCGATTCCCATCACCCGCTCCAATTATTTAACGTAAAGTCTGGTTCAGTAACTGGGCTTTTTTTTGTATATATAGATATAATTAAGGGATCATTAAGTGTATTACTGGATGTATGCTTGTTACTAGATTGTACTTGCTTTTATGCAATTGCAAATAAATATTGGATACATTGATTAACATATTGAAGCAATAAATCAGCTTATCCACTTGTTGAATTAATCAAGGAAATCTCTAGAAATACGACAAGAAAAGCAGTATTTTACATTAAAAGTTACAAAAAACCTGTATTTTCTATCACAAAACTAAAGATTTTCACTGATTTTTATTGTATTATGTTATGAAGGTGTCATTTTTTACGTAGAATTTGTAATTAGCTGGAGATAGGAGGATAAGCATGACAGAAATTATGGTAACCGCGAACAAAAGCAATTCTAACAACTTGTTGCGCCGGGATGTGCGGTTTCTTGGTAATATACTCGGGGAGGTTCTCGTTCATCAAGGAGGTAATGAACTTCTAGACGTGGTAGAAAAAATCCGTGAAACCAGTAAGGCTTTACGGGCCGAATATACGCCAGAGTTGTATCAAGAATTCCTTAGTATGATCAAGCAATTAGATTCTGAGAAGCGCCATCAAGTGATACGAGCTTTTGCAGTTTACTTTCAATTGGTGAACATTGCGGAACAGAACCACCGAATTCGTCGCAAACGTGACTACGAAAGATCTGCAGGAGAGACTGTGCAGCCAGGATCAATCGAAATGGCTGTTAAAACTTTGAAGGAAAAAGGGTTTGAATACAGTGATGTTGAAGAAATCCTAAGTTCTCTTTCACTTGAGCTTGTTATGACTGCGCATCCTACGGAAGCCATGCGTCGTGTTATTCTGGATATACATAAACGTATATCGGAAGATGTCATGCTATTAGATAATCCTATACTAACGCTCCGGGAACGTGAACAGCTGCGGGAGAAATTACTGAACGAAGTCATTACCCTGTGGCAAACGGACGAACTGAGAGATCGTAAACCTACTGTGCTTGATGAAGTAAGAAACGGAATGTACTATTTCCATGAAACACTATTCCATGTACTACCTGATGTTTATGAAGAACTAGAACGTTGCTTGCAAAAATATTACCCAGAAAATCGCTGGCATGTACCTACGTACCTGAGATTTGGCTCCTGGATTGGTGGAGACCGTGATGGAAATCCATCGGTAACTTCTGATGTGACTTGGGAGACACTCCGAGTGCAACGTAAGCTTGCTATACGCGAATATAAACGTATTCTAATTGAACTGATGGGAAATCTAAGTTTTAGCACTAATATCGTAAACGTATCGGAAGAATTAATGGCTTCTATTGAAGAGGATCGAAAACATGTTGTCATTAAGAAAGCAGACATATGGCGTAATGAGAAAGAACCTTACCGTATTAAACTTGCTTATATGATTACTAAACTAAGTAATATTCTGGATGAAAGCACATTGGGTCAGCCGGATCGGTATGACTCCCCAGAAGAATTAATTCGTGATTTGAAAGTGATCGATTGTAGCTTGCGTCATCATTATGCTGACTATGTTGCAGATACGTATATCAAGAAAACGATTCGCCAAGTAGAGCTTTTTGGATTCCACACTGCTACGTTAGATATTCGTCAGCACAGCCAAGAGCATGAAAATGCGATGACAGAAATTCTAGCTCATATGAATATTGTGGAAGATTATTCAGCGCTCAGCGAGGAAGAAAAGATTAATTTACTTGCTGATTTGCTCAATGATCCGCGTCCATTAACATCATCTCACTTTAAATACAGTGAGAATACACATGAATGCTTGGAAGTGTATCGTACCATCTACCGGGCTCAAAAAGAGTACGGAAAGAACTGCATAAATAGTTATCTGATTAGTATGACAAGAGGTGCAAGTGATCTGCTCGAAGTAATGGTCCTTGCTAAAGAAGTTGGGTTATACCGTATTGAACCTGACGGCACTGTTGTATGCTCAATTCAGTCGGTACCTTTATTTGAGACGATTGATGACTTACATGCTGCTCCGCAAATCATGAAACGACTATTTGATTTACCGGTATATCGCAGAAGTGTTCTAGCGAGAAATGACGTACAAGAAATCATGCTTGGATACTCCGACAGTAACAAAGATGGCGGGGTAGTTACAGCGAACTGGGAACTGCTTGTTGCGATGAATGATATTACGGCAATGAGTAAAGATTACGGAGTGAAGTTGAAATTCTTCCATGGACGCGGAGGAGCTCTTGGACGCGGAGGAATGACATTAAATCGTAGTATCCTGGCTCAGCCGTCTCATACCATAGGTGGAGGTATTAAAATTACTGAACAAGGAGAGGTTATCTCTTCTCGTTATTCACTTAAAGGTATTGCTTATCGCAGTCTAGAGCAAGCTACATCTGCACTATTAACATCAGCAACTGCTGCTCGTACAGAGAAAGTCGATGAAAAAGAAGCTGGGTGGAAAGAAATCATTAGAGAGATTTCCGAAGTTTCACTGGAAAAGTACCAAGATCTTATTTTCCGCGACAAAGATTTCTTCGCTTTCTTTAAAGAATCTACTCCTTTACCTGAGATTGGGGAATTAAACATCGGTTCTCGTCCATCTAAGCGTAAGAATAGTGACCGATTTGAGGACCTGCGTGCGATTCCATGGGTGTTTGCATGGACACAGAGCCGTTACCTCTTCCCGGCCTGGTACGCAGCTGGTACGGGCCTACAGAGTTTCTACCAAGGTAAGGAAGAGAACCTGAAGGTTCTACAAGATATGTATAATAACTATCCTTTCTTTAGTACCTTGATAGATACAGTACAAATGGCAGTAGCGAAAGCGGATATGAATATCTCAAAACAGTATACTTATATGGTTAAGGATGAAGAAGTACGTAATCGGATTGTGGGACTTATTAAAGAAGAATATAAGTTAACCAAAGATCTATTGCTTAAAGTAACGGGACAACAAGAAATTTTGGATAACGTACCTGTTATTCAAGAATCGATCCGTTTGCGGAATCCGTATGTTGATCCGTTAAGTTATCTCCAAGTACAACTGCTTGCAGAGCTACGTGAACTGCGTGAGCAAGACGGCGATGATGCGGAGCTGCTTCGTGAAGTGTTGTTAACCATCAATGGTATTGCTGCAGGACTACGAAATACAGGTTGATAAGTCGTTAAATACAAAACGAAATCATGACTATAGGTTTTTCAATTAACGGGGGATCTTGTAAAAGAGACCCCGTTTTTTTGTAATATTTTTAATGGATTCTTCGCTGAAATGGATTGCATTTTAGGTGTACATCGATTACGATTTGAATGATGTAGGTAAGCCAAATAGGGCGGTACGAAAGACCCATCAGCAAGTCTGGGGGAATAGATGGTGGACAATTTAGAAAAAAGGTTGGTCAAACTCATACTAAAGGGAGATCAGCGAGCTTTTGCTGAGCTTGTTGAGTTATACAAAGACAAATTATTTCATTTGGCTTATCGTATGCTCAATAATCGGCACGAAGCGGAAGATATTGTACAGGAAACTTTTTTACGGGTATATCGGAATATGGAGAAATATGATCCTGAACAGAAGTTTTCTACATGGATCTACCGTATTGCTACGAACTTGTGTATCGATAGGTTAAGAAGAAAGAAACCTTCGTATTCACTTGATGCGGAAATTGGTGAGCAGGAAGGCACAGATGGTTATGCCATGCTCCGAAGTGATGATCGGACTCCGGAAAGTGAAGCTCTGTTATCAGAGACACAACGGATTATCCGAGATGCTATTGAAACTTTGCCAGCAAAGTATAAATCCATTATGGTACTGCGCTATTTGCAGGATCTTTCTCTACAGGAGATTAGTGAAGTATTGGACATGCCGGTAACAACGATTAAGACAAGAGTACATAGGGGTCGTGAGTTTTTACGTAAAAAACTTGAATATAAGCTGTAGGTTGTTTTGTTATTTTTAAATTTAATGAAACGATCTTGATCGTCACTGCGTATAACATGAAAACGAGTCTTATGTTTAATACGTAGTTACGCAAACAAGTTATGATAAACGTGAGACTTCATAGATCTTGAGGAAAGGATATGCTCATATGGATTGCAATGAAATCACCTCTTTAATGCATGAATATTTAGATGATGAACTTTCGACTTCCCAGAAAAAGGGGCTCGAGAATCATTTGTCGATGTGTCCTGACTGCCGCATGCTTTTTAAAGAGTTAGAACAGACGGATATGCTACTTTATGCTATGAAACATTATTCCCCGTCTGCTTCAGATGAGCTGACTGATCGGATCATGAGTGCTGTACCACAACCGAAGAAGCAGCAACCTTGGCTGAAATGGGTGAAACGACATCCTGCATTTACTGCTGCTGCTGTATTTTTGTTAGTCATGTTGTCCAGTACTCTTAGCTTCTGGGATCAGAGCGATCAGCTGATCGTTAAAGGCAGTGATCTGGATCAAATCGTAATTGAAGGGAATAATGTTATTATTCCAGAAGGTAAGTCTATAAACGGCGATTTAACCGTGGAAAATGGAACAGCTCAGATATACGGCAACGTAGAAGGGAATCTTACGGTTATTGATGGTTCTTACAATATGCAAGCTTCTACAGCACATGTCTCCGGGCAGATCAAGAGCATAGACCAGGCACTTGATTGGATTTGGTATAAGGTAACAAACATCATGTCTGTTGTAGCGTATCGCTAAGAAGGTATTTATTGGTATTCGTTAAGCTATATCTTATAAACATTACCAGGGCACCTCGACTGCGAGGGGCTCTTTTTTTCATAGAACAGGGCATATTTATAATAAATGGGTAATTTGATGGTTGCTCGCTTGCAAGTTGTACTTTAACGTTATAACCTAGATATAAAGAAGAACATACTATAACTACAACTTAAATAGCGCGTAGCGTTTACTCAACAAGGGGATAACGGGGGCAAAAGGATGAACTATTTTGCGGACTTAACATGGCAAGAGTCCATTAAAGACATTATAGATATATTAATTGTAGGCTACATTATATACCAAATCATCCTGCTTGTTCGGGGTACACGTGCTGTGCAATTGCTGAAGGGGATACTCTTACTTGTGGTGATTTGGGTTGTCAGTACCTGGTTTAATCTCTACACATTAAAGTGGCTCATGAACCAATTCTTTACGTTCAGTGTGGTTGGTCTATTCATCATCTTCCAACCTGAGCTCCGCCGTGCGCTTGAGCAGCTAGGACGAGGTAAATGGTTTAATCGGATCAGTGCAGATAATGAGGAATTTAGCAGGTTTACGAACGAATTAATTAAAGCCATCAACTACTGTTCTCGCCGAAAGATCGGAGCTTTAATTGTCTTTGAACGAGAAACGGGGCTCAATGAATACACGGAATCAGGTATTAAGATGAACTCTGTGTTAAGTTCGGAACTGCTCATTAATATATTCATTCCGAATACACCGCTACATGACGGGGCTGTTATTCTACAAGGGAAACAGATTGCGGCGGCAGCCTGTTATTTACCTTTATCAGAGAACCCTTTTATTAGTAAGGAACTTGGTACACGTCACAGGGCAGCCATCGGAGTCAGTGAAGTTGCCGATGCTGTTGCCATTGTCGTATCTGAAGAGACGGGTCAGATTTCACTTGCGATTAATGGTCAGGTGGTAAGAGATATTAAAGAAGAATCACTCATTTCCAAATTACATGAAGAACTTCGTCCATCTTCTACTCTTAAAGAGAAACGTAACCCGTTCTGGAAACGGAAGGGGGGACGTCAGTAATGGATAAATGGTTCAATAATAACAATTTTGCCAAAATATTGGCGCTCGCTGTCAGTCTTTTGTTGTGGGCTATGGTTCATTCGAACGATGTTACACCGACACCAACTACCAATACTTCCATAGAACCTCGTGCGATCGATAATGTCAAAATCGAAGCTTATGGAATTGATTCGTCTAAATATGTACTGACATCCATGAGTGAAACGGAAGTGGAAATGCAGGTTAGAGGTCAACGCTCAGTACTCACTTCTGTATTTACGGATGAATATAAAGTAAGACTGGATTTAAGCAATGTTGGTCCGGGCACTACGACGCTTCCTCTTAGTCATGTGGTTCCAAAAGGTGTGGAATTTGTGTCTATGGAACCTTCGAGTGTAACCGTTACGATTGAGGAATTATCGTCCCAAACTTTTGAAGTGAATGTGGTTACCACAGGAACACCGGCAGAGGGATATGCAGCAGGGACACCGGTTATTACGCCAAATGAACCTGTAAAAGTCACATTACCGGATAGTCAACTTGCTGCTGTCGGGAAAGTTCAAGGCACGGTTAATATTGATGGGGCAACTGAAAATGTAACTGAGAAAAAAGTGAAGTTAGCAGCTTATGATCTGGAAGGAAAAGAGATAGAAGGAGCGGTTATTGAACCAGCTGCAGTCTCTGTTGATATTCCGATAACTGAGGAGTTTGCTAAAGTTCCTTTAAAAATTCAGTATGAAGGTCAGCTCCCCGAAGGGCTTACTTTAGCCAAAGTGGATTCCAATGTGAGTGAGGTAACGTTGTTTGGAAGCCAAGAAGCACTAGTAGGGATAGAGTCCTATAGTGGAGTGACTTTGGACCTTAGCACACTAAAAGAGGCCGGTACAGAGACAATTAATGTGGACTTGACGCCGCCCTCTGGTTTTGAGAAAATCGAGCCGAGCTCCGTTGTACTTACGGTAACTGTTGTTGCATCGGAAGAATCGTCTGTTAGCGAAAAATTAATTCGTAACGTTCCCGTTACTCTTCAGGAACCTGGGGGCAGTTTCACTGCGACAATAACTCGTCCCCAGAGTGGAAATAAAGATATAACGGTTTCGGGTCCGAGTGATATGCTGGATAATGTTGATGCTAGTGATATTAAACTTGTTGCGGACGCGAGAAACCTCAAGGAAGGTAACCATGTAGTTGCGTTACAGGTAGAAGCACCTGAGTACGTGACGGTTAAATCTTCTTCGGCGGATCTTAAAGTTTCCATACAGGTTAAGGATGATTCGAAAGAAACGTCTACAACTCCGGCTGAACCTGAAACGAAGCCGGATGAAGATAGCGGAACGGAAGCACCGGATAATCAAGAATCCGAAGAGAATTCAAATAATGGAACCTCTGACGGGAGCACTGATGAAAATACGGAAAGCGATTCAGAAGAAAACGATAGCTCAGCTGGAGCAAATTTTTCATCACCGTAATAGAAACATTGTATAAGCCATTATAATTTTTTTTAAAAAGCAGATATGAAAACGAATTTTTGATAAAGATGATATAAAAAAAGAGGGGTAAACAAACAATGGGGAAATATTTTGGTACCGATGGAGTTCGTGGAGTTGCCAATAAAGAATTAACAGCTGAAATGGCCTACAGTATTGGCCGCTGTGGAGGTTATGTATTAGCTGGAGGAGTAGAACGTCCAAAAGTTGTGATTGGTATGGATACTCGAATCTCTGGACTCATGCTGGAATCTGCACTAATCGCTGGACTATTGTCCATTGGAGCAGATGTAATTCGTCTTGGTGTCGTTTCTACACCAGCAGTAGCGTATTTGACGCGAACTCTTAAAGCAGATGCGGGGGTAATGATCTCAGCTTCTCATAATCCGGTACAAGATAACGGCATCAAATTTTTTGGTGGCGATGGTTTTAAACTTTCTGATGAGACAGAGAATCGCATTGAAGAGTTGATGGATGCTTATGAAGATGAACTCCCACGTCCAATCGGGGGTAATTTAGGTGCGCTTACCGTTAATGATCATGCGAAATTCGAATATCTTGATTTCTTGAAAACGACAGTTTCATCCCGTTTTGATGGTTTGAAAATTGTTCTAGACTGTGCACATGGTGCAGCTTATGAGCTTGCTCCTAAGCTGTTTGCAGATCTTGGGGCTGAAGTGATTACAATTGGTGCTGAACCAACAGGCCTTAATATCAATGATCACTGTGGATCTACACACCCTGAGAAATTAAAAGAAGAAGTTCTGCGTCATGGTGCAGATCTTGGACTTGCCTTTGATGGTGATGCAGACCGTCTGATTGCCATTGATGAAACTGGTGCAGAAGTGGACGGGGACTTTATTCTGTGTATTTGCGGCGATGCAATGAACCGTGCAGGCAAATTAAAAGACGGAACCATCGTATCCACAGTTATGAGTAATATTGGATTCTATAAGGCAACTGAGAAATTAGGACTTAAAACGGCCAAAACTGCAGTCGGCGACCGTTACGTGATGGAAGAAATGCGCCGCGGGGGATATAACCTGGGCGGAGAACAATCCGGGCATGTAATCTTCCTTGATTACAACACAACGGGTGATGGTATGCTGACAGGTATTCAGCTGGTAAATACACTTAAAGAGTCTGGCAAAAAACTCAGTGAGCTTAAATCGATCATGAAACAATATCCTCAGGTTCTGGTGAATGTTCGTGTAGAAGACAAGAGTAAGTTTGAAGGAAATAAAGGCATTGAAGAAGCTATTGTTGCAGTAGAGAACAAGCTCGGTGATAACGGCCGTGTCCTAGTACGTGCATCTGGAACCGAGTCATTGATTCGTGTTATGGCAGAAGGTCCAGACCGTGACGAATTGGAACAATTTGTGGAGCAAATTGCAGTTGTCGTGAAAAAAGAGCTTTCTGTATAAACAAATAAGCTGTAAAAATGAGCCTGCGAGACTAATAATTGTTTCCCAGGCTCTCTTTTCTGGGTATAAATGATGAAAATTGATGTAAGGTATAAAGCGCCATTGCAAAACGTACATGAGATGCATATAATGAGTTGTGTGATTCAGATACAGAAAGTGAGGATCGTGAGGTTACAACGTTTTAAAAGCGCCAGAACTTGTGCCAGCGTACGGAACCAGTTGTTGTCATAACAATTGGACGGATGGGCAAGTTGACGAGGTGGAGGTGTTCGGATTGTTCGGCGGGGACCTCCCGGTATTCCACCATACCGCTAATTCGAGTACGGAAAAGAAACAGGTGACTGTTTTTACAACGAATCGATAGGTGATTAACTAAAATACAAAATTAGAACATGCACGAGGAGAGCATCTTTGCTTAATACTACATGAGGTTGATATGCATTCATCGTGACATGAAACACTATAGAAAATACGGATTAGCTAAAGTAGCTAGGTGCTATGATTTCAGGACATGGTCTTATGAAAAGCTGTGAAATTTACCGTAAAGGGTTTGTCACCCGCATATCAGACAACTATTTCCTCATGCTTATTTTTGCAAAGTATGCATCCATCTCCTTCGCATGATTCAAAATCGGAGGAATTTACCTATGTGTGGAATCGTTGGATATATCGGAACTAAAAATACGCAAAATGTATTAGTAGAAGGTTTGAAGAAATTGGAGTACCGTGGTTATGATTCTGCGGGAATCGCTGTTTTTACTCCAAATGGTCTTCAAATTAAAAAAACAATTGGTCGTCTTGCAAACCTGGAAGCAAAACTGGAAACAGCTCCGCTGCAAGGGAATGCAGGAATTGGACATACACGTTGGGCTACTCATGGTAAGCCTTCGGATGAAAACTCTCATCCGCATACAGATAACAGCATGAAATTCTCTGTAGTTCATAACGGGATTATTGAGAACTACTTGGAACTGAAAGATGAATTGATCAGCGAAGGATGCAACTTTACTTCTGAAACGGATACAGAAGTTATTTCTCACTTGGTTGCACGTGAATATGACGGCGATATCGTAAAAGCAGTACAAAAAGCGATTAAACACCTGCGTGGTGCTTTTGCACTTGGAGTACTTACTGAGTATGAGCCAGATAAATTGGTTGCTGTTCGTCAAGCAAGCCCACTGATCATTGGTATTGGTGAAGGCGAGAACTTTATTGGTTCTGACATTCCAGCAATTCTCGAATATACTCGTAATGTGTATATCCTAAATGACGGTGAAATGGCAGTACTGACAAAGGATTCTGTCGAATTGATGACAATCGAAGGGAATTTTATTTCTCGGGAAATGACTCGTGTCGATTGGGACGCTGTTACAGCTGAGAAAAACGGATTCGATCACTTCATGTTGAAAGAAGTTTACGAACAGCCAAAAGCATACCGTGAAACAATGCTTGGCCGTATTTCTGAAGATCATAAAAAGATTGTTCTTCCTGATCTGAATTTGACAGAAGAGCAAATTAAAAATATTAAAAACATTCAAATCATTGCATGCGGAACTGCATACCACGCTGGTCTTGTAGGACGTACAATGATTGAACAACTGGCACGTATTCCGGTAGAAACAGATGTGGCTTCCGAGTATCGTTACCGTTCACCAATCGTGAACTCTGACACACTCGTAATTGTTGTCAGCCAGTCTGGTGAAACTGCAGATACGCTTGCTGCACTCCGTGAAGCTCAAGCAAACGGTGCACACGTACTTGCAATTACCAACGTAGTAGGAAGCTCTATCGCTCGTGATGCGAACGATGTACTTGCTACACTTGCAGGTCCAGAAATTGCTGTTGCTTCAACCAAAGCTTACAGCTCCCAGCTTATTGCATTTGCACTCTTTAGCTTGTATCTTGCACAAGTTCGTGGAACACAAACAGAAGAGACAATTGCAAACATTATTGCAGCAATGCAAGCTCTGCCTGAGCAAGTTGAGCAAATGCTTGAACAAGCAGACACAATCAAAGAATATGCAGAGCAAATCTCCACACACAAGAACCTGTTCTTCATCGGCCGTGGCGTTGACTACGCTGTAGCACAAGAAGGTTCCTTGAAACTGAAAGAGATCTCTTATATTCACTCTGAAGCTTATGCAGCTGGAGAATTGAAACACGGAACACTTGCTTTGATCGAAGAAGGTATTCCTGTTATTGCTCTAGCTACACAAGAAGATGTTCTTGAGAAAACAGTAAGTAACATCAAAGAAGTGAAAGCACGCGGTGCGGATGTTATGGTTATTACCCATGAAGAGAATGTAGCAACTCTTCTTAAATCCGTAGATCAAGCTTATGCAATTCCTAAAACATTGCCAATCTTGACTCCAACACTAGCTGTTGTACCACTTCAATTGCTTGCTTACTACGCATCTCTTGCTCTGGGTCTTGATGTGGATAAACCACGTAACCTTGCGAAGAGTGTAACTGTAGAATAGTCTAGATTAAAGTCAATGTGATGTTTGATGTGAGAAGGAAATAAACTCATATCAGTGATCCCAAACTTGTATTAAAGCAAATAAAGTCATATCAAAGCTGAGCAGATCCAGGATTATTTCCTGGCATTTGCTCGGCTTTTCTTTTGTTTCAGGGGAAAGGGATTAGGGATAGGGCTATTCCCGCACCCTTTAGCCGAATCTTTTCCCTGTCTTTTACCTGACCTTTGATACGACTTTATTTGCTCAAATTGTCAGATAATTTAGGGTGAATAGGTGAAAAGGGTGTAGTGGCGGTTTTTTTTGAAGGTGAGGAGATTGGAGGAGGAGCAATACGACTTTATTTTCGTTACATACGTGTTACGAGCTTCCTACTCCTTTAACGCCTTCGTAAATGCTGTAATATAAAATCATTACCTAAAAAGTAAATGTAATTAAGTAACCTTCATCGTTGTTCAGTGCATGAATCTGACGGCTTCAAAGGATGAAGCCGTCAGCATTATATTAAAGCAGCCTCTTCCTATATTCTGAGGGCGTACAGTTTTTTATTTGTTTGAAAATTTTTGAGAATAAAAGTACATCTTTATACCCTACCGACCGCGCAATATCTCCGATTTTAAGTGAAGAATTGGCTAATAAAAAACATGATTTTTCGATTCTTAGATTCAGTAAAAATTGTTGGGGCGATTTATTAAGGTATTGCTTAAATAACCGGTGCAGATAGGAACGATCAATGGAAATATGTTTAGCCACATCATTTACAGTAATATGGTTTGCATAATTTTGTTCAATGAATTGAAGCGCATCTTCAATATACTTCTGTTGTTTTACTTCACTAGTAATTTCACGATTCGGATAAAGCTCACATAATACATAGAAAAATTCATAGAGCTTTGATGTCAGCAGCAGGTCTTTATTAGAAATCAGTGCCGTCATACTTATAATGCTTTTCATACAATCAGCCAGACTGTGCGTTTGCTCAAACGTGAAGATGGGATTGTCTGTAGATAAACTTGTCCTGTTCAGATATTCTTTTGCTTTTACCCCGCTAAAACCAATCCAAATATATTCCCAAGGGTCATCCGCATCTGCTTCATAATAAATTAAAGTGTTTGGCTCTATTAAGAAGGCTTCTTGTGGACCGAGCTGATAAGTTTTGTCTTGTACTTTAAAAACACCTTTTCCTTTTAATACATAGTGAATCATATACCCGCTGCGAATCGCTGGGCCATATGAATGTTTTCCCTCGCAAGCTTCTCTACCGCATGTGTACAAGTTAAGATCTAGATTACTGTAGGAATGATTAGAAAAATGATTAGAAAAACTCGAGGTCATTCTTGTCCCCTCCATTAATAATGCTAGAAAGTTATCACATAGTTTAATACTCAATCTACATTATTCCATATTTATTTTCAATGTAAAGTTATAAAATAAAACTATATTAAATCTAGTATAAAAACGATATCCTTGCTTTTATCAAGAGTACGCAATAGTTAAAACGCTTTCTTATCATTTTTATATTTTTCATTATCTCGTTTTATTCGTTGCGAAATAGATTATGAGGAATAACAAATACTACATTATTTACTATTCAGTTCTGCTATCTATTATCTAAGGTATATCAATGACTATTTAACTTGAAGGAGGATTTTATGGCAATTCACATCAATAACGAGCAGCTTTTATTTCATCTGCAAGGGAAAAATACAAGTTATGTAATGCAGGTTGTTCGGGATGGATATTTAGCACATTTATATTGGGGGAAAAGAGTTCACACCTATCGTGGAAGCAACAAAATTATTTATATGGATAGAGGGTTTTCTCCTAATCCTGACGCATCTGATCGAACATTTTCACTCGATACGCTGCCTCAAGAATATCCCGCTTATGGGAATGGGGATTTTAGAATTCCGGCTTATCAAATCCAGCTAAATAATGGCTCAACGATAACGGATCTTCGTTATAAAGAATACAAATTGTATAAAGGAAAGCCTAAATTAGAAGGATTGCCATCTACTTATGTAGAGGATGAGAATGAGGCAGAAACACTGGAGCTTATCATGGAGGATAAGCTGCTGGGATTGACTGTGACATTAACCTATAGCCTGTACCCGGAATTAGATGTAATCACAAGGTCGGTTCATTTTAACAATGAAGGGTCACAAAATTTGAAGATGCTTCGGGCGCTGAGTGCAAGCGTTGATTTTCGGGATGATGAGTATGAATTAATTACACTATATGGTGCTCATAACAATGAAAAAAATATGGAGAGACGCAGAATTGTTCCAGGGATTCAGTTAGTTGATAGCTGCCGGGGGGCGAGCAGTCCTCAACAAGCACCATTTTTATCATTAGTAAGAAAAGGGACCGATGAAGATCAAGGGGAAGTGTATGCATTTAACCTTGTTTATAGTGGGAATTTCACAGCTCAAGTTCAGGTAGACCCCTATCGAAATACAAGAGTATCTATAGGTATAAATCCTTTTGATTTCTCATGGTTATTAGAACCGGGAGAAACCTTTCAAACTCCTGAAGTTGTAATGGCTTACACAGCAAATGGGCTGGGGGATATGTCTAGAATCTTTCATGAGCTATACAGTAAAAGATTATGCCGCGGAACATTCCGGGATAAGCTAAGGCCTATACTCATTAATAACTGGGAAGCTACGTATTTTGATTTTAATGCGGAAAAAATTGAAGAAATTGCGGTAGAAGCAAAAAAGGCAGGTATAGAGCTGCTTGTATTAGATGATGGTTGGTTTGGAAAAAGAGACGATGATAACAGTTCACTAGGGGATTGGGTCGTCGATCAGCGTAAACTTCCAAACGGATTATTAGATCTTGCCAATCGGATTTGTGAGCTCGGCCTGGAGTTTGGATTATGGTTTGAGCCTGAAATGATTTCAATTGACAGCGACTTATATAGAAAACACCCAGATTGGTGTCTGCATGTAGAAGATCGTCCGCACACACTAGGCCGGAATCAACTTGTTTTGGATTTATCGCGTGAGGAAGTGTGTCAATACGTTATTGAATCTGTATCAGATGTTTTAGCAAGTGCACCGATTACCTATGTGAAATGGGACATGAATCGGCATATGACAGATATAGGATCAGCTGCGCTGCCACCAGAAAGACAACGTGAAACTGCTCACCGTTATATGCTAGGTCTGTACAAGGTAATGGAAGAAATCACATCGAGATTCCCTAATATATTGTTTGAAAGTTGTTCTAGTGGTGGAGGGCGTTTTGACCCAGGAATGCTTTACTATATGCCGCAAACGTGGACAAGTGATAATACAGATGCGATGTGTAGACTTAAGATTCAATATGGTACAAGTCTCGTTTATCCGCCGATTACCATGGGTGCGCATGTATCCACTGTACCTAATCACCAAGTGGGAAGAATAACTCCCCTGGAGACAAGAGGACATGTCGCAATGGCTGGAAACTTTGGTTACGAGCTAGATCTCACCAAATTAACAGATCAAGAAAAAGAGGAAATCAAAAATCAAGTTGCTTTATATAAAGAGATTCGGCCGATTATCCAATTCGGTAAATTTCATCGAATACTCAGTCCATTTGAAGGAAATGAAGCTGCATGGAACTTTGTTTCCGAGGATCAATCAGAAGTAGTAGCTAGTTATTTCAAAGTGCTCTCGCAACCAGGTGCTTCCCTTCGAACCCTCAAATTCAAAGGGCTCAATCCAGACTATATTTATAAAAATGTCGAGACGGGTGAGCTATTTGGTGGAGACGAGCTAATGAATGCAGGGATTACACTGCCAAGGATCAAGCAAGACTTTCTAAGTATGTTCTGGAGATTTACAAAACATCATAATTGAGCAGTCAGGAAAGAGGGAAAAGCGACATGAAAGACAAAAAGAAACAATACAAAACGATATCGGAAGAGATATTAGAGAATATAGGGGGAAAAGAAAATATAGCCGGGGTCGCACATTGTGCGACTCGACTAAGAATCGTATTAGAAGACAATGATAAAGCTGATTTAAAGAAAGTAGAAAATATAGATTTAGTTAAAGGGGTCTTTATAGCTGGAGATCAGCTTCAAATTATTTTTGGTGCAGGCTTAGTAAACGACATTTATGCTGTGTTCTCTAAGCTCACAGAAACAGAAAATATGTCCCTAAGTGATGTGAAGACAAAGTCTTCTCAGAAACAGAATTTTTTCCAGCAAGCAATCAAATCTTTATCTGATGTATTTATTGAGATTATGCCTGGCATCCTTGCCGCTGCACTATTAATGGGGATTACAGGTTTGTTAGGACAACAGGGGTTATTTGGAGAAAAATCAGTTATAGAAATGTACCCGGCTTTAGAAGGGATTAACCGGCTGCTGTCGATTGTATCTTCTGGAATATTCACCATATTACCATTGTTAGTAGCGTATTCTGCAACTAAAAGATATGGCGGTAGACCCATTCTTGGATTAGTTATTGGCGCGATCATGCTGCATCCGAACTTAGCAGATGCTTATGAAGTAGCTAAAGGCAATGTTGATCCTGAGGTTATTAATATTTTTGGGTTAAATATTGAACTTGTTGGATTTCAAGGCGGTATAATTATTGCTTTAATGATGGGATATGTAGTAGCCAAACTAGATCAGTTCTTTATTAAAAAAGTACCTGACATGATCAAGTTGTTTTTAGCACCGATGTTAACTGTACTCGTTTCTTCTATACTATTATTTACAATCATCGGGCCGCTTGGCCGCGAATTAGCTCAATTGGTAACCACTTCATTATTATGGACTACACAAAACTTAGGCATCTTTGGATATATGATCTTTGCAGGAATTCAGCAAATCATCGTAATTACAGGGTTACACCATGTTATAGGTGCGGTAGAAGCACAGCTTCTTATCGATACAGGGCGAAACTTTATAAATCCATTAATGTCGGTAGCTTTGTTTGGACAAGGAGGAGCGGTACTAGGATATGTCCTTTTACATCGTAAAAATACGAAAGTAAAAGAACTTGGGATTTCAGCATTTGGCTCCGTCTTATTTGGTGTTTCAGAGCCAGCTATTTTTGGGGTCACTTTAAAATACAAATTCCCGCTGATCGCTGGATGTATTGGAGGAGCGATTGCAGGTGGTTATGTATATTTAGCTAAGCTTACTTCAATTGGATTTGGAACCACGGCTCTTCCGGGATTAGCTATTGTATCTGCTGAAAATAACGGGCATCTTCATTACATTATCGCTCATTTGATCGCATTAACATGTGGTGCTTTATTCACTATAATATACGGGAACATTAACAAGAAAAAGACAGAACTTAGCTCATAACAGGATAGTACAAATAAATAAAGTCCTTGATGGCGAAGCGGATTTAACAAATCTATAAACAAAGACTTGTTGAAAGCGCTTCGCTATAAGGATGATTCTGGTTTTATTTAAAGGAGTTAATTATATGGATTGGACGAGAGAACAGAGATACCGAAAAATAGAAGAAGTTAGTCCAGAGGAAATAAATAACCTGAAAAATAAAGTTAACCATTGTCCATGGCGGCAAACGTTTCATATTCAACCGGAAACCGGGCTTTTGAATGATCCGAACGGGTTCTCTTATTATAATGGGGAATATCATTTATTTTATCAGTGGTTTCCACTTGGGCCAGTACATGGACTGAAATATTGGTATCATACCAAATCTAAAAATCTTGTTCACTGGGAGAACGTTGGAATAGGAATAACACCTGGAGATGAATTTGACAGTCATGGGGCTTATTCAGGAAGTGCTATCGAGCATAATGATAAATTACATTTAATTTATACAGGGAATACACGGGATGAGCAGTGGATAAGATATCCTTATCAATGTATGGCAATCATGAATCAGCAAGGGGAAATTTCCAAAAAACTTGATAAACCTGTTATTGCTGATGTTCCTGCCGGATATACAGATCATTATCGAGATCCAAAGGTTTGGAAAACAGGCGATACTTTCTATCTTGTTATCGGAGCACAGAGAGTCAATAAAACAGGCTGTGTAGTCTTATACAGTTCGGCGGATCTATTAACTTGGGAGTTTGAAGGGGAAATCAAGACAAAGTTAGATTCCTTCGGTTACATGTGGGAGTGTCCCGATTATTTTGAACTTCAAGATCAAGGAGTACTCATTTTCTCACCACAAGGCTTAGAGCCAGAGGGAGACCAATTCCATAATATTTATCAATCGGGTTATGTCCTTGGTGCGAAGCTCGATTTACAGAGTAGAGTATTACAGCATGGTGACTTCATAGAGCTTGATCGAGGTTTTGATTTTTATGCTCCGCAAACCATGATAGATCCAGAAGAGCGCCGAATCCTTGTTGGATGGATGGGCTTACCGGATATTGAATATCCAACGGACCGGAATGAGTGGGCACATTGCCTCACATTACCGAGACAGCTATTTATTCGGGATGGTAAGTTGGTACAACAGCCGGTTAAGGAGCTTCAGGCTCTTCGCCAACACAAATATGAAGCAGAAGGTACACTTTTTGATGAAACAAAAATGGTTGATGGGTTTAAGGGAACCACTTATGAATTGATTTGTGAATTTGAACAAGCAGATGCAATGACGTTTGGAATTGAATTTCGCGCAAGCAGTGAAGAAAAAACAGTAATTAAATATGACGTTTCTCAGAAAAAAGTAATCCTTGACCGTACTTTATCAGGCGAAGAGGTGGGTGCCGCTTATGGAACAACAAGATCGTGTAATTTGGAGGCAGACAAAATAAAATTCCACTTATTTGTTGATTCCTCTTCGGTAGAAATTTTTGTGAATGACGGTATTGAGGTATTTACAAGTCGGATTTTCCCCGGTCAAGACAGCAAAGATATTCGCTTTTTTGTAACAGAGGGAAGCGTGAATTTCAAAGCCGTTAAGTGGGATTACTAAGAAATTCTAATTTGGAAATCAAGAAATAATAAGCTTCATACTGACAAGTAACTGGACTCAAAAGGAGAAAGATCATGAATCCAGTTGAAATCGAAGTATTCGTAATAGAGTCGAGTAGATCCAGGACTATTTCCTGACATTTGCTCGGCTCTTCTTGTCCTTTAATACGACGGTATTTTTCGCTTTATAACTAAGTTAGAAACTGACAGGAATAGGTGAAGAAGCATACAATTATATTAAAAAAATAAGAACACCACCGAAAAGATCCGGTGGACGTTCTTAATTAGACTTAAACGTATGTAAAATCTTTCTTTTCTCAATTGGATATTTCTTAAGAACATCTTTTTATAGCAGTGCTTTTCGAAAAAATTTAATGTGCTAATTTACAGTTTTTTATATCTTTTTTCCCTTTCCATGAAGTATCTTCAAATCACCATTCTCATAACCGACTGTGTAACTCATCCGGTAATTTTGATATATGGTACCGCTGTCGCGCCATTCTTCCGCTGTAATTTCAATTTCTACTGTAGCTTCATCTGTCTTTTCTTGAAGAGTAACAGGTCCGATATTGATATACCCCGTATTTAGATAACCTGCCCGAAAATCCTCATAGCTTATCCCACTTTGCCAATCACTTCCCAGAAGAGAGTATGCGGTGACATAATCGCCATCGTTCAGGCTTTGGTAAAAGTATGTGACAATATCTCGCTCGTCTCCTATTTGTACATCGCTGTTAGGATCGTAGTCATCATTCGGTAAGTTAGGAAGCTCAGTCATGGGTGTCTTGGACCATTCTGCTGCCTGCTCAAGTATGCTGGGAATAGGGATGCTAAATCCAATGGTAGAATCTTCACCTGCAATTGCTGAATTTATGCCCAGTACTTTTCCCGTATCGCTGCTAATGAGTGGTCCGCCGCTATTACCGTGGGTAATGGGTGCAGAAATCTGGTATAGATTACTGTATGTATATGGAGCGCTATCAAAGCTTCGATCAAGGCCGCTAACAATTCCTGTAGTTACCGTGTTCTCTAATCCGAGGGGGCTGCCAAGCGCAAGTACTTCATCACCAATTTCTGCTTTTCCTTCTTCAGCTAAAGGAAGAGGAGAGAGTTTTTTTAATTCAGGCACACGTACTACAGCGATATCTGTATCTGTGCTGATCCCAATCACGGTCCCTTCGTATTCTTCCTTAGACAAGGTACGTACTGTAACTTGCTTTGAACCATCTACTACATGGGCGTTGGTTAAGAGATCACCTTGTTTGTTATACAGAAACCCGGAACCAAGGCTGTTTCCGCTCTCAATGGTAACAACACGTTTCTGGCTGTCTTCTATAATCTCTTTGCGTGTTTTTTTTGTTTTATTCTCTGCAGTCGTTGTTGTGGTTTTTGTTGAAGTCTGTAAGGCTAGCAGCGGTTGCCCGTTCAGATGGTTCTCTGCCGATGTGTGAATAAAATACATTCCTCCGCCTCCTAAACCGAGGATGGTTAAGCAGGTCAGTGTGCTGATCCATACTCCTTTACTCATGCTTTTTGCCTCCTACTCTAAATACCAAGATACGTTGGTTACCGAAATTTCTGCCTGTTCGTATACCCCGTAATTCGAGGTTGAGAATAGCCCGGATTCACCCGGCTCCAGTCTAAAAGGAGAAACGTCAGCATATGCATTGCCGATGTAGGCACCGGAGGAGGTGCTGTAAATAGCAAGATCAATGCTGATTGAATAGATCGGACGAGTCGCCGTATTCGTGACGATTCCGGTGATAGATAGGTCGCCATAATCGTCCAGCATAGCTTTGAGATCATTTACTTCAACCGCAGTTGTGCGGTTGTTTAGCTCTTCTTCTTCTGCTTTCTGCTGAGCAAGTTGTATACGCTCTTCTTCTGCTTCTTCAAACTCTCGCTTTGCTTCTACAATCTGCTTCCGGTACACTGTAAGTTTCTCATTATCTGAATCATAGGAAAGCCCATTATCGATAACATTTAGGGCACCGACAAAATCCTTTTTTCGCTGTTTTTCTTCCGCGGAAGTATAACTAAGACCTACAATTTTATTAATAATTTGCACTTTAACAGCGTTTGCTTCTTTTCCACTGAGGCCATTAATTTTGTCGAGTTTGTCGGATAGCTCATCCACTGTGGTCAGCTTATCCAGCTCACCTTTGACTCGAAGAACCGCCAATTTGTCCTGATCAGCTGCGAGTTCTTTCTGAAGATGTTCAAACAGTGGTTCTTTTCGTTTACCAATGGTGGCTTGAACTTGCTTCAGGAGCTTCTCACCTTCATTTAATTTCAGTGTTTTTAGCTGCGCAGAAGCGTTATCAAGCTTCGTCTGAAGCTGAGCTGCTTTGGTTGCAAGCTCCAGATCACGCGTCAGCGCGGCGAAATTAGGGCGTTTTTGTTCAGCCTGCTCCAGCAGATTAACGGCATTTGAATAATTGCCGTCAAGTGCCTCTTCTTTCGCCTGCAGCTGTAAACCCAAAGTTTCTTGGTTTATAGATTGTTCATACTGATAAAAAATTAGTAAACCCAGACTCACCACTCCAGCGAGAAGAAGAGGAATTAGCCAATGGAAAACACTAATTTTCTCTTTATGTGGCTCTGTTTTCTGATTCTTAGGATCGGTATTAGCTTCCGACTTGCTCAGCCCACTACCCGCTGCTAATTCAATAACAGCTTTTTGTAAATCAGTGGTTAATAATCTTGCCCCGCATATTTTACACAATTTCTGTTCTGAAGTACATTTTGCCCCACATTGATGACAATACACCTTGCTACCTCCAGCCTGATTTTTTATAACCGGCAGCAAAATAGAACACTGGCACTATGAATGCTTAGGTCATAAGTATTATTAATGATTCTATATACCTAGATCATTGTTTTAATATACCATATTGTGGAATTAAGAGAGAAGGAAAATTTAATAGTTTATCTAAACAATAGTTTTTGTCATTAAGTTAGTAGTGTCAGATGTAAAATGCAGATGAAGAACTGAAGGATAGACCGACAAAAGAAGACATAGGCTGAGGATTTTTATAGGGAGAAACACGTGATCGCATTAGAGATAATATAATCCAAGTGTGTTTGATTTACGCCTTCTAGCAATAGTCCAACCGATGACTAATAAACAATAAATTTAAGAAAAATTTAAAATATAATCTACTCTTTATTTAAGATGTTTCTACTATTCTATAATCAAGAACAATGGGGAACGATTGGTGAAGACGTGGGCTTTTTGCTTATCCAAGTGAAGTCTATTAGTTTGAACAATTCTTAAATCCTAATAATGAAAATAACAAGGCGGGAGGAATTCAAGATGCAAAAACAGACGGAACAAAGAAAAAATAAAACATATCTTGTCTGGATAGTATTACTGCTATATATTTGTTTTTTATTTAAAGTCATATTGTTCAAGTTTGGTTCAATTGAAATATGGCCTTTGCTCAGCAAAATTCATCAAACACTGTTAGACCCAGGCTCTCTTGTAGACCGATTGGATACGGCTAATCTAGATCTATTCAGAACACTGAGACGGCAGGCAGCTCACCTTAACTTCCGAAATATAGTTAACATAATAGGAAATTTTGTTATCTTTATTCCGTTTGGTTTTTTAGTTTCGATGGGAATAAAGAAAGCAAGCTCGGGAATTGTTGTATTAATTGGCTCGTTTGGAATGAGCCTATGTCTGGAAAGTCTACAGCTTATACTCTCAATGGGGAACTTTGATGTAGATGACCTCTTGCTAAACACGCTTGGCGGTGTTGCAGGGTATATAGCTTATTATTTATGTGTTGCGATAAAAGAAGTCTTTCATCTTACGATTTCTTTATCAGCACCAGTCAAAGCGGAGAAAGCCTGCCACTAAGTGGCAGGCTTTTAGTATTAAATGTATAAAACAATCACCTTATTAATTAGTGTGGTTAATCCAACGAATTATTAGGCTCATTAACTATTAACCCTATAGACAATAAATGACATGAATGATTAACACCATGAAGTCGGTATGTAGAAAGAGCCCTGTTGTATGTACATTAATCTTTCACATACTTACGTTCCAGGCATCAGATATGTTCTTTGTTTTGGCAGCCATACCTCGCCATAGATAGATAGAATACACCAGCATAATGAAAATAATGAGGTAATCTATAGCGGCAGGTTCATTCGCATTACCCATAGCATTACCCATAAATTGAAGGAAGTTATTCAGTCCATGAAAGAGGATAGGAATGACGATGGATTGCCAATGAACAACAAGCAGGGAAAGGACCAGTCCGACCATAAATGCATAAATAATTTGAAAAAGGGTATCAATGAGAGATTGCCCGCCAATCAGCTGAAGAGAGTGGGTAATTGCAAATAGAAAGCTCGTCGTAAAGACGGCAACACGAAAGCCTTTGGAAAGGAGAAGCCTAAGCATAAAGCCACGGAAGAACATTTCTTCTACCAAACCAATGACTAGAATCTGTATAAGGAGCATGATAAAAAGATCAGGTAAAGAGGAGGTGTTCAGCCCGTGATTTCCGTAAGCGATGAGGATAAGTACAAGGATCAGCGGCAAGGAGTAAAGTAAAGCTTTTTTAGCTGAAGAGTGGGAGGTAAAGAAATAGTATTTCCACTTGTTCCCCACAAGCAAATAGATGAGAATACCAAGTGCGAGCGGGATCACCCCAATAAATTGAAGCAGAGGACTCTCAGGAGAAGTAATGGATACAAAGGCTCCGTTTGCTGTAAAGAAGACCATTAATAATAATTCGAGCCCAATAATACTGAGAATAATCCTTGTGTTTGTTCGCAAAATGACTGCCCCCGATATGTATAATTTAGTTATTAAAATAAATTGTTAAATAACTATCTATTTTAATTATATTCTAAAATCTCTGTTATAAGAAGTTAAATGTATAAATTTTTACATAAAAAAGCCCATCCTCTCCTAAAAGAGAATGAGCGAGTTATCGGAAAGTTTATAGTGGAGACGGAATTTTATACCGCTAATTCCTGTGTCCCATTTTTCGAGTGTCGTTCGCTTACTACAAGCATGATGGCTGCAACAATAACAAGTACAAAACAGAGCAAGAATGAATAACGGTACCCTACAATACTGGCTACTCCCCCGCCAACAAGGCTGCCCACCAGTCTGCCAATCGTAGATGAATTGGAGTAGAGCGTTGATGCGTATCCAGGCATGCTTGGAAGCAGATCCTGCATATAGCTGATGCCGATGGCAGAGATAACCGCAACAAAGAAAGCAAGGAGTAACTGTGCAGCAAGCATTTGCCACATCTCACCTGAGATGACGACAACGAGATAATAAGCTCCTCCGAGAATAGCCCCATACAACATCAGGATACGGTTACTATATTTTGAGCCTAGGAGACCCAGCATAATCATAAAAGGAATTTCCAGTGCAGCACAAATACTGCTGACAAGACCGACATCTGTTGTTGTCCCGCCTAGATTGTTAGTAATAAAGAGAGCCGTATTTAGGCTGCTCATCCAGTGAGCTATATAAAGCAGTGTCAGGATAAGAAAAGGAAACAAGATCGTCCGATTTTGATGCAGTCGTATACTTTGTGCCGTACTTCCTGTGCCGCTGGTCTTTAGTTCAACATTTGATTTCAGGAATGTAAAGACGAGAAAAGCGACAAGAAGAAAAATGCCGATCGTCCCTGAGAAAATGCCACTAAAACCAACAACTTCTAGAAGCAGGGTACCGAATAATGGACCTGTAATAAAACCAAGTGAGAAGGCAGAACGTAAGGTAGAATTAGCAAATGAATGATCAGTAGACTGGCTCTTCGTTACTGCTTCTCTAGCAATCGCAAACAATTGGGGCATACCCGGTGCACCAAGGGCTGTGAACACGGTCATATATATGAACAGGATGGTAAAGTCTTTAATGAGCAAGTATCCACTAAAAGCCAAGGCATTACAGAGGGTGGAGACGATATAGATATGTTTCCGATTCAAACCGAGGTCAGAACGTTTCCCAATAAGTATGCTGACCCAGATCCCGGCAATTAAAGTGACAGCAAGAAAAACACCAAATACGCCTACAGATACACCGAGTTGCTCTGTAAAATAAATCGATAGAAAGGGTGCACTGAGTGAGATAGCCATTCCCTGCAGCAGCATACACAAAAAGAGCAGGGCATAAGAAGGAATAGAAAATAGTTCAGTGAGTCTTTTTATCATGATAATAAGTTACTCCTCTATGTTGTTTAGAATTAGATAGTCAATCGCGTTATAGTATACTTGAAAAAGACAATAATAATATATACGGTATTTAACTGAAAACCTCAACTATTTGGCTAAAGGGGTTATTTTACGATGGATATAAGATTACATGCTTGTTCTTATTCTTTACATAATCGTCCTTTTAAAACATCTTATAATCCACCCCCATTCTATTTAATTCGGCTTCAGGTGCTGGGCTTTGCAAAAGCTCTAGTTCATGGAGAAATGAAACAAGTTTCACCCGGAGATCTTCTCATGTATCCTCCAGGGGAACCTTATCATTTAAGGGTAGGAAAAGAGGGGGAGGATACGGAAAGTGGAGACTACTTTTTACTGTGTGACGGAAGCTGGATGGACGAATGGTGGAGAAGACATGAGCGCGATACGCTAAAGCGAATTCCATTAGATGATCATCTTTTGTATCTATGGCAGCAGTTGTCCATCGAACAGCACCGTGTAAGTCAGAACAACCAGGAGATCATAGGTCACTTGTTATGTACGTTACTACTAACGATGGATCAGGTAACATGGGTCACTGGTCAGAAGCAAGGGCAGGATTCCGTTCGGAGTAATGAACTGGTTGTCAAGATGAAGCAATATATTAATGATCATGCACTTCGTCCTCTCCGGGTGGAAGAAGTGGCTCATCATGCTGGACTGAGTGTATCGAGAGCTGTGCATCTATTTAAAGAGGTCACGGGTTATACAATCATCGGATACGCTGGTGAGATCCGTCTGTCTCATGCTATCGAGCGGATTCAGTATACAGAAGCAAGTCTAGAAAGTATTGCATACTCCTGCGGATTCGGTACGTACTCTTATTTTCATAAATGTTTTAAAGAAAAAGTGGGATGTTCACCAAGCGAGTTCCGTAAACGCCCTGCTTTAGTTGGAAGAGACGATCAGCACCATGGTACGATACAGACTTTTTCCGGAATTTCGCCGGATGCTTATCGGTTTCTCCGTTCCTAAGCCTAAACAGGAATGCTTCTTTCCTTTGTTACCTGCTGCGTTTGGATACATCAGACCAAGGTTAAATATACTCACAAGGTTAGTTCAGAAACTACGTGATGATAAGGGAAAGTTATATCAGTAAAAAGGATCGGAGTTTATTTATTCCTGTTAGGAGGAGAAACGATGGGACGCTATATACAAGTCGAAGAAAACGTAAAAATTTACGTGGAAGATATAGGGGAAGGTACTCCTGTTATTTTCCTTCATGGATGGCCTGCTAATCATAAAATGTTTGAATATCAATTTTCTCGTTTGCCCGCTAATGGATATCGTTGTATTGGTATTGATTTTCGTGGATTTGGTAAGTCCGATGCCCCATGGGAGAGCTATTCCTACGATCGGCTTGCCGATGATGTAAGGACGGTTATTGATGAGCTCGGAGTTACAGGTGCTACATTGTTTGGCTTCTCCATGGGGGGCGCGGTTGCGATAAGATATATGGCCCGGCATAACGGACATGAGATTAAAAGTCTCGTATTGGCAGGAGCAGCAGCACCGGTATTTACGAAACGAGATGATTTTGATTATGGAATGAATCCTGAGGAGTTCACCGAACAGATGATTGTTGCTGCTTTTGAAGATCGGCCGAAGATGCTGACTAAATTAGGACTTCAATTTACAAAAACCAAAACAAAAGCAGGTATGATGATTTGGCTCCAATCTCTTTGTTTACAAGCTTCGCACCATGGAACAGTTAAGGCAGCTTTGTCTTTACGGGAAGAAGATTTGCGTTCGGACTTGTCTAAAATCAAGGTGCCGACCGTTATTTTTCATGGAGCAAAGGACAAAATCTGTGAACCGAATCTGGCTAAACTTACAAGTGAAGCAATTGCTGGTTCCAGACTGATCATGTTTGAAGAAAGCGGTCATGCCATGATGTTTGACGAGCAGGCTAAATTTAATGAAGAACTTCTGCTTTTTCTAAACACGGAGGATTTGCTTCATAGAGGCGAAGATATAGAGCATGAAAATGCCGTGTCAAAATAAAAATGGGCCGATTCCTTTTCTATTTTCTTCTTTGGGAGGATTCGGCTTATTTCTTTGGTGAAAAAAGAAGGTTGCATTTTAGATAAAAAGGATGTATATTAATAATATCTTAAATTTAAGATAAATTATGAGAGAGGGATGAACGTAATGAATAATGACTCATTATCATTGAAATTGTTCGTTATTCTCTCTAAGGCTTACAGGGTAATTATGGAACAAGCAGTAAAGGATATGAAGAGACATGGATTATCTGAGACTGAATTTGCGATGTTGGAACTTTTGTACCATAAAGGAAAAATTCCTATGCAGCAAATGGGCGAGAAGCTGCTGATTACGAGCGGTGGCATTACCTATACTGCGGATAAGCTTGAGAACAAAGGGCTTCTTAGAAGGGTTGCTTGTCCGTCTGACCGCCGGGTAACCTACGCGGAGATTACGGAACAGGGAAATGGAATGTTTCATGAAATCTTTCCAGCACACCAGAAAGTAATCGAATCCACAATGACCGGACTGACTGATGAAGAAAAGGTAGAGGTAATTGATTTGCTAAAGAAACTTGGTTTATCCGCTCAGAACACTTAGCTGCTCATACGATTACATAAGAGAATAGCAAAAGCCGGTGTTAAACTTGTAGATCACTGTACTGGTGATTTTGATCAAAGTAACAATCAACAGGAAGAAGAATCTATTTTTTTTTACGTAAATATCTTAAATTAAAGATAAATGATTCTAAACTAACCGTTGATGAATATATTTCAAACACATAAACGAACAAAGAAAAGGGGAATTACAAATGGTAGGAACAGGATTGCTAATTATTCGCTTGGTGGTAGGACTTATTTTTGCAGCACATGGAGCACAGAAATTATTTGGCTGGTTTGGCGGTTATGGACCGAAAGGTACAGGGGGATGGATGGAGTCCATTGGAATTAAACCAGGGGTGGCTGCAGCTGTAATGGCAGGACTTGTTGAATTCGTAGGCGGGATTGCTTTTGCAGCAGGACTCTTCACTCCAGTTGTCGCTGTACTGCTTGCACTTACGATGATTGTAGCCATGGTCAAGGTGCATGGACCCAATGGTTTCTGGGCAACAGCAAATGGTGTTGAGCTTAATGTCATTCTCATGGCAGTGCTGATCGGTGTCGCTTTTACAGGGGCAGGAGCTTACTCTATTGATGCTTTGATTCAGTAAAACGAATAAATAGGATGAACTTACTATATTAGAAGAGGTGAACAAGATGAGACAACAAACGGCAGGAATTCATCATATAACAGCTTTCGTATCGGACGCTCAGAAAAACGTAGATTTCTACGCAGGGGTTCTAGGATTACGACTTGTAAAAAAGACAATTAACTTTGATGCTCCGGATGTCTATCATCTTTATTTTGGTAATGAACAAGGGAGCCCGGGCACGGTTATCACTTTCTTCCCGTTCCCTATGGGACGTAAAGGAACAATAGGCGGAGGACAGGTCGGCTGGACAACGTATGCAGTGCCTGTCGGTTCACTTGAGTTCTGGAAGAAACGATTGAATAAATTTGGTATTTCATATACCATGGTAGAACGTTTTTCTGAAAGTTATGTACAGTTCCGAGATGTCGATGGACTACAGCTTGAACTTGTAGAGAGAGAAGAAGGACCTGCAAGCCAGTGGACCTTTGGCGGAGTACCTCCTGAGAAAGCCATTAAAGGATTCGGCGGGGCTTTGCTGTATAGCACAGATCCAGAGAAAACAATGATGACTCTCGAGAATACACTCGGATTGACCAAAGTAGGTGAAGATAAGGGTGCTGTTCGTTTCCGCTCAACAGGAAATTTAGGCAATTTGATTGATGTAAGCAAAATACAGATAGCACCGGGGAGAAACGGTACCGGGATTGTTCATCATATTGCCTGGAGAGCAACGGATGAAGCAGATCATCTCCGCTGGAGTGCTGCCGTAAAAGCAGACGGATTTGAGCTAACCCCTGTAAAGGATCGGAATTACTTTAAAGCGTTGTATTTCCGGGAACAAGGGGGAATTCTGTTCGAGATTGCTACAGATCCTCCTGGATTTACTGTGGATGAACCTGAGGCAGAGCTTGGTGAAAGTTTAATGCTTCCAGAATGGTATGAGAATAAGCGCCCTGCGCTTGAACAGAATCTTATCCCCATTGTTGTTCGTGTGCTGGAACAGGATCAGATGTAAGTAGAAAAGGAGCTGATTTTCAAATGGGCATGTCTATGCGAACGATTGATCCTCTTACTCAAACAGAAAGAGAAAATTATAAGCTTCTTACAGGAAGTATTATTCCGAGACCGGTTGCTTTTGTGACAACTTTATCGGAAGAGGGAACGATCAATGGAGCTCCTTTTAGCTATTTTAATATCGTAACCGCCGATCCTCCAATGATCTCGATCTCGGTGCAGCGGAAAAATGGACATCCCAAGGACACTGCACGTCATGCAATGTACCAGAAGGCGTTTGTCGTTCATATAACCGACGAGATGAATGTTGATAAGATTAATCAGACTGCGGAGAGTTTACCTCCTTCCGAAAGTGAGATTGAAAAGGCCGGACTAACTGTGGTTCCAAGCGACCTAATACAAGTTCCTGGAGTAAAAGAGGCAAAATTTCGTATGGAGTGTGTGCTTGAAGCAGCGTATCCCTTAGGAGGAACAGAGAGTGCTCCTTCCTGCGATTTAATCATCGGCCGGGTTGTTCGTTTTCATGTAGCTGATTCCTTAATCGATCATGGCCGAATTGATGCGAACGAACTTCAGCCGGTTAGCCGCCTTGCAGGGAATCATTACTCGAAGCTGGGTCCGATGTTTTCACTAGAGCGCCCTAAATAATAAACGAATGAAACTGCTCCTTATATAGATAGAGGTAAGCCTCCTACCATCATGGTAAGAGGCTTACTTGGTTGATTTCAGAATGTTACCACACTAGAGAATTCCCAAAAACAAGTCCATTGCTAATCAGTCTGCCGGGGGAAGTAATTGCTTTTCCACTAACATAAAGTCCAGACGAAGCGCCACCGTCCATATTCATAGCCTGATATGCACCAAGCTTAAGCATAATACTTCCCCACTGCTTCATGGTTGCTCCAGATACGGTCGCAAGCATCAGTGAGCCATCTTTCTTAATAGCTATTGCGCTGCGAGCACCGCTGTCAGTTAGAATTTTGGAACTGCTGAATCCTTCACTGGTCGGATTAACGCTAAGTTTACCGTTCGTTACGAGTCTCGGTCCTGCTCCGATGGCTGTATGAACGTCATCCCATTCGATTTTCTTTCCTGCAGCATTATTGAACGTTATATTGTAGTCAACATAGGAACCTACCTTAAACTTCTCTGCCATTCTCTCTTCTGTGCCGGTAAATACCAGTACATATCCATCTTTAGGAATAGAGGCATTCGAATTTTTGGCTACTTTCGTGACCTTATCATTTCGGACTGTTACAGCTGTTCCGTAGGCAAATCCAACGTTTGTTCCACGTTTTGGCGTATATAATACCGCAGAAGTTTTTCCTTTTGTCGGAGTGCGGTTAACAAAATAGACATACCAATTCTGCGAACGCCCCTGGTCCTCTTTTACGGTCCCGAGAAGTCTTACGCGCAGGGTATCCATTACCGCAGATCCGTCCCATGTAAACCCAATCGAAGTACCGCTGTTACCAATATGTTCGATAATTCCGTCACTGATGATCATCCCATACGGGTCAGGTACGCCGCCGTACGCTTCAAAGTAAGTTCCGTTTATCCCAGCCTGCGCTTGATACTTATTTACTATAGAGGATAAGGACTGTGTAGCACCAACCTTTCCATTAGCTAGTCCAGCAGTGACAGGCATTCCTTTAGGTAAAGTAACCGTCTGTACCGTAAATGTTCTGCCTGCTGCTTTTACTTTCTTGGCAGCATATACCGGTTTTGCAGAGGAGGTGCTTTTCTTAATGGTCACAGGTAAGGAGAGTGTTCCTTTGTAACCGGGAGTAGTAACCGTCACTTTAATGTTGGTTGTACCCCTAGAGATCGGAATGATGACTCCCTTAGAATTAACCCGGGCAATTTTAGTATTTCCTGAAGAATAGGCAACCCGCACTTCCTCTGATTGTTTTAACTTAGCTGTTAAAGGCAGACGTTTATCCATCGTTAATGTTATGGAAGAGGCGGGATAAGTCAATTGAACTTCCTGAATAGGTGCTGGAGCAGCCTCCGTATGAGAGATCTGAAAAGAAAGTGAGGCAGGAAGTAATAATGACAGGAATAAAGACGTGAATAAAATGAAAATAGAGTTTCTTACATAAGCGTAATATGACGACATAAAAGAGTAAATCCTCCTTTTATAATATGAAATCTAAGTTATTATCGGTCAGTGTGGAGGGATTACTTACAAGGCAGGATGTATTTTTATTTTATACCATTAATTTACTGTTATTGATTATGGTTAACTATCATTCTATAGCAACTATATTCTTGTATTTAATCATCTGAAACATTAAAGGGATAAGTTGTGTTATCCACGAAATGTAACTAATGAAAATAGGTCTTTTGTGGATTTATAGAAAGGATATATGATATGATCACCTAAATGAGTTACAATAAGTAAGTAACAATATTTTTGGGAGGGTGTAAAATGAAAATCGAAATTTGGTCGGACTATATGTGTCCATTTTGCTATATTGGAAAACGCCGCTTTGAAGAAGCTTTGGAGTCGTTCCCTCATAAAGATCAGGTTGAAGTCGTTTATCGTAGTTATGAACTGAATCCAAACGAATCACGCGATACAGATCAGACAACTTACGACAGTCTTGCGAAGAAGTACGGAATGTCTGCTCAAGAGGCAAAATCAATGACAGAAAATGTCGTAGCGCAAGCGCGTACGGTTGGACTGAACTATAATTTTGACGTTATTAAACCAACCAATTCGTTTGATGCGCACCGTTTAACTCATTATGCTGCAGAGCAGGGGAAAGTGAGTGAGATGACAGAATTACTTTTCTCCGCTTATTTTGAAAAAGGTGAACATATTGGCAGCAGGGAAGTACTCATTCGTCTTGCTGGAGAAGTTGGAATGGATACCAAACAGGTAGAGAAGATTCTGGAAGAATCGACCTTTGCTGAGGATGTACGCAGAGATGAGAAGCAGGGTGCTGAGCTTGGGATTCAAGGTGTTCCTTTCTTTGTAATTGACCGTAAATATGGTATTTCGGGTGCTCAGCCACCTCAAGTGTTTGCAGATGCATTAACGCAGGCTTGGTCTGAATCTCAGCCACTGAAGGTTATCGGAGGCAGTGATGCTGCTTTATGTACGGATGATTCTTGCAATTTACCTGATAAATAAAAAAATGATCCTCATAACAAATGTCTGGCAGTTTCTGCTGGGCATTTTTTTTATCACAGGAGAGTCATAAAAATTGATAACGCTTACTATATATGAAGAGAAGAAATGAACAAAGAGGAGGTTTACTTAGGTGGAGAAATACAAGAGCTCTAATCCGCTGGGTGTGATTTTGTGTCGGGACTGTTATAGTGAGCTCGGTGTGCAGGAGACAGACCGTGTCCAGATTTTCTACTCATCTTGCGGTTCAGTCCATTGCAAAGAAACAAGACTGAATACGGAGTACGAACAATATATGGACGAATAATGACTTTATATTACTCTTATATACGTAAGATGATGATACAGGATACCAGGCAATAACCCATATAAAAATTAAAAACAGGCTTATACATCCTTATTTACTGTGATGTATAAGCCTGTTTATTTGAATCCATTTCAATTGATTCATTTATATATAATTAACGGTTGTTCTCTAACTTAACTTCCTTTTTATTAGAGAACATGATTTTAAGAAGCGGTGGTGTTACTAGGGTTGTAACAATGACCATAATGATGAGCGAAGTGTAATATTCAGGATCAAGCAGACCTGCTGCAAGACCTGTACCTGCGATGATCAGAGCGACTTCTCCCCGAGAAATCATACCAGCTCCGATGGAAAAAGAAGAACGTCCATTAAACCCAGTCAGACGCGCACCTAAGGCTCCGCCCAGCAGTTTCGTCAAAATACCAACAACACTAATTACGATAATGAATCCAATCTGAGAACCGACGCCTTCAAAGTCGACATTTAGTCCAATACTTACAAAGAATACAGGAACAAATAAACTGTAAGCGATCGGTTCAAGCTTGCTTTCAACCGTGTGCTTAAATTCGGTTTGTGAAATAGCAATCCCTGCGGCAAATGCACCAATAATACCTGCTATACCCATCCATTCAGCAAAATAGGAAAAGGCGAGTGCAATAATGATTCCGCCAGAAATCACAGTTTCTGTTACTTTCAGTTTGGCGAACCATTTCATCACTATAGGTACTACCCAGATGGACGCGGCAATGATGACTCCAAAGAAGAGCACTTTCTTTCCAATAAGACTACCAATACTTACGCTTTCTCCACTTGTTCCGAGAACACTCATCATTATTGCCAGCAAGATGACAACGAGAATATCATCAACAACAGCGGCTCCAAGAATGGTGGTACCCTCTTTTGAACTTAGTTGATTCATTTCTTTTAGCGTTTGTACAGAGATACTTACGGAAGTAGCACAGAATAGAAGGCCGAAGAATAGGGCGTGATGATTCTCCATACCGAAGCTCAGTGCTGCTCCATATCCCCCGAAGAAAGGTAAAATAACCCCGCCTACGGCAACAGCTAAAGCAGCCTTCCAGTTCTGACGAAGCTGATCCAAGTCAGTTTCGAGACCAGCAATAAACATAAGAACAAGTACGCCGATTTCTGAGAATTCATGGATAAACGACGTTTGTTGAACCCAGCCAAGGATCGCCGGTCCGAGAATAACCCCTGCAATTAATTCACCAAGGACGGAAGGCTGTCCTAATTTGACCGATAGATGACCTGCAATTTTGGTGAAAATAAGAATGAGCACGAGGTGTAAAATAAATATAAAATCCATCGTTGTTCCCCTTTCGAAGTAGGTTTATATTGTCCGCCAGTGAGGGAGTTTTTATGTTTACACACAAAAAAAGCCTATTTACGCAAGATCCCCATAAATACGCCTGAAAATAGACAGAAGGGGGCCTTGTGTGCCAGACTCCTCCTGTGAACAATATATGTAATTGTGTTGTGTTTTACGTTACTGTTTTTATTGTACATTTTTTTATATCAAATGGGAAGGGGAATTCGTATCCATCCCTAGAATCAAAACCTTTCGTATAATGAATAGGTTTGTGTTTTAAGTACGGAGAAGAATCCCATCACAAAAATACCCTGAATAAAGTTCAGAGTGTTGTCACTTAACAATTCCCTATTATGAAGTTTATAATTGAAGTAAGGATTTACCTATAGAGGAGGATAACGTTCGTTATGAGCAAAGGTATGAAAGAGAGTGACTACGTCCCGACGACGAAGAAGAATTTTGCGGGAATCATTATTAGTTTTTCATTGATTGCCAATGTTATTATATTGCTGCTCTTTTTTGCGCCAGTAGGTTATAACGGGGAAGTGCATTTTGATTATACAATACTTCCACGGATTAACGCAGTACTCAACAGTTTTACGTTTATCTTTTTGCTAGCAGCACTCATTGCTATTCTAAAGAAAAATGTTAAGATTCATAAACGATTTGTAATTGCAGCATTTGCTTCTACATTGTTATTTCTAGTAACCTATCTTACCTTCCATTACATTTCTCCGGAGACATCAAAGTTTGGGGGAGAAGGATTTATTCGTCCTGTGTACTTTACCATTTTGATCACGCATAGCTTTTTAGCTGCTGTCATTGTGCCGCTTGCTCTTTTCTCACTCGTGTGGGGCTGGACAATGCAGGTAGAAAAACACCGGAAGATTGCGCGATGGACGATGCCTATTTGGCTTTACGTAAGCTTTACAGGTGTAATTGTGTATCTTATGATGGCACCTTATTATTAAGACCGAGTAGTTGTATTCAGTCTCTATAATGTCTAAGAAATATGGATGTATAAAAGGCCGGAATGTCTCTTTTCATAGAGGCGTTTCGGTTTTTTTTGCAAAAAAACTTGCATTTTAAGAAAATAAGGGATATGATTGACCCATCAACCATTGAGGAGTCAATGATTTGAAGGAGGTCTTTATTATTTCTACATGTCGTACGGAAGACCTATTGTATTTGCTTATGCATCTTAATAAGCACATCGCTACCCGGTTTGAACGCTGTGCGGGTGTAAGTCCTAATCGGCTTGAACTTTTATGTAAACTGACGGGTGGAGAAATCAGCCAATCGGATTTACAGAAAGCAGTATCAATTGATCCTGCTGCAGTGACGCGTCATGTTCAGCAACTGGAGGCGGAAGGGATACTACTCCGCACGAGAAGCGAGAACGATAACCGGATTACGTTAGTTCAGCTGACGGAAGAAGGAAAAAACAAAGTAGCGGCTTTTACAGCGGAAAAAGAACGATTTATGGAGGAACTGCAATCTGATCTCACGGAAGCAGAGCGCCTTCAGTTTATTGAAACATTACAGAAGCTGAACAACCAGATCCACCAAATGAAAGATCCCAGAAAGACGAATAAATGATATAGATAAAAGGAGCTTATAACCATGACTGTAAATACAGTAATTAAAGATTACAACGAAGTAATTTCCTCCCGCCGTTCGGTGCGAGTGTACGACCCTTCGGTTAAAATTAGCCGTGAAGAAATGACAGAAATTTTGGAGGAGGCAACACTTGCTCCATCTTCCGTTAACCTTCAACCATGGAGATTCCTAGTTATTGACAGCCCAGAAGGTAAAGCAACACTGGAAGAGCTGGCACCAGGAAACTTGCACCAAGTGAAAACTTCTTCTGCAGTCATTGCTGTATTTGGAGACATGAACGCATTTGACAATGCTGACGAAATTATGAGCAGTGCAGTAGAACGCGGATTTATGCCACAAGATGTGAAGGAAAAGATCATGGCGAACTACACAGATCTGTTTGGTCGTATTTCAGCAGGTGCATTCCGCGAAATGATCGTAATCGACTGCGGATTGGTTTCCATGCAGCTCATGCTTTCTGCTCGTGCTCATGGATATGACACAAACCCAATCGGTGGTTACGATAAATCCCGAATTGCAGAAGCATTTGGAATGGATAAAGAACGTTATGTACCTGTAATGCTGATTTCCATCGGTAAAGCAGCTAAAGAAGCACGTAAGACAACTCGTCTGCCAATAGACCGTGTTGCACAGTGGAAGTGAGGAGGATAACTATGATTATTATTCATGCGGAAATGAAAGTGAACCATGCTGTAGAGTCTGAGTTTCTTGAAGCAGTAAATGAATTAGTAGAGTCTTCACGCGCTGAAGAAGGCAATGTATCATACAAGCTTTTTAAGGATACAGAACAAGAGAACACCTATCAAATGATCGAAGAGTGGAGAGATCAAGAAGCTGTGGCTTCTCATAATGCGAGTGCTCACTTTCAGGGTTTTGTAGCCAAAGCTTCAAAATATCTGACAGCTCCACTGAATGTTCAAGCTTATGCAGGTCAGCTTATTAATAAGTAAGATATTGGCCTAAGAAGATAGGAAGAAATGGTCTATTCATAATAGGATTCGTTATGACGGCGGAGAAACTAGCTAATCTAGTTTCTCCGCTTTTTTTATCACTCAAATTTTTTGCGTAATAGCATTGACAGATGAGAATGGAATGATACAATGAATCTTGTGTCCAATTGATAATGAATATCATTATCTGAGACAATTAATACCAGAGTTTCCTACATAATGATTCATCCGTTTTTTTCAGATGCAAGTAGTAACCCTATCCTCCTGAATAAACGGAGAAGAGGAAGGAACGGTTATGAAGAAGCGATACTTATTTATTTTACTTATCATCTTATCCCTTCTTTCCGTTTTTATCGGAGTAAAGGATATCCAGCCTTGGCATTTACTGAACTTAGATGAGATTCAGAAGCAGATTTTACTGGAAAGCCGATTACCGAGGCTTGTAAGTCTACTCATTGCTGGGATCAGCATGAGTATATGCGGACTTATTATGCAACAGATTACACGAAACAAATTTGTCTCTCCAACCACAGCGGGAACAGAAGATTCAGCTAAACTTGGCATTTTGGTGTCTATGTTGCTGTTCGCTACTGCTCCTCCGTTAGTGAAGATGCTGGTTGCTTTTGCATTTGCACTGGCAGGGACATTTATATTTACCAAGATTCTAGAGAGAGTTAAATTCAGAGATACGATTTTTATTCCACTCGTGGGAATCATGTTTGGTAATATTGTCGGTTCGATCACTACCTTTTTTGCATACAAACACGATCTGATCCAAAATATTTCCTCTTGGCTGCAAGGAGATTTCTCCATGATCATCTCTGGCCAATATGAGCTCATCTATATCAGTATACCGCTTGTCATTCTCGCTTACTTTTATGCGAACAAGTTTACGGTAGCCGGTATGGGAGAGGAATTCGCTGTCAATCTCGGACTTAACTATAAGTGGATTGTCAATATCGGTCTTATCATCGTTGCGATGGTTACCTCTGTCGTTATTTTGACGGCAGGTATGATCCCTTTTCTTGGTCTGATCATTCCTAACATCGTGAGTATGTATATGGGTGATAACCTTAAGAAAAGTCTCTCTCACACTGCTTTAGTGGGTGCAATTTTCGTATTGATCTGCGACATCCTGGGACGGATCATTATATACCCATATGAGATACCGATCGGTTTAACGGTTGGCGTGCTCGGCAGTATCATCTTTATTTTCTTGCTGATGAGGAGAAAGGCCTATGAATAACAAGACTAAGATTACACTTCTCGCTGCTCTTGCTGTTGCTCTTATTGGAATCTTTGTCTTTGTCGATCTAGGCAGTAGCTGGCGTTATGTTCTTCCTAGAAGAGCCATGAAGATTCTCGCTATTGTGATAACAGGAAGCGCCATCGCGTTCTCATCCATGATATTCCAGACCGTCACGAATAATCGGATTTTAACACCAAGTGTGCTCGGGCTTGATTCACTTTATATGCTTATCCAAACCTTTATTATTTTTATGTACGGATCAGCACAAGTATCTTCCCTTAGCAAGAACATGAATTTTATTATTTCGGTAGGTCTTATGGTGATGTTTGCAGGGGTCTTGTATAAACTGCTGTTCAAACGTGAAGGAAGAAACTTATTCTTCTTGCTTCTCATCGGTTTAGTCATGGGAACGTTATTCCAGAGTATGTCGACCTTTATGCAGGTTATTATGGATCCGAATGAGTTTTTAATTGTGCAGGATCGCATGTTCGCAAGCTTTAATAACGTGAATACAGATCTTGTCATTGTATCGATTATTGCCTTTGCCGCAATTGGTGTTTATTTCACAAGATTCAGTAAGTATATGGATGTTATGTCGCTAGGGCGGGAACATGCCGTTAATCTTGGAGTTCCCTATAATCTGGTTGTGCGCCGGATGCTGATCATTGTCGTGATCCTCGTATCCATCTCTACAGCACTTGTTGGACCTATTACTTTCCTAGGACTTCTTGTCGTCAATGTAACTTATCAAATGTTTAAGACTTATCAGCACAAAGTAATGATTCCAGCAGCGATGCTAATCAGTATTAGTGCGCTCGTAGGCGGTCAGATGATTGTTGAGCGAGTCTTTACTTTTTCAACTACACTGAGTGTCATCATTAATTTTATCGGCGGGGTTTACTTTATTTATCTGCTACTTAAGGAGAATAAATCGTGATAGATGTGAAAGAGGTATCCAAACTATACGGTAACAAGTATGTGGTGGAGAATGTAACTACCAACATCAAAAAAGGGAAAATTACTTCTTTTATCGGGCCTAACGGTGCGGGAAAAAGTACCTTGTTGTCTATGGTAAGTAGGCTCATAAGCAAAGATCACGGTGAAATCTTCATTGATGGAATGGATGTAAGCAACTCTAAAAGTGGAGATCTTGCAAAGAAAATAGCAATTCTCAAGCAATCCAACCACATAAATGTAAGATTAACAATACGTGATTTGGTTAGTTTCGGCCGGTTTCCTTATTCTCAAGGCAAGCTAACCAAAGAAGATTGGGCATTTGTTGATGAGGCAATCGAGTACATGGAACTTCAGGATATGCAGCACAAATTTTTGGATCAGCTGAGCGGAGGCCAGAGCCAAAGAGCCTTTATCGCCATGGTTATCGCCCAAAATACCGATTATATTTTGCTGGATGAGCCGCTGAATAATCTGGATATGAAACATTCAGTTCAGATCATGAAAGTACTGCGGAAGCTTGCAGATGAACTGGGCAAGACGGTTGTCATTGTTATCCATGATATCAATTTTGCATCCTGTTACTCCGATTACATCGTAGCACTAAAGGATGGCCAAATCGTAAAAGAAGGTACGACGGATGAAATTATTGATCCTGTGGTGCTGAAAGAAATCTATGAGATGGATATACCTGTCCAGATCATTGATGGGAACAAAATCTGCGTGTACTTCCGGTAAAGAAACAGCTCAAATCTTATGATAAAAGAGCAGGCTGAAATCCCTATTCAGGAAGATAAGCAGGGGTCTTATATCTTCAGGTGTAAAAAAGTGATATTTAATTCACTATTAAAAAAATAATATACGAGGTGATTGTAATGAAAAAATTCAAGTTATCTTCTATTTTCACACTGGTTATGGTTATGATGCTTACGGTAGTACTGGCAGCTTGCGGCACTGACTCCAAAGAAGCAGAAGGCGGCGCTGAGACGAACGCAGCGGCTGGCAGTAATGGAACAGCAGAACAAGCACAACAATCGGAAGTAACGATTGCCCATAAACTGGGTGAAACCACACTTGAGACTAATCCTGAAAAAGTAGTCGTATTCGATATGGGGATTCTGGATTCCCTCGATAAATTGGGCATTGAAGTAACAGGGGTTCCACAAGCGAACATTCCTCCATACCTAGAAAAATATAATGATTCCAAATATGCGAATGTAGGAAGCTTGAAAGAACCGGATTTCGAAAAAATCGCGGAAATTAGTCCTGATCTGATCATTATCTCTGGACGTCAATCTGATTCTTACGAAGAACTCAGCAAAATCGGAAAAACCATTTATCTTGGAGTAGATACAACTCGCTACATGGATTCTTACAAAGAAAACATGCAAGTTCTTGGACAGATTTTTAACAAAACAGAAGAAGTAAATACAGAGATTGCCAAAGTCGAAGATGAAATTAAGGTACTAAATGAAAAAGTAACAGCAAGCGGTAAAAATGCCCTGATCATCCTTGCTAATGAAGGTAAAATCAGTGCGTACGGTGCAGGTTCCCGTTTTGGAATTATTCATGATGTGTTTGGTTTTACACCAGTAGATGAAGCGATTGAAGTTTCAACACATGGTCAAAGCGTATCGTTTGAATACATTGTAGAAAAAGATCCAGACTACCTGTTTGTTGTAGACCGCGGTGTTATCACATCTGACGAAAAAGCTTCTTCTGCTAAAGATTTGGTTGAAAACAGCTTGGTGAAGAATACAAAAGCATATAAAGAAGGTCACATTGTTTATCTAGATGCAAACTACTGGTACTTGTCCGGTGGAGGCCTTGCTTCTGTATCTGAAATGGTAAAAGAAGTAAGTGCTGCATTTGAAGAATAATTAAAAAGACTAATAGTTGAAGATGGATGCGCATAGGGTACAGGTAAAGGAAGGTTTACCTTCTACCCTCTGCGTATTTTTGTGTTCTTTATTCTTCATGCTACAATACTAATATTGTCATCTTATCTTTATTTCTATAATTGGAAGGAGGTCTCACAAGTGAAAATGAATAGGCTTGGTTCATCTGATTTAATGGTAAGTGAAATTGGACTCGGATGCATGTCACTAGGAATAGATGAGAAGGTAGCGATCCCGCTTATACATGAAGCGATTGCTCATGGTGTTAATTTCCTGGATACGGCTGATATTTACGATGACGGACGTAATGAAGAACTGGTGGGGAAGGCACTTAAAGGGCGCAGACAAGATGTGATCATCGCTACAAAAGTAGGAAACAGGCGTTTGACCGGTCAAGAGGGACTCCGCTGGGACCCAAGTAAACAGCATATTAAAGAAGCTGTAAAAGATAGTTTACGCAGGCTTCAGACCGACTACATTGATCTTTATCAACTGCATGGCGGTACGATAGAAGATCATATAGAAGAAACAATTGAGGCCTTTGAGGAATTAAAGCAAGCCGGATTCATTCGTTATTATGGAATTTCGTCGATACGTCCGAATGTGATTCGGGAATATACCCAGCATTCTTCGATCGTTAGTGTAATGAATCAGTATAGTTTGCTGGATCGTCGCGGAGAAGAAGAGGTGTTTCCTTCTCTTCATGAACATGGGGTAAGTGTCATAGCGAGAGGGCCGGTGGCTGGCGGTGCACTGGCAGATGGCAGAGATGATAAAGCTCTAAAAGGGTATCTCGAATATACACCTGAGCAAATTAAAGAGATTCGCGAGAAATTAGCAGCATTTGTTACGGAAGAACGGAGTATGTCACAGCTAGCAATTCGGTATGCGCTCTCACACCCTGCTGTTGCTACTGTGATTCCTGGAGCTAGCTCCAGGGAACAATTGCTTAGTAATATAGGGGCTTCCATGACAGAGCCGCTAACGGATAAAGAAAAAGATAAGCTTAGAAGATTGACTAGAGCTAATCAATATACCCAGCATTTATAATAAGATCCTATAGGTAAAGAAAAGAGGAAAAGACATGGAACGAATTCAAAGTGAAGAACAGTATCAGGAGTTAATTAACGGTGACCGTCTGACAGTCATTAAATTTGACACGAACTGGTGCCCAGACTGTAAAAATCTAGACCGCTTTATCGGTGATGTAATAGACAAGCATCAAGATAAGCAATTTTTTGCTCTGGATGCTGAGAAATTCCTGACGATTGCAGAACAAAATCAGGTACGCGGTATTCCAAGCTTGCTTGTGTTCAAAGACGGGGAGAAAATCGCACATTTGCACAGTAAATGGGCGAAAACACCAACCCAAATCTCTGATTACTTAGAGACTTTGGAATCCAAACAGTAATGCAAGATGATGAACAATGAAAAAGGAGCTTTTCCTTGGGCTGATATCAGCAGCAAAAGGAGAGGCTCCTATTTTTATAAGATGATAAACAAAAGAACAAGGGCAAGGCCAAACCGGTAATAAGCAAAGGTGGAAAGTTTCCATTTTTTCAAAAGAGAAAGGAATGTTTTAATCGCCAGCATACCGACACAGAAAGAAGTCAGAAGCCCGATTGCAAAATAAGGGATATCTTTGACGGACAAAATGTCTGCACTTTTCCATAGATCGAGAGCGGTAGCGCCGAACATAATAGGCACGGAGACAAGAAAAGTGAATTCAGCCGCTGCTGTATGACTGACTCTTGCAAGAAGTCCGCCTGAAATCGTGGAACCGGAACGAGAGAACCCTGGCCAAAGCGCTAAAATTTGAAACAGTCCAATCATAAATGCTTGCTTGTAGGTGATATCATCTACGGTTTGTGCTGTGGGTTTCCTGTGCCATTTCTCTGCTGCAATCATAAGCAGTCCGCCGGCAATGAGGCTGTAGACAACAGTAGTTGGACCAAATAAATATTGTTTTATTACATCACGAAACAGTACCGCAGTAATAGAAGCAGGCAGCATCGCTAGAAAGATGTGAAGCAGGTTCAGACGAGGCATCACACGATCACCAGGTTTGACGGTGAAAAAACCGACAAAGGTTCTCCAGTAAAGAACGACAACAGCAAGTACAGCTCCGAGCTGGACAACAACTTCGAACGTTTTGACATTTTCTTGATCCGTAGAGAGTCCGAGCAAGTGAGCTGTGATAATCATATGACCCGTCGAGGAAACAGGAAGAAACTCAGTCAGCCCTTCCACAATTCCCATTATAATGGATGAAAAAATATCCATTGCTTGTCCCCCTTCCCCATCAGTAAATTAGCAATCAGAGAAATTCCGTACTCATCAATATATAGTACTCAATAGTTTGTCCTGTAAGAACTAATGAAAACTGTATTTATTTGTCGATAATGACAATCTGAACATTACAATTTATGATAAAATAAGTAGTATAGATGTGTAAGCGCTTATATAGATCAGGGGTGTGTAGATTGCTGTCAAAGATTGTACGGCGTACGAATGATATGAAGCTTAAACATAAGCTTGTTATCAGCTATGTGCTTGTCGTCATGATTCCCGTACTCATCATTGGTGTAGGGGTGACCTACTATTTCAGACAGCAGGCGATGGATCAGGCAGTGCAGCAGGCAGAAAACAATGTAGAGCGTATCAAAAATCAGACCATGACGCTGCTTCGAGTACCTATGGATATTTCTAATCTGCTTTTGTTTAATAGCGAGATAAAAGAAATTGCGAACACGAAGTTTGAAAATATGCTAGAGCTGACGCGAAGTTATCGCTCTTTTACCTTGTTTAACGACTATATACAGCAATATAGAGAATTATATGGGATTCGCTTTTTCTCTTTTAACTCAACCTTAGTTAATAATTATGAATTTATACCCGTTGATACTCAGATAGAGAATGCTCCTTGGTTTCAGAAAGCAATGGAATCAACGAGTATTGGTTGGTTCTTTATTCCGAATTCAGAAGACTATCCGGCAGATACACTGAGTCTTGTGCGAGGCGTTCAATTTCCTGAATATCAGAGACGAGGCGTGCTCATGGTTCTCATTAACCGTGATGTACTCAATAATATGCTGAGCCAGGAACCTTTTAATACCATGATTGTAGACACTCAGGGGTATATTGTCGCTGCAAAAGATACGAAACTTGTAGGGTCTACTTTTGAGTCCCTTCATATGGGGGTTGATCTTCGATCTCAAAAGAAAGGGCTTATCGAAGCAAACGTGTATGATGAACCTTCGAATATTATTGTCGATGAAATGACCCCATCTTCGAGTATGAATGGGTTTCAAATCGTTTCTATTTTTTCGAAGGAAAGTATAGTAACCAACGCAAAGCAAATCAGTCTAATCGGGATGTTGTTTATTATTCTTGTGCTTTTTGTCGCGATGGCTCTTGTATACGTTATATCGCTGCTTACGACCAATCGTTTACTGCGTCTCAGCAGGCAGCTTAATCGATTAGCACTAGGAGATTTAAAGGTCGTATCGCAAGTAGATGGTAATGATGAGATTGGTCAATTATCTAGACAGTTTAATCATATGGTATCCAGTATTAATGGGCTTATGGAACAAGTCGTGGAGACAAGTGAGCAGAACAACCGACTTGCGATCGCACAAAAGGAAATTAAGCTTAAAATGATGGCTAGTCAAATCAATCCTCATTTTTTATTTAATGCACTAGAGTCTATTCGAATGAAAGCGCATATTAAAGGCGAAGCAGAGATTGCAAACATTGTGCGTTTACTAGGCAAACTCATCCGTAAAAATCTGGAAATTGGTAGTGGTAAAACAACCATTAAAGCAGAAATGGAAATCGTTCGATCTTATTTGCAAATTCAAAAGTTTCGTTATGAAGACCGTCTTGATTTTGAACTTACCATCCAGGAAGGAATAGAGAAAGAAAAAATACCGCCGCTTATTATTCAGCCGCTTGTAGAAAATGCGATTGTACACGGTCTCGAGAATCAAGAAGATGGGGTTAGAGTAGAGGTCTCTCTATATGAAGATAATGACCTTGTCCATTTTACAGTGCGAGATAATGGAGCGGGCATTCGCCCAGAACGGCTGAAGGAAGTAGTCACGTCGATAACAGGCTCTGATGAACAAGAGAAAAGTAGAATTGGTCTGCGGAATGTTCATCAGCGTCTAACCTTGTCCTATGGGGAAAAGCATGGTCTGATCATATCCAGTGAGTCCGGTAAAGGTACAAAAGTTCATTTTACGGTTCCTAAAGGAGGCAGCAAATAATGTATAGTGTATTAATAGTTGATGATGAACCTATGATTAGAGAAGGGCTCAAAACGATTATTAACTGGGAAGAAGAGGGCTATACGGTGATCGATACTGCTTCTAACGGAAGAGAAGCTATTGAAAAGCATCATCAGTTGAACCCGGACCTTACGATCCTAGACATCCGGATGCCAGGTCTTACTGGACTTGAAGTTATTGAACATCTGCGCAGTGAAGGGAAAAAGGGTCAATTTCTTATTTTAAGTGGACATGCAGATTTTGATTATGCCAAAAAAGCGATCAGTTTTGGTGTAGGCGGCTACTTATTAAAACCGGTAGATGAAGAAGAAATGGTGGAAGAACTGGAGCGTATTAAAGCACGTCTAGATAAAGAACAAAGTGTAAAGCAGCGCAATACGAATGAAGATTTTTTTTATCGTGAACATGTAATTGAGTCTATACTGCACGGTGGACAGGTGTGGGCAGCGGAAGATCTGAAAAAATATGATTTATACTGGCCTTCCTATCAGGTAGTCCTTATTGAAGTATTTAATGAGTCTTCTACTCACATGAGCGCAGAAATAAAGAAGGAAATGACAGACCTGCTTGCTTCATCGAAGAGCGGGATTGTTTTTACAGCGGGAAAGTACATTGGCTGTTTGCTTAATTCACCTCTGCTTACTAGTGATGAACGGCATCGCTTTTATATTGAAACGATTATGACTCTTAAAAGATTTTCAAGCCCTGTATATATAGCTGCCGGGACGGGTGTATTACATATGGAAGAAATAAAGACATCGTATGATGAAGCTGTACACCTACTTGAGGAGCGGTTCTTTTTTACCGAACAAACGGTTTTAATGAGAAATGAAGGTTATGGGCTAAGTATGCCTATCGAAGAGAGAGAAGAAGAATTGCAAGGACTAGACGAAAATAAAATCACGGATACACTTTACTATGCTTTAGACATACGAAGTAAAGATTTATTATCACGTGTCCTGGATCAATTCCAGCAGTGGGTGTTGACGGAGGACTACACGGAACATGAGATTAAGAACATGATTACTAAAATTGCTGCGGTTGCTTTGAACAAGCTTTCTCTAGTAAATTCCGAGACGAAACTCATTGCGACGGAACATACAGCTATGTTATCGGCATTATATCAGCAGCCCACGTTCGTTGCGCTTTTGGATACATTACAACTTCAATTTTCGGAACTGATTCAGCAGCTTGGTGTAAATAGTAAAGATACCGTAATCAAACAGATGATTGATTTTATTAAAAGGAATCCGGGGGATCACCTCAAGCTGGAGGTTCTTGCTGAAGTTTTTAATTACAATAGCAGCTATTTGGGAAAATTGTTCAAAAATTATACGGGTGAGTCTTTTAATGTGTTCTTAGATAAGGTTCGTATGGAGAAAGCAAAGTCACTTCTTGAAGAAGGGCAAAAAGTTCATCAAGTATCGGATCAAATCGGTTATGCTAACGTAGATTACTTCCATACCAAATTTAAAAAATATATGGGGATTTCTCCTTCTGCCTATCGAGATCAGCATAAACAGCGTCAAAAGTAGAGCATCGTTTCATACTCCCTCACGAAAACGTTTTTTGTTTTTAGTCATTCTGCACAATGAGAATTAGAAATATATCTAATTTTTATATGATTTTCTCTGAAATTCATTGGGTATTGATCTGCAATATCTTGGAGTATGATTATGTTATCAAACAGAGGAGGGGTTATTTTATGGAAACGCTAACAAAGCCCGCTTCCACGGATTCCGAGGCCTCCGCCGCGAAACAAGTTAAGCGAAAGTGGCCGAACGGTTTATGGAAAACTGTGAAAGATCAGAAATTTTTATTACTCATGTCCTTACCTTTTGTGATCTGGGTCTTCATATTTAATTACTTACCTCTTTGGGGCTGGACAATGGCCTTCCAGAATTACAAACCTGCCAAGACCTTTACGGAACAAAAATGGGTCGGATTTGAACACTTCATTGAATTGTTTAGTGATGAGCGGTTTTATCTAGTACTCAGAAATACACTGGCAATGAGTTTATTAGGACTTCTAGTAGGATTTATAGCCCCGATCTTCTTTGCAATCTTGTTGAATGAACTACGCGGTACGATCTTCAAAAGAAGCGTGCAAACCGTATCCTATTTGCCTCACTTTGTATCCTGGGTCGTTGTTGCTGGGATTGTAACAAAAATGCTTTCTACGGATGGCGGAATCGTAAATGATATTCTAATCGGATTAAATATTATTAATGAACCTATTCAGTTTATGGCGCAAGGGAATTTGTTCTGGTACATTGTAACCGCTTCCGATCTGTGGAAGGAAATGGGTTGGAACGCAATTATCTATTTAGCTGCAATTACGGGGATTTCTCAAGAATTATACGAAGCTTCAAGAGTGGATGGAGCAAGCCGCTGGAGACAAATGTGGCACATTACACTGCCGGGTATTCGATCAACCATTTCCGTATTGTTCATTATGTCCATCGGACACTTGATCAGTATCGGATATGAGAAACAGTTCCTCTTAGGAAACAGTCTGGTAACTGATTATTCAGAAGTACTTGATCTTTATGCGCTTAATTATGGTTTACAAATGGGCAGGTACTCATACGGTACAGCCATCGGCATATTCAATTCGGTTGTCAGCGTAATCTTGTTGTTCGTTGCAAACGGTCTCTTCAAGAAATTCACGAAAGAAAGCATCATGTAGAAAGGAGGAAATAACATGAGTGTTAAAGCTTTTAATGCGACAAAATCGGAGAAGGTATTTGATATTGCAAATTATATACTAATGGCAACGATCCTGACGGTAACCTTGTATCCCTTTTTGAATGTACTAGCCATTTCCTTGAACGATTCAACCGATACGGTTCGAGGGGGCATTTACTTATGGCCTCGAGAATTTACACTGGAAAATTACAAAACAATCTTTCAATATGATGGACTGATCCAGGGAGCCAAGATTTCATTTGCTAGAACGATTATAGGAACGTTTCTAGGACTGCTCAGCTCCTCAATGATTGCCTACACACTAAGTCGTCCTGATTTCAGAATCAAAAAATTTGTATCCACATTCCTTGCACTTACGATGTATTTCTCTGGTGGTTTGATTCCGGGATACATTCTGATGAAAGACTTGCATCTCATCGGCACATTCTGGATTTATATCTTGCCGATGATGGTCAGCGCGTTTAACGTGTTCGTTATCCGATCCTTTATTGACGGTTTGCCATATGCTCTTCAAGAATCAGCGAAACTTGATGGTGCAAATGACCTCACTATTTATTACAAAGTCATCCTGCCATTATGTAAGCCTGTACTTGCTACCATTGCATTGTTCCTCGCAGTAGGTCAGTGGAATGCTTGGTTTGATACGTATCTTTACAACGGTTCAAAACCTGAACTTACGACACTTCAGTATGAGCTGATGAAAGTTCTGCAAAGTACACAGCAAGGCGGATCTAATATTAATGCCAATGATCTGGCTCAACAAATGGCGCAAGTATCACCTGAATCCATTCGAATGGCAATTACGATTGTTGTCACTTTACCAATCCTGGTTGTATATCCATTCCTTCAAAAATACTTTGTTGGCGGTATGACACTAGGTGCAGTAAAAGCGTAATCGAAGTTCACTTATAAATTTACAATTGAACGAGTACTTTCTTTGGTATATACAGGGTGACCTGTTATGCATATATAAGTTACTTATATTAAGGGGGATTATGTCAAATGAAACATAAAGCGCCGAAAACAATAGCAATGTTGCTACTTGCCAGTACCATGCTGTTTACTGCTGCTTGTGGAAACACTAAAGGAGAGGAACCAACTACGGCGGATCCAGATTCAAACGCGCCGATTACGTTCAGCTTCTTTGGAGCAGATACAAGTCCATATTGGAATAAAATGCAAGATGCGGTAGGTAAGAAGATTACGGAAGCAACGGGCGTTACGATTAACGCAGAATATGATATTGCTAGTGGTGGCGGGGATGATAAAATTGCATTAATGGCTGCCAGCGGCGATTATCCTGATATGATCTTTCCTAAAGGAAACTTATCTAAACTAGTCGATGCAGGGGCTATGATTGACCTGACAGAACTTATTGAAGAGCATGCACCTAATATTAAAAAAATGTATGGCGAAGAAATGAATCGTTTGAAATATAGTAATGAGGATCAAGCGATCTATACGATTCCTACGAATGGATCTGTAGATCAACAGACTTTTGATAATACAGGCGGATTTGAACTGCAGCACCGTGTGGTAAAAGAACTCGGTTATCCTGAGATCAAAACAGTGGAGGATTTCGAGAACGCACTGCGTGAATACTACAAAGCGCATCCAACAACAGAAGACGGTCAGCCAACGATTCCACTTACCCTTAGTGCAGATGGATGGAGAAGTATGATCACAGTGACTAACCCTGCTGTTGCTGCTACAGGTGGACCTGATGATGGTGAATACTACATTAATCCAGAAACGTATGAAGCCATGCTTCATTACAAACGTCCAGAAGAAAAAGAATATTTCCGCTGGTTGAACAAAATGTATAACGAAGGTCTTCTCGACAAAGATACCTTTATTCAAAAAGAAGATCAATATAAAGCAAAAATCGCAAGTGGTCGTGTTCTTGGTTTGATCGATCAGGAGTGGGCTTACAATGATGCAGAAGTAGCATTAAAAAATGCAGGTAAAGACGAAATGACTTATGGTCATTATCCTGTAACGCTTACTCCCGAATTTAAACGTGCAGACTTCCAACCGGTTGGTTCCGATGGTTATGGTATCGGAATTACAGAAAACTGTGAAGATCCAGTTCGTGCAATTAAATTTTTAGACTGGATGGCTTCGGATGAAGCACAGGTACTTCGTAACTGGGGTGTTGAAGGAGAACACTATAATGTAGAAGACGGCGTTCGTGTGATTCCAGCTGATGTACAGGAACGTAAGAATAATGATAACGCAAACTTCACGAAAGAAAGCGGAATTGGGCTATACTTTGTCTTTGGTCCACACTATGGAGATGGTGTAAAAGATCCATCAGGCAACTACTACACTACGAATTTCCCTGAACAAATTGTAGCCAGTTATTCGGCAGGAGAAAAAGAAGCATTAAAAGGATACGGTATTTCTACTTGGAAAGAGCTGTTCCCAACGGAAGAGGATTTCGAAGTGAAAGAGTGGGGAGCGGCTTACAATATGCCAGTACCTTCTGACGGTAAATACCAAGTTATCTATCAAAAAACTCAAGATATCGTTCAAAAACGTGTTCCAGAAGCGATCGTTTCTACCACAGATAAATTTGATCAAGTCTATGACAACATGTTAGCTGAACTTGATAAAGCAGGCGCAGTAGAAATGGAGCAACAATATACAGAGTGGATTAAAGAAAGAGTAAGATTGTGGACAGGTAAAGACGTGAAATAAGATTTGTAAAGGAAAAGGGGATTCTGAAAGGTCCCCTTTTCTATAATAAATAACGGATTTTCATTCACCGATAGATGCGATCGAAGTATAACGAAAGCGTTCAAGGTATGAGTGGGAGCTACAATACATATAAAAATGATAATTAAAAATAGGTTTATCTTTTTTATATGTATTTCGAAAACGTTTTAGATATTTTTTGGTCTTTGTGTCAAAAAACGATAGTTACATAGGTTGTTGAACTAAAAAATGGAGGGAATTACATTGACAATTTTTCAGTTTCCAAGTGATTTTAAGTGGGGAACAGCAACGGCATCATACCAGATCGAAGGAGCAACGAAAGAGGATGGAAGAGGAATTTCTATCTGGGATACCTTTGCAAAGACGCCTGGAAAAGTTTTTAATGGCGACAACGGGGATGTAGCTTGTGACAGCTACCACAGATACGAAGAAGATATTGCTCTAATGAAGGAACTTGGTATTAAAACGTATCGGTTCTCTATAGCTTGGCCTCGTATTATCCCTGACGGGGACGGAGAGATTAATCAAAAGGGACTCGATTTTTATCATCGCTTTGTAGATAAATTGATTGAAAATGATATTGAACCCTTCTGTACTCTCTATCACTGGGATCTCCCGCAAGCTCTTCAAGATATCGGAGGTTGGGAGAACAGACGGACAGTAGATGCCTTTGTAAAATACTCTGAAGTCATGTTCCGTGAATTCGGTGGTAAAATCAAATATTGGCTTACATTTAATGAACCGTGGTGCATTGCTTTTCTATCTAACTTCATTGGCGCTCATGCCCCCGGGAATAGAGATTTACAAGTTTCTTTAAATGTAGGACACGGAATTTTAGTTGCTCATGGTAAGTCTGTACAAAAATTCCGTGAGCTCGGAATAGACGGCAAGATTGGTATCGCACCCAATATGGAGTGGGCAGTACCTTATAGCAAAAATGAAGCGGATCAGGCTGCAGCTGATCGACATATTGCTTGGTTTGCAGATTGGTTCCTAGATCCTGTATTTAAAGGGTCCTATCCACAGTTTATGCTGGACTGGTTTGAAGCGGCTGGAGCGAAGCCTGACATTCAGCCAGGGGATATGGAGACGATCTGTCAGCCAATCGATCATCTTGGTATCAACTATTACACGATGAGTGTGGATCGATATAATCCAGATGGTGGAATTCTGCAGATGGAGCCGCTCGATATGGGGCTTGTTCGTACCGATATAGGCTGGCCGGTTGAGTCACGCGGATTATATGAGGCGCTGCATCACTTGCAAAAATACGGCAATATAGATATCTACATTACCGAGAATGGTGCGTGCATTAATGATGGTGTGGAAAATGGAGAAGTGAAAGATTTTCGCCGAATTTCTTACTTGCAGCAGCATATAGCTCAAGTCCACCGTGCAATTAGTGACGGTATTAATCTAAAGGGGTATATGGCCTGGTCTCTCATGGACAATTTCGAATGGGCAGAAGGTTACCGGATGAGATTTGGTCTAGTGCATGTAGATTATCGTTCTTTGGTTCGCACCCCAAAAGAAAGCTTCTATTGGTATCAGAATGTAATTCGTAATAATTGGCTGGAAACGAAAGACGTGTTGAAATTGCAATCGTAGAATAACATTAATGATCGGGCCTGCGCTCCATTTAAGAGTGCAATATGTCACCATTCATAGCTTATAAGTTATAGAACCGCCGGAGATTCATTCTCTTAGGCGGTTTTTTTACTGTGGTCTTATAACACGAAAACCTTAAAAACACATTAAACGAAGTAAAGTCAACCACAAAAGTCATGATTAAAGATGTAAAAATAAGGGTAAAAACCTTAAAGTGTAAAAATAATGAACAAAGTTTGACTAAAATTTGAACAAATAGTGAACAATTTAGTGAAAGTATGATATATTAAATGTAGTAAGCACTTACAAATATTAGAAGGAGTTGAAAAATAATGATTTTTAATAAACCGGTACGTGTAAGCGACAACAAGGAGAATGATGCTCGTTTAACTCAGATGGTTTTTATGATGACGGTTATGGCTTGGGTAGCTCTCATCACTGGAGTTGTTATTTGTTTGTTTAACCTTCATGCTTTGACGAATAGTAATACAGGAATCATGGTGGGCATTGGATTCTTGGTAGGAAGCGTCTATATTTATTTTATTGGGAAAGCTATGGGTCTTCTTAATATTAGAAGAAATGAACGGGATACTGATTAAAGAAAATGAGTTCATCTGGGAAGAAGAGAAGAATTGATTCAAAAACATATTCTAAAGGTAAAAAACCTTAGTTAGTTGGCACCCACCGTGTCCAATGGCTAAGGTTTTTTGCGTTTAAAAATCAAGGGAGAAAATCATTTGTGAGAAAAGATTCACAAATGATATGATCAATTTCGACAAATTTGTTAACAAGACGTTTATGCCTGTTAATATCTGATATCTTTAGGTAGAAGATATTATAGTATCGTTTTGTAATAGCGCGTAAGGAGAGGGGATCAAGATGAACAAAAAACCTAGGTCGCTTTCCAAAATCATTATCGCTGTTGTCCTGTCACTTGTCACCATTGGTGTCATGGTATGGGCTATGTTTGCGGATGAAAGAGGAAGATACGTTGTTCTCGATCCGAAAGGACCGATCGGCGATGCACAAAGAGACTTAATCATTATTTCAACCATTTTGTGCGCGATCATTATTGTACCAACCTTAATACTCGTAGGTGTCATTGTATGGAAATACCGTGATACACCAGACAACAAATCAAAATACACACCTAATTGGTCGCACAATACGACTGCCGAAGTGATCTGGTGGGGGATTCCAATCCTTATCATTATCATTCTTGGTGCGGTTACTGTGCGGTACACCTATGCCACTGAGCCTTCAAAACCACTGGCATCGGACAAAGAGCCTATTACGATTCAGGCAGTCTCACTAGACTGGAAATGGCTGTTTATGTATCCGGATGAGGATATAGCAAGTGTGAATACACTTACGATTCCGGAAGATACACCAATTCGCTTTGAACTTACCTCAGATGCACCGATGAACTCGTTCTGGATACCTGAACTTGGCGGACAGATGTATACGATGTCCGGTATGGCTATGGTACTTCATCTGCAAGCGGATGAGCCTGGTGTTTATAAAGGTTCAGGTGCTAACTTCTCCGGGGAATACTTCCAAGAGATGAGATTTGATGTGAATGCAGTATCGGATGAAGAGTATGAAGCTTGGGTGAAAGAAGTAAAAGTCCAATCCGAGCCTCTTACCGAAGAATCTTATGAAGACCTTGTATTGCCAAGTGTCGAAGATGAACAATATTTCTCTGCAGTTCCAGATGAAATGTTCCAGAATATCGTTACGAAATATGTAGTTGATAAGAATGAAAATGCTTCTGAAGAAGCTGCAAAAGAATAAATGAATAGCTCGAAAGGAGGCCCTCATCCATGCTAAGTGAGTTTTGGGAGTTCCTGACTACTGAATTCCTCGTTACGGGTGACCCCCTCATTCTAGGGGCACAAGTTTCGATTGGTCTTGCATCGATTGCAATCATAGTCGGGCTCACCTACTTTAAAAAGTGGAAATGGCTCTGGAAAAACTGGTTAACTACGGTTGACCATAAGAAAATCGGTATCATGTATATTTTGGCGGCGATCCTAATGATGTTCCGCGGCGGGGTTGACGCCCTGATGATGAGATTCCAATTGGCCATGCCGAATATGGAATTCCTTCATGCGGACCACTATAATGCCGTATTTACAACGCACGGTACAATCATGATCCTGTTTATGGCCATGCCATTTATGTTCGGATTATTTAATATCGTTACACCGCTGCAAATTGGAGCGCGTGACGTTGCATTCCCTTATTTGAATGCACTGAGTTTTTGGTTATTCTTCTTAGGAGCTATGCTCTTTAACGTTTCATTTGTTATCGGGGGTTCACCAGCTGCAGGTTGGCTGAGTTATCCGCCTCTATCAGGACTACAGTTTAGTCCGGGGGTAGGACAGAACTTCTATATATGGGGTATCCAGATATCAGGTATCGGTTCCCTCGCAACGGGGATTAACTTCTTAGTAACCATTATTAAAATGCGTGCACCAGGTATGACTTGGATGAAAATGCCGATGTTCACTTGGTCCGTTTTTGCAACAAACATTATTATCTTGTTTGCATTCCCGATTTTGACGGTAACCTTGTTCCTTCTGTTTATGGACCGTTTTGCAGGAACTCACTTCTTCACACTGGATCTCGGGGGTAACCCGATGATGTACATCAACTTGATCTGGATGTGGGGTCACCCAGAGGTTTATATCGTAGTCTTACCGGCATTCGGTATCTTCTCCGAGGTTGTTGCTACGTTCTCGAGAAAGAAATTGTTTGGATATAAATCGATGGTATTCGCAATGCTGATTATCAGCGTATTGTCCTTCTTTACTTGGGTCCATCACTTCTTTACCATGGGCTCGGGCGCCGATGTCAACGCGTTCTTTGCGATAACGACAATGCTTATAGCTATCCCTACAGGGGTTAAAGTCTTTAACTGGCTGTTTACGATGTATCGCGGACGGATTCGCTTTACACTTCCAATGATGTGGACGATTGCCTTCTTCCCATGCTTTATTATCGGGGGGATGACAGGGGTAATGCTGTCGGTAGCGCCAGCAGACTTCCAGTTCCACAACAGTTACTTCCTGATCGCTCACTTCCACCAAGTACTTATCGGTGGCGTTGTGTTCGGTTACTTTGCAGGGATGTACTACTGGTGGCCTAAACTGTTCGGCTTTACATTACCGGATCGCTGGGGACACTGGGCATTCTGGACTTGGAACATTGGTTTCTACCTTACATTTATGCCGCAATATGCGCTGGGTCTGATGGGTATGACTCGTCGTCTAAGCACATATGGTTGGGATACAGGATGGATGCCGCTCAACCTCGTTTCTTCCGTCGGCGCATTCCTCATGGGTGCAGGTTTCTTGTTCCAGCTTCTGCAAATTGCAGATGGTATTCGTAAGCATAAAGAAAATAAAGTGGGAGCGGATCCTTGGGATGCACGTACCCTGGAATGGTCTATTCCGTCTCCTGTACCTGAATATAACTTTGCTATCGTACCTAAGGTTGACTCTGTTGACCAATTCTGGGAAGACAAACAGCGTAGAGCTAACCAACAGGCTGAAACACCGCCAGCATATGAACCGATTCATATGCCGAAAAACACAGGGATTCCGATTGTTATGGCAGTATTCTTCTTTATTGCTGGTTTTGGATTTGTGTGGGGCTGGTCTTGGATGTACATTCCGGGTCTCATCGGTGTAGCGGCATGTTTAGTTGCCCGCTCATTCCAGTACGATACGGATTATTACATTCCGGCTGAAGAAGTAAATCGTACCGAAACAGCCTTGAGGGGGTCGGTATAATGGCACATACAGTAACAAATCAACATTCAAATGCACATGATCACGATCATGGACATCATGATCCACAAGAACTGAAAATGCTCGGCTTCTGGTTGTTCTTGATTTCTGACCTTATCCTGTTTGCCGTATTCTTCGCGACATTTATCGTGCTGCGTGATAATACAGCAGGCGGACCTACGGGTGCTGAACTGTTTAAGATGCCAGGTGTTATTGCAGAAACATTTATCCTATTAACAAGTAGTTTTACAAGTGGTCTAGCAGTACTCGCGATGAACCGCGGTGATAAGAAAGGTTTGATATCCTGGCTTATCGTAACTGGGGTACTCGGACTCGCGTTCTTAGGACTTGAAATTTTCGAGTTTGTTGAAATGGTTCATGAAGGTGCTACGATTACAACAAGTGCTTTCACTGGTGCATTCTTTACCCTGGTAGGAACACACGGGGCTCACGTTACCTTTGGTCTCGTTTGGATGTTCGGACTCTTACTTCAACTCAAGAAACGCGGCATTACGTCTGTAACTCGCGGTAAAGTAATGGCACTTAGCCTGTTCTGGCACTTTTTGGACGTGGTATGGATCTTCTTGCTTACCGTCGTCTACTTGATGGGGGTGATGTAAGATGGCAGAGCAACATAACCATACACATGATTCTCATGAGAACCACGGGTCATTCAAATCTTACCTCATTGGATATTTGATTTCGATCGTGCTCACGATCATCCCGCTTGTGGTAGTTTTGAACGATATGTTCGATAAAACAGTAAACATGATCATTATTCTGATTATGGCAATATTGCAGTTTATTGTTCAGCTCTTCTTCTTTATGCATGTTCGTGAAGGAGAACCGGGTAAACCAAAATGGAATGTCATGGCTTTGATTCTTGGACTTTTATTGGTACTTACAATTGTTGTAGGTTCCATCTGGATCATGATGAACAACGCGGTTGCTCATTAATCAAAATGATTAACCTAAACACCTTGTCTGCTTTTTACCGAGCGGGCAAGGTGTTTTTTTATTTGCTTGGCGAAATGAAATCTGCTTACTAGCTGAATGGAAAGGAGGCAGGTTACACAAACTGTAGTATAAATTCAGGATGACCTTTGCTTTACGAAGATAGTCTTGTTATGATTACAGATGAACTTTTACAGATGTTAACTAACACATCTAGGATTGATATAAGAAGGGACGATTCCAATCATGACACAAACCGCGATTGCTCCATTAATTGACCATACATTACTTAAGGCTGATGCCCGCCGTGAAGATATTATTAAACTTGCAGAAGAGGCAAAAACATATGGATTTGCTTCTGTATGTGTGAATCCAGGATTTGTATCGACTGCTTATGAAGTGTTGAAAGATACACCGCAGGTAAAAGTATGTACAGTAATTGGGTTTCCCCTTGGAGCGACTACGTCAGAGGTCAAAGCCTATGAGACCAAGGATGCAATTGCTAACGGAGCTACCGAAGTAGATATGGTAATTAACATTAGCGAACTGAAAGACGGCAATGATGACTATGTTGCTGCCGATATCAAAGCTGTCGTTGATGCTGCCAAAGGAAAGGCTCTTACGAAAGTAATTATTGAGACTTGTCTGTTAACGGAGGAAGAGAAAGTACGTGCGTGCAAACTTGCAGTGCAGGCAGGAGCAGACTTTGTTAAAACATCAACCGGGTTCTCTACGGGCGGAGCAACCAAAGAAGACATTGCTCTTATGCGTAAGACAGTCGGTCCTAATGTTGGCGTAAAGGCATCCGGAGGAGTCCGGAGCGCTGAAGATGCACTAGTAATGATCGAAGCAGGAGCTTCCCGAATTGGGACAAGCGGCGGCGTAGCTATTGCAAAAGGTGAACGTTCTAACAGCAGCTACTAAAACCTCAGATCTAAAAATAACGTAGAAAACGACTCCTTTAGGGGTCGTTTTTTTTGTCTTCATTATTAAGATTTAGTGATTTATTTTATCTTTATTTAAAAAAGGTATACACAAATGAAACAAAATGAACTAATATAAACCTATATGAACCAAAATATTATATTATTCACTATGGAAAGGGTTGAAGAGAAATGCAAAACCGTTATGCGTCCCATCCCAATGAAGTGAAGAAATTTGATACAAAACGTTTACGTGAGGAGTTCCTGATCGAAGAGCTGTTTACTAAGGACGAACTCGTCACAGTGTACTCGCATGTAGATCGTTATATTGTAGGTTCCGCTGTTCCTGTATCCAAAGATATTAAACTTGAAGTTCCGCTGAAGGATATCGGTACGGACTTCTTCCTTGCTCGCCGTGAAGTTGGAATTATTAACATAGGCGGACATGGTACCGTGTCAGCTGATGGTGTGAGATACGAGGTAGGAGCAAAAGAATGCTTATATATCGGCTTAGGTGTAAAAGAAGTTATTTTCCATGCAGGAGCGGAGGAAGCACCGCAGTTTTATTTTGTATCTACACCGGCTCATCATGCTTATCCTACGGTAAAAGCTACACAAGAAGATGCAACACCAAGTCACCTTGGCAGCATTGAATCTTCAAATGAAAGAACGATTTACAAATACATTCATGAAGGCGGTATCAAAAGCTGTCAGTTAGTACTTGGGATTACAGAACTAGCTCCAGGGAATATGTGGAACACAATGCCTGCACATACCCACAATCGTCGTTCTGAAGTTTACTTGTATTTTAATCTGCCAGAGCAAGGTGCTGTTTTCCATATGATGGGGGAGCCGGATGAAACAAGACATCTCGTTGTTCGGCAAGGTCAGGCAATCATTTCTCCTAGTTGGTCCATCCATAGCGGTGTAGGAACAAGCAACTACACTTTCTGCTGGGCAATGGCCGGTGAGAACCAAACGTTCGATGATATGGACGGCGTTGCAATGACCGAGCTAAAATAGACGTAAGACAGAAATACAGATAGGAAGTTGAACCAATTATGAACTCAATGAAACGGCACGAAAAGATTATGGAAACGCTGCTTGCACAGAAAGAAGTTACAGTCAGTGAACTGAGCGAGAAGCTGGATGTAACAGGAAAGACGATTCGTGAGGATCTGGATAAGCTGGAATCAATGGGACTCCTGATGAGAGTACATGGCGGTGCGATGCTGGCTCAGAAGGATCAGTATGGTATTCTCACCAGCAGAGGGGCGCTGGAGAAGCATAACTCGGAGAAAATAGAGATTGCGGAGCGGGCAATCACTTATATTACACCGGGAGATATTATCGCTCTAGACGGCGGCAGTACAACGCTCGAGATTGCTAGACTGCTGCCTAATGAACCCCTTACCGTGATTACAAACGATCTATTTATCATTGCAGAGCTCACCAAAAAAGACCAAATCCGCCTCGTTGTACCTGGGGGATCGCGAGTAAGAAATATGCTGGTTAGTGAAGATACGGAGCATTTTATTAGAAATCTGAACATCCACAAGGCATTTATTTCTACTACGGCTCTTCATCCAGAGTTTGGTTTTTCGATCTATACCGGTGATCTGGTCCCATTAAAAAGAGCACTCATTCAAACTGCACAGCATGTCTATGCGGTTGTTGATCATTATAAATTCGGGAATTTTGCCCTTCGTACATTTGCACAGCTACCGGAGGTTCATAAGGTAATCAGTGATCGTGCTCTAGATGAGAGCATACTGGCTCCTTATAAAGATGCAGGGATATCCATCGATTATTAACTTGCAGGAGGCGGGAAAGATGAGTATTTTTGACTTGAGCGGAAAAGTAGCATTGGTTACCGGAACAACCGGCGGCCTGGGACAAGGCATGGCACTGGGGCTTGCTGAGGCAGGAGCAGATATTGTTGCGGTTTCGAACACTTTGCCTACAGAGACTGTACAGGCCATTGAAGCCCTTGGACGTAAGGCGATATCTATTCAAGCAGATTTAAGTATAGAGGAAGAGCTGGCTGGTGTTTTTGAAGAGGCTCTTGGTTTCCAAGGGAAAATAGATATCCTTGTTAACAATGCAGGGATCATTCGGCGCACACCGGCTGCGGATCACGCAGCTTCAGATTGGCACGACGTAATCGACTTGAACCTAAACACCGTGTTTTTCCTTAGTCAACTTGCAGGCCGGCATATGATTGAACGGGGAAGCGGTAAGATTATCAGCATTGCTTCTATGCTTTCCTATCAAGGCGGAATCAACGTTCCTGGATATACGGCGAGTAAACATGCAGTAGCTGGACTGACAAAGGCTTTGGCGAATGAATGGGCCGGAAAAGGGATCCAAGTCAACGCGATTGCTCCCGGCTATATGGTTACAAGCAATACGCAGCAGATTCGAGAAGATGAAAATCGGTATAAAGATATAACAGCACGGATTCCGGCTGGTCGCTGGGGAACCCCAGACGATCTAAAAGGTCCTGTTGTATTTCTCGCATCGGATGCATCTGATTATTTGAATGGTCATGTACTGAATGTAGATGGGGGCTGGCTTGCTCGCTAGCATTTCTCGCCTAAAGGAGGATTACGAGAATGAAACTTGGAGTACTGGCTCATACCTTCGGTAAACAGAAAACAGCAGATCTAGCCCGCCGTATTGCGGGCAGCGGATTTACTTCTGTTCAGCTCGCACTTTCTAAAGCGCTTTCTGATATCGATTCATCGAACGGGAAGCTGAGCCCAGGACTTGCTCATTGGGTGGGCGAACAATTTGATAATGAAGGAATTCGCATTGCCGTTCTTGGATGCTATATTGATCCTGTTCATCCTGATCCGGAAGCAAGAAAGCTTGAACTCGCTAGGTTTAAGGAGCATTTGCGGTATGCCCGTGATTTTGGTTGCAGCATCGTGGCAACGGAAACAGGAAGTCTCACGACTTACCAAGGATCGCATCCCGAATCTTATGAGGAGCAAGGGTACCTTGTACTGCGTGATTCAGTGATGGAGCTGGCAGAAGAGGCAGATCGATGGGGCGTAAATATAGCCATTGAACCTGTTTCTGTGCACACAATGCACACCACAGAGCATATGCAGCGTCTTTTTGAGGAGATTCCGAACTCCAGTGTTGGCCTGCTGTTCGATCCATGTAACCTGATGAAGTTAGAGCATGTCGTGAATCAGGCCGATTTCTTGAAAGATGTCTTCGATAAGTTATTTGATCGTATGATTGCGATTCATGCCAAAGATGTTGCTTTTGATGTAAACGGTAAAAAATATAATCCGCTGCCTGGTGAAGGTATCCTTGATTATCCTTTGTTTTTTCAACTGCTCAAAACCTATAAACCTCACATCGATATCTCTCTCGAAGGGGTAACGGCAGAGCAAGCAGATGATGCAGCCGCCTATCTGCGCCGGTTGTGGCATGCAGGGCAATAACCTATCGTGAAATTCAGAGAACACCTTTCATTCGTAACTCAATGATAGGTGTTTTTTTTATATAATTTATTCGTGATTCGGTTTTATTATAATATTTATAGGAAAACTCGGATTTAATTCTTTTCAAAAGGTTCAAGTTGTGAGAGAATATGGAAAATGCGAGGTAGCCATCTCGTTAAGGAGGAATAAGTAATATGTCAAATGACAAAAAGGATTTTGCTTTTGAAACGCTCGCTGTACACGCAGGTCAGGAAATTGATCCTACGACCTTATCTAGAGCGGTTCCTTTGTATCAGACGACTTCTTATGGATTCCGTGATAGTGAGCATGCGGCTAATTTATTTTCCCTTCAAGAATTCGGAAATATTTATACAAGAATCACTAATCCTACAACGGATGTGTTCGAGAAGCGGATTGCCGCTCTTGAAGGCGGGGCAGGAGCGCTTGCCACAGCTTCAGGTCAAGCTGCAATTACCTTTTCTATCCTAAATATTGCGGGCAGTGGGGATGAAATCGTATCTTCTTCCAGCCTATATGGCGGTACGTATAATCTATTTTCTAATACACTGAAGAAGCTTGGGATTACCGTTCATTTTGTAGATTCTACAGATCCTGAAAACTTTCGAGCCGCGATTACAGATAAGACAAAAGCCATCTATGCAGAGACCATTGGAAACCCGCAAGGGAATGTACTTGATATTGAAGCGGTCGCAGAGATTGCACATAATAGTGGAATACCTCTCATCGTAGATAATACGTTCCCAAGTCCATACCTATTAAGACCTATTGAACATGGAGCTGATATCGTGGTTCATTCAGCTACCAAATTCATAGGCGGACACGGTACTTCTATTGGGGGAGTAATTGTTGATGGCGGGAAGTTTGATTGGAGTGCGAGCGGCAAATTCCCTGGTCTGACAGAACCGGATCCAAGTTATCATGGGTTAAAATATACAGAGGCGGTAGGAGAGCTAGCCTACATTATAAAAGCCAGAGTCCAGTTGCTTCGTGATTTGGGGTCGAGTATCGCACCCTTTAATTCATGGTTATTACTGCAGGGACTTGAGACCCTTCATCTCCGTCTCGAACGCCACAGTTCCAATGCACTGCAAGTAGCTGAATATTTAGAAAGCCATCCAGATGTAGAGTGGGTAAGCTATGCAGGATTACCGAGCCATCCTTCCTATTCGCTTGCACAGAAATACCTGCCTAGAGGGCAGGGAGCCATTCTTACCTTTGGTATTAAAGGCGGAGCAGAGGCAGGGGCAAAGTTAATCGAAAATGTACAGTTGTTCTCCCACTTAGCGAATGTAGGAGATTCAAAGTCACTTATTATTCACCCAGCAAGTACAACACATCAGCAGTTAAGCGAGGATGAACAGAAGGCAGCCGGGGTACATCCAGAGTTGCTTCGTCTATCGGTTGGTACAGAGAATATCCAGGATATATTGCAAGATCTTGAACAGGCCATTGCCGCGAGTCAGCAAACAGCTGTATCCCGTATTTAAACCAAAGTTATAGTCATTATTGAATAGATGAGTGAGCACCCTAATGGGGTGCTTTTTTTTGTTCATAAATGAATTCTAAATTCAGCTCATTACTTAACAAAACTTTGTTTACAACTTCAGGAATCTGGAATATAATAATAAAAAAGTTGCATTAGATAAAAACAATTGTACTGATGCAATATTGATTATCATTCTCAGCAATAATAGAAGAATAATTCAACTCAATAGTCGATAAATCCATGCTGCTTCGGGCCTCCCGAAGCAGCATGTGCCATTTTAAGGGCACTAACAATGGATCTCATTCTCAATTAGCCGACCGAAAGTGACAATAAAAAAGAGAGGGAAGTGATCAGCATGGACGCAATAAATAAGAGATTAAATACGGTTACACAAGTGAAAGGAAATTCTGCTGCTCCTCAGCCAGGGCGCAAACGAGGTCCGAATTTTAAAATGATGCTTCAAAACAAAGAGATGCAGGCAGCGCTTGGCAGCGGGGTGATGATGCTCGTTGCATGGGGAGTTTCCGGCAGTCATGAATTTCTGTCCATTCTGCTGTATATTGCAGCTTACACGATCGGTGGATGGACCAAAGCAAAAGAAGGGGTAGCGACGCTGGTTAAGGAGCGGGATTTAGATGTAAACCTGCTTATGATTGCAGCGGCCGTTGGTGCAGCAACGATTGGTTACTGGAATGAGGGAGCTATGCTCATCTTCATTTTTGCACTGAGTGGAGCCCTTGAGAGTTATACAACAGAACGCAGTCATAAGGATATTTCATCCCTTATTTCATTGAAGCCGGAAACGGCGCTGCGAATCGATAATGGAACTATGGAGCTTGTCCAGGCGGAAGAACTTGTGCCAGGAGATTTAATTTTAGTGAAACCTGGAGAACTAATGCCTTCGGATGGCCGAATCTATAAAGGATATTCTGCTGTAAATCAATCCTCCATTACAGGAGAATCTACACCGGTAGAAAAAACAACCGGAGATGAAGTTTTTGCAGGAACGATGAATGGAGAAGGTGCACTGTACATTGAGGTGACTCAGCGGGCCGAGAATTCACTTTTTTCAAAGATTATTAAGTTAGTAGAAGAAGCACAAAGCGAAGTTCCCGCATCTCAGCGATTTATAGAGAAGTTTGAAGGAATATATGCCAAGTTCATTGTAGCGATTACGCTTGTTATCATTGGGGCACTTCCCCTCCTGTTTGGCTGGACCTGGGGAGATTCATTCTACAAAGCATGTGTATTTCTTGTCGTAGCTTCTCCCTGTGCGCTGGTAGCTTCGATCATGCCAGTGATGCTCTCTTCCATCTCAAGCAGTGCAAGGAGAGGACTTCTCTTTAAAGGCGGAGCACATGTGGAAAATATGGCTAAAACGGCTGTTGTTGCTTTTGATAAGACAGGTACGCTTACACGGGGAGTTCCCGAAGTAACTGACTTGTATCCAGCAGAAGGTTATGACGAAATGCAGTTGCTTGCTGTCTCTGCTGCCATTGAAAGCCAGTCTATGCATCCCCTCGCAGAAGCGATTGTAAATAAGGCACGCATATCAGGAGCTGAAATTCTTGAGGCTGATGAAGTTCAGTCCATCACAGGGTGGGGACTTGAAGGAATCGTAAACGGTGTGAAATGGAGTATCGGTAAGACGGATAGGCTCGATCAGGGAGAGGTTGATTCGTTCTGGGTTCATACGAGAGCATCCCTGGAGCAAGAAGGAAAAACAGTATCCGTCATTATGCGAGGTGACGACATAGCCGGGATCATTGCGATGCGTGATACGGTACGTCCACAGGCAGCGGATGCGGTGAAACGATTGCAACAATTAGGAGTCAAGGTCGCTATGCTGACAGGGGATCGCCAAGGCACCGCGGACGTTATAGCAGAAGAGACGGGTGTAGATTTTGTCTATGCTGAACTCTTGCCACAGCAAAAAGTAGAACAGGTACGTAAGCTCCGTGAAACCTATGGTCATGTAGTTATGGTTGGAGATGGAGTGAATGATGCACCAGCTCTAGCTGCAGCTACAGTAGGGATGGGGATGGGCATGTCTGGAAGCGGAACGGCTATCGAAGTAGCTGATGTGGTCCTGATGAATGACAATATTGAAGAGATCGCTTGGAGTATTAAGCAGTCTAGAAGAGCAGCGAGAGTAGTGAAACAAAATATTGTTTTTGCTATTTCCGTAATTACGCTGCTTATTGCAGGTAACTTCCTCACCGAGGTCGCTTTACCCTTTGGAGTTATTGGTCATGAAGGCAGTACGATTTTAGTTATTCTAAATGGGTTGCGATTATTAAAATAACGCGGTAGAGCAAAACAGATAAGATACGAGAAAAAGTAGATCGGAAAAATAAAAAGCGTCGTGAAAACGACGCTTTTTGCTGTAAAGTGCAGGTTATTTTCGTAGTAGATGCATCTAGAAAATCTCAGTAAGGGTAATCATCGTGATGAGACCTAGAAGGAAAGAGATCGTAGCTACACGCTGGTTACCGTCTCCGTGACTTTCAGGGATTAGTTCTTTGTACACAATAAACATCATTGCTCCTGCAGCAAAGGCAAGACCGTAAGGAACAAGACCATCAACTACACTGCTTAGCGAGTATCCAATAAACGCCGTAATAATCTCGACTGCTCCCGTTAACGTAGCAATACCGAGCGCTTTAAATCGGCCGATGTTTTGATTCACTAGGAACAGGGCTACAAGAAATCCTTCAGGCGCATTTTGCAGACCAATCGACAAGGCAATCAGATTACCTAGACTGTCGTCTGAACTTGCATAACTTACCCCAACGGACAGTCCCTCTGGAAGATTGTGCATCGTGATCGCAGCAATGATAAGGAAAGCCTTGCCTTCAATATTAAATGGCCGTGATTCCGGATTCTCTAAATCGATATGCGGAATATACCTCTCTAAGATGAGCAACACACAGCTTCCTGCCATGATTCCAATGGATAGGATAATAAGATTCGATTGGCTGAGAGCCTCAGGGATAAGACTGTACATGGATGCCGATGTCATGATTCCGGCAGCATAAGCGAGCAAAATATCTCGCAGCCGGTGAGTTACCTTTGTCATAAATAGAATCGGGATTGCCCCAAGTCCGGTAGACAAGGCAGAGATAATACTTCCAATCATTGCTTCTGTCATAAACTTTCGAATACCTCCTCTTGTTGTCTTTCTATTTAGATCAGGATTAAGGCGGGCAAAGAGCATTGACAGCGACTTTGAAAATGATCATAATTAAATCTAGATTAGAATTATTATAAATTATGTATTCCTTTTCCGTAAAGTTTACTTATAACATGAACGGGTAAAGCAATTCATTATATTATTTCCCATTCGTGAATGGATGACAAGCGTTGATGTGTTATAAGTTGTCTTCCAGGCGAGTAAGGTAATAACTTATTGTATGCTTGTTCGCCCCTGGTTCATTCGAAGTTCATTTACTTTAGTGTTTGCGGAAGAAATCGGGAGGTAAAGTGAATGTATAAATCAGTTATTATCGGAACAGGTCCAGCCGGCCTGACTGCTGCAATTTATTTGGCACGTGCCAATTTGAAACCACTTGTAATTGAAGGTCCAGAACCGGGAGGCCAACTCACAACAACAACCGAAGTAGAAAATTTCCCTGGTTTCCCTGATGGTATTATGGGGCCTGAACTTATGGATAATATGCGCAAACAGGCGGAGCGCTTTGGTGCAGAATTCCGTACTGGATGGGTTAATAGTATTGATATGGTAGAGCGTCCTTTTAAAATTCAGGTCGAAGGACAAGACGAAATTGTTTCCGAGACGGTTATTATTTCGACAGGAGCTTCTGCTAAATACCTCGGTATTCCTGGAGAACAAGAAAACGTAGGTTATGGTGTAAGTACTTGTGCAACATGCGATGGATTCTTTTTCCGCGGTAAAGAAATTATCGTAATCGGCGGCGGCGATTCTGCGTTGGAAGAAGCAAACTTCCTGACTCGTTTCGCGTCTAAAGTAACACTCGTGCATCGCCGTGAAGAACTTCGTGCTTCAAAAATTATGCAGGACCGTGCTCGCGATAATGAAAAAATCGAATGGGCACTGAATCGCACACCTGTTGAGATCCTTGCAGGTGAAAATGGAAGCGGAGTAAAAGGCTTAAAAGTGCTTAACAATGCTACCGGCGAAGAAGAAATTATTGAAGCGAGCGGTGTATTTGTTGCCATTGGTCATAATCCAAACACAGCGTTCCTGGGTGGTCAACTGACTACGGATGCAAACGGATATATTGTTGTTAACCCTGGCACGAGTGAAACGAATGTACCTGGCGTATTCGCTTGCGGAGATGTTCAGGATACGCGTTACAGACAAGCGATTACAGCTGCAGGCAGTGGATGTAAAGCAGCGATGGATACGGAAAGATTCATCGAAAGTCTTGAGCACAGCGCAGTAACGAATTAGTACCTGAATCAATTTCATAACTCATTAAATTTATGAAATTGATTCGCCTAGTTTATATATTCAGATTACCGTAAATAAGTGAATAGAATTTTTACTAATTTTATTCAGTTGAGGTAATGCAATGGAAGCTTAAAGCCGCATCCTTTATGGATGCGGTTTTTTATCTATATAAAGGGAATCATACGATAGTAGAATGGTAGGGTAGGAGTGATAATCCATGAAAACTAGTTATTATCTATGGGTACTGTTACTTATGTTTTTAGTGATGGGTTGTTCTAGGGAAGCAGTTATCCCTGAAAAATCAGCCGATTCCCTAACGGAATTAAATAGTCACCAAGCAGAAAGTAAACCGAATAAAGTAGAAGAAAATACCGAACAGGGTCTCGATTATACGGAGTCGCATGAACCTAATCGTGTTACTTCAATCGATGAGTCCGACAAGTATAAGTCAGAACTCATGTCGATGACCTTGGAACAGAAAATAGGTCAGCTGATGATCTCAGGTTTCTCGGGCACAGATCTTTCACATGAAGAGACACAGTTAATTGCTTCAGGCCGAATCGGCGGTGTCATCCTATTTAAGCAGAATATTGAGAGCAAGAAACAGCTGTTAGAACTTATTAATGATATAAAATCAAATAATCCAGCAGAAAATAGACCGCTTTTTATCTCTTTGGATGAAGAAGGCGGGCGGGTGTCTCGTTTACCGGAGGGCAAAACGGAGTTTCCATCCAGTCTTATGATTGGGAAGATAGGAGATGCAGCTTTATCCGAAGAAGTGGGCAGAGTTATTGGAGAAGAGGCTGGTGCTTTTGGATTTAATGTAGACTATGCTCCTGTACTTGATATCTTTAGCAACCCTGCGAATACGGTAATTGGTGATCGTGCTTATGGCACCACCGCTGCAGAAGTATCCGTTCATGGGATCGCTGTAATGAAAGGACTACAGAAAACGGGTATGATCTCTGCTATAAAACACTTTCCTGGACATGGAGACACATCGGTTGATTCACATGAAAGTCTTCCGGTTGTTAACAAGACGAAAGCTCAGCTAGAAGAAAGAGAACTGATTCCTTTTCGCGAAGCAATAGAAGAAGGAGCAGACATGATCATGGTAGCTCATATCAAGTATCCAAAGATCGATTCCTCAGGAAAACCGGCATCTCTGTCTTCTGTCATGGTTCAAGATATTTTACGGGGGGATCTTGGATACGATGGAGTTGTTATAACGGATGACCTTGAGATGGGAGCAATCGAACAAAATTATGGCTCAGGAGAGGCAGCTGTTTTGGCGCTTGAGGCTGGAGTCGATATCCTTTTGTTTGGTCACACTCCAGACAAAGCATCAGAAGCATATGAGGCCATACGAACCGCAGTAGAAACGGGAAGGTTAACCGAGGCCGAAATAGATGAACATGTGCTCCGAATACTGAAATTGAAGGAAAAATATATACAATCAGATGCGAAGCTAACGGAAGACGCACTTACCAAATTTGGCTCTGATGAACATCAGCAAGTGGCGAACCGGACGAAACAGAATTGATGAGCACATCACAGAGAAGAAGCGGGGCGTGTTGTTTGAGATAAAACAAAAAGAGAGAGACAAATCATGTCTCTCTCTTTTTTTAATAATGAAATAAGCAGTGAAACGTTAGCTAAAAAACAAACCACATAAACCACTGGAATATAAAATAGACGGCTACACCCGATAGAACATACCATAATGCCTGTTTTTTCTTACCCTGAAATAACTTAAGAATTCCTAGACTTACCAAGGGAGCAATAATAATAAGGAAAAGCAGGACCGTGATGAACATCGCGGCTGAAATATCGGAAGTATCCACATAAGTCACGAGAGTTCTCTCCATTCCGTGCGTGAAGTATAGCTGCAAGTTGGAGCTTTGCAGTAATAAATGACACATAATAAGACTTATTATACCTTGGATACGGAAGGTAACGGTCCAGAAAATAGGGCGAATTTTTGTCTATTTCAGTAAATTTTTTACAATTATGATCGAACTCGAATTTGCCCGAGAAATTGGGATATGGCTCCATAAGCAGAACCGATTAAGGTCGAGTTTGCTCCAAGTTGAGCGAATTCAATATGGAGACTACGCCGATGGTAGGGAAGTGTTCGCTCTGCAACAACTCTTTGCAGTGAGCTCTCTATATATTTTTGTGCTTTTGATAAGGGTCCGCCAATAATGATGCGTTCTGGATTAAAACTATTTACGATGTTTGTTATCCCGACACCCAGCCGGTGTCCCATGCTTTTATAGAGTTCAAGAATGACCGGGTCACCTTTGGCAGCAAGGATCGTAAGATCCGAAGTGGAACGGGAAGGAAGCTGCAAGCTGGCTTCATCATATGCTTTTTCAGATGCATAAAGCTCCCAGCACCCCCGATTTCCGCAGGAGCACTGCTTTCCTTCTGCATCAATGGACATATGTCCTGTTTCTCCCGCATAACCCCATGCGCCTTTATAAAGTTCCCCATCAATTACAATACCAGATCCAATCCCAATGCCCGCACTGATGTATATCAGATGACGTGTTCCTCTAGCCGCTCCAAAATGAAGTTCACCAAGTGCTCCTGCATTGGCTTCATTATCAATCGTGACCGGGAGCTCCAGTTCTTTTTCTAACATACTTCGTAGAGGAACCATATTCCACCCAAGGTTCGGTGCAAATAGAACGGTTCCTTCTTCATCCACCATACCTGGTACTCCAATTCCTACACCAATGATACCGTGGGGTGAAGGAGGCGCTTGTAGCTGCAGCCCGTTCGTCATAGAGACGATAGAACTGCAGACGTATGAAACGTCGTGACTTGTAAGAGGCTGAACATCCTCAGCAATAATGGCACCGGCAAGATCGGTTAGAACACCTCGTATACGTTTCACACTGACTTCAAGACCCACTGCATAACCAGCGTGTTTATTGAATAGAAGCATAAGCGGTTTGCGTCCTCCACTGGATTCACCTGGACCAAGTTCAGTGACTAAATGCCCATCTATAAGTTCCGCCACAAGATTAGATACCGTTGCTTTATTTAATCCAGATAGAGTCGACACGTTGGCTCTAGATAAAGGTGCATGTTCCCGGATCGTATTTAAAATAATTGTTTTATTAATTTTTTTGACCAGAGCCTGATCTCCGGTTATTGCCATGAATCAGCACGTCCCTTCAGGATTTTACATTACATGATTTACGAAAAGTTCACGAAAACTTATCGTATTAAGAAACTTAAGTGAATCGAATTCATAACTCATTAAAAAGATAAATTTGAAACTATATAGAAAATGGAACCATTTTGATCTATAGATACTCTGCTTAAAGCAATGATCAGTGTTATGAAATGAATTCAAGTAAAGTCTATTGTACCAGAAAAAAAAGAGAATAAACAAACTTTGTTTAACCAATAGACAAAGTGGCAGAGGGTGTGTTAGTATATCGGTGTAAACGATTTCGCGAATCGGACATTAGACCAATTTAGAGGAGGGCTTTGTAACAATGGCTTATTTTGAATCCGTTAGCAAAGTTGCATTTGAAGGTAAAGAATCGAAGAATCCTTTGGCATTTAAATTTTATAATCCGGAAGAAGTCGTAGCAGGTAAAACAATGGAAGAACATTTCCGTTTCGGTATGGCTTACTGGCATACATTAACAGCGGGCGGCGCTGACCCTTTTGGTGCAGAAACTGCTGTTCGTTCTTATAATAAATATTCTGGACTTGACCTTGCGAAAGTTCGTGTAGAAGCAGCATTTGAATTCATGGAAAAAATGAATCTTCCTTTCTTCTGTTTCCACGATGTAGACATCGCTCCAGAAGGAAACAGTCTGCGTGAGTTCTACAGCAATATTGATACCATCGTAGATCTAATTGAAGAACAAATGAAAGCAACAGGCAAAAAGCTGCTTTGGAATACAGCAAACATGTTTACAAATCCTCGCTTTATGCATGGTGCAGCTTCTACATGTAATGCAGATGTATATGCACATGCGGCAGCACAGATTAAAAAAGGTCTTGAAGTAGGTAAACGTCTTGGTGCAGAAAACTATGTATTCTGGGGCGGACGTGAAGGTTATGATACGCTGCTGAATACAGATATGGCCCTTGAGCAGGACAATATTGCTCGTATGTTCCATATGGCTGTAGATTATGCAAAAGAAATCGGTTTTGACGCTCAGTTCTTGATCGAGCCTAAACCAAAAGAGCCGACAAAACATCAGTATGATTTCGATGCTGCCACTTCCATTGCATTCTTGCAAAAATATGGCCTCGATAAAGACTTTAAACTGAACCTTGAAGCTAACCATGCTACGCTGGCAGGTCATACATTTGACCATGAACTGCGTGTCGCTCGTATTAACGGTATGCTTGGATCACTGGATGCGAACCAAGGCGATCTCTTAATCGGTTGGGATACAGATGAGTTCCCAGTAGATATCTATGATGCAACACTTACCATGTATGAAGTACTTAAGAATGGCGGCCTTGGTAAAGGCGGCGTAAACTTTGATGCAAAAGTACGTCGTTCTTCTTTCGAACCAGAAGATCTGTTCCTTGCTCACATTGCTGGTATGGATACGTATGCGAAAGGTCTAAAAGTCGCTGCAAAACTGATCGAAGATCGTGTATTTGATAACTTTATCGAAGATCGTTATGCAAGCTTTAAAGAGGGTATCGGTGCTGATGTAGTAGAAGGAAAAGCAACACTCAGCTCCCTTGCTGAATACGCTCTGAATAATGAAACACCACGTGCTAATAAATCAGGTCGTCAAGAACTTCTGAAAGCGACACTTAACCAGTATATCTTGGCTGACTAATACTTTTCGGCCTTGATCATGCCAACAGGACGCCACAACGTTAGTTAGACTTTACGGATCGTCCCCGGCCTTTTTCGCCCGTATGCGAAAGGTGCGGGGACGTTTTTTATGTAAAGGAAGAAACAAGTGGACATAGAGGAGGAAGGAATACAATGAGTTATGTTATTGGGGTAGATTTAGGAACAAGTGCAGTGAAGACGGTACTGGTGAACCGCAGCGGGGAAGTTTTATTCGAATCATCACAGCCGTATCCGCTGTATCAACCCAAAGCGGGCTACAGCGAACAGAATCCAGAGGATTGGGTTGAGCAGACGTTAGTGTCTCTTCGTAAGCTCATGGAAATGTCTAACATTTCGGCTGAGGAAGTAGCAGGTCTTAGCTTTTCTGGCCAAATGCATGGACTCGTGTTACTTGATAAGGATGGTCAGGTGCTGCGCCCTGCTATTTTGTGGAATGACACACGGACGACGGCAGAATGCCGCCTTATCGAGGAAACGTTAGGGGCAGATCTCTTACAGATTGCGAAAAACCGGGCATTAGAAGGTTTTACACTCCCTAAAATATTATGGGTGCAAAAGCATGAACCTGAAATCATGGAGCAGGCAGCTGTATTCCTGCTTCCTAAAGACTACGTTCGTTACCGGTTAACTGGCGACTTTGCAATGGATTATTCCGATGCGGCGGGAACGTTGCTGCTAGATATAGCAAGCAAAAGCTGGAGTCAAACAATTGCAGAAGCCTTCTCACTTCCACTTTCTCTTTGTCCAAGACTGGTCGAGTCTTTTGAAGAGGTGGGAACCCTGCTTCCAGAGATTGCAGAAGCATCCAAGCTTACTGCAAACACGAAAGTATTTGCCGGGGGAGCAGACAATGCTTGCGGGGCGATTGGCGCTGGCATTCTGAATGAAGGACAGACGATGAGCAGCATCGGAACCTCAGGGGTTGTACTAGCTTATGAAGAACGTAAAGAACTCGATTTTGAAGGGAAAGTACACTTTTTTAACCACGGAGAGAAAGATGCTTTTTATATCATGGGTGTGACCCTTGCTGCGGGGTATAGTTTGACCTGGTTTAAGGATACTTTTGCAAAAGATCTTTCCTTTGATGAACTGCTTAGCGGCATTGATGCCATCCAAGCAGGCAGTAAAGGACTGTTATTCACTCCTTATCTCGTTGGTGAAAGAACTCCGCATCCTGATGCGAATATTCGCGCAAGCTTTATCGGCTTAGACGCCAGTCATTCTCTTGCTCATTTTGGACGTGCTGTACTCGAAGGTATCACGTTCTCTTTAAGAGAGTCCATTGATATTATCCGTGAATCCGGTAAGACAATTAATGAAGTTGTTTCGATTGGCGGCGGAGCTAAAAATGAAACATGGCTGCAAATGCAGGCAGATATTTTCAACAGCCGAATTGTGAAGCTTGAAAGCGAACAAGGTCCTGCAATGGGCGCTGCCATGCTTGCGGCTTACGGATGTGGATGGTTTGATTCTTTGCAGGCGTGTGCGGCAGCATTTATCCGCCCTGCGAAAACTTATGAGCCAAATCCGGAGACCGCTGCAGTATACAATGAACTGTTCGCGCTCTATCAGAAGATTTACGGACAGACACGTGAATTAAATGAGAAACTCGCACAGTACAGATAGATAGTGGCACCCCCAAATAACCGCTCCGAGATCTACGGGGCGGTTATTTATGTATCTATTTTTTAGGAGATGTGAAGAAGAACTAAAGAGATAGGGTTTAATTAGCGTGGCAGTTTATGTTAGAGTGTATGAGGTTTGCAACACATTTTCTAGCAAAAAGTTGGGTGTTTATCTTGAAATTTTTAATTGGGAAATATGGAATGTGATAGTTTATAGTATGATACAATGGAATAGATTGGAAATTTAGGGGGAGGTATGAATTTTGGATATAAGGTCATCGATTTCTGTGAAAAAAGTAGCGGCTGCCATGGCGGCTATTATGCTTGGAGTACATACGCAAGGAGCAATTCATAGTGTTTCCGCTGCTTCTGTCGCTGTAACAGAGACAGCAAGTGAGGCGGGAAGTGGTCAATCTTCAATTGTTCTAGACTCAAAACTTCCAAAAGGCGCAAAGATTTCGTCAGAAAAAGCTTATAACAATGTGATTGCATTGTTTCCTGAACTAAAAAAAGCAACGTTAACATCATCTAATTATGGTGGAGGGAATTCATACCCGCAGCCAGATTATAAAGTCTGGGACTTGCAATTCCAAGTTAGAATGGGTTCATCTTCACATGGATTCAGTGCTACTGTGCATGGTGAGACAGGAGAAGTTTTGTCTGTGTATTTGCCTGAATATTTGTGGGAGAAACAAGCAGACAGTGATGCTAAACGCATTTCTTATGCAGAATCTGAAGCGATCAGCAAAGCATTTTTGCATAAAGCCATCAAAGGATTATCTGAGGATGATTATGTTAAATTAGACGCTAATGGAGGAGATACGATATCTCCGCTTTTTGGTCATGCACAGTACTATTTTGTTTATCAACTTCATGTGAATGGACTGCCTACGAGTGAAAATACAGTCTATGTTACCGTACACGACAGCGGGGTTGTGACTAATTATTCGAGAAACATACCACAGTCCGACTTTCCTTCTCCTAATCCCAAATTGTCTGCACAAGAAGCAAGATCTATATTCGAAAAGAACTTTAATGTAGAGCTATCCTACATCCCTAATAAATACAGTTACAATAAAAAACATAGCAATTATTATCTTGGTTATTTGCCTTCAACAGGAATGGAATCCATTGATGCGAATACTGGTGAAACTTTTAGCGCTTATAATTCAACAGATACAAAAACAGAATATGTTACTGAGTCTTTGCCAAATGGAAATGCTTTTGTTCCTGCAAAGAAAGAACTGTCCGCTGAGGAAGCCCTGCAATTCGTAGAAAACACATTCCCGACTCCTAAGGGGTATCAGGTTTCGGAAAGCCGTTATGAGAAAAGAAGTTACCGGTCTGGAGAGCCGAGTTGGAATATCCAATGGACTAAAGAGGATAAGGATAATTCGTATATGTACATGAATGGGATCTCCGCCGAAGTTAACGCAAAGACGGGAGAAATTCAAAGTTACGACATTTACAACCATCGTATGGATAATGAGACTGAGGTCGATAAACCAGTAGAGAACAAACAGAAAATCACAGCAGAAGCTGCGAAAAAGCTGGCAATCAATAAAGTTCTGGCTCTCGTTCCAAACGCAGCGAAGGAACTAAAACTGAGTACGGTGAGCAGTTCTGACACAAGTTATTTCTTTAATTTTACTCGTTACTTAAATGGGATTCCTGTGTATGGCGATAATGTGAGCATCTCAATGGACAAAGCAGGCGCAGTGCAGAGCTTTTATTCTCAGTTCTCAGCTGATGCTGCTAATATGCCGGCTCCATCTGAACCAGCAGTGACGAAAGAGGCAGCAAAAAAGATTTTCCTTGATCGAACCAAAACAACACTTCAATACGAAGGATTTGGCGGGTATTATGGAATTCAAGGAGATAGAGAAGAAAGATCCATTAAGCTTGTGTATCATCCACATTTAAGCGATATGGACTATTACAGCAATGAAGCGCTTGATGCTTCGAGTGGCAAATGGAAACTTCTCTATGGAACTACACAGGAAAGCATTGTATCCGATATTGTAGATATTAAAGGGCACTCTGCGGAATCTCTATTACAGAAGATGGTTACCCATGGGGTGTTAACACCGAATGACGAAGGAAAGATCGAACCGGAACGCACCATTACCAAAGGGGATTGGTATACGTATTTAGCAAGAGGGCTTAATCCTGGTGTAGGAAATGACGTATATTATTCAGGAAATGATGAAGATAAGATATTCGCGGATGTGGATATAGACAGTCCTTATGCCTCTGTATTCAATCTTCTTATTAATCAATCTTGGGTTGAAGCGGATCCGGAACTAAAATTATCCCCTGAAAAACAACTTACACGCGGGGAATTAGCTGAAATGATCATGAGCGTGCTGAAGTACGATAAACTTTCTAAGTTCTATCAACAGGGAACAGATCTGGCTGCTGTAGCAGATGCCTCACAGATTACCAACAAAGGTGCTGCTTCACTAGCGATTAAGCTGGATTTGCTGCCGCTCATTGATGGACGCTTCCTGCCAGAACGTTATGTGACGGTTGCAGAAGCAGCTCAAGTACTGAATCGTCTCGCAGAGCTGCAAGGGAAACTTGATTTTTTCATGAATAGTCAGTCTTATTATCGTTATTATTAATAAATGGATGTACAGGTACTTATTTGACTTAAACGGAATAGTTATAATTAGATACAGAAAATAGCTTCCTACTAAGGGAGCTATTTTTTTTCGATGTGGATCGACAAAACTAGAAAAGAGATGCCAAGAGCGTTTGTGTTACAATATTCCTGCAAAGACTAGAGCCCATTACCCGAAGAGAGGCGGAGACGATCTTGAGGAAAAACCGTTTTGGTTTGTTAATCGTTGTACTGTTCGTCCTTGCGATCATCATTGTGATCCCCCGGGTAGTAGACCTCGATACACTATATGCAGCTTCGACAGAGAAAATAGTTACACAAGAGAGCATGCATACCGTACTGACGACAGCTATGCTGGACAGGACAGAAAGTGTGAAGTTTACGTATAAAGGAAAAATTAAAACGCTCAAGGCTACACTGCAGAAAGCAATTGAAGAGGCAATGGCAAGTGACCCCTATATTCAATACAATATTAAAAGTTATGCTTATCATTACAAAGGGAACAATGTATCAGCAGAAGTGACGATTGATCTGAAATACCGTGAAACCAAAGCCCAAACCGTGTATGTGGAACGAAGAGTGAAAGAGATATTAGAAGAGATTATCACGCCCGAAATGAATTCACACGAGAAGGTAGAAGCCATCCATGACTGGATTGTCCTCCATTTGGCTTATGATGTATCCCTGAGAAAATATACGGCTTACGATGGTCTTGCTACAGGCAGTACCGTATGTCAGGGTTACTCGTTACTAGCTTATAAGTTGTTAGAACAATCGGGAATTAAGAACCAAATTGTAGAGGGGCAAGCAGGAGGACAACTTCATGCCTGGAATCTGTTGTTGCTTGATGGCAAATGGTATCATATGGACACCACCTGGGATGATCCAACTCCTAATCAACTAGGGAAGGTGAGTTATAACTATTACTTACTCACTGACGAAGAGATGGGAAAAGACCATACATGGCAGAAACAGTATCCTGCAGCAACATCTCTATACCGTGAAACACTGGCTGTATTGCAGCAAACAGACATGAATAAGACAGCGGCGTATGATCGTTTGTATAACAAACTGGATTATGTACTCTATAATGAAGATAAAATTATACGCAGTTCTGCTGATCTGAAAGGTCTTGTAAAAGGGAAAATAAAAGAAGAACAGAAGGCAGTGCTTTTTCGCTACAGCGGGGAGAAAGCAAGACTCTTAGAGGCACTTAAGGATTTATATAGTCTAGGGCTGAATTCCGTCTCCTACTATGTGTCTGATTTTGAGGATACAGGAGATATGAAAGTAAAGGTCAGCTGGGAGTTAAAATAAGAAAAGCCTGTTCTACAACAATTGTAGAGCAGGCTTTATTATTAAGATTGACCCGTTTCGAAATCACAATCCTCAAGCGGGATTACTTTTGTTTTATACTTCCATTTGTATCCAAACCAGATGATTAGGAACAGTGGAATAGTGAAGTAAGTTGCGATGATATCAAGCCATCCTAAGTCAGCTAGATCCAAAGTGAAAATTTGGCCCACAATGACAATCATACATAAAATAAGAGCGAAGATTGGTCCAAATGGGAACCATCTTGCACGGAAAGGTAAGTCTTTTAAGTCACGTCCTTGGGCGATATAAGCTTTTCTAAAACGATAATGACTAACTGAAATACCAAGCCAGGTAATAAATCCGCACATTCCAGAAGCGTTCAGGAGCCAAGTATATACCACACCATCTCCAAACATAGATGAAAAGAAAGCCAGCATCCCTACAGCTGCCGTGGCTAAGAGGGCATAGATCGGCACGCCTTTGCCATTTAGTTTCCCAAAGATACGAGGTGCTTTACCTTCTTTAGCAAGAGCAAACAATACACGGCTGGAAGCGTAAATGCCTGAATTCCCTGCTGAAAGAACAGAAGTAAGAATAACAGCGTTCATAACCGATGCAGCGAATGCAAAACCTGCTTTTTGAAAAACTAACGTAAATGGACTGACACTAATATTGTCCACTCCCGATTTCAGCAGATTAGGGTTGGTATATGGAATCACGAGACCGATCACCAGAATCGTCAAGATATAGAAAAGCAAAATACGCCAGAATACTTGACGAATGGCACGCGGAACATTTTCACGCGGGTTTTCACTCTCACCAGCTGCAACGCCGATGAGCTCCGTCCCTTGGAATGAGAAACCAGCAGCCATAAATACACCGAGCAGTGCAAAAAATCCTCCATGCATCGGAGCATCTCCGAATGTAAAGTTAGTGAAGCCAATGGCTTCGCCGCCGATGATTCCTACAATCATCATCACACCAACGATTAGGAATATAATCACGGTAATAATTTTAATAAGAGCAAACCAATATTCAGATTCGCCGTACCCTTTAACAGAGAGGACATTCAGTCCAACGATAAGTAGTAGGAAAAGTAAACTCCAAAGCGCAGAGTTACTGTCTGGGAACCAGTATTTAATAATCAGTGTTGCCGCCGAAAGTTCTGCTGCAATCGTGATTGCCCAGTTATACCAGAAGTTCCAACCTAGCGCAAACCCAAGCGAAGGATCAACAAACCGGGTAGCATAGGTGCTAAATGAACCTGAGTCCGGCATAAATGTGGCCAGTTCTCCTAGGCTCGACATTAAGAAATATACCATAATGCCGACCGCTGCATAGGCGATTAGCGCGCCGCCGGGACCAGAGGTAGCAATGGCACCGCCGCTCGCTAGAAATAGTCCCGTTCCAATGGAACCGCCAAGAGCAATCATAGTCATATGACGGGCTTTAAGCCCTTTTTTTAGGGTGGGTGCTGGTGAGTCGTGCTGCATGTTCTAAATACACTCCTTCGATTTGAGTCAAACAATACAAAAAGACCGCGGGCAGGCACCGGCGGTCTATATCATGAATTCGGCACCATACGTTACTTTGTTAAATGTGAAGATAGCTCAACATAGCTGTTCCCTTTCACAAAGAGAATCATGCTATGACAGTTCTGTCCCTTTCGGATAACAGCCCCAACCTGGAGTATATTTCAATAGAGCATTACTCGCAGATTTCGGCAAATACGCCTTTCAGCCCGGATACCAGCGGCAGCTCATATGCCTCTCCTGGTTTACTGATCGTATTCGCGACCTCTACCTCACCGAATAACTTACGTATGATGAGGTGTATCTTAATTATGTGATTGATTGTTCATTACTCTTATTTAAAACAGATTCTAGTATAAAGGAAGGATACTTCTAAATCAATGGTACAAAATCCCTTTAATGTGAGCTAAGTGTGAAATTAGTTTTTATTACGACCGGCCATTTGCTGCCATATCGTTCCCGCAGCTTCTTCACCGGATTCAATACGTTCAAGAGCCATTCTCGCTTGAAGACTGACTTCAAATTCAGGATCTTCTACTGCTTCTTGGAGGGCTGCTTTTGCGTCCTCGGTTCCTACTTCATAAAGAAAACGCGCAGCCCGCCAGCGAACAAGTTTGCTGCTGTCCTTGAGAGCTGGAATCATGACAGGTGTGGCAGCCGCATCCCCAATATCAGACAGCGTATCCCCGGCAGTCCGGCGAACGGCAGGTGATTTATCTTGCATTGCTTCATATAATAGTTCCTGCGCTTCCGGTGTCTTTAGATCACCAAGATAGATGATCGCAAGGCGGCGAATTTGCATTTTTTCATCCTGCAGAGCTGTATGGATCATCTCGATTCGTTCTGAAGAGGGCTCCATTTGATCTAAAGCTGAATAACGAACGCGCCAGTCCTCATTTTGTAGTGCTGCCTTAATTTCATCATCTGTAAGATCCCGACGCTGCTCTATAAATTCCTCTTGATTGGCACCGTGAGCAATAGCTTGATCAATGACTTTAATGAGTCTTTCCTGTGGAAATGCGGCTTCAAGTTCTTGTTCTACTTCCCGAGCAATATCAGGCAGTTCGCCATAGCGTACTCCGTAATCAGTTAATTTACGTTCTTTAATGAGTGTGCTGGAAGCGACTTCAGTGACAGCTTTGACAAAACGATCTGATAAAGAGATCCGTTCTTCTTGAGAACCGGATTTCACCCGGATTTGCATGGGAATACCGCGGAAGAATTGAACAAACACCTCAGCTTCACCAAAATGTTCACCAGCAGCGTCATCAGGCTGGGTCCAGTTTAATTCAGCGCCTTCTTGACCCAGTTTGTTTTGAACCTCTCCAAGGATTTCAGACCAATCTGCATTTCCTTTACGGTCAAGTGCTACAAAACCTGCGGTGTGGAACACACTTTTCACTCCGCTAATGTGAAGCATTTGACGAATAAAAGCAGGGGCAGAGCGTTCATTATCGAGCGTATATGTTTTTCGAATTCCCGCCTCAAGTTGCTCATCCAAGTGAAGCATCATCGTATTTGGACTAGGCGTAGGTTCAATAGATATAATTTTCATAAGTTCAAATTACCTCCGTTCATATATAAAAAAAATGATAGTAAGCTGTTAAGAATCTCACTTAATTGTACACGAGGAATGAAATAAATCCAAAAACTATGTATTCCTATGGTAAATTGAGAAACTTCATCATATTTATGCTATAATATGTTGCCATACGGGTAAATGCGGCATAATGGCTGATGTATGCTCATTAGGCATGCATAGAACCTTACGATTCAATTAAGAAATAAATTTAATTTCATATAAAAGGATGGGATTTCTAACATGATTAGTACAAGCGGCATAACACTCCGCTACGGAAAACGTGCATTATTTGAAGATGTAAACATTAAGTTTACACCAGGTAACTGCTATGGTCTTATTGGTGCAAATGGAGCAGGTAAATCTACGTTTCTAAAAATTTTGTCCGGTGAGATTGAACCAAACCAAGGCGAAGTACACATGACTCCCGGTGAGCGCATGGCCGTACTGAAACAGAACCATTACGAATATGACCAGTATCCAGTACTGGAGACCGTAATTATGGGTCACACGAAACTCTATGGAATTATGAAAGAGAAAGAAGCGCTGTACGCTAAATCTGATTTTACAGAAGAAGATGGACTACGTGCAGGAGAACTCGAAGGCGAATTCGCTGAGCTGAACGGCTGGGATGCTGAGCCGGATGCTGCTGCGCTTCTGATTGGTCTAGGTATTCCTCGTGAAATGCACGATAGCAAAATGGCAGATCTGAGCGGTAATGAAAAAGTACGTGTTCTCCTAGCACAAGCTTTGTTCGGTAATCCGAATAACCTTTTGCTCGATGAGCCTACCAACTATTTGGATCTGGAATCCATTCAGTGGCTCGAGAACTTCCTCATGGATTACGAAGGTACTGTTATTGTCGTATCCCATGACCGTCACTTCCTGAATAAAGTATGTACGCATATTGCTGATATTGACTTTGGTAAAATTCAGCTCTACGTAGGTAACTATGACTTCTGGTATGAATCTAGTCAGCTCGCACTTGCTTTGCAGCGTGATGCAAACAAGAAAAAAGAAGAAAAAATGAAAGAACTTCAAGCGTTTATTCAACGGTTCTCCGCGAACGCTTCGAAATCCAAGCAAGCAACTTCTCGTAAAAAACAATTGGAGAAGATCCAGTTAGATGATATTCGTCCGTCCAACCGGAAATATCCGTTTATTAACTTCAAACCAGAACGCGAAGCTGGAAAACAGCTGCTTACTGTGGATCGCCTTGTTAAAACGGTAGAAGGTGAAAAAGTAATTAATGACCTGAGCTTTGTGGTGAACAAAGGAGACAAAATTGCTTTTGTTGGACCAAACAGCTTGCCTAAATCTACATTGTTTGAAGTACTCATGAACGAAACAGAAGCAGATTCAGGTGAATTCGCATGGGGTGTTACGACAACTCAAGCTTACTTCCCAAAAGACAACTCTAAATATTTTGATGGTGTTGATCTGAATCTGGTAGAGTGGCTGCGCCAGTTCTCTAAAGATCAGGAAGAAACATTCTTGCGTGGATTCTTGGGACGTATGCTGTTCTCTGGAGAAGAAGCACTTAAGAAAGCAAGTGTACTTTCCGGGGGAGAAAAAGTTCGCTGTATGCTTTCCAAAATGATGCTTAACGGTGCCAATGTACTGATTTTGGATGAGCCGACGAATCACCTTGACCTTGAATCGATCACAGCACTAAATAATGGATTGATTGATTTTGATGGTACGATTCTATTTACTTCCCATGACCATCAGTTCATTCAAACCATCGCTAATCGTATCATTGAAATTACACCAAACGGCGTAATTGATCGTACAATGAGTTATGATGAGTATCTTGATAGTGAAGAAGTAAAACAACTTCGTGCTCAAATGTACCCAGCTGAAGCTTGAGTCTAGTTTAGCTGTATTTAATACAAAAAGTCCGTATCTCTGATGAAGAGATACGGACTTTTTTAGGCTGTTAACAGAGAACCTTTTATGAACCGCCAGTACGACGACGTTGGTTATTCGGTTTTTTGTTATTTTGACTGACTAATTTTTTGGTCCCTGCGCTTTGAAATCCACCACGATTTCCGGAAGAAGCTTGTTCTTTCTTCTGTGCCAGTTTTTGTTTGATCGCATCGGCCAGGCTTATTTTGCGCTGTTCTTGACCTTCACTCATACGATACATCCTCCTAAGAGATGTTTAGATTGCTTATCTGATATCCATCTCATTTTATACGTTTTTAAATACGGGAACAAGGGAAAGAATAGTTAAAGTGGGTTCGGAGGAAAGTGAAGAATAGTTGCGCTAACGAAAAAAAGTTTATCTAATCATACAGCCCTGCTATAAAGCAACAATTTTTCGCACTGACTACAGCAATGTGGGACGGCAACACTGTTTCTGTAGACCCACTCGCTTACCGTTTGGTAACATAGGTAGACCATGTTTACTGACTTATCGTTTTTATGGATAAAGTTAATTTGAGGGAGTGTCTTTTTCGTTGAACGCATATGAAGATATAAAAAGAGGAGAGCGCGGTGCCTGGATCAGTATCGGAGCTTATCTTGTCTTGTCTGCTTTTAAATTATTTTGTGGGTTTCTATTTAATTCTAGTGCGCTGAAAGCTGATGGTTTAAATAACATGACTGACATTGTAGCCTCCATTGCTGTACTGATTGGTCTTAAAATCTCAAGAAAACCACCTGATTCGGATCACGCTTATGGACATTTTCGCGCAGAGACCGTAGCGGCAATGGTGGCATCTTTTATTATGGCGATGGTTGGTATTCAGGTATTGATTGATGCAGGCAAAGGATTATTCGAAGGAAGCAGAGAAATTCCAAACGCTTGGTCGGCAGCAGTAGCAGCGGTTTCAGCCATTGTCATGATTTTTGTTTATCTATATAATCGCAAACTTGCAAGGGAAATCAAAAGTCAGGCGCTTATGGCAGCTGCCAAAGATAATTTATCGGATGCCTTGGTCAGTGTAGGTGCAGGGATTGGCATATTGGGGGCGCAACTTGGTCTGCCATGGCTTGATACGGTAGCGGCTTTTGTTGTCGGTCTCTTAATTTGTAAAACAGCCTGGGATATATTTAGAGAGTCAACGCATAGTTTAACGGATGGTTTTAACGAAGAAGAACTGCTTGATTTACGAAGCACGATTGCCAAAACTTCAGGAGTCCAAGGAATTAAGGATGTAAAAGCTAGACTGTATGGAAGCCATGTTATGGTGGATGTCGTCGTAGAAGTAGACCCGAATTTGAGTCTGGTGGAAGGGCATAAAATCAGTGACACCATCGAAGAAAATATGAGACGGCACCATAACATTATGCATGTTCATGTACATGTAGAACCTAAAATGACGATACACTGAGATCTCATCGATCTAGTAGGATTGATGTTAAGAAAAAGGGTGCCCGCTGTAAGTTTATAACTTACAGCGGGCACCCTTACGTATGGTATAAAGGACGATTTTAATTGTGGATCAGGTTATTTTCCTGTGTTCACCCACGCAACACCTTTCCAAGTGTAAATTTCAACCCATGTATCACCAGTGATGCGGTTTGTTATTTCGTTACCTGTAACGGAAACGAATTGTGAACTCAATGCACCAAGAGCTTTTCCGTTCGGTGTATCGTAGAAATATGTTGTTTCTGTAATTTCCAAAGGAAGCAGTGGAAGGTCAATTCCATCACCTGGTTTTACAAGGACCGTATCTTCGGTTGTCTCTGTAGAAACAACAGTAGTATTTGTTGGCTCGTTAGAGACAGTAGTTTCTGCAGTAGTAGCATTTGGAGTAGTAGTAGTTGTTGTCTCGGTAGAAACGGTTACAGCATTCGTAGTTGGTGTAGTTGTCGTTTCCGTTGTTTCAGTTGCTGCACTTGCAGCTCCTGCGAAAGAAGCGGTAAGGGCGAGAGCAGCTGTAATAGCAATCATTTTTTTCATTTGTTTTCCTCCTAAGGATATATGTAGTAGTTTGTTCTGTGATAACAATAACCAACTTAGCTAGGAATTGAAACACAGAAAATAACAATTAATTCAATATTTATCCATCATATGCATTTTCCTTGTTTGATCACATAAAAAAGCTGCTAGCAAAGGCTAGCAGCTTTTTTATGTTTTTATTTATGTTTTAATAACCCGTCAGGCTCGCGTTTTCCCCATAATAAGAGAAATGACGAAGAGTACCAAGAAGATAAAGAAGAGTACTTTAGCAATGGAAGCTGCTGCCTCTACGATACCAAAGAATCCGAAGATACCAGCAACAACGGCAATAATCAAAAAGATAAGAGTCCATTTTAGCATGAGAATCAATCCTTTCTATTTTTTAATTACGATAAGAAATTCCGAACGGCCCTAGGAACGATCGTGCCTGATCCTATGTATGAGTAGGTGAATTCCAATGAACATCAGCAATTTCTTCTCGTTTTGTAGTTTTTATTAACCGAGTGAACTTCGGGTGAAACAAAAAAGGAAGGATACCAAATAAGAGTCAGCGTTGTTTGAATTTCCCCTTCAAATAATAGATAGATGCTTTTATAAATAATTTGGCGATTTTTATATTTCGTGAGCTCGCCCTCTTGTTTCGAGACGGTACATGGCGGGTAATTCTCGAATAACAAACATTAATGATGAAGAAACGAAAGCGAGGTTGTGTAATATGTTGTGGCAAATTAGCGTAGCTATTATTGCGGTTGCTTTTGCTGTACTGGTTGTTTTCCTGATTAAGACATTAAAGACAGCTCAAGAATCCCTGGATAATGTATCGAAAACATTGAAAGAAGTTCAAGGTACGATCGATGAATTAGGTTATGAGGTAAAACAAACCGTTCGTCATGCTAATGAAATTACAGTAGATGTGGAACAAAAAATGAAACAAATTGATCCCGTTATGGTATCGGTGAGAAATTTAGGCGAAGTTCTTGCAGAAGTAACAGGTGCTGCTAAACAAGTATCAAGTACGGTAATGAGTAAGTTTCAACACAAAAAAGAATCCGGTAATGTGGTAAGAAGCAGTCGAGTAGCAGAAAAACAAGCTTCCGAAGTAAAGGCTTTGCCTGCTGCTGGAGGAACTTCAGCGGGAATCGTAACACCGAGTCTTGCTCATCATGAGAACTCAACAAGTAAAAAGTGGCTCAATTATGTTGATATTGCTGCAGATACTTGGAACAAAATCAGACGTTAATTTAAAAAGGATGTATGTAGAAAATCTTGCCATAGCGATATAAAAAAGGATCCCTAACAGGATAAACGTACGTGCGGCAGGATGGTACAGCATAAGGAGAAGAAGAAAGGGTGAGAGATGATGTTACAAACTATGCTAATCATGTTGGCGCTCACATCTCCCTTTTCCGTTCAACCTACGGCTGAACCTGCCGCAATGTGGCAAGGCAATCAATCAGTAGAGTTGGCGGTAAAGAAGTCGGCACCAACTCAAATACTGCCGATCGAGCAGCAAAATGAATTTAAAACGGTAAATGATATTTCTTTACAAGATACCAAGTCAGAGGTACTGAGCAAGAAAGGGTATCCCGAGCAGACGAAAGAAGACTTAATACTTGGTAGTAGAGAGTATATTTATGATGATGTGACGATCGGTATTATAGATGGAACGGTTTCCTATATTCAGGTGAAGAAAGATGCAACGTACTTAAAGGTGAATGATGTATATATGGAACTTACTCCGCGCAGCATTAAACATACGCTTGGAGAACCAGATTTCATTGCTGAAGATGGAGATGTGTACATTAAAGGTCACCAGGCTGTAAAAGTCTATTTGGATGAAAATCAGCATTTGAAACAAGTGGAATTTTTTGATGAAGCCTCTTTTTAGGGAAAGTAAGATCATGGTTTCAAAAGAAGCAGGATCGTTTATATACTAAGTAAACATTTGAAAGACTAGAGGTTTCTAAGGAGCGTGAATATCATGAAAACAACGAATTCGAAAGCGTATGCTAAACTCGTTGAGAACGGAATTCAGGCAGTGGAAACGGTAAATGAACTTCGTGACTCAGATTATCTAGCGAAAGATATTTTCGTACTCGCACATAGTGAAGATCGAACGGATCGAATTGCTGATAAAGCAAACGCTAAAGAGATTGGTTTGAAAGAAGAAGGCGTATTTGATTCGATTGCCAATCTGTTCCGCTCCCGTGGAGATGAACTTCGCGCTAAAATTGTATCCATTGGATTTACGGAAACGGAAGCAGAATATTACGAAAAAGAGCTTGATAAGGGTAAGGTTCTTGTTATAGCTCAGCGAAGTGTGTAGATTCTGTATATACCGAAATGAAGTGAATATAAAAATACGAGGGCAAGGAATGGGAGAATGTACTCCCATTCCTTTCTGTGCGTTTTAAGAAAGGGTGTTGCTGTGGATAGAACGTTGATCTTAAATATCTTATCTCTTTAAAATTTGCTATAGTTAAGAAAGTATATTATTCCTGTTACAGAAAACAAGACCCTAGTATAATTATTGCTAGTAGAAGGAGAGGGTTATGAGAATACTTATCGTAGACGACAATCCGACCAATGTAATTATTATTCGTGAAATTTTAAAGAAAGAAAATTATAAAAATATCGTTACTGCGAAATCTGCTTTTGAAATGTTTGATGTATTAGGGGTTCAAGTCCGAGGTGAGAATAAAGATCTCCCATCTGATGCAGCGGAGGAACCTAATGTAGATCTCATTTTGCTGGATATGATGATGCCAGAAATGGATGGAATCGAAGCTTGTCGTATTGTACAAACCTATCCTCATCTTAAAGATATTCCTATCATTATGGTGACAGCTGTTGGTGACTCTAAGAAACTCGCTGAAGCTCTTGATGTAGGAGCTGTGGATTACGTTACGAAACCAATTAACAAAGTGGAACTAATGGCCCGAATTCGTCTTGCTTTACGTCTAAAGCAGGAGAAAGATTGGCGTAAAGAGCGAGACCAACGTATCCAAGATGAACTCAAGCTAGCCAGTCTTGTTCAGAATGCGGTACTTAGTCCCGCTATTGAAGATCCCAAGTTTACAGTGAATGCTCTGTATCAGCCATCTGCTGAACTTGCTGGAGACTTATATGCTTGGTACCCGCTTGGTAAAGGAAGATACGGGGTTATATTGCTGGATATGATGGGGCATGGAATTTCCTCGTCACTCTTTTGTATGTTTATTGCTTCTGTCTTAAAAGATACAGTAACCACTTATATTGAACCAGACCGGGTCATGAAGAAATTAAACCGAAGATTTAATCAACTTTATCTTGATGATCAGCTGGTTATGTACTATTTCACAGCTATATATCTTGTGATTGACACGAATGAAATGCGGATTGATTACGTCAATGCTGGGCATCCTCCCGCACTGCTTTTTGAAGGGAATGGCGAAGTGATTTCACTCGACCGTGTCACGCATCCCGTTGGACTTTTTGATACGATGGAGGCAGAAACTCACACCGTCTATTATACAGGAGATAGTCATATTGCGATGTACACAGATGGGCTGCTTGAAGCGGTGGATGGAGAAACAGAAGAGCAGCTTGCATTTTTGAAAGAGCGCTTAAGTAAGGACCACAATTTGGACGAGCAAGAGATGCGCCAGACGTTCTTTGATGAAGAAGTGACGAAAGAACATGAAGATGATATTTGTTTAGTATGGATTTCACTAAAAGGAGAATAAAAGAATGAAAATACGCACTCGATTGCTTGTTGGCTTCAGTGCAATGATGGCGATTTTACTCGTGCTTACCATGCTCAGTTTTAATGCTACCAACAACATGAAGAACGAAATCGATAATATGTATAACGATCGATATATGAAGACTAGATACACTTCTGGCGTACGTGCAGATGTGAATGATGTTGCCTTTTATCTTGCGACGGCAATGATGAATCCGGATGCGAATACATTACAATCCGCGACTACGAAGATGGATGATAAAAAGGCAAGTGCGAATAAGAATTTTGAAGAAATTGAGGAACGTGCGGTTACGCCAGAGGAACATCGTCTGGTAAATGAAGTGAAAGAGAATCTTCAAAATTTTGAGGATTATACCATTCGTATTATGGAGTTTCTTGAAGAAGGAAAAGTGGCAGAAGCTAACTCCTACCGGAACAATGCCGGAGGAGCAACACAACTGGCTACACTGAGTAGTTTAACTGAACTGAATGACTATCAGGACTTATTGATAGATCAGGAAATTGAAGCTGCTAAAGAAAAAATAAATAACACAGTACAGTGGCTTGGCGGCTTTTTGGTAGCCGGTTTACTTATTGCTCTTGCTATTATTCTTTGGGTTATTCCTAGTATTACAAAAGGGTTAAATACCGTTTCGATGATGATTCAGAGTTTTGGAAAAGGGAGATTCCGCACCATCCGAAGAATCAAAGTCAAAACGAAAGACGAAATTGGTCAGATTGCCCGTGTGTTTAAAGACATGGCTGAAGATCTGGAGCAAAAGCAGCTATTGGAGCAAGAATATACGAGAGCTCAAGAGGACCAAAACTGGCTTAATGGCAATATGGCTCGGATTACGGATTTACTGCGGGGTGTAGGATCAACAGAACAAGTGTCCCAGTTATTTATAAGTGAATTTGCACCTATTATTGGTGTGAATTATGGTGCTGTGTATCTTCATGATGAGAATAAACATCCAGACGAGTTAAAATGTTACGGAGCTTATGCTTTTGATGGGGGAGAAATAAACAGTAAATCTACCTTCAAAATTGGAGAAGGGCTTGTTGGACAAAGCGCACTTGATAAAAAAGTGATCGAACTCAGCGAAGCTCCTGATGGATATTTAAAAATTGGCTCAGGTCTTGGTCATTCTACACCTGCCAGCATTCTCATTAGACCTATTTTATTTGAAGAAGAGATGCTCGGTGTAGTGGAGGTAGCTTCGTTTGAACCGCTTACTTTCATGCAAAAGCAGCTGTTTGAACAGCTTGTCAATAATATCGGCGTTATCATTAACAATATTAATCGTCGTATGCGTGTAGAAGAACTCTTGCGTGAATCGCAGGCTCTGACTGAAGAACTTCAAATGCAATCCGAGGAACTCCAAACCCAGCAAGAGGAACTGCGACGTTCAAACGAAAGTTTGGGAGAACAAGCAGAAGAACTCAAACGTTCGGAAGAACTATTGCAGCGTCAACAGGAAGAATTGGAGCATTTTAATACCGAACTTCTTGGTAAGACGAGAGCGCTTGAAGAGCAAGTACAGCAGGTAGAAGAGAAGAATGAACAGATTGAAATTACGAAGCGTCAACTCGAACAGCAAGCGATGCAGTTGTCTATTACGTCAAAATACAAATCAGAATTCCTTGCTAATATGTCACATGAGCTTAGAACGCCGCTTAATAGTTTGCTTATTCTATCTCAACTTCTAACAGAGAATAAAGACGGAAATCTGACACCAAAACAAAAAGAGTATGCACAAACCATTTATATGTCAGGTGCGGACCTCTTGAAAATGATTGATGAAATTTTAGATTTATCTAAAGTAGAGTCTGGAAAAATGGAAGTTAACCATGAGAAGGTTAACATTTCTGATCTACAGGGCTTCGTGGAACAAAACTTTGCACCTGTAGCGATGAGCAAAAACCTGAAACTTCATTTTAAAACGGATGAGAATCTACCATCATCCTTTGTGTCCGATGGACATCGTGTAAAACAGATTTTACGTAATCTGTTATCAAATGCTTTCAAATTTACCACATCTGGTTCAATTACGGTCAATATGAAGCTAGCTGAGAGAACAGAACTGCCAGAATATCTTGATGTTGATATTCCTTATATTTCGATGTCGGTAAAAGATACGGGGATTGGGATTGCACAAGACAAAATTGATTTAGTCTTTGAAGCCTTCCAGCAAGTGGATGGAACGACAAGCAGGAAGTATGGAGGTACGGGACTAGGGTTATCCATCAGCAGAGAGTTAGCTAAACTGCTCGGCGGGGAAATTAAGCTCTGCTCAGAAGAAGGAGAAGGAAGCACTTTTACTCTGTTCTTGCCTCTTCTTGAAGAAGATGCCGTGAAACTTAATGGGTCGGTGAATGAGTATAAAGAATCAGCAGCAACTCATGAAAGTTTTGTTAAGCAAGATAGAGTTATTTATGATAAATCAATGACCATTCCTTCTAGTACGCCTAAAGTATTATCTTCCTCGTCCGTAGCTGTTGTTAACAACATTAAAGATGATCGGGAAGATATTCAAAACGGGGATCGTGTGATGCTCATTATCGAAGATGACCCGAAATTTGCTAATATTTTGCTCGATATGACAAGACAACATGATTTCAAAGCACTCGTTGCTTTGCAAGGAGACATTGGTCTTGAGATGGCGAAGCGTTATTTGCCAGATGCGATCATTCTTGATATTCAGCTTCCTGTGATGGATGGTTGGGGTGTCTTGAATGAATTGAAGGCAAACCTGTCTACACGCCATATCCCGGTACATGTGATTTCTGTAATGGATGAAATTAAACAGGGACTTATGATGGGGGCTATTGCTTATCTGAAAAAACCATCTACCCGCGAATCATTGGATCAGGCATTTGCTCACATTGAATCCTATATAGATAAATCATTGAAACGTCTTCTCATTGTAGAGGATGACGAGATACAGCGTAATGCAATTATTGAACTCATCGGTCATGATGATGTAGCTATAACGGCAGTTTCCACGGGGAAAGAAGCAATTGAGGAACTGCGCAAAGTGAGATATGACTGTATGGTACTTGACCTTATGTTGACGGATATAACAGGATTTGAACTGTTGGATCAGATTCGTGATGACGCACAGCTGAATGACCTTCCTATCATTATTTACACAGGTAAGGAACTGGATAGTAAAGAAGAGCTGAAACTGCGTAAGTACGCTGAATCCATTATTATTAAGGATGTTAAATCTCCCGAACGTTTGCTTGATGAGACTACTTTGTTCTTACACCGGGTAGAGGCAAACTTGCCGGAAGACAAGAGAAAGATTTTGCAAAATCTTTATAACAAGGAAACTTTATTTGAAGGCAAACGAATTTTATTAGTAGATGATGATATTCGTAACGTATTTGCTTTGTCGAGTGTACTAGAAAGCTACCGTATGGATGTAACTTTTGCCGAGAATGGAAGAGAAGCGATAGAACTTCTTGAAAAGAACCGGAATTATGATCTCGTCTTGATGGATATGATGATGCCGGAAATGGATGGATATGAGGCAATGACCCGAATCAGACAAATTCCTGAGTTTGAAAAATTGCCGATTATTGCTTTGACAGCGAAGGCGATGAAAGACGACCGAGGCAAATGTATAGAGGCAGGAGCCTCAGATTATGTGAAAAAACCGATACAAACGGATCAACTTTTATCACTAATGCGAGTATGGTTGTATTCGTAAGCTTAAAAAGTGGGTATAAGAGTGAGTACCCTTATTTAAGAGAATAGAACTCAGAACTTATGGTTGGAAGTATAAAGTAAGGAAGTGGAGCAATTTATGACAACTGGGGAAACGACAATTTCAGAAGGACCTTTCGAAGAGAAGCCTGTACAGGAAGAGAGGGAGCAAATCGAGATTGATTTGCTTCTGGAAGGGATTCATCGTTTGTATGGATATGATTTTCGAAACTATGCAATGCCTTCACTGAGAAGGAGGATTCTTCATCATGTTGATACAGAACATGTAAATTCAATATCTGAGCTTCAACATAAGGTACTGCATGAGCGTGCTGCATTTAAGAAATTGGTGCAAAGTCTCTCTATTCCAGTAACGGAAATGTTTCGTGACCCCAGCTTGTTCAAGATGTTCCGTGAGAAAGTAGTTCCGCTGCTTAGGACATATCCTTATATTCGAATTTGGCATGCCGGCTGTTCTACGGGAGAAGAAGTTTATTCTATGGCGATTCTATTGCACGAAGAGGGGCTTTATGAGAAGTCTCGTATTTATGCCACCGACATGAATGAACGCTCCCTTCAGCAGGCCAAAGAAGGCGTATATGGAATTGAAAAGATGAAGTTGTATACCAAGAATTACATGGAAGCAGGAGGAACCCGCGCTTTTTCTGAATATTATACAGCGCGTTATAACTCGGTCATGCTTCATCCTTATTTACGAAAGAATATTATTTTTGCTGAACATAATCTCGCAACCGATCGTTCTTTTAACGAATTTAACGTTATATTCTGTAGAAATGTGATGATTTATTTTAATGACGAGTTACGGCGTCATGTACACGGTTTGTTTCATGAAAGTTTGAGTCGCCTTGGCGTACTGGTACTCGGATCTAAAGAATCGATTCACTTCTCTGGTTATAGTGAAGATTATGAACCGATGGATCGGGTTGAAAAAATATATCGTAAGTTGAAGTAGTAAGGGGGACCATGGCTATGGGGATGAAAGAGCCGATTCATATTTTACTTGTCGATGACCGTCCAGAGAACCTGCTAGCTCTTGAGGCAGTCCTCGAAAGTGAGCAATATGTTCTCGTTAAAGCGACTTCAGGTGAAGAAGCGCTTAGATGCCTGCTGAAGTATGACTTTGCAGTCATTGTTCTGGATGTGCAGATGCCTGGTCTAGATGGAATAGAGACAGCCAAATTAATCAAGGCTAGAGATAAAACAAAAGATATCCCTATCATTTTTATTTCTGCGAACAGTAAAGAGGCAGAGCACCTTTTTGCTGGTTATTCTGCAGGGGCGATTGATTACATGGTAAAACCTTTTATTCCTCAAATCTTGAAATCCAAAATTGAGGGGTTTGTGGATATGTACTTATCCAACAAGCGTCTCAAAATTCAGTCCATGCTCTTACAGCAAAAAACAATGGAGCTGGAACGGATTAATCAAGAGCTAGTTCAGGCGAAAGAAGCAGCAGAAATTGCAGTGCAAGCCAAAACCGAGTTTTTGGCGATGATGAGTCATGAAATCAGAACACCGATGAACGGTGTTATCGGAATGATTGATCTGCTCATGGAAACAGAGTTACAAGAGGAACAAAAAGAATATACCGAAATCATTCGTAATAGTGCAGATGCCTTGGTCATTATCATTAATGATATTTTGGATTTCACCAAAATGGAATCTGGAAAGATGGAACTTGAACAACAACCATTCGAATTATCTTCTTGTATTAAAGAAATTTACAGTTTGTTTCAAGTGGAAGCTTCCAAGAAGAACTTGGAACTTGTTTACTTCATCGATGAGGCTATCCCGAGTGTTCTCTATGGAGACATGTCCCGACTTCGACAAATTCTTACGAACTTGATTGCCAATTCTATTAAGTTTACAGACAATGGCGGAGTATATTTAATGGCGTCCCTTAAGGAGTTTGACCAGTGCCGCTATGTACTCGAATTCACAATAAAGGATACAGGGATCGGTATTGCGCCGGAGAAAGCCGATCATTTGTTTAAACCTTTTTCACAGCTTGATTCATCCATGACACGGAAATACGGTGGCACAGGCCTTGGTCTTGCTATTTGTAAAAATCTAGTGGATATGATGGGAGGAACCATTCGAGTGGATACGGAGGAAGAGCGAGGAGCTACCTTTGTGTTTACGGTGAATATGCTTCCTTATAATCAATTGTTGGAAGATAAGGAACTGCCTAATTTCCCAGAAGGTTCAGAGGAAGAGGAGAATTCGAAAGCAACCGTTCTTGTTGTGGATGATCATCCGATTAACCAGAAGTTAATGACCAGTATGCTGAAGAAACTTGGTTTGTCTTCGGATATTGCTGAAGATGGGAGTCAGGCGCTGGAGATGGCGTTAACGAATTCATATGATCTCATTTTCATGGATTTGCAGATGCCGATTATGGATGGACTTGAATGTACTCGACGGATTAGATCTGAGCTTGGACATAGGCCTCAACCTGCGATTATAGCAATGACTGCTAATGTAATGGATGGAATACAAGATCGTTGTATTCTGGAAGGAATGAACGGTTACATTAGTAAACCTGTCAAAATGTCAAATGTGAAACAAAAAATAAGTGAGTTTCGTCAGACGTATAATACTTCCAGAGCAACCTCCATACTTTGAAGAAAAAGATGGAAGATAAAAAGTGTTTCATATCGTATACCTGAGGTTAATTCAATATAGATAACATTTTTATCGGGAGAGAGATGTCTAATGAATACAAACAAAAATGAGAAGTTTAATGTAAGTACGGAAACGGTTGACAATGCTAATAAGGTTTATCTGAGCGGAGAACTTGATCTCTCCGTTGCACCTGATTTCCGCAATACAATGGAACCACTCGTGGGGGACACTGAAAAGAACTTAATCGTAAATCTGAAAGATCTGAAATACATTGATAGTACAGGGATTGGTATCTTGCTATCGATCCTAAAAGTAAGACATGGTCAGAATGCGAATTTTATAGTAGAAGAAGTGCCTGCAAATATTCAAAAATTATTTGATATGACCGGTATCTCGAAATTTTTTGTCTCACAGGAGAATACCCAATAGGAAAGGAACGAAGGTAAAATGAAAGCAGAATCACAAAGTGTAAAACTGAATTTGCCGGCGACCGCCGACTTTGTTGATATTGTTAGGCTTAATTTGTACGGCATTGCATCAAAAATGGGTTTTTCCTATGAAGAGATCGAGGACATGAAAGTCGCAGTCTCCGAAGCATGTAATAATTCCGTGCTTTATGCCTACGGTGAGGAAAATGGAGTTGTAGAAGTTATTTTTAATTTTGACGATTCCGAACTTGCCATTACGGTCAAAGACGAAGGGGAGAGCTTTGAACGTGTTGAGCAAAGAGAAGGAGTCGCTACACTGCATGACAAAGATTTGAATGACGTTCAAATCGGTGGCCTAGGCTTTTATCTCATGCAGGCTCTTATGGATGATGTAAGTGTAACAAGTGAGTCTGGTAAAGGAACTGAGGTTGTACTGACCAAACGCCTCACTAAAAGCGAGGAAACGGTATGACTGAACGGTCGACTCCCCAAGAGTCTATGGATGAAGCAGTAGGGTTAATTTGGGAATATCAACAAACCAAAGATAACGAAATTGCCACCGTACTGATTAAGAAATACGAGCCTATGGTCAAAATGGCTGCTGGGAAAATATCTAGAAATAGACCGGATTTATATGAAGATTTGTATCAAACTGGTCAAATGGCGCTCGTTAGGTTACTCAGTCAATACGATATAACCTTGGGGATTCCTTTCGAGCCTTATGCGATGAAAAGCATGATTGGACATATGAAAAATTACCTTCGTGATAAATCTTGGTACATACAAGTGCCGCGTCGGATCAAAGAGAAAGGTGCGCTGGTACAGCACGCCATTGATGATCTGACGATGAAACTTGAACGTTCGCCTGATGTGAAAGAAATTGCGAGTTATCTGGATCTCACCGTTGAAGAAACAGTAGAGGTGCTTGCAGGCCGTGAATCTTATCATTATGTCTCACTAGATTCACCGTTATCACAAGATGAGAGTACAGCTACGCTTGGTGAACTGATTAGTTCAGATGTGAATGACTATGATTCGGTAGAGAAACGTATGGATCTTCAGCAAGCGATGAACCAATTGAAAGAACAAGAACAGAAAGTACTGCTGCTCGCGTTCCAAGATGGGCAGTCGCAAAGGGCTATTGCTCAGAAACTAGGAGTTTCCCAAATGAGCGTATCTCGTATTCAGAAGAGAGCTACGGAAAAATTAAAACAGATTATGTCGCAATCATCTTCATTTTAACTTACTTATCAAAGTGCTTACGTAAGCTTGGAAGCATGCCTGCATTTCCATCGGAATGCGGGCATGCTTCTTTTATTGCGATATTATAAAGGAAGGGAGGGGCTTTTTTGGAAGAGCATGATTTAAAGGAAATGGGTCATGATTTGAAGATCTTTGATCACTTTCAGTGGAGAAATTATAACGTAACCGACCTTGGATGCGAGGAACTAAAGGAACTTAGTAACATTTTGCCTGGAGCTACAGAATGGCTTAGTAAATTACCTGATTTAGAAACGAATTATATATCAGCCCGCACGGTAGCAGGAGGGAAGCAGGTATTATTCGGTTCTATTCTGTATACCATTAAAAAAGATATCGGGGAAGAAGGCATAGAAAGCCAATTCTACTTTTATGTTGAAACGGGGACGCTGGTTACCTTAAATATAGATGAAGGCACTAGGCAGATGCTCTATACCAAAGAAAGATTAATGGTACTATCGGAAGCAGACGATGCGATCTCTGGATTATTTGTCATGGCGCGTACGCTGCTGCATTATTTTCATATTGGTATGGATGAATTTGAACTTAATCTTCGTAAGTTGGAAAAAAGTATGGAAGAAAAGAATGCCCGGACATTAATGGATAAAATCTTGACTGCGCGTTTTGAATTATTGTTTTGGAGTAATCAATTTATTTCTTTTCAGGAATTAATGTATGCAGCGAATGAAGCTTTTTATGAGCTGGATTTGGAAAAGAGATTGACGTATAAGAAGCTTTACTACCGAATGAAACGCATGGATAGTTTGTTTACACATTATGAGAAAGAGATTGATACACTCATTTCCATCGATGATGCTTCCTCCTCAATTCGAGGTAATGATATTATGAAGACGCTCACTATTGTTACCTCCGTGTTTACTCCAGCTACTGCGGTGGGTGCCATTTGGGGTATGAACTTTGAGAACTTACCATGGATTACGACATCATGGGGATTTACCGTGACAATTACGGTTACTTTGCTCAGTATGGTAAGCATGTACTTATGGATGTACTTTAAGGGTTGGACAGGGGATATTCTAAAAATAAAAACAAAAAAAGCGCTAAAAGAGAATAAAAAATAAATATAATAAAAAAGCCTTATAAAATACCTCTGACAGGTAATTAATAAGGCTTTTATGAATATATAGATTATTTTATTGAATCATAAAAGAAGGTTACTTGGCCTGGTCTATATAGCCTTGCAGTTCAGCGATATAGCTTCCGATACCTGGGAGGTTCATATCCACAATTAAACTGAGTAACCAGCCTAATAAAGCGAGTACAACAACGGTACCCAGAGACATACCTAATCCTCGAGCAATCCCAGCAGTGAAATTAGACAAAAGGCGTCTTTTGGTGCTGCTGTAATTTTCCAGCAAGTCTTTGAATTCTACACTTTCCATCGCTTTATAGATTCCATCGAGACGAGAATTTAAATTCTTTACTTCATGTCTTAGCTCAAAAGGATGATCATTAACGAGCTCCTTTTGTTCATTTTTTTTCTTATCTGTGTTTATGTTCATCGTGCTCATCGATTCTCCTCCTTTAATCCGTATCGTTAAATTGATGAAAAAATAGCCAGCTGTATACAGCTGGCTATACGCTACGCAGATGAATGATCGAGATTAATGGTTAGTGGATGAATGGTTAGAACTGCGATTCAGTTCACGATTTGCTTCACTCGTAGCTTTTTCAGAAGTTGCAGCAACCTGAGAGGTTGCGTTTTTTGCTTCATTAGCAATGTTGTTTGAAGATTTCTGTGCTTCGCTGTTTACATTCTCAGAAGCTTTTTTTGCTTCCTCTGCTACATTCTCAGAAGCTTTTCTAGCTTCATCCGTTACGTCAGCAGTTGCTTGTTTCACACTTGAAAGGACAGTAGAAGTGTTATCACTAACGGTTTTAGCCAAATCTGTAGTTTTAGAAGAAACAGTTTTTGCAATTTCAGAAGCTTTATCGCCAACTACACAAGCTACTTCTTTCGTTTTATCGGATACTTCACCCATTCGGTAAGATAAGTCACCGCGAAGTTCGCGGCCCGGTTTCGGTGCGAAAAGCAGCGCTGCTGCAGCACCAATCAATCCTCCGATAAATAAGCCTTTCGTAAAGTTGCTGCTATTTCCCGTATCTTCGTTTCTGTAGTCTGCAATAGATCTATTGTATTCCATGTCATTTTGATTCATCATAATCGCTCCTCTGATTTATAAATTTTATAAGTTCATTACTTCTTGTTCTTTTCTTACCCCGTTAAGCTGCTTTTCTAAACAACTTTCCAATAAGTCCGAGAAGAAAAACAAAGATAGCTGTTCCGATGATGGCTGGGACGACGGCAAAATCAGCGATGACGGGACCAAAGTCACCGAATAGCATCGAACCGATCCAAGCACCGACTAATCCCGCAATCATCGATCCTAAAATACCGCCTGGCATGTTATGGCCAACGAGAGCATCGCCGATAAGTCCAATGAGAATCGCCATTACGATACTTAAGATGATGGCCCACATAACAATCGCCTCCTTTGCTTGCTCATTTGCCTTGCTATTCGATATATAAACGTCCCCTGCCAGTATTGAAACAAGGATGGTAACATCTAGTGTTTCGCAGAGGGAGATAATGCAAATTCCGTTCGAAAGACCTTGTTTATACAAACCACCCATACGCTCCCCGAAATGAATCCTGTAAACACATCCGAAGGGTAATGCACACCAAGATAAATACGACTGAATCCAAGCAAGAAAATAGCCGAGATGCCAATCATGATAAGTAAAGTCGGATCTTCTTTTTTCTGTTTCTGCGAATAGACTGCGATTAATAGCAGTGAACCATAAAATCCAGCGGCTACCATGGCATGTCCACTTGGAAAGCTATATCCGCTAACGCTGATCAGAAAGTCAAGGTCCGGGCGCTCTCGGCGCACAATGTATTTACTAAGGGCATTAATTCCCCACATCCCGAGAAAACTTAGCAGTACGATATTCCCTTCTAGGTAACGACTTCGGTAGATAATGTAGTAACAAGCGAAGGCAAGTGCGACCATCAGAGAATAGGAAAAGGAACCAAAGGAAGTGACAACCCGCATAAGCGGGAGGAGATTGTAGTACCAGCTATTTTCGGAAGGGAATAGGAAGTTTTGTATACGGACATCAAGTTTTTGAATGAGATCTACATCAATAATGTAGAACAGAAAAGCAATCAGAAAGATAACGATGAAACTTGAAACTAGACCGATACTTGTCCATAATAACGAATGGTTTTTGATTTTTAGCATGTTTTAATGAACTCCTTTATCGTTAGAAACTTCAACATAAAAATATGAACCTTTCATAATAGTTTACCTATTTTCTCTGTCAAAATATCGTCTTTGTACTATACTGTACTATGGTGAATGTTAGGGCATCCTATAATAATGTAAAATGGTCCCTTTATTTAGAAGGAGAGAACAAGCATGACGGACACAATGTTAATAAAAGAATTTCGTTCGGGTGTACTCGAAAGTGCACACCGAGGACATATATGTATCGTGAATGATAAGAAGCAGGTTGTTTATTCGGTAGGCAATCCTCATTTCAGGACATTTACCCGTTCTGCTGCCAAACCGCTTCAGGCAATACCCGGAATTCGGGCAGGAATTGTGGATGCATACGATTTTAGCCAAGAAGAAATCGCACTTATGGTATCTTCCCATCGATCAGAAGCTTTTCATAGGAGTACATTAGAGCAAATGAAAGAAAAGATAAACCTGGATGAAGGCGGACTCGTATGTGCCCCAAGTTTTCCACTGCATGAGGAGAGCCGTACGGATTATATTCGGCAGCAAGGAGATAAGAGAAGGCTCCTTCATAATTGTTCGGGTAAGCATATGGGAGTTCTTGCGTACAGTAAGTTAAAAGGATATGATCTTGCTTCCTATGCTGATCCAAATCACCCGGTTCAACAAGAAATTAAACAAATTATATCTCAACTAGGTGAAATAGATCCAAGTGATATGGCTGCAGGAGTGGACGGTTGTGGATTTCCCGTATTCGCATTGCCCATTTCAACCATGGCAACGGCATTTCTTAAACTGGCTTGCCCAGATCTCATAGAAGATGAAGAAACCCGCAAAGCGGCAGAGGTTATTACTGCAGCTATGAATAAAGCCCCCGAGATGGTCGGAGGGACAGGCCGGGTTGATTCTGTTCTGCTCCATGATGATAACATTGTAGCCAAAGGCGGGTTTCAGGGTGTATTTTGTTTGGCTTTACGCAAGGAACGACTAGGTATTAGTTTTAAAGTACTTGATGGCTCGGATGAAGAGTGGGGACTCATTGTGAAATCCATTCTTACACAGATCGGTTATGACAATGCAGAGACGATCCAGCGCCTTACGGAGCAGTTCCCTGGAGAGATTCGGAATGACGCACGTACTGTGGTAGGCAAGGCAGAATCTGCTTTCATACTGGAATCCCATGCATAGAACGTAGAACGTTTCTTTCTTCATTATAAAAAACAGCCCTGTAAACTTAACATGGATCCTATAGATTTTTTCCTAATCAAGGAATTGATCTATATGCCATCGTAGTCACAGGGCTGTTTTTATATTTTCTATGCATGTGTTACACGCGGCGTAGCCGACCGAGCTCAGACACTAGCGCTTCCACTTCAGATATACTAAGATTTGTTTTTGAATTGACAACATCATATAGGTCATAGATATCATCATATTGTTCTACGGAAAAAGCAGAAGATTGCAGGGCAGAAGCACTCGCCATTTTTAATTTTTCTTTAATAGCCTCAATCATGTATTCAATATTTTCCTGGCTTTTTTGAGATAAATCCATATTCCGTCCATTCCTTTCGGTACAGTAAAGTTTGTTCGTATTGTATCATGTAAGGAGCAGGATAGAAAGGAAAAGAAGACAGAAAAGGAGATGATGGGTATTGTCTAAATTCACTTCCTTTACTTCTCGAAGCGGAATGTCAGTGGGGAACGCGGTAACAGCGGATCAGCTTGTCTCTTTTTTCAAACAAATATATACCAAACACAAGGAAGAAGAGATCACTTTCGTATGTATTGGAACAGATCGCTCTACTGGCGATGCACTTGGCCCGCTGACCGGAACCTATCTGTGTGATCATGGTTTTGCAAGAGTGATAGGTACGCTCTCAAGTCCTTGTGATGCGGCCAATCTAGAGTCGCATCTCGCAGAAATTCCTCCTGATCAGATCATTATTGCCATAGATGCCTGTCTTGGAGATGCTGCTAATATAGGTAGATTTATAAGTAAGTCAACTGCCTTGTTCCCGGGCCGGTCTGTAAAAGGACAACTGCCTCCTGTAGGGAATTATAGTATTGCCGGCATTGTAAATAGGAACGGTCCCAGACCGTATTCCATCTTGCAAATGACCTCACTGTATCAAGTAATGAATATGGCATCACAGATTGCAGACGCTGCAAAAGCAAGTGTGGACTATACGAGAATGAGTCAAGTAAATGAATTAGCTATTGAGGTCTAGGAAATAATTACAGATAAGGTAAGTGTTTCAATAGGTCATAAAAAGAGTAATAGAATAGATAAGTCTAATCCAGGTGTTTTAGTTTTAATACGGCTATATACTGCTAACAGAAAGAAGGCGTAACGGATGGAGAAAATGGAACTTGGAAACCAGAACATTGCTTATAAGGATCAAGGAGCCGGAGAGGCCATCTTATTATTACATGGTTTCTGTGGCAATTCGGCTTATTTTGATGAAATATTGCCTGAACTCACAGCGAATTATCGCTGCATTGTTCCTGATCTAAGAGGACATGGTCAGTCAGATGCTCCAAATAGCAGTTACAGCATAGATCAGATGGCAGACGACGTAATGGGAGTGCTAAATGCACTTGAACTAGCTAAGGTAAGTGTATTTGGTCATTCACTTGGCGGATACATCACTCTTTCTATTGCCGAACGTTACCCTGAACGGGTAAAAGCTTTTGGACTTGTTCATTCTACTGCTTATCCAGACAGCGAAGAAGCAAAAGAGAAAAGATTAGCAGCCGTCTCTACCATTCAAACACAAGGAATTCAGAGTTTTGTGGATTCTCTCGTGCCGGGTTTATTTGCAGAGGAAAACCGTGAACGGATGTCCACCGTAATCGACAAAATTCAGGAGATTGGATATCGTACTTCTCCGCTAGGAGCAACCAGCACAGCAATCGCTATGAGAGAACGTCCTGATCGGCGTCATGTTCTGGAGGACTCCATTGTCCCCGTCCTGCTTATCGCTGGAGAATCCGATGGAGTCGTGCCGCCGGATAGAACCTTTACTGCAGATGGTGAAGGAGTTACACAAGCTTTAATTCGTGGTGCTGGACATATGAGTATGGTAGAGGCCCCTGATGAGCTGACACGAGTTATCTTAGAGTTTATGAATAAGAATGTGAAATAAAAGTATAGATTAATAGGCGGACAGGTGAATGTTAGAACCTGTCTGCTTTTTTGTGTGGTTTGGCTTTTTCGAAGGAATGCAGGTAAAATCAATACATACAGTACGGATAAGCTGTCTAAGGAGTGAAAATCCATATGTTCAGAAGAGATTATCTCCTTCGTATGGTGGAGGAAATGACCAACATGATCGGTAAAGTGTTTGAACTCAAACAGAAGAAAAAACACATAGAAGCTTTATGGGAACTGGATGAGTGGCTGAAACGTCAGTTTCGTTTAAACTCTCAGCTCCTGAATTCATTACCTACCGAGGATATTATTGATCTTTTCCGTCAAGGTAGCGGGATCGAAGTAGATCAAGTTCAGCAGGTTGCCCGTATTCTGGAAGAAGAAGGCGAGATATATCAGGATCAAGGACACACAGATGAAGGCTTAATCCGGTATATGAAAGCTTTGCATTTATATCTGTACTGTATGCTGAATGGAGCCAATCCGGATATTTTGCAAGCACCGGTACGAATTCAGCAGCTATATGTGAAAGTGAAAGGATATGAACTTCCAGACAAAACGGAAAGATTATCGGCATTATACCGGGAAGAAATAGGTCAATATGCGGAAGCTGAGAATAGTTGGTATCGTTTGGTGGACCGCGACGAACAATACAAAGAAGAAGCTAGCGTATTCTATCAGCGTCTTTTAAAACTAGAAGATGCGATGCTTAAACAAGGTGGCCTGCCTCGTCAAGAGGTAGAAGAAGGATTTTATCATTTGCAAAGAAAGTAGTATGATTCGGTCACTCCATGATAAAAATAAACTTACTGAACATAATGGTTTAATATGTTATCGTTACTAAGATAAAGTTATATAGAAAGTGAGATGTACCATTTTGGATTCTTTACGAAAATTAATTACAGATATATTTGAAGAGCAGGCACTGATCAATGCTACACTCAGCCAATTACGTAAACGAGAAGGCCAGCTTTATTCAAAAGTACAGATTAAACCTGTATTACTAAAGAATAAATTGCACTATCAGTTTGCATATCATCAGAACAATAAGGTAATTCATGAAAATTTAGAACCTGAGCAGGCAGTTAAGGCTGTGACTGCTATGTTTGAGGAAACATTTAGACAAGGTATGCTATGTACACCAGAAGCGGACTATCAGATTTTGATTAGTAAAAAATACAAGGTCTCCATTCTAACTCGGTCCCCGTCCAAAAAGGAGATTGACCTTTCACATAATCGTAAAAAAAGATATGTACTTGAAGATGGCAAGCCGATTCCATTTCTCATTGAACTCGGTATTATGAGTGAGGAAGGAAAAGTATATGCTCGTAGATATGATAAATTCAAGCAGATTAATCGCTTTTTAGAGATGGTTGAGGATATCATGCCTAGTCTGCCAGAGGAAAGACCTATCACAATCGTTGATTTTGGGTGTGGTAAATCGTATCTGACGTTTGCTCTTTATCATTATTTGGCGGTGAAGCAAAGAAGGAAAATTCAAGTTGTTGGTCTTGATTTGAAGGCCGATGTCATTGAACATTGCAGTCAGATCGCCAAAAATCTGGGATATCAGAATCTGAAGTTTTTGGTAGGGGATATTGCGGAATATAATGAGCTCGAACAAGTAGATATGGTAGTGACGCTTCATGCCTGTGATACGGCAACCGATGCCGCACTGGATAAAGCAGTTCGCTGGGGAGCTTCGGTTATTTTGTCTGTACCTTGCTGTCAGCATGAATTGTTTGCGCAGATGGAAGCTTCGGTTATGAATCCATTATTGTCTCATGGCATTCTGAAAGAGCGTTTCGCTGCTCTTGCTACCGATTCCATTCGAGCTAAATTACTTGATATGATGGGATATCGAACTCAGCTGCTGGAGTTTATTGATATGGAGCATACACCAAAAAACATCCTAATCCGAGCGGTTCGAGGACAAGCAGGCGACCGGGATACCCTGTGGAAAGAATACGAGGCTTACCGGGACTTTTTACATGTGGATCCTTACCTGGAACGGGCTTGTCGTGATTTGCTTCCTAACTCATAAATTGCATAAAAAAAATAGAACAAAAGTGTTAGATAAGAGGCTGACCCTAATATAGGGTTGGCCTCTTTTTTTTGGGGAATAGTAGATAGGTAGATAGGTAGATAGGTAGATAGGCAGGAAAAGAGGAATCGTCCAAATCATGATGCATCAAAAGATAAGAGAACAATCTGCGAAAAAAGAACGATGGCTGTATTCAATATTAGGTGTTCTTACTGGCTTTGTACTCGTGATGGGGATCATGGACCGTGGCCTTTTTTATGTAGAGGATGTATATAAACTCGGAGGGGCCTTATTTTGTGCTCTGTTTGTTCTGTACTTATATGTTTGGCTTCACTTAAGAAAGAAAAGTAGATTTTGGTATGATCATCTGTACGGCCAAGGAGCTTTTTTATACGTGATTCCTCTACTTCTATCTGTTATTTATGCAGTCCAATTCGTATGGGGGAATCTGATTAGTTTAGAAGGTACTTTTCAAAATATGATCCGGTTTGGATTTATTAGTGTTTTTGCGGCAGTCTGTTTTGTACTTGGCACGAAACCTCTCGGAAAAAGATGGCTTGCTGCAAGTATTCAGGTAGCAGGCTGGCTTCTTGTGATCAGCGGTTTGTCTGCTGTATGCGGCTTGTTTGTATTACCTTATACCATTCTGCGCACGGATGATCCGCTAATTAGCTTTGCGGGAGCAAGATTATCCGGGGTGCTTGAATATCCAAATGCCTATGCAGCGCTTGTTGGGATGTTTTTACTCGAGCGCCTTGCGGCGGCAGCATCCGATTTTAGCAGCAGTGGAAAAGGGGCAAGAGAGCGAGTGATCCTCTCGTCTCTTGCTTTATATCCAGCTGCAACCGCGCTTCTCCTCAGCGAGTCGCGCGGTGCTTGGCTGGCGGCGTGCGTATGCGCTGCCGCCATGCTCCTATTGCAGCAGCGCGGACAGCGCCTGCTGCTGCTTTGTGCGGGTGCTGCGCCGCTCCTTGCGGCGGCAGTCACGCACCGAGCACTTGCCGGCGCGAGCCTTGCGCCGGCAACAATCCCCGGCCTGCTGTGGCTGACCGGGGGAGAGATCGCAGCGCTCACAGGTGCGCTGCTGCTTCATGCACTGCTTGCGCGCGGCCGGAGGGTGGCCGCTGCCGCAGTAAGTACAGCGAGCCTCGCCAGCTGTGCCTGGCTCGTGATCCACACTGCATCCGCAAGAATAACCTCCGGAGAGACTTGGGTCTCCCGGGAGGTGATGTGGCAAGATGCAGCCAGATTTGCCCTGCACTCCCCTTGGCTGGGCCATGGCGGGGAGGCCTGGAAACATGCCGTGCATACGGTGCAATCAGCCCCGTATGCAGGAAATGAAATACATAGCGCCTATCTCGATATGTGGCTTGATACAGGTTTGATAGGGCTGCTGCTAATGACGAGTCTCTTTGTCTATATAGGAAGACTTCTGCGGCGGCACGCGCCGGAACTCTTACCTGCCGGGCTGCTTCTTATACTGCATGGCGGGGTTGATTTTGATTTTAGTTATACGGTGTTCTGGATGATTCTTATCTTACTGGGTGCTCTGGCTTTACCTGTTCGGATCCCTAGGGAGTGATGAACCTGAGAGAAGATGTACCTTCATCATAAGGAGCAGGAGTTAACCTCCGTAAGAATCTCGAAATGCTGCGGAAAGTTTGGCTTCTGGGATATCCCAAAGTGCGGCAAGCTCAGGGAGTACATCTTTGTCCCACCAGTCACACTGAACTTTTCGGTTATTATGATTTTCGTTCACCCAGATCAGGTTGCCAATCACTTTTCGGTAATATAGATTTTCACCTTGTGTTACAAGGTCTGGTGCAATATAAACTTTGAGTCGCTTGATAGTCCGGTACAATTCTTTATTGCAAGCCCTGCGGATTTTTCGAGCTGAAGGCAGCTTCGTCTTGGGTCCTTTCGCGTAGGGAGCGGTCTGTCCGGGACGGGCAGAGTGATTCATGCCATCGACCTCCTTTTTTGTACCATATGCGGACGGAGCTGCAGTGGATACCTGTCTTGGTAGAAGAAAATAAGAACTTCATGATATGATGGAAAAAGGAGAGGCTTTGATCTTTACAGGGTATCCTCCGTATTTACATAAAGTAAGGATGAACATATTTTCCTTTTCTGTTTGTATTTTATCGATTTGGTTTATATGTAATCATCATATCAATTGATCACATTCTGAAACGGAAAGGAAGTGCTTCTCATGGCTCCAAATTTATCGCATAAATTCGGTAAAGGATTATCACCAGAAGAATTTGTTTCGAACATGACTCAGAACCAAGAGGCTTTTCAGGATTGGTATCAACGGTTTAAGTGGGCAAATGCCGAAGATCAGGCTTTCTTTGAAAGCTTAAATTATCGTGATGATTTGCGCGTTCTTATTTTAGCGGCTGATTGGTGCGGAGATGTTGTTCGTAATATTCCGGTTGTATTCCAAGCAATGGAGATTACAGGAATTCCTACAGAAGTACTGATTATGGAGAATCACCTTGAAATTATGGATCAATTCTTAACCTTGGGAGGACGTTCGATTCCGGTAGTTATCTTTGCAGACTCCGGTGGTCACGTGCTTGGAACTTGGGGACCTCGACCTGCTCATGTGCAGGAGGCGATGGTTCAATTTAAGACAGAGAATAAAGACCCTGAGGCGGCAGATTATCAGGATAAACTCACAGAAACACGCAAGGAAATTATACAACGTTACGGGGAGGGTACGGAGTATCAGGCAGCGATTATACGTGAGCTGCGTGAACTGATTTCCGGTTTTTAGATGCTGAATATACGAACTTTTAACCTTGGACCACTGCAAACAAATGCATATCTGGTGCAAGGAGAAGATGCGAGTAAAGCTTTTATTATTGATCCGGGTATGAACCCTAAGTCGCTTGTCCGGGCGATTGAGGATCTTGAGATTGAAGCCATCGTGCTTACTCATGCTCATTTTGATCATATGGGCGGTGTAGAAGAAATTCGGAAGTGGAAAGGGTGCCCAGTCTATCTGCATGCAGCGGAAGCAGAATGGCTGGAATCTCCCAAATGGAATGGATCGCTTCGCTGGCCTGATGTGACGGAACCGCTGATGACAGGCCCGGCAGAATATGACCTCGCTGCGGGACAGACTTTGAATTTAGTAGGACATACCTTCAAAGTATTCCACACTCCAGGACATTCCCCAGGCAGTGTGAGTCTGCTTAGCGGTAAAGATCTTTTTGCCGGGGATGTATTATTCCGTTTGGGTGTAGGACGTACTGATCTTCCTGGAGGCAGTGAGCGAGAGCTGATTGATTCCATACAGAACACGCTCTATACATTTGATGAGGATGTTGTGGTATATCCCGGTCATGGCCCGAAAACAACCATCGGATTTGAGAAACAAAATAATCCATACGTTCGTGCTTCTCGCTAAAAATAGTAGAGAATCCGACATTTTTCTTCGAAAAGTATGGACAACACTCTTGTTAATGAGTAGAATGAACTTTATTAGAAACACCCAACTATGACAAGCACGCAGACTGAGGATTCGTCCCGGTTTGCGTTCTTTTTTTATGTATCTCTTTTTATCCATATCTATCTTTTTATCTCGCATGGGGCGATTCTTTCCATAGACATCATTACTTTTTTTTAGTAGACTATACAGACAATAATGAATCAGGAGGTAGACGATGCTGAATTTAGGGGAAAAGATTATCATCGTCGCGGACGCCTTTGAGCAGAATCTTCCTGTAGGAGATTACGGTTATATTATTGCTTATGATCGGAATCCAGATAACGCTTTTGACTATGTGATTCGTGTTCCTCAGGTAAATCGCAACTTTTTTGTTCCATCAGGTGATATAGAACCGGAAGAACAAATCTTGAGACAGGAAGCAGAGCGTATAGAGAGGGATGCCCTTATTGATTACGCACTGGCTACACATAATGAGAAGTTGTTTCGTCAGTTATTGAATGGCGATGAACTGGAATTAGTGGAAGAGGAAGAAGAGGCCGCGAACGAACCAATGTCACAAGCGGATTTTATAAAGCAAGTTAATCTACGTGCATGGATTTAATTGTAAGGAGCCGGATCAATTTCCCGGCTCCTTTTGTTTCTTTATAACGATTTCATTTGATTCACTGCATGGACGTGTTAAAATGGACACAATATCAATAGATAGGGTTAATTTGAAGGAGGAACGAACCTAGTATGAGTATTACTAATCAGGATGTACAGCATGTAGCAAAGCTGGCACGTCTTAACCTAAGCGAAGAGGAAGAAACGCAGCTAACGGAGCAACTGAACGCGATTTTGCAGTATGCTGAGAAGCTGAACGAGCTAGACACCGATGGGATCGAGCCGACTACACATGTACTGCATGTATCCAATGTAATGCGTGAAGATGAAGTGCGTGAAAGTCTGCCAATAGAAAAAGTTATGCTGAATGCGCCGGATGAAGAAGAGGGTCAGATTAAAGTTCCGGCTATACTTGAATAGATACAATAGGGAGGTAAATACCGTTGAGTTTGCTTAATCTTACATTACCTGAAATACATAATAAGCTGCATGCCAAGGAGTTTTCAGTTTCCGAATTAGTGGCTGCATCTTATGCAAGAATCGGCAAAGTAGAAGAACAGGTTCGTGCTTATCTGACTTTAGATGAAGAAGGAGCACAAGCGACTGCAAGACGTCTTGATGACAAGCTTGCGGCTGGCGAAGAGCGAGGCTTGCTGTTTGGACTACCTGCAGGAATCAAAGATAATATCGTTACTGAAGGACTTCGAACCACATGTGCCAGTCAGTTTTTGAAAAATTTCGACCCTGTCTATGATGCAACAGTAGTTAAAAAGCTGAAAGCAGCCGATACGATTACACTCGGGAAACTAAATATGGATGAGTTTGCAATGGGGGGTTCCAACGAGAATTCCAGCTTCTATCCCGTACGTAACCCTTGGAATTTAGATCATGTACCTGGCGGCTCCAGTGGTGGATCAGCCGCAGCTGTGGCAGCGGGTGAAGCTTATTTCACACTAGGTTCCGACACAGGGGGATCGATCCGTCAGCCTGCATCTTACTGCGGCGTGGTTGGACTCAAGCCTACTTATGGCCGTGTCTCTCGTTTTGGACTCGTTGCTTTTGCATCCTCTCTTGATCAAATTGGACCGCTCACCAAAAATGTGGAAGATTCAGCTTATGTACTCCAAGCCATTTCCGGCTATGATGCAATGGACTCTACTTCAGCTAATGTAGAAGTACCTGATTTCCTCAGCGCTTTGACCGGCGATGTGAAAGGGCTGCGAATTGCGGTACCAAAGGAATATATAGGAGAAGGGGTCGATGCATCGGTTAAGGAAACGGTCATGGCAGGCCTGAAAGTGCTTGAAAGCCTGGGCGCTACTTGGGAAGAAGTTTCGCTTCCGCATACCGAATATGCAGTAGCAAGTTACTACTTGCTCGCTTCTTCCGAAGCTTCCTCTAACCTGGCAAGGTTTGATGGAGTACGTTATGGCGTTCGTGCTGAGAATCCGGACAATCTGCTGGATATGTATCACCGTTCCCGCAGTGAAGGTTTCGGGTCTGAAGTGAAGCGCCGTATTATGCTGGGAACCTATGCACTTAGCTCAGGTTACTATGATGCATATTATTTGAAAGCTCAAAAAGTACGTACTTTGATCAAAAATGATTTTGATGAAGTGTTTAAAAACTATGATGTAATTATCGGGCCTACTGCTCCGACAACCGCATTTAAACTTGGATCTCAAGTGGATAACCCGCTAACGATGTATTTGAATGATATTCTTACCATTCCTGTAAGTCTCGCCGGTGTTCCAGCGATCAGCGTCCCTTGTGGTTTTGCAGATGGATTGCCTGTTGGTATGCAGATTATCGGAAAGGCTTTTGACGAGTCAACCGTTCTGCGTGTAGCCCATGCTTTTGAGCAGCACACCGATTACCATAAACAGCGTCCACAGCTGTAATTCACAGAGGAAAGAGAGGAAATAGAATATGTCATCAAAGAAATATGAGACTGTCATTGGGCTGGAAGTTCACGTTGAACTCCATACAAAATCCAAAATCTTCTGCGGCTGCTCTACAGAATTTGGAGCACCGCCTAATACACATACATGTCCGATTTGTTTAGGACACCCCGGAGTACTGCCGGTACTTAATCGTCAAGCAGTAGAATATGCCATGAAAGCAGCGATGGCTCTTAACTGTACCATTGCGGATGTAAGTAAATTTGACCGTAAGAACTATTTCTATCCTGATTCGCCAAAAGCATATCAGATTTCACAGTATGATCAGCCAATCGGGGAAAATGGTTGGATTGACATTGAAGTAGGCGGCAAAACAAAACGTATTGGTATCACTCGTTTGCATTTGGAAGAAGACGCAGGCAAGCTGACGCACGTTGACGGCGGATATGCATCGCTTGCTGACTTCAACCGTGTGGGAACTCCGCTTGTTGAGATTGTATCCGAACCGGATATTTCGTCTCCAGAAGAAGCGCGTGCTTATCTTGAAAAGATTCGTGCTGTTATGCAGTACTGCGATGTATCCGATGTGAAGATGGAAGAAGGATCGCTGCGTTGTGACGCTAATATCAGTCTTCGTCCTTTTGGTGAGACCAAACTCGGAACGAAAGCAGAACTGAAAAACATGAACTCTTTCCGCGGAGTGCAGCGTGGATTAGAATACGAAGAGATTCGCCAAGCGGAGCTGCTTGATGATGGAGAAGAGATTGTTCAAGAAACACGCCGCTGGGATGAAGCTGCTGGTAAAACGTTATCTATGCGGAGTAAAGAACAAGCTCATGACTATCGTTATTTCCCGGATCCGGATCTGGTTACTCTTCATATCAGTCAGGAATGGAAAGACCGCGTTCGCGCTTCGATTCCAGAACTTCCCGATGAGCGTAAGGCGAGATATACTTCGGAATATGGCCTTCCAACCTATGATGCGGAAGTCATTACTTCATCTGTGCATCTGGCTAATCTTTTTGAAGACAGCATGAAATACACTTCCGATGCCAAAGCCGTATCCAACTGGATTATGGGTGACTTGCTTGGCTACCTTAACAGTGAAGGGGTAGAAATCACGGCACTCCAGCTGACTGGACAAGGTCTCGGAGAAATGGTCGGCCTTATTGAGAAGGGAACGATCAGCAACAAGATTGCGAAGACTGTATTTAAAGAAATGCTCGAAAGCGGCAAACTTCCTAAGCAGATTGTAGAAGAGAAAGGGCTCGTACAGATCAGTGATGAAGGAGCCATTCTGACGATTGTTGAACAGGTTGTTGCAGCTAATCCGCAATCCGTAGAGGATTACAAAGCAGGAAAGCAAAAAGCGATCGGTTTCTTAGTTGGACAAGTGATGAAGGAAAGTAAGGGGAAAGCAAACCCTGGACTAGCCAATAAACTGCTTGTTGAAGTTTTAAGCCGCTAGGTTATGCTTGAATATACTGATAGAAGCTCGTCTATGATGACGGGCTTCTTTTATGGTAGGAGGAACTAGCTTAGATGGAAGGCAAAATCATACCAATCTCTTTGCAGGACACAGATTTGGTCCTTGAGATTTGGAGACTTCAGCACTTGGCATATCGCCTAGAAGCACAGTGGATTGGCTTTAATGAAATTCCGCCGCTTTTAGATACCGTAGAGACGATTCAGGGTTGCGGTGAATCGTTTTTTGGTTATATAACAGATGATATGGAACTACTTGGGGCGGTAGCTGTAGAGACAGAAGAGGAAGGGACCAGAACCATTTCCCGGATGATGGTTCATCCGCTTCATTTTCGCAAAGGAATAGCAGGACAGCTCATTGAATATGTGCTGGATCTACACCGGGATGTGCCCAAAATCATCGTTTCAACAGGACTTAAAAATATACCCGCTTCGAGCTTGTATCAAAAATACGGTTTTAAACCGATAGAAACACAGGAGGTTGCTCCTGGAGTGGAATTAACGACTTTTCATTTGAATAGGATAAACGATCGTTCCTAATACTGGATGAGTTTAACGGAAGGGGTAAGATAAAATGGGCGATCCATGGTACATTGGACAATGGGATATCCTTTTAAGGCTGCTCACAGCAATGACACTTGGTGGATTAATTGGAATTGAGAGAGAGCGGTCTAACCATGCAGCTGGCTTTCGGACACATATTTTAGTTTGCTTAGGCTCTGCACTTATTATGTTATTATCCGCATATGGCTTTGCTGATTTCGTGAATGAAGCAAATGTACGTATGGACCCTGCTCGTTTAGCCGCCGCTGTAATTACAGGGGTTGGTTTTTTGGGTGCTGGGACCATTTTATTTACAGGAAAGTCCATTACAGGACTTACAACAGCAGCTTCTATTTGGGTAGTTGCAGGTATTGGACTTGCAGTAGGTGCTGGATTTTATTTTGCTGCTATTGTATCCACTGTATTAGTCCTTCTTAACCTATGGGTGTTTAATAAAGTGGAGAGACGTTATCTGAAAGCGAATAAACCCCACATTATTACACTAAGTGCGGTATCTACACCTGTACTGATCGAGAAGATCTCTCACTTTATGGAGGAAGAGAAGATTGCCGTTCGTAAAATGACAGTAAGTGATCTGGATATCAGTTCATCAAACTACCGATCAGAGTTAGAAAGACATGTCGAGGTTACTCTTCATGTGCTAGTTCCAAACAGTTTCAATACGGTGTCCCTTGTTACGAAGCTGCAGGAGTGGCATCAATTTCGCTCTATTTCAGTGGAATAGAAGACTTGCTTGCATAAAAAGGCTATTATTTTGTATCTTATATAGATCATATAAGAACTGTTCAAACTTACTGAACAGTTCTTTTTATATTTCCTTTTAAATTATTCTGTTTACCAAGGTTAGGTTAATAAATCCCATTTGATTTCCAGTTACAGACAAAAGAGAATAGGGTAGTATCAAAAAGAAAATGGACTTACCGTTCATAGTTTGTTATTCAGGAGGTGGATATTCACATGCAGCCTTCCATGCAATCTGGCTCATCAAAACGTTTTACACGAAAAAAACATAAGTTTATAGCAGGTCTATTATCTGCTTTATTACCGGGTTTGGGTCATTTATATCTTGGTGTATACATTAAGGGCCTGACCTTTATTTTTCTCTTATTACTTGATTTATCAGCTCTTCTTTATTTCTCTACGATCGGTATACAAATTAATGTACCGCTGCTCATATTGCTGGGTCTTCTTATTCCTGTTCTCTATTTCATAAATATTTATGAAGTTCTCCAGCTTGCAGATCAGATTGTAATGCGCAAGCGCAGGCCCCACGGGCAGAGCGACGAAGAGGACAGAACTTTAGCTCCTAATTTTAGATTTTTAGCGTGGGAACGAGGAATATCTTTCGGAATACTCCTTATTGTTGGCGGCACTTTAATGGTGCTGTTCATTCAGAGACCGAGGTGGTTGCAGCAGTACATTGCCCTGTATGGGACCACGGGTACAGCCGTTGTCTTGATTTTGATTGGCGGCATTCTTCTCGTTAGAGAAATTTTACTATCGCTAAGCTTTTGGAAGAAACAAAAAAATAAAAGAATGGCATTACCTTATAAAATTCGAATTGGTCGATATACAGCTGCTTTATTTATTATGATAACGGGTATCCTTCTGCTGCTTGATCAGATTTATCAGATGGAGTACACATTTGAGCTTTTAAGATACTGGCCGTTTATTCTAGTTATATGGGGAATTGAATTTATTATTTCGTTTATTCTGCATCAACAATTTCGGCCTTCCAGTAAAAGAAAATATAAATCGAGATTTAAGCCGGATTTTAAAGGTATTATTTTCTCCGTTACGCTTATCGCTTGTATCTTTGTTGTAACGCAGCAGGACCATTACACTCATCTATGGAATAGAGTGAGTTTGAATCTCTCCTCTGCTTCGATGGATTATAGTGAAGCTACAGACAATCGGATTGTCAAAGATACCATTGCAGTTCCTGTAGAGATGAGTACTGCAGCTGTTCTTGTTGAGAATGTTAATGGAGATATAAGAGTAAACCGAGGCGACGTAGAACAAATTCAGATTAACACCATAGTATGGGTAGATCAGGTGGAAGAAATAGAGGCAGAGGCAGTAGCAGAAGCTTCAAAGGTGAAGGTGAACGAAGGTAAGACCATTCACATTTCTACCTCGCCCCAAGGTTATGGGAGTGAATCGAAACGCCAGCCAAGACTCAATATGACGATTACAATCCCGGACGACCGCAGATTTGATCTGGAGGTTAGAACATCGAACGGTGCTATATATATGGATCGGCCGCAAGCAATTAACAACATTAACGTCGAATCCGGTAACGGTAAAATTTATATTCATAGTGCAATCGGTGATATACGGGCTAAGACACTAAACGGAAATATATCGGTTGCAAATGTGACGGGAAGTGCTTCGTTAGATACGAATCGAGGAGATCTCCGAGCGGAAGATGTATCCAAAGAAATCAGTTTATCAACACAGGTAGGCCATATCCAGGCTTCCGGTATTGTAGGAGATATTGAAGCAAAAACACGCAATGGGAATATTAAAGTAATGAATCCTTTAAATAACCTGAGTCTTGAAACATTGAATGGAGCCGTTCAGGTAACATCAAGTATGGTAGGTGGCAATTGGAATATATATAGTGCAGTAGGGGATATTAATCTATCATTACCTGAAGACGGAGACTATACCCTTGAAGGTTCCAGCACATATGGCAACTTAAACAGCGAATTGCCATTTACTGTTAAGAACAGAGAAATTCAAGGAACCGTTGGTGAAGGCGAGTATAAAATTACAATCGAGGGAAATAGTGATCTGATCATCAATCAGACCCAAATGACGGAGGGCATTTCAGAGCAACAGACAACTCCGCGAGATGAACTTTAATTTATACTCAGTTCATTCTTTTTTGTCTAATATACCTCTCCTTTGCCTATATGCGTTGACAACTGTAAGAGTAACAATTTACAATAAATATGAAGTCTGTCACTTAACTTGGAAAAATTTTGTCTAATAATTTAAAAATTTAATCCCTAGTAAGGGTGCGATGTAAGAAAGGTAAGGCGGTGGGCTTATGGCAACACGTGTCCAACATGCGTTAGAACAACTTAAAACGACTGGTGTCCGCATTACGCCTCAACGCCATGCGATTCTTAATTATTTAATGGAATCAATGGGACATCCAACTGCAGATGAAATTTATCGTGCGCTGGAACCTCAATTTCCTAGTATGAGTGTGGCCACTGTATATAACAACTTAAAGATGTTTACACAAGCAGGTATGGTGAGAGAGCTGACTTATGGTGATAACTCCAGCCGATTTGATGCGAATATAGCGGAACACTATCATATTATTTGCGAGAAGTGCGGAACAATTAAAGATTTCAGTTATCCTTCACTGCATGACGTAGAAGAGAAAGCCGCAGCCTGCACGGATTTTGAAGTGCATGGTCATCGTCTCGAACTTTATGGTGTATGTAAAAGTTGTAGGTAAGCAGAAAACTGTTACAATTACGTGAGAATTCCTTTTTTTTGGAATTTCTCACGTTTTTTTTATTTCTTTTCAAACTTTGGTGCTTTACTCTTGTTATATCAAATGGAGGATACTTACATGGTGAGAAGAAAAACACGAAGACGAGGGACAAGAGTCCCCTTATGGAAAAAGGCCTTGGGCTTAGGTTGTATCGCCGCGCTTGCTTACATATTGATAACGACCTTTGTGATTCGTAGCGTGGATGAGATTACGGATTGGAGAGGATTTGAAAAACCGATCTTCGTTCAAGGAGAACTTATGGATTATGAAGCGAAAGGCTCTAATGAGAGTTTGAAGCTCCCTCTTTCCGTGCTCCAAGAGAAAGTAGATCCATCCATACGTTATGAGGGATCAGAGGGTACAATTATTTTAACCTCCCCTGACAAGGTACTTCAGCTAACAAAAGATGAAGAACAGGGAGAACTAAATGGAAAGCCTTATATTTTACAAACCGTACCTGAAGAAACTGAGGGCGAACTTTACATTCCAGTACAAGCATTGAAAGAAGTGTACGGAATCAGTGTTCATGAGAGCGCAGATACAGGAGCTGTTTTACTCATGAATCAAGGTGAGACCATAGAATATGCAGTAGCAGCAGGGAACGGCAAACAAAAGGAATCGGAAGAACGCATTTCGCTTTATCAAAAACCTAACAATCAAGCGGTTATTGTGAAAAGGATGAACCTTGGTGACCGGGTTAGAATATGGTCTTCTGATGGGAAATGGTTATTCGTGCAGCTGGACAGCGGTTATGCGGGTTATGTTTTAGCTAGTGAAGTGAAAAGGGCAGAGACGGTAACTGTCCCGAAACTGGAAGTGGCGCCAACAGCGGCAGAACAAAGATGGAAAGATAAAACGATTAATCTTACATGGGAGGCAGTTTACAATCGAGCAGCTGACCCAGATACTCTTTCTGTTCTTAAAGGTGTGAATGTAGTTAGTCCTACTTGGTTCGAGATTTCAGATGACAAAGGTAATGTAGCAAGTAAGGCCGATCCTGCTTATGTGAAGAAAGCAAAATCATTAGGTATAGAAGTTTGGGGTCTGATAAGTAATGCATTTGATGCCGACCTAACGGCAGCAGTGTTATCCACTTATGAAAAACGAAATACCATTATCACACAAATGATTGAATATGCAAAAACTTATCAGCTGGACGGCATTAATGTTGATTTTGAGAGTGTATATACAGAAGACGGTCCTAATGTTACTCAATTTATGAGAGAGCTTCGCCCTTATGCGAAGGAGAATGATTTAGTGCTCTCGATAGCAGTAACACCGAAATCAAATAGTGAACTATGGAGTAAATTTCTTGACCGCAGATCACTTGGACAGATTATTGATTACATGATGGTAATGACTTACGATGAGCATTGGGCTACAAGTCCAATAGCCGGATCTGTATCGTCTATACCGTGGACTACAGCTGCGATGACTAAAATTATGGATGAGGATGAAGTGCCAGCGGGAAAACTACTGCTCGGTGTGCCAACCTATACAAGAGTGTGGACTGAGGAAATGGCTGAGGGAGAGATCAAAGTGCGCTCCAAAGCAATTGGAATGGATACTGCCCAGGAAATTATCTCGACTCAGAAATTGACCCCTCAGTATTTAGAAGATACAGGTCAGCATTATGTAGAGTACGAGGAGCAAGGAGTCCTTAATAAGATTTGGCTTGAGGATAAGACATCGCTTAGAGCAAGAGTTGAACTGGCTGAAAGACTGGAATTAGCAGGAGTCGCTTCTTGGAGCAGAAGTTTTGCGAATGAAGGCGCCTGGGCTGTGCTAAACCGAATTCATATGAACTAATACGATTTTATATAGAAAAGCCGTGCTGCGGCTCCTTTTTTGAACTGCACTTTAGTTGTTAGACACAATCTAACAACTAAAGTGCAGTCCATCCTTGGAGAGTTAGCACGGCTTTTTTTGTGTATAAAGAGAGTAGCTATTATTTTTTTTCTGTAAGATGATAATGCTAGGATCTTGATTTTTGGACGTCAAGTTGGTCGGCTGTAATGTTTGCTTTAGCGGGGTCAAACGTCATGATGGTTTTGCAGAACATACAGCGGTCCGTTTTACCCAGCATTTTAGTAAGTTTATGGCATTCGGGACACTCGATCTGAACCGCACTGACAGACATCATACCGGCCCAAAAATAGATCCCTAAACTTCCCATCATCGCAATCAGACCAATAACAAGTCCAATGCCTGCGGCGATCTTACCAGCAGAACCAAAAAAGACAATACCTGCTGTACCTAGGACCATAAGTCCCATACCCATCATGGTAAGCAGCAATCCCCAAGTTCGAAAGGCTTCAATCTTAGCTGATTTAAAAATCATTATAAATGCTCCTAACGTAAGAGTAGTTGTCTTCACTGTATAGCAGGAAACCTATGTTCTTATGTAGAATGTAGAACTATATTATAACTTAATTGGTAAAAAATCACCATTTATTGTATGGAGGGAAAGCGTGGAATTAACTAATTTGTCTTTTCTATCCGAAGAGTCGGATAATCAGGGCGTCGTTGGAGCTATTGCGTACCCTCATTCGGGAGAGCATTTTCATGGATCTCTTATGCAGGATTTTGAAGTGTATGTGTTAATTTTGCACGAAGACAGCTCTTTGCATAATAAAATAAGACACTCCATTATAGGTGAACTCCGCTATCAGATTGTTTACATGGATTGGGTGAAGCTTAATCGGGATTTGATAACAGGAGAAGATCGCAGTGTAACGGAAGCCTTTATGGATGGAGATATCTTATGGGATCGAGACGAGAAACTTCATTTGCTTAGAGATGATGTGCTAGCGTTTGGCAGTAAGATGCGTAAGCAAAAAATGTTTTATGAGTTCTCTTGTTTTTTAAATACCTGTATTGAGGCAAAACGTTGGCTCGCAGATGGGCAGGTAATCGATGCATATCAATGTATTATGAAATCACTCAAACACTGGGCAAAAATTGTAGTAATTGAGAGGGGGATCCCTCCAGAACAAGCTGTATGGGCACAGATCAGAGATATGGACAGAGCTGTATACAAATTATATGACGAGCTTATAGCGAGTGAAGAGACCTTGGAACAACGCGTGGAATTAACTTTGCTGGCCTGTGAGTTTTCGGTCATGTCCAAAATGGAAGGTTGCTCTGAGTTATTAATAGAAGTTCTTCGCAAAAGCAATCATCCTGTAAGTTTAGCTGAGTTAATGATACATCCAGATCTTTTGTATATTCATGAGGAACTCCCGCTCATGCTGCGTAAGTTAGTGCATCGTTCCATTATCAAGGAAACGGGCAGTTGGATCCCTTCATTAACTGAAAGCGGGAGAGAGATTCGATACTTTGTGAATTGATTCGAGTTCGTATGTTAAAGATAGAGGAGATGAGGATTATGATCTTCTCTTATCTTTTCGACGAATAAGATTGTAGAGTGTGACAGTATAAGCTGGTATACAGCTCTTTTTACTAACAAATCTCCTTGATAAGTGTACAATATGGCAATTGAATAAGGAGAGATAAAAAATCTTTAAAAAAGTTAGTTATATAGCTTGACTCATTCCTTCCTAATATGATAAATTATAAATCGCCCGTTAAAAAGGCGACAAACTTTCAGGTTAAGTCATTACTAAATGAACTATACCGGTAAGAAAGTTTGAAAAAAGATTTTAAAAAATTGCTTGACGAAATAAACGGCAATGTGTTATATTATAAAAGTCGCCGCTTGAAATAAGCGGATGATAAAAATGGAGTTTCACATTGAAGATTGATCTTTGAAAACTGAACAACGAGGAGTTTTACGCAAGTAAAACTCGTGAGTGAATTAATACAAGTTTCATTTGTTGGTCATAACAAATGAAATAGAGAACTTTTAAGTTCTCGTCAGCATTTTCTAAATGAGCTTATCGCTCTTTTCAATAACTTTATTGGAGAGTTTGATCCTGGCTCAGGACGAACGCTGGCGGCGTGCCTAATACATGCAAGTCGAGCGGAGTCAATGAGAAGCTTGCTTCTCTGAGACTTAGCGGCGGACGGGTGAGTAACACGTAGGCAACCTGCCCATAAGACTGGGATAACTACCGGAAACGGTAGCTAATACCGGATAGGTTCTTCCCTCGCATGA